>JAEWJZ010000021.1 GCA_023386315.1 Bacillota bacterium | reverse complement strand
CTGAATTTCTCATTCAAAGCCGCTCAAACGCAGCTTATTATTAGAATTTTCAGGGTTTTACATACTGTTCAATCTTCTGTTTTCAAAGTGCTTTTTTCCTTTGCTGCTTCAGGAGCAACTCATATAGGATATCATGTCCGGTTGTTTTTGTCAACCATTTTTTTCACTTTCTTCAAAACGTTTCTCATCGGTCATCGATGTGTTTTTGGAAGAAGTTTGCCGCCGTTTTCAGCGGCGAGGTATATCATACCAAAGCTTTCGACAAAAGTCAACATGTTTTTTAAACTTTTTTGATTATTTCAAAAAACATGTTTTTCTTAACAATTAAGGTAAAAAAAGGAGCTCATTCCATCTGCAGATGAGCTCCAGAATTTCTGTCTATAATCAGGCCTTTTTCCCACAGCATTTCTTGTATTTCTTACCGCTTCCACAAGGGCAGGTGTCGTTGGGATAGATCTTCTGAATGTTCTTCCTTTGAATACTTACTTCATCGAATCCCCTCATCACCATCTCATAAGGTTTATAACCTCTGTTTTGTACCATTCTGGTATTATTCCAGATATCAGTTACTATCACAGCCAGCTTTTCCATATGTTCCGAAGACTCCATGAGAATTCCTGCTGCCTCTAAATCGTTTACAACTTCCTGAAGTTGTCCACCCATACTGATCTCTGCCTGGACCTGACGTAGAATGAGCGGAATCATTTCATCCGGCACACTTAATTCAGAAACCAGGAATTGACTCAGCCTGCTTAATTCACCGCTCATTAAAAATCCGGAATTATCCGCCATGAAGCGGATCTCCTGATGAGCAGGAATATAATAGGGAACTTTCTTCTGCGTACGCAAAAGGTTTGTATAGCTTTTTTGTTCTGCTAATGCTGCATCTACGAAATTACCATCTATATAGGTTACCATTAAACGGTAAGGTCTTAAAGATTCATATGCCTTTAAAAGTTCATCAGACGTCAGCTTCTTCTCTTCATATTTATTAAATGTTTCCAGAATAACTGACGGAGGGGTTATGGCATACAGGGAATTAGCCACACAAAGATAGTCTCCGATTCTGCTTATGCGGGACCGTTCTTCCTGAAACTCTTCTGTATTAAATGCTTCATATGCCTTTATTACTTCCTTCGAAACCAGAAAACAGCGTTCTGGCCCTGAAGTTACATATCCTCCGGCATAAAGATAGTCCATATTTTCTACTTCCAGAAAATTAAGCTCTGTGCTGCCGGATATAACCTGTTCAAATGCTTTCATCTCACTGTCGCGGACACAAAGAAAATAAGGCTTCATTATTTTCTCATTTAATATGTAAGAAATGGTCTTCTGCACTAATTCTTCTTTTTTTAACTTGCTGACTCCATCCAAATGATGTCTTTTTGCGATTTCAAGAATGCTGTTTTTATCGTAGCAGTCAAATATATCTGAAATGATGATGTCTTCAGATTTATCAACCATCTGTTCCAGACGCAGATTCACTGCCGCCATATCATATTCCATCCCTTTAACGGATGAAACTTCCATAAAACCTGCGTATTCTTCCAGGCTGCTGCAAGTCTCCGGAATCGATTCGCCCTTATATTTAATGACTCTTGCTGCAGTCTCCTGACTTTCCTTTAAGTAATCTTCCGTCTGAATAACAAATTCCCAGCTGCCTGCACCAAAAGATACATATGTAAATTTGGAATCCTTTGATATCTGCCCGTCAATGCGTTCCGTTACCAAATCATACCGGTACTGACCAGTATGCTCTATATGATCTGATGCTGCCCGTATCTTCTCTGAACGAAACTCAAATTGATACGGGTATTGGCCGGACCAGCAAAATGACGCCTGAATCATATGGTGAAGTGTTTCAAACGTTATTCCTTCAGGTACCAGAATCCTTCTCCAAATCGGCGGCTTGCTTCCTTTGATCGTGATTTTCAGTTGATATGCTCCCATGAAAACGTCCTCCATTCTCGTATCCTTTGTATCCGTTCTTCAAATATTACGGAATCATCATTTGTTACTTCTATAATAAAATGCACGTAACAATTTACCACATTTGCTCCCATTCTGTCCAGTCCATCCCGCTATTTTTATAAAGAATAAAGGGATTTTTCCGTATTTCATCTGAAATTTCGGCATTTTTGAAACAGAATAAAAATGATTATGAATCTAAAGCTCTTTTCTGCAAATACTAATTATGAAGAATTATACATCAATTATAGTGTTTTACACAAGCTTTACAGACTCTATACTAAAACATGATATCAGAAACACAGACTGACTGCTATACTCCATGATGTAAGCGAAAGCAATATTAAATGAAAAGAGGAGAAAGTGATTATGAAAAAAAATTTAGTAAAAATACTTGCTGCTGCCGGTATGGCAGTATTAACAATGGGAGCATTAGCCGGATGCAGTAACAGTACAACTGAGACTACTGCTGCCGAAACAAAAGCAGCTGAGACTACTGCCGCTGCCAGCGAAACTACTACCGCTGCTGCTGCAACAACCACCGCTAAAGCAACTGCAGACTTAAAGGGTTCCATCAGTATGGTTGGTTCTACCTCAATGGAAAAACTTGCAACTGCTTTAAGTGAAGTATTTATGGAAAAATATCCTGGTGTTACCGTTCAGGCTGAATTCGTTGGTTCCGGAGCAGGAATTGAAGCTGTTACCAACGGCGCTGCTGATATCGGAAATGCTTCCCGTAATTTAAAAGATGAAGAAAAAGCAAAAGGTGTTGTTGAAAATATTGTAGCGATTGATGGTATAGCAGTTGTAACCGATCCCGCTAATAAAGTTGAAAATCTGACAAAGGATCAGTTGATTGCCGTCTATAACGGAACAACTACCAACTGGAAAGACTTAGGCGGCGCTGATCAGCCTATCGTAGTAATCGGACGTGAATCCGGATCTGGTACAAGAAGTGCATTTGAAGAGTTATTAAAACTGGAAGATGCCTGCAAATACAGCAACGAACTTGACAGCACCGGCGCAGTAATGGCAAAGGTAGCATCTACCCCGGGTTCCATTGGTTACGTTTCCCTTGATGTACTTGACAAAACTGTAAAGACATTTAAGCTGGAAAACGTTGATCCTACACCAGAGAATATTAAAGCAGGATCCTACTTCTTAAGCCGTCCGTTTGTTATGGCAACCAAAGGCGATATTTCCAAACAGAACGACAACGTAAAAGCATTATTTGATTATATCCATTCTGATGAAGGAAAAGAATTAGTAAAATCTGTTGGCTTAATCCCAGCTAACTAACCAGAACAGAAATAATCGTTTTTTCACATCATGAATGTACTGCATGGGGACGCAGCTGTAAGCTTACGCTACGTCCCCATTTCACGAAAGGAGCCATGATATGCAATCAAAGTCTTATTCCATATTTGGCGGTCACGGAAGTAAATCTGGTATTGAACATGCTGCAGAAGTGATTTTTACGATCTGCGGCTTCTTTGCTGTTCTGGCTGTGGCGTCAATCAGTATTTATATGCTAACAAGCGGTACTCCCGCTTTATTCAAAGTCGGAATTCTGGATATTTTATTTGGTTCTGTCTGGAAACCGGACGCGGCCGTACCAAGCTTTGGAATTCTGTATGTTATCTTAACCTCTATTGTGGGGACTGCTCTGGCAATATTAATCGGTGTGCCCATCGGGGTTATGACGTCCGTGTTTCTGGCAGAGGTAGCCCCTAAAAAACTGGCCGATATCGTTCGTCCCGCAGTGGAACTTTTAGCAGGAATCCCTTCTGTTATTTATGGCCTTCTGGGAATCCTGATTCTGAATCCTGTTATGTATGATCTGGAGCTGAAGATTTTTAAGGACTCTCCTACCCATCAGTTTACAGGCGGGGCGAATTTAATTTCAGCAGTTCTGGTGCTGGCTCTTATGATACTGCCTACTGTAATTAATATCAGCGAAACCGCACTGCGCTCTGTTCCCCAGCATTTTAGAAGCGCTTCCCTTGCATTAGGTGCAACAAAAATTCAGACTATCTTTCATGTGGTAATTCCTGCTGCAAAATCAGGTATTATTACAGCTATTGTTCTGGGTACAGGAAGAGCGATCGGTGAGGCCATGGCAATCAGTCTGGTATCAGGAAGTTCTGTGAACTTTCCACTTCCCTTCCATTCTGTCCGCTTCCTCACAACAGCCATTGTATCGGAAATGTCCTACGCCTCAGGTCTTCATAAGCAGGTCCTTTTCACAATAGGACTGGTCCTTTTCGTATTTATTATGATGATCAATGTGATTTTAAACGGTCTTTTGAAGAAAGGAGGGGACAAAAATGACAAATGATCTCACTATCCCCGTTCATAGAGATTCCATTGTTGTAAATAGTATTTATAGTGGCAGGAAAAGAGTCTCAGACTCACTCTTAACCTTACTTATTTATTTATGCGCTCTAATTTCCATTTTTATACTTATCGGCATAATGGGATACGTGTTTGTAAGAGGGGTACCCCAACTGAGCATTGAGTTCCTGACTACAGTGCCAAGCACGATTAAAGGAACTTTCGGAATTATTGGAAATATAGTAAATACTCTTTACGTTGTGGCAATCACGCTGGTTATCGCCACCCCAATAGGTGTAGGCTCCGCCATTTATTTAAACGAATATGCGAAAGGCGGAAAAGTGGTCCGTACCATCGAATTTACAACAGAAACACTCTCCGGCATTCCATCCATCATTTTCGGACTTTTCGGATATGTATTCTTTGGCACAACCCTGGGACTTGGTTATTCCATACTCACCGGCGCACTGACCTTATCCATTATGGTTCTGCCGCTGATCACCCGAACTACACAGGAAGCATTAAAAACAGTTCCTGAAAGCTACCGCTCCGGTGCTCTGGGAATCGGTGCAACCAAATGGTATATGATCCGTACTATTTTACTTCCCAGCGCAATGCCAGGTATTGTAACAGGAATTATTCTTGCAATCGGGCGTATTGTAGGCGAATCAGCTGCTCTTCTTTTTACGGCAGGAAGCGGTTATATCCTTCCCAGAAGCTTTCTCGGAAAAATATTTGAATCCGGCGGTACACTGACGATCCAGCTTTACTTATGCATGCAGAAAGCCAAATACGATGAGGCATTTGGAATAGCGGTAGTACTGCTTGTTATCGTACTTGCCATTAATGGTCTGGCAAAATATCTGTCCCATAAATTCAACACGGAGGCGAAAGAATCGTGAATACCAATACAATTAAAATATCATCCAGCCATTTAAATCTATATTATGGCACCAATCACGCCTTAAAGGATGTGAACCTGGAACTTTACACCAACAAAATCACAGCATTTATCGGACCATCCGGGTGCGGAAAATCCACTTACTTAAAAACATTAAACCGGATGAATGATCTGGTGCCCAATGTTAAAATTGAAGGGGAAGTCCTTTTAGATGGAGAAAATATCTATGATTCAAGGGTTGATACCACACTGCTGCGCAAAAAAATCGGCATGGTGTTCCAGCAGCCCAATCCTTTTCCCATGAGTATCTATGACAACGTTGCTTACGGACCCAGAATTCACGGTATCAAGAATAAATCGGAACTTGACGACATTGTGGAAAAAAGCTTAAAAGGAGCAGCACTTTGGGAAGAAGTATCCGGGCGGTTAAAAAAGTCAGCTCTTGGTCTTTCCGGCGGCCAGCAGCAGCGTCTCTGCATTGCAAGAGCTCTGGCTGTAGAACCGGAGGTTCTGTTGATGGATGAACCCACTTCAGCCCTTGATCCTATCTCCACCCTGAAAATCGAGGACCTGATGGATGAACTGAAGGAAAAATATACCGTTGCAATCGTAACCCATAACATGCAGCAGGCTACCCGTATTGCTGACCACACCGCCTTCTTTCTGGTGGGTGAGGTTGTGGAGTACGCTCCTACAACTGAGCTTTTTACAGCGCCTAAGGATTCCAGGACTGAAGATTATATTACAGGCCGTTTCGGCTGATTCATTTTAAATTTTTAAATAAATTAAAGGAGAACCCGACATGACAACAAGAGTAAATTATGAACATGAATTAAATCTCTTAAATGATGATATTAAGGAGATGGGACGGTTAGTGGAAAATTCCATTGAGCAGTGTTTCATCGCCTTTGAAGATCAGGATTTTGAAAAAGCGGAGGACATCATAAAAGGTGACCGTACCATTAATGATTTAGAGCGCTCCATAGAAGCACGCTGCCTCTCCCTTATTCTTCGTCAGCAGCCGGTAGCCGGTGACTTAAGAGTGGTTTCCAGTGCTTTGAAGGTCGTTACCGATTTGGAGAGAATCGGAGATCATGCATCTGATATTGCAGAACTGATTCTTCGCATTAAAGGGGAGCATGTTTATCATGTAGTCCGCCATATTCCTTCCATGGCGACTGCAGCCAGAGAAATGGTGCGCAGCTCCATTGAAGCATTTATCAAACAGGATCTGGATACAGCAAAGGAAATTGAGAAGCAGGATGACGTAGTGGATGAGCTGTTTGGCAAGGTAAAAGTTGATGTAGTGGATTTATTAAAACAGTCTACCGAGCATATTGACCAGTGTATCGATTTGCTGATGATTGCCAAATATCTGGAGCGAATCGGAGATCATGCGGTGAATGTATGCGAATGGACAGAGTTTTCCAAAACAGGTGCTCTGAAAAATGTCCGGATTTTATGATCTGTTTACAATATAATGGTGCCGCATAACAGCCGTCTGATGACTGTTATGCGGCACCATTGATACTCTGGTAATTGTCTTTTATAAATACTAACACGGTTTCCAGTCAATCATTCTCATTCCTCTGCAATATGTCTCCACTACATCATAAGAATCATTCAGCACCACAAGATCCGCATCGTATCCGGCATTCAAACGTCCTTTCCTGTCATCCACTCCAAGACACTTTGCCGGGTTTATGGTGCAGGAATTAAGTGCAGAATCAAAGGGCACCATGGCTTCTTCCACCAGGAGTTTTAATCCCATGTTCATCTTTAAGGTACTGCCAGCTATGGTCTTAGTTCCCTTTAAATATGCAAGGCCATTCTCCCTGACTTCGATATCATGTCCGCCCAGCTGGTACTGACCTCCTGCCGGACAATTCTTGGCTCTCAGGGAATCGCTGATCATGATGGCATAATCCCTGCCTTTTGCCGTATAATAGTTATTTAAGGCTGCCAGGTGGCTGTGACAGCCATCACAGATGATTTCCCCGTAAATATCCCGTACTCTGAGGGCGGTCCCTACCAGTCCCGGGTCCCGGTGATGATAGGGTGTCATGCCGTTATAGACATGCGTCATGGAAGTGACTCCATTAGCAATTCCCATGAGAGCCTGGTCATACGTGGCAGCTGAATGGCCCATGCTCACCACTACACCATGCTTTTTGCAGTATTTTGTAAGAGCGAAGTTTTCGTCCCGTTCGGGTGCAAGAGTGATATATTTAATCTTTCCTTTTGCCGCCTTCTGATAACTCTCAAACTGCTCTACGGAGGGCTTTGCTATGGCTTCCGGAGGCTGTGCTCCCTTGTACTTCATGTCCAGATAAGGTCCTTCAAAATGAATTCCCAGGATCTCAGCACCTTCGTAACCTTCATTCACCACATCTGCTATGTTGGAAACTGCTTTTTCCAGAACTCCAGGCATCTGTGTAACTGTCGTCGGTAAAAGTGCAGTAACCCCCTCTTCCGGAATCCTTTTAACCCAGTCTCTAAGTCCCTGGGGTTCTCCGTCATTGGTATCATAACCATATGCTCCATGGGTATGAATATCAATAAACCCCGGTACAATCCGGTTGTTTCCATAATCATGATCTGCCGGATGGGTTCCATACCCGTTCACTGCTGAAATTTTTCCTTCTGACAGCTCAAGCTGTGCCGGAATAAACTGTCCCGCGATCCAGACGCGTTTGCTCTGTATTATCATATTCGTACTCCTCTCTCCTTCCGGATTACTGTACTGGTGTGACAGACCGATTCTGATCTTTCTTCCAGTATAAACAGTTATTTTCCGGTTTTCAAGAAGTTTTGGAAATTTTTTTTATTTTATTACTATTTTCGAAAATCATATCCTTACATAATAGGCCATCGTATCGTCACCCGGAATAAATCAGCCTCTGTTTCAACGGTAAGTTTTCCGTTCTGCAGCTCCACAAAACTTTTGGCTATTGCCATTCCAAGGCCGGAACCTTCTGTATTACGGGCCTGATCACCTCTGGCAAAACGTTCCGTTATTTCCTCCGGATTAAAGGTCAGCTCTGCAGCTGAGATATTTTTTAATATAATAACGACCCAGTCATTATCTTTTTTCATGTCAATGTAAGCACGCGTTCCAGGCATTGCATATTTTATGATATTGGTCAGCAGATTATCAAAAATACGATAAGTCTTTTGGCTGTCCAGCGAAAGTATAATTTTCTCGTCGGGTAAGTTCCAGCGAAAATCAATGGTTGATTCCTCAATCTTATCACAAAGCTCAAAACTGACCTCTTTTAACAGACTGACTATATCAACATCCTCCAGATCCAGAGTCACATTATTGCTGTTCGCCTTGCTGATTTCAAATAAGTCCTCGATCAGCGCCTTTAACCGCATGGATTTCTGTTCCAGAATATCGATATAGGCTTTGCGCTGTTCCGGAGTGGCATGATCATCCTTTAATAAATTTACATAGGTTATTATGGCAGTAAGTGGTGTCTTTAAATCATGAGACATATTGCTGATTAAATCGGTTTTAAGTTTCTGGCTTTTTACCTCTTCATCAACCACCACCTTAAGGCCGCTCTGTATTTTTTGTATTTCCTTCTTAAATGCTTCAAACACACCCAGATCCTCTTCGATTACTACCTCTAAATTCCCTTCGGCAATCTGATTGGTTGCTTTTAACAGCATGTTGTATTTGCTGCTTAAATCCAGGTAGTACTTTCTCATAACAAAAAACAAAATAATGGAATAAAGAAATAATGCACCGATACCCAAAAACCACAGGCTGCATAAAATAGTAAGAACAATAAAATTCACTGCTGCAATTTTGAAAATTGTCCGGTCTGATTTATCCTGCAAATTGATATTTGCCAAATATCCAAACAATTTTCTCAGACTCCTTATCACCCAGCCCCAGAACAGCCCGCATATGGTTCTCTCCCTTAAATAGCGGCCGATACCGATGTGAAACACATCTCTGATACACAGGATGGCCCAGTAAATGATAGCAAAGGGTAGCAGCCACCAGAGAAAATTCCACAGCTTTACCATGATATCCGCTACCACAGGAAGAAAATTGGCACGTAAAAGAGCATTGTATAAATCCCCCCGGTTTGTCACAGCTACCAGGCTGGTAAGCCCTGCGCCAAAGGCAACCGCGCCTGCTCCGATGCCTGCCACCAGTTCGAAGGGAGTTCTTAAAAGAGCAACACTGTCTGCAAGCGTTACATCAAAGCAGGAAATGAACAGGGCAAGAGCAGCCACTGCACAAATCAGTCCTATAAATATACGGGTAACACTTCCCGAGTTCTCATAAGCAGTCCAGATATTGCCGTTGGTATCTTTTAAAGCGGAAATCTGCTGCTCTGACATGCCATAGGCAAATGTCACACTTCTGGGATTGGAAAGCCTTAACTTCCCTTCAGGAAAGTATTGTTCATCGTAATAACTCTCCATGGGATCTGCATCGCCGAAATCCTGAAGCGTATTGAGTAAGTAAGCTGTATTCTCACCTCTTACACAGGATATATCCATGCGTCCCAGCTCATCGTAATGCAAAACTGCCTGAAATACGTAATGGCTGTTGTTTGGGATAAACCGTCCTTCTGAATGATCCAGTATTACTTTGCCGTTTTCATCTATCATCTGATAATCAATGGAATTTCGAATGCTCCCGAAATACCGGTTCCAGTTTTCATATTCCCGGATGCAATTCTTGCGCAGACTCCTTAAATATTCAGTTTTTTCGTCTCCGTCATCTGTATAATTCTCATCATCAAGTGTCACCGCGTTCTTTTGGTTTTCACCGCCGCTTCCGGCTTTCAGCTCTGTCTCTGCTTCCGGTAAAAAATATTGAAAGGGCGAAAGTATCATATTCTGCTCTGCCTGCGCATCTTCCATTGCCAGAACATAATTGCCGAAAACCAGATGTCTTAAAAAAGCATTTTCTTCATATACCGGAGCTCCGTTCCGGGAAGATTCATTTTCAAAGAAAGGATACAGCCCTACCATAACAAATGCTGCTGCAAAAACAACTGCCGCTGCAAGAAGCACACTGATTCTATGCCTGTTTTTCAATTTTATATCCAACTCCCCACACCACCTTTAAATATTTAGGTTCCTTCGGATTTAATTCAATCTTTTCCCGGATTTTTCTTATATGCACCATAATAGTATCGGTATTGATAGCCCGCTCATTCCAGACTCTTTCATAAATTTCTTCCGCCGAAAACACCCTTCCAGGATTTTTCATAAGAAGCGCCAGGATCTTAAATTCAATGGGAGTCAGCTTCACCAGTTTCTCATCTACTGTAACCTCAACTGTATCTTCATTTAATTCCAGCCCTCCGATGGCATAGACATTACTTTTCTCTTTCTGTTCCTTCGCTTCCAGCATATCCATATATTTTCTGTACCGCCTCAGCTGGGAATTCACTCTGGCAAGGAGTTCCATGGGGGTAAAGGGCTTTGCAACATAATCATCCGCTCCGATATTTAAACCCATAATTTTATCCACTTCTTCTGACTTGGCAGACAGAATAATCACCGGAAAATCAAATTTTTCCCGCAGCTTCACAGTCATGGTAATTCCATCCATCCGCGGCATCATGACATCAACAATCGCCAGATGGATTTCCTCCTTTTCCAGTATTTTAAGGCCTTCTAAACCGTCTGCAGCCTGAAACACCTCGTATCCCTGACTTCTTAAGTATATTTCAACTCCCTGCCTGATTTCTTTGTCATCTTCAACTAATAAGATGTGGTTTGCGTCCATGTGATCTCTCCTTATCTATCATAATACGCTGATTCCTCCCAGCGTTCCCTGCATTTATTATACCTCACTCCTATATGTTTTCTCTACATTCTTAGGATAAAATACCATTCTTAAATTGATTGACAGAGAAAACGAAAGAAATTCTAAAATTCCCCGTACATCTCTGCATGCAAAAAAGGTGCCAAGGAAAAACCGCTTCCTTATGCACCTTATCATCTAGATCTCGTTTGTAGTTTTTCTGATATTTGTATCCATCAGTCTGTTAAATCCAAGCCAGCCGTTATTATCCCCTGCAGCTTTCAGCACTTCAATCATCGTCTCCATCTTTGCATCTGTGTTATCCGCAAAGTTAAGAGCCAGAGCTTCTAAAAGAGCCGGTTTCTTCGGGGAACCGTATTCCAGTTCTCCATGATGGGCTAAGATGCAATGCTTTAATTCAGTAGCAGACTTCTCCGGGAATCCGGGAATGGTACGGATTCTCTCTCCCACCATCTCTGTTCCGATGATGATATGGCCAAGAAGCTGTCCGTCATCGGTGTAATCATTCTCAGGAAATGTGGAAAGTTCTTTTGTCTTACCGATGTCATGAAACATGGCAGCCGTCAGCAAAAGATCCCGGTTAATCAATGGATAGAATCCAGCATAATAATCGCAAAGCTTCACTACACCCAGTGTATGCTCCAGCAGTCCGCCTACAAATCCATGATGTACGCTTTTGGCTGCAGAGTGGAACTGGAACGCCTTGGCAAATGCTGCATCCTCTATAAAAAAGCTTTCCAGAAGTGCTCTGTAATGAGGGCTTTTTACAGAACGGATAAAGCCAGTCAGTTCTTCAAACATCACTTTTATATCTTTGGAAGAAACAGGAAGATAATCTCCGGGGATATATTCTCCCTCTTCCGCTTTCCTGATTCTCTTTATATTCAGCTGATTGGAATTCTGGAAAACCGTTACATCTGCATCTATGTATACATAATCCAGAGTCTCAAAGTTTCCGATACCAGGGGATCCCAGATCCCAGATTTTAGCATCTACAGTCCCGGTTTTATCCTGAAGTATCAGGTTGCCGTACTCCTTTCCTGACTTTGTCAGGGAAATCTGCCTGTTTTTGCATAAAAACACGTCAGAAACATGCATTCCTTCCCGGAATGATTCAATATACTTCATTTTTTTCCTCCATATCTCACTGACAGCAACAAGGAAGCCAGGATATTTACCTGGCTCCGATGGTTACCTGATATTGTATCTTTTTATATTCTTCCCGTCCATTACGGGATACAGTCACGGGAATGATCTGCCCCGGACTGGATTTTTCCAGAACCACCTGAAAATCCTTCATGGTAACAATGGCTGCTCCGCCCATCTCGGTGATAATATCACCGCTCTGTATTCCTGTATTATAAGCAGGGCTGTCTGTATTCACTTCCACCACATAGACTCCCAGAGGCATACCGCTGCTGTTCATGACCGAAGTCACTTCCTGACCTTTGATTCCAAAGTACGGGAATGGCGCACCATTGCTCATCTTTTCCAAAATACTCTTATAATCAGATATGGCCATGGCTGCCGTCATATCTTTACTGCTGTCGTTCTTATATTGGTCCGTCACCCATCCGATAATCTGACCGGAAGTGTTCATGAGAAATGTACCGGTTCCGGCATTCCCCCTGACATCAGTATACAGGATTCTGGTCATACCATCTATCGTCTGTACATTCTTTGTAATAAAAGAAATAAAACCATATCCGGTGGAATGAACCATTCCTGCAGGAGCTCCGATTGCAACCACAATATCTCCCTGCTTAACCGAATAGGAATTGCCAAGCTCAATCGCCTTAATCTCTTCCAGCAGGGACCTGTTTAGTTCAGCTGTAGAAACGCTGACGATCGCCATACCTGACAGCTTATCTGTCTGCTTAATCTTTCCCTGAACCTCTGTTCCGTCGGAAAAAGCAACACGAATTGCTTCCGCATCTTCTACCGCACCTTCCGGTGTCAATATCAGAAGCTCCTGGTTAGCAGTTGCAGTAATCACTCCGGAAAACAGACCTGAGTTTTCTACCGGATTATTAAACCAGTCCGTCTGAGTCTTTACGGAATGAACCGTTACGATTCCCTTGTCCGCCTTTTGTACCACAGATTTTAAGCTTCCGTATAGAGTACTCAGATCATCCACGGAAAATGGATATTTTTCCATGGCAGACTTCAGAATATCCTCTATCGGTTCCGTCTCAGCCACAGTTGAAGCGGTTTCAGCCACAGAAGTAACGGTCTCAGGCTCATCCTTTGGTATGGTCACCGGAGTCGTCTCACCGGTGGATTCTCCCACAAGTAATCTCTCAGCTACAGGTTTGGATATGACTAATGTAACCGCCGCAACCATTCCGAAAATAACTGCAGTCACTAAAAGACCCAGAAATCTCTTAAGCATATCCCTTTTTGACATGGGCTGTTTTACAATCTTTTCATTGATAAAACGGCGAGGCTCCGCCTTTCTATCATCTGGCCCGTTATTTTCCGGCATACTTACCCTCCTTCTCAGAAGACCTAAGTACTATTATAAGGTTCTTCCCGGTTTTATGCAAGAAAAACATATGAAACAACCATAATAACCAGGAAAACAAAAACCAGAGGATTGCAGTTTTTATCTCTCCTATGCTATACTGTAACCGATCCCATTATTCAGGAACCGGTTATGATACCGGTCAATTATCCATAAAGAAAGCAGAATAATAAGGTATAATTTATGAACCAGAAAGCACTGAAAACATTAGAATACCACAAAATAATCGAGCAGCTCACTGAATATGCCTCCTGTGAATCCGGAAAAGAACTTTGCCGTAAACTGGTTCCATCCACGGATTATGAGGAAATAACCACCTCCTTACGGGAAACCACCGATGCAGTCACCAGAGTCCGTCAGAAGGGCGGAATTTCTTTCGGAGGTGTTAAGGATATCCGGGCCTCCTTAAAACGGCTGGAAGTAGGGAGTTCTCTCGGAATCATAGAGATTTTATCCATCAGCTCCATCCTCACTGCCTCGGCAAAAGCAAAGGCTTATGGCCGTCATGAGGATCAGGAGATTTCCGAAGATTCTCTGGAAGAATTTTTCCGTATACTGGAACCACTGACTCCGGTTAACAACGAGATCAAGCGATGTATCATTTCTGAGGAAGAAGTAAACGATGATGCCAGTCCCGGACTCCACCATGTCAGGCGTTCCATGCGCTCGATCAATGATAAGATCCACACTCAGATGAATTCCATTTTAAATTCCAGCCGTTCTTACTTACAGGATGCGGTTATTACCATGAGAGACGGAAGATACTGCCTCCCGGTAAAGGCCGAACACAAATCCCAGGTTTCCGGAATGGTACATGACCAGTCTTCTACCGGCTCCACACTTTTTATCGAGCCTATGGCAATTGTGAAGCTGAATAACGATTTAAGGGCTCTGGAAATCCAGGAACAGAAAGAAATTGAGATGATCCTGGCAGATTTAAGCAATCAGCTGGCACCTTATTTAGAAGAGCTGGAGACAAACTTCCATACTCTTACCAGACTGGATTTCATCTTTGCAAAGGCGGCGCTGGCCAAACATTATAACGCCAGTGAACCTATTTTTAACACAAAACATGAAATTCACATCAAAGACGGGCGTCATCCTCTGCTGGATCCGAAAAAGGTTGTTCCCATTAACATTCACTTAGGAAAAACCTTCGACCTTTTAATTGTTACAGGCCCCAATACCGGCGGTAAAACAGTATCCTTAAAAACGGTTGGTCTGTTTACCCTGATGGGACAGTCCGGTCTTCATATACCGGCATTTGACGGTTCGGAACTTGCAGTTTTTGATGAAGTGTTTGCGGATATCGGTGATGAACAGAGCATTGAACAGAGTCTCAGTACCTTTTCCGCTCACATGACGAATATCGTACAGATCTTAAGCAAGGCAGACAGCAATTCTCTCTGTCTGTTTGATGAGCTTGGAGCCGGTACGGATCCTACGGAAGGAGCAGCACTGGCAATCTCCATCCTCTCTTTCCTTCACAATATGAAGTGCCGTACCATGGCAACCACTCATTACAGTGAATTAAAGGTCTTTGCACTTACCACTCCCGGCGTGGAAAATGCCTGCTGTGAATTCAATGTGGAAACGCTGCAGCCTACCTACCGGATTCTGATCGGCGTACCAGGAAAAAGTAATGCCTTTGCCATCTCAAAAAAGCTTGGACTCCCGGAATATATCATCGATGAGGCAAAAAATCATCTGGAAGCAAAGGATGAGACATTTGAAGATCTGCTGACACATCTGGAAGAGAACAGGGTTACGATTGAAAAAGAACGGATTCAGATCGCCTCCTATAAGCTTGAAGTGGAGCAGTTAAAAGCACGCTTAACCCAGAAAGAGGAACGGCTGGACGAACGCCGGGATAAGATGATAAAAGACGCCAGGGAAGAGGCCCAGAGAATCTTGCGGGATGCCAAGGATACAGCAGATCAGACCATACGCCAGATCAACAAGCTGGCTTCCGATTCCGGAGTCAGCAAGGAACTTGAGGCAGAACGAAGCCGGTTAAGAAATAAACTTCAGGATGTGGATTCTTCTCTGTCCTTAAAGAAAGAAAAGAAAAATCCCGGAAAGGGTGTTGATCCGAAAAAACTGAAGCTGGGAGACGGAGTCAAGGTTTTAAGCATGAACTTAAACGGAACCGTAAACTCCCTTCCGAATGCCAAGGGTGATTTATACGTTCAGATGGGCATTCTCCGGTCACTGGTTAACATATCGGATTTGGAACTGCTCTATGATGATTCTGTTTCGGCTCCTTCAAACAACGCAGCTAAGAAGTCAGGAAGCGGAAGCAGTACTACCCGTATGTCCAAATCCTTCTCCATTTCACCTGAAATCAATTTAATCGGCATGACCACAGATGAAGCGATTCCTCAGCTGGATAAATATTTGGACGATGCTTATCTTGCCCATCTTCCCCAGGTACGGGTTGTTCACGGACGCGGTACCGGTGCTTTAAAAAATGCGGTCCATAAGCACTTAAAGAGATTAAAATACGTAAAAGAATTCCGGCTTGGTGTCTTCGGTGAAGGAGATTCCGGAGTAACCATTGTCATATTTAAATAAATTTAGAACGGGGGATCCATTATGGCAGAAAAACAGCGGATATTAATTGTGGACGACGACAGCAATATTGCAGAACTCATTTCCCTATATCTTTTAAAGGAATGCTACGAAACAGAAATCGTTGGGGACGGAGAGGAAGCGCTTCGGGTCTTTCCTGAGTTCAAGCCCAATCTGGTTCTGCTTGATTTAATGCTTCCGGGTATGGATGGCTATCAGGTCTGCAGAGAACTTCGGACCGGATCCCAGGTACCCATTATCATGCTTTCAGCAAAGGGCGAGGTATTTGATAAAGTACTGGGTCTGGAACTGGGCGCTGATGACTATATGATTAAACCCTTTGATTCCAAAGAGCTTGTGGCGCGGGTGAAGGCAGTGTTAAGGCGGTATCAGACATCTCCTGCTGCTGCCGCTTCTCACACAGACCAGCAGGGTGACTATGTGGAATATCCGGATCTGATTGTAAACTTAACCAACTACTCCGTTATTTATATGGGGCATTCTATCGAAATGCCTCCAAAGGAGCTGGAACTTCTTTATTTCCTTGCTTCCTCTCCCAACCAGGTATTTACCAGAGAACAGCTTCTGGACCATATCTGGGGTTATGAGTATATCGGCGATACCAGGACCGTGGACGTTCACATCAAGCGTCTGAGAGAGAAGATTAAGGACCATTCTGGCTGGGCACTTTCCACCGTATGGGGGATTGGGTATAAATTTGAGGTCAAGAGGTAATTTCAGGTGATTAATAAGAGGCTGTCGCAAAATGTATTTTCATAAAAGATTTGGTACCGGTCAGAAGACCGGAAACCATATCTGAATGAATCCTGCATTTTGCGGCAGCCCCTCTTTCAGTTTCACTTAACTGGCATTTTTCCTGGGTGATTGTTCTGATTTATAATTATATCATATAATAAGCGAATCACTATCGGAACAATAATAACGAACCACAACAGCTCATGCCTGAATATGGTTCTTAGTCTGCCATACCCTTCTGTTAAACCATAAACATTAAATAACTGTATAAAAAGCCCGATCCCTATAACCTGAATGATACAAAATATTATGTCACCAATCAAAAGGTCTTTTAAATTGATCTTTCTTAACAGCAGAACAACTCCGGTAAAAATAAAGAATAAGTAGCAGGATATGAAAAAACCATTTGTAAAATAGCCTGAATATCTTTTCAGATTATCAGCCTGCAGGAGCATTAATTTCTTTACTTCCTTAGACGTTATGTCATTAGACTTTAAAAGGATATCGAGAAAACGATAAACAAACCCTAATGCAGCCATATGCAGCATTAAAATTATTAATGAAAATGCAATTGTACAGAACTGATAAAACCGATTATATTTATATTTTGTCACACAATCAACCTCCCCCTCCATTATTTTCCATGCTATTATATTATATCATCTCCAGGCTCACTTCAATGCTAATGTAAAATTTATCCACTCCAGACAAATGAAAATAAGGAATGACATGAATACTAAAAAGATGTATACTTGTTGCATCAGATACTCGAAAATATACATCTAAACATTTATATAAAACGCTATTGTTTGAGGTGAACATAAAATGACACACTCTTTATATTACAAATTTATCATGGGTTACTTACTCTTTGGTCTTTTAGGTTTTGTAACCATCGCATCCTTCTCTTCAAGGATCACGGACCAGTATCTCCTTCGCCAGCAGTCGGAATGTCTGTATGACGAAGCCAATCAGATTGCCACATCCTTTAGCAGCATGTATCACGGAAAGGATATGAAGCTTTCCTCATCCTATCCGGGACTTGTGAATGAAGCCGATTATCTCCATGGACGCATATGGATTGTGGACCGCCAGGGTAAGATCGTATCCGACAGCCTGCAGCCAGGTAAGGAAGGGGATATGATAGCGAACTTTGATCCTACCATTATGGGGAATAAATCCTACACAATCGGCAATTACTACAATGAATTTCCTTATGATGTATTAAGTGTTCATGCCCCCATAACAGGAAACTATACCACTCACGGATATGTGGTTATTCATCTTCCCCTGTCCGATTTACAATCCCAGAGAAACGGGATTTTAAATATTGTATACATTACCTCAGTGGTAGTATTCGGCTTTTCTCTGATTATCCTTCTGGTCTTTACAAAAAATGTTTACATCCCTCTGAAAAAGATCACAGCCGGAGCCAATGAATATGCGCAGGGCAATTTAACTCATCATATTGATGTAAATACAAGGGACGAGATGGGATACCTGGCCGCCACTCTCAATTACATGTCGGATGAGATCAATAAGATGGAGGAATACCAGAGGACCTTTATCGCCAACGTTTCCCACGACTTCAGGTCCCCTCTTACTTCAATCAAGGGATACTTAGAAGCGATACTGGACGGCACAATTCCAACTCAGATGCATGAAAAGTATTTAAACCGGGTTATTTCTGAGACGGAACGGCTGAATAAACTGACGCAGAGCATGCTGACCCTTAATTCCCTTGACTGCAAAGGATATTTAAACCGGACCAATTTTGATATTAACCGGGTTATTAAAGACACGGCCGCTTCTTTAGAAGGTACCTGTAATTCAAAGAACATCACCTTTGATCTCACCTTCTCTGACAGCATTCAGATGGTCCATGCAGACCTTGGAAAAATCCAGCAGGTCCTTTATAACCTCATTGACAATGCCATCAAATTCAGCCATAACGATTCCACCATTTACATACAGGCTTCCGGCAAGTATGAAAAAATCTTTGTCTCCGTCAAAGATACGGGAATCGGTATTCCAAAGGACAGTATTAAAAAGATATGGGAACGATTCTATAAAACGGATCTTTCCAGAGGAAAGGACAAAAAAGGAACCGGACTGGGTCTTGCAATCGTCCGGGAGATTATCCAGTCTCATGGAGAAAATATCGATGTGGTCAGTACAGAAGGGGTAGGGTCTGAATTTATTTTCAGTCTTCCGAAATCAACTAATTTATAGGAAGTTCCTCATAATATAAAATAAGGCAGATAAAATCAGACTCTTCATATGTCTGATTTTATCTGCCTGTTTTCTACCTGCTCAGCCATTGGCCGTTACTTGAAAACTCATATTGTTTTCCGTCAATTTCCAGGGTTGTATTTGTAACCATGGCTCCCTGCTTATCTAAATAAAACCATGTTCCATTATAATTCAACCAGCCCGTGACATAGGAATGATTCTTTACATAATACCAGCGCTGATTATTTATGTACCAACCATCCGGGCGGTTTATTTGATTGCTTACCTGCGTTGTGTTCTTTGCAGGTACAGCATTCGGTTGCAATTCTGCCATTGCACCGTCAGCACCTAATTCATGTCCCTCTACAACAGTATTTTTTAATTTTACTCCATGGTTATCATAGTAATACCAGTTTCCATCTGATATAACCCAACCAACTGTAACATCATCCATAAGTATATTTTCGGCATTTAAGGCATAAACAGGTATGTTATTAGTAAGTATTACAAATGCAGCCACTGTACATCCCAATACAGCGCTTGCCTTTATTTTATAGGATCCCTTTTTAAACCCTTTTATTAACCAGATTCTGTCATGTATCTGGGTTTTTGTTTCAAAAAATACTGGTAATTGTGAATCGTGACGTGTAACTCTATATAACTTCGAAAGATTTAAAAGAGTCATTCCGTATTCCACATTCTCTTCTTCATTCAGAAGTTCAAGAACGCATGCATCACAGGCACATTCTCTGCATAGATTCATCTTCTTAACTGCAATCCACACAAATGGATTAAACCAATGCAGAAAAAGTGCAAGGATTCCAAAAAAATTATAAATCAGATCTTTCCTTTTATAATGTATTAATTCATGCAGTAAAATGTAGGAGAGCTGATTTTTATCGTTCATATACAGCACATAGGTTGGAATATAAATCCTGGGTCTTAACATTCCTGATATACAGGGACTTTTTATGTCATCACACAAGTATACCGGAATCCTGGTTTTTATATTACACTTTCTAATCAGATTATCGATCTCAATATCACATGCGGCGTCTTTCGTCTTTTTGGCAAATTTAAGCTGAGATACAATTAGAGATAGGGTTAAAAAGCTAAAACCGGCAATCCAGATAACGGTCACTGACTTAAATAAAATCAAACGAAAATCCTTATTTTCATCCATTGACGCTGAAACCTGGCCGTAATTTACACCAGCATTTAGCTGATTGTAATCTGGATCCAAATCAGACTGATTGGTCCTTCCATAGTTCTCCTGTAATATACTAAAAATATTTGTATCCGCGTTTCCATAAACGGGTATGAGTATTTTTATAAGTACCAGAATCCATATCCAGTTTTTCACTCTTGTACTGATTTTATTATTGAATATTTTTAAAACTCCAATAACCACTAAAATAAGAATGCTTCCTGTGAATGAAGATTTTAAAATACACAAAAAAACACGAACTAACCAATCCATGAGCGGATCACCTTCATCGTATCAATTTTCACTTTAACGGCTCCTTGCTATCAGATGAATTTTTTACCTTTTTGTCCTTAAGAATACTTTCCAGTTCCTCTATCTGCTCCAGTGACAATTCTTCATCCAAAAACTTTGTAAAAAGCATATTCAAGGCACCGTCATAAACCTTTTTCAGGAAAAATTCATTCTCTGATCTGATACATTCCTCTTCAGAAAGCAAAGGATAATAGTAATAAATTCTTCCCTTTTTTTCAAATCCTATGGCTCCTTTTTTAATAAGCCTTGTTATAAATGTTTTAATTGTCTGCGCTGACCACATCATTTTAGTGGATAACTGATTAATGATCTCTTCTGAAGTTAATGGATTTGACTTCCATATTAATTTCATAATTTCCCATTCTGCCTCAGATATTTTAGGAAGTGTGCTCATTTATATGGCTCCTTTTTTAGTCTACATTTGTAAATTTCTTTTTAAGTTTATACCTGCAAGATATTTTTGTCAATTCAGAATTATCATTCTTTATTGGTACATATCCCCGCTTCTGAAAATATATAATCTTTGCCTTCAATTTCTATGGTTGTATTATGAACCATTGCACCCTGATCGTCCAGATAAAACCAGCTGCCTTCCAGGTTCAGCCAGCCTGTTACGTATGCATGATCCTTAATATAGTGCCACTTTGGTTCCTTCTCCCCTTTATTTATATACCAGCCATCAGGCTGATTTAACTGCTCCTCCATAGATACCGTTTCCATATTTAATGCTTCATCAACTTGTGACTCAACCATTGCACCATCAGCGCCTAACTTATGTCCCTCTACAACCGTGTTCTTTGCCATGTCTCCCTTCTCATCATAATAATACCACTTTCCATTTGATTGTACCCAGCCTGTTTTTTTAGAGTTACAGGCTGATATTAACAAAATTGCCGTTAATACAATACCTGCCAATGCTGTAATCATTATTTTTTTTAATACGGTTTTCATGCTGATTCTCCTTTTTATTCAATCTACAAATGTAAACCACTAATTTAGTTTACATTTGTAGATTGAAATTGTCAATACCATTTTCCACTTTTACATAATAAAAAAGGCATTCCATATGCTTTAAGTCATCAGCTTGTGCTTGTGTCAAAAAAATTTATCAGGAATATTATGATATTGTAAACAAGTCTTAAGGGGCGCGATGTCGTTATGAAAGTACAGGAAAATGCATTAGAAGAATTGAAAGAAGATGTATTAAGATCTATAGATGGAAAATCAGATGCTGAAAAAAGGGAATTCTTAAGAAAAAAATTTAACATTGATTGGGACATCCCCAGATGTTGTGAACGCAGACCATGTAAAACATGGTACGCACAGGTTTTCTCTTATTGCAGCCCAAATGAATTGGAAAGAGAAATAAATTTCTTCTTATTCTTAATCAACCTTTTTGGTCACATTTTTGGTTTTTGTTTCAACCATGAGAATACAGTTTTTTTAGGTTCCTGCCATTGCGGTAATAAACAAGTGATTCTTTATTATACAATTACCTTTAGAGATTAGTAATCTTGCTGTCTGTTTATGTATATAAGGTTTCCCTGGTTCATTTACCGGGGAAACCTTATGGAAATTAAGAAATCTACATTCGCTTTACCGCATCCATTGCCAGCACAGACCGTTCGCATTCCTCTGCCTGCAGAGTGATCTGCCAGCACAAAGAGCTTCCTTTCATATGTTCTGCAGCATAGCTGAGTCCATTGGTCCGTTCATCAAGAAATGGGCGGTCAATCTGATTTGGATCCCCCAGAAGTACTATTTTGGTGCCTTTTCCAGCCCGGGTTATGATTCCCTTTACCTGATTAGGTGTCATATTCTGGGCCTCATCGATAATCAGATAGGTCTGTACTATGGAACGCCCGCGGATAAAGGTCAGGGCTTCTGTCTTAATCAGACCTCTGGCAAAAATCTCTTCTATTTTTCCAGCCAGTTCATCCTCATTCTCATATCGTTTTTCCTCATTGGAATCAATGAGCTGTTCCAGATTGTCAATCACAGGTCTCATCAGAGGGGAGATCTTCTCCTGCTCATCTCCCGGAAGAAATCCGATGTCTGAATCGAACTGGGCATTGGGCCGGCTAACGATAATCCGCCTGTATTCCCCTGTTGGATTATTTAGAACCTTTTCAAGTCCCACAGCAAGAGAATAAAAGGTTTTTGCGGTCCCTGCCATGCCCTTAATAATAACTAAAGGTGCTGTTTCTGCCGGCTGCATCAGGGCTTCCTGGGCGAAATACTGTCCTGCATTTCTGGGGGACACCCCGTAAGGCCTGCTTTTCAGATAATCAAGCGGTACTATTTTATCTCCATTTACTCGTCCCAGCACCGTTTTTCTCGTTGACTGGTCCGCTTTTAAAATCACAAACTGATTCTCCCACAGTTTAGGGCTGTTTTTTGCCCCCGACTCGTCCGTTACATAAACCCGGTCTGTGGAAATTCCTTTTTTCTTGAAATCCTTAAAATTTTCCTCCGGAGCAAAAACCTCGATTCTTCCTGTGTATTGCTCCTCACGTCCGGAAACCTGCTCGGTTGTAAAATCCTCCGCCCGAATCCCGATGATCTGCGCTTTAATACGCAGCAATATGTCCTTTGTTACCAGTATAACCTCTCCCTCAAGTCCCTTGCACACCTTGAGAATGCGGTTATCCATTTTGTCATCGGGAAGATCTGCAGGCAGTACAACATCTACAAAGTTTTTTTCAATTCTTATTGTTCCTCCATGCTCCAGTTGTACTCCTGTCAGTAAATCTCCCTGATGACGCAGCTGTTCCAAAAGTCTTATGGCTTTTCTTGCATTGGCACCTGTTTCGCCCTCAGCTTTTTTTAAGTGGTCCAGTTCTTCCAGTACTGCTACCGGAAGAACCACCCGGTTATCCTCAAAGCAATTGATGGCGTAAGGGGCCTGAATCAGAACATTGGTATCTACCACATAGGTTTTTATCATTTACCGGACTCCTTTGCAATTTCAGAAACTCTGGTTTCTGTAAATCCGATTATACCCTTTTCCAATTACTGCTGTAACCACAGTTTCGTAAAAGAAATGTAAAAACAGATTCATTTTTCTGGAATCCGGTTCCAGATATCCTAAATTTTATTATATGTGCTCCTGTTCTTCTTCCTCCAATGGCTCCGTCCGGGCTGGCCCTTTCAGCAGTATTTTCTTTAATGACCAGATGATCAGAATTGAACCCGTAATAAAAAACAATATCATAAAGACCAGCTGAATTATGTTTCTAAACCCGGAAGAGATAAGAATATCCGGCACCAGCTGAAATGCCAGCCATACTAAATATCCTCCTCCCGCCAGTCTTAAAAACAGGGTAATAGGTGCAGGCGACTCCCCCTGCTTCTTCTTATCTTCACTCATGTTCCCCCTCCTATACTCTGACGCGAACGGAATCCCGTTCCACTGCCTCGGAATCAAAAAGATAATTCCCATCGAAATAGGGATTCTCAATCATACGAATCATATTTTCTGCCGCTTTTTTACCCAGGGCCTCCATTGGGTGGGGATATGAAGTAATGGGAACCTCACCCAGAGAAGCAAGCTCTGAATTATCTATACTGACCAGGGACAGATCTTCAGGAATCAGAATTCCTCTCTTCATACAGATTCCTGACAGCATATAGGCCACCTCATCATTATAGCAGACCAATGCCGTACAGTCCTTTAGCCGGTCAAAAAGATAGTCGGACCAGGATTCCAGATCATTCTGGCTCTCCGAATCAATCCAGACGATCCCCCTCCTGTCAATGCCGAAACCAGCCTGCTTCATTGCCTTTACAAATCCCAGATAACGAAGATGCCCCTGCCCGTCATCACATTTAAAGATGCCGCCGATTCTCCTGTGCCCTGCACGGATCAGATACTCAACAGCCTTCCTGGCCACCAGTTCATCATGCAGTGCCACACAGGGAAATGGCAGCTGGGGATAGCTGCTGTTAAAGAACAGAACGGGAAGCTGCCGTTTCGCAAGCCTGCGGTAGGAATCCAGATTTGGATTTGGCAGCGCACTTTTCGCCGGTTCCACGATCAGCCCGTCAATGAACCCTTTTTTCAGCAGCTTATCAAGGATTTCTCCTTCTTTTTCAATCCTGTTTCCTGTAAATGCTACCTGCATGGTATAGCCGGCCTTTGATAATGTCTTTTCAATTCCTTTTAAGACAGGCGGAAAAATATAGCTGTCCACATAGGTACTGATCACCGCAATATTCTGATACCGATCCTTTCTCACTTCCCGGTTTCCCACGCCTAAATACGTTCCGCTTCCCCGGATTCTGGTGAGCATATTTTTCTGCTCCAGCACATCTATGGCATGACGGACGGTCTGCCTGCTCAGTTCAAACTCACGGCTCAGTTCGTTTTCAGACGGCAGCTTATCCCCTGTCTTAAACACTCCGCTTTGAATCTGCTCCATAACCCAGTTTACAACAGCCATATATTTTGCTTCCTGAGACTGCATCTTTTCTCCCACTGTCATTTATTATTTTTTCCTTTTGGATAATAAGTCAACCGTAACTGCACCTAACAAAACAGCGCCTTTTACGATCTTCTGAATATCCGTAGACCAGCCGTAAAGAGACATGCCGTTGTTTAAGATTCCCATGATAAATGCACCTACAACCGCTCCTATGATGGTTCCGATTCCTCCTGAAGTGGCAGCACCGCCGATATAACAGGAAGCAATGGCATCCATCTCAAACTGGTCTCCTGCCTTAGGCGTTGCCGATGCATTTCTTGCGGAAAGAACGATTCCTGCAATTGCGCACATGATTCCCATATTGGTATAAACCCAGAAAAATACCTTTTCCGTATTAATACCGGACAGACGGGCTGCTTTTGCATTTCCACCCAATGCATAGATCTGCCTTCCTGCCACAGTCTTGCTGGTAATAAAGTGGTACAGGGCAACCAGAAGTCCCATAATAACGAGAACAAAGGGAATTCCGTTGTAACGTGCCAGTTTATAGAAGAAAAACCACACAATAACCATGACTACGCCCACCTTGACAGCCGTCTGCCACAGCGGATTAACAGGAAAATCGTATTTCTTTTTTGTTTTTATACTTCTGATTTCCGACAGGATAATGAAGGCAAATGCGATGAGTGCCGCACCGATGGATACCAGATCCAGTGTACCCCCTCCAAAGGGAATTTTTACAGTTGGAAGAAATCCTGCGCCTATGTAGGTATAATTTGCCGGAAGCGGACCTTTGGTCTGTGCCTTTAACAGAGTATAGGTAAGCCCACGCCCCATAAGCATGGTTGCCAGTGTTACGATAAAGGGAGGTATGGAAAGCTTAGATACAAAAAATCCAACGAACATACCGGAGAGTGTACCAATAGCCAAGGCTGCCAGAATTGCCACCCACATGCTGGTTTTATAATCTACGATCATAATTCCCACAACCGCTCCGCACACGGCAACAATGGAACCAACCCCCAGATCAATATTACCGGTCAGAACACAAAGAAGCATGCCTACCGCAAGAATTACAATATAGCTGTTCTGCATGATTAAATTGTTAATGTTTGCCGGAGACATGTTTTTTCCGCCGGTCATTGCCGCAAAGATTAAGAAAACTACTATAAGAGCCAGAATCATACCATACTGCTTCATGTTAATATTAACTGTTTTCTTCTTTTCCATCTTTATTCTTCCTTTCCGTTGTCTTCCATGATACACTTCATAATCTTTTCCTGTGAAACCTCTTCCCTGGTAAGTTCTCCGCAGATATGCCCTCCGTTGATGACATAGATGCGGTCACAGGTTCCGATTAACTCCTGAAGCTCTGACGATATGACAAGAATGGCCTTTCCGGCCTTTGCCAGATCATTGATGACACAGTATATTTCATACTTCGCGCCAATATCAATGCCCCGGGTGGGTTCATCTAGTATCAGGATATCAGGCTGGGTCAGCATCCATTTGGCAAGGACGACCTTCTGCTGATTTCCTCCAGACAGAGAGCTGACTGACTGGTTGATGGAATTAGACTTAACATTAATTTTTTTCCGGTAGTTTTCTGCGGAAATGATTTCATCATTCTTGTTAACAATACCTCTTTTGGAAAAGAAGTTTCTAAGAGCTGCCAGCGTCATATTCCCTTTGACAGTATCTATGAGAATCAGTCCGTAGTTCTTACGGTCTTCCGATACATATGCCAGCTTATTATTAATGGCATCTCTCACATTCCTTATAATGACCTGCTTCCCGTTAATTTTTATGGTTCCCCTGATTTTCTGCCCATAGGATCTCCCAAAAAGACTCATCGCCAGTTCCGTTCTTCCTGCACCCATCAGTCCGGCAAATCCCACTACCTCACCGGCCCGTACATGAAAGGATACATCCTGAATCACATGGCGCTCAGGATCATCCGGATGATAAGCATTCCAGTTCTCCACCTCAAATATCTTATCTTTAATTTCGCTGGTCCGCTCCGGATAACGGTTCGTCAGTTCCCGTCCTACCATTCCCTTTATGATCCGGTCCTCACTGATCTCATCTTTCCCTTTATCCAGAGTCTCAATGGTCTTCCCATCCCGGATAACGGTAATGGAATCCGCAACATAACTGATTTCATTCAGCTTATGGGAAATCATAATGCAGGTTATTCCATGCTTTTTCAGTTCCAGCATAATATTTAAAAGACGCTTGCTCTCTTCATCATTAAGCGCTGCCGTAGGTTCATCTAAAATCAGAAGTTCCACCTGTTTAGCCATTGCTCTTGCAATCTCAATTAACTGCTGCTTGCCAACTCCAAGACTGTTTACCGGTACATTTAAATTTTCATTGGCAAGCCCGACTTTCGCCAGCATTTCCTGTGCCCGTTTATGGGTTTTGGTCCAGTCAATCACTCCTTTTTTCCCTGTCTGCTCATTTCCCAGGAAAACATTTTCTGCTACAGACAGATATGGGCTTAATGCCAGCTCCTGATGAATGATTACAATGCCCTTTGCCTCACTTTGCTTAATGTTATGGAACTGGCACACCGCTCCGTGATAGACAATATCACCGCTATAGGTTCCATAAGGATAAACGCCGGAGAGTACGTTCATAAGCGTAGACTTCCCGGCCCCGTTTTCTCCGCAGAGAGCATGGATTTCTCCGCGTTTCACCTTGATATTCACATCATCAAGCGCCTTTACACCATAAAATTCTTTGGTGATGTGATTCATCTCCAGGATATAATCGGCCATCTTTCCAACTCCTTTTCTTTTTATCCTTCACGAAAACAGGCGGCAGTCTTTTCCACCGCCGCCTGTATGTACGTCTCTGCTACTGTGCCAGCTGTTGTTCTGTATAATAACCGCCATCAATAATAATCTTTTTGTAATTTTCCTTGTCAACTGCAACCGGTGTACACAGATAGGAAGGAACTACCACCTTACCGTTGTTGTACTGGGTTGTATCGTTAATCTCAGGTTTTCCGCCTTCTAACACTGCCTGAACCATCGTTACACATTTTTCAGCCAGGAGTCTTGTGTCTTTATAAATGGACATGGTCTGATAACCGGAGATAACATTTTTTACTGCCATTAATTCTGCATCCTGACCAGTTACTAACGGCCAGTCAACGCCTACTTTATATCCCGCTCCCTCTAATGCAGCCTTGCATCCATAAGCAAAACCGTCAAATGCGGATGCACAGATATCAAGCTTTTTATCTGCATAGAAACCAGTTAAGTAGTTCTCACAGTTCTGCTGAGCTGTTTCCTGAGACCATCTTAAGATACAGGTATCTTCAAATGAAGTACGTCCGGATTCGCATTTTAAGGTTCCGTCATCCAGATATGGCTTTAATACTTCCATCAATCCGTTATAGAGGAACAGTGCGTTGTTATCATCAGGTGAACCCATAAAGAATTCAATGGTATAGGATTTTCCTTCTGCTTTTGCCTTATCCAACTGCTTCGCTTCTTTGATGTACTCACCTATGGCTGTACCTACTCCCTTATTATCAAACGTTGCATAATAGGAAACAGCATCTGTATCCATCAGCAGACGGTCATAGGCAATGATTGGGATTCCGGCGCTCTTGGCCTGAGCTTCCACGTTGACCAGAGCTGAGGAGTCGATGGAAGCAATAACCAGACACTTAACTCCGGAAGCAATCATGTTCTCAATCTGGGATACCTGCATCTGTACATCATCCTCGGCATACTGTAGATCTACCTCATATCCCAGAGCCTCCAGCTGTTTCTTCATGTTGGCACCATCATTAATCCAGCGTTCAGAAGACTGGGTTGGCATCGCCACACCTACTTTTCCGCCCTTTCCGGCTGCTTTAGCCGCTTCTGTGGCTGCGGTAGTTGTCCCGGCTGTTGTCTCTGCCGCTGTTGTCTCTGCCGCTTTGGTTCCCGCCTCTGTGGTTGCAGCTGTCTGGGAAGTGCTGCATCCAAATAATGCAGATGCCGCCAACACTGCACTAAGCATGACTCCAAGTACTCTTCGTTTCATCATTTCATACCCTCCTAATAATAACATTTTTAGTATATACAATTTGCACATAGTGCAAATGTGTATTTTGTTTTATTCGACATATTTTGTCGAATTACAGCAGATGATTTATGTAATAATTGTTATATTATTTTTTTACATCCATATTTTTCTAGTTATTTTTACTAAAATTAGTTATGAATTAAATATATAATTTCATCAATGTTTTGTCAATACATTTTTTAACATTTTAAGTAAATTTATTAAGTTGTATGTACAACTTAATGGAATTGCCAAATTATGGTCGACAGTTTCGGACATGAAATCACAAAAAAATGGCTTGTTCTTAAAAACAGGAACAAGCCGCAGAAATCATTAATCATTATAGATATTCTTTTTAATAAATAACATGAAGCTTTTTATCATAAGCATTACCCAAAAGGGTCTCTACGTATGCAGAGGGTGTAAATCCCGACATTTTCACAAACTCTTTTATAAAATGGGACTGATCATAATATCCTGATATCAGCGCCGTATCTGCGCCATTTGCACAGTGAATGGTTTCTACCAGCCTGCTGACTGATTTCTGAAATCGGATAAACCGGATCAGGTTTTTGGGGTTCATGCCAAAATCCTCATGGATTTTCTGATTTAAGTATCGCTCCGAATAGCCTGTATAGCTGCTCAATTCCGAGAGTTTCAGATTACCGTCTGAATTCAGGATGCTCTCGTGAATTACGTACTTTAAACTATGTTTATCTTCTGGATGGTTAAAAAAATACTTCAAATAGAAGTCAAGAAATACTTCAGTTTTTTTATGAAAGGACCCGGCCTCGTACATACGCTCCAGTAAAGCCTCTCTCTCTCCTGTACTGGTTATAATGTCCTCCAGGCTGATCTCGTTATTCACCAGCTCACTAAGCTTCACATTACCGGTAACAGGGTTGACTCCCGGCAGAAAGCGGACTCCAAAATACTGGCAGTTTAATTCCGTTTTCGTTGTTCCCTTTTCTAAGAAGGTACCGGCAGCCTTGGCTTTTATTACCCCATTTTTTTCCCAGAACAGCATATCAATACAGGCATCTGGAATCACACCCATATGGTCTGATTCAGCGGTAAACTGATAGAAATGGGAAAGGTTATATTTCATAATACATTTCTTCGAATAGTCAGTCGTTGCCAGCACAAACTCGGGCTGCCTGGGACTAAGTGTTACAGCCTCTTCTTTTCTCCAGTTATTAATCATTTTGCCTGCTCCTTTCTGTTTTATCCTGATTTATAGGGGAAAAGACACAAAGGGTTCAGAACGCCTTTGTGTCTTTTGAAGCATTTTATCATCTTCTCTTTTCAAGGTCAAGAAATATTCTCATTTACACCCTGTCAGTTCTTTCCTTTCGACTTCCGATTTTTACAATACCCATATACCGAAAACAGTTAGAATGACAAAAAAAGACAGCGAGGTCTTATGATTCCATATCATAAGGCCTTTTTTAATGAAAGGAGGTACATGAGTGAAACGTATGAACTTTTCCTCCGGTGCTCCATTAGAAGAGCTGGTGGGATACTCCAGGATGGTAAAAATCGGAGAACATATTTATATCGGCGGCACTACCGCCATCCTGCCTGACGGAACCGTAAACGGAGAAACAGCACTGGAGCAGGCAGATTATATCTTCAGAAAATTTATCAAATTATTAAAAGAAGCAGAAGCAAACGCCAGTGATGTTATAAAAATTAAGGCTTATGTGACTGATATGGGTTACGCAAAGGAAGTGGGAGAAGCTTACTCCCGTTATTTCAAACAAGTCCGTCCTTTATTTACCATAATCGAAACACCCAAACTCAACCGCCCGTCTCAAATGGTTGAGATTGAGCTGGAAGCGTTTATAACTGATAAAGCTTAAGAAAGAAGAGGAAAAACATATGGCATATCCTGAGGTTGATTTTATTTATCTGAATGAAGAAGACATGGTGAAAGCTGGGGTTACTGATATGAAAGGCTGTGTAGAGGCCATGGAAGAGATGTTCCGGCTGCTGAAAGCAGGCGATTTTAGAATGGGCGGTTCCAATGCCAATTCACATGGCATTATGATGACATTTCCGGAGGTTTCCCCTTTTCCAAATATGCCCACAGACGGACCTGACAGACGGTTTATGGCGATGCCCGCCTACCTTGGCGGCAAGTTTGATATGGCAGGCATGAAATGGTACGGCTCCAATACGGAGAACCGAAAAAAGGGGCTTCCCAGATCCATACTTATGCTGACGCTTAATGATAAAGATACGGGAGCACCGCTTGCCTATATGTCCGCCAATATTTTAAGTGCTTTCCGGACAGGAGCAGTACCCGGGGTTGGAATCAAATATTTTTCAAGAGAAGATTCCAAAGTTGTAGGCATCATCGGGCCAGGCGTCATGAGCAAAACTGCTTTTGATGCCGCAATGGCTGTCAGAGATCAGATTGAAACGGTGAAAATCAAGGGAAGAAGCCAGAAATCAGTGGACGGCTTCATCCAGTATGTCCGGGAAAAATATCCCCAGATCAAAGAGGTGATTGTAGTGGATACGGATGAAGAAGCAGTCCGGGATGCGGATATTGTAAGTATTGCCACTTCAAGTCCAACCGGAGATCCTTCCCTGTATCCTTACATCAAAGAAGAATGGATCAAACCAGGTGCCATCCTCTGCTGTCCTGCAGCTGCCAGATTTGACAATGACTTTATCTTAAACCGGGCAAGAAATGTGGCGGACAACATTCAGCTATATGAAGCCTGGGCGGAAGAACTGCCCTATCCTTCCTACAATTCTGTTCCCATACCTGCAGTACACTGCATGGATTTAATAAAGGATGGAGTCATGAAAGCAGACCAGGTGGATGATCTTGGGGATATGCTCACCGGAAAGGTTCCTGTTCATAGAAAGGAAAATGAAATCGTGATTTATTCCGTTGGCGGAATGCCTATTGAAGATGTGGCCTGGGGAACCATTGTCTACAGAAATGCCCTTAAAAACGGGATCGGGACCAGGCTGAACCTATGGAAAGAACCCTACCTCGCTTAAAAATTCAGGAAAAGGAGCTGACGAGATGAGAATAGAAGAACACCCCATACTGGGAAAACCGGAAGAACGAAAAGTCATTTCATTTACATACGACGGTACACCGCTTACTGGTTATGAAGGGGAACCGGTCGCAATGGCTCTGGAAGCTGCAGGCATAATGATTCACCGGTATACAAAAAAATACCACAGGCCAAGAGGGGTTTTCTGCGCAATCGGCCGCTGTACGGACTGCGTTATGGTTGTAGACGGAATTCCCAATGTCAGAACCTGCATCACTCCTTTAAAAGAAGGTATGGTTATACAAACCCAGTACGGGGTATCGGCACAGGAGGAATAAACATGAATCGATATGACTTGATTATTATAGGAGCCGGACCTGCGGGATTATCTGCCGCCATCAGTGCCGCTAAAAACGGGCTCTCCGTGATTGTTTTCGATGAAAATTCCAAACCTGGCGGACAGCTCTTTAAACAGATTCATAAATTCTTCGGTTCAAAAGAACATAAGGCAAAGATCCGGGGCTTTCGTATCGGAGAAGAATTATTAAAAGAAGCAGAAGAATTGAACGTGACGGTTGTATTAGACGCAATTGTAACCGGGCTTTATCAGGATAAGGAAATAACCGTTAAAATCGGAGAAGAGATCTGCCACTATAAAGGGGATGCCGTGATTGCCGCTACAGGAGCCACAGAAAATATGGTTCCATTTGAAGGCTGGACGCTTCCGGGTGTCATCGGAGCCGGTGCTTCCCAGACCATGATGAATTTACATCGCATAAAGCCGGGGAACCGGGTTTTGATGCTTGGAACCGGAAACGTAGGGCTGGTGGTCAGCTTCCAGCTGCTTCAGGCTGGCTGTCAGGTTGCCGCGCTTGTGGATGCCGCTCCGAAAATAGGAGGATATGGTGTGCATGCAGCCAAAGTCGCCAGATGCGGTGTTCCTTTTTTCCTCTCCCATACCATAATTAAGGCGGAGGGCGGGGACCGAGTCAGGGGAGTTGTAATCGGAGAGGTGGATTCTTCCTTTCAGCTGATCCCAGGCACAGAAAAGCATTTTGATGTTGACACCATCTGTCTCGCAGTGGGCTTATCTCCCATGTCACAGCTTCTTCATATGGCCGGCTGCAAGATGCAGGACACTCCTCTGGGATATGTCCCTGTCATTGATGAAAACGGTGCCACCAGCATACCTGGAATTTATGCGGCAGGCGACGTCTCAGGCATTGAAGAGGCCAGTTCTGCTATGATAGAGGGGCGAATTGCAGGAGCTAAAGCGGCGGAGTATCTGGGTTTTCTTTCAGAAGATGCCGCAGAAGAAACAACGGCTGAATTAGAACTGGCATTGGACCGTTTAAGAAAAGGCATGTTCGCACCGGAGAACCGGGGAAAGAAAATTACCCTGACTGACGAAGGAATCCCTGTTTCAGAAAGCCTTTTAACAAAGGGATATTTAGCTGAGGATGAATTGGACCGTTTTCCTGGAATTGCAAAAGGAAAAGGTATACACCCGGTGATGGAATGTACCCAGAACATTCCCTGCAATCCCTGTCAGGACGCATGTCCCAGAAAATGCATTAAAATCGGGGAAACCATAACATCTCTCCCGGTCATTGATGAAGAAAATACATGCAGCGGCTGCGGAATGTGCGTTGCTTCCTGCTCCGGGCAGGCAATCTTTCTCCTAAACGAGGAATACGAACCGGGGTACGCTTCCATTACTCTTCCCTACGAATTCCTTCCGCTTCCGGTGAAAGGAGATACAGGAACCGCTCTTGACCGAAGCGGAAAAGAGGTATGTCAGGCGGAGATTATAGAAGTGAAAACTTTAAAGGCCTTTGATCATACCAGTTTACTGACTATGAAGGTTCCTCTTGATATGGCAGTAAAAGCAAGATTTTATAAAAGCGGGGGGTGTTCCCATGAATAAGCGAAACGACCGTTTTACGGAGATCGGACCATTCATTCCCCAGCCGGATGATGATATGATTATTTGCCGCTGTGAGGAAGTGACAAAGGGAGAAATCAGAAAAGCCGTACACGAAGGAATGTTTACTCTGACAGAAATACGGAGGTATTTGAGGGCGGGAATGGGTCTTTGCCAGGGGCAGACCTGCTCCAGACTGGTAAAATCCATTGTGGCAAAGGAACTGGGGCTTACTCCGGGTGACATAGAACCAGCCGTATCCCGTGCTCCCATGCGCCCCATAGAAATGAAGATTTTAGGCAATGACAGAAAGGAGGTATGATGGAATGGGAAACTGTGCTGATGTGATTATCATAGGCAGCGGAATAATCGGAAATGCAACTGCTTATTATCTTGCAAAGAAGGGCTGTTCTGTCATTGTCCTGGAGAAAAGTGACCACATAGGGGGCGGAGGTTCTTCCAGAAACGGCGGCGGCGTCCGACAGTCAGGCCGGGACAAGCGGGAACTTCCTCTGGCAATGTACGGAGCTTCCAACCTTTGGCCTAACCTTTCTGAAGAGCTTGGAATGGATGTGGAGTATTATCAGAAAGGTAACTTACGTCTTGGAAAAACAGAGGATCATCTAAAAATATTAAAAGGTCTTACGGAGCGGGCGAGTGCCCAGGGTCTGGGAGTCACCATGATTGACGGGAAAGAAGCAAAGGATATCTGTCCATATCTTTCCGACGAGGTAATAGGTGCAAGCTGGTGTCCCACAGATGGTCACGCAAACCCTATGCTTGCAACCCTGGCTTATTACAGAAAAGCAAGACAGCTGGGAGTGCATTTTATTACCGGAGAAGAGGTTACTGAGATAAAAAAATACAGGGGGAAAGCAAGGCAGGTCCTTACAGACAGAGGAGTATATGAAGGAGAGACCATCATACTGGCAGCCGGATACGAAAGCCGGAAAATTGCAGCTACGGTAGGAGTGGATATTCCCATGACCCAGGCACTCTTGGAGGTTCTGGTCACAGAAGCCCAGCCCCCCATGTTCTATCAGATGCTGGGCACCGCAATGGCTGATTTCTATGGGCACCAAAGCACCCACGGTTCCTTTGTCTTTGGCGGTTCCTCCGGATTTGAGGATTTTAATAAGAATAACGGGACTCCTGTAACCAACAGCCAGACTGCCTCCTGCATCTGCCGGGGCATCATGAAATATTTTCCCTGTCTCTCCGGTGTAAAGATCGTAAGGACGTGGGCAGGATTCATCGATGTCTGCGCCGATCACGTTCCTGTTATCAGCCATGTGGAGGAAGTTCCCGGACTGATTCTCGCCTGTGCATTTACCGGCCATGGCTTCGGAATTTCTCCAACGGTAGGAACCATTTTATCCGAGATGGCTACAGGAGAAGAGCCGGTTTTAAGTATAAAAGATTTCCGGTATGACCGGTTTCAAACAAAGATTTAACACTATGGCAAAGACGTCTTTTTTTAAGATGTCTTTGTTTTTTCACTTCATCTACTACATAAAAGGAGGAGCAATATGAACAGTAAAAAAATGGGACTAGTAAGTGCAATTTCCTTATGTGTTGGATTAATCGTGGCAACCAGCTGTCTGTTGTCTTTGGGACTTGGTACCGGTCTTGCCGGAAAAGGCTTTATCATCGCTATGTTCATTGTCGTAATTTTAAATATTCTTCTTGCACTTTCCTTTCGTGAGCTTCACGATTTAATGCCGGAAGCCGAAGGAGGCCTGGGGCAGTATACACTGGCGGGACTGGGTCCTGTCCCTTCCATTGTCTCCAATCTTTCTGCCTATGTAATTACCAACATGCTGGCCGGGTCCGTAGAACTGGCCATGTGCGGACTGGTAATTCAGGAAACCTTTTTAAAAGGAGTTCCTGTACTGGTAATCAGCCTGTCCCTTCTTGCGTTCTTAACAGTTGTCAACTATCTGGGCGTGGATATCTTTGCTAAAATACAGAATTTAACAGTTATAGCGCTGATCGGTTCTCTGATCCTTCTTGGAGTTATCAGTACTTTAAAATTAGGAATCGGAACACCTCTTGCTCCAGGCGCCCAGACACCCCCTGTTGTGACGGGATTTTCAGGAATCCTCTCCCTCACCGCTTTGGCATTCTGGATGTTTATCGGAATTGAATTTGTCATCCCGGTTTCAAAAGACTTAAAAAATCCCAGGCGTGATGTTCCTCTGGCCATGATCCTTGGTGTATGTCTCCTGTTTCTTGTTCAGAGCTTATTAAGCACCGGCATGAGAAACTACGTTTCACTGGAGGAGCTTCGTAACAGCAGCATGCCTCACATTCTCTTTGCAGAGCGGGTTATGGGTAAAGCGGGCAGCTACTGGATGGGGCTTATCACCATACTGGCCGGAATCAGCACCATCAACACGGTACTGGGCAGCGTAACCAGGATTTTAAGCGGTATGGCAGATGCCGGTTTAATGCCGTCTAATTTTAGTAAAAAAAATAAAAGAGGAACTCCAACGCCAGGCCTTTTCCTTATGACAGGCGTTATCTCTTTCATTCTCGTAAGCGGCATCGCAAACTCATCCGGTTTAACCAACTTCCTGCTTGCAGCCTCCTGTTTTTGGCTCACTTCCTACATCCTGGTGAACCTTACCGTCCTGATGCTGCGCAGACGGTATCCCAATGCTCCTGGCAGGGATAAAAGTTTTACTTTATGGGGCATTCCCCAGATTATCTGTATTATAGGAGATGTTTACATGATCTGGAATATTGCAGTAGGCGATGCCAGAATATTTATTTATAAGATTTACTTTGCACTGCTTATTATTACTTTACTTTTTGCGTTCTTCTGGGTGAAGGTTATTAAAAAGGCAGATGCATTCCGTCCTGTTTCATTAGATGAAATCAATGATGTGAAACTGGAAAATCAGGCAGAAGATAGCCAGACTCCTGCTTCCCTGCTGGTCAATTAAACACAATTTTTATAAAAATACGCCTTAACCATGTTATAAAAAACAGGTCAGGGCGTATTTTATATTATTCCTTCCAATGCAGATGGTGAAGTTCTCCCTGCATAGTCATATGTTCAAATCCGTTCTGCCTTAATGCTTCATAAAGAACAATAGAAACAGAATTGGATAAATTGAGGGAACGTATATCACCCCACATGGGAATTCTCACACAGCGGTCCTCATTTTCTACAAGTATTTCTTCGGGTATTCCGGCGCTTTCCTTTCCAAACATGAGAAAGCAGTCCGGCTCATACTTTACATCAGAGTAAACATGATGCCCTTTTGTAGTTGCCATATAGATTTTTGCTCCCGGATTCCGGTCCAAAAAATCCTGATAATCACTGTATACGGTAACATCTAATTTATCCCAGTAATCAAGCCCCGCCCGTTTTATCAGCTTATCATTCAGCTTAAAGCCCAAAGGCTGAATCAGGTGAAGCCTGGTATCCGTAGCAACGCAGGTTCTGCCGATATTTCCTGTATTTGCCGGCATCTCCGGTTCCAATAGTACAATATTCATGATAATTACGCCTTTCCATCCAGTTTCTTGATAAAGCGGTCCATACGGCTTAAAGCTTCCTTTAAGCTTTTTAAGGAATACGCATAAGAAATACGCAGATAACCCTCTCCGCAGTCTCCGAATGCAGTACCTGGAACAACCGCCACTTTTTCCTCCATCAGAAGCTGGGTAGCGAATTCATCAGAGGTCATGCCAAAGCGTTTGATACTTGGAAACATATAAAAGGCACCGTTAGGCTCAAAGCACTCAAGCCCCATTTCCTGAAATGCATGCATTAAATAACGTCTTCTCTGGTCATAGGATTCCCGCATGACTGCCACATCCTTATCCCCATCCCGCAGCGCAGCAACTGCTGCATACTGACTGGTCGTAGGCGCGCACATAATGGCAAACTGATGGATCTTTAACATCTGCTCCAGAATCAGTCTGGGGGCAGCGGCATAGCCAAGCCTCCACCCGGTCATTGCGTAGGATTTAGAGAATCCGTTAATTAGAACAGTCCTGTCCCTCATTCCCGGAAAAGCGGCTATTGTGGAGTGATCGCCGCCATAGGTAAGCTCTGCATAAATCTCATCAGAAATAACGAATAAATCCTTTTCAAGAACAATATCTGCAATCTCCTTCAGCTCACTGGCATTCATAACAGCCCCCGTCGGATTGTTTGGAAACGGGAGAATAAGAACCTTTGTCTTTGGAGTGATCTTCTCAAGAAGCTTTTCCTTTGTCAGTTTAAACTGATCCTTTGCTTCCAGATCAATGATGACAGGGACCCCGTTGGCCAGAATGGTACAGGGCACATAGGAAACATAGCTGGGCTGCGGAATCAGTACCTCATCACCAGGATTCAACATGGCACGGAGTGCAATATCAATCGCTTCGCTTCCGCCTACCGTTACCATCACCTCATGATCAGGATCATATGCAACTTCAAAGCGGCGGCTTAAATAGCTGCAGATTTCCGTCTTAAGTTCTTTTAAACCAGCGTTAGAGGTATAAAACGTCCGTCCCTTTTCCAGAGAATAAATACCCTCTTCCCTGATATGCCATGGCGTATCAAAATCAGGTTCTCCCACACCAAGGGAAATGGCATCCTTCATCTCACTTACAATATCAAAAAATTTACGGATTCCCGAAGAGGGAATCTCTGTTATTCGGTCTGATAATGGATTTCTCACGGCGTAATCAACATCCTTTCATCGGGTGTTTCTTCCGCAAGAACCGTCCCGTGATCCTTATACTTCTTCAATACAAAATGGGTGGCTGTGCTCAGTACGGATTCCATGGGGGAAAGTTTCTCAGATACAAACTGTGCTACTGCTCTCATCGTCTTTCCTTCAATAAATACGGTGAAATCAAAGGCTCCTGACATTAAATAAACCGCATTAACCTCGCTGTACTGATAGATGCGTTCTGCAATCTTGTCAAAACCCATACCCCTTTGCGGTGTAACCTTTACCTCAATTAAGGCTACGACCTTTTCATCGCTGGTATTATCCCAGTTAATCAGGGTATGATATCCGCAGATGATATGTTCCTTTTCCATATCGGCAATCTCATTAGCAATTGCTGCTTCACTTTCTCCAAGAAGAACCGCCAGATCCTTTAAATCAATTCTGCTGTTTTTTTCAATAATTGCCAGTATCTTTTCTCTCATATCCTACCTCCGATTTACCTTTTTTTGGATATTACTTTATAAAGTTCGTCCTCTGAAGGGCGGTCCAGATAACCAATCCCGTCTTCATGAACAATAATCCGTTTGATGCCGCCTGTCACTTTCCCGATGACCGCAGCTTCCAGCCCATGCTCTTTTAAGGCAGATACTAAATCTCCACCGTTATCTGCTGCCAATACAAAGCAGCCATCAGAGAAAAGCCGGTATGGGTTTAAATCATATCTCTCACAAACCTCTATCGTTTCCTGCCTTACAGGAATTTTATGGAGGTCAAAACGAATGCCCGTCATATATGCACCGGATAAATCCCAGAGAGCCTTTAATATTCCACCCTCAAGTACCGGTTCCCATTCAGTTGCTCCCAGATTCTTAAAAAACTCCGGTTCTTTCACCGGTAATAAAAATTCCCCATTTAAAATCCGGTTAATATATTGCGAGGAGAACCACTGATGCAGTTCTCCTTCTCTTTCTCTTACTATTTTCACCGTCCCGGCTAATCCTGCAAATCCTGCTGTCACAAGATCCTGCCCCGGCTTTACCGTTCCCGTATTCTCTCTTTCAATCCGTCTCATCGTCTGTACTTATTCTCCCGGTCCTGCTTCCGGACTATCCCCGGTATCCTCCCATTCAGGTTCTGGTGCTGCTCCGGAATCAGGCGCCTGTGCCGTCTCCTGAGATGGCTGCGTAACAACCTGAGGGATTTCAGACGGCTGAACCGGTATGGGTTCTGCTACTGCCGGTGCTGCCGGACCTACCTTTATGATTGCCTTGGAAGGATTATAGGTATCTGTATGAAGAATCTCTCTGCTCTGTTCTGCACCGTCTACATATACAATCTTCCAGAGCCGTGATTTAATGCCCTTATGAGCAGACTGAACCTGTTTTCTGGATCCAGGCGGCATAGCGGGATCCACTACCTCTTTTGGTGCCCCCGGATCTGTTACACTGAGTGTTTCTGAAACAAATTCAAAGGTTCGGTTTGCGGGTCTGGTCTCTTTACCGTATATGGTAAAGGTAAGAGTCTTTCCCGATGTATAACCCTCTACATAAATTGGTGTGCTGTAATTGTTGGTTAACTTAATGTCTTTATAAGTTCCGGCAATTGCAGCATCCTCCGACGGTCTCACATAGCTTACCACCATGGAATGATTCTGTCTCTGGCTGATGTCTAATTCTGCCCTGAGTGCGGCATTATAAATCGTAGTTGCGATCTGGCATACCCCGCCTCCCACACTGTCAACCACCTGCCCGTTTTCATATGCAGCAGCAGTGGCGTAACCATTGCCTACTGTAAAGGGATGCATGCAGTCATAACCGGATAAAGTCTCTCCAGGCATCAGCACATGACCGTTGATCTTACCGGAACCCACCTTCAGGTTTTTTGATCTGGAAGCGCCGCTGGATGAAAAGTTGGTGGAGAATGTCCCCAGCACATCCTGAATCGTGGATAAATCTTCCGTTGTAATAGCCGGTTTTACTTCGGCAACAACCGCATTTACCGTAACAGGCTCTTTCAAACCATTTGCAAATGCCGCATTCAGCGCCTGCTTTGTGGCTTCCACATCTACTGTTTTTCCAATAACAGAAGGTGTGACTGTAAATGCTCCATTCTGGCGGACAATGGTGGCATTCTTTGGTTCCGTAACCGCTGGAGCACATTTTTCTGCTACAAATGACGCTAATCTGCCGTCATCCAAAGCGGTCTCCAAAGGAATGATCACAGGATTGTGTTCAATATCCTTTTTATTTAAATATCGCTTTAATAAATTCCCTCCCTGCCAGGAGGACGCTGCCTGGGCAACCGCTTCCGGGTTGCTCCAATGAAACCCCAGATCCTTAGCTGTCGTTTCCACCGGCTGTCCGTCCACAACCAATGTTATTTTCTGATTTTCCATTTCATTAACCAGGCCCTGAACTTTCTGCCCGGCTTCTTCCTCTGTCAAACCGCCCAGATTATAATCTCCGACATAGATACCGTCCGGAAGCGTATCAGCCATAACGTATGCTGGTGAGAAAAAACCGATTCCCACTGCCAGCAAGGAGGCTGCCAGGCATATGGACAAAGTCTTCTTTTTCATATTCATTCCTCTTACTCTATTGTTTCCGCTTGGCGGTCTTCCAAGTAAAAACGTTTACATAAAACTGAACATCATGGGAAGTACCATTGCTACGATCAGTAAAGCTACGACTACGATTAAAACTACTGACATTAACTTCTTATTGTTCTTATTATTAAAATTAATCATTTTGTATCACCTCTCTTATATTCTTCCATATTGTGCAATGATTTTATCCGTGATTCTGGATATTTCATTTCTGGATAAATGATCCAATTGCACAGATAAAGCTATTTTATGATATTTTAATAAATCCTGCAAGTGTTCTTTTTGTCTGTTTGACGCCGGCTGTTCCTTTTTTACCTTATAAATCAGCACGTCTGAGTCAAACGCTTCGGATTTTGCCTGGCCGAACTCCCTTTTCATTGCCTGATACAGCTCATGAGCTGCGAAAGCATCGCATAAAGCACGGTGACTCTGTTTTATTTCTATACCGAAATACCGGCAGGCTGCAGAAAGGCTTTTGGGAGTATCTTCCGGCATAAATTTTCTTGCAAGCTTTAACGTATCAATTCCCTTCCGTTCATAGCCTGATCCGTTGTTTACAGCCGCGCGTTTTAAAAAACTGTAATCGAAGATAACATGATGTCCCAGAATGGGCAGATTTCCTGCAAACTCAAGGAACCGGCCGATTACTGTTTCAATCCCCTCTGCCTGATCCAGCTGACTGTCAGTAATTCCAGTCAGGGAAATTACACGTTCCTCCAGACTCCGGTACGGATTCACAAAGCACTCAAACGTATCTCCTGCCTCGCCCCCGGTCACACGCACTGCTCCGATTTCAATAATTTTATCTCGCTTAGGGTCAAGACCGGTAGTTTCTAAATCCACAGCAACATACGATGATATCACGTCCTGTTCTTCCTCTCCTCTTTTTCCCCCGTCACAGCGCCGGGACACAGCTCCTTTAAAAAGCAGTCTCTGCATTTGGGATTTCTTGCAATGCAGATGGATCTCCCCAGCGTGATAATCTGAATGTTCCACAGAATCCAGTGATCTCTTGGCAGTATCTCCATCAGTTCATACTCGATTTTTTCCGGATCTTCCGATTTGGCAAATCCAAGTTTTTTCGATATCCGCTTTACATGGGTGTCAACCACAATACTCGGTTCAAAATAGATATTTCCCAGAATAACATTAGCCGTTTTTCTCCCAACTCCCGCCAGACTTGTCAGTTCCTCCATGGTCTTTGGAACTTCACCGCCGTACTTTTCCATCAAATCCGTACAGCAGGAAATAATATTTTTGGCCTTCATATGATAAAATCCCAGGGAATGGATATCCTGCTCCAGCTCCTTTAAATCAGCCTTTGCAAATTTCTCCGGCGAGTCATACTTTTGAAATAAATCTGCAGTCACCATATTGACTCTGGCATCGGTGCACTGGGCACTTAAAATAACTGCAATCAGCAGCTGCCATGGTGTCTCATGGTTTAAATAGCAAATATATTCCGTTCCGTATTCCTGGTCAAGAGCCTCTAAAACTCTGTTTACCCTGGCTCTTTTCTCCGCTTTTGTCTCTTTTTTAGCCATCATCTCCTCCATATGCCAAGCTCATGGACTGCTGCATTATGGGAAAGTGCATCTCTCCTCTTATAATCGAAAAGAACTGCTCTTCCATTATGAAATACCTCAATATGAGCCATCTTTATCAACTGTCTGGCTTCAAATCCCTCATAACCTTCCTTTAAGTAACAATACCTGACCGCCTCATCAGCAAAAAATGCCTTTATCTGGTCCTTATAAGGCTCCTGGTCAGCAGAAAAATCAGGGCGGCTTTTTAAGTTCTCCCTCAGATATAAGTCATATACCAGAAGATCTCTGTAATAAGGCCGCTTTTGGGGAACCCGAAGGCCGATAAACATATCTAATATCTCGTACCTCGCCATTCGGCTGTGGCTTCGCTTTGACAATTCCTGTTTATCATAATATTCAGCCAGTGCCTCAAACATATCAAAGGGAGTATGAAATTCCCTGCAAAGTTCTTCCATCGTCGTTTGAAACTGTCCGCTGTTACCATAAACCTCAAGCATCTCTTCCAGTCCCTTTAATTTAAGAACTTCTCCATAGTCAAGCCATCTGGTGGATAAGACTTCATACGGAGGCTTTTCCTTATAACGGATCTCATAGTCTTCTGCCTTCTGTGACATACAGGAACCCTTTAATACCTTTAAAAATCCCAGCTGAAGCTGTTCCGGCTTCATATCATAGACCTGGTTAAAGGAGCGCCGAAAGCTTTCGTAATTTTCAAAGGGAAGTCCCGCGATCAGATCCAGATGCTGGTGAATGGTTCCATAACTGTTTATGATTTCAACATTCTTCCTTAAAACAGACAGATCCATACTCCGTTGAATTTCCTTAATGGTGGTTTCATTGGTACTCTGAACCCCGATCTCCAGCTGAATTAACCCTGGTCTCATACGGGACATCAGCTGTAATTCCTCCTGGTTCAGTAAATCCGCGGAAATTTCAAAATGGAAATTAGTTACCCCATTGTCATGCTGGATTAAATACTCCCAGATACGAAATGAGTGTTCTCTGCTGCAGTTAAAGGTTCTGTCTATAAATTTTACCTGGGGAACCCTTTTTTGAAGAAAGAATCCCAGCTCCTTTAATACCAGATCCGTATCACGGAACCGAACAGATTTATCAACAGAAGACAGGCAATAGCTGCAGGAAAACGGGCAGCCACGGCTGCTTTCATAATAAACGATACGGTTTTCAAAACCAGTCATATCCTCATACAGAAATGGAATCTTGTTTAAATCAACTGCTGATTTTAAAGGATTTATAACCGGTCTTCCATCTTTATCCCTGACAGCGGTTCCATCTATCTCCTGAAAGGCTGATTTATTCCACCCCGTAGTTTTTCTCTGCTGATCCAGATAGCAGCAAACCACTTTTTTAAAGGTTTCTTCCCCTTCTCCCATCATAATGCCGAAAACATCAGATTCTTCTTCTAAAATCCGGGCTGCATCGTAAGAAACCTCAGGACCTCCCAGCCAGATCTCCACATCAGGGAGAACTTTCGGAAGGTCCCGTACCAGTTCTAAAATATAGGAAATATTCCAGATGTAACAGGAGAATCCCACTGCATCCGGTTTTCTTCTATAAATATCGCTCAGTATTTCATCCATCTGATTATTAATGGTATATTCCCCGATTTCTATCTGAAACCTTCCGTCACGAAGCTCCGGTTCTCTGATCCACGCCTGCGAATAAGCCTTTAAACTGTAAACGCCCGGATTGGAGTGAATATATTTGGCATTCAGCGCCGCCAGTAAGAACTTCATATTAAACCTCAATCTCTATTTTTCTGCCGGATGGCTGATATTGATAATAGCGGACACCTGCCGCATTGAGCATACGCTTGGAGGCATTTACTGCGGGTGTTCCCGCATATTTGTCCGAACCATAAACAATTGTTTTAATTCCAGACTGAATGATTGCTTTTGCACACTCATTACAGGGAAAAAGTGTTACATAGAGTTTAGAACCTTCCAGGCTCCCTCCCCTGTAATTAAGAATAGCATTTAATTCACTGTGAGTGGAATAGAAATATTTGGCATTATAGGGATCCTCTGCCTCATTTTCTCTGCCCCAGGGAAATTCATCATCAGAACATCCCAGTGGAAATCCGTTATAACCCATAGATAAAATCTTATTATCCTGGCTGACGATACAGGCTCCTACCTGTGTGCTGGGATCCTTGGAACGTTTTCCTGATAATACTGCAACCCCCATAAAATATTCATCCCAGGTAATATAATCTTCTCTTTTTCCAGTCATCGTTTTTGCGCCTCCTTATCAAACCTGAATAATGTGGTATCCTGCTGCCTTGGTCAGCCGGTTCATGATCGCCTGTCCCAGATGATTTCTGGAAAAGCTTTCAGAAAATATATAGTCTGCATTTAAATCATCAAACTCCCGCAGAACTGCATATAAATTATGGGCAATGGATTCCTCCTGTACACGGCTTCCAATGCTCCTTATCATGCCCTGTGGATATAAATATAATGTCTCATCAGTACAGATTACACCAACGCGGTATCCTGCTTCCAGTTTATCCTGTACCAGTTTATTAATAGCGGCTGCCACAGTTTCCTCTCCGCCTTCAAACAATGTAAGATCTGCCTTGGGCGCATAATGCTTATACTTCATTCCAGGCGCTTTCGGCCTTACATCAGCTTTTAACGGCCCTGAGGTGATTGCAGGATCAAGGAAGATCTCTTTTCCTAAAACTGCAGAAGCCATCTCCTGAGTAACCGCACCAGGCCTGAGTATCATGGGCTCGTCCCCGGAAACATCAATAATAGTGGATTCCACACCGATTCCCACAGCACCGCCATCCACAATCATCTGGATCTTTCCGTTCATATCCTGCCATACATGATCTGCAGTCGTCGGGCTTGGACGGCCGGAGGTATTGGCGCTGGGAGCTGCTATGGGAACTCCTGCCAGCCGGATCAGAGCGCATGCTGCGGGATCTGCAGGCATTCGGACTGCCACAGTATCGAGTCCGCCGGTGGTTCCATAGGGAACCAGACCGCTTTTGGGGAAAATTAAAGTCAGGGGACCCGGCCAGAATGCTTCCATGAGTTTTCTCCCCGCTTCCGGAACCTCAGTTACCAGAGGAAGCAGATCGTCAAAATCTGCAATATGGGCAATGAGAGGGTTGTCCGATGGTCTTCCCTTTGCCTCATAAATCTTTTTTGCAGCCTCTTCGTTTAAAGCATTGGCCCCAAGGCCGTAAACAGTTTCCGTAGGAAAGGCCACAAGACCGCCCTCCCGCAGTATTTTCGCCGGTTCCCTAAGCTGCTCTAAATCCGGATGCTCTTTGTCTTTTAATATAATTCGTTTCGTATTCATATCTTTCTGCTCTTTTCTTTTCACTTCCATTTATCATATCACAGCGTACAAGCTCATGCAATGCTTTTACCCCTTGCAGACTGGGCTTTCCCAGCCCTTTGTAATTAGCAGTTGTAAGTTTTTCATATCAATGATACCATAATAGCAGTATGTATTGAAAGAGGAGAAAAACATGGAACTGATTATACCGCAAAACTATGATCCCAGGCTCTCTGTCAGGGAAACTCAGGAAGCAATTAAATACATAAGAGATACTTTTCAAAAAGAGCTTGGCAGGGAAATGAACCTGGAGCGGATATCCGCACCATTATTTGTGGAACGCAGCAGCGGATTAAACGATAATTTAAACGGAGTGGAACGTCCGGTTCAGTTTGATCTTTCAGGGATCCCCGGAGAAACCATGGAAGTAGTACACTCCCTGGCCAAATGGAAACGCATGGCACTTCACGAATATGGTTTTCAGCCGGGAGAAGGACTTTATACCAATATGAATGCCATCCGCAGAGATGAGGATCTGGATAATCTTCACTCCTGTTATGTGGACCAGTGGGATTGGGAAAAGGTAATTACAAAGGAAGAAAGAAACGAAAATACATTAAAAGAAACCGTGAAAATTATTTTTAAGATCATCAAGCACATGGAACATGAAGTCTGGTATAAGTATCCCCAGGCAGTCAAGCAGCTCCCTGATGATATCACTTTCATTACCTCCCAGGAGCTGGAGGACCTCTATCCGGATCTGACGCCCAGGGAGCGTGAAAACAACATAACAAAAGAGCACGGATGTGTCTTTCTCATGAAAATAGGGGATAAATTAGGCAGTGGAAAACCTCATGACGGCAGAGCACCGGATTACGATGACTGGCAGCTGAATGGAGACATTCTTTTCTGGTTTGAGCATTTAAACTGTGCACTGGAGATCTCAAGCATGGGAATCCGCGTAGATGAAACAGCCCTGACGGAACAGTTAAAGAAAGCCGGATGCGAAGACCGCAAGGAACTTCCCTACCACAAAATGCTTTTAAACGGGGAACTTCCATATACCATTGGCGGTGGAATCGGACAGTCCCGCCTCTGCATGCTTTTATTAGACCGCGCACACGTCGGGGAAGTTCAGGCCAGTATGTGGCCCGCCGAAATGCGAACAGAATGCAGGAAGAACAATATATTTCTTCTTTAATTTTTACATAGGAAGTGGATGAAATGAACGTATTTCTTTGTGATGACCAGGCGGAGTTTATGCATGAATTTGCAAATGATCTGGAAGGATATTTTCGTACCAGGAAAATATCCTTCCGGCTTTTCCTTTTTACAGATGGTGCAAACCTTCTTTGTTCCGGCATAGCTCCTGATATCATTTTTCTGGATATAAAAATGGGAAAAGAGTCCGGTCTGGAAACTGCCCGTAAAATCAGGGAGATCAATACGCGGACAAAAATTGTTTTTCTGACCGCCTATAAACAATATGTATTTCAGTCCTTTGATGTGGATGCGTCACATTATCTTATTAAGCCGGTAAGCGAACAAAAGCTCTATGCAGTGCTGGATCATGTACTCAGACAGCTTAATCCGTTGAAAGAACCTCCCATTATAGTGAGATCCGGACAAACAACCTTATGCGTTTCCTGCTCTGATCTCTTATACGTTGAAGTAAATAATAAAACAGTGACACTTCATAAAGAAAATGACATAACAGAATTTTCAGGAAAACTGGAGGCCATTGAAACGGATCTGCCTGCCCGGTTTTACCGGTGCCACAGAAGTTATATTGTTAACATGGACTATGTTGTCCGATTTGACAGAATGGATCTTCATCTTGCAAACGGAGAATCAATTCCAATCAGCAAACGAAAATACCAGGATTTTTCCAGCACCTTCCTGAGACATGTTAAAAAGGAGGGCTTGTTATAATTCTTCTCTTTTTTACCACTTATATAAACTATCGTTTCTTTAGCAAAATGCTGAAATGCAGGTATCACAAGCTTTTTACGCTTATTGGTGTTGCCGTCTTTTCCGGAGCCTCCGATTTTATCAACATTAATTTAGGACTTTACCGCATTTTTCCACAGGAATTGTTTTTTTTCCTTACTTCACTGTTAATGATCTGGGTTTTATTCCAGTCCAGTGCCGGAAAAAAGGTGATGATTGCTATTTTCACTGACGGACTGGGATATACCTGCAATTTTGTTTTTCTGCCTTTGATTCAATATATCAGCAAATATTTGATCGAAAGACCTGTTTTCTATGATCTTGCTTACAGACTTTGCGATATCTTAACCATACTTCTATACTCCTCTATATTGGAATGGGTTGGAAGGAAATACTCTAATCTTCATGGTGAGATTACGATGGCTGAGAATTTGTTCCTCCTGATTTTATGTTTCTTCACCAGGCAGACCGTCATTTACTATGGCTGTAGCCAGTTTCAGCACAACAACACTCTGATTTCAAATATAATGGCTACTGCAGTGGCGGCAGGCGGTGTTTCTCTCATTACTTTCTCCTCCTACTATGCGGACCGGAAGCTGAGTCTGCTGCTTGCAAATGAGAAAAACGGAATACTGGAAAAGCGGATTGCAGCATGGCAGGGAGAAGAAAAGCAACTGGCAGGGTTCCGCCATGACTTTAAAAACCATATGCTGTGTCTTAAAAATCTCCTCTCAATGAATAAAAATCAGGAGGCTGTAAAGTACCTGGACTGTATAACCGGAACCGTTAATTCTTTTTATCCGGAGTATTCTTCGGGAAATGCTTATGCAGATGCAGTCATACGGGAAAAGCTTGCTCTTGCGCGCACCTGGGGCATCCGCCTGGAATCGGATCTCATCTTCCCCGCCTCTGATCTGATTAATCCTGCTGATCTGTGTATTATTTTAAGCAATGCACTGGACAACGCACTGGAAGCCTGCCGGAAATTAACCGGTCAGACTGATAACCCGATTATAAAAGCGGCTTCCTGTGTCCGAAGTTCTTTTCTTATAATTGAAATAACCAATCCGGTACCATATGCCAGGAAGCTTAAGACCACCCACTTACACTCCACAAAAGAAGAGCCTCATCTCCACGGAATTGGCCTGTCCAATATCCGCGATGCCGCTAAACGCTGCCATGGCACTGTGGAGCTGTCAATTTCGGAAGGAGTATTTCATTTCTGCGTCATGCTTCCCCTTTTCCCGCCATCTCTTTAAACTGGAACCCGTTTATACCAGTATCTTTACCGTTTACGCCAAGACGATTATTTCATCATTGTATCTGCCGATTTATAATCAGAACACAAGGAGGGAATGTAATGTATATAGGTAAAATGGAAACTCAGCCGGCAAAAATAAATATTGCTTCACTCAATCGCTCCGCTCATCAGAAGTACCAGGCACTCTACGGAAAAAATAAGGAAAAGGAACAAACCGATGATGTAAAAATTTCCCCTGCCGGAAAAAAGCAGAGTATGCTGAAACAGCTTATGAATCAGAAACAGCTTATTCTGGAAAGAAAGCAGGCAATGCTGGATTCTGACCAGGCAAACGGCACAGACAGCATGAACGAGAAGCTGAAAGAATATGAGAATCAGCTAAAAGCGATTGATGAACAGATAGCACAGCTCCAGACAGATGAACCGGATGATGCAAAATCCGATTCCGATGATCAAACCGGTACTATCTATAAAAAGCCAAAGTCTAAAGAAGAAGCAAATTCAGAACAGTTAAATGAGATAACAAAATTATCATCCGGAGTGTCCCAGACAGAAGTAATCTCATCAGCGAAAGACCATATTGACGGAAAGATTAAGGTCCTGAAAAGTGAAATTGAATCCGGATATGGAAACACCAAACAGAAAATTGAAGATGTGAGCAGGCTGCAAAGCCAGTCCGATGAACTGGCCACACAAAAGTCTGAAAAGCTGGATGAAATAAATAAGGCCGTTTCCACTCAGACTGAAGCGAAAGAACGCGACACTGAAACAGACAACGAAGCTGAGATGGAAAATGAATTACAGCCAAAAGAATAAATACCATACAGCTGACAAAAAACAGGAACCTCCTGCTTATGGGTTCCTGTTTTTGTCTTTTACATCTATTTTTCATTTAAATATCTCATGATTCCCATGTGAATGGTCCACGCCACCCGGTCCTGATAATCTTCCGTATTTAAGAGTGCCGATTCTTTTTTATTAGTTAAAAATCCGCATTCCACAATTACAATCGGCGTCCTTACATGAAGCAGCAGGTAATAGTTGTCATTGGGCTTCGCAAGTCTTGTATTCTTCTCTCCTAATAAGAAATCAAACCGGTCCTGGATAATTTCGGCAAGCTTTTTTCCTTTTTCGGACTTTTTATAATAAAAAACCTGGCCTCCGGAAATATCTTCCTGATGATAACTGTTTTGATGGATGCTCACAGTCAGTGCAGGCTTGGTTTTATTGATGATCTCACACCGTTTGGTCATATCAGCCATCTTTTTTCTGTTATCTTTGACTGAGTAAAGTCCATTGTCATTATCTCTGGTCAGAACAACATCCACATCCGATGCTTCCAGATATTTTTTCAGCTTCATAGTTATCTGCAGATTAATATCTTTTTCCAGGCTGCCGTCTATCCCGATCTTTCCTGGGTCATTCCCGCCGTGACCTGCATCAATGACTACCACCGGCCTTTTCTTTCCGGCAGATGTGACGTTATTTACTGCTGCCATCTTTCCCGCCTGGCTTGATATGACATAAACCAATATCAGCAAAATCACCGCCATAAACGGTTCCCATTTTTTTAAATTCACGTTTTTTACCTGATTCGCGTTCTTAATGAATTATACTTTTTGGTGAATTAAAAAAGAACCGGTACAAATGACTTTCCTTCTAATTAACACTTAATGTATTATAATCCCTGGCACCATCGGCAGTAATCCACTCCAGGTACTGGGATAGAATGCTGGGATAACCTTCTTCCTGCCACATCTTATATCCCTGCTTTGCCATAACCTTCTCACGAATATCCGCTACTTTTCCCTCATAACATGCAGTATTCAGCTCGGCGTACACCTTAGCCATCATATCTCTCTGATACTCGGTAAGACCCTGAAAGGAATTGAAGCACTTAAACTCATCCTGTGCCTGGTTATAAAATACCTTGCTTAAATATTTTTTCCCATATGCACTAAAATTCAAAAGATTCTTATCAGTATTTCCTGTTTTTTCCGCCCAGGCTTTCATATCCAGAGATTTAGTATGGTAATTAAACGTTCCTTTCGCTCCATACTCCAGTATTCCGTACAGACAGGGCGGCGTAGAGAGGGAGCCTGTTACAATCTCATAGATTCCGGAATCATCATGGGATCTCTTGTAGTGCTGGACATGAAGGTGCCCGCTTAAAAATAAGGGAACCTCCCAGCTCTCCAGCTGGTCAATGAGCTGTTCACTGTGCTCAATGGTACAATCCTGAAGATAAACTTCACTCTCATCAAGAAGATTGTGATGGGCTACCGGAATAACGTTCATGCCCAGATTCCATGCTTCCTCCATCTGTTCTTCAATCCAGCTGTATGTATCATCCTTAATCATGCCACCTACCAGATTTTTAGGATCATACTGGCAGCTGTCAAGCATCAGGGCTCTGGTTTTATCATTGATCTGGTAGATATAGCTTAATGAGGCAGGATCCCGGCTGACCGCCTCGCTATAACCGAACTCATCATAAATCTCTTCAAATTCCTGGGGAGTAATACTCTCCGTACTGATTATGGACTCTCCTTCAAACCGGCAGGCCTCAGGATTATTGATGTCGTGGTTTCCAGGAATGACGATAACAGGAATCCCTGCTTCCTCAATGGACTCCAGCTTCCCTGCAAGCTCTATATGGCTTTCCTGTTCGCCGTTATAGGTTAAATCTCCCTCTAATATTACAACATCCGGCTTTTCTGCTTTCACCTCTTCAATGAACGCATCTGTAATCTCCCAGATATACTTCATCACTTTCCCGTCACCGTGATCAGCCGTATATTCATAACTTTTCTGCATATCCGTCAGATCCCTGGCCAGATAATGAATATCAGTAGCTATGATAATCCTGGCTGTTCCTTCCTCCGGTACCTGGGATTGTTCTGGAAGTGACTCTCCGGTTGTCTCAGGAACTTGTGCTGTGGAAGGAGTCTGCACCCCGGTAACTGCTGTCTCAGGCTGCGCCGTACTCTCTCCCTGTGTTTGCTCCGGCACTCCTTTTTTAAACGAACACCCGGATGATACACAAACTGCAGCCGCCAGTGCTGCCAATAATACCCTCTTTCTCATAACCTGACCTTCCTGTCTGTCCATTTCTTATGTTATTCCTTATCAAGCCGGACTTCATCCCACAAATCAGCCGGCTCAAATCCCAGCTTCCAGCATGCCACACCAGCCAGATCGTACTGCCGGATCAAATTCATCTTCAGACCAATGGAGCGTTCCTCCTCAAGCCATACTGTCTTTTTACCTTCTTCTGTCTGGAGTTCCCCATAATACTGTCCCAGTTCCTCCTGCCAGTACAGCTTTACGTCATTTTTAGTAACCCATTCCTTGGATTTTGCTATGCCGATGGAAGATGATGAAGTTTTTCCATCCGCTCCTTCTGTCCATATTCTGGTGTAAAAAGGAATCCCGTTAATAACCTTTTCTTTGGGAACAACTTTAAGAGTATTCTTAATTCCATCTTCCACATATTGAATGGACGACACAGATCCAGCCTCTCCCCCTGCATAATGTTCATCATAGCCCATAATAATCACATAATCAGCCACAATTCCCTGTTCTTTACGATTGTAAAATTCATTTCCCGGAACTGGAACGTAATTATCCACAGAAAGGACAAGCCCATTCTTTCTGCAGGGTATGGACAATTCTCTTATAAACTGGATATAATGGGGTCCCGCTTCCTCCTTAATGCCTTCAAAATCCAGATTAATACCGTCAAATCCATAGGTTTTTGCCTCTGCCATCAGAGCATCAATGAGTTTTTTTCTGGTGGATGTTTTAGACATCAGGATCTCTGTATTCACATTGTCACTGAAATTATTAATAAGCGCCCATACTTTTAATCCTTTTTCGTGAGCCTTTTTCACATAGCCCGCATCTGCAAGTGATCGGAAACCTCCTTCATTATCGGTTAATTCATACCATGTGGGAGAGATCACGTTAACTCCTGCTGTATTGGCAATCAGGCTGTCAAAAGAAGAGTTCCCGTCTGCCGAGGTCACCTGATGCCATACCAGACAAACAGGCTGGTCCATGGTTATATTCTTGTAAACGGGCTTTTCAAAGTTACTTACAGATGCAACTTTTTCTGTTTTTCCAAGACGCCTTCGTTCCACATAACCAATAAAACCATCCTCTGTTCTGATTCTGTTCCATTTATCCATAGAATCAAGAACTGTTACCTTGCTTCCCTCAATTAAATGAGTTGCAATCGGGCTCTTTACTCCGCCTTTGATACGCACATTGCCGCTTTTTACAACCAGTGCCTGTTCTTTTTCTGTCCAGTTATTGTTGATAAACACCCGCTTATTTGAAGCTGTATCATATGCTGTAAACTCGGCATCTGTATAATTGGCGACAAGACCCAGGGATAAATACACTCCATCCTCTTTCTCCTGAATCAGGTATTTTCCGGAAGGGCCTTTTGTATCACGGTCTGCATAAACAATGGAATCCGGCAGTGCATACACTAAAAGCTTCTCGTTGCTGTCCCAGTAAAAACGCTCATTTAAATTTTCATTGATCCAGCTGATGGGGAGGTAGGTCTGACCCTCTGTAAAAAGGCCCTTGGTTTCCTGAAGATTCTCATTGAAATAGACTGCCACCTCATCCCCTTTAACTCCCAAAACTTCAGTCAAATCCGCCTGCTCACTGGATGGAATATACCGCTCCAAAAACCGGATTCCGAAAAAACCGGCTAGAACCAGCAAAATCAATCCCAGCGCCACCATAACCGGCACTGCTCTCCTATTCATCTGTTTTCCTCCTGATCATGGATCGTATCTTAAGAACTTATTTCTGTAATATCTTCTAGATTATATCATACTTCTTTATTTTTGGAATTTACATTTTCATTACATTCTGTCCCCTAACCCTCCCTGACGCACATAAATTGATTCACTCCGGGCTGAAGATGGAATCCACCGGCGCGCCCCTGATCACATGTTCCAGAAATTACCGGTTGTATACACGGTCAAATCTGATTTCCTGCAGCTTACCTGTTTCCTTATCGGGAACATAGTCTGCCATATAAAAACTGTCATCCTCCCTTATTTCAAATATTTTTCCCCAGTCTGTCTCCGGGAGTTCCTCCCCATCAATTACTATGGAGATTCCCTTATTTCTGTACCTTTTCAGTCCTTCCAGATACTGATCTCTATTACCTTCTTTCCATTTACTGCTGTCCTCTTTACTCATATTGTTTTCTCCCCGCTACCTTTTCTTTTGTACTGTTAAAATAATTGCTCGTAAAAACTTATGATCTCAGCAGTGACAGAAAATGGATCTGTAGAAAACGGAATTCTTCTGACAGGTACCTTGAGTCTTTTTTCCAGACTTTTTCTTGCTTCCTCGCTTCCAAATGACACCAGACTATCCCAGCTTCTTTCCGCTTTTATCTCCCTTTTTTCAAATTCCAGAAACTCATTTATCTGCCATTCGCTAAGACTCCCTATTACTAATTGCCTGCCGCATCGAAAAAACTCTCCCAGATTGCCTTCCTCTGCAGTCCCATAATCCACAATTACAGCCTGATAGCCGGACTTTTTACACAACAACAGCGTATCAATCCCCGCTTTTGAAAAATAATCTGTCTCGAAAACCCGAAACGAATTTTCACCTTTTTTTTCACCACAGCAGACAGCTCCCATAGCATGAAAGGACTCATGATTGTTCCACTCCAGAACTGCACACCGTATTCTCATAACACCGCTTAAGTATCCGGCTGTCATGACCGCAAAATGAGTTACTCCTGTCCCCCTTCCGGTGCCGATGATGCCAATCAGTTCCGGTACTGCTTCCTCATTAAATGGTTTTATCATTTTCCAGACTCTTTTTACGATTCCCTTCATAGAAGTTTAATCCTTTCCCGACCGATGGCGCTCCCTTGTCCTGAATCTTTTAATTATGACTTTTATCCAGTATTTAAATTGAAAATACCGTTTATGACTTCCTCCTTTCCCCACCAGTATTGCATTTGTGACAGCCTGATAAAAAATCTCCGATTCATCGCAGACTGTAAAGGGATCAGGGAAAAAAGGAGCCCGAAAAAATGATGATTGTCCTGCTTCTTTTGGAGTAAAGATTTTCATGCCAATAACCCAATGGTTATATATTACGGCATATGGAATTTTGGATTTCACTACTACTTCCATAGCTTCCCGGGCATGTATTCTGTTCCAGATACTGGCATCACACACCAGAATCACGGCATCAGGTCCCATGCTGACCGCCTGGCTTAAGTTCTCTCCCCAATCCATCAGACGCACACGAAAGGGCGGATCCTTTAATTTCACTCCAGGTCCGTAATAAGGCTTCACGATTAAATTCCTGTAATGCAGCAGCCCGTAGCTGTCACGCTTTGCTTTTGCGAATTTAAAAAGACTGGCCCCCATGAATGAGTCCTGTTTTTCTTCCAATAAGTTGGGATATCCCTGATTTCTAAGGTAGACAGACAGGCCAATTCCTATATGGGTTGTTCCTGCCCCAGATTTGCTCCCTGAAAGAGCAATTGTTAGAGATGATGATTGCAGACGTTTTTTTGCATCCGTTCCCGTTTCTTTTAACTGACAGAGCCGTTCCACAAGCTCCTGTGCTGTTGAAAACCTGTTTTCTTTCTCTTTGCAGACGCACTGACCGATAACAGCTGCCAGGTCCGGATCCATCGAAGGATCTGGTATAAAGGGCAGCACAGGAAATGCTCCGGTGTACAGATAACAGAGAATTGTTCCAATCGCATAAATATCCGTTCTTTCATCAAGCACTCCGTCCGTCTGATACTGCTCTGGGGCAGCGCAGCCCACTGTACCGTACCGTTCTCCCGGCTCATTTGCTTCTTTTATAGACGCAGCCAGGCCAAAGTCGATGAGTTTTATGGTATCATGGCATAATAACAGGTTTTTTGGCTGTAAATCCAAATGTAATATAGGGGTTGTTCCTGCGAGATGCAGGTAATTAATGATGCTGGCAAGCTGAATTCCATAGAATACGGTCAGCTCCCGCGACAGATGACCCTGTTTTTTCACAAGATCATATAAAGAATCTCCTTCCAGATACTCTTCGATTAAATAACTGTAACTTTCATCTTCTTCTAAGTCGAATATAATGGGAATTCCAGGATGGCGCAGCTCCTTTAAAATGAATGCCTCGCGCCTGAATTGTTCATAATTGAGAAAGCTTTTGGATACACGTTTCACTGCCCTGTATTCCTCAAGCCCAAGATGAACCGCCAGAAAAACTGTCCCTTCCCGACCGGTTCCCAAGATACCGCATAGCTGATATTTGCCAAACAGAACGGTGCTTACTAAAATCACCTCCTTGTGTCTGTCCAATATCATCTCTGGAAATCATTGTAATATAATTTTCTTCATTTTTCAACTATTTTATAATTTTTTTACACTTTTAGTGAGCCGGGCGATGCCCAAAACAATATCCCTGGAATTATTTTCCACGAATTACGGAAGAGTTGTTGAGCATTATGGAATTAAACTCAATATCATATCAGTATTACGCTGATAATAAAAAGTATTAAATCCCAGTAATTAGATAGGATACCCGTTTTTTTGCATATAAACCTTAAATTTATATAAATTTTTTCACATAGTAATTGCCTTTTTGCTATAATATATAGTATAGTTATGTTGAGGAAGTATGTAAAAAATATTCACCATTTTAAAAAGAACAGGAAGTGATCCTATGAAGATAGAACGTATCAATGAAAATCAGATCCGTTGTACGCTTACCAGCTTTGATTTAAGCGTCCGAAACCTTAATTTAGGCGAACTTGCCTACGGCAGTGAAAAAGCCCGCAACCTGTTCCGCGAGATGATTCAAAAAGCCTCTAACGAAGTGGGATTTGAAGCTGAAGACATTCCTCTCATGGTAGAAGCAATTCCGTTATCCAACGAAAGCGTGATGTTAGTGATCACTAAAATCGATGACCCGGAAGAATTAGATACAAGGTTTGCAAAATTTTCACCATCAACAGACGAAGAACTGGATTCCATGCCGGCAGATCTGGCAAGCGAGCTTTTAGAAGGTGCCGACGGCCTGTTAAATCTGTTGGGTATTGACAAAAAAGAAGAGCCGGAAGAAGATAAACCCAAAGAGCAGTCAAACACTTCCTCAGTAAGAATCTACTGTTTTCAAAGTCTGGATCAGATTTCTGATGCCGCAAAGATCATCGGACAGGTTTACGATGGCAGGAATACTTTATATAAAAAACCAAATACCAGACAATATTATCTGGTTATACGTAACACCCCTGAGAAGTCTCTGGACTTCAGCCGGGTATGCAATCTTCTTGCAGAGTACGGAACCAAGATTCATCAGGATTACGCTTCCGAAGCGTACTACAAGGAACATTACGAGGTCCTGATTGAAGGGAATGCCCTTCAGTCACTTGCACAACTTTAATCCGTTCCTTTGTTCATAGTACTTCATCACAAGTCAAAATGAGGTTCGGCCCGCTATGGACCGAACCTCATTTTTAAATTTCTTCATTATCCAGAAAGAAAGCTGAGATTAACTCTAATGTCGCATCTGTCTCCCTGCATGGAATTAAAATCCAGTCATGAACCATGCCTGCTCCCTTTTTATAAATCAGCTCTGTATTATTGAAACTTTCCGCTTTCTCTGCAAGCAGATCACAGTCCGGCGTCATAATATCTTCCGTCCCTGAAAATACCAGAATTTTACCAAGATGATCCCAGTCTCCATATAGTGGTGAAACAAAGGGGTGATCGGATTGGAGCGTACCGCAGTAACGAATCCCTGTTTCTTTTAATGCTCCTGCAGGAAGGAGGCGGTCTGCCTTTTTCGCAATCTTTATCATGGGATTATCAAGTGTAATATCCAGCCAGGGCGAGATCACTGCAGTCTTAACAGGCAAAGGCAGAATCTTCCTGTCCCGAAGCTCCTGTAAAAAGGAAAGCGCCAAACCTCCCCCTGAAAAATCACCTAAAAAACAGAATTCATCTTCCGGGTATTCATTAATCAGACGTATATAAACATTTAGCAGATACTGGTGTACTGCCAAAGCTGTGTATTCCGGTGACAGCGGACAAAACGGGATGGTTACTTTCATTCTTTTTTTAATGGCAAAATACTCTGAGATTTCCAGATAACGGCGGGAAGGTTCCAGGGAATAAGCACCTCCCGGCAGCATTAAAATATGCTTTTGGCTGGTATAGCTTCCGTTGATGGTAACTCCTCCGAATCCATCAACGTCCCACTCCTTCACCCTTACCTTCCTGGTGAAATGATCCCGGTTGATGACGTTCCCCCCTCTTGGAGGTGCTGCAAGCTCCGCTTCCATCTTTTTTTCTGCATTAACAATTCCTGTTAAAAATTTTGTCATTTGTATTTTCAGGCTCACAGCTGTCTTTCTCCTTCCGGTTAAGCTTATCAGGCCTTGCAGGCTCTGTCTAATTTACGTAATTCATGAATGATAAACTGACTGACTATCATCGCTGATATAATATCTGCCATAGGTCCTGCATACAAAATTCCATCCAGACCGAAATGAAGAGGCAGAATCAGAATCAGGGGAATTAATAATAAAAGCTGTCTAAGCATGGATAAAACAGAAGCTTTTAAAGGCTGTCCGGTTGACTGGAAGTAGCTTGTGCTCACAACCTGAAACCCGGCAGTAAAGATTCCAAGCATGTAAATTCTTAAGCAGCGTTCAGCAAACAGGTTAAACTGAGGATCCTGGGTACCAAACAGACTTAAAATTGCTCCAGGAAAAAGCTGACATACCAGCCAGCCGCACACTGCCACACCGGTAGATGCTGCTGCCGCGACCTGGAACGTTTTTCTCACCCGTTTCGGCTGGTCAGCACCTTTATTAAACCCAAAGATTGGCTGAGATCCAATTCCGATCCCAAGGCAGACTGACACCAGAATCATTCCGATTTTATTGACAATTCCCATGGCACTGAGTGCCACATCTCCACCTACTGCATTCTGATTACCATAATACACCAGAGAATTATTCATGACAACCTGTAATATAGTGGAAGCCACCTGGGTAATTCCGCTGGAAATACCCAGTGGAAGTGCCAGCCGGCATATTTCCGGATCAACGAACATGGTTTTTTTATGAAAACGCATATTTTTGCCTTTTTTCATAAAATATACAATTAACGTCACTGCTGAAATAATCTGGGAAGTGATAGTTGCAATGGCAGCTCCCGTAACGCCCCAGCCAAAAACAAAAATATAGATCGGGTCCAGTATGGTATTTAAAAATGCTCCCACCAGCATAGCATACATTGCCAGCGCCGGACTGCCGTCAGTTCTTGCCATATTGCTCAGCACCACTGCCAGCATATTAAACGGAGTTCCGATTAAAATCACTGCAGTATACTGTCTGGCATAATCCATGGTATTCTCTGTAGCGCCAAAAAGCTTTAACATCGGATCCAGAAATAAAAAACCTGCAGCCACTACTGCTGCACTTGCCGCCAGAGTCAGTACTGTAACGGTTCCAAGAGTTTTCTGTGCTTCCTCCTCTTTCTTTTCACCAAGCTTAATGGCAGCATACGCGCTTCCCCCCGCTCCCAGAAGCGTTGAGACTGCTAAAATAATAGTTACAATTGGAAATGCGATAGTGGTAGCTGCATTCCCCAGATAGCCGATTCCCTGTCCAATAAATATCTGATCTACAATGTTATAAACTGAGTTTACCAGCATGGCAATAATTGCGGGAAGAGCGAACTGCATCAGCAAATGTCCAATTGGTTTGTATCCCAGGGGATTCCCCCCCTGATTTATCTTATTGTGTTCCATAAAGTGTGTCATTCCTTTCCTTTTTGCTTCGCGTTAAATTGGTGTGCATTGGCAGCCATACGGATCAGCAGCTGCTCTGCTTCCTGACGCTCTTCGCCTGTAAGTCCTTCTAAAATAATTTCCGCCCATTCATCCACACACTCCAGAGTCTTCTCCACAACCGGTTTTGCCAGGTCAGTCAGATAGATCCGCCGAACCCTTTTATCCCCTTCTTCCGTTACTGTCCGGACATACCCCTCTTCTTCCAGCTTTTTTACTGCTCTTGTAGCTGTTGCCTTATCATAATGACCGTTTAATGCCAGTTCATGAAGATTCAGGCCTGGATTTTTAAAAATCTGCAATAAAAAAAACTGTTGTCCACAGCCTATCTGAAAAGAGGATAATCGGTTTGCGTAAAACATATTATTGAGTCTTTGGAGAATCGAAATATATTTCCCGATTTCCCTGTGTTTATTCAATTCATTCACCTCCTGGTGTCCAAACACATACATATAAAAACAGCATTTCGAAAACAGCATATCACAAAATAGTTGCACTCGCAACTATTTTGTGATAATAAATATGAAAAAATATATGGTAAAAGGACCGGCCCTAAGGACCGATCCCTTTTATTTTAAAAAATAGTCACCAATTTTCAATTTTGAAAGATCTGGCAGGCTCTGGTACAGGCAGCCTCTGTTGCTGCGCACCCTCCCAGTGCCGTTTCTCTTAATTCAAATGGTATAGAACGGCCAACCACCATCATGGTTTCCACCATCTGGTCAAATGGAATCAGCTGTCTGATTCCGGCCAGAGCCATTTCGGCACAAACCAGGGCATTGGAAGCACCTATTACATTCCGGCTTTGGCAGGGACATTCCACCAGTCCTGCTACCGGGTCACAGACAAGTCCAAGTAAATTAACAATGGCTGCGGAAGCCGCATCCATACACTGCTGGGGTGTTCCTCCCATAATTTCCGCCGCTGCCGCAGCTGCCATGGCAGAAGCTGCACCCACCTCAGCCTGACAGCCAGCCTGAGCACCTGCAACGGAGGCATTCCTCATAATTAAATATCCTATGGCACTTGCTGTAAAAAGTCCGTCAATGATCTGTTCATCATCAAGAGAAAATTCTTCCTCCAGAGCCAGTAAAAGACCGGGAAGGACTCCGGAACTTCCGGCAGTGGGTGCCGCCACGATCAGGCCCATGGAAGCATTCACCTCAAGAACTGCCAGGGAATAGGTGATTGCTTTGGAAAGCATGCTTCCGCATATGGATTTTCCCTGCCGTCTTCTGTCCCTCACCTTTTTTGCTTCTCCCCCGATGAGACCGCCAATGGAGGGAACCGGTTCATCTAAAGGCTTATGACAGGCCTCTTTCATGATCCGGAATGCTTCTTTCATTCGTTCCGTTATTTCTTCAGCAGTCGCCCCATATTCACTGATCTCACGCTGACGCATGATATCGGAGATCCGGCAGCTGTTCTCTTCGCACAATTGCAGTAACTCTTGTCCTGAAATAAAATCCATAGCTCCTCCTAAACCTGAATCAGCATTACATCTTCAACTTTTTCATGTTCCCGCAGTTTTTCAAGAAGCTCCTGGGGGATCTCTTCATCTGATTCCACCACAGAATAGGCAGTCGCCCCCTTCTTTTCCCGGTACAGACGCATAAATGCAATGTTAACATTTCTTTCGCTTAAGCAGGTAGCGATATAGGCCACCATTCCGGGATAGTCCAGATGCCGGATTACCAGAGTGGAGTATTCTCCTGTAAAATCAACATCAACGCCGTTGATTTTGACAATTTTTACCTTACCGCCGCCTATAGACACTCCTCTTACAGACATAAACGACCCATCGGTGCCGGTTAAATGAATCTCAACGGTGTTTGGATGAACTTCCGTCTCTTTTTCGTTGGTGACAAAGGAATAGATCAGCCCCTGTTCTTCCGCCAGCTTAAAAGAATTCTTAATTCTTAAATCGTGAGTTTCAAATCCCAGCATTCCTCCCAGCAGGGCACGGTCTGTGCCGTGCCCCTTGTAAGTCCTGGCGAAGGAACCGTATAATACGAATTCAACCTCTTTTATAGAACCAGGAAACAATTTTTTTACCAGAAGTGCGATGGCTACGGCACCTGCCGTATGGGAGCTTGACGGTCCAACCATATTGGGACCGATCACATCAAATATACTGATTGACGGCATATCATTTGCTCCTTTCAAAGCATGCTAGTTCTTTTTCTCTTTTTTAATATACTTGCGGTAGTAAGATTCTACCAGCGCACTGATTGCATTGTCACCGGATACATTGCAGGCAGTTCCAAAGCTGTCCTGTGCAATATACATTGCCTGTAAAAGGCTGGCAATATCTCCAACTGCCGGAATACCAACAATCGGGAAAAATGGTGTAGCGGTAAAAATGGAACCGCCAGGAGCTCCCGGAGATGCCACCAGAGCAATTCCCAGCACACAGATAAATGGAAACAGTGTGAGGAAGCCATGAGGCATTCCGTAAATCAGTAATGTGGCTGTCACACAGCAGGTGATGGTAATCATGGAACCTGCCATATGAATGTTGGCACATAACGGTACAACGAAATTACGGATTTCCTCGGAAATTCCGTTGCTTTCCGCACATTTGATATTAACCGGAATGGTAGCAGCTGATGATTGGGTACCGATCGCGGTTAAATATCCCGGAATCTGATTCTTCATCATAGTAATTGGATTGCGTTTTGTTATGGTTCCTGCAAATGTAAATGCAATCACCAGGTAAAGAAGATGGAGTATAATAACAATCAGGAAAACCTTCCAAAGTACAGACATAATGGCAAACGTAGTTCCCTGATAAGTCATTTTCGCAAATGTTCCGCAGATATACATAGGAAGCAGCGGAATGATTACACGGTTTAATACTTTGGTAATAATCTCAGAAAGATCTTTCACTACATTATAAAGCGTATCACCAATTTCCTTGCCTCTCATTGTACTGATTGACACGCCCAGTACAAAAGCCAATACTACCGCTGCTGTTGTTTCAAGCAGAGGTGTAATGGTCAGAGAGAAATAACCTCCTATCGCCCTGTCACTTGCAGCCGCCACTTTGGAAACAACCTCCTGATTAACAAAGGTTGGGAAAAAGTTACTGGCTACAAAATAAGCGGCACTTCCTGCCATCAGGGTAGACGCATAAGATATTGCTGCTGTAAATGCCAGCAGCTTCCCTGCTCCCTGTGACAAATCTGCGATTCCCATAGTTACAAATGCTACAACCATCAGCGGGATAATAAACATTAAAAACTGTTTAAATAAATCTGCCGCCGTAATCAAAATGGAGATTACAAAGCTTGGAGAGTAAAGTCCCAGCAGAATACCGATAATGATGGCAATGATTAATTTGGGGACAAGTCCAAGTTTCTTTTTACTTCTTTCCATTTCAATACCTCCCTTTCATTGGTGAATAAAATATTTTTTATTACTGTTCTTATCAGTGTAATTTATTTTATCATAAAATTTTAATAAATGCAATATTTTTGTGTGATTCAGCAAAAAATAAAATGTCCTGCATTATTTTTTGTTTGTTTTGACAAACAATGCAGGACATTTCACTATTCTTTTAGGTCTCTGAATTAAAATTTACTCATTTCTCTTTCTCTGCTGCGGATCCGGCATTTCTGATATGCATATACACTGTATTTTTAGATATATCCAGATACTCGGCAACCTTTACTACTGCATCCTTTAAAGTAAAAACCCCCTGCTGGCAGAGCATGTTAATGATTTCCTTATTTTTAAGAGAGGGAAGAATCTGGTCATTCTCCATCACCTCGTTTCGAACCTCTGAAACCTTACTGTAAATCAGTTCATCCAGATTATTGGCAAAGGTCTCCGTCTTCATCTGGGCACGGGATGAAATCTCCGGGATGAAACCGGTAAGAATCTCTGAAAAACTTGTATTTAAATAAAAATTAATGCAAAGCAGGCCAATGATCCGGCTCTCCTCTCCCCGTACAACAATTGTGGTTGACTTTAAGGGTTCTCCCTTCTTATTCTTTGTAAAATAGGAAATGTAACCCTTTTCGCCTTCCTTTTTGATCTCTTCCAGCATTTGAAGGGCCAGATCCGTAATAGGCATACCCTCAGTCCGCCCGGTATGATGACCGTTAATGATTTTAATCACGGAATGCTCTGTATCTTCCAGACTGTGAAGCACCATCTCGTAACCGCTTCCCATATAATCTGCCATCCCTTCCAGTAAAACCTTATAGGAATCAAGTATGATCCGGTCAATCAGAGTTAAATGTACATTATAATCTTTCATTGAAACCCTCCTCTTTTTTTAGCCATATGAGGAAACACCCATAATTTTTATAAAATTATAACATGCAATGAAATATTTTTCAACAGATTCACCATATTCCAGATAAAATAATGTAAAATATTGCATTAATAAAGTCCGAACCTCCCTGGTCCGGACTCAGCATTATAAATAATTATTTACTTATACCAACTTTTGTTTCACAAAGAATAGAAGTGAAGCAAAATCACCTGTTTCCTTAAAGAAACGGTTTCTGTTAATGGGAAGCCCTGCGTACATCAGCTCGCTTCCATAATATTCACCTGTATCCCCTTCCACATCCACCTGATAAAGCATATCCTCACAGAGTCCTGCAAGCTTTAGTCTGAGCCAGCCTGCATTAGCCGGGTTTAAGGTCTGATAGTAAGCTGCAATCGCCTGTGTCTGATCCTCTGCCACCACCATCCATGCAGTATCGTTTCCTTCAAACGGGCTTTTCAACCGGTAAAATGTTCCCTGGTGCAGAAGTCTCCGGTTTTCCTTATAGATTTCAATCTGCTCTTTTACCAGCTGTACTTCTTCCTCACTTAAGTGATTTAAATCCAGCTCATATCCAAAGGCTCCGAAAAACGCGGCATTGCCTCTGGTTTTTAATGGAGTAATTCGGTGGATCTGATGATTGGGAACAGCGGAAATATGCGCACCAATGCTGGATACCGGATAAACCATGCTGGTTCCATACTGGATCTTCAGCCGGTCAATGGCATCTGTGTTATCACTGCACCAGGCCTGAGGCGCATAATAAAGCATTCCCGGATCAAATCTGGCGCCTCCGCTGGCACACGATTCAAACAGTATCTGCGGGAAATCATGAATCAGGCGGCTGTAAAGATCGTAAACTCCCAGAATGTATTTGTGCATCACCATTCCCTGTTCGTTTTTAAGCGCGCCCCTTGAGAAGCATTCTGTAATATAACGGTTCATATCCCATTTGATGTAAGATATTCTGGCTCCCTCTATCACATTTTTCAGCATCTCATAAACGGAATCCACAATTTCTTTTCTGGAGAAATCCAGTACATGCTGCTGTCTGCTGGGTGTCTCGTAACGCCCTGGAGCGGATATAATCCAGTCCGGATGTGCCTCGTAGAACCTGCTGTTTTTATTGACCATCTCCGGTTCAATCCACAAACCAAACTTAAGCCCCATGGCTTCTATCTTCTCTGACAATCCGGATATGCCTCCCGGCAGTTTTTCCTTATTTACATACCAGTCACCCAGGCTGCGGTCATCATCGCTGCGGTCACCGAACCAGCCGTCATCCAATACAAACAGCTCCACGCCCGTTTCCTTTGCTTTTCCTGCGATGGAAAGAATCTTTTCTTCATCAAAATCCATATAGGTGGCTTCCCAGTTATTTAAAAGCACTGGTCTTTCCCTGTCTCTCCAGTATCCTCTTGCGAGTCTGGTCCTGTAAAGCCTGTGGAATACCTGACTCATGTGAGACAGGCCCTGATCAGTATAGACCATAACAAGCTCCGGAGTCTGAAACGATTCTCCGGTTTTTAGAGGCCATTCAAAGGTATCCGGGTGAATTCCGATTAAAACCCTGGTCGTATCATGAGAGCAGACCTCTGCCTGTGCAAGAAAACTGCCGCTGTAGACCAGACTGAAACCATAAGCAGTTCCACTGTTTTCTGTAGTCGTTTTATCCGTCATTGCAACAAAGGGATTATGTTCCGCACTGCTGATGCCTCTCATGCTGTAAACAGACTGTATCCCCTGTTCTAACGGCCTCCGTTTTACATATCGTTCTCTGGACCATGCGCCGGACAGATGAATCATATCGTAATCTGATTCCGGTAAATCCACTGCCGCACTCATGGCATTTAATAGTACAATTTCTTCCTGCCCGCTGTGTTTAAAGAAGGCATTTCTTGTAATCACCGGTCTTTCCTCATATATGGTATAAGTCAGGACCAGATCTGTATCAATCAGATCATCATGCAGTCTGATCTTTAATGTAGATGCCTCCGAATCATCTTCCGTATAGGTGGAAGGAAGCGGTTCCATAGAGGGCTTTCCTGCCAGGATCATGTGATCAGCATAAGTAAAATTTGTAATCCTGCTGCCGTTTTCCTGCCTTACCTGATACGCTCCATACCGGTAATCTCCGGTTCCGTATGCCGGATATTCCTGCTTGGTATACTGCAGGCATAAGTTGACGGGATTCGGGCAGCTGATTGCAGCATGAGGGCGTTCTCCTGTCTCAAAAAGATACTCAAAAGACTCCCGGTCCTTAATCCGCTTCCCATAATACAAATTGCCCAGCTGACCATTTCCCATAATCTGAATGATATAACTGACGGACTGGTTATACAGATGAAACTCTTTTGCTTGTGGATGATAAATGATTGGCATAGTGTATACTCCTTTATAATTTTCCTCCTGATGTTGCTATTCCTTCGATAAACTGTTTCTGGAAAATCAGGTATATGATAACCATGGGAATACAGGCCAGCAGGGAAGCCGCCATAAGTTCCGGATAGTTAGTCACAAACTGTCCCTGCAGTTTTGCAAGGGCCGCAGAAAGAGGCATGGTATTTTGCTCTGTATTGACGACTAACGGCCACATCAGTTCCTTGAAAGCAAACAATGCGGTGAAAATCCCCAGTGCTACCATGGATGATTTTGTAAGCGGTGCCATGACATACAGGAATGTCTGACCGATGTTGCAGCCATCAAGTCTGGCCGCTTCCTCAAGCGATAAGGGAAGCCCCATATACGCCTGACGGAGTAAAAAGGTTCCAAACGCAGTAACCAGCCCTGGAAAGAGAAGACCAAAGGATGTATTTAACAGTCCCAGTCTGCCAACCATCAGATACTGAGGTATAATAAATATCTGGGACGGCACCATCATCTGAAATAATACAAGGGAGAAGGCAATATTTTTTCCTTTAAAATGAAGCCTTCCAAAGGCATACCCCGCCATGGTTGCCGTTAAAACTGCACAGGCTACCCGCTCTATAATAAGAACCAGTGTATTCCAATACAGTCTCAAAAAATTCATTTTACTCAATACAGATAAAAATGCGTCCTTTTTCCATACAGTGGGAAAGATGATAAACGGGTTCATCTGAGTTGCCTCAGACGCTGTTTTAAAAGCCGTAAGAATCATCCATAAGAAAGGAACCAGCATGATGACAGAACCGACTGCAAGTATGAAATACTGAAAACCTGACTTAAATTTTCTATTCTTATCCATCGTTCTCCTCCTTAGCTGTAGTTAACCCACTTCTTCTGGCAAAGAAGCTGGATTACCGTAATGAGCAGAATCACCAGAAGCAGCAGCATGACAATGGCGGAACCATATCCTTTGTTGCCCTCAACAAAGGAATATTTATAGAAAAGATAGACCAGAGACTGGGTTTTCACCAGTGCAGGATTAGCCTTTTCCATCATCATATAAATACTGTCAAATACCTGCATGGCTCCGATTACTCTGGTCACAGTCACGAAAAACATGGTGGGAGAAATCAGTGGAAGCGTAATGTAGAAAAATTGTTTTATACCTCCGGCTCCGTCAATTTCCGCTGCTTCATAATAATCTCTTGGAATCTCCTGAAGACCTGCAAAAAACAGGACCATATTGTAGCCGATCACTGACCAGATTCCCACAATTGCTACGGAAATGTAAGCAATTTCAGGATCTGAGATCCAGTTCACAGAGGAAAGCCCAATCCGGTTTAACAGGTGATTGATTAAACCGAATTCTGAATTATAAAGCCATCTCCAGACCATGGCTACCGCCGCAGGAGCTGCAACCATAGGCAGAAAATAAATGGTTCTCCAAATTGAACGGCCTTTTATCTTTCCATTTAGTATAACAGCAAGCACCAGCGCAATTGCTATGGAAAAGGGTACTTCAACAAGCGTATACTTAAAGGTATTCCAAAGCGCCTGCCAGACTGTACTGTCCTTCATAAGCTTGCTGTAATTACTGAGTCCTACGTATACATTGCCCTTTCCAAAGGCACCGGTTTTAAAAAAGCTTTGGTAGATTGTCTGAAAGATTGGTATAATATTCAAAATTATGAGGCCTGTCATAGTAGGCAGCAGAAACAGCCAGCCCCACAAAAATTCACTTTTCTCCCGTCTTGATACCGTTTTTTTTCTGTTCATGCAGTCCCTCCGCAAATTCGTCAAAAGGGGAGGCAGCCGTTGTATCTGCCTCCCCGACCATACCTATTCTTCCGCCAGCATGGCATTCATTTCCTTATCAATATCCTTGCAGACTTCCTCTACACTCTTATTTCCGTTCCAGGCATCAATCAGTTTTTCATGAATCATATTGGTCCATGCAACCGTTGATTTGGAGTACGGACGGATTACAAGATCATCCATCATATCAAGATATGCCTGTAAATTAAAGTCCGGATATGCCTTAATCCAGTTATCAGTAGTTCCCTGATAAGCAGATATTACAATTCCAAGATCAGACTGCTTCTGCTGAGCTTCTTTGGAACCCATGTATTCAATCAGCTTCCAGGCTTCTTCCGGCATGGAGGTATTGGCAGAAGCTGCCCAGCCAAGGCCATTATAGATGGAAGCTCGTCTTCCCGTTGTTTTGTCTTTTGGAAGAACAGCAATGTCACAGTTTGCCTTTACATAATCATTATTACAAAGCTCTGAAAGCATCCAGGATCCCTGGGTAATCATAGCCACCTTACCGGCCTCAAATAAAGCTTCTTCCTTATTTTCGGCAATTACCTCATATGGCGGTGCATACCCTTCTTTCATAAGATCAGTAAGGAAGGTCAGTGCCTTAATGGTTCCCGGCTGGGTAAATCCGGAAGATTTTTTGTCATCGCTGATTACATATCCGCCCATGTCATAGACCGGGTTGCACCAGCCTGCCTGGTCATTGGTAGGACTAACTGCAAAGCCATACTGGCTTCCGTCAGCCTTAGTAAGCTTCTTTGCTGCATCTGCAAAATCATCCCAGGTCCAGTCTTTGCTTGGATAGGAAATTCCTGCCTCGTCAAACATTTTTTTATTGTACCAGAGTGCAATGGTATCAATGTCTTTCGGAACTGCATACTGCTTTGTTCCCTGCCAGTTGTAAATGTCCACAATCTCTTTGGGGAATTTATCCATCTCAAGCGTCTTACTGGCCTTGATCCGGTCTGTTAAATCCAGCAGCATCTCATATTCCGAGTACCGCGCGATCTCATTGGAATGCATCCAGAATACATCAGGAAGAGAGCCTCCCGTAGCACCGGCTTCCAGCATGGTCCAGTACTGATCCCATGGTGTTACCTGTATCTGTGTCTTAATCCCTGTCTCTTTTGTGAAATCAGCCATAATTTTGGTAAGACCCGGTTCCTGATTTTTATCCCAGATAGCTACAGTGAGTGTCCCGGAAGCGCCTCCCTTTTCTGTCTCAGCTGCGCTTGATTCCTGCTTTGACTCCTGTTTGGTCTCCTGTGATCCTGCGGCTGTTGTCTGGCTGCTGCTTTGCTGGCTGGAACAGCCGATCAGTGCAGTTGCTGCAATAACTGCCATTGCTGCTGGTAATCCCCATCTCCGTTTCATTTTGCTACCTCCCATAATTTGTCGCTTTAAATAGTTGCATAAATATTACCCAGTTAATTTTTGTTACTTTTTATTATTATGGATCTAATTATAATCTGTTCTTTGTTAATTTTACATAGATTAATGTGATTTTTATATGGTGTTTTGTTACATTCACGAATCAGCTTTGTGAAACTGCCTGCGATACTGCAGCGGAGATTCCCCCTCTGCTTTTTGGAAGTATCTGCAGAAAACAGAGGCATCATGAAAACCGCAGGAAAGGGCAGTTTCCGTTATACTTAACGACGTATCTTCCAGGAGCCGCTTTGCCTCAAGTACCCGGTACTCCGTCAGATAATGCTTGGGAGATACCCCTTTATGCATCATAAAAATCCGGTAAAGATAGGTCCGGTCAATTCCAACAAACCTGGCTACATCCGCAATTTGTATGGGATAGCTGTAATTGTGCCGGATATACGTTTCAGCCTGCTCTATATAATTTTTTTCAAAGAGATCCGATTGCACGGCATTTCCGGGAAAATGAGAAAAAAGAAGATAGAGATATCCCCTCATCTCGTCCATATTATGGGAGGTTCCGGAAAAAGCCGCAACAAGAGCCATAATAATCTCCCGCCACTCGTTTCCGCTGTCAAAACGATAACAATATCCCGCCTCTTCTCTCCGGTACTCGGATACCAGACGTTCTGCCTCGGTTCCGGAAAATGCTACCCATGCATATTCCCATGGTTCCCTGTTATCTGCCTGATAGTAAGTCACTTCCTGAGGCTTAATTAAAAACGCCTCACCTTCCATAAGCCGGTACTCCCTGTCAGAAGTCCTGTAAACTCCCCTGCCTTTCAGTACAACATGAAGAAGGTAATGCTTACGGACAGCCGGCCCGAAAAAATGACCAGGCATACACGTTTCGTGTCCGCAGTAATAAATAGTAAGTCCCCTTGCTGATTGATTCATGACCTCACCTCCATACAACAAACTGACAATTTTTTGAAACAAACTTCCTATCTTTTTTTCTCCTGTAATTATACAATAGGCTCAACTGGCAGACAAGAAAAACAAGGAGGAATAACAATGATAAAAATAACTTTTATGGGAGCAGGAAGTACGATATTTGCTAGAAATGTCTTAGGAGACTGTATGTGCACGCCTTCCCTGCGTGACGCTGAAATCGCTCTGTATGACATTGATCCCATCCGGCTTTCGGACTCGGAGCTTATTTTAAGTGCAATCAACAAAAATGTAAATGATGGGAGGGCCGGCATACACACTTATCTGGGGCCGGAAAACCGGAAGGATGCTTTGTCTGGTGCAACTTTTGTTGTAAACGCTATCCAGGTAGGAGGATATGATCCCTGCACGATTACCGATTTTGAAATACCGGAGAAATACGGTCTGCGTCAGACCATAGCCGACACGCTGGGAATCGGCGGGATCATGCGGGGCTTAAGAACCATTCCGGTCATGGAAGAATTTGCAAGAGATATGGAGGAGGTCTGCCCAAATGCCTGGTTTTTAAACTATACCAATCCCATGGCAATCCTCACCGGATACATGCAGCGGTATACCTCTGTCAAAACCATCGGTTTGTGCCACAGTGTTCAGGTCTGCTCGGAAAATCTGCTGAAAGAACTGGGTATGGAGGACTGTCTGGAAGGCCGGACAGAACTGATTGCCGGAATTAATCATATGGCGTGGCTTTTAAATATTCACGATCACAACGGCAGGGATCTTTATCCGTTAATCAGGCAGAAAGCTCTTAAGATGAATCAGGCAGGCGGCCACAAGGATATGGTACGTTATGAGTACATACGAAATCTGGGTTATTACTGTACGGAATCCAGCGAGCACAACGCAGAGTATAATTCCCTGTTTATTAAATCCCGGTATCCGCAGCTGATTGAAGAATTTAATATTCCGTTAAATGAATATCCCAGAAGGTGCATCAAACAGATTCATGAGTGGGAAGAGGAAAAAGCGTCAATCTTAAACAACGGCGCCATCACTCACACCCGTTCTCTGGAATATGCTTCCTATATTATGGAAGCCATCATAACCAATCACCCCTATAAAATCGGTGGAAATGTTTTAAACAGAGGTCTGATTGAGAATCTGCCTTCTGATGCATGCGTGGAAGTACCCTGTCTGGTAGATGGAAGCGGAATTACTCCCTGTCACGTCGGCCGTCTCCCGGTCCAGCTGGCTGCCATGAATATGACAAATATCAATCCCCAGCTGATTACCGTGGAAGCCGCCCGAACAAGAAGCAGGGAAGCGATTTACCAGGCCGCCATGCTGGACCCTCACACCAGTGCAGAGCTCAGTATCAGAGATATCCGGGCCATGGTGGATGAACTGATTGACGCACACGGCGATTATATGAGCATGTACCGCTGAATTTCTTCCATAAATAAGATTTGCAAGTGAAATCTGCTTCCTGTATAATAGATATGAATAATCAGTATCCAATTGAGGGGGCATAGCTTTGGCTGAAAAACAGACGAGTTATAAATGTGTGGCGGGATTCCGTTGTTTAAGAAACATCAAGCGTCAAACCAATGATTTGTATCTGGTCCACTGCGGTATTCAGCAGTGTCCTCCCGGATACACCTACAATCACAAGATTCCCAATGAATATCATCTCCATTTTGTGCTGGGAGGAGCGGGTGTTCTGGAAACAGGAGGAACCCGTTATGAGCTGGAAACTGATGATATCTTCATGATTCCCAAAGGCCAGCCGATTCAGTATCATGCAGATTATGATAACCCATGGGAGTATATGTGGATCACCTTTGACGGCACCATGGCGGATACCTATCTGGGTTATGCCGGCCTGTTAAATGAACATTGTGCCATCCATTCCCAGATCCCAAACCGGTGCTACCTGCCCATGATTCAGAAGATTCTGGATACCAACCAGCTGACATTTGCCAATGAAATTAAGCGTGTGGGATATTTATACGAGATCCTGTCCACGCTGATTGAAACACAGAGCAGCCTGCGCACCAGCAAAAATCAGTACGATTATTCCATTGATACCTATATCGATTACGCGCTGCAGTATATCAAGCTGAACTATGACCGCATCAGGGTTCAGGATATTGCTGATTACATCGGAATCAACCGTTCCTATTTAACTTCAATCTTTAAAAAGAAGCTGGAAGTATCTCCTCAGGAGTATTTAATGAGATTCCGTTTAAACATTGCAGCCCGGGAACTGGCCGGCACCTGCCGGTCTATACAGGAAATAGCCACCAGCATCGGTTATGATAATCCGCTGACTTTTTCCAAGATATTCAAGCAGGAATACGGAGTGAGTCCCAGGCATTACCGGGAAGAAAAAAAAGAAATGAAAAATAAGGAGGCTGATCCTTAGGACCGCCTCCTTAAAACTCTATCTGTCTGCTAAGACTTCATTAATCTGAGAAACCAGAACATCACAGTCAATTCCATGAACCTGACAAGCTTCCTCTAAAGACTCTCCCTGAGATGCGGGACAGCCAAGACAATGCATACCTGCACGCATAAGCATCGGTGCAATGTTGTCATCCATCTCAAGCAATGCTCCGATCAGCATATTTTTATCAATCTGCATCTTGTATTCCTCCTTATTAAATTGTACATACTGTTTTTATAATATAATACTTTTTCAGGTAATTAGCAAGGGTTTCATTCCGTTTTTTCTTTTATACGCTTATAGAAAAATTTCTCATTAAGCGCTATTGACATTGTATACAGTATTCATATATAATGTATTCATACAAAGGTCCTAGGAATTATAACCTTTGATGACACTTATTTATTATTGATACTTATTATAAAGATTTTTTATGGAGGTACAAACAAATGAGACCGGAATGGAGAGCTTTTAACAACGGTATATGGGAACATGAGATTAACGTCAGAGACTTTATTCAGAAGAACTATACCCCTTACGATGGGGATGATACTTTCCTTGCAGGACCGACAAAGAAAACTGAGGAACTGTGGGCACAGGTTATGGAATTAAGCAAAAAGGAGCGGGAAGCCGGCGGCGTTCTGGATATGGATACAAAGCTCGTTTCCACGATTATCTCTCATGGCCCTGGATATTTAGACAAGGACAAAGAAACAATTGTTGGATTTCAGACAGATAAGCCTTTTAAGCGTTCCCTGCAGCCTTACGGCGGCATCAGAATGGCAGAAAAAGCCTGTGCAGACAATGGATATACCATTGATCCGGAAGTAAAGGAATTTTTCAATATTCATAGAAAGACACATAATGCGGGCGTTTTTGATGCTTATACGGAAGAAATGCGTAACTGCCGCTCCAGCCACATCATTACCGGACTTCCGGATGCTTATGGCCGCGGACGTATTATCGGTGATTACCGCAGAGTTGCTCTTTACGGAATCGACCGTCTGATTGAAGATAAGGAAGAACAAAAGAATACAACCCGTACTACCATGTATTCCGATGTAATCCGTGACAGAGAAGAGCTGTCTGAGCAGCTCCGTGCTTTAAAGGAATTAAAGAAACTTGGTTCTATTTATGGATTTGATATTTCAAAGCCTGCCATGAATGTGAAGGAAGCCATTCAGTGGACTTACCTGGCTTACTTAGCTGCAGTAAAGGAACAGAACGGTGCTGCCATGTCCCTTGGACGTACATCTACTTTCATTGATATTTATGCTCAGAGGGACTTAGCGGAGGGAACTTTCACAGAAGAAGAGGTTCAGGAATTTGTGGACCACTTTATTATGAAGCTTCGTCTTGTGAAGTTTGCACGTACACCGGAATACAACGAGCTTTTCTCCGGTGATCCTACCTGGGTAACAGAATCCATCGGCGGTGTGGGAATTGACGGACGCCATCTGGTAACAAAGATGTCCTACCGTTATCTTCATACACTTCAGAACTTAGGCACTGCACCAGAACCTAATTTAACGGTTTTATGGTCTACAAAGCTTCCAGGTAACTTTAAGCGTTTCTGTGCAAAGACCTCTATCGCATCCTCTTCTATTCAGTATGAGAATGATGATTTAATGAGAGTTACACACGGTGATGACTATGCCATTGCCTGCTGTGTGTCTTCCATGAGAGTAGGAAAAGAAATGCAGTTATTCGGAGCACGCGCCAACCTGGCTAAATGTCTTCTATATGCCATCAACGGCGGCGTGGACGAAATCACAAAAAAACAGATAGGCCCTAAATACCGTCCTGTTACTTCTGAGTATTTAGATTATGATGAAGTGATGGATGCTTATAAGGATATGATGCAGTGGCTTGCAAATGTCTATGTAAATGCTTTAAACATCATTCACTATATGCATGACAGATACAGTTATGAGCGCATTCAGATGGCTCTTCATGATAAAAAAGTAACCCGTTGGTTTGCAACCGGAATTGCTGGCCTTTCCGTTGTGGCTGACTCACTTTCTGCTATTAAATACGCCAAGGTGAAAGCAATCCGTGATGAGAATGGTATCGTTGTGGATTATGAAATTGAGGGAGATTTCCCGAAATACGGAAACAATGACGACCGCGTGGATCAGATTGCAAGTGATCTGGTACACACCTTCATGAACTTTGTGAAGTCAAATCATACTTACCGCGGAGGAATTGCTACAACTTCCATCTTGACAATTACTTCCAACGTAGTATATGGTAAGAACACAGGAGCAACTCCTGACGGACGTAAGAAGGGAGAAGCATTTGCTCCAGGTGCAAACCCAATGCACAGAAGGGATACTCATGGTGCTGTAGCATCTCTGGCATCAGTGGCCAAGCTTCCATTTAAGGATGCTCAGGATGGTATCTCCAATACCTTCTCAATCGTACCAGGAGCTCTTGGCAAAGAGGATAAGATCTTCACCGGAGATCTGGAAGTGGATCTTGAACTGGCTTTAGGCGAGGACCAGAAGTAAGGAGTGGCTGTTATGGCAGATCCAAATGAAAAACAAATTGATGATATTGTCTCAATGCTGGATTCATTTATGACCAACAACGGCGGTCATATGAACATCCGTGTAGCTGAGGACGGTACCGTAAATGCCCATAAGACTATGGCGAAAACAATTACGACTACCAATTCTCTTGACTGTGCAGAAGGCGATGTAGCCTGCCGCGTTCCTACCCTGTTTGAGGGCATGGACCGTGAAGAGGACGACCAATAAACAGTCAGGAATACCAAATGAACGAAAACACATAAGGAGGATAATACAATGGCAAATATCAGTGAATCTCAAATCGACAATCTCGTGAACTTATTAGATGGCTATGTGGAAGAAGGCGGACATCACTTAAATGTCAATGTCTTTACAAAGGATACTCTTCTTGATGCACAAAAGCATCCGGAGAATTATCCTCAGCTGACCGTTCGTGTATCCGGTTATGCAGTTAACTTTATCAAACTGACAAAAGAACAGCAGGATGAGGTTATCTCCCGTACATTCCACAGCAATATGTAACAATCAGAAAAGAAGGCGAAGCACTTATGACAGGACGTATCCATTCCATTGAAAGTTTTGGTACCGTCGACGGTCCAGGCGTGCGCATGGTGGTATTTTTCCAGGGCTGCCCCATGCGCTGCCAGTACTGCCACAACCCGGACACCTGGGAACTGGCGGGCGGCAGTCTGATGACAGTCGAGGAAATATTAAAGCAGTTTGAGTCGTCCCGGCATTTTTACCGGGGCGGAGGTATCACAGCCACAGGCGGTGAGCCGCTTTTGCAGCTGGATTTTCTTACCGAGCTGTTTGAAGCCGCAGGAAAAAAGGATATTCATACCTGTCTGGATACCTCTGGAGTGACTTTTAACAGAAACAATGAAGAATATTTAAAGAAAATGGACCGTCTTCTTGCTTCTACCAGCCTGGTGATGCTGGATATCAAGCAGATTAATGATATCAGACACAAGCCCTTAACTGGTCATTCCAATGCAGATATTCTGGATTTTGCACGCTATCTTGATGAAAAAGAAATTCCTGTCTGGATCCGTCATGTGGTGGTGCCCGGAATCACAGACGAAGCACCGGATTTATACCATCTCGGGCGTTTTATCGGTCAGTTGAAAAACGTGAAAGCCCTTGATGTTCTTCCCTATCACGATATGGGAAAAGTGAAATATGAAAGTATGGGCATGGATTATCCGCTAAAGGGAGTACCCCCTTTATCAAAGGAAGATGCCATATCTGCCAAGAAGATAATCCTTACCGGAATTAAGGATTCACGCAATGGTGCACCGGATCCCTATTGCTCCTAAAATTAAACATTAATTGTTACAATTTCTACTTGATTAAATTTTATTAATAGTATAAAATATAGAAAAATGTATAGAATATAAGGAGGTTATTTATCATGGCACGTGTTATTAGTGACGCTTGTGTAAGTTGTGGTTCATGCGAAGGCGAATGCCCAGTAAGCGCTATCAGCCAGGGTGATTCTCAGTACGTTATTGATGCAGATGCTTGCATCGACTGCGGCGCATGTGAAGGTGTATGCCCAACAGGAGCTATTTCTGAAGCATAATTATTGAATACATATATGCCTCTTCCGTAAGGGAGGGGCATTTTGTTATTGATTCCCATATCTTTTTATTATCACTCATGTTATTTCTGAAAGGAAGTCTATATGAAAAAACCGCTGATAGGATTGACGCCTGCCCACGATACGGATAACAATGATATTAAGATGAGACCTACCTACTTACGGGCTTTAAAAGCGGCGGGTGCGATTCCTGTTGTTTTGCCATTAGAAGCTGATAATGATGAGTTGAGACAGCTGGCTGATGAACTGGACGGATTTTTGTTTACTGGAGGACCGGATGTTCATCCGTTTCTCTTCGGTGAGGAAACACAGGTGCACTGCGGTAATGTATCGGAGGCAAGGGATGGGATGGAGATTGGATTGCTGCCCTTTATACTGGAGAAAAGGAAGCCGGTTCTTGGGATTTGCAGAGGTATTCAGGTGTTAAATATTGCCATGGGCGGGACGATCTGGCAGGATATCTTTTCTATGACAAAACCGGATTTTCCTATTGCACATAGCCAGCCATTTGCCTATCATATGCCCAGCCATACGGTTTTACTGACGCAGGGTACGCTGCTGCATGAGATAGCCGGTATGGATACACTACGAGTTAACAGCATGCACCATCAGGCTGTGAAGGATTTGGGGGAGGGGCTGATTGCATCAGCTTACTCTCCGGATCATTTGATTGAGGCGCTGGAAATGCCGGGTTATCCCTTCTTTGTGGGAGTCCAGTGGCATCCGGAATATCTTTGGGAAAACAGCGGGGAAGCGTTACGGCTTTTTAAGAGATTTGTAGGAGCCTGCTGAGAATTAAGACGTTCAAAAAAATCCGCAGTTTACACTTTCAGTGGCAGCTGCGGATTTTTTGCCTGAGCAGTTTCCCGGCTCTTTTTATCTGAAAGTGAGAGAATGTTATAACTTTTTTCCGTTTCGACCAAATTTTTTTTTGCGGTTAAAGAAGGGGATTTTGGATGCTGCTGCTTCTGCACGGCCTTTGTTGTCCTTTTGATAGGTACGTAACAGCTCGTCCAACTGTTTGTAGCGCTCTTCTTCTTTTTCCTCTTTTAAGTTCATTAAGTATTCCATTTCCTTAATGACCTTGTCATTGACCAGACTGCTTACATCCTGGCTCAACTGCTCATTATTCAACTCCAAAGCACGTCCAATGATGTGATTCATGATTTCCTGAAACTGTTCCATCTTTCCCTGCGCAATAGAGACCTGTGCTGTGTTATGTACTTCCAGGCCTGACTCGCCGTCTTCTCCGGCCAGTCCACTGTCTTTTAACTCCTGGGTCATCTGCCCCTCCAATAACTCATCAGGTATAACCGGATCCCTTCCGTCCCCAATGACTTTTTCAAGCGCTGTCTTAATGGCTTTTAACTGATATCCCTTTTCCTTTAAGTCCTTGATCTGCTTGAATAAACGGATGTGTGCTTCGGTGTAATACCGGTGTCCCATCTCATTTCTGGGAATGTTTAACTCCAGCTCGTCCTCCCAGTATCTAAGGACATGGGATTCTACATCAACTTTCTTTGATGCATCCGATATTAAGTAATGTATCTCAGCCATAGCTATATCCTCTCCTTTGGTTCGTTTAGTTTTCATAACCTTACTATTTATATCTTATGCGGAACTAATACGAATTATGAATGAGATTGGAAATTTTTTTAGGGGTATATCGTTGAATCATCTGAACTGCTTCATGTATCTGTTCAAAGCCTCTGACCTCTCCATACTGATCGGAAAGGTCTGCATCTGTAACGATTAGAAAACGCCCTTGTGGATTGGAAACGGGTACGGTGGAAATATCTTTTCTAACCAGTTCAATTTTAGGATAGGAACTGTTTTTGAGGCCTTCTACCAGTATGATATCTGCCTCCTTATAAAAAGAGATTATGTTCCCAAGGGGTACGTCAGCCATCTCTTTCATCAGCATCAACCGGTATCCGGAGTATACCGCAGTTCCGTAAGCTCCTGCTTCCTGATATTGAAAGCTGTCTGTTCCTGGCGTATCACTCTGAAAATCATGTCCGTCATGTTTAATCGCGGCGACCTTATAACCAAGTTCTGTGAATTCTCTGATCAGACGTTTCATATACGTTGTCTTCCCGGAATTCTTGACACCGCAAATGCAAACCACATTCTCGCTTACATTGGTATCACACATACCTGATCTCCTTTGTGAACTCCGTAATTTCCTGCCGGTATTTCTATCAGACAATTGCAGCCGGCCATGGAACTTAAAATACCGGACGAATGTTTATTTGTCGGGATGGTTACTTTGCCATTATTTAAGTACCCTCTTACATAACGTGTCACACGGCTTCCTTTTTCAAATCCCTTATCAATCGGTACGGTTTTCCGGTCCGGTTCCAAATCTCTATTATGCAGCATTTTAGAGAGAACCGGCTTGACCAACAGTTCCATATTTGTTAAAGCAGCAAATGGATTACCGGAAAGACAGATAATCAGTGTGTTATTATATTTACCGCATAAAGTAGGTGTACCGGGTTTTACGGAAACCTTCCAGAATAACGTTTTTACGCCTGCCCGTCTGAATACTTCATGCATAATATCTTTTTTTCCTACCGAAACACCCCCGGTGGTAATAATTAAATCCGTATAGGCACTGATCTCCTGTATAGCACAAACCATCCTGTCCGTGTGATCGTCTACATGCATCATGCATTGCGGTACAACCCCTAATTCTTTTAACCGGCATCCCAATGTAAACATATTGGAATCATATATTTTTCCCGGTTTCAATGGAGGGCCAGGCATCATTGTCTCGTCGCCAGTAGTGATTAATGCTACAGCAGGCTTTTTGTATACCAGAACATCCGGTTTTCCGCAGCTGGCAATGATCCCGATTTCCGGAGCTGATAATATCACACCTTTTTTCAGAAGGAGCTGCTGATTCTTAAAATCTTCTCCTTTAAAACAATAATTATCATATTGGTTTAACTCTTTATATATTTTTACCTCTTTTTCTCCATAATCAGTATCCTCCTGGCGGATGACACAATCTGCGCCTGGAGGAATGGGGGCTCCTGTCATAATTCTTACGGCTTCCCCGTTTTTTACGTGATGGCTTCCCACAGAGCCTGCCATAATTTCATCAACGACTTTCAATTTTACGGGCCGGTTTTCCAAAGCTCCCGTTGTATCTTCGCTTTTTAGTGCATATCCATCTAAGGGTGATCTGGGAAACGGCGGCTGATCCATCTCAGAGATGAGATTCTCACCAAGTACTCTCCCTGATGCATTCCACAAACTGATCCGTTCTGTTTCCACCACCGGTTCACAATTGGAACATAAACATTCCACTGCCTCACTTAATGACAATTTCTCCATTTTTTTCTCCCTGTTCCTTTAAAAAAGTTTGATATTCTTCTACTGTATTAATATTTTTAAACTCTTCTGCACCGAAACCATATTCCTTTACGTCAACGTATCTTGTATTTAACTGGTCCAACAGATTTTTAACGCAGAAAGTACCCTGCTGCAGCTGAATTCTTACCTTCTTTCGTATTCTCTTCTGGTAAACAGCTGCGAGGGGTTCCGGCTTTCCATTGACAAATGGTATGACTGCATCATAATGTTCTATGTATTGAAGTAAAATAGTAAATAATTCTTTCTTCAACATAGGCATATCACAAGCCGCTACGATCAGAATCTCATTTTCGCAGCAGGCCAGACCAGCTTCAATACCGGATAACGGTCCGCAGTGGGGATAATTATCATGAACAATGGAAAAACCTTCTGCCCCTTCCGTCTTATACGTCTGCTGGGAAATCAATATTTCATCAGCAACGTCTTCCAGCTCACTGATCAGTATTTCCAGGAAATTTTTCCCTTTTAAACTCAATAACGCCTTATTCTGATAGTTCATTCTTCTGCCTTTGCCGCCAGCTAACAAAACTGCACTTACCTTCATACAGATTTTCTTTTTATCAGCATTGATACAAATTTTAATAAAACATAGCCGATAATCATAGCTGTTATGTAAAATTGCAGCCCTGTAATCTGTGTAATGATACTGCCTGCCTTCTCATATCCCATGGTTCCCAATACTCCCGCCATTTTACCGGATGCCACTGTTCCGATCGCCATGGGGAATGTCATACCGGCATATCCGGGATAAAATTCGTAACTAAAAAATTCCGGCAGCTTTAAAATAATAAAAAGACAGGATAGCAGAACACATACATATAAAAAAACAAGAAGGATCATATTTATCTCATCTATATAATTTATATAAGATGTTACACACAGACTGCATGGCGCAAGTACTACAGCCTGCGTGTGAAAATATGCCGGATTCACAGGCTTTTTAACAAGACGGTACACCATAAACGGGATCAGGACAAGATAGATCCCAATACCGTAATAAACAATTATTTTTCCAAGCAGCGGTTCGTTCATGACACCTCCCACCACTGTGGAGACCATAATTCCATTGTAGGTAACGAACCAGCTTGGCATAAACGTATCCCATGCAAATCCTTTTCCGATACTTTTATAAGTAAAACAGATAATATGGCAGGCCTGAATCACGATACCGGCAGCCCACAGCCCTTTGCCAAGTACAGGACTGTAAGCGTACACATAAGCCCCAACCCCCATCATAATCATAGCAAATCCTGCATATAACGACCTTAAAATCGTATTTTCATATTCTTTTTTGCAAACCTGGGGATATAAAATCACTTTTCCCAGATAAAAAATCCATACAACTGCTGCGCTCCATAAGGTGATGTGACGTATCCATTCATACCCAAATCCTTTCATGAAATTAGCAAGGGTAATTGCTCCTACCATAGTTGGCAGTATCGGTACCGGCATTCTCTCCAATCGTTTCACAATACTGTCTTCTCTCATACTTTCTCCTGTTCCTCGTACATAAATTCGAAATTATCATTTAAATGAAAAAAATCGGAATAATCAATCTTAAAGACAGGTTTTTTTACCTTTGAAACATCGATATTTCTTCTTATGATCTGCGTCAGAATTCCGGCATACGCCAGATCATTCTGAAGTATGGCGCCATAAATATGACCGTCTTTAAAAATGATCTTCTTATATTCTCCACCCTCTGTTTCCTGTATGATTTCCTGATAGGTTTCATCCGGCCTGGTATTTACACCAAGGGATAATGTGGGGATTCCCAGGAAATTCATAGTCGACTTACTGGCAAAGAAATCTGTCATACTTTTATTTCCTCCGGCCATATTGCAACCTGCAATCAGACCTTCCTTTACTGCTACCGGCCAGATGGGATTCCTTCCCGTCACATCTCCGGCACCATATACTCCTTCTATATTGGTTCTTCCTGTTTCATCGATCAACAGTCCCCTCTGGTCCGTTTCCACGCCGGAACCCGATAGAAAATCGATATTGGCCCTTATCCCCGCTGTTACTACCAGCAGATCACAAGGCAGAACTTCCCCATTTGTTAAAATCACTTTCCGCACATGATTATCTTCATCCATAACCACTTCATTTATCCCAACCGCGAAATACTGTCTGACTCCCTTTTCAAGAAATGCCTGCTCATAAGCAGAGGCCGCCTTTTTATCCAATTGTATGGCCAGCATATGATCCTGCATTTCAACCAGAGACAGATTCTTTTTTAACGGCAGTAAGCCGCTTATGCAGTCAATTCCTACCAGCCCAGCCCCCATGACAACAATGTACCCGGCGGTCTTTGCCCGTACCATGATCTGTTTAATATCCTCCAGATTACGAAATCCAAAAACGCCGTCAGCTTCCCGAAGATTTAAAACCGGAGGCAAAAAGGAGTGGGAACCGGAGGCGATCAGAAGCTTATCATAAGCGATGAGACTCCCATCCTCCAGTGCCACCTCCCGCTTATCACTGTTCAATCCGGTCACAGCTATCCCCGATACCCACTGAACCTTATGCTTTTCAAAGAAATCCTCTTCTATAAAGCTCAATCTTTTTAAATCACGGATACCTTCCATGTAATGATGAAGGATGCATCTGGAATAAACAGCCTCGTCTTTTGAAATCAGAATGATCTCACCTTCTTTATCTTCCGAACGTATTCCCCTGATACCATTGATTCCCGCTGCAGAAGATCCAATTACCACATATCTCATTTTTCCACCTCCACAAGTGTGATTGCCTGCATGGGACATTTTTCAACGCACATTGGTTTTGGTGAACCATCATCAGTTCTATGTACACACATATTGCATTTCATAATTTCTTTATGGTTGATTTTATCGCTCTTTAAAACGCCGTAAGGACAGGCCATAATACACATATAGCAGCTTGCACATTGTTCCTTATCATATTCTACAAATCCGGTTATGGGATTTTTATGCATGGCACCTGTCATACAGGTATAGGTACACTCCGGCAGCTCGCAGTGACGGCAAAAAATCGGTGCCGCTTTAATCTCACTGTCAATGACAACACGATTTCTGGCATCATCACTTTCATGACTGACCACACAGGCCGTAACACAGGTCAGACAGCCGATGCATTTTGAACGGTCAATCCTGATTCTAACCATTGATACTACCTCCATCCTCTTTTTCAAAACATACGGGCGTTGCTTTATAAGAAGGCTCTCTGGAATACTTGTCATAAATGGATGGGGTGATTTTATTACATTCTAAATAATGAATCGGTGCAAATAGTTCATCATGAGTGACATTTGAGGTCACCAAAACGTGAAATACAGCATTTTCTCCATTGACAGAATGCACCCTGATCCGGTCCATTTCTCTGATGCCATATTCCTTTGCTGTCTCCTCATTCATATACAGATACGCTTTCCTGGCAGTCACATCTTCTATAAACTGAACTTCTCTGGTCCGGGACTGGGTATGCCACTGGCCCACGCTTCCCCTTCCGGTATTCAATATGAAAGGAAATTCTCTGGTTACCGGCAATGGATTGGGCATCACTTCCTCAAAAAGAAATTTTAATTTTCCATCTGGATGCCAGAATTTACCGTCTTCATAAAGACGCCTTTCATCCTCAGCCAATGTTTCCCCCTCTCTGAACGGCCACTGGACACCATGGGACGCTTCCAGACCTTCCCAGGTAATTCCGGAGAAATCACAGGGCATTCCTTTGGCACATTTCTGCATGGTCTCAAAGCATTGCTGTACAGTCTTAAACCCATTCAGCAATTTCCCCATTCCAAGGGCTTTTCCAACTCCCAGTATCGCTTCGTAATCACTGATTTCATGTTCCCCGCGTTCCAAAACAGGCCGCATTGCAGACATCCTGCGTTCCATATTGATATAGGTCCCAGCTTTTTTAATACCTGGCACTACCGGGAAAAATACCGTACAGTCCTCTGCGCTTTCAATATCATCGTAGATGTCCTGTACCACAAACAGCTCCAGCTTCTTAGCAGCGGCAGCGAAGGTTTCATTGTTTGCCCAGCTGTGTCTTGGATTGGTACACAGGATCCAGAGTGCTTTGATTTTTCCTTCATTGATTCCTGTAATAATCTGATCATAAGGAATCGTGGGCTTATCAATTAAATCCTGTGTCTGGCATCCGATTGCTTTAGCCACCGCTTCTCTTCTGGCATCATTGTTAAAGTCACCGCCTCCAAACAGACAGGAAGTATTGCTGTAAGCCCTGGAACCCATGGCATTGCACTGACCAGTTATGGAGTTGGGGCCGGTACCTGGTCTGCCGATATTTCCCGTCATTGCCGCCAGATTAATAATTGCCTGTGCCGTGCGCACTGCTTCATATCCCTGGTTCACTCCCATGGTCCACCAGAAGGAAACACGTTTTCCAGTGTGGATCAGCTCCGCCAGCTGTATGATCTGTTCTTCTGACAATCCGGTTGCCTCTGCCCCGTATTTACAATCATATTTCCGGACAAATCCGGCAAAATCTTCATAACCATTGGTATGTGCTTCAATATAATGGTGGTCTACATAATCTTTTTCAATGAGAATATGTGCCAGGGTATAGAAAAGCGCCAGGTCGGATTTCCACTTCAGACCATACCAGTAATCCGCATTCCTGGCTGTTTCTGATTTTCTAGGGTCTAAGACAATGATCTTTTTATCCGGAATTTGATTTCGTTTCACCCTTTCCCAGAGAATCGGGTGGGCAACCACCGGATTAGCTCCTATAAAAATAATGGTATCCGATAATTCCAGATCTTTTAAGGTGAATCCGGGAGCATCAAATCCATAACTCTGCTTGTGGGCCACTACGGCGGTGGCCATGCAAAGTCTTGTATTTCCGTCAACATTGGCTTTTAAGTAATTTCTCATCACGTGTCCGAAAATGGAAAATTCCTCCATGGTCAACTGTCCCGTACTGATTCCAGCCACACTTTCCGAACCATATTTTTTCTGGATTTCCTTCAGCTTGTCTGCTACATACTGAAAACCATCTTCCCATGATACTTCTTTCATTCTGCCATCTTCCTGTCTGATTTTTGGAAGGCTGTTTGGTTTTACCGTGGTCTGCTGTTTATCAAGGGACAAACCTTTGATACAGGAAAAACCTTTGTTGACAGGATAACCTTTCGTAGGCACTACTTTTACAATTCTGTTATTTTCCACATAAAAATCCAGATTACAGTCCAATGCACAATAATTACAAGTAGATTGTATCTTTTTCATCTTTTGAACCCCCTGCTTTTGATTGTCAAAATTTGGGTTTGACTAATATTTAACAATAACTATAGAATAAAATACAAAAAAATTCCGTGACATCTATCACGGAATTTTATCAATATCTATTAAATTTAATTTTCCGGCAAAACACCTTTTTTATAAAAATATGCCAGCCTGTCAGGTGAAATCAGATATATCTTTTTGTTCTCCATTTTAATCAGCTCATAGCCAGAAAGTAATTTACAGATTCGGGAGGTTGTTTCCCTTGGTGCTCCTAAAAAATCTGCCAATTCTGTTATACTCAGCGGAATATCTATGTACAGTCCCTTATCATCACGTTTTCCGAAATCACGTCCAAGCTTCCAAAGCTTTGCAGCCAGCTTTCGCTCCATATAAATACTTCCCATGGTGTTTTTTAACTGGTGACCCATTCTCCAGATCTTTCGTTCTAATTCTTTTACCACTGCCTGGGTCAGAGCGAAATCTTTTTTCATTATTCGGTTAAATATATCTGACTTTATAATAAAAACATTACAGGGAACCATGGTATGACAGCTCACCGAGACGAATACATCTGGTGTTATGCAGTCATTTAATAACTCTCCAGGTCCAAGATAGAAAATGGTTTTTTGTCTTCCGCAATGAGTCAGATTATAAATCGCAGCACTTCCATCCAGCAGAAAATACAGATAATAATTTTTATCTTTCGCCCGAAAGCATTCTGCATTTTTGTCATATTTGACTATTTTCCCTGAACGCCAGATTTCATCCACGGTATCTTCACTTAAGTTCTGAAAGATTGAAACGATGTTCAGTCTGTTCATGAAACCCCTCTTCTCCTTGCAGCTACTTCCTTCCTTAAGAATCAGGAAATGCTGCATTACCCTTTTATTGCCGGGCCATGTTTGCAAACTTGGTATACTCCGGCCTCCACACCAGATTCACGGTACCAATCGGACCATTTCTCTGCTTCGCTATAATTACTTCCGCAATATTGGGCATATCAGTATCTTTATTATAATAATCATCTCGATATAAAAACATTACCACGTCGGCATCCTGCTCGATGGCTCCTGACTCTCTAAGATCAGACAGCATCGGCCGGTGATCCGGCCTCGTCTCGCAGGCACGGCTAAGCTGGGACAGTGCTATTACGGGCGCACTCAACTCTCTTGCAAGGGCCTTCAACGAACGGGAGATTTCGGAAATCTCCTGCTGACGGTTCTCTCCGCCTTTTCCGCTTCCGCTCATTAACTGCAGGTAGTCAATAATTACAATGCTTAACCCATGCTCCAGCTTCATCTTTCTGCACCTTGAACGAAGCTCCATAATGGAAATTCCAGGGGTGTCATCAATAATTAACTTGGAATTTCCAATTACTCCAATTCCTTCCACCACCGCATCCCAGTCACTGTCGGATAAGGTACCGGTTCTTAACTTCTGGGAATCTACATTAGACTCCATGGCAAGCATACGGTTTACTAACTGCTCCTTTGACATCTCCAGACTGAAGACCATAGCTGGAAGCCCCTTCTTCACCGCTATATGATCTACCAGATTCAAAACGAAAGCTGTCTTTCCCATAGAAGGGCGGGCGGCAATCAGGACAAAATCCGACGGCTGAAGACCGGAAGTCTTATAGTCCAGATCAATAAAACCTGTTGGAACTCCTGTTACGGTTCCCTGATTTTTGGAGGCTTCCTCAATCTTTTCCAGTACATTCATGGCAACCTGACGAATGGGTACGAAATCTCCGGAATTACGGTTCTGGAGTAAGTCAAATATGGTCTTCTCCGTAGATGCCAGAATATTCTCAAGCGGTTCTTTTCCTGCATAACAGGTGTTGGCTATGTCCTCGTTTATCTTAATCAGACGCCTTAATACGGCCTTGTCCCGCACAATTTTGGCATAAGACTTTACATTGGCAGAGGTTGGAACGGTTGTAATAATGTCTCTTACAAATTCCAGACTGGATACCTCGGGGGGAACATCCTTTTCTTTTAAGCGGTTCTGCAAAGTGACTAAGTCCACCGGCAGATTCTCATTAAAAAGCTCCAGCATGGCTTCAAACATGACGCCATACTGGTGCTGATAAAAATCTCCTGCTGTAACGATCTCGGAAGCAGCAATGATCGCATCCCGATCCATCAGCATGGATCCGATGACGGACTGCTCGGACTCAATGCTGTGAGGGAGTATCCGTTTGATCAGGGCCTCATCCATAACTGTGCCTCCTAGCTTTCTATTACCTTAACATCTAATTTTGCAGTTACATCCTTATGAAGCTTAATAGGAACCTCATGAGTGCCAAAGGTCTTTAACGGCTCGGGAAGAACCAGTTTCTTCTTATCAATGTCAAGCCCAAGCTGGCTGGAAATCGCCTGGGAAATCTCCTTGCCTGATACGGAACCAAATGCTCTTCCGCCTTCTCCTGCACGGATTGTAACAGTAATAGAAGCTTCTTCAATCTTCTTTCCAAGCTCTTTTGCTGCTTCCAGCTGATCTGCTGCAATCTTTGCTTCATTGGCTTTCTGAAGCTTTAAGTCATTTAAGTTTTTTGTTGTCGCTTCAATTCCCAGTTTTTTCGGGAGAATGAAATTTCTTGCATATCCGTCATTAACCTTAACGATCTGTCCCTTTTTCCCCAGTGCTTTTACATCTTCTAATAATACAATATCCATTATGATATGTCTCCCTTCTCTAACATCTCTTTAATAACCGCTTTTACCTGGTTTCTTGCTTCTTCTATGCTTACACCGGCAAGCTGGGCACCTGCAATGGTTCTGTGTCCGCCGCCGCCAAGCTTCTCCATCATCACCTGAACATTGACTTCATCAATGGAACGGGCACTTAAATATACCGTATTGTTATACTCTGTCATAACGACAGACGCCTTGATTCCTGATATGTCAAGCAGTTCATTGGCAGCCTGGGCACCTACTACCGTAGGGCTGTCAATTCCTTCAGAGGGGCATAAGCTGATGGCAAAGTTCCCTTCAAAAATCTCAGCCTCCCTGACTGCTTCCGCTTTTGCCTTATAATCATCAAGATTATCCCGAAACAGCTTTCTTACACGGACTACATCTGCACCGTTCCGCCTTAAAAAGGCTGCTGCTTCAAAGGTTCTCACGCCTGTCTGGTTGGTGAAATTATGGGTGTCAATGACAATACCGGCATAAAGAGCATCTGCTTCTGCAGATTTAATCTTAATCCCGTCTGCAATGTACTGAAGCACCTCTGCTACCATCTCGCAGGCAGAGGATGCGTATGGCTCTACATAGGATAAAACTGCATTGTCAATGATCTCACTGCTCTGCCTGTGGTGATCCAGTACCACAATGGTTTTCACCAGCCGCAGAAGCTGTGGTTCATCGGTAATGCTGGGCCGGTTTACATCAACCACAACAAGCAGTGTATTGGCATCAACAAGACTTGCTGCTTCATCACCTCTTAAAAATAAATCCTCCGGATAATCCGGATTTCCAACGAACCGTTCCTTCATGGGACGCACGAAGGTGGTCACTTCATTAATGACGATATTGGCCTTTTTGTCCATGGCAGTAGCGATTCGGTAAATACCTACCGCAGCACCGAAGGAATCAATGTCCGTCATGCGATGACCCATAATCAGGATGCGGTCCTTGGTTTCCATCAGTTCCCTTAATGCATGGGCCTTTACGCGGGCCTTCACACGGGTCGTCTTCTCCACCTGAGGCGCTTTCCCGCCAAAATACTGGATGCGCTCTCCGTCCTTGACCACTGCCTGGTCGCCTCCGCGCCCCAGCGCCATGTCAATGGCAATTCTTGCAAAATCTAAATTCTTATAGTAACTGTCTCCATTCATTCCAAGACCGATACTTAATGTAACTGACATCTCATTACCGATATTGACAGTCTTAACTTCTTCCAGGATGGAAAAACGGTTCTCTTTCAATTCTTCAATGTAACACTGCTTGATGGCGATGAAGTACTTGTCCTTTTCCAGCTTTTTCACAATTCCGTTCATGTTGGTGATGTACTTTGTAATCTTCCGGTCGATAAGCGCAGTTAAAAGGGAGCGGCGTACCTCCTCCACGCTTTCCAGCGCCTCATCGTAATTATCCAGATAGATAAGACCTGCCACCATCTTCTGGTCATCTACCATCTGTTTATATGTGAGAATCTCTGTTTCATCAAATAAATAAACTGCCAGCAGCATCTGTTCCGCACTATCCATGCCTGCTGTATTACTCATCAGCTCCGATGCATCATTCATGTGCACCGCTTTCAGCTGTATCTGGTACTTCCTGTCATTGCATATGCCATGAAGTGTCACAGCTCCGTCTCCCAGCTTTAAAACCTCTTTTGTGATCTCAGGAAAAATGCCGGTTAAATTCTTCCGTGATGCCCTTAAGTGTTTCTCTTCCCCTAAAACCGCAGAAAATGTATCATTCCCCCATAGAATTCTCCCGCTTTCATCCGCGATTGCATACGGAATCTCAAGATCATTAAGGAGTTTCTTCTGCATCCAGGAGTACTCTGCTGAGAATTCCACAAGGCCGCTTAACAGACGTCTTCTTCTATAAAAAGAAAGCCAGAACGCGATTCCTGCATACATCAGCGTAAACAGGGCCATAATGATCCCTGCTTTTGTACTTACTGCACCGATCACTGCATTGGCAGCAATTAAAAGCCCGGTTAAGTAAAGAGGCCATTGCATGTAAATCCCCAGCTGTCCCTTTATTTTAAACTTCTCTTTCATATTTGACTCCTTATGGAAAAAAGGTTCTTTTTTCGCTATCTTCCTATTATAACATAGGATACAGGGTTCGTCCATTAAAAAGCAAAAACGGGACAGACTCGAAATCCCACGGTCTATCTAAGTATTTCATCCGGACTGGAGACTTCAGCTCCAGACTTTTTTTCTTTATACATCCGGATTACCTTACTGATCTGTGCCCTTGTATAAGGCTTTACAATAAAAGCAAATACACGGATTTTAAATGCTTCCAGAGAAAATCCCGGAATTCCGGATAAAAGCACAACCTCCGGCGGATCCGGAAGTTCGTAAAGCTTGGAGGCCAGCGTAATTCCGCTGATATCCGGCATGACAATATCCGAAAACACAAGATCTACCGGATTCTCCTTTATATACTGCATGGCTGCAATGGCTTCCGGAAAGCTGCCGCACAGCTCAATTTCACTCATATCGTTCAAAATTCCCGTCAGTTTCACCAATAATTCCTCTGAATTATCTACAACTACAACCCTGATACTCATAACTCCTCCGATGGTTCTTTCATTCTTTCTTCTAATCGTTATGGAAATATAATTATTATAACGATTATCTACTTTTATTTCAATGGGCTTACAGCCCGATATATCATATTCATTCCCACAAAAAAAGGTTTCTAATCGGGTAGGAGGTAGATAATTATTTTATCTACCGACCTCCCACACCACCTAGCATACCGTTCGGTACTAGGCGGTTCCTTAGTTTTCATAAACTATTGAATAATAGTCAAGCATGGAGGTATAT
>JAEWJZ010000007.1 GCA_023386315.1 Bacillota bacterium | reverse complement strand
CGACCACTGCTTCCGCCTGTTCATGCCACTTAAGACCTTTTTCTGTCATGACATACTTTCCATCCATGGAAAGCTGGCTCTTTTTGGTTCCGTCTTCCTTTATGCCGTCCCAGGTAACCGCTGTAATCGCGTTATCCTTAACTGTCATACTCACCTGGTCTTTGAATCCGTTCTTGTCAAATTCCGGTGATTCATAGGTGTAGGTTCCATCCTTTAAAGAAGAAGGCGCCTCAGCTGCCTCTTCAGTTGTCTCCGGTACCGTTTCCTGCTCCTCTCCCCTTGCTTTTGCAAGCGCCTGATCCACTGCCTCTTTAATGGCATTGCTGCTGAGAGTCGCTCCTGAAACGGCATCCACTTCTGCAGACTGCTTTGCAATGATAGAATCCGTTAGTCCTGGCAATACCATACTGAGAAGAGTTTCCTTTTCTCCATTTACAGCAATGGAATCAATCGTTTTTCCTGATACTGTTACATCTGCGGTGACAATCCCGCCGTAGCCTCTCGCAGTACCTGTATAGGTACCCGGAACATAGATTTCCGGTCTAACACTGCTGTCAATCGCCTTATAAAGTGGATCTGTTCCAAAAACAGTAGCGCCAGCCAGTAAAATCATAGCTCCTAATCCAATATACCCGTTTCTTTTAGCATTTGCGTTACTTTTATTCATATATCCTCCTGCTTTTATAAAGTTTGACTTTATCTTAACATACCCCGCAGGACTACGACAATGATTTTATAAAATTTTAATTATCTTTTGGAAGGAATCAGGATTATGTGTTATAATGAAGCAGAATTTATTTTTCAAATTCTGTTTATTGATAATAGAAAATAAGTAAGAGGACCTGTCAGAAATGGAAATAAAAAAACATAAAAAAGAAGTCTTATTAATTGTTGTAATTCTAGCAATATCATTCATACTTCTTATTGCGAACCAGATCATTTTTTCAAAATCTGCGGGATATCTGGAAATTACCGTAGATGGCAAAGTTGTGGAAACTCTGGATTTAAACCATGATACAGAAGTTTTAGTGAACGGGTACCAGGGAGGCACCAACCGCATTGTAATCCAGGGCGGTAAAGTGCACGTTTCCGATGCAACCTGCCCGGACAAAATCTGTATTCACCAGGGCACGATTGAGCACACAGGAGAAAGCATCGTCTGCCTGCCCAATCGTATGATAGCCCAGATCATCGGTAATTAAACATCTAATCAGCTCTTTTGTCTCCAAAAAAGAATAATGCCACAGTTCCGGGACCTGTATGGGAGCCGATTACACAGCCAATGCTGTTTATGATTATGTTACCTGCGAGCATGGGGAAACGCGCCTCAATAAGTGCTGCCACCTCTTTTGCATCAGCCTCGCAGGCAGAATGTGCAATCACGCATTTTCCGTTGTAGCGGGAGCCATTTTGGACATGGAGTTCCATCATCTTTACCATTTCCTGAATGGCTCTTTTTTTTGTGCGTATTTTCTGTCTTGGTATCAGATGTCCAGTATCATCAATGTTCATGAGAGGGCAGATATTTAAAACAGTTCCCAGCATGGCTGAGGTTGCAGATATCCTCCCTCCCCGTTTAAAACTGGTAAGATCCGTTGAGAAAAACCAATGGTGTACGGAAAGCCGGTTATTCATGACCCACTCTGCCGCCGCTTCCAGCGTCGCTCCTTTATCACGCAAATCTGCCGCCGCATCGGTTAAAAGCCCATAGCCGGAGGATGCCCCAAGAGAATCCAGTATGATAATGGTTCTTTCCGGATATTTCTGCCGCATCTCGGCTCCGGCCGCACAGGCAGAATTATAAGTCCCGGAAATACCGGAAGACAGGGTCAGATGCAGAATATCCTTTCCTTCTTTTAAAATCGGTTCAAAGAAATTACAGTATTCCTCAACATTTACCTGAGAGGTATAGGGAGCTGCCCCTTTATCAATCCGATCATAGAATTCTTCAAATGGGATACTTTCCCCCAGGTCATCGGGATAAGTAACTCCGTCCATGGTATAATGAAAGCATACATAAGGAATTTTGCGGCTTTCAAAAAATTCTTTTTTCATATCTGCTGTAGAACAACACGTTAAAACAAATTTTTCCATACCCGTACACCTCCTGCCTTAACCGGCATTTCTATAGTTTTTTTCCCTGAACCGGAATTTTAACCATAAATTCCGTTCCAACATCAATGGCTGATTCCACCGTAATGGTACCATGATAAAAATTCACGATATGCTTTACAATGGACAGTCCAAGACCGGTACCGCCCTGCTTTTTGCTTCTCCCTTTATCAACCCGGTAGAACCGTTCAAATATACGTCCAAGAGATTCTTTTGGAATTCCCATTCCGTTATCTTTTACCCGGATAATCACATTGCGGTCTTCTTCCCTCACTGTGATCCATACCTCTCCGCCCGGTTTATTGTATTTTACCGCATTGCTGAGCAGATTGCCAATCAATTCCTTCATCTGCTGACCATTGGCATAGATACAGACCGGCCTGCAGTCCATATGGATCAGGACTTCGTGGGAAGCAGCAAGCGGTTCCAGTGATTCGATAATATCCTGCACCAGTATGGAAAGGCGAACATCGCTTTTTAAAACCTCTGCTTCTTTTGTTTCAAGACGGGATATCATAAGGATATCATTAATCAGATTATTCATATTCCCCGCTTCTTTTTTAATCCGCTTGATAAAATCAGCCTTCTGCTCTTCATCCTGTATGATCCCGCTCTCCAGAAGTTCTGCATAGCCCTGCACGGAAGTAATGGGAGTCTTTAATTCATGAGAAGCATTGCTGAAAAATTCCTGGCGGATCTGCTTTTCCCGTTCAATCTGGTTTAGATACTCCTTTACATTCTTTGACATTCTGGTGGTAGTTTCTGCGATAATATTAATTTCCGGATATTGATACGTTTCAAAGGAAAGATCCGTATAATCCCCGTTTACTTTCAGCATTTCCTGGGAAATTTCCTTAAGCGGCCGTGTAATTGACTCAGCAAAACTGTCCGCTGAAAAAGCAGAATACATGATTGCGGCGAGGAAGCTCAGCCACACAGCAGGAAGAAGGAGCATTAAGTTTTCTTTCATACCAGTATAGGGAACCGCCATTCGGAGAATGTAATCTCCTTTGGATGACCGGACAGCCACATAGAGCATATTTTTCTTTAATGTATTTGAATAACGTCTGGAGGTGCCTTCCCCTTGCGCCAGCGCCTCCTTCACCTCTTCTCTGTCTCCATGATTATCCAAAGAAGCGACCGGTACTTCTCCAGTATCGGCCGCTACAGTTCCATCTAAGCAAATGACGGTGAAACGGCTATGGTTTTCGCTTAACGTGGGCTTTAGTTCTCCGATTTCCTTTTCTAAATCACCGGTATAATCAAGAACCTCATCCATAGCCTTTAATGTATATTTCATATCCTTTTGGGAATTTTTAAGCAGCGCACTGCTGGAGGCAATATAAAATATGGAACTGCTCAGTACCAGCACCACAAGTATAATCTGAATAAATTTTACAAAAATCGCCTGTTTCATAATACCTCCATCAGCTATTTTATGCAGCATGCCTTTTTCACTATTCTTCCGTCTTAATAAAACGATATCCTACTCCACGGACTGTCTTGATACAGGAACCGCCATTGTCTCCCAGTTTCTGTCTCAGTGTCCGGATATGCATATCAAGAGTTCTTGTTTCTCCGTCATAATCATAACCCCAGATATGATTGAGAAGTTCATCTCTGGTAACGACCTTATTGTGATTCTCCATTAAATACTGCAGTAAATCAAACTCTTTTAATGTAAGCTCGACTTTAACTCCGTCACAATAAACCTCTCTGGTCTTTTTGTTTAAGTTCAGACAGTACTGCTCCAGCTCGTCCTCAGATCCCTGGTTTTTTGAGCTCCTGCGCAGAAGGCTGCGAATGCGCGCTGCCAGCTCCATGACACCAAAGGGCTTTGTCATATAATCATCTGCACCGCCATCTAGACCGGCCACCTTATCAAACTCCCGGTCCTTTGCAGTCAGGACAAGAATGGGAATGTCTTTTAACAAATCATTTTTCCGGATTCTGCGTATTGCTGACATCCCGTCCATGCCGGGAAGCATGAGATCAAAGACTGCCAGCGCCGGTTTCTCGGTTTCCATGTGCTTTAGAGCTTCCTCTGCCATCTCATAGGAAGATACCTCATACCCAAAGCCTTCCAGGGCAATTTTTATTAAATCCCTGATATTATCATCATCTTCCACTACATAGATTCGTTCCATACATTCTCCTTTCTGTCTCAAAAAAGTTAAATCCGTTTGTTATATTTCTTCTTTTACATAACCTGCAATATTATGGGCATGATCAGAAATTCTCTCCAAATTGCTTAATGCATCCAGGAATACAACTCCATTTTCCGGTTTACAGGATTGAGTGGATAGTCGTTCAATATGGCGTTCTCTTAATTCTTCTTCCAGACTGTCTACATTCTCCTCGCACTGAACCACGGAACGAACCTCTGACATGTCAGAGGTTTCTCTGGCTTTAATTGCATGTTCCAAAGAGGCGCGGACAGCCTTTAACATTTCCTTCATTTCGCTTTCTGCTTCCTGGGAGAAAATAATATTGCGGTTTGCTTTCTCCGTAGCCAGCTCAGATAAGTTTTCACAATGATCACTGATCCGTTCAAAATCGCTGATCGTGTAAAAGAGATTTTTAACCAGGATATGCTGTTCTTCATTTAATGACTGATTGTTGATTTTAATTAAATAATCGGTTAGTAATTTTTCATAATTATCAATTTTCTGTTCCAGTTTTTCCACCTGTTTTATCTCAGATAAATTACTGGTGAGTAATGCGTCAGCTGCCACATCAAAATTCTCAAGAGCTGCGTAACCCATATTAACGACTTCATGGTTTACATTCTCTATGGCAAAAGAAGGTGTTTCCAGAATTCGATCGTCTAAGTGACGCTTCATTTCACTTTCGGAATCAGATGCTTCTTCTTTCTCCTTTCCTCTGACAAAGAAACCGGAAGCCTTCACCAGAAGTCCGGCAAAAGGAAACAGCAAAATTGTATTGGTTACATTAAAAACGGTATGAAAAATAGATATTTCCACACTGCTGATTCTGGAAGAAGCCAGCACAGGGTTCATCTGAAATAAAATAAACATGATAATACCAAATATGAAAGCCCCCGCAACATTAAACATCAAATGAATGGCTGCCGCACGCTTTGCTGTTCGATTCGCGCCCAGACTGGAAAGAAGTGCCGTTACACAGGTGCCGATATTCTGACCGAGTGTAATAAAAATAGCAGACTGCCAGTTTACTATACCGTTTAAAGCAAGAGTCTGCAGTATACCAACAGATGCAGAAGAGCTTTGTATAATTCCTGTTACCACAAGTCCCGCAAGAATTCCCAGAATCGGATTTCTGCCCAGTACGGAAAATGCCTGTCCAAAAATAGGAGCATTCCTGTAAGGAGTAATGGAGGCAGACATAAAACCCAGTCCGATAAATAAGACACCAAATCCAACCAGTATTTCACCAATCTGCTTTTTCTTTTCATTCTTTGAAAACAGGCTGAAAACAGCGCCTACTCCCACCAGTGCAGGAGCGAAGAATTCCGGCTTTAACATCTCTCCCCACTCACTCATGGAAACGATCCAGCTGGTAACGGTTGTTCCGATATTGGCTCCCATAATAATGCCAACTGCCTGCTGCAGATTCATAATTCCCGCATTAACAAATCCAACCACCATAACCGTAGTGGCCGAACTGCTCTGTATAATAGCTGTAATTCCGGTTCCTAACAAAACTCCCATCAGCCGGTTGCTTGTTAATGCACCAAGCAGCTGCTGCATCTTATGTCCAGCAGATTTTTGAAGTCCATCAGCCATGGCATCCATTCCATAAAGGAACATCCCCAACCCTCCGATAAACTTAAATAACATTTGTATATCTGTTATTGACATATTTTCCTCCCGTATTTCATGATAAATCATGTTTTGTAAGTATCATATCAAATCTATGTAAAGTATTATACATATGAATGTAAAATTTATGTAAATTTTTATCTTATTGTAAAATATCTTTGTATACACGGAGAACATTGCCATAAAAAACAGCTTCAATTTCAGCCTCATGAAAGCCTTCTTTTTTCATATAAGCCTCTAAAAGCGGCAGATCCTCCGGAGATTTCATCTCCAGTTCTCCTCCGATTCCGTCAAAATCCGATCCAAGACCGATGCAGCCGATACCTCCGGTCTGCTTTAAATGCTTTATGTGGGAGACCATATCCTCAATCCGGCTTAACGACTTCTCCCCTTTCTTCCAGTCATGAAGAAAATCACCGCAAAAATTAATTCCGGTAACTCCTCCCCGCTCTGCAAGCATTTTAATCATCTCATCTGTTAAATTTCTGGGGTTGGAAGCTACGGTTCTGGCATTGGAATGGCTTGCCACAAACGGCTTCTTCGTGTGACGGAATACATCATAAATTCCTGCATCGGATAAATGGGACACATCAATGATCATGCCCAGCCTTTCCATCTCCTCCACAAAAGCAATCCCTGTTTCTGTCAGCCCGTGTTCTGTTTCCGGTTCAAAAAAAGCCTCTTCCTTCTCAATCCGGATCCTGTTTGGATAAGCCAGTTCATTGATATGATTCCATGTAAGAGTCATCATACGGACTCCCAGGCGGTAAAAATTACGCAGAAAAGCAATTTCCCCCTGACAGACGCCGCCCTCTTCAATGGTTAACATGGCAGACATTTTTCCTTCTTTCCGGTTCTTTTCAATGTCTTTAAATGACCTTACAATTCCGATTAAATCCCCATATCCCTCCAGCTCCGTGTAAAATAAATCCAGCAGCTTCATGCAGTATTCGTACGGTCGTTCATGCTTTGTCAGTTCCGTAAACAGGGCAAAATTCTGCAGACAGTAATTTCCTTTTTTCATTCTCTCCAAATCAATATGACAGTCATTTTTTAAAATAGAGCAGTCTTTTCCTGCCTGTCTTCTGTAATAAAGCTCCGCTATGGTATCACAATGCATATCTGCAACTTTCATGTTCTAATCCTTTCCAGTAACATAGATTCTCTGACGCCCGAAAGGAGCAGCCCTTACAGAGCTACTCCTTTGGTACCTATGCAAATAGTATCACTCCTATGACAGATTTGCAAGAAATTATTCTTTTGTTAATCACTGCGAAGCGCATCAATGGGACTTAAATTAGCGGCACGGCTGGCCGGCATGTATCCAAACAAAAGTCCGATTCCCACCGATACACTGAAAGAGACAATAACCGCGCCCGGCGTTGGTGTTGCAGTGATCCCCATGGCAGCCCCGACTATGGTGGTTGCCACTGAACCTGCTGCAATACCCACCACTCCGCCAAGAGAACTGGTAACAGCCGCTTCGATTACAAACTGCTGCATAATGTGAATCTTCTTTGCTCCCAGAGCCTTTCTTATTCCAATCTCCCTCGTCCGCTCTGTCACTGATACCAGCATAATATTCATGACTCCCACACCTGCCACCAGAAGTGAAATTCCGGCAATCCCGCCCAGAACCATGGACATCATGGCAATCATGGAATCTAAGGATTCCAGCATTTCACTCATGGCAGTGACCCGGAAAAGACTGTCATCTTTGTAAATACCCATCAGAAATGTTTCCAGAGATTCCTTGGCTTTCGCCGTATAGTCCGTATCTGCTGTTGCAAACACATAGCTGCTGATACGGGCGGTATTGTTCATCTTCGCCGCACTGCTGTATGGAAGGTATAGGATATCATCCGTCCCTCCCTCTTCCAGCTCATCCTCATCCTGTCTGGAAATCACACCTACAATCCGGTAGGCACTGCCATTTATTTTAATTGTTTTATCTAAGGCATTATCCACACTTCCATATAATTTCCATGCAACATAATAGCCTGCCACACATACCTTCTGCCTGGAAGCAATATCGGAATAGGAAATAAAACGTCCTGCATCCAGAGTCTGATCCTTCATGTCTAAATATTCTTCACTGACTCCGGTTATTGTCGTATCCTCCAGAGACTCTGTTCCGTATTTTAAGGTGGCACTTACGGACACGCTTGGCGTCATATGGGAGAACAAATCCCGGTTGTCATTATAAAACCAGTACATCTCATCTGCGTCTGCATATCTGGTTGTTAAATTAGTTAGACGGACCGTCATCTGATTGGTACCCATGCTAGTAAAGCTGTCCTTCATATAGGACATCTGCCCGTTAACAAGACTGACCAGAATTATGACCGATGCAACACCGATAATAATCCCCAGCATGGTAAGAAAGGAACGCATTTTATTACTCCAGATACTTTTCAGAGCCATTTTAAAGGATTGCAGAATATTCATTTACGTCTCCATCAAAATTAATCTTGCCATCATGCACCCTGATCACACGCCGTGCCTCCAAGGCAATGGAGCTGTCATGGGTTATCATCACAATGGTGTTTCCTTCATCATTTAGTTCCTTTAAAAAATCGAGCACATCCCGGCTGGTTTTGGAGTCTAAGGCTCCTGTGGGTTCATCTGCCAGAATCAGGGATGGATTTCCAGCCAGAGCTCTGGCTATGGACACTCTTTGCTGCTGGCCTCCGGACAGCTGACTTGGGAGATTTTTCCACTTTTCTGCCAGTCCCACCCGTTCTAAGGAGGCCATGGAACGTTCTTTCCGTTCTTCGGTGCCGGCTCCTGAATAGAGCAGCGGCAGCTCCACATTCTCCAGAAGATTTAATCTGGGAAGCAGATTATACTGCTGAAAAATAAAGCCAATCATTTTATTTCGTATCTGTGCCAGCTGATTGTCCGACATGCTTCCCACGTCTTCCCCGCCTAAGAGATACTGGCCATCACTGGGAACATCCAGGGCGCCGATAATATTCATGAGAGTGGACTTGCCGCTTCCCGATTTTCCTACAATGGCAACAAATTCACCCCGGAATATGGTCATGGTCACTCCGTCGTTAGCACGCACCTCTTCCTCTCCCATCCGGTATACCTTGTAGATTTCCTTCAACTCAATCAAGGGTTCTGCCACAGTTCATTCCTCCTCATTATTTTGACCGGGACTGGCCGCCTCCGCCGCTGTTTCTGCCGCTGTTATTTCCACCGCCGTTTCGTCCTCCGCCTTCCATGGCGCCGCCCATTCCTACCGGGGGACCTCCCATTTCTCCCTGCATACCGGTAGTTTTACTGGTGCTTACCGTTGTCTGCGCAACATAAACTTCCTGATTTTCTGAAAGACCTGAAGTTATCTCTACATAATCATCATTGATAATTCCGGTTTTTACTTCAACCTCTTTAAATCCTGCAGGGATATTTCCTTTCGCCTCTTTTACAGTATCATCCTTTACATAGACATAATTCCCCCGTATCAGCGCATCTGCCGGTATTGTAAGTACATCATCGGCTTCATTGAGAACTATGATTCCATCTACGTTCATGCCAGGAAGAAGATCATCCATACCATCATTTAGTGTGATGGTAACTGGATAATTTGTCACTCCGTCGGTTGTGGTGCTTTTCAGACTTACATTGGTGACTGTACCGGAAAATGACTTTCCGCTTACTGCGTCGGCAGTTATTGTTACGTTCTGCCCCACTGCCACCGATTTGACATCCAGCTCATCCACACTCATTTCGAAGGTATAATTTGACATGTCATAGATCGTTGCAAGTGTGGTACTTCCGCTGGAGCTTTTTGTAATCTTATCTCCCACCTTGATACTTTTTGTGATCACTTTACCTGATATGGGGGCAGTAATCGTATAATTATCGTAGGTTTCCTGAGTGTTTTCAAGGGAATTCTTTGCGGATTCCAATGAAGATTCCGCTTTATCCAGAGCATCCTTATAAGTACGAATGAGCGCTGACGCACTTTTGTTCTCCATGGTGAAAACAGGTGTGCCCTTGGTCACGTAATCTCCCTCGTGTACAAGCAGCGCGCCTACCTCCACTCCTGCCGGAAGATCTGCTTTCATGGTGGTTTCAAGCTTTGCTTCAAAAGCCCCTTCCATGCTGCATGCAAAACCACCCGCTGTTGCCGTCGCTGAAGAATCTTTTGTCAGTCCTCCCGGATTTGAAACTTCAATGGTGACATAACGGACAATACGTCCTCCTGTCAGTGTCACATCCATATTTCCTACTGAAACAACCGTTCCGTCCACCTGTTCTCCCGTATCCACCAGAGTTAAGACCGCAGGACTTCCCGCTGGTATCTGGGCTGCCTCTCCAGAAAGAAATGGAAGCTTGATTTTCATGACGCTGTCATCTACGATGGAGGCAATTTCAGTTTTATCACTTATTTTGTCTCCTTCTTTTATGGACAGAGAGCTGATGTATCCCGTTTCCGTAGATTTATATGTATTTCCGCTATAATCATTTAAAGCATCATTATAATTATCCAATGCGACCTGGTAACTTTCCTGCGCTCTTTCAAGGGAACTGTTGGCTGAGGTCAGCTGGCTCTCCGCTGACGAGCTGTCAATCCGGTATAAGATCTGGCCTTTTTCTACCTCATCCCCCTCTTCAAAATTCGCCTCAATGACTTCTCCCTCTGCCAGTGAGGTGATATCATACGTGTCCTTTGGAGAAATGGTGCCGGAGGAAGATAATTTGGAAGAGATGTCTCTTTTTGTTACAACTGCTGTTTTGACTTTTTTCGCTTCTGCGTCTGCCAGCCTGCTCTTTTTGTATGATATTGCAAAATAGAGTCCTGCAAGTGCAGCAAGAATCAGGATCAGAAGGATTAGAATCTGCTTTTTCTTTCCTTTTCTTTTTTTCTGATCAGTTCTTAAAATTTTCTGGATGATCTTTTTCATTCCGGTCTCTCCCGCTAATCTTCTATATAATCAATGACAGTCCTTGTTTCATCTCCGTTATTGTCGGTGGAAAGCGTATAAACAAGAGTAACGGTATCTCCGACTCTCAAATCTCCATAAGATGAAAATGCGAACTGCATCTCGGTGCTGGTGAGCGTATAGGTATTTCCATCATCAAGAATTATCGCACTGGGATTCATTAAATCGGTGGAATTATATACTACATTTGTTATTTCACCAAATACCGCGGAACGTCCGCTTTCATTTTCAGTTCCAACGGTATAAAGCCACACTGTTTTGGATAATGAATGATAATAGACGAGAACTCCATCTGAACTTTCCAGTGCCGCAGTAATGGCATCACTGGAATTGGTCACTGCATCCCCATCCAGATACACATTGGCTGCACTGAGTTTAAAGGGCAGATAATTGTTCAGACTGCTCTTGCTTCTTACCACTCTCGGCCCCTTTAAACTGTTATCAACCATGGTAAATGGATTAATTTCACCGTCTTCGGTCAATTCACAGTCTAAAATCTTTCCATACATAGAGCCGGAGGTATTGTTGGTTTTCAACAGATTATAAAACAGATTAATACAGTCATCCTTTTGCATCACTTCCTGGGCTTCTTTATTAATGTTTTCATCTAATTCAAGAAAATGATACTTGGAAAGTCTGGATCCCGACTGGTCACCGGTAAAATCCGAATTCTTATATCCCAATAATGCCAGAACTCCTTTCACCGCATCCTGAAGCGTTATGTATTCATCCGGTTTAAACAACCCTCCCAGATAACCATTCATCCACCCCTGTTCTGCAGCAATCCGGATCTGAGCTGAATATTCATTATCTCTGGGCACGTCTGCAAATACAGAAGTATTGCTTAAACTGCTCACTGTGCTTCGGTAAGAGGAAGCATTCACCAGCATGGAGGCAAATTCCCCTCGTGTGACAGTCATATCGGTATTGGTCGTATTCATGATCCCCGATATACCGATGACTTTTTTTCTTAAATCAAAATTGGCTGATGCCTCCGCTCTCATCGGTGTAACCGCCGTTGCAGCCAAAACAACTGCAAGAGAAGCCGCTGCTCTTCGTGCATTCATTCAGGTTTCTCCTCTCCTTTATAAGATTTCTTATTATCTTAACAGATCGTTGTGATGGCTTTGTGATGGCAGACTGAAATTAACCTGAAATAAACCCGAACGAAACCGCCGCCTTTTATCTGCTGTTTCAGCTTAATTTAAGATTGTACCATTATAATAAAAAGCAGGCACTGCATTGCTTAAAAACGCTTTAAAGGCTATAATAACCAGTAATAAGTTCCTATATAAAACAAAGCAAAGGAGAACTTAACCATGAAGCTGTTAATTGTGGAGGATGAAGTCAGACTGGCGGAAGCCATGGGACAGATTATGAAAGAGCAGCATTATCAGACGGATCTTGTTTATAACGGAAAAGACGGATTATACTGCGGTCTGTCCGGAGAATATGATGTGATTATTCTGGATGTGATGCTCCCTGGTGAGAATGGATTTCAGATTGTTGAGAAGCTTCGTGAAGCCAGAATACAAACTCCCATCCTCATGCTTACAGCCCGTGACAACATACGTGATAAAGTAACCGGGCTGGATAAGGGAGCCGATGATTATATGACAAAGCCATTTATTCCGGAAGAACTTCTGGCCCGCATCCGGGCGCTTTCACGCAGGCAGGGAGAAGTGCTTGTGGAAGAAATGACGTTTGGAGACCTTAAATTAAATCTGTCCAACAACGACTTATGCTGCGGCACCAAATCCATTCATCTGGGTTATAAAGAATTTGAAGTGTTAAGAATCCTTATGAGCAACCTGGGAAAGATCATATCAAAGGATACTTTAATCAACCGGGTATGGGGATCTGATTCTGATGCGGAGGATAATAACGTAGAAGCGTATATCTCATTTCTGCGCAAAAAGTTTAACTTTCTGGGTTCGAAAACAGAAATCACAACTGTTCGAAAAGTGGGATACCGCCTGGAGGAATCCAGATGATTAAGAAATTAAGAATCAGGTTCATACTCACTAATATGGGCTTTGTCATCAGCATACTGGCCGTAGTCCTGGGAGCCTTTTACCTTTCAAACCGGAGGCGGATTATGCGGGATACCTCCATGGCTCTCATCCAGACCGTGAATCATGAGCGATTTCCGATACCACCGGACAAAGTGGAATATGGAAAGCGGCCGAAACAAAATCCAATCCCGGTCATCCCGGTATTTGTAATAACTTTGAATTCAGATAATACCATTGAAAATATCGAGGAAAATAACATCACTGTTTCCAATGAGTTAGCCTCATCTTTAATAAAACTGGTCAATGATTCCGGTTCCCCGGAAGGATATCTAAAAGATTATTCTCTCCGTTATATGAAAGTCTCTGTAAGGAATGGAACGAAAATCGGATTTGCAGATCAAAGCTATGAACGTGACTCCCTGGAGGTTTTACTGGTGAACTGCTTACTGGTATTTTGTTACGCCATGATTTTATTTTTCCTTTTAAGTCTCTTTCTTTCCCGCCTGGCTTTAAAGCCTGTGGAAAAAGCATGGGAACAGCAAAACCAGTTTATAGCGGATGCATCCCACGAATTAAAAACTCCCCTCACTGTCATACTTGCGAATTTACAGATTTTATTTTCTCATAAAGATCGTACGATAAAGGAACAGGAGAAATGGCTTATAAATACAAAGGAAGAGGCCGACCGGATGAAACAGCTTGTGGAAGAGCTTCTTTTTCTCGCCCGCTCGGATGCGGAGTCCGTGGAAGCGGTCCAGATCACAAAACTGCCTTTAAATTTCAGTGAACTGGTTTTAAACGGTGTACTGCTCTTTGAATCTGTTGCTTTTGAAAGCAAGGTTACTCTTGATAATGACATTGAATCTGATATTTTTTTAGAAGGCAGCGAAACCCAGCTAAAACAGTTAATCACCATTCTTCTGGACAATGCCTGCAAATATGCCGGAGTAAATGGTTCTGTATCCGTTGGATTAAAAAGGCAGGCCGGGCATGGGGTTTTCACGATTGTCAATACGGGAGAAATCATTTCACCAACAGAACAAAAGCACATTTTTGAACGTTTTTACCGCACCGATAAATCCAGAGTCCGGAAAGAAGGCGGCTACGGACTGGGACTTTCTATCGCCAAAACCATTATTGAACGCCACAAGGGAAAAATAAGTGTTGCCAGCAGCGCAGAAACGGGAACCATATTTACCGTAACACTGCCAGTCCTCTCCCATTCTCAATAAAAATAAGGGATAAGCTGCTACGGTTCACCATCACCGTAACAGCCTGTCCCTTATTTTCTTTATTTTGTAACAGTAATTCCCTGTTCCTCAATCCGCTTTCTGATACTTAGCATCTTCTCATCGGTCTGGGCAATCACGTCTGCACATTCCTGCAGTTCATCACTGATCTCCTGGGAATAATCCTGCATTTCTTTCTTATATTTCAGCTGATGATCCAGGCTTGCCCAGAAATCCATAGCCATGGTCCGGATCTGAACCTCCACCCGCATCCACTTCTTCTGATCAGAGAAAAAAACAGGAATCTCAATTATCATATGATAACTGCGGTATCCATTGCTTTTAGGCTGGCTGATATAATCCTTAATGGCGATAATATGAACATCGTCCTGACGGGCAAGCATTTCTGCCACTGCATAAATATCATCAAGAAAAGAACAGATTACGCGGATTCCTGCCACATCATCCAAATTCTCCATCATGGACTCTAAAGAAACCGGAAGGTCCCTGCGTTTTAGCTTTTCCACAATGCTGACCGGCTTTTTCACTCTGGACTTTATCAGCTCAATGGGATTTCTGGAGTTTCTCACCGACAGCTCGTCGTTTAAAACTTCCAGCTTCGTCTTAACCTCTCTGATGGCACAGGTGTACATCATCATGGCTTCCTGAAACTGATAGGCCTGCTTTATTAAAGGATCCGGAACTGATGCAAGATTTGGAACTTTCACAATTGACTGATTCAGTTCACTGTTAGGGTTCATACTAATATTCATTCTTATACCTCAAAAAGCAGTTCCGGTTAAACCGCCTCTGCTGTATCAACTGCCTTTTTAAGCCATGGCGCCTCCAAATATTCCACAGTTCCTGCATCGACTGCAGACGCAATCTTAGAATCAATGGGAATCCTGGCCAGTACATCCACACCGTATTTTTCAGCCACTTCATCAATATGGCTTTCTCCAAATACTGCAATCTGTTTTCCGCAGTCAGGGCAGGTTAAATAGCTCATATTCTCCACAAGTCCCAGAATGGGAATATTCATCTTCTTTGCCATATTCACTGCCTTACCAACGATCATGGAAACCAGCTCCTGGGGAGATGTCACTATAATAATGCCATCAACAGGAAGTGACTGGAATACTGTTAAAGGCACATCACCCGTTCCAGGGGGCATATCCACAAACATATAATCTATATTTTCCCAAAGAGTTTCCTGCCAGAACTGTTTTACTGCCCCGGCGATAACCGGTCCTCTCCAGATTACCGGATCTGTCTCGTGATCCAGAATTAAATTAGCTGACATCACTTCAATTCCCGTGGAGCTGACTGCCGGAATCATCAGTCCGTTAGGAGTCATTCCAACACCTATATCCGTTAAACCAAATGCCTTCGGTATGGAGGGTCCTGTAATATCCGCATCCAGGATCGCTGTTTTATATCCCTTTCCATTCATACCAACTGCCATCATGGAAGTTACCAGCGATTTACCTACGCCGCCCTTCCCGCTAACCACTCCAATTACCTTTTTTACAATACTGGAAGGATTAAGAGGCTCCAGAAAACTTGTCTGCGCTTCCTCCCTGCTTCCGCAACTTTCTCCGCAAGTACTGCAATTATGAGTACAGCTGCTATCGCTCATCATTCATTCCTCCTGTCTAAAAGCATACACTTAAGATTATATTACGAAATCCGCCTTATGTCTATGTATTTTAAAACCCCGGGGTATTTTTACTCCCCGGGGTCTCAATCATTATTTTGTCCGAAGCAGATGCGCACTCCGGATCGTGCGGAAAACTCCTATGGATTCCATGGTCTTAAGCAGCGTATAGAAAATTATGGAATCAATGGGCCACATAACCAGATTTTTCAGCGCTCTTGCCGGCAGCAGCACCATAAATCCTTTTCCATAAAGCATGGAGAGACAAAGGGTGTTTAATATCACGTTGCAGATCAGCATGACCACCAGCTTGGATATAAAAATTCTTCTTAAGGTAACAGGCTTTCTGTAATACAGAATGCCATACAGGATTCCTGCCAGGGCAGTAACCAGGGTAAAGCCAGGGAAGAAGGCGCCGGTGGGTTTTAATAAATACTTCAGCACATCAAGGCTTCCGGAAAACAGTCCGCCCACTACCGGACCGAATAAGTAGGAAATGATTCCATTGGGAATAGATGAGAATGTGATCTTAATGTAGCTTCCCAGCTGAATGGAGAACATATCCAAAATAATGGCGACTGCGGCAAACATGGCTGCGGCAGTGATTGTTCTTACAGATTTCAGCTCTCTGTAAGAATCGGTGAACAAAGTGACGAATTTTTTCATAAAAAAATACCTCCTTTGCAGACCTCAGACTACGACCGGAGATAAGACACCTATCTTCTGGTGCAGCGGGATGCGACTCGTGTACCGCAAGAAAATCTTTTCGTCCTGCTGACAACTCCCTGTTCAGCTGGCACTTAACGCACACAAGTCTACTCTGCGACTTTTTATTTAGTTTTGTATCGCCATCAGTATAACATAGATTTTACAGAAAGCAAGTGCTTTTTTCAGCACACACTGTTTCGTTCTATTATATGGTGTACATACAGCGCTATAAACGTACCAAGTACCGCTCCTCCCAAAACGTCAGTGGGAAAGTGAACAAACAGATACATTCGGGAAAATGTAATCAGAACTGCCAGGATAAGGAAGGGGACTGCCAGTTTCTTATTGTAAAGCCAGATGCTGAGGGCACCTTCAAATGAAGCAAGGGTATGGCCCGAAGGGAACGAATAATCTTTTGGATTCTGAATCAAAAGAATAATCTGGGTATCAATCCAGCAGGGTCTGGGCCTGTGAATGAGATTTTTAAGTATCATGTTTCCCAAAAGCAGTCCAACTGCCAGACTTAGCAAAACACTGATCCCTGTTTTTCTGGTTTTGGGAATACAGGCAAGTACAACCCCTGTTAAAATCCAGATAAATCCATGGTCTCCCAGGCTGGTGATGCGGACCATTATCGGATCAAGCCATGGACTATGCAGAGACTGCAGGGCATACAGGATGGCAAATTCTATCTGATATAACATATCTTATTACTCCTTTGAATTTATAAGTACTTATAATATTTCTTACTCTTAATTTTTATAAAATCATTTGACAACCGGAAGATTTGCGTATAGGATTAAGCATAGTTGAATTTTCGACAGGAAATACAGGAGGCTTTATCATGAAACACATCAGACAATTCGGCATTATTTTATTTATTTCACTTGCAGGAGAAGTGATTCATCTGTTTGTACCACTTCCTGTACCTGCGAGTATCTATGGTCTTATTCTTATGCTGCTTGGCTTAAACACGAAACTGATTCCATTGGAAGCAGTTGAGGATGTCAGTAACTTTTTACTGGAGATTATGCCCATGCTGTTTATTCCGGCTGCAGTGGGACTATTGGATTCGTGGGGTTCCCTTCAGCCAATTCTCCTGCCATTTCTGGTTATTACACTTCTCTCCACTGTTATAGTTATGGCAATGACCGGAAAAGTAACTCAGTTTTTTATTGAAACTGATAAAAAGAAGAAAGGAACAAAGGATGAATCATACAATCAGTGACTTTTTATTCTTCGGATCCGTTCTAAGCCTTGTCAGCTATGAAATGGGGGTCCAGCTTAAGAAACGGTTTAAACTGGCTGTCTTTAATCCGCTGTTAATCTCAATTATTATCGTTATGGCTTTTTTATCTGTCTTTAAGATCGATTATAAGGTATATAATGAGAGTGCAAAATACATCAGTTATCTTTTAACCCCAGCGACCGTCTGCCTGGCTGTACCTTTATACCGTCAGCTTAACCTGTTAAAAAAACATTCCAAAGCAATCATTGCAGGGACCCTTACAGGTGTGCTCACCACCATGTGTACGGTTTTGCTTCTGGCATTAGTTTTTGGCTTAAACCATCAGGAATATGTAACATTTTTGCCTAAATCCATCACTACCGCCATTGCAATGGGAATTTCAGAGGAGATGAAAGGGTTTGTGACAATCACGGTTGCCAGTATTATTGTAACCGGAATATCAGGCAGCATCATAGCAGAAACAGTCTGCCGGATATGTAAGATAACAGATCCGGTTGCTGTTGGCATTGCCATCGGTTCTGCCTCCCATGCAGTAGGCACGACTAAGGCTATGGAAATAGGAGAAATCGAAGGTGCCATGAGCAGTCTGGCAATTGCCACCTCAGGACTTTGTACGGTTGTATTTGCCTCAATCTTTGCTAATTTTATTTAGGCAGATGTTGAAAGGTAATTCTTAAGCCATGAGAATATCTGAAAAAAATAGCCGCAGATTTCTGATCTGCGGTTATTTTTACAGATTCACACTGGAATCAGGGTGCTTCATGGCAGTAAGATTAATATCCCATTGCCGCTACAATACTAGCTGCAAATACTGCATAGCATATAATTATAAGCACCGTCTGGATTGCAGCAATGATTAAATTTGCTCTGCAGAAATTCTTGCGGTTTTCATTACCGCTTCCGAATCCCCATACCAGCATCATCACGATATTCACACATGGAATTGCCATGACAATCAGGGTAAGGAGCCATTCACCCATACTCATAACACTTTTGTTCGGGTCTGATACAGAATATGAATTCTGAGCTCCCTGAACACTATCATTGTTGTAGTTCTCCATACTTTTCCTCCTTGGTAAATCAAAAGTATTTTTGTAACAGTCAAATTATATCACAAATTGTCAATAAATGGTAGAATTACTCAAAAATTATTATTGCAGACCCCGATGCAGCTGAAGGAAACGAAACAGCAGAGACTTCTGTTCCATTATGTAAGGTTCCGTATATGGAAAATACAATTTCATACGAACCAGATAGACCGCCAGGGAAACGGTCACACTCATGACCAGAAGGAATGCGGCAGTTTTCTTATTTCCTCTCCTGAAATAGCAGATACGGATCTCATTGATCAGAGTGAGAAAAAGAAGGGGTGCCGAAGGATTCATTCTCATGCCTCCGATAAAATCCCCTTTTGCGAAAAGAAGCATTGCCCGGGTACTTCCGCAGGCCGGACAGGGAATGCCAAGCAGTCCCCGCATTGGACAGATCCCTCCGGTTACGGTAAACATCAGGATACAGTATATGGATATCAAACCCAGAATGTACCAGACTGCTCCGTGAAAAAGCTTATGTTTCCTCTTCATATGCACTCCTTATAATACCCTGAGAATATCTTTCAGGCTGTATACTTCTTCTGTTCTGAAAGAGTTCTCCAGCGTATTCAGATTTACATCAGAATGTTCAATCTCTCTGGAAAATCTGTGGACCAGCCGGGCGAAATCATCAAAAGTAAGACAGCCTGCATTTCTGATATAAATTGCCAGCACCAGTTCTTCTATTAATATGGTATTGACAACAGCCATCTTTACTTTCACATAGGGCTGCTTATCATAAACAGTTCCGCAGAAATACGTATAAACGAAATAGACCAGGAGCTGTTCCAGCCACTGATTCCACTCTCTCTTTCTTTGCGGTACTGTCTCTAAATATTCAAAAAACCCCTCTCTTATCTTCCCATACTGATCTGGTCCCTGCTCAAAAAGCAGAGTCTTTAACTCCTCAATATAAACCGGCCATCCCTGATTTAAAACTTCCAGCTTGTCAAAAAGAGAAAACCATTTTTTCATTCTTTTATAGCGTTCTCCATGAGATACAGCATACTCCTGTGTTTTTATCCGGAAATACTCTTCACACCCAGACTGCCTGTATCTGATGATCAGTTGTTCGGTCTCATACAGCTTCCCGTCCCTGATTCTTCTTTGTAAATCATGTCCCAATCCCAGAATCATGGCTGCCCGAAGGGAAATCTCCCAGTTCCGATTCTGTAAAAGAGAAAATATCTCCTCCCTCACATCCATCAGCTTGGAATAAAGAAAGAAATCAAACTCAGGATAAGTCTCCTCTCTGTCATCTTCCTTTGTAAGAAAACGAACCGGTTCTTTTAAACCGAGGATGAGCCTGGCCGCTTCTTCACAGGACATTGACAGGGAGAATTCACGGACGCCTTCGTATTCTTCCGTATGCCTTGGATATTCCCTGCAGGTTTTACAGAGCATGGAAGGGCCTCCGTCTTTGTAAATATCACAGAGATTCATATCGTTTAAAAATGCGCATCTTCCATCGTTCTGTTTAAAACATCCATTCTTCCAGTCAACTCCATTTAATAGCTTTCCGCCCAGTGAACCCGACTGTGCTCTGTATTTTTTTATAGAAGCATCATCAATCATAATTGCCCAGCCCGCACAGCAGGTATCACTGCAATGATCTGCGATGCAATGAAAACTTCGGTAATAGTGAGGTATTGTATACTGCATGATCCTACTCCAATCCCAACGTGTCTATTCTTTAAACCCCGACTATTTTACCACACCTGTGAAATACTGTCACTTGCTTTCATAAGAATTACTCCAATAGCAAAGAAAAAGAGCCACGCACCAGCGATAAAAATCGTTAGTGCGACAGCCCCTTTCAGCCCAATATTATTTACAAAGCTTTTTAAATTCATCTGCAACGTGCTGAACCTGAGTTCCGACCACAACCTGAACGCTGTTCTTACCAGGACGGATGACTCCTGCCACACCGGCAGATTTAATCTTTTTTTCATTTACCTTAGTGTAGTCAGCAATTTCCAGTCTTAATCTGGTAATGCAGGCATCAATACTGGTGATATTATCCTTACCGCCAAGTCCTTCCAGAATGATGGAAGCAACAGCTGTATAGTCATTATTAGCAAGAGTCAATGTACTCTCATTAACTTCCTCATCATCATCTTCCCGGCCAGGTGTTTTAAAATTAAATAACGGGATTGCCAAACGGAATATGATGTAGTAAACAGCACCATAAGCAATACCGATTGGGATGAGCAGCCATGAGTTCTCCGCAAATGGTGCTTTGAAGCTTAAGAACCAGTCAACAAAACCTGCACTGAAGAAAAAGCCTGCACGTACAGGAAGTATAGCAATGATTGTCATCGAAATGGCTGTTAAACCTGCGTGGATTAAGTAAAGTCCAGGAGCAAGGAACATGAAAGCAAATTCAATAGGCTCCGTAATACCTGTAAAGAAAGAACACAATGCGGCTGAGAAAAATAATCCATATACCATTTTCTTTTTTCCTGGTTTTGCAGTATGGTACATAGCCAGAGTCGCCGCCGGAAGGCCGAACATCATGACAGGGAAAAATCCCGACATATACTGACCAGTCTGACCTAATATTCCGCCTTCTGCTGTACCCCAGAATTTACCGATATCATTCACTCCGGCAAGGTCAAACCAGAACACAGCATTCAGTGCATGATGAAGGCCAAGCGGAATGAGCAGGCGGTTAAAAAATCCATAAAGACCAGCTCCAACAGGTCCCAGACTTAGAATCATTTCACCAAATGCAACGATTGCAGAATAAATAGCCGGCCATACGAAGAACAATACAATACTGACTACCAAAGACGACAAGGCAGTAACAATTGCAACAGAGCGCTTACCGCTGAAAAACGCCAACGCATCAGGAAGCTTGGTTTTCTTAAACTTATTATAGCAGTTTGCACCGATAAGACCTGATATAATACCAATACACGGATTTGCAATCTTACCAAAAGCTGGATTTACCTGAGATGCGTCAATTTTCATTAACAAGGCAACTGTTCCTGTTGAAAGAATAGTCGTGATCATCAGCCAGGAGACAAGAGCTGCAAGTGCGGAAGTACCCTCCTGGTCATCGGACATCCCTATACCTACACCGACAGCAAAGAGAATTGGCAGATTGTCAATAATTGCTGCTCCAGCTTTAATTAAAAAAGCAGCAATAACGGACCAGACTCCTGTAGCGGTCCCTTGCCCGGAAATTATGCTTGGGGCAATCCAGTATCCAATCCCCATCAGGATACCTGCTGCCGGAAGACATGCTACCGGAAGCATCAACGATTTACCTAGTTTTTGCAAATACTTCATCATAAAAAGAAACCCCTTTCTTTTTTTGTCCTGCCGGACATTTTTTATCCATACCTGCGGATAAGCAGGTTACGATCACCTTTTATCCAGAACAGACCGTATTGCGTAATACGCAGCCTCTTCATCCTCTCCCTCAAAGCGGAAGACAAGGACATCCCCTTTTTTTGCTCCAAGCCCCATAATAGCCAGGAGGCTTTTACAGTCCGCCTTTTGTAAACCCCAGTAAGCCTCTATGGTGCACATATATTTCCCTGCCTCCATAAAAATCTTAGAGGCCGGTCTGGCATGAAGCCCCATGGGATCCTCTATTTCATATCGATACTCCCTCATTTAACCACCTGCAATTCAATAACTGGTTCCAGCTCCATTACTTTTTTACCAACATGACATTCCATATCCGGAAACTCCCCTGTATTTAAAATAATGACCGGTGTGATTAAGTCATACCCTTTCTTTCTAATCTCCTCCAGTTCAAATTCCAGCAGTAGCTCCCCTGCTTTTACTGCATCTCCCTGTTTTTTAAAGGACCGGTATCCTTCCCCTTTTAATTTCACCGTATCAAGACCCACATGGATCATTACCTCTGCTCCGTTATCTGCAGTAATGCTGACTGCATGCATTGTCTCAAACATAACTGACAGCACTCCATTTACCGGAGCCACAATTCTTCCTTTTGAAGGGATTATAGCGATTCCTTTTCCCAGAATCTCCTCACTGAATGCAGGATCCTTTACTTCACTTAACGGGACTGCCATTCCTTCCACAGGTGCAAATATTTCCTCCCTTTTAACTCCCCCTCTTTTTAAATGCTTCTTCCACGCTTCAAACATGCCGATTGGTTCCCCTTTCTTCTAGAGCCTCATTCTTTTGATATGAACTGCCAGATATGCAGTTTCCTCCTCTGTTACATCATGATGATATGACTCAATTATATATTCCTTAATTTTTAAACTGCACTCATATTCTTCCGGATACATTCCTGCTATGATATTACTGAATTCTGTATTTGCGCTGTTTAACAATTCTCCGGTAAGAATTCGCTGGGCAAGAAATCTTAAATGGGTAATAAACCTCTGATAACTTAAGGATCCCTCGTCCGGTTCCATGGCAAAGAATTCTTTTACTATTTTTACCCCATTCTGAATCAGATTAGTCATATCGATCGTCTTGTTCATAGCTGTATTGAGTTCTGCATTTACAATATGCATCGCTATAAATCCAGCCTCATCTACCGGAAGCCTGACTCCCACGCTTCTCTCAATCAGTGCAACCGCATATTCGCCGATTAAATACTCTTCTTTGTAAAATGTCTTAATTTCACTGAGAATGGGATTTGAAAAAAACATGTTTTCCTTAAAGCGGTGAATCGCGAAACTTATATGATCAGTCAGTGTGATATATATATTCTGATTCAAAGTCCTGTTTAATACACTTTTCGCATAAGCAATGATTTCCGCCGACGCCTTGATGTGTTCAAGCGGAAGCTTCACAAGCAGTTCCTTAAACTGATCCAGACTGTTCTGGCTGTCTAACCGGAAGGTTTTTTCAATTTTGCTCTCTGCGACCGGGCGGCCCGCCTTAGTGCCAAAACCGATTCCTCTGCCCATGATGACCACTTCCTTGCCATCCGGATCCAGTGCAGTTACAATATTGTTATTAATAATTTTATCAATATTCATAGATTACCTCTTATCAATAAAAAAACCAACTTTGACTATGAAAATAAAATGTTATTTTCTTAATCAAAATTGGTTTTGCCTGCTTTCCAGTAACAACCCGATTACTATTCACTTGTTTTAACTATAGCAAAGTTTTTGGGAAATGTCAATCTTTTTAAAGCTTACTAAAAGCAAGAAACAGAAACAGAACTCCACTTAGCCAGGATAGGTCCCAGCCTCTTAGTGCAGCAAGCCGTTTCCCCAGAAAAAGTCCGGTATACATCACGGCAATTCCTACTAAAAGTGCCGCCAGTGCTGCAAACCCCGGATTGATCATTAAAAAACCGGACAGAGCACCTGCAACCAGGCTGTCAATAGACATTGCAAATGAAAACATAACCGTCTCTTTCCATGACAGCGTTTTTGAATCATCCCAGTCAGCCGCCATAGGGTTTCCGTATATATTAATAATAATACTAAGCCCTGAAACGGAAAAAGTCAGATCTTTATGAACATGGACATGACTATTAATGTATTTTTTAATGGTATAGTCCAGCAGCTTCATCACTCCCAAAAAGAATAAACAGGAAAAGCCTGCTCCCTTTGCGAATGTTTCCGGTACAAAATTGTCAATCACATTGCCGAATAACAGCGCTGCCCCCAGACAGCCGCTGCAGATTACATTGGCTGCAATTACCTTTATCCATGAAATGCCTACCCGGTTTGCACCATAAGCAATACTGGCAACAAACGTATCCGTACTCAGCGCCAGAACCAGAATGAAAATATTACGCATATTTCATCGATCTACCCTTTTTATTTTAATATATTCACAGGCAATTGGTTTGGCACCAGAATACAGCTAACTGATTTTTTTAATTCCGGGATAATAGCGGAACAATACCCTCGCCAGTATTTTATCCTCCGGTACATAAGGGTCACTCCAGTATCTGGCATCAGCTGAATTATTCCGGTTATCTCCAAGCATCAGATAACAACCGTCCGGTATGTTGAAATGATAATCCTCTGATTCCATGGGTTCCTTTAAATATGGTTCCTCAAGAGGAGTCTGGGACTGATTAATATAAACATGATTATTCTTAATGTCAACGGTTTCACCCGGCAGTCCGATAATCCGCTTAACCAGATGAATCTCTTCATTTCCAGGACCAGTCATGTGATCAAATATAACCACATCTCCCCTTTTGGGTTCTTCCTTAAACCGGTAAGCCAGTCTTGAACCGATGAGCCGGTCCCCTGTCATGATTGTTGTCTCCATGGACCCGCTTGGTACCTTGCTGTTGGCAATAAGAAACGTATTAATAAAAAATGCAATAACCGCTGCAATGATAATAATCTTCAGCCATTCAAACAGCTCCCTCTTTAAGCTTAGAGGCTCTTCCACTTCTTTGTTCTTTTTTACACTCATGTTTTTTCCTTCGACTGTTTTTTATTATTGTATCAAATGAAGAAAGAGGAATCAACTTATTATATCCCATTTCTTTTCAATTCTGTTCTAAGCCGTTCCAGTGCTTTTTTTTCAAGTCTTGATACATATTCGGCTGTCTTGTTAAGGACAAAAAATTTTTCTCTCTCATTCTCCGCTACAACTGATATGGATCCCGGAAACTCCATACAATGATAACTTTTCCATCGGCTTCAACATGGAAAGCCAATAGAAACTCTTTCATTGCTTCCTCATGCAAATGAGGAAAACGAATGTGCAAAAGCTCTGTTTCTATATCTGTAGTTTTTTTAACAAAGATATCTTCCGATATCTTTCCTGCTTTAAACCGCCTGTACAGTTTAAATGCATCACTCTGTTTTGCTGCTTTGTCACCTTTTTGTACTAAAAGTACCAGCAGTTGTAAACAGGTAAGGATAGCCGTTTCCAGTTGTGAGTCCTGCAGATGTCCTGCAATGCAGTCAGCTCTGTTCCTGCTTTCATGTACTCTGTACTTCTTTTTAAGGGACCTGGCAGCTTCAAATATTTCCCGTATCACAATACCCGGGTGTGCATCTGGTACAATGATCCAGTTTTCTTCCGGAATACGGACATCCTTTTTGCTCCCTGTCTCTTTTGGCGCGACCTTACCATATACCGCATCTCCCACATATCTCTGGTCGGACAATATTCTGGTAACCGTTCCTGCTGTCCAGTGTGTTTCTTTCTTGCAACCGGTGCAGCGGAACTTTTCTTTCCGCTGTCTGCGTACCATATACGGGGAAGGAATTCCTTCATTATTCAATAAACAGGCGATGGATGTACTTCCCATTCCGCTTAAGAACAATTCAAAAATGCGTCTGACAACAACCGCACACTCCTCATCCACAAGCAGCTGGTTTTTACTCTTTTCTGCCTTTTTATAACCATACGGCGCAAAAGCTGTCACAAACTTTCCCTGTTTTGCCATCATCCGCCGTACACTTCTTATCTTCTCCGAAAGATCCTTACTGTATGCCTCATGAATGATATTCTTAAAACCAACTTCAATGGCTCCTGCCGCTCCTATATTCTCAAAGCTGTCAAAATGATCATTCACCGATAAAAACCGTATGCCGAGAAATGGAAAGATCTGTTCCAGATAATTTCCTGCTTCAAGATAATTCCTTCCAAATCTGGAAAAATCCTTAACAACAATACAATTGACCTGGTGTAACTTTGCCATTTCCAGTAATTTTTTTATCCCAGGGCGGTCAAAATTCGTACCGCTGAAACCATCATCCACCAGTTCGATAATCCGGCTGCCGGAAAGTTCTCTATGCCCGCGGACAAAATCAGTGAGCAAAAGCCGCTGGCCGGATATACTTTCACTCTCACGGGCTTCCCCTGAATTATTATCCTCATCCGATATCCGCAGATAGAGAGCGGTTACGTATTGCCCGCTCATCCTGACGGCCTCATGCTGTTGGACCCAGACTTCTTCCTGCCTGCAGCCTTGCCTGAAATCTCAATTAACTGCCGGACCTTATCAAAAGCAGCCTTATCAATAATTGCTTTATGTGTATTTTCGATGTAATTCCATTCTGATTTTGGGATTTCGATCTTTTGTCCCCCTTTGTAATAAGCAGAATCACTTTTACGCTCCACCATACAGCCGCAATAAACCGGATTTTTCAAGATACCCAGGACCGAACCGCCGGACCAGTGAGACAGGGCTTCTCCCCTGGTTCCCTTAATGAACCCCCTTTCATACAGAAGCCTGCTATAGGAAGCAGTTCCCTGTTCATTTAAGATTCGTGCAATTTCAGCAGCACTGATCCCTTCCAGACGCATTTTAAATATATCACGTACTATGCCGGCCGTTTCTTCGTCTATCTCCAGTTTATATCTGTTGTTATCGGATTTTTTATATCCGTAGGGCGCAAATCTTCCCAGAAACAACCCCTGTTTCTTTTTCGTTTCAAATACCGTGCATATTTTACGCGAAATATCCTTTGCATAAATATGATGACAGATATTTTTGAGTGAAAGAACCAGTTCGTCATTGGATGTAACAGAAATACTGTCATAATTATCATTAATGGATATAAACCGCACCCCCAGGAATGGGAAAATTTTTTCCAGATAATTTCCCGCCTCCATATAGTTTCTCCCAAAACGGGAAAGATCCTTCACTGCAACACAATTGATATTGCCCTTCTTAATTTCCTCAAGCATGGCTGCGAATCCCGGTCTGTCAAAATTAGTACCTGTCATACCGTTATCGTAAAATATAGAATGAAGAGTCAGCTCTTTTTTTTCTGCTATATAGTTTTTTATCATCTCAATCTGGTTTTTAATGGAATCGCTGCCGCATCCATTATCTTCAATGGAAAGCCTGGCATAAACAGCGGTATTGTAAGTTGATATACAGGCTTTGTCCAAAGAAACGGATTCCAGCAGATCACGATTATTTCTATTTGGTCTTGCCAGTAAAATCACCTCCTGTATGGTATACTCTTTCAAACTCTGTGGAAAAAGTAAAATAAACCCGCAGCGTATTTTTATCAGTTACTTCAATTTTTTCAATCAGTGACGCCAGCAGCGGACGTGTCAGCTCCCTGATCTCTTTATATTTTCTGAATTCCTCAATCCATCCGTTTTGCAATTCATAATTATTGAAAAGATTCCATCGTTCCTCATTTAATATTTTGACCGCCTCTTTTATCTGCCTGCAGTTCTCTTCATAATTTGATTTCCATGCAAAGTAGTTATCCCGGTTTACAATTCCCTTTTTATAATCTTCATAAAGCTCCAAAATATTTTTTTGACAGTGGCTGTACTCTTCCTGTTTTTTTTGAATACGCAAGTCTGTTTTTTGTACGTCATCCTGTTTTAAGGGTAACGCATCTATGTAATCCAGAATCTCATCCATCTCACAGGCCGTATGGATCAGTTTTTGCAGCACTTCCAGCACACAGGCGGTTAATTTAAGTTCGCCGATCCGGCTTCTGCCCGTGCATTTTTTCCTGTCTGTTTTTTGTGTCCTGCATACGTAATAAACATAGGTTTTGCCGCCGGATTTAACAGGTCTTCTAATCATACCATGATGGCAGCTTCCGCACTGCAGCAAACCGGAAAACAGATGAAGATCATCATTTTCCGGTGCAGTTCTCGTATCAGCAGCCAGCAGCCGTTTTACCAGGGCAAAATCATCATCTGAGATAATCGCCTGGTGTGTGTCAGCTACTTTCATCCACTGGGCTGGGGGCTTTTTGAATCTTTTTTTTATTTTGTAGTTGGGGCTGCTTTCCTTTCCCTGTATCATGGTTCCGGTATAAATTTCATTTTTCAAAACACGGAGAACAGAAGCGGCAGACCATTTTGCCACCGGATGAAGCTGGAAAGAAGTGCTGTAAGCCCACCCCAGCATCCGTTTGTACTCCAGCGGTGATAAAATACCCATAGCATTGAGACGTCTGGCAATACCCTGATTGCTCATGCCCTGAATTTTCCATTTAAATATGTCGCGGATTGTCATTGCTGCGTAATCGTCTATTACCAGCTTATACTTATTTTCCGCTGACCGAAAATACCCATACAGCGGAAATGCCCCTATATAATCCCCCTGTCTGCGGCGTATATTCTGTCCGCTTCGTACTTTAATAGAAATATCCCGGCTATACGCATCATTAATCAGATTCTTAAAGGGAATAATCATACCATCTGACTGGCTCAGTTTACTGGCGCTGTCAAAGCCATCGTTAATGGCAATAAAACGTACTCCCATAAACGGGAATACCTGCTCAATATAACGGCCGGTTTCAATATAATTTCTTCCGAAACGGGACAAATCCTTTACAACAACGCAATTAACAGATCCTTCCCGGATATCACGCAGCATTTCTCTCACGGCAGGTCTGTCAAAGGATACCCCGCTGTATCCGTCATCGATCCGTTCCGAGCAGATCTCAATTTCAGGCTTATTCTGTAAAAATGACCGGATTAACGTCCTTTGATTTGAAATGCTGTTGCTCTCCATTTTATCTCCGTCGTCTTTTGATACCCGGATATAGATTGCTGCTTTATATTTTCTACTACCATCAGATAAAACCATAAAAACCTCATTTCACCAGCTCTTGCATCGCTGATCTGCGTTATACATTTTTTAAATACTGCTTTAGCCGGTCATTTAAAGTAGTCTCCGTATCTGAAAATACACATTGGATTACCATGTCCCCGCACTTAAAAAGATATGGGTTTTTAATCTGTCTGATAAAATCAGCCATCCGTTCTTCTTTTGGCAGTGCCGTGTTTATTTTTACAGAGCAAATGTCCACTAATGTATCTATATCAATACTGGATGGATCAATTGCACGTAACTGCTGTAATTCATCTGCAGTCAGCATTCGCTCACCTCTTTGCCGGTCTTTCATATAACTCTATGAAAACCGCGGATTGTCCTATTACCGAAAGGAGCAGCACGGAACTTTGACAGCTGCACCGATAATAAAAAAAAGCGGTTAAAGTAATTAATTATACTCTAACCGCTTTCCATACAGAAATTATTCAATTACCATGCATTCACTACATTCACAATCACCATTTCTTCCATCTTCTTTGTTGGTGAAATTGCCGCCGCAAAGGTTGTTAATATGGCGGCTGAAATTATAATACTCAGGACGAGTAAAGGCGGCTGCCAATTTTGGCCCCAGTTTGCAGTAATTAACATGTTAAAGAAGATCCGGTGTAAAAGAAGCCCCCAAATGCCTCCCGTAATGCTGCCGGTTATGGCATATGCAGCTGCCTCTGCCATAACTACCCGCTTTAACTGCCCGCCGGACATACCAACTGCGCGCATGACTCCATAATGATTCATTCTGCCAGACACACTGGCATTAACCGTATTAATAATATTAATCAGTGCGACAAAAGCTATTACCAGTAAAAATCCATATACAAATACAGCCATCGCAAAATAACCGGTACGGACTTCATTGTTGTGCTGCTGCAAATCAAGAAGCTTTATCCGGGCGGGAAGCTTTTGTCTGACCTGATCAGATATATCCTGTGATACCTGCATATCAATGACTTTATAGTCAGAAATACCGGTCAGTGCAGTAAACGTAGATTCGGAACAGACGATGATCCATTCCCCGTTCACAGAATCAAAGGGAACTCCTGATACAATTCCATCAACTTTTACTTTATATGGTATTGCTCCGATATTCAGCGTAACTACATCTCCGATCTTCCAGCCAAATCGTTCTAAATACCCGTAATCCACCAGTACACCGTTTCCATTCTGCACCTGATCAATATCGCCCGAAATCAGTGCCTCCTTCGCCCATTGAAACTGGGGTTCATCATAGGAAACAAGGGTTGCTGTATTTGCTCCATTTTTATCGCTGGCCTGGATATTGGTATAGAACATTCTCCCATACACATTTTTTACATAAGGAAGTGATTTAAGGCTTTCTTTCAGAGAGTGATTCAGCAGTGCTGTATTCTGATCTCCTTCCAGTGTCATATCAGGAGCATATGGCTTTAAAGGACTTAAAGCATGATTCATGAAGGTAACAAGGATCGTAAAACACAAAAAGAGAATAATGCTGATTGCAAAAGATCCGGAAATTAATATCATGCTTTTGGTATTTGAAAAAGCATGGTTTAAACCCATCGCTATATCAACAGGAAACAGCTTTGTATTTGATGCTTTTGTAATACTGTAATTATTAAATTGATTGATATTGCCTGTAACTGCCTCCTGGGGCGAAACCTTAGCCGCATGTTTTGCCGGTGCATCAGAAGCAATCATCACTACGATTATTCCGGTCCCTGCACCGGCAAGAATCCCCGGTAAACTGATCTTAAACATGGGCATGACTGGAAGGTACTGGGAATTTAATCCATTGAGAACGGCAATTGCTATCCATAGTATGATACTGCCGGCTAATACCCCTGCCGGAATCGCTCTCAGGCAATACTGAAGACCTTCCAGCCTGACATAGCGTCTAATCTGTTTTTTTGTCGCGCCCAGGCAGCGCAGCAGGCCAAAAAACTGAGTTCGTTCCAATATACTCATATTAAAACTGCTGGCAATCATGAAAACGCCTGCCAGTAAAACGAGGACGAATAAAATACCTGCAGTAAGATAAACCGACAGCATGGTCGAATTATCACTCTGTCCCATTAACCCCAGAAGCATCACATTTGTTGAAACCTGCTTATCAGACAATTGATATTCCGCTTTCAGCTGTGAGAGAGCTTCATTAATATTTACTTTGTTTTTAAATTGAATATAAAAAAACTCCTTATACTGGCCGGCCGGAAGTTCACGCATTCCCTCTGGTGATAACTGCAGACCGTGAGCATCCGATCCTTTTAAAGTAGAATAATCCCGATACATTCCGCTTATCTGATACTTCCGTACCTGCCCATCGCTAAAAGCAACCTCTATCCAGTCTCCAATAGAAAGGTTAAATTGTTCCATCGCCGGTCTGTCCAGCAAGGCCTCCCGGGCAGAAGCCGGATAGTGTCCGTTTGTCACACTTAAATTCATCTGCCTGGCAAGCTCCTCGCTGCTGCTCTGTACAATTAATTCCTTCCCCTTATAGGTTGTATCTGCAGCCATACCAAGATACCCGGCCACATTTATATCCTGCCGTTTTCCTATTTTTACAGCAAGATTATCCGGAAGATCAGATATGATGGCATGCCAGTTGCCATAGCGGCGGATTGCCTCATCTGTCTGGGATCTTAAGCTCATATCTGCCATTCCAAAAATAGTTGTCACCAGCATAACTGATACAGTAATGCATATCACCGTCAGCCGGCTTTTCCTTTTGTGTACTCTGGCATATTGAAAAACAAGGGAAAGATAGTTATTCATTGAACATACCTCCCCAGATCAGTAAGTATGCCGTCCGTCACCTCTAAAACCCGGTCAGCTGCAGAAGCCAGGCCCCTGTTATGAGTAATCATGATTATCGTCTGCTGGTAACGTTTCGATGCTGTCTTTAAAAGTGCTATTACTTCAGCACTATTTTGAGTATCTAAATTTCCTGTGGGTTCATCAGCAAGAATTAACATAGGACGCGCAATCAGAGCTCTTCCGATGGCCACCCGCTGCTGCTGGCCTCCGGACAGCTGACGCGGCAGATGGTTTCGTCTGTCTTTTAAAGATAGTACAGAAAGTATTTCTTCTACGTATTCCGGGTCCGGTTTCTGGTAATCAAGCAATAGAGGAAAAACAATGTTCTGCTCTACATTGAGTTCCGGTATTAAGTTAAATGCCTGAAAGATAAATCCGATATTTCTGCGGCGAAATATGGTCAGTTCCTCATCCTTCATCTGGAAAATATTTTTTCCGGCTATCATCACTTTACCTGACGATGGCATGTCAAGTGCGCCTATCATGTTCAGTAATGTACTTTTTCCAGAACCCGATTCACCCACTACTGCAATAAACTCACCTTTCGGAACAGTAAAATTCACATTTTTTAATGCCTCAACTGCCGTTTCTCCTGAACCATAGGTTTTACAAAGAGCACTGATTTCTAATAAACTCATAATCTGCCACACCTTTCTAAACAATTGATTTCACACAATTAATTGGCTTAATCCAATGTTAGAATAGCATTGTTTCATTACCCGCACATGAATCTTAGATTACATTTTAGTAATATTTGGAAAACACATGGTAAAAGTACTTCCCTCACCCAGAACGCTATTTACGGAAATGGTTCCATTGTGTGCCTCTATAATCGCTTTTGCAAGAGGAAGCCCAAGTCCAAGCCCCTGCACATCTCTTGAAAAGCGGCTGCGGTAAAATCGCTTAAAAATATGATAGATGTCTTCCTGATGAATACCGCTGCCATTATCCCGGACCTTAATCTGTATCACAGATGGCAGCTCTTTCCATTCAATTTCAATGAGGCAGCCCGCACCAGTATGATCAAGTGCATTTTTTATTAAATTTCCGACCGCCTCCGCTATCCAGTTCTTATCACAAAAAAGCGAAGAGGTTTTTGAACCCTGTAAGGAAATGATCTTTTGTTCCTCACTGGCCTGAAATTCAAACCGGGATTTAATACCATTCATCATTTCGGCTATGTTTTCTGCTTTTTTCTCAACAACAATTGTTCCTGCATCTAACCTGGATAGTTTTAACAGATTCTGAACCAGTACCTCGATCCTGTCCAGCTCCTGCTCGGACAGCGAAACAAATTCCTGTATTGCTGCCATATCCATGGATTCATCCTGCAAAAGCCCGTTGTAGATATTAAGCGCAGCCAATGGGGTTTTTAACTGGTGGGAAATATCCGAAATGATCGCCTTTAAAAACTCCTTCATCTCCTGTTCTTTGGCGGCCTGTGCATTCAGTACGGAAGCAAGTGTATTAACTGCATGAAACAATTTATACAATTCGCCTTCATGATTGCAGTCAATATTGATGCTGGTATTGCCTGACAGGAATGAGTTTACCTGCGAAGCAGCCTGTTCAATGATTTTATTTTGCTTCCGGAAATAAAACAAAGAACTGCTTAAAATACATACCGCCAGCAATAAAGAGAGAATAAAATATTCAATCATTAATTTTCCGCAAAAACGCCACGAAATCAACTGGATCAGGAGCATAAAACAGCCTAGTATTAAAAATTCCCGAATAAAAAAATTTTTAATTTCTGCGGTCGTAAAAATTTTCATTCCGCCACCTCAATCAATTATATTCCATTTATAACCCATACGTCTGATTGTCAGCACCATCTGCGGGTTGCCAGGTTCATCTTCAATTTTCAGCCGCAGCCTGCGTATATAAACGTTCAATGTATTTTCGTCAATATAGTCCCCCTCATTATCCCACAGTTTATCTAAAATCGTATCTTTTGTCAGAATTAGATTTGGATTTTGCATAAAAAGGCAGAGCAGCCGATATTCCACTGCAGTCAGATCCAATGGCTTTTGCCTCTTATAAGCCTGTCCCTGCAGCAGCAGCACCTGTATACCATTAGAAGCCAATTCTGTTTCTGTGGTCTCAAAGTGCTTTGCCCTTCGCAGCAAAGCATTGATTCTTGATATAAGCACCCCAAGTTTAAAGGGCTTGGTAATATAATCATCACCACCCATATCAAGACCCATGACAATATCCGTTTCCTCGTCAAAAGCGGTCAAAAATATAATAGGTACTTTGGATATCCGGCGCACTTTTTCACAAAATTCAAACCCTGATCCATCAGGCAGAGACACATCCAAAATTAATAAATCGTATTTTCCATCTGCCCACTCTGCATTGGCTTCTCTCACCGAACGCGCAATATCCAGATCATACCCCTGCTTTTTTAAAGCATAGGAAAGTCCGTTAATTAAACTTAAATCATCTTCAAGCAATAATATCTTACTCATTTTTCTCCAAACATTTTATATTGTGAATATGTATATTGACTGGCTGCATTTATGATCTTTCATTGCAATTATATGTGATCATTCATGCAATTGCAATGAAAGATCCAGTTCTATAGAGCTTATTTACCAGCCCTTACCCAGATCCCTCTGCCGCTTGTCCCTGCCAGTATCCGCTTATCACCGATTAAGATTGAATAGACATCAATTGATTCCAGACCAGAGTTAAATTCATTCCAGTTCTTTCCCTTATCAAGAGACTGAAACATACCGCCTCCGTAGGTCCCGGCAAAAACTGTTGATTTTCTAACAGCAAGTGAATTAATATTTCCGCTTGCCAGACCGGAATTGACTGATTTCCAGCTGTCTCCTCTGTCCGCAGACACGAAAACTCCGTCGCCGGGTGTCGCCGCTATAATAAATGAATCATTGCCAGTCAGTGAAAAAATCTGGCCGTTGGTCAATCCGCTGTTCACCTCCTCCCAATTCTTCCCGTGATTGGAGGAGCGGTATACTCCTCCTCCAAATGTTCCCGCATAAATGTCCGAACCACTTACAGCAAAGGAACTGATATAGTAATTTTTCAAATCCTGATTTATGCTTATCCAGCTGTTTCCATTATCATTGGAACAAAAGATACCCCCTCCGAATGTCCCGGCATAAATGTCTGTTCCATTGACTGCAAGACAATAAACAAATGGATTGGTCAGCCCTACATTGACTGCCTGCCATGTATTGCCATGATCCGTAGATTTATAAATTCCTCCGCCATTGGTTCCCGCATAAATGCCGGAATCATTTACAGTAAGAGTAAATACAAAGGGATTTGTTATTCCTGATCCGGCTTCCTTCCAGTTCATTCCGCCATCTCCGGATATAAACACCCCTGCCCCGCTGGTTCCCGCAAAAATATCAGAATCAGAGACAGCAAATGAACTGACATGGGTATTAATTAATCCCTGATTTGTTTTATTCCAGCTTGTCCCATTGTCAGCTGAGAAAAATACACCGCCGCCGTCAGTACCTGCATAAATGCCGGAATCATCTGCAATCAGGGAATATACATAAGGATTTTCCAATCCTTTATTGACCGCTTTCCAGCCTGTTCCTTCAAAGAGAAATATCCCCTCCTCAGTACCGGCAAAAACACTGTTTTTTCTCACAGTAATGGAATTGACGTTTTTACTGTCCAGCCCCCGGTTCAGTGCCTGCCAGCTTTCCCCTTTATCTGTTGAAACAAATACTCCTTTGCCTGCTGTGCCTGCATAAATTACCGATTCACTTACTGCAAGGGAATTGACCTGCAGCGTGGTCATGCCAGCGTTAACCTCATACCAGCTAACACCATGATCGGGAGAACGAAAGATGCCCCTGTCCTCTGTTCCTGCAAATATATCTGTACCAATTACCACAATTGCTTTTACTTCACCTGAAGTTAATCCCTGACTGGCTTCATTCCAGTTTAAACCGTTGTCTGCTGAGTAAAAGAAACCTCTGCTGGTGCCTGCATAGAGATACTCATTATCAGCTGCAAGAGAGAATACCATAATATCCTCCCATTTGGGATCTATGGACCTCCAGCTGATCTTTTCTACAGGTGAGACAAAAATACCCCCGTTTGTGCCCGCAAAAATATTGTTTCCGTTGACTGCCAGAGAATAGATATTGCTGTTTGTTAAACCCGAATTAACCGGCTTCCAGTTTTTTCCATGGTCCGAGGAAAAAAATACGCCATTTCCCTGAGTACCTGCAAAAACCTTTTGATCTTCCACTGCCATACAATGAATATATCCTCCATATGGACCATTAACCTGCTCCCAGGTCCTGGAATTTTCTCCTTTGAAGAAAATAATAGCTGCAATAACAAAAGAGATTACAAGCAAGAAAGGCAACCAAAGCTTTTTAATCATGTTCTTCCCCTTTTCATCCAGTGAATAAAAACGCTGCCCATAAAAAAAGGCAGCGTATATGAGTTATGTACGAATTAATACTGTGCAAAGCCAAAACCACGATTCTTTAAGTTATTTACTATGGTGGGTACAGCTCTTAGAGTATTCTGATAAGAATCATGCATGAGCGGATTTCCTCCAGCCTGCAGGTTGTTACAGGAATTGATAATTGTCTCTGTACTTGCTCCTTCCCAGTCGCTGGTATAGACAGTGGGGGTAACAATGGACAGACCCAGTGCTGAGCATGCCTGAGTAATTGTATTATTGCTGTAAAGATAAGGCAGCCTCACCTTGGTGGGTCTGGGCTTGCCGGCATTTTGAATCGCCTGGCTGCATTGCTGGAAATCATTGTAAACCTGCTGATAGCTCCAGTTGCTCATGTAAGAATGGGTCCAGCTGTGATTCTGAAGACTGAATCCTGAGTTTAAATAGGCATTCCATGCAAACTGGTTGCCGGCAATCCTGTTGCCCCAGACAAATAAGGTTGCGCGGTAACATCCTGCATTTTTAAGATTGGATATCAGTGTCTGTGAAGTAGCATTGTTGGGACCGTCATCGAAGGTCAGGTACACATTTCCCGCATTAGCAGCCGCTTTCATATCAGCTGCCTGATCCTGGGCGTAAACATTTGTAAATTTTAGTACTCCAATTGTCAGGACCAACACGGAAGTCAGTAAAAATCTTGCTTTTCGCTTCATACAAATTCCCCCTTATGAGTTGAACATCACAATTAATTGGTTAATATTTACAGGTTTATAGTAACATGTACAAAGCCAATAAGCAAGTTTTTTCTACTTTTATTTGACAATACATTGTATTATGCGTAATTTTACAAATATTTGCAAAATATATTTTTTTTCGACATAATCTTATATTTCCATTGTACCAAAATTTTAAAGCCTGTTTTTTATCCCTATTATGACAGCAGAGTAGGATCTCGAAATTCCCATGAGATCTGCAATCTCCCTCTGTGTGTATTCCCTGCCTCCATGAAGTCCATAGCGCATGCCGATGATCGTCTTTTCGTTGTCCTTTAAACAGGAATCAAAAACTTCATAAAGTTCCTTGATATCCTGCTTTAGTATGATTGTCTCCAACGTTTCCTTATTCTCCATTTCGATCACATCAAGAAGACTCACTGTTTCTCCATCCTTGTCTACACCGATGGGTTCATATAAAGAAACCTCTTTTGAATATTTTTTATTAGCACGAAGGAGCATTAGGATCTCATTTGCTAGAGTCACAGGACGGCTCCATGGAACCGAAAAGATAAAGATGAACGTTTTCTCCATCCCAGACAGCCTGCTTCACTAATATCCGTATAGCCGCACGTTTCTGTTCTACATCCATTCGATCCACAGTCTTTTCAAAATTGGAAAGCATTTCTTTTTGCAGGTCAAATTCCAGAGCAGTCAGTTCTTTACCCATGGCGGTTTCCTTACATGTGCCTATCTGAAAAAGAATTTGTTCTTTCTTTTTATGCAGTTCATCGATCTGTCTGACTATATAATCCCCCGCCGCCGTTCCTCCGGCAGTCTTTAAAGAGGCAACAAGACCTTCAATCTCTTTTCCTGTCTGTAAAAGCCCCTCTTCCAAACGGCTTAAATCCATCTCATAATCCTGTTTTTCTTCCTGAAGCTGTTTTCTGACCTCTTCCAGTTGTTTCACAAATTCCTTCTTATCTTCCGAAATTTTTTTTAATTCTTCAATTACCATGCTGTCCAGTACATTTCCATTTGCGTTCTTCATTGTACAGCATTTCATGCGGCTTTTTTCTTTCATGGAACAGAGGTAGGAATAGATCTGTTCTCCCCTGTCATTATACCTGCCGGAAAGCTTGGGACGCATATAATCATGGCATGCTCCACAGATAAGAATACCGGAAAGAAGTGCCACATTACTTCTGGGCCTGCGGTAATTTTTTGATTTATTCCGTTCCAGCTGACGCTGGACGCTGACCCACTGCGCCCCCGGGATCAATCCCTCATGTTTACCGATTGACACAATCCATTCTTCCATATCTTTCATCTCATGGGCTTTTCCCTGCTTTTGTAAGGTCCGGTTATATGCGATGACACCATGGATGCCCTTAAAATCAGACCGGTCTGCAAAAAGTTCCACCTTTTTCTCCTTCAGATATTCATAAGCTTCCTGATCTGCAATCATATATACCGGATTCATAAGAATTCCCTTAATTGCAAAACGGCTGAATAACCGTCCCTGTTTTGTTTTATATCCATTCTGTATAAGATAAGTCTCTGTCTGTGTGAGGGAACCGGTCTCCAGAAACTTCTCATATATCCGTTTTACCAGCTTCGCCTCTTCCGGAATCCGTTTCAGCTTATATGCCTTTTTCTGCTTTCCGTCAATGGTAACCGATGTCACCCGTTCAGACTGGTAACCGGTTGGGGTGTTTCCTCCAAGCCACCTTCCGCTTTTAGAGAGCTCATGCATATTATCCCGGATCCGTTCTGCAATGGTTTCCCTCTCCAGCTGGGAAAATACAGAAGCGATATACATCATGGCCCTTCCCATGGGCGAAGATGTATCAAACTGCTCTTTAATTGAAATAAATGAAATATCCAGATCATTCAGTTCTCCAATCAGGTTAGCAAAATCACCGATATTACGGCTGATACGGTCAAGACGATAGCATACAATGGCTGAGATGTTCTTTTTTTTCGCCTCTTTCATCATTTGCTGAAACCGGGGGCGCTCTAAATTTCCTCCGGAAAAGCCCTCATCTTCAAAAATCATGGCACTGTCCGCTATGCTTTCCCCGTAATGAGCCGTGATATATTGTCTGCAAAGTTCAATCTGATTGCCGATGCTTTCCCCTTTCCCGGTAAATTTGGATTTTCTGGAATATATGGCAAATGGTTGATTTCTGTCTTCCACCACACAAATCCTCCTTGTTTTCTCATGGAAAGCGAGTCCTCAAACATACCGGACACGCAGAATAACATACAAATATATAAACCCTGAATTGTAAGGCATTCTCTATGAATATGATCGTATATAATCCCCAGACTGAGGAAGATAAAAAAGAACTTGGCAGAAGGGCAGCCGTCATTCATAATCAGGTACTTATGCAGTCAGTCCGCCTGCTTCACTGCCCAAATGACCAGAAAAAAGCGCTGTTAGACGCAATAAAAGCAGAAAGTACTCAGGTGCTTAAACAACCTGAATAATTTTATCCCATTTTCCCGGAGCGAACACGTGAGTGGCACAGGAAACGCAGGGATCAAAGGATCTTATGATTCTCCCTATCTCCACCGGCATACTCTCTTCTTTCACCGGGGCACCCATAAGTGCCTGTTCTGCTGTTCCCTTTCTTTGTCCTGTCTGAGTGGATAGGTTCCAGGCGGAAGGAGTAATAATCTGGTAGAACAGGATTTTCCTGTTTTCAATCGTCAGCCAGTGGCCAAGTGCTCCGCGGGTTGTATCAATCAGACCTGTTCCATAAGCATGTTCCGGTACTGTATACTCCTGCTGCATCGGCACATCGGGAATGAGATTTTCCAAAAGAGTATTCATGATCTGTGTGATTTTCTTTGCTTCCAGAACCCTGGCAATGGTTCTGTCCATAACAGATATCCCATGTCTGTACTCTCCAGACAGCCATTGTCTTGCTAACGGTCCCACTTCAAAAGGCATCCCGTTGTATCTGGGGGCTCTGATCCAGGAATAGGCGTCCGGCTTATTCCTGTCCGGTTCATCCGCTTCATTAAACCACGCATATTCGTCTGACTGGGCGATAAGTGCCGGATCAAAATGGGAATACTGTTCATTTGTATAAACATATGGGTCAACGTATAAAGTCCCAAGCTCTTTATAATGATCAAAGCAGCCATAGGTTAAAAGATTACGATAGCCGCCTCCAAAATGATAATATTCCGGATAATAAGCGGCAATTTCATACACATCCGGCAGCATTTTTTCCGTTATAAACTGTTCAATCCCGAATAAAATTGATTTAATGGCAATAATCATATCAACTGTAACAGGTGACGTGATTCCGCCTATAAATACTCCATGATTGTGAGGTGCCTTTCCTCCCAGAATGGCTAACATTTTATGGGCATTCCTGCTGTATTCCAGAGATTCAAAATAATCATTTACCAGGCGTGTATTAACCTCTTTGGGCAGCCTGTAATCGTTGTGATCTGTTTTAAAGAGAGGATAACCCTCCGGCAGTTTCACATAGTCCGGAAGAGTATACTGGTAAAGATGCCTTAGATGATTCTGCAGAAATTCACAGGCATGAAGCAGATCCCTTACATACCTGCCCTGCTCTGACGGAACAATCCCAAGGGCATCTTCCAGGGCTAAAGAGGCAGCCATAGAATGGGCTGTGGAGCAGATTCCACAGATACGCTGTGTAAAATACACTGCATCCAATGGACTTCTGCCTGTAAGCATCTTTTCAAATCCGCGAAACATCAGTCCTTTTGTCTTTGCATCTGTCACGGCATTATTTCCCACCACTGCTTCTATTTCCATAAAACCGTTGATTCTGGTAACCGGATTGATAATAATTGTCTCCGCCATATTATTCCTCCCTCATGGTATCATAAGTGATGAAAGGCTCCATGGCATCCGGAAATCCAAACTGAGCACATCCGATGCAGGGAGTGTCATCTCCCACCGGCCAGTTTACGTGCCCGTTCCATTGGCGAATCGGGCAGTCCGTCTGGGTCACTGGCCCCCTGCACCCCAGCATGAACATACAAGTCTCTTCTCCCAGCTTTGTCGCAAAAATGCCCTCGTCAAAATAAGATCTTCTGGGACAGCGATCATGAATTGTTATGCCATAGAACATCAACGGCCGGTCCATATCGTCCAGAGGCGGTTCCCCGTAAAGAATTAAATATGCCACTGTTCCCATTAGCCAGTCCGGATGGCAGGGACATCCCGTCAGCTTAATCACTTTCCTGTCCACAACATCTGAAATTCCAGTGCAGTCTGCCGGATTCGGTCTTGCTGCCGATACCCCACCATAAGATGCACAGTCTCCAACTGCAATGATATGGGAGGCATGTTCTCCCAGCCTGATTGCAGCTTCCAGACCTGTCACTTCTTTCTCCTCATGACGTCCAATAATATGATACAGCCCATTGTCCTTCCTGGAAACAGCTCCCTCTACTGCGAGTATATACTCATTTCCAATCATATCGAACAGCTGATCCATCGCTTCTGAGCCCTCAGATGCAATCAAACTGTTGCTGTAAATAAAGTTTGTCATCTGTGTCATAAGATACTGAAAATCCGGATTCTGACCGTCAAGCAGGGAAATGGTATTTCCTGTGCATCCATCCAGCTCCAGCCATACCAGATTAGGCTTTGTCAGCTTCTGGCTTCCGATTTCCTCCATTGCCCTGGATACCAGATGTGTGGTTTCCTTTAATTTAAACTCCTGAAAAGGACATGAATGTTCTCCCTTCAATGATTATTGCTCCCCCTGTTCCTGAATCATGTACCCTACAACCGGCAGCACACTTAAAACCATTGCTCCCGGATGACAGGATGCAAACTCTACGCTTAAATCCCTTCCTGCAGACAGCCCCCAGAAATGATTTCCTCCTGACCATAACCGGTTATTGGTTACATTATAGACTACTCCATTGACTGCAACATAAGCCGGAGCACCGTTTCTTCCATCATATTGTGACAGCTGCTCCGGTGTAAAATAGGTCAGGGGTTCTGGCTCTGGGATTTCTCCCGGCTGCTCTCCTCCTGTTGCTCCTCCTGTTTCACCGCCGGTTGGGCCTCCCGTTTCACCGCCGGTTGGGCCTGCACCTGTTGGACCTCCTGTTGGGCCTGCACCTGTTGAGCCCATTGGCACACCCGTCGGTCCCATTTGACCTCCTGTCGGTCCCATTTGGCATCCTGTCAGTCCTCTTGCCTGATCGTCCATCTGACTGGCAAATAAACCTTTCTCCTGCATCTGTCCGAAATAATAGACATGATTCTGCAGCATAATTAATTCACTGCTTAAGTGATCCAGTACATCATCGCTGTTGTATTGATTAGAGCGAAGTTTCTCCACATCAGCATTTAATCTCTTTAAACTGCTTACAAGATATGTCATTAGCAAATCCATTTCCATATTTAAACCTCCTTACCCGTTTTTATGTTTCCTATTCACCGGTCAAATCTCTGAAGAAACGCCAAATCATCATCACTCTGTCTGGTTAAAGGATGAACTGCTATGATCAGATGGCGCTTATCTGTTAGAATATATGTGCAAGCCTGCCTTTTAAGCCTTATTTCCATATTTTTTGTACAAGAAGGCACTTCATTCTGTTTCCCGCTTTACTTCTTCTGACAGAATACCTCTTATAATATCTTCTGTTTCTCTGCAAATTTCCGGAAGCTGCCTGGAAAGGGCAGGACTTAGCTCAAGGCCTGGAACAATCCGGGAAGCCTCAATCCCAATTAAGTATCCTTTTACGGAACATCTGTAAAGTTTCATCAGATCCAGAAAACTCATGTCGTGTTGCATGGACAGATTCGTTCCCTGGTCCATAAGCTCGTTTAAGGAAAATATTTTCACAGTACCCGGCCGTTCTCCAGATGTCATAGCATCTAAAATCAGTATAAAATCCTCGGGATTCATAGAATAAAAACATCCCTCACTATCGGTTTCTCCATAGATTATTTCCAGTTCTGAATTATGGAACCGTTTTTCCATCTCCTGTGCAACGATAAGTCCAATCCCGTCATCCTTCATCAGCCGGCTGCCAACAGCGATCAGTTTCGTTTTTCATCCCCCCTGTCTTATTTTTTTATATATATGAAAAAGACATGGGAATATTCTCACTCCCATGTCTTTCAAAGTCAGGTTCCCTGGAACCGGCAAAGGTTTGCTCCGTGACCAGGTACTTTTAATACCAGATCCTTTGTTTTACAAGTAAATGTTTCACCTGTCCAAAGTTCTTTAAAACAGATATCTTTAAAATCTTCTATATTTAACAGACAGGGCGGAATGACAATCTCACTTTCCTCCTCAGAAAGATTGAATACAGCCAGATAGTTGAAACCATTTTCCTTATGGCTGCTGTGCCAGATACACCGATCCGCATTGCGCGCAAGCTGTGATGCTTTGCATTTGTCACTGAGAAGGGCTAAAACTTCCGGATTTCTAAGCAGTTCCAACGTCCATTTATCCATCAGAGTCAGTTCAGCGCCAATCATCAGCGGAGAACGGAATATACACCACAGAGTCATCATAGTAATCTGCTCATCCTTTGTAAACCGGGTCATTCTCTCATCGCCGAAGCCTTTTCCCAGCATACCTACCGGAAGCATATCACAATCCGGGTAGTTTCCTGAACTCACATGATTCTGCCAATGTTCGCAGCGAACAAACATCTGTTTTAACAGATTCCAGTCATCCCAGAAATCATCGGTAATCCGCCACATATTAGCGTAAGTTTCATAATGCCATGCCTCATCAAGACGTGCAGGTCCTGGTGACAGGCTGAGTACCATCTGCCTTCCGCTGTTTTTGATTGCATCATGAAGCATACGTATCTCTTCTTTTGCAGACGCTGCATCCATACGGCAGATATCATCGCATTTGATGAAATCCACTCCCCACTGGGCATACAGTTGAAAAATAGAATCATAATACGCCTGGGCCCCCTCTGCCCGTGGAATTACTCCATACATATCCGGATTCCAGGAGCAGATGGAATAAGGATCTGAAATCCTGTCTGCTGTTATATCTGTATTCATTATTTTCATGCAGTTATGAGCTGCTATACGGGGAATACCCCTCATGATGTGAATTCCAAATTTTAAGCCCAGTTCATGGATATAATCAGCCAGTGGTTTAAAACCCTGACCTCCCGAGGAAGACGGAAAACGGTCTGGACACGGCCAGAGTCTGGAGTATTCATCAATCTCAATCTGCCCAAAGGGGATATACTGGCACTGTTCCCGTCTGGTTCCGGCATTATGGGCATACCACTGTATGTCAACCACGATATATTCCCAGCCATATTCTTTTAAATTCTGTGACATATATTCAGCATTATCCCTGACCTCACGTTCTGTTACTGCCGTATCATAATAGTCATAGCTGTTCCATCCCATGGGAGGTTTTTCTGATGATAAATTTCTGCTCATATACATATCCTTTCCTGGTAAATTATTGATAAATCTGATATCATTATAACAACTGGGTAATCTATTACAAGAGTAAGAACACGATACATGGAGGGTAATTTTTTGATGAATGAATCTTGCCAGACATTTGGTTTTCTCGATATAGACAGACAATGGAATGCTCCCCTTTTTCTCTGGGATTTTGGTATGGAACAGAGGAGCAATGAATCCTATGATTTTCAAAATTATAATCGCAGCGGTTATTCGGGCTATTTGTTTCAGTATACGTTAGATGGAAGCGGAATGTTTGAAACAGAGGGCCAGACTTACATTCTTTCCCCTGGAAATGCTTTTTTTATTACATTTCCCGACTTCAGCAGATACTACCTGGCTGAAAATTGTTCATGGAACTACTTTTACATACATTTTGACGGGGAGATGGGCCATTATTTTTTTAAGCGAATTCAGGCTCTGGCAGGAAAATTTTTTTCTATTGCTAATACAAGTCAGGCCATATTATTATTTTTAGAGGAATTCCAGGCTGTGAAAGCAGGAAAAAAATACGTTCGTTACGACAGCGGAATCTTTTTATATAAATTTCTGACCCTGCTTATGAGAGAACTGGAAACGCCCCTAAAATCCACCAAAAATGCCTGTGTGGAAGATGCTGCAGCGTGGCTTCAGAAAAACTATAAATACCAAATCGGGCTCTCTCAGATGTGCCGGGAACTTGATGTGAGTCTTCCCCATTTAACCAGACAGTTTCATTTACAGACAGGACACTCTCCTATAAAATATCTAACCAGTCTCCGTCTGGAACACGCTATATCCCTTCTTTTTAATACGTCCATGGGTCTGGAGGAAATTGCAGCTGAATGCGGATACTCCAACAGCAATTATTTTTCTAAGGTTTTCAGAAAAAATATGGGAATTTCACCTGCTCAATACAGAAACCGGCATAACGGGTTTCAGAAGCCGTTATGATAGGATCTCATTCTCCACACATTTCGCCGCATAAGTGGCCAGCCTTGATCCTCTGTCCGGATGAAAGGTATTAACAGCTTTGATTAACCCGATAGTCCCCACGGACAGGAGATCTTCCATATCATAGTCTGTATTCTGATACTTTTTTGCAACATGGGCCACAAGACGCATATTACGCTCGATGAGTGTGGCTCTCGCCTCCTGATCCCCTTCCTGGTATCGTTCCAGACACTCTCGTTCCTCTCGCGCAGTTAAAGGTTTGGGAAAAGTTTTCAAAGAAAGCCACCTTAAACTTACTTAATCCTATTTTATGCCGCGCCAGCCTTTAAAGTGCTTTTACAAAAAATATAGGCTGGTACTTATTTTTTCTCAGACTATTCGTTTTACTTTACATAATATTTTTATGTAAAGTAGAGCCGTTAAAAAAGGACCGGACACCAGTCCGATCCCTTCAGTCATATTTTATTAATGATGGAACAGGCGGATTCCATTAAATGCCATTACCATACCGTATTTGTCACAGGTTTCAATCACCTGATCATCCCTTACGGAGCCGCCCGGCTGAACAACGTACTTCACACCGCTTTTAAATGCCCGGTCAATGTTATCTCCAAATGGGAAAAATGCATCAGATCCAAGAGATACATCAGATAACTGATCAAGCCACTGCCTTTTTTCCTCTGTCGAAAAAACCGGGGGCTTTTCCTTAAACACCAGCTCCCATCTGCCGTCTGCCAATACATCCATATAATCCTCACCGATATAAACGTCAATAGCATTATCCCTGTCTGCACGGCGGATATTTTCAAGAAATGGAAGTTCAAGCACCTTTGGTGCCTGCCTTAAATACCAGTTATCCGCTTTGCTGCCCGCCAGTCTGGTACAGTGGACGCGGGACTGCTGTCCGGCTCCGATTCCTATTGCCTGTCCGTCCTTTGCATAGCAGACGGAATTGGACTGGGTGTATTTTAACGTAATCAAAGAGATTATTAAATCTATCTCAGCAGCTTTAGGAATCTCCTTATTCTGAGTCACTCTGTTTTCCAGCAGTTCCCGGCCGATCTTAATTTCATTTCTTCCCTGTTCAAACGTAACTCCGTAAACCTGCTTTTTCTCTATGTGCTCCGGAGAATATTCCGGATCAATTAAAATAACATTATAATTGCCGTTCTTTTTGGATTTTAAAATATCCAGAGCTTCCGGTGTATAACCAGGAGCAATAACTCCGTCTGACACCTCTCTCTTTATGATCTTTGCCGTATCCTCATCACAAGGATCTGACAGGGAAATATAATCACCAAAGGAAGACATGCGGTCAGCTCCCCTGGCTCTGGCGTAAGCACAGGCAAGAGGCGAAAGCTCCCCCATATCCTCAACCCAGTAGATCTTTTTTAAAACGGGGCTTAAGGGAAGTCCTACTGCTGCACCTGCGGGAGAAACGTGCTTAAAAGAGGCAGCTGCAGGCAGACCAGTGGCCTCCTTTAACTCTTTTACCAGCTGCCAGCCATTAAATGCATCCAAAAAATTAATATATCCGGGTTTTCCGCTCAATACGGTTATGGGCAGATCGGATCCATCTGCCATATAGATTCTTGATGGCTTCTGATTGGGGTTACATCCATATTTTAATTCTAATTCATTCATCTTTTGCGCTCCTGCTATTTATTCTTATTTATTATCCGGGTCTTAAATTCCCCTGTTACAAGATCAATATAACGAACAAACAACGATACCTTATTCTCTTCATTCAGACTTTCCCAGATCATGGAAGTGAACTCACCCTGGTCATCCAAAACTTCCACCAGTTTTGGTTCCCCTTCAAAGCTTGGCAGCGGATTGCCGTCATGCATATAGGTATGAATGAAGTGGGCTTCTCCTGGTACTGGATTTTCATAGGCAAAGGTGAAGCGGTTGCAGGCAGATGGATCTCCATTGTTGCTTTTTAATATAGACATGGCATAGTTAAATCTTCCATCCTCCAAATGCATAATACCGGATATACGGGGAGTATAATTGGGACTGTCCGGCTCAAATTCCCTGCTGCGAAGTGTCTGCTCAAACGTCAGCTGAAAATCCATTCCTTTATAGATGGTGTCTGTCTGATCTCCGTTTGTCACAATTGTTTTGTTGCCCATGACACGAACCGGAGCATAGATAATCAGACTGGGATCTGACAATTTTGAAGGATCGTGAGCCTGGGTACGGATTCCATCCCCATCTTCCACAAATACACGATTGCGGCTGTTGACACTTCTTCCCATGATAAAATAGGCTGTTACTGCCTTCCTGCCATCAGGGGATTTGCCGATAATTATCCCTCTTCCCGGATAGGAATTGTTCGTTAAATCATCCTTCAAAGAAACCAAATTCATGACTCCTAGTCCTCCTTCATCAATAAAAACGCAAAAAACCGCCTGGACATCCCATAGCGGTGCCCAGGCGGTCGGCTTCTGAATGTAACGTGCTCCCCGTGGTTTTCTCCACTTATCCGCCAGTTGCACGTACCTTGTTTAACATAATAAATGATTCCTCCGAAAAATGCAAGGTCTTTTTTTAATTTTATTACATAGCTTTACTCGTTGCGGATGGCAGCAAGAGGACTCAGTTTCATGGCTCTCAGTGATGGGAAGAATCCGGCAGCCATGCCTACAAAAACAGAAAAGCCTACGGCAGCCAGAGACAGCCACACCGGTATTCTGGATAAATCTCCAGGCATATCCGGCATAAAACGGCCTGCCAGAAAACGGTTTATGAGAAAAGAAACCCCGTAACTGAATACAATTCCCGTTACGCCTCCAAGAAAACCGATAAATCCGGATTCCAGAAGAAACATGTCTCTGATATGATTCATATCAAGCCCCAGTACCTTTAAAATTCCGATCTCCTTGGTTCTTTCATAGATGGACATCATCATGGTATTGGCAATTCCGATTGCTGCAACAAATAAGGATACCGTTCCGATTCCGCCAAGCAGAGCCTGAACCATCTTAGCCTGCTTCTGGGACTGTTCCAGCCATTCCATATTGCTGTTTGCCTGATATCCCATATCTGTAATAGCTTTTTGAACATCCGTTACATTGGCCATATCGTCCACCTCCACAACCGCCTGGTCATAGATAAAATAGCCGTAAGGCTTACCCTTTTTATTGGTAGGCTGATTGGGAATGGGTTTCTTCTTAAAAATCTGCTTTAACTGGGATTTTAGTGCTTCCAAATCTACATAAACATTGTAACTGTAATTATTATAGTCCTCCACACCTCCCGCTACCAGACCTGCTGTCTTCAACAGATATTTTTTAGGCGGTTTGACGGGAGTTTTCCCGTCACCCGATCCGCCGTTTTGAGCCTGATAATAGGCATCCGTGTCAAAAACCACAAAAATGGGTCTGTTCATAAAATCAATATCAGGAATCTTGGTTGGATCATCGTAAAAATCCTGACTTCTGCTTTTCGGGTTGCTAAATTGCCTGGCGACCATATTTCCAACAACCATCTGCAGCTCTTTTTTCCCTTTATCCGGAAGATGCCCCTGTTTTAAAGAAATATTCTTCATATATTCCGGAGTTACTCCCATAACAGTGATATTCGCCTGATATGCCCCCTGGCTCATGATCGTATCCGCCTGCAAAAGCGGGGAAGCCGCCTTTACATGATCCAGTTTTCCAAACTGGGCAATCACATCATCCGTCATGTACTTTGGTTCGTTCTTTCCATCTCCGCCAAACGATTGATTGGAATACACAGTGACTTCAGTCAGACTTCCATAAGAAGCGTACTGTTCCATGGTAAGTTCATTAAAACCGATCCCCAGAGATACCATAACAACTATGGAAGCTGTACCAATCAAAACTCCCAGAACAGTTAAAAATGTCCTCATCTTTCTCCGTCTTAAATTGTTCACACTCATGGAAAGCAAATCGCTAAATCTCATCGTTTAATTCCTCTTCTGCTGCCAGCTTTTTCTTTTTTCTTCTTTTCCAGAAGAAAAAGGCGGCACCGGCTCCTGCAGCGATTAATACGCCAATGGCTGGGATAAGAATTTTACTGTATTTTGCAAAACCTGTGGGCTGTACATCTGCAGGCATTTCGCCCATATCACCTGTATCCGTCCCTGTCTCTTCCGGCTCTGTTACCATCAGTGTGACTTCTTTTTCTATCGGATCAGAGACGACTCCGTTTTCATCTTCATAGGTAATTAAAATCTTGATTTTTCCGTCATCTGCTGTGGGAGTTGTACCCGTAATCATGGCATCTACATTACCGGTTTCTCCTGGCTTAATATTACCGATATAGGTAGTGGTCTGCTGGATAGAATCTCCTACAAACGCCACCATGACATTATAAAGAAGAACCTTGCCCGTATTATTAACAGGGAACATAATGTTGGTTTCAGATCCTGCGGCTATTGATTCCGGCATGATATCGATGGTTCCTGTATTTAAGCGTGCCACCTGTTTGACCGGTATATTAACTGTTATCTTTTCTTCCGCATTTTTAAATTCAGGGCTGTCATATTTTTCATTAATGGTCAGGCCATAGGTTCTCTGGTCCACCCAGGCCCCAGCCCGGAGCTTTACCTTCACATCTGTGGTCTGACCTGCCCCAAGGGTATTCACAACGATGGAAGAGCTTCCTTCATCCGTCGTAAACACAGCACTTTCCGTCACCTTTTCAGACTCCAGATTAAAAAGAATGTTGCTTGCAGTAACACTCTCCGAAGCGTTTTTCATATGCAGCGTAAGTTCAAACTCCTCACCGGCGTAAACCTTCTCCGGATTGGTTTCAAAGCCGTCAACAACAATCCTGGCCTTGGTTCTGTCGTTGGCATTAAACTCTTTTGTCTCTTCCTCTTTATCCTTATTCTGAACCTTTACAAAGAAAGTCTCTTCTGACTTCTGGATATCACCGTCTGTACTGTCCCGGTATTCGATGGTAAATGTAATGGGATAATATCCGCTGTATACATCTTTCCTGATCATCATGCTGTAAGGCACGGATATGGTCTCCCCGCCCCCGATCCGGTCGTAATGTTTGGTATAATTTCCATCGTTGATATCAAAAGGGAATTTTGTACTGTCCTGATTTACCCCCATACGTACATTCACATCAAATGCAGTTAAATTAGAGGAATTGCGGACATTCATGTTGTAATTCATGACTTCCGGATAAGTGCCGAAGGGTGTGCTCTGATCTTCTCCAAGCTCAAAGCTTATGGTTCCTTCATTCGCTCCGGAAGAGGTTGTGGCGGATGATTTCGTAATCCAGATGTTTACCTTCTCATAGGATGCATGTGCTCCGTCATCTTTTTTCTTTGCATCTGTAACAACCTCTAAGGGCACTAAATAATAGCCTTCCGATACATCTCTCCGGATTCTGGCAGTAAGGCTGAAGGTTTTAGAACTGCCGCTTTTCACTTTGCCCAGCTTTTTATTATCAAATGTGTTTGAGGAAATTTCGAAAGGAAACACGGAGCCAGTATACGTTGTGGTCTCTTCCGCATCTTCCGTAGCCTTGTATTCCTGTTCCGGGATATCCCTGTCAAATCTCACTGCCACATCATCTAAATCACTGCCAGTATTATTGGTAAAAACCATGTTGATGGTAATATTCTCTCCTGTCTTTCCAGACGGAGTCTTCTTCACATCAATATAGGTATTTTTACTTAAATCATATTGTGCTAAAGCTGTTGCCGGTATTGTTGTAATCACCATAAGCACAGCAAGCAGCCATACAATTTTCCTCTTAACTCTGTACATGTTCCATATCCCCCTCTGTATCCTCGTGGTGCTGTTCCTCAATCTTAAATATCTTTCCATCCACTATGTGGAATTGTCTGTCTGCAAACCTGGCTATATAATTATCGTGTGTTACCATGACAAGTGTCTGATTCTGCTCTTTTACAATCTTCTGCATCAGATTAAGAACCTCTTTTGTCGTTTTGGAATCCAGATTTCCGGTCGGCTCATCCGCAAAAATAATCTTGGGATCAACTGCAAGCGCTCTTGCAATTCCCACACGCTGCTGCTGCCCTCCCGACATCTCGTTTGCCATATGGTTCATCTGTTTCTCCAAACCTACCAGCTTTATGTATTGTTTTGCCTTTTCATTCCGGACTTTTTTCGGTACTCCACGAAATGACAGGGGAAGTGCAACATTCTCTACCGCATTCAATGTCTTAATCAGATTATAGGACTGGAAAATAAAACCCACATGCTTTCTTCTGAATGCAACCAGCTGATTCTCTGAAAGCTTTTCGATGTGATTTCCTGCAATGACAATTTCCCCCTTCGATGGTTTTTCCAAACCTGCCATCATATTTAAAAGTGTGGATTTCCCTGAGCCGGACGGACCCACAATGGCGCAAAATTCACCTTTATATATTGTAAAGTCTACTCCGTTTAGTGCGTAGACTTTGGTATCTCCCACCTTATACACCTTATAAAGATCCTTAACCTGAATCATAGGTGTCTTATTTTCCACCACTTAAGCATCCTCCTTGTTTTATTCACGCAATGACATTATACAACAGGATTGGTAAATCCTGCATTCTTTATTTTCTTAATCTTCCTTACATATTCCTTACACCCCGGGAAGCCTGCCAAAAGTCTGTTAAAATTTTTTAAAAAAAGAGTGGAAATATTTCAAAGTATGCTTTATAATGGGATAGAATTTTAAACCATAACTCAGTGGATAAAGGAGATTCTTATGAGACATTTACTTAACCCGTTAGATTTCAGTCTGGAAGAAACCGGGCAGCTGCTTGATCTGGCAAAAGATATTGAAGATAATCTTCCGGAATATTCTCATGTATGCAATGGAAAAAAACTAGCGACACTTTTTTATGAGCCAAGTACAAGAACCCGTTTGAGTTTCGAGGCTGCCATGCTTAATTTAGGAGGCAGCGTACTTGGCTTTTCTTCTGCCGATTCGAGCTCTGCTTCCAAAGGAGAAAGTGTCGCTGATACCATTCGGGTCATCTCCTGTTACGCAGATATCTGTGCAATGAGACACCCCAAAGAAGGCGCACCATTAGTCGCAGCCAGCCATTCCGGTATTCCGGTCATCAATGCAGGAGACGGCGGACATCAGCATCCCACACAGACACTTACCGATTTACTCTCTATTCGTTCCTTAAAAGGCCGTCTGAACGATTTAACCATTGGTCTTTGCGGTGATTTGAAATTCGGCCGTACCGTTCACTCTCTCATTAACGCTCTTGTAAGATATAAAAACATCAAATTCATCTTAATTTCCCCCCCTGAACTGCGGGTACCTGAATACATCCGGGAAGATGTGCTAAGGGCCAACAACATTGAATTTATTGAAATGGACAGTCTTGACGATGCCATGCCGGATTTAGATATCCTGTATATGACACGTGTACAGAAGGAACGCTTTTTCAATGAAGAAGATTACATCCGTTTAAAAGACTGCTACATTCTGGATAAGAAAAAAATGAAGCTGGCAAAGGAAGATATGTATGTACTTCACCCTCTTCCCAGAGTCAACGAGATCTCTGTAGAAGTTGATGATGATAAACGGGCCGCCTACTTTAAGCAGGCACAGTATGGTGTTTATGTACGTATGGCTCTTATCATGACATTACTGGAGGTAAATAAACCATGTTAAATATCGGCGGATTAAAAGAAGGTATCGTATTAGACCATATTGAAGCAGGAAAAAGTCTGGAGATTTATTATAATCTGGGACTGGACAAGTTAGACTGCCAGGTGGCCATTATTAAAAATGCCAAAAGCAATAAAATGGGAAAAAAGGATATTATTAAAATAGAAGGCGGCATGGATCATATTAATCTGGAGATTCTCGGATATATTGATCACAATATCACGGTGAACATTATCCGGGATAATCAAATTGTAGAAAAGAAGACACTCAGTCTTCCCCAGAAGATCACGAACATCATCCAGTGCAAAAACCCCCGCTGCATCACTTCCATCGAACAGGGCCTTCCCCATGTTTTTTATCTCTCAGATGCGGAAAAGGAAACCTACCGCTGCATGTACTGTGAAGAAAAATACAGCAGATAATGCTGTAACAGAACCGCTTCCTGCCTAACTGACCGGAAGCGGTTTTTTTTTGTACCTTGCCTTAATCATATCGCCAAAAGCAAATACAGCCTTAGACTGATATCCCATGACGGAACAGGCCAGTGCCAGATCAAGAAAAATCCCCTGCCTGCCAACCGATATATAAGCCGTATCCTCATACTCCTCCATACAGGACCGATAAGTAAAAGCAAGCCCAAGACCGGCTCTTGCCATTCCCACCGACAGGGCTGCAGTTATATTGCTGTTATCCGAATGAACTTTTAAATTTTCTTTTTCAAACAGCTGTCTGCTGATAGTTCCAAGCATTGTATTGTAATCGCTGAGTATGAAGGAAAACATGGCGGCATCCTTTAGTTCCATGTGGCACTGCCCTGTTTTATCATCCCGATATACATATTTCATTGCCGGGTGATTTTTACTGCAGACAATTAAAACTTCATCCCTGTAGAATTTCTCCACTTTACCTTTTAAGTTAACGGGCAGTGCAACCACTGCCAGGTCAAGCTTACCTGCAGTCAGTTCTTCCTCCAGTTCCATACTGTTTGCTTCTACAATGTCAACCTTCACCTTAGGGTACTTGTGCTGAAAGTCGGCAAGAATGCCGGGAAGCATGTACCTGCCCCGAAAAGAACTGATACCAAAAATAATTCTTCCTCCCTCCAGATTTACACTGTCCCATAATTCATTTTCGGCTCTTCTGTACTGAAGTAAAATCTGTCTGGCGCTTTCTATAAAGCTCGCACCTCCTGTTGTGGGACGAATTCCTTTTGCAGTCCTTGCAAACAATGCAGTTCCAAGCTCTTTCTCATACTGCTGTAAAAACTGACTCAGACTGGACTGGGCCATAAACAGCCGGTCTGCTGCTCTTGATATGCTGCCTTCTTCCGCCAGAGTAACAATATATCTCAATTCTTTCAGTTCCATTTTTACCTCCCATCGGTATTTCCGATATCAGCTATTACTTATTTTAGATTGCACCGATAATATATTCATTATAGAATCGACTTATTATTTGTGCAACTTTATAGATACAGAAAAAATTATCATCAGTTTCTGCCAAAACAACATAAATATTCTTTTTTCCCAAGAAGTGTATTTGATGATTTTCTACAAAGCTCTATCGTTGCCAGATAAAAGAAAGGAGATGTTAAATGAGTAAGGTATCTTTAGGGGGTATCATTGATATGCACGTCCACTCAAATCCTGATATTCGTCACCGGGCTTATGACGATTTCGAATTGATGGAAGCTGCCATAAAGGTGGGTGCCAGAGCAATTGTAATTAAAACACACCAGGGCACAACCGTGGACCGGGCATACTTATGTAACCAGCATAACAAATTAACGCACAACGGTGACAATGACTTCACCATGTACGGCAGCGTAACTTTAAACAGACAGATAGGAGGAATCAACCCCGCTGCGGTTGAAAGCGGCTTAAAACTGGGTGCAAAAGTCATATGGCTTCCCACACAGTCTGCAAGAAATCATAAGCTCAAAATGAACCAGTCCACAGATGACTGCATTGATGTAATCAGAGATTCAAAAATCGTGCCGGAATTAAGGGATATTTTTGAGCTGATTAAGGACTATAATGCAGTACTTGCAACAGCCCATATATCTCCGGAAGAGTGTTTTCAGGTTGTAGAAGCCGCCAGAGATGCAGGAGTTAAAAAAATAGTAGTAACTCATCCGGAATGGTGGCTTGTAGGCATGGACATTACTGATCAGGTGCGAATTGTAAAAGATTACGGTGTTATTCTGGAACACTGCTTTGCCCAGCCTCTGGGAGGAGGAAAGTATAAAAGCAACCTGCCTGTGAATCTGGAAGCCATAAAAGAATGCGGATATAAAAATGTCATGGTCTCCACAGACGGCGGACAGGTAGAAAATCCAAACTGGGAAATTGCAATGGAACAATATATGCAGTATCTTGTGGATAACGGCGTACCGGACTCAGAAGTTACCCACATGACTCATACAATTCAGTCAGAACTACTTGATATATCGTCAGATGAAAGTCAATAAAACAAAAAGAGGGGTTATGTTTTATGATAAACATATTAATCGTATCGGCAATTGCGCTTGCAATCATAATCGGGTACAAAACAGGCTTTAATACTGGTATCTTCGCAATTATATTCGCCTATCTGCTAGGCTGTTTTGTTCTGGGGTTAGCACCAAAAAAGGTAATTGGGGGATGGCCCGTTAATACCATGTTTGTAATATTCTCTGTTTCACTTTTCTATAACTTTGCTCTGGTAAACGGGACACTGGAAAAAACTGCCCGGTATCTGCTTTATGCCTGCCGCAGATTCCCTGGTCTTCTTCCCTTCGCTCTCTATTTTGCCAGCGCGGGAATCGCAGCATTAGGTGCGGGGTTCTTTACCGTTATGGCATTTATGGCACCAATTGCACTGTTAATCTGTGAAGAAGCGAAAATGGATAAAATGGTAGGAGCTGCAGCGGTTAACTGCGGTGCTCTGTCAGGAGCAAATTTCATGACCAGCGGAAGCGGAATTGTATTCAGAGGATTAATGGATGAAAATAATTATGCCAGTGTTTCATTTAACTATACTTCTGTAATCTTTATTGAGAGTGTTATCTTCTCTCTTTTACTGATCGTGATATTCCGCTTTATAACGCGAAAAAACAGAGAAGTTCAAAAAAATATGGTGTTTGAAAAGCCGGACGCATTTACTTCAAAGCAAAAAATCAATCTTATTCTGATCATTGTGATGATAACAGCTGTTCTGCTGTTTCCCATCCTGCACATCATCTTTCCGGCTTCTGCTGCTGTAACATTTGTTAACAGCAAAATAGATGTTGGTCTGACAGCCATTGCTTTTTCAGCAGTTGCTTTATTTTTTAAGCTGGCTCCTCAGGATGAGGTCATCAAAAAGGTTCCGTGGAATACCATTATCATGATCTGCGGTGTGGGCATGCTGATCAACGTAGCCATTGAGGCAGGTACCCTTGATTTAATGGCGTCCTGGGCAGGTTCCAGTCTGCCGGTTTATGTGGTTCCGGTGGCCTTCAGTCTGATCGGATCGGTAATGAGCTTCTTTTCCAGCACCCTTGGAGTTGTATGTCCTGCACTGTTTCCGCTGGTTCCTTCCCTGGCGGCTGCAACTGGAATCAATCCGCTGATCATTTTCAGCAGCATTGTAATCGGCGCACAGAGTTCAGCGATCTCCCCATTCTCTTCCGGCGGAAGTCTGGTTCTGGGTACCTGTACTACTGACGAAGAACGCACTGCCATGTTCCCCCGTCTTTTATTTGTTGCTGTACCTGTCAGTGTCATCTCTGCTACTATCTTTAATGTTATTGCGTCACTGTTTATTTAAATGAAAAAGCCTGCAGCCAGAATAATATCTTTATTTTGGCTGCTTATTTCTTACGTTACAAAGGAAAGGATGTCTTATGAAAAATTGGAAAATAGGTCAGAAAATCACAGCAGCATTTGGATTAATTTTTCTCCTGTTTATTATCTCAGCCCTGCTCTCCGGCAGGGGAATGAACAAACTATACACAACTTTTACATCTTTTTATAACCGCCCGTTTACAGTATCCAATGCCACACTGTATATCAGGTACGATTTACGCACAATTGAAAAAAACCTGATTCTGATTATCCAGAGCAAAAAAGGAGATGATATTTCCAAATGGGAAGATGAAATTAATCAATCAACAGCCCGGCTCAATGAAAAAACCTCACTATTACAAAAGAACATGACACAACCGGAAAGTCAGGAAAAACTGGCGCATATTATAGATTCTCAGAAGGAACGCGATCAGATGACTGAGGAAATTATTGATTTGAGTAAATCAGGCAGCTCTGCCAATGCTTTCCGCATCTATATGGATTCCTTTGAACCAAGTTCAGCTTCTGCCAGTGACATTGCCGGTCAATTAGAACAGGCAGCCATCAATCGTGCAAGCCAGTTTTATACAGATGGGAAAACAGAATCTGCAAGAATTTATACGGTTCTCATTCTGTTTACTACAATCACATTATCTGCCATTGTTTTATTATGCATCTGCCTGACGAAAAGCCTTACAGGACCAATCAGGGAACTGGAACTTGCTACCACAGCTTTGGCTGCAGGTGAATTAGACACTGATGTCACCTACCAGGCAGGAGATGAGCTGGGTGTTCTTGCTGACAATGTCCGGAGTCTAATTAAAACACTGAATCTCTACATAAACGATATATCCGGGGTGCTGAAAAAGATGGCAGACAAAGATATGACTGTTACAATCAGCATGGATTACAGAAAAAGTTTTTCACCTATACGCACCTCCATGGAAACAATCCTGCATTCCTTAAACCTTACATTAAATCATGTGCAGACTGCCTCACAGGAGGTCAAAAACGGCTCTGAACAGGTATCACAGGGTTCACAGATTCTGGCGGAAAATGCCATAGAACAGGCCGATTCCGTTGAACGGCTTTTTGAAACAGTAAGCCATATATCAGGCCAGATCAAAGAGAACACTGACGGAATTTTAAAATCAAACGCTCTGCTGCTTGAAACACAGGAGGAACTCTGCACAAGCAATGACCGAATGATGGAACTGAATTCAGCGATGAAAGATATCTCCGATAACTCCAGTGAGATAGGCGGAATCATAAAAACAATGGAGAGTATCGCCTTTCAGACAAATATTCTTGCCTTAAATGCAGCCGTCGAGGCGGCCAGGGCCGGAGCTGCCGGAAAAGGATTTGCTGTCGTAGCTGATGAAGTACGCCGTCTTGCTTCCTTAAGTACTGAATCTGCCCAAAAGACGCAGTATCTGATTGACCGCACGTTAAGCGCCATAATAAACGGAGCACAAATGGCTGATGATACCAAAGGTTCCTTAAACACTGTTCTCACTAAATCTGAGCAGTTAACCGGACTGATGAATAAAATTACCGAAGCCTCCTTATTGCAGACTGCTGCTCTGGAAAAAATCAGTCATGAAATTGACCAGATTTCTACTGTTGTACAGACCACATCAGCCACAGCGGAAGAAAGCTCCGCTGCCAGCGAGGAACTGGCTGCAGAAGCAGAAAATTTAAATCAGCTTATTTACCAGTTCCAGCTGGATCCTTCATCAGACATTATATAGCAGTATTCTATTTTCCTGTAACAACGTCTGACAGCTTACCTGATTTAAAAAAAGGGTATCGCCAAAATCACCAGAAATGTGATACAGCGATACCCTCTGTTTATTGTTTCATTATTAAATGCTTTGAGTAAGACGATAAGCCGGGTTATGTCGTTGAATGGCCATCTATCTAGGCCTGCCGTCGCCAGCAGGCTCAAGCGACCTACCCGGAAGCAGACGGGCCGCCTTATGCTTCCTGTTCGGTCTTGCTTCGAATGGGGTTTACATGGCCCCCCCCTGTTACCAGGAGAGCGGTGGTCTCTTACACCACCTTTCCACCCTTACCGCAGATGCGGCGGTTTATTTCTGTTGCACTTTCCCTGGAGTCGCCTCCGCCAGACGTTATCTGGCATCCTGCCCTGTGAAGCCCGGACTTTCCTCACCTGCAGCCTTTCGGCTTTGCAGCTGCGGCCATTTGTCTTACTCAA
>JAEWJZ010000034.1 GCA_023386315.1 Bacillota bacterium | reverse complement strand
AAATCACCACATCCTCTGCATCGATTCCAGTTATGATCCCTGCAAACATGGGGAGTGGATTTCCTTCCCATGTTCCCAGATTATAATCCTCTTTTTCGTCATAGCTTTCAATCATTCCGGGAAATCTGGGATATTTGTACCGGTCCGTATCCGCCAAAAGCTCTGCTCCTTCTGCCAGCTCAAGCCTTAAATGGCTCTTTAAGAATAAGCTGGTTATCCGGTATCTCCCTTTTGGTATCAATACCCGGCTATCCTTTGGGCAGGCCATGATAGCAGCCTGGATAAAGGATGTGTCATCCTGGATCCCATCTCCTTTCGCCCCAACATCTTTTACATTTAACGTCACAAATTCATAGTCAGTACGGAAGCTGGCTTCCGCTCTTTCTCCATTTCTTTCCAGAGAAATATTATAATCCATATCCGGCTTTAAGTCAAACAAAGTAAACACAACCTGCTTTGTCTCTCCCCGGCTCTCTCCGTTTACCAGAATCTGGCCCGGAGTGTCGAATTCATAAATTGTTTCTGTGATTGTCTCTATGGTTACAGAACGCGCTGTCTGAAATGCAACTCTTAATTCCATACTGTTAAACCTCACCTGTCAAGTTTTCCTGTGTTATTTGTTTTTTCTATTGAAAAAGAGCGCAGCAATTGCATACCACGCCCTCTTTTTGATCATTAACCTTTTACTCCGCCTGCAGCAATACCATCAATGAAGGAATCCTGCGCACAGAAGAATACAATCAGAGAAGGAATAATGGAAATGAGTGACATCGCCAGAATTCTGTTCCACTGAAATCCTACATCGCCGTCCATTGACATACGTAAGTAAATGGAGTTTGTATATTTCGGCATGTCGGAAACATAAATAAGGGGTCCCATAAAGTCATTGGAAGTCCACATAAACTGAAACAGTGCAACAGATACCAGTGACGGCTTTAACATGGGAACAATTACATACCATAATGTTTTAAGTGAATTACAGCCATCGATCTTGGCTGCCTCTTCCAGCTCTCTCGGCACACCTCTTAAAAACTGAACCAGCATGAATAAGAAGTATGTATCACCTGCAAATAAAGAAGGGATAACAAGAGGAAGATAGGAATTTGTCCAGCCCCAGTTGTTGAACATAATGTACTGTGGTGCATTTAAAACTACCTGTGGAAGGAACAGAGTGGATATCATAAGAGAAAAAAGAATTGCTTTTCCCTTGAATTCAAACCGTCCGAAGCCGTAAGCAGTAATGGTTGCTGAAATTACAGTGAAAATAACCTTGGGAACTACGATTTTATAAGTGTTTAAAAGTGATTTAATCAGGTTAATTTTACCGCCGTAATCTACGAAGGCATTGGCATAACCGTCAGTAACCGGATTTTTAGGCCAGAACCATGCGCTGGTAAAAATCTCTGAGTTGGTCTTAAACGTCGCACCTACCATCCAGATCAGGGGATATACCATAATGAACCCGATTACGACGAGTAGGGTGTAACGGATCACTGTGCTTATATTTCTTTTTGTCTCTTTCGTCATGTCATCTACCTCCCGTCTTCATCTGAGTAATATACCCATTTCTTCTGGCTTACAAATGCAACTGCCGTAAATGTCATGACAATCAGGAACAGAATCCAGGCCTGGGCACTTGCCATACCCATCTTATGACGAAGGAACGCATTGTTGTAAATAAGAATAGAAATCAGTGTAGTTGCACCGTTTGGTCCGCCCTTTGTTACAAGGAATGGTCCGTTGAATTCCTGGAATGCCTGACATAACTGAGTGATCAGGTTATAGAAAATAACCGGTGTAATTAAAGGAACTGTAATTTTAAAGAACTGGGTCCATTTTCCTGCTCCGTCAATGGATGCAGCTTCATATAAATCTTCCGATACACCTTTTAAAGCTGCAAGGAAAATTACCATGGCTGAACCAAACTGCCATACTCTTAACATGATGATAACAAATAAAGCACCGTTGGCAGATGCCATCCAGTTGATTTTTTCTCCGCCAAGTGCAACAACAACCGCATTGATCAGACCATCTGTATTAAATACAGCTCTCCACAAGATAGCGATGGCGATGGAACCTCCCAGAATAGAGGGGATGTAATAAGCAGTTCTGAAAAAATTAACTCCCTTTAATTTGAAGTTCAGAATATAAGCAATAAATAATGCGAAGGTCAGCTTTAAAGGAACGTCAAAAATCGCATATTTAAAAGTTACCAGAAATGCTCTTGTAATATCAGAATCCGTGAAAATCTTATTATAGTTCATCATACCTGTTTTCGTTACGCCATTAAACAGATCGTAATTTGTAAAGCTATAGTACAATGAAGAGGCGAATGGATAAACTTTAAAAAGTATAAATCCAATCAGCCATGGCAGGACAAAGAAGAATCCCGCATTATCAGCCAGGAACTTACGCATACCCTTTGACTTCATAGTGCTCATACCTCCTGTTTATTAAAAATTATATGCTGCGCACAGATCATATCTTTTAAACCTGTACATGTATTATTATCAATCCCCGCAATAGTTCTCCATACAAATTCCCCGAAATTACCGTATTTTTCTTTTTGAAGCACACCAGTGTTGCATGCCTTCAGAATGGAATAACCAATTTCCATAATTTCAGAAGAATTGGGGAGGTCTTTCATCTTCTCCTTGACTATAACCTTAAATAAATCCCTTAATTCCCTATAATATTCATAGATCTCTTCTGACATCTGAGCAATGGTATCAATCAGTGACACCAGATCATCTCCTGTAAACTGCTGTTTCTCCCGAAACATGGACGCAATCTCATTATAATGCTCTTTTCTTTTATACTTTGTGTCATATGCTGTTATAAACGGCATAAGCTCCAAAGTCCACTCCGGGGCTTTCATGACATCTTCTATCTTTTGCCTGTATTTCTCATTACCAGTTTGTTCCAAAGCGAAAAAATAAGCGGAATAATCCTGTGCCGGCAGACTGCCTGCCGTCCCTTCCGGGGCTTCCATTCTGCTTAACTGAGTCATTACAAAATCCTTAAATGCATCTTCTCCAGTTGCTTCATACATTTGTACTGCTCCCATAAGCTGGTATGGTATTAATGTCTCATTTCTGCATTCCATGACGTTTTGTCTGCCCTTTTCTTTATGGGAGCCGCCATATTACTATGGCGGCTCATATGAAATATGAATATCTTTTCTTTTTAAAGTGAATTAGTTCTCAAGTGTATCAGTTACACCCTTGATCAGTTCTTTTGCAGCTGCAGCAGAATCCAGTTCTTTTGAGCTTAACTTACCAAATACTTTGTAATAAACACCGTCTGGGTTAGCCTTTAAGTCATTGTGTTCAAATTTGCTGTCCAGAGTAAACTTGCTGTAATCCATAACCTTTGTATTTGCTTCAATGGTAAGAGGATCGCCAAGCTTGTTATCCTGAAGGATCTTTAAGCCTGCTGCGGAACAAGGAATACCTCTTTCAGTAGAACAGATCTTAACGCCTTCTTCATCATTTAACAGGAAATTGATCAGCATAGCTGCTTCCTTCGGATGCTTGGAGTTTGCAGCAATTGCAAATGCCATGGAAATCTTGGTAAATCCGCCATTGTTATTGCCCATCTTAATGAAGTCGCCAACTACGAATTCCTGGCCAGGTTTGTTTACACTGCCTTCCAGAGCTTTTTTGAACTTGGATGCAGAGGAATCCCACTCAAAGATACCAGCATATTTTCCATCGATCCATTTTGCATTCTTATCAAGAGAGTCAGCCATATCGCCGTCAATTGTTGCCTGAGCAGGGATTACATGTTTTTCTTCCAAATTGTTGATAAAGTCCATACCATCTTTTACTTCATCTTCTGTGTAGTTAACTGCTCCGTCTTCTACCCAGTTCTTACCATACTTAGCTTCCAGATAGTATACCATCAGGATCATACGGTCATACTGTCCAACTGCCAGCGGATACATATCAGGATCTTTAGCCTTGAATGCTTCTCCGGCTTTGTATAAGGAATCAAGATCAGTAGGAAGTGCAACACCAACCTCATCAAATACTGTCTTGTTCCAGTAGAACAGACGGCCTGTTAAAGAAATCGGAACTGCCATTAATTTATTATCTACCTTGCAAAGCTCAAGGCTCTCTGGTGAAAACTGTTTTAAATCAAGAACATCGGAGTAATCCTCCAGGTTTGCGAAAGACTTTCCGCCCTGGCTGTAGGAATCAATCCAGTTCCAGTTGATCTGCATAACATCAGCCGCATTGCCGCCTAAAATATTTAAGGACTGCTTCTCTTCCCATCCGGTCCATGCACCATATTCTGGAGTTACAGTTATGTTTGGATATTTTGCCTGGAAAGCTTTGATTGCTTCTTCTGTTGCAGCATGTCTTGTGTCGCCGCCCCACCAGGAAAATTTCAGTTCTACCGGTTCTCCGGAAGTTGTAGCTCCTGCAGCTGTGGTTTCTGCTGCTGCAGTAGTAGTTTCTGCAGGTGCAGCAGTGGTTGTCTCAGCAGTATTGCTTTTGCCAGACCCGCAGGCAGATAGAGACATTGCCATAACAGTCGCTAACCCCATTGCTGTCCACTGTTTGATTTTTCTCATCTTTTTCTCTCCTTTTTCTCTCCCTCATAAATGAGTTCTTTAAAAGTCAGTGTAAATGTTTCCGCATTCTGATGATAGAATTATGTATTTTGCGTAAGCGCTTACACAACACTTTTTTATTATTATAGCACCTATTACCTTATAATTCATTTCAAATTCAGCACAAAACATTGCATATTTTGACATCCTATGATATTATTTTAGTAGTATTAGCCAAGGAGAATGCCAATAATGAAAGTACTTACTTCATATTCGGAAGGAATTGACCGCTGTTTTGAAAGCCATTATTTTTCCATTGCACATCTTCACAAAGAAAGCAGTGTTTTAAGCATGCACAGCCATCGCTGCTGCGAGTTTTATTTTTCCATCAGCGGCGGCCGTACTTTTTTAATTGAAGACAATAATTACCGCATAGAGCCTGGCGATTTATTCATGATTAATCCCCGGGAAAAGCACCAGATCCTTCAGATGGATTCGTCCATTCCCCATGAACGGTATGCTGTTTTTATTGATCCGGAGTATTTAAAAACCATTTCCACCGGCCTTACGGATCTGACCTACTGTTTTACACACCGTCCGGAGAATTTTTCCCACCGGATCCATTTAAGCCAGGGACAGCAGCGAAGGTTTACTTATTATTTTAATAAACTGGCTGTGGAAGATGGTTTTGGACATGACGTGGAAGAACGTTCGGCATTCGCAGAGTTCATGGTTTTTTTAACGAAATGTGCGGCAGAAGCAGATCTGGGCGAACAGCCAGAAGAACAGAGACAGTATTTTAACAGCAAGGTGGCAGATATTATAACCTATATCCATCATAACATTGATTCTTCCTTAAGCATCGGGGAGATTGCAGCTCATTTTTATTTAAGCACCTCCTACCTTTGCAGGCTTTTTAAAAAAGGAACGGGAACCACCATTAACTCCTATATTACAACCAGAAGAATTGAGCTGGCACAGACGCTGCTGGCAGGCGGATACAGTGTGAATGAGGTATACAGCATGTGCGGCTTTAATGATTACAGCAACTTCTTTAAAGCATTTACAAAGAAGACGGGCATTTCACCGAAGAAATTCGCACAGAACAGTTTAAGTTAAAAAGGGAACGAGGCAGACTGCCTCATTCCCTTTTATTTTCTATGACTGATACTGCCATCCGCACCGTTTCATCTCTGTATATGCAAGAAGGAACGGTCCCACTCCCTTTGCATCATCTTTTACCACCGGCTCGGACATATAATACTGGAATGTTCCGTCTCTTCTGTCTTTTCCTCCCAGACCTGCCACCAGGCAGATTCCGCCTAAACTCATATTTCCTTCTTCCATATGAAGATAGGTTTTGCAGATTCCTTCAAATGCTTTCTTTCCGTGTTCTGCATATGCTTCAGGCAGATAGCCGAGGCGCACGCCTTTTAAGATTGCATAGGAAAAGATCGCGCTGCCGCTGGTTTCTAAATAGTTCTTCTCCATGCCGCCTAAGTTGACCACCTGATACCACATACCGCTTGGATCCTGATATTTTAACATGGCATCAATCAGTGATTTGAATGCATCTTTCATCTGATGCAATGCTTCCTGCTCCTTATGATTGTCTTTATCCATGGTATCAAGAAGCGCCATGGAATACCAGCCCAGTGCCCTCAGCCAGAAATTCTGGGAAAGTCCTGTCACTTTATCACACCAGAACATCTCTCTGGAGGAATCATAGGCATGATAGTAAAGTCCTGTTTCAGAATCCCGCATATGCTTTGTTATATTTGCAAACTGGCTGTAAATATCTTCGCAGTTTTTTCTTCCGTTAAACCGGGTTTCGTATTCCATATAAAATGGCTGGCACATATAGAGACCGTCAAGCCACACCTGATTGGGGTAAATGTTTTTATGCCAGAAATTCCCTTCTTTTGTTCTGGGCATCTTTTCAATCTGGCTGTAAACCAGATCGATTGCCTTTCTGTACTTTTCCCTGCCGGTCAGATCATAAAGTTCAAACAGGGTTTTGCCTGCATTCACATTATCAATGTTCAGTTCTTCTACATCATATCCATCAATGGATCCATCTTCCTTTACACGGTAGTCAATAAACGTATCTGCAAATTCCAGATATTTCGAATCCTTTGTAATGGAATACATCTCGAGGATTGCCTTGATCATGCAGCCGTCAATGTAATTCCAGCCGGCTTTCTCTCCCTGAAGAATCTTCTCAATGTTCCAGACCGGACGGTCCGGTGTACTTTTTTCCATCAGTTCATTGATATACCTTTCAATTACATCCATGTTTCGTTTCCTCTCTTTACTCATTTATCTGCTGTTTTATCAGATTCTAAATTTTTTACGCTGTCTCTTACAATCAGGCGGTTTTCCAGCCAGACATCGGCCGGACGTACTCCTTCCTCCATACATGCAAGCAGCATCCTGCTTCCTTCCATGGCGATCTTTGCAGCGCTCCGCTCCACGGTTGTCAGTCTCATATCAGCATAACTGGAAAGATCCCAGTTGTCAAACCCTGTCAGTGAAATATCTTCCGGAACCTTTAATCCCCGTTCCGCTGCCGCACTTCTGGCTCCAAAAGCCATCTCATCATTAAAGCATAACAAAGCAGTTAAATCTTTATGGGCATCAAGCAGTCTGCCGGCTGCCAGTCTTCCGCTGTTAAAGCGGTAATTGCCGTAATCCACCGGAATCTGTTCCACATTAAGCCCATACTTCCTTACCGCCTTCTGCCATCCCTCACGCCTTAACAAGGTAGCCTCTAAATAGGTAGAACCTTCAATCACTCCTATTCTTCGATGACCATTTTTTAAAAGGTAGTTCATCGCCTGTTCCATGCCTCCCATTTCATCTGTAACCACAGCAGGTATATTGACTGGTACTTTCCTGCTGATAGCCACCATAGGAATATCTTTTTCACAGGCCTCCTCAAGAAATTCCTGATCCCAGTCTCCCTGAGACATGATCAGCAGTCCGTCAAAATAAGAAGGATTCAAAGTCCCCGGCTGATGCATATCAATTCCCTTTACCACTACCTGATACTTACTTCCCAGTTCCTGATATACTGCTGTAAGAACATCGTGGAGCACGAAAGGCGATGTTGACTTGCTGATTGTTGAAAAGCAAAGGCCAATCATACCTGATTTTGACTTTTTTAAGGTAACCGCTGCCTGGTTTGGCATATATCCCATTCTCCGTGCAATTTCAAGGATCTGCTCTTTTTTCTTCTGTTCCACTGCCCCCGTACCGTTTAACGCTCTTGAAACCATTGAGTAAGAAACACCTGCACTTGCTGCAATATCTTTTATTGTTACAGCCATATATATTCTCCTCCATTACCTCAGTAACCCCATATTTTAAATAATAGCATGGTTTCTCTTCCTTGTCACTGCTGAGATTATTTGATTTATAAGCCCTCGATTCTTGTATTGCAAAGGTTTGCAATTATATTTTTCACTTTTATACTTTTTAACTATATTTTTTATTTAATGCGAATACTTAATTGTCTATTTTTAGTTATTATGCTATTACATTATTTTTACTTTACAACAATATTATTTATAATTGTATATTATGCATAATTTGCATATTCTATTTTTATTAAATATTAATCTTTCTTATTTTTAAACATATGATAAGATAATCTGGTGTGTAAGTGCTTACACACCAAATTACCGGCATCATGAGTTTTTATCATTTTCCCATTGGGAGAAAAGAAAGAGAGGAAATTATATGAAAAAAAAGATTGCTAAAATTATGGCTGTCACTTTGTCAGCCGCCATGGGCTTATCGCTGGCAGCGTGCGGCAGTGCACAAAAAAACAATGCCCCCTCTGATACCACTTCTGTTTCAGAGTCCAAATCAGAAGGTGCTGCTTCAGAAGACACATCAGGGGAACCTGTAAGCCTTCGTATTTCCTGGTGGGGCGGTGATTCCAGACATGCTGCAACAGAAAAGGCTGTAGATGCTTTTATGGCAAAATACCCCAACATCAAAGTTGAAACAGAATACGGTGCCTGGACCGGCTGGGAAGAGAAGCAGTCTCTGGGGATTTTAAGCGGAGAATGTGCTGACGTGGTCCAGATCGGATCAAACTGGGTGGCGGATTACAGCAAAGGCGGCGAATCCTATCTTGATTTAAACCAGTATTCTGACATTATTGATTTAACACAGTTTCCGGAAGATAAATTAAAAGCAAATGAAGTAAACGGAAAACTGATGGCCATTCCCATTTCCTTAACCGGACGTCTGTACTACTGGAACAAAACAACCTTTGATGAGGTTGGATGTGCCATTCCTACAGATGAGGCTTCCTTACTGGCTGCCGGTGCAGCTTTCAAGGCTTACAACAATGACTATTATCCTCTGGCTCTGGGTGAGTATGACCGCGCTATCTTTTTAGTATACTATCTGGAATCAAAGTACGGAAAGGACTGGATTACAGACGGCAAATTAAACTATACAGAAGCCGAAATCAAAGAAGGTCTGGATTTCATGAACAAGCTGGAAAACGAGCATGTAATCCCATCGATTGCTACTATCAATGGAGATATGGCCGACTCCCTTGATAAAAACGCAAAATGGATCGATGGCAAATATGCAGGTCTTATGGAGTGGGATTCCGGTGTTTCCAAGGTAAAAGCTGCTTTAGACGGCAGTGTTAATAAGCCTGGTCAGGAATTTGTAGTAGGCGAATTCTTAAAACTCGGTGAATACCAGGGAGGTTCCACAAAGGTTTCCATGGACTTTGCAATAAAGGCTTCTACCCAGCATCCAAAGGAAGCTGCCATGTTAGTTAACTTCCTGTTAAATGATCCGGAAGGTGTTGAAATCTGCTCTACCGAACGCGGTGTTCCATGCTCTGCTGCAGCATTAAAAGTGTTGAATGAAAAAAACATTGGTGATAAAATGACAAAAGAGGCCAATGCAAAAGTTCTTGACTACTGCAAATTCACACAGGATCCCCAGTTTGACAACAGCGAATTAAAGGCAAATCCTGACGGATTATACTATAAAGTATTCGGAAAATTGAGTGCGCAGGAAATTACCTCTGACGAGGGAGCAAAGACCTTATTTGATGGGATTAACGAGGTTCTTGAAAACTAAAATACAAAAAAGGAGTGTGGTGTCTGTGAATCAGTTTACAAAACAGATTATCATAACAGCAAAACAGGCAGGAAAAGAAAAAAAAGCTTCCAATGCAACGTTAAACGCCTACCTGTTAGATCCTGTATCCGTCGCTCCAAAGCGACTTCGTCCGGCAGTTATCATCTGTCCGGGAGGCGGTTATGAGCACTTATCCGACAGGGAAAGCGAACCCATAGCCATGCAGTTTTTATCCATGGGCTGCCATGCATTTGTTCTCCGCTACAGCATTGCTCCTGATTCGTTTCCTTATCCCCAGATGGAACTGGCTTATGCAGTCTCTCTGGTCCGTTCCCATGCAGCCAAATGGCTGGTTGATCCGGAGAAGATTATTGTCTGCGGATTCTCTGCAGGAGGCCACCTAGCCTGCAGCCTGGGAGCCTTCTGGAATCAGAAGTTTTTATACGGGCCGTTAGAGCTTACTCCGGAGAATATAAAGCCAGACGGCATGATTCTGGCGTATCCGGTGATCACTTCCGGTCCCTTCTGCCACAAGGGTTCCTTCCTTAATTTATTAGGTGCAGACGCAGAAGATGAAACCCTGCGCCGCCTGGTCTCTCTGGAACATCAGGTCGGATCCCACACACCGCCTGTATTTTTGTGGCACACCTCTACCGACGACGCTGTACCGGTGAAAAACAGTTACTTATTGGCGGAGGCACTCACGGAGCACGGGGTCAGTGTGGAAATGCATATCTACCCCACTGGCTGCCACGGACTGTCTCTGGCAAACAGTGAAGTTTCCGGCGATGACGGCCGCTGTATTGTACCCCAGTGCCAGAACTGGATCTCTCTGGCTAAAACATGGCTGGAGCATCTGTAAACACAGGTAACTATCAAAAAAGGCGGGGCAGCCGGAGTATTTCTACTTCCGGCGGTCCCGCCTGTTCTATGAATATCCGATTCTCATTAACGAACCAGCATCTTACTGATCTGATACTGATCTTCCGGAATGTCCTTGGTCATTGCCAATGCTTCCTGAATATCAAAATCAACAAATTCTCCGTGCTTATAGCCTACAACACGGTTGCTCTTTCCTTCGCAAAGCAGTTCCACTGCTCTGGCTCCCATGATGGAGGCATACACGCGGTCTTTACAGGTAGGTGCTCCGCCTCTCTGCATGTGACCCAGAATGGTAGCTCTTGTCTCAATACCGGTAGCTGCTTCAATTCTCTTTGCCATGGAAGAGGAATGACCAATTCCTTCTGCATTGATGATGATATGATGCTTCTTACCGCGTTTTCTGTTCTCAATAATGCGGTTAATCAATGCCTGCTCGTCTCCGTCATACCGCTCCGGCAGAAGGATATCCTCTGCTCCGTTTGCAAATCCGCACCAGAGTGCAATATATCCGGCATTTCTTCCCATTACTTCAATAATGCTGCAGCGCTCATGGGAAGTGGATGTATCCCGAACTTTATCAATTGCTTCCATGGCAGTGTTCACCGCCGTATCAAAGCCGATGGTGTAATCCGTACATGCGATATCCAAATCAATGGTTCCTGGAAGTCCGATGGTGTTGATTCCAAGTGCAGAAAGCTTACCGGCACCGCGGAATGAACCGTCTCCGCCGATGACTACGATTCCGTCAATGTTATGTCTTTTACAGATCTCAGCACCCTTCTGCTGACCTGCAGCTGTGGTAAATTCCTGACATCTGGCTGTATAAAGAATGGTACCGCCCCGGTGAATGATGTCCGATACACTGGTGCTGTTCATATCGACAATCTCTTCCTGCAGAAGGCCCGCGTATCCCCTCATAATTCCCTTTACTATCAATCCCTTATGGATTGCAGTTCTGACAACGGCACGGATCGCAGCATTCATACCTGGTGCGTCGCCGCCGCTGGTTAATACGCCAATGGTTTTCACTTGTTTTGCCATAGTAACTTCCTCCTGATTCACGGATATCTGTATTTGTAAGTTTTACATTTCATACATGTTGTATTCTAATTCATTTTTCCAATCTTTTCAAGTTTTTTTTCTACAAGTCTGACATTTATTTCACCAAGTTTTTTGGTTAAAATATCAATAAGCTCATTGGAAGCATTTACATTCCAGTTGGATGGGAGCACTTTCTTTGCCCGTTCACTCTCCAGATAAATGATTACGGAATCGCTGCCTTCGGACTCTCTTAACAGTTCAAGAATCTCCCGCTCTGACTTCACATACGTATCCTTATCAGGGAATTTCAGCCACAGCTCTTTGGGTACTGCTGAAAATGGGATCACTTTCTCGCAGATCAGCTTGCCAACCGGATCATCTCCAATGGATGCCCTTCCCTGGATAAATACCTTGGAATCCTCTACAAACAGCTCTCTCTTACTCTCATAGTCCTTTGGAAATACAATGACCTCCACGGAACCAACCAGATCTTCCAGAGTTATGAATGCCATCATCTTGTTGTTTCTGGTAGTTTTTACAGTTTTACCTGTAATCATACCACCAATGGTCACGTAAGATCCATCCTGCACATTGGTTTTCTGGGTCTCCTCATCAACAATAAAATCCACAGTGACTGCCGTAATGTGATTTCTCCATGTCTCCTCATATGCCTCCAGAGGGTGGCCGCTTACGTAGATGCCGAGAGTCTCTTTTTCAAAGGCCAGAAGGTCTTCCTTCTCAAACTCTCCCACCTCAGGAAATGTGATCTGGTAGTTGCTTTTCTCTTCCTCACCGGCAAGATCAAACAGGGTGATCTGCCCTTCCATGGTATTCTTGCGCTCCTTGCTTCTCTGGTCAAGAAGCTCGGGAGCGATTAAAAGCTTCTGCTTCCTGGTGCCGGGAAGTGTATCAAGTGCTCCTGATTTAATGAAATTCTCCAGCGTCCGCTTGTTAACCTCCTTGTTGCTCATCCGGTCGATAAAATCTTCCATATCGTGATAAAGACCGTTTCGCGTCCGTTCCTCCACAATCTGTTCCACAACGGATTTGCCCACGCTTTTAATGGCGGAAAGCCCGTACCGGATGGACTTGCCGGAAACGGAGAATCCGCTTTCTCCCTCATTGATGTCCGGCGGGAGTATGGAAATTCCCATCTGCCTGCAGCTTAGAATATATTCTGAAACTTTAGACACATTGTCCATAACAGAGGTCAATAAAGCCGCCATAAACTCCTGGGGATAATAGTATTTTAAAAATGCAGTCTGATAGGATACCACTGCATATGCCGCAGCGTGGGATTTATTAAAGGCATATTTTGCAAAATCAATCATCTCATCATAGATTTGATTGGCTGTCTTTTCATCAATTCCATTGGAAATACATCCGGATACGCCTTCTGCCAAGTTGCCGTATACGAAGTTCTGGCGTTCCTTCTCCATGACTGAGGTCTTTTTCTTTGACATGGCACGGCGCACCAGATCGCTTCGGCCCATGGTATATCCGGCAAGGTCGCGGACAATCTGCATAACCTGTTCCTGATATACAATACATCCATGGGTGGGGCCTAAAATGTGTTCCAGCTGTGGACAGTCATAAGTGATGGAATTCCGGTCATTCTTGCCTTTTAGGTATTTGGGAATAAAATCCATGGGACCCGGACGGTAAAGGGAAATTCCGGCGATAATATCCTCCAGATTCTCCGGCTTTAATTCCTTCATAAAGCTCTTCATCCCCGAACTTTCCAGCTGGAAGACCCCATCATCCTTACCGGAACCGATGGAATCAAGCACTGCCTTATCATTGTAATCGATCTGGTCCATATCAAGAAGAATATCCCGGTTCTTCTCCACTGCTGCAACGGCATTCTGAATGACCGTAAGCGTCCGAAGTCCTAAGAAGTCCATCTTTAAAAGCCCCAGCTCCTCCAGTGTAGTCATGGTAAACTGAGTGGTAATGGTACCGTCCGCAGCTCTGGACAACGGTACATATTCATCCACGGAGGTCCGGCTGATTACAACTCCTGCCGCGTGCATGGAAGTATGCCTTGGCAGTCCCTCCAGACGCATGGACATGTCAATTAAGTATTTTACCTCGGGATCGTCATTGTACGCGCTGCGCAGGTCAGGGCTTTGTTTCAGCGCCTTTTCCAGTGTCATACCAAGATCACCCGGTATCATCTTGGCAATGGCGTCACAGCGGGCGTAAGGCATATCCAGCACCCTTCCTACGTCTCTCACCACACCTTTGGCTGCCAGGGTACCAAAGGTAACGATCTGAACCACCTGATCCTTGCCGTACTTCTCCACTACATAGTCAATGACTTCCTGACGCCGTTCGAAGCAGAAGTCAACGTCAATATCGGGCATGGAGACTCGTTCCGGATTTAAGAACCGTTCAAAAAGAAGGTTGTAACGGATGGGATCAATGTCCGTGATTCCAAGACAGTAGGAAACGATGCTTCCGGCTGCTGAACCTCTTCCCGGTCCTACCATGATATCTTTGGATCTGGCGTAATGGATGAAATCCCAGACAATCAGAAAGTAGTCCACATACCCCATGGTATGTATTACATCCAATTCATAGGCAAGGCGGTCCTTTAATGTTCCGTCATCCTCCGGATAGTGGTGCTCAAATCCTTCCGTGCAAAGTTTATTTAAATAAGTCCAGGAATCAAAGCCTTCCGGAACATCATACTTCGGAAGCTTTGTGACGCCAAACTCAATCTCCACATTACACCGCTGTGCAATCCTGTGGGTATTCTCTACCGCCTGGGTTGCATAGGAAAAGAGAGTCTTCATCTCCTCTTCTGATTTGCAGTAATACTGTCCGCCCTCATAGCGCATCCGGTTCTCATCTGCCACTTTCTTACCGGTCTGAATGCACAAAAGAATGTCGTGGGGTGTGGCATCCTCCGCATAGGTATAGTGGATATCATTGGTGGCTACCAGTTCAATTCCGGTCTCCCCGCTCATACGCACCAGGCCCTGATTCACGGTCTTCTGCATGGGTATGCCGTGATCCTGAAGCTCAAGGAAGAAATTACCCTCTCCGAATATCTCCTGATAACGAAGTGCCGCTTCCTTTCCCTGCTCATACTGTCCTCTGCCGATATAGCGCTGCACCTCTCCTGCCAGACAGGCGCTGAGAGCAATCACGCCCTCATGATATTCTCTTAATACTTCATAATCCACTCTTGGTTTATAATAAAATCCATCCACAAATCCTTTGGAAACAATCTTCATTAAATTCTGATAGCCCTGATTGTTCTCAGCTAGAAGTACCAGATGGTAGTACCGGTCTTCCCCGCCTGCAAGTTCTCTGTCAAATCTGGAACCGGACGTCACGTACACCTCACAGCCGATTATGGGTTTGATGCCCGCATCCTTCGCGGCTCTGTAAAAATCAATCACACCATACATAACGCCATGGTCAGTGACTGCCATACTGTCCATCCCCAGTTCTTTTGCTCTGGCTGTCAGCTCCTTAATCTTGCAGGACCCATCAAGCAGGCTGTATTCTGTATGGACATGCAAATGTGTAAATGCCATCTGTCGTTTCTCCTTCTATCCTGATTTCTTCCATTATAGCATAAAAAGACAGCCCCTGAAAATAATTTGCACCAAATTAAAAAGGGAGATATATAAGAGGCGGAGCTTCCATTGTCAGGCAATGGCAGTCTCCGCCTCAAAAACACGTTATATTCCAGTTATTATTCCTGATTGCTCAAGTATTTCTCGATCTCATTGACCGCATGCTCTTCATCTGATCCATCAGCCGTAATTGTAATCTGCTCTCCAGCTGCAAGGCCGAGAGTCATCATACCCATAATACTTTTGGCATTCACTCTTTTTGATTCAATTTCAACATAAATGTTGCTTTCATACTGGCTGGCAACCTGAACCAGCATAGCAACTGGTCTCGCTTCCAAACCTGATGCAAGTTCCACGGTGACTGTTTTTCTTACCATAATTATCCTCCTCATTCCTCTGAACGGATCTGTTCCGTTCCGCTGCCCACGCCTGTCCCGCGCAGCCGCCCTGCTAAATCACAAAGCTTTCTAAGTCGGTGGTTCACTCCTGATTTGCCCACAGGAGGGTCCAGAGCTTCTCCAAGCTCTTTTAATGTTGCGTCCGGCCTTTCCAGTCTCTCTCTGGCAATCTCCATTAAATTATCCGGAAGATTATCAAGTCCGATTGTATCTCTGATATATTCTATATCTTCTATCTGCTTTACCGCAGCTGATACCGTTTTATTAATATTGGCAGTCTCACAGTTGACCTGTCTGTTCACGCTGTTGCGCATGTCCTTTAATATTCTGATATTCTCAAGCTCCATTAAAGTGACCGGCGCCTCCATGACATTCAGTATATCAACAATCTGGCTTCCTTCCTTGATATAGACAACAAAATAACGCTTTCTCTTTACTATCTTTGCATCAAGTTCAAAGGTTGCAATAATTGATTTCAACTGCTCTGCTTTTTCTTCTGTGGCACATACGATTTCATAATGGTAAAACTTCTCCGGATCACTGATGGATCCTGATGAGAGGAATGCCCCCCGTATAAATGCTCTCCTGCAGCAGGACTGCTGGATCACCACGTTCTTCACTACATTTAAATTCTCTCCTACCTCTCCGTTCTCGTCAAGGAGCTTGGTCGCATGAAGCACGCGAATGGCATCCTCATGTTCCCGGATTGTCACCGTATAGGTGCGGTTCCTGTTTAAGTAGGCGTTTCTTCTAATAGAGACATCAGTACTTATATTAAATGTTTTTTTCAATAATGTAAAGTACTTTCTTGCAACTGCTACATTTTCCGTATGGATTTTAATCGTATAGCGGTCTTCTTCCGATATGATTATCTTACCGCAAAGGCTGATGATCGCAGCCATTTCCGCGATCTGACAATGTCTTGCCGGACTGATCTGCCTGGAAAGCTCTTCTTTTAACTTGGAAGAAAATGACATATCTAGACCACCCTTTTTCCTGTATTATCCTTATCAATATCCCGGTGTTCGATTTTTATACCGAATTCCGCCCTGGACTTAAATTTATCATAAACCGCTTTTGCAACGGTTACGGAACGGTGTTTTCCACCGGTGCAGCCAATGGCGATCACCAGCTGGTTTTTGCCCTCCAGAACATAGTTTGGAAGGAGAAAATCCAGCATATCATAAAGCTTGTTCAAAAACAGATCAGCGGTTCCATGCTGCATCACATAGTCCCGCACTGCTTTTTCTTCTCCCGTCCTGTTACGCAGCTCCTCTACATAGTAGGGATTGGGCAGAAATCTCACATCAAATACCAGATCAGCATCGGACGGAATTCCATATTTAAATCCAAAGGAAAGAACTGTAATGTATAAATTACGGTAAGATTCATGATTCATGAAAATCTTCTCCAGTTCCTGTCTCAGTTCCTTTGTGAGAAGCTTGCTGGTATCGATGATATAATCCGCTTCTTCCTTTAGAAATGCAAGCTTCATACGCTCTTTTTCTATTCCGCTGTCAATTCTGCCGCCTGCTGCGAGAGGATGGGCTCTTCTGGTTTCTTTATAACGCTTAATCAGTATTTCATCTCCGGCATCCAGGAAAAGAATCTCAAAGGGCACCCGTTTTCTGGACCATTCATCAAAGATGCGGTCTAAAACCGACAAATCTTCCCCGCTTCTGATATCAATTCCCAAAGCAGCATTCCGGATTCCTTCCGGATTTTTAAGGGTAAGCTCTGCAAACGTCTCGATCAGCGGTATGGGCAGATTATCCACACAATAAAATCCCATATCCTCCAACATCTTGAGCGCCTGGGTCTTCCCTGCGCCTGACATGCCTGTCACAATTACAAGCCTCACTGTATACTCCTTTGCACCGTTAAAACTTACCCAGTGTCTTTACTTCCATCTCAAGCATCACTCCGGTTTTTTCGTATACCCTGTTTTTTATCTCTTCACATAAGGCTATAATATCCGCCGCTGTTGCCTGATTCTTATTAATCACGAATCCGCAGTGTTTCTCTGAAACCTGGGCTCCTCCTACGGAAAATCCCCGAAGCCCTGCGTCTTCAATCAGCTTCCCGGCAAAATGTCCTTCCGGACGTTTAAAGGTACTTCCTGCACTTGGAAATTCCAAAGGCTGTTTTTCTTTTCTTCTGCGTGCAAGTTCATCCATACGGCTTTTGATAGAAACCGGATCTCCTTCTTTTAAGCGGATGGAAGCCTCAAACACTACATACTGTTTTGGTATAATGCAGCTGGTCCGGTATCCCAGGGAAAGCTCGCCTGCGGGAATCTCTATGATGACTCCATCCCCTGTGACCACTTTCACACTGCGAAGTACCTCTTTCATCTCCGAACCATATGCACCGGCATTCATGACTACGGCTCCCCCCAGAGTTCCCGGAATTCCGGCAGCAAACTCAAAGCCTGTCAGTGATGCCTTATATGCTTCCTGTGCGATTCTCGCCAGAGAAATTCCTGCTCCGGCTTTTATCATCCCCGTCTCCTCATTCACGTAACAGCTGTTAAAGCTGTCCATAGAGATAACCACCCCGTCAAAACCCTGATCCCCTACCAGAAGATTGCTTCCATTGCCTAAAATGAAATAAGGCACTTCTTCCTGCTTACAGATTTTAATAACTGCTGCAAGCTCGTTCTCATCTCCAGGAGTTACAAAGCAGGCTGCCGGTCCCCCCACCCGGAAGGAGGTATGCCTTCGCATCTCTTCCCCTGCTTTTATATGGTTTTTATCGGCTGCACCAAGAAGTTTTTCATAAATTCCAGTCATCAGACACCTCAATCATCCTGTTTTCTTGATAAGTTTGCCTGGACGCGGTTGTATAATTCCTGTGCCGCGTTGTACCCCATCTTCTTCTGTCTGTAATTGACGGCAGCTGACTCAACGATAATGGCCAGATTACGGCCCGGACGAACGGGAATGGAATGGCATACAACATGATTGCCTAAAAACTCCGTGTAATTGTCCTCGATCCCCAGTCTGTCGTACTCTTTATCCTTATCCCAGTCTTCCAGCTTAATCACCATATCGATGGACTGTGTATCCTTTACGCTTTCCACACCAAACAATGTCTTCACATCAATAATTCCTATTCCACGTAATTCAATAAAATGTCTCGTAATCTCCGGCGCACTTCCGATTAAGGTATCATCACTCACCTTGCGGATCTCTACCACGTCATCGGTTACAAGACGGTGTCCTCTCTTAATCAGTTCCAGAGCCGCCTCGCTTTTACCGATGCCGCTCTCTCCCATAATCAGCACACCTTCACCGAAAACGTCAACTAAAACGCCGTGAATGCTGATACATGGTGCCAGTTTTACCTTCAGCCAGCGGATCACCTCTGCCATTAAATCAGATGTGGTTTTATCTGAAACAAGGCATGGGATTCCGTAATGATTGCAAAGTGCCAGCATATCCTCATCCGGATTCTGGCTGCGGCTGTATACCAGGCACGGAATCTGATAGGAGAGCAGTTTATCGTACATCTCCATCTTTCTATCATGATTCATCTGGTTTATATATTCCTGCTCTACATATCCGATAATCTGAACCCGCTCACTGTCAAAGTGATCAAAAAAACCGGTCAGCTGAAGAGCCGGACGGTTTACATCCGGATGGCTGAGCACAATTTTCTCCGCATCGATCTCCGGCGTCATATTCCGGAGATTCATTTTTTCAATCAGATCTGTGATTGCTACTCCATGCATGGTGAAATGCTCCTTTTCATCTGTTTTTTTCATACTAACACAGATTTGGTGTTTTGAAAAGCAGTGGGCACTAATTATGAAAGAAATCGTATACGCTTTTAGCAGAACGGGAATTCATACCCTCAGTGGCTTCCAGCTCCTCTAAAGTGGCTTCTTTCACAGCTTCCAGCCCCTTAAACCGGCGCATCAAAGCCTTTCTCCGCCCTGGACCAATGTTTGGTATGTCATCCAGAATGGATTTTACCTGCCCCTTGCTTCTTAAACTTCTGTGATACTCAATGGCAAACCGGTGGGCTTCATCCTGAATTCTTGTGATCAGTTTAAACCCTTCCGAATGCCGGTCAATGGGAATTTCCACATTGTTATAGTACAGCCCCCTGGTCCGGTGATTGTCATCTTTTACCATTCCACATACAGGAATAGCAAGCCCCAGCTGCTCCATAACCTCCAGAGCGATGTTCACCTGGCCTTTGCCTCCATCCATCATGATCAGATCAGGAAAACGGGTAAAGCTTCCAAGTTCTTCTTCTACACCCTTTTCCCTTAAGCTTTCGGCTTCCTGTAATCCATGGGAAAACCTTCTGGTCAGAACCTCATTCATGGAAGCGTAATCATTGGCACCCTTTACCCATTTAATCTTAAATTTCCTGTAATCATTTCGTTTGGGCCTGCCGTTTTCGTAAACGATCATGGACCCTACCGACTCAAAACCGCTTATATTGGAAATATCAAATGCTTCAATCCGTTTTACATCAGAAAGCCCAAGCAGACTTCCCACCTCATTCATAGCTCCTACTGTACGAAGCTCCTCACGCTTGATCTTTTCCTTATCCTGGGAAAGCACCAGAGCCGCGTTCCGTTCCGCCAGCTCCACGAGGCGTTCCTTCTGCCCCTTTTTCGGTATGATGAGTTTTACCTTCTGACCCCGTCTGGCAGACAGCCACTCTCCGATTACCTCTTCCTCCTCAAGCTGGGTCTGAACCCATATCTCTCTGGGAACAAAGGGGGTTCCTGAATAAAACTGTTTGACAAAGCTGGTTAAAATCTGGCCGTTGTCTTCCGCAGTCGCCACATTTACATGGAAATGCTCTCTTCCGATCAGCTTTCCTTCACGCACAAAAAAGACCTGGACCACAGCATCTTTTTCATCTTTTGCCATGGCGATAATATCCCGGTCTTCCATACCGCTGTCTGTGATCTTCTGTTTTTGGGCGATCTGTTTTACACTGGTTAATAAATCTCTGTATTCAATGGCCTTTTCATAATCCATCTCGTCGGATGCAGTCTGCATTTTTTCTTCCAGCATGGCAATGACCGGCGCATATTTTCCTCCAAGAAAATCAAGTACCTGACTGATGGACTTTCCATAATCTTCCTGACTGATATATCCCTGGCAGGGCGCCTGGCACTGCTTGATATGATAGTTTAAGCAGGGTCTTTCTTTCCCGATATCTCTTGGCAGATTCCGGCTGCAGGTTCTGATCTGGTACAGCTTATGGATCAGCTCAATGGTATCTTTAACCGCTCCTGCACTGGTATAGGGACCAAAGTATCTGCTTTTATCTTTTTTCATATCTCTGGAAAACAGGACCCGCGGAAATTCCTCGTACATCGTAACCTTAATGTAAGGATAGGTTTTATCATCCTTTAACATGGTATTATAACGGGGGCGGTGCTCCTTGATTAAATTGCATTCCAGCACAAGCGCTTCCAGTTCCGAGTCTGTTATAATGTATTCAAAACGAGCGATTCTCGACACCATCTGTTCGATCTTTGCCGTTTTATTTCTGCTGCTTTGGAAATACTGCCTGACCCGGTTTTTTAAGCTGATGGCCTTTCCTACATAGATAATTTCGTCCCGCCTGTCATGCATGATATACACACCAGGCTGGGACGGCAGTTTTTTTAATTCTTCTTCTATATTAAATTCGATGTGGTCCACCTGGTACGAATCACCTCAATCTTGTTCCGTCGTATTTGATCTGCAGTTCCAGATAACGCTCCACTGCATAGTACTTTTCTTCCGGCTCGGAATCCGCCCTCCCAATCTCCATGATCTCGCAGATGGCAAGCAGCTCTTCCGCCGTAAATTTGTCTTTACAGGTTCTTAAGACCTCCAGTTTCTCATGATACGTCTCCGCGTCAAGAAATGCAAGCAGATTTTTATTGGGACCGGCTTTCAATTCACTGACCGGCTGTTCCTGCACAACGGTTTCCTTTAAATCCACCCGTTCAAACCGGTACTTTTGAAGAACATCCGGATATTTCTCATGATCCACCTCGCTGGTAAACATGGAGAGAGGACGTACATAAACATCAAAGGTTCCGTACAGAGCCTGATATACCACCATCTTTTCTCTGGTTTCGGAATGAATCGCAACTGCTATCACCTGATACATCTTATCCTTAAAATGTTTGTAAAATTCTCCTGGTCTTGGTGTTCTCTCCATCGTTTACCTCACTTTTCATTCATTTCTGGAGCCGCCTGTCGTTACAATCACGACTGGGGGTTTATTCCTTTTTTCTTTTTTTTCTGAAGCTTCACCGGATTCTGATTCCTGCCCGGTTGTCTCTTCTTTTGCAACCGACTCTTCCAGACTCTTCTCCGCCTGACTTTGCTCTTTGACAGAAGCGGGCTCCGTCTTGGCAGCCGCAGTTTCTGTCTCTTCCTCTTTTGTGCCTCTTAGCTGGGCAATCCTGACCGCTTCCTTTTCTGCCTCTTCCTCAGACAACAGGGCATCCCAGGTATATCGGTTGGAAGCGCTCCAAAGAATCCACTCATCATAACCAGCATCGTAAACTGCCTGGATCTGATCTCTTACTTCTTTCTTCCCATAAGAAATGTGGTGATCCAGATAAGATGCCGTAAAGTCCTGAAGCCACGGACGGACAACTGCCTGTCTGGCCCCCTCCTGTTTTGTCTTTTCCAGATCAGACCTGGAAAGCTTCAGAGCTGCCCGAATCGTGTCATAAGGCCGGGTGTCCGGATGGTCGATTCCAAAATTGCCGTCACCGTAGTGGGACGGATAAATCATCGGGCAGATATAGTCAAGATGGTTTGCCATATCACTGTAAACCTGTCCCACTGCCTGGGCATCCACATTACTGCCGATGATGGTTCCGAACACATCGGCTGATACCGGAATATTCCGGGCAGATAGCTTCCCATAGGCGTATTCAATGAATTCTGTAATAATATCTGTCTTGGAGCGTCCCTGGGTATCCTTTTCGTCAAAAGCCACCTGCTTCATGGAGCTGTCTGTAGCAAACCGGATGTAGTCAAACTGGACCTCATCAAAGCCTGCCTCAGAGGCAGCTTCTCCTACCTCCACAAGATAATCCCAGACTTCTGTCCGGTACGGATTGACCCAGGCAAGTCCCTTATTATCTCTGTGCAGACTTCCATCCTTGTTTTTTAAGCTCCATTCCGGTTTTTGTTCCGCCAGATAGGGATCTCTGAATGCAACCACCCGCGCAATGGTATAGATCCCTTTTGCCTTTAACTGCGCCATCATGGCAGGCATATCCTGAATATACTTTTTTTCCGCTCCGATTTCCTTCACAGTGGGGGCATCGTCCATTGCAAACGTAATTCTGCCGTCATCATTTTTAACGTCAATTACCACTGCATTGATCTCCGTACCCTCAATCTTATCAAGGATGTCCTGGAAGCCTGCCGATCCTGCCATATATCCGGAGATATAAATCCCCTTCACTTTCACCGGAGCTTTCTTTGGAAGCGCCGATGCCTCCGCAGTTTCCTGCCTGTCCTCTTTCGAGCTTTCACTGGAGTCTCCAGCTGCTTCTTCACTGGAAGGACTGGTATCTGTAGTCTCGGGAATTCCTTTATATCTGCTGCATCCGGCTGCTACTAATGAGCATACAATTACTGCCAAAAGCCATCTTTTCATCGTTTCACTTTCACTTTCTTTATGGTTTTCAGTGTCTCATTGTAATAATTATTTAACATTTTACCACATTTTGTAAAATTTTCCAAATAAAAATTAATATTCCGGATGCAGCGGTATGCTGCGCGATTTAAAAACCAGTAATTTCATAAACCGGATACTCCCGGTCAAAATGATATCCAAGCTTTTCGGCAAGTGCCACAGAGCCCGGATTATGGGCATCCCAGCTGGGATAAAGTCCTCTGTTTAAGCACTCCAGGATGAGCTTCGCACCGCAGGAAAACGCCAGTCCCTGACGCCTGTATTCTTTCTTTGTATCGATTTCAATTTCGATTCCGCCATGATAGACCGTATAGGAGGATGCACCGGAAACCACCTCTTCGCCCAAAAGAGCGACGACTCCGATTCCCCTTTTCCTGTAATCTTCATAGTCTGCAAACTGGGAGCATAAATCTCTGGACCAGTCCTGCTCCATCACCTGTCTGTAAAGCCCCTCGTCAATCATACGCAGGGAAAATGAAGGCGTTAGACATTTCACCGCTCTGTTTAACAAATCTCTGTCGAAAACATCCGGCTCTTTTTTTATGGCGTAGCGGCTCCTTCTGCCGGCAGAAGACTTCCAGACCTTCTCAATGGCTTCTGACCACGCCTCATCTTTTGGAACCATAATGATAAAATCAGATTGTCTTCCTGATGGCTTATTTGCGATTAACTCTGCGTCTGGTTTCCCTGAAAAAAAGCAGAAATCTCCGACTACAATCTGAGCTGACTCAGGGTCTTTCTCCCTGTCAGCAAAGGCTCTACCCATGACATTTTGCAGACAGGACCAGATCAGTGTTTCCTCCCAACCGGAAAACAGAGGCTCTAAAATGGATTTATCCTCAATTTCAATTACTCCCATATTCTCTCCTGTTCCTTATGACTGCTGCCTGCAGATACACCCAAGCTCATGGTCATTGACAACTCCCACTGCCTGAAGATAGGAATAAATGATTACAGATCCCACAAATGACATCCCTCTTTTTTTCAAATCCTTTGATATCCGGTCAGACAGGTCTGTTTTTACCGAAAAATTATCATCCTGGTTCACAATGATCTTCCCGTCTGTAAATCCCCATAAATAATTTGAAAATGATCCGAATTCCGTTTGTATCTCCATAAATATGCGGGTATTTTTTACGGCTGCCTCGACTTTTCTTCTGTTTCTGATAATGCCTGGGTTCTCCATCAGCTCATTTAACTTTTCTTCCTTATATGCGGAAACCTTTTCCGGATTAAATCCGTCAAAAGCCTCCCGGAACGCTTCCCGCTTTTTTAACACGGTAATCCAGGAAAGCCCTGCCTGAAAGGTTTCTAACAGAAACATCTCATACAGCTTCTGATCGTCGTAAACAGGGACTCCCCACTCCTCATCATGATATTTCACGTAAATGGGTGATGATTCATCCACCCAAAAGCAGCGTTTCTTCTCCATTATCTGGCAAGCACCTCCGGCCCTTCCTCTGTAATTAATACGGTATACTCCCATTGTGCCGACAGGCTTCCATCTTTTGTATAGATCGTCCAGCCATCGGTATCATCCTGCACCACATCAGCCTTTCCGGCGTTAACCATGGGTTCAATGGTAAAAATCATTCCCGGAACCAAAAGCATATCCGTTCCTCTTGTTCCGATATGGCTGACCCATGGCTCCTCATGAAAATCCAGCCCTACTCCATGACCGCCGATTTCTCTCACAACTGTAAACCCATTGGCATAGATGTATTCGGAAATCACGGCTCCGATATCTCCCAAATGTCCCCACGCTCTGGCTTCCTTTAATGCCAGATCCACACTTTCTTTCGTGACGCGGACCAGTTTTTCGGCTTCCGGAGATACGTTTCCCATACAGTACATTCTGGAGGCATCTGCATAATAACCGTCCACAATGGTGGTTACATCCACATTAATGATGTCCCCTTCTTTTAATATCCGTTTCGGATCAGGAATTCCATGGCAGACCACCTCATTAATGGAGGTGCAGACGCTTTTTGGATATCCCTCAAAATTAAGGGGTGCCGGTATTCCGCCCAGACGAATGGTGGTTTCGTGGACCAGGGTATTTAAATCCTCCGTATTGATTCCCGGTCGGATATTCTCTCCCACCAGGTCTAGAATCTGATTATTAACAACGCCTGCGCGGCGTATTCCTTCAATCTGGGCCGGTGTCTTAATCATGGAGTGATCCGGCACCTCGTCTCCCATAATTTCATAGTTCTCAAGCTTTCTGTCAAACTCTAAATGACAGGTTTTATATTTCTTTCCGCTGCCGCACCAGCACGGGTCGTTTCTTCCTATTTTAAACATATTTCTCCTCCTTCTTACTACAACGTTTTAACACGTTTAGAGCCTGTTGTAAAGAGTTTCTGCCAAATATGGACAGATAAAAGCCATGGCATTTTTAAGGCTTCTATGTTACAATCTTAAGTATTGTGAAAATGAACAAGTTACGGAGGGACAAATGAAACCAGGATTTGATAACAACAAATATTTAACCATGCAGTCAGAACACATCAAAGAAAGGATCAGCCAGTTCGGGGACAAGCTCTATCTGGAATTCGGGGGAAAACTGTTTGACGACTACCACGCATCCAGAGTGCTTCCAGGGTTTGAACCGGACAGCAAGCTTCGTATGCTGATGCAGCTTTCTGATCAGGCAGAGATCGTGATTGCCATCAGCGCAGCTGACATTGAAAAGAACAAGATCCGCCACGATCTTGGCATTACCTATGATGTGGATGTATTCCGCCTCATTCAGTCTTTTACCGACAAGGGGCTGTATGTGGGAAGTGTTGTTATCACCCAGTACTCCGGTCAGAAGGCAGCAGATGTATTTAAAGGGAAGCTGGAATCAATGGGAATTAAGGTATACCGACATTATATCATTGACGGCTATCCTGCCAACATTTCGTTCATTGTCAGTGATGAAGGTTATGGAAGAAATGACTATATTGAAACCTCCAAACCTCTGGTGATCATCACCGCCCCGGGACCTGGCAGCGGAAAGATGGCAACCTGCTTATCCCAGCTCTATCACGAGAACAAACGGGGAGTAAAAGCCGGTTATGCCAAGTTTGAGACCTTCCCCATCTGGAATATTCCGTTAAAGCATCCGGTGAATCTGGCTTATGAAGCTGCCACTGCTGATTTAAATGATGTGAATATGATCGATCCCTTCCATTTGGAAGCTTATGGGTTAACTACGGTAAATTATAACCGGGATGTGGAAATTTTCCCGGTATTGAGCGCAATATTTGAGGGAATCTATGGAGAATGTCCGTACAAATCACCTACCGATATGGGCGTGAATATGGCTGGCCACTGTATCGTGGATGATGAGATCTGCAGGGAAGCCTCCCGTCAGGAGATCATCAGACGCTATTATCAGGCGTTGTCCCGGCTGGCTAAGGACATGGGCTCCAAAGATGAGGTCTATAAAATCGAGCTGGTGATGAAGCAGGCTAAGATCAACACTGAGATGAGAAAAACCGTAGTCGCCGCCAATGAGCTTGCGCAGAAAAACGTCTCTCCTGCAGCTGCACTTTCGCTGGGTGACGATACCGTTGTGACAGGAAAAACCACTAATTTACTGGGAGCCTCGGCTGCTCTTTTGCTAAATGCAGTGAAGGTTCTGGGAAATATTCCTCACGATGTCCATTTGATATCTCCTTCTGCCATTGAACCGATTCAAAAATTAAAGGTTAATTATCTGGGAAGCAAAAATCCCAGACTTCACACAGACGAAGTACTGATCGCTCTGTCTGCTTCTGCCGCCACAGATGTAAATGCACAGATTGCGCTGGAACAGCTCCCTAAATTAAAAGGAACCGATGCACATACGTCTGTCCTGCTTTCTGATGTGGATGTGAAAACCTTTAAAAGATTGGGAATCCGATTAACCTGCGAGCCAATTTATGAGGAAAAGAAAATTTATCATTAAATCAAAAAGAAGTGTTCTTTTCTGTTTTTGAACATGAAAACGGAGCTGCTGTTTCAGTAATAATCTACTAATGCAACAGCTCCGTTTTTGATATTGATCACTGGCCTTGTTTTATTATTTCTATATTGTTCTTCGACTCTTATCTTTCTTCTCTGCGCTTATGACTGATTGCCAGATAGGCCGCTAATAAGATTCCCGATACAATTGCTGCAACGCCCTGTACAGGTGCCCTGTCACCAGTTTTTGGAAGTCCTGCCAAGGGGATGTTGCCGTCGTCGATGAGGACCAGGTTGGTTTTTTCCGGCAGGTTTGCTAACGGAACTGGTACTGGTTCAATGGTAACAGTTGTGTCGCCAGGACCTCCGGGTGCGCGGGTACCAGTTGTTCTTGGGCCGCCGGAGCTGCTTCCGCTGCTTCCTCCACTACTGCCACTGCTGCCACTGCCGTTGTAACTCCACAATGCGGTATATACTACATTTTCTGTTACTGTTCTGGCAATTTCTTTGTTCCATCCCTTAAAGCTGTAGTTACCGTTTGCTGTGGTCTGCCCATCAAATGCAGGAATCTCATCACCATAGCTGAGTCCTGTGTTAGTCTGTTCTTTAAACGAACCATGCTCGCCGGGATTATAGGTTACCATAAACTGCTGCTTGAAGTATACCTTGAGTACCATCCCGCCATCGCCAGCTACTGCCGCCTCAAATACATTGGCTGCATTTGAATCAAGTATATACCCGGTTGATGCTGTCTTATCAGAATCAGTTACAGCTGCCAACGCATCTGTTGTTCCTGCTCTCAACGAAGAGTTACTGGGCTGTGCCGGATATTTTCCTTTACTTTCGTAGTAGAATTCCACCGTATATTTCGTGCTGGTTGAAGAAATCCATTGTGCTGTATAAGTGGTGTCTGTTATAACAGAGGGTTCAAGCTTTGGACTCCAGCCTGCAAATACATATCCCGGCTTTCCTGTTGGCGTACCCTCAAATTCCGGAGTTTTTGTATTGTAGTCCAGACCTTCCGCTTTCTGAAGCTGAAAGGTCCCCTGGGTTCCGGGAGCATAAGTTACTGCGAACTGCTGTTTGAAGTATGCCTTAAGCACCAGGCTTCCATCTCCAGCTACATTTCCACCCAATACGTTATCTTTGGCAGCTTCATCAAACACATACCCTGGTTTCTTTATTTCCCTGTCATCAGCCGTCACCTCGGCCTCAGAATCAGTATAACCACTTCTGGTATACGAATATGATGGCTCCTCAGTATATTCGCCATTTACCTGATAATACAAGTTTACAACATAATTAACCTGCACCGGATCATAATAAACATTTATTACATTGTTTTCCACGGTGATGGCCGTCGGTAGTTCCGGATTGTACGGTTTATCTGACAATTTATAGCCAGCCTTTGCTTTTAACGGCACTTGATTTACAGTAGGATCAGCTACCAATACCTTACTGTTTTCTTCTGCCTTTTCATCCTCACTGTTATTATAGAAATATTTGATTTTATAATTCAGTGTCTGATCCTCATCTATTTCATAATACACTGTCTTTTCGTTGGGGCCAGCTGCTGTGATTGTCATGCTTTCCGGCTGCCCGGTCATTAGCTTGTAGCCGGTTGTTGTCTTTGGCGCATTGCTCCAGGTGAATTCCCCTATCGGTTTACTTCCTGTCAGTGCCTCAAGTCCCGGTACCCCAGTTGTGGTATCTTTGATATAGTAATTTACTCTATAATCAAATTTCTGGGTTTCATCAATCTCATAGTACACTGTCTTCTCATTTGGGCCAGCTGCTGTGATTGTCATGCTTTCCGGCTGTCCCGCCACCAGCTTGAAACCGGTTGTTGTCTTTGGCACATTGCTCCAGGTAAATTCCCCTACCGGTTTACTTCCTGTCAGTGCCTCAAGGCCTGGTACCACAGTTGTGGTATCTTTGATATAGTAATTTACTCTATAATCAAATTTCTGGGTTTCATCAATCTCATAGTATACTGTCTTTTCATTTGGGCCAGCTGCTGTGATTATCATGCTTTCCGGCTGTCCGGCCACCAGTTTGAAACCGGTTGTTGTCTTTGGCACATTACTCCAGGTAAATTCCCCTACCGTTTTACTACCTGTCAGTGCCTCAAGGCCCGGTACCCCAGTTGTGGTATCTTTGATATAATAATTAACTCTGTAATCAAACTTCTGCGTATCATCAATCTCATAGTATACAATCTTTTCGTTCGGACCTGCTGCTGTGATTGTCATACTTGCCGGTTGTACTGGACTGGTCACCAGCTTGTAGCCAGTTGCTGTTTTTGGAGCATTGCTCCAGGTGAACTCCCCTACCGGTGCATTTCCGGTCAGTGGTGTAAGGCCCGGTACTGCAGTTGCGGTACCTTTGATAAAATAGTTTACCGTATAGCCGAACTTCTGCGTATCATCCACTTCATAGTAAACTGTTTTCACGTTCGGACCTGCTGCTGTGATTGTCATGCTCGCCGGCTGTGCTGGACTGGTAACCAGCTTATAGCCGGTTGTTGTCTTCGGCGCATTGCTCCAGGTAAATGTTCCTACTGTTGCCTTTCCGGTCAGTGGCGCAAGGCCTGGTACCACAGTTGTTGTCCCCTTAATAAAGTAATTCACCGTATAGCCGAACTTCTGCATATCATCAATCTCATAGTATACATTCTTCTGATTCGGACCGGCGGCTGTGATTGTCATACTCGCCGGTTGTGCAGGATTGGTCACCAGCTTATAGCCGGTTGCTGTCTTCGGCGCATTACTCCAGGTGAACTCCCCTACCGGTGCATTTCCGGTCAGTGGTGCAAGGCCCGGTACTGCAGTTGTGGTACCTTTGATATAATAGTTTACCGTATAGTGGAACTTCTGCTTATTATCAATCTCATAGTAGACAGTCTTTTCGTTCGGACCGGCGGCTGTGATTGTCATGCTCGCCGGCTGTGCTGGACTGGTCACCAGCTTGTAGCCAGTTGTTGTCTTTGGCGCATTACTCCAGGTGAATTCCCCTACCGGTGCATTTCCGGTCAGTGGTGTAAGGCCCGGTACTGCAGTTGTGGTATCTTTGATATAATAGTTTACCGTATAGCCGAACTTCTGCTTATTATCAATCTCATAGTAGACAGTCTTTTCATTCGGACCGGCGGCTGTGATTGTCATGCTCGCCGGCTGTGCTGGACTGGTCACCAGCTTATATCCGGTTGCTGTCTTCGGCGCATTGTTCCAGGTGAATTCCCCTACCGGTGCATTTCCGGTCAGTGGTGAAAGGCCCGGTACTGCAGTTGCGGTACCTTTGATAAAATAGTTTACCGTATAGCCGAACTTCTGCGTATCATCCACTTCATAGTAAACTGTTTTCACGTTCGGACCTGCTGCCGTGATTGTCATGCTCGCCGGCTGTGCTGGACTGATCACCAGCTTATATCCGGTTGTGGTTTTTGGCAAATTGCTCCAGGTAAATGTTCCTACCGGTGCATTTCCGGTCAGTGCCCTAAGTCCTGGTACTGCAGTTGTAGTCCCCTTAATAAAGTAATTCACCGTATAGCCGAACTTCTGCATATCATCAATCTCATAGTATACATTCTTCTGATTCGGACCTGCGGCTGTAATTGTCATACTCATCGGCTGTGCAGGACTGGTCACCAGCTTATAGCCGGTTGCTGTCTTCGGCGCATTGCTCCAGGTGAACTCCCCTACCGGTGCATTTCCGGTCAGTGGCGCAAGACCTGGTACTGCAGCTGTAGTACCTTTGATATAGTAGTTTACTGTATAGCCAAACTTCTGGGTCTCATCAATCTCATAGTACACCGTTTTCACATTGGGACCATCTGCCGTGATTGTCATGCTCGTCGGCTGCTCAGCTGCCAGTTTGTAACCGGTTGCGGTCCTGGACTCATTTTTCCAGGTGAATGTTCCTACCGTTTCACTTCCTGTCAGTGGCGTAAGACCTAGTACTCCGGTCTCAGTATCTTTGATATAGTAGTTTACTGTATAGTCAAACTTCTGCATCTCATCAACTTCATAGTATACCGTCTTCTCGTTGGGACCAGCGGCTGTGATTGTCATGCTTTCCGGTTGTTCCGCCACCAGCTTATAGCCGGTCTTGGTCTTTGGCTCATTTTTCCAGGTGAAATCACCTACCGGCGCTTTTCCTGTCAGAGTGGTAAGACCTGGGACTGCAGCTGTTGTTCCTTTAATAAAATAATTCACTGTATAGTCGAACTTCTGGGTTTCATCAATTTCATAATATACAGCTTTTACGTTGGGACCGGCTGACGTAATTGTCATGCTATTTGGCTGTCCGGCCATCAG
>JAEWJZ010000003.1 GCA_023386315.1 Bacillota bacterium | reverse complement strand
TTTGGTTCGTATACAATTTCTTGTATTCGTTCTGAATTTCTCATTCAAAGCTGCTCAAACGCAGCTTATTATTAGAATTTTCAGGGTTTTACATACTGTTCAATCTTCTGTTTTCAAAGTGCTTTTTGTTGTTTTGTTTCTCAACGGCAACTTGTTAATCATATCATATCGTTACTATCTTGTCAACAACTTTTTTTATTTTCTTTTTTACTGTTTTTCGACAGCTGGTATATAATATCATGGTTTCACATAAGTGTCAACCACTTTTTTCTACCCAGAAGAAAAAAAATAATCATTTGGAAATGAGCGGAGAAAGAGGGATTTGAACCCTCGCGCCGGTTGCCCGACCTACACCCTTAGCAGGGGCGCCTCTTCGGCCTCTTGAGTATTTCTCCGTAGTTCTTAATCTCCATATGATGTGTCTATCAAGTATATCTTTTCCAGACGCATTGACAATTATACAAGATATAATTCGACTTGTCAACCCATTTTTTGATTTATTTCTTCCTGTATTTTATTGTGCACGTATTCAGCAATCTGAGTGGTCTTTAAATGCTGATAATCCTCATAATAAAGGGGTTTTAGAAAGCATACTTCCACTTTTAACTTTCTGGATGAATTCTCATCAAAGGGTTTAAAACTGTCAATCAGCGCAACTGGTATAATGGGACAACCGGCATTTACCGCACTTTTAAACGTACCTCCTTTAAATGGCAGCAATCTGTTTCCCTCTCTGCTGCGCGTCCCCTCTGGGAAGATTACAAAATTCTTCTTCTCTTTTACCCCGTCTGTCATCTTAGATATTATCTCTAAGGAAGCTTTAATGTCCTGGCGGTCTATATAGAAACCATCCAGTGCTTTTACTACTTCCTTAACCAGGATCAGATTGGCTGCCTCTTTTTTTACAACTACGCTTAATGGTTTAGGACAGGCCTCCATAATCGCCAGCATATCAAACAGCCCCTGATGGTTGGGAAAAAGTATAAATCCATTCTCAGAAGGAAGGTTCTCTATTCCATGAACGGAAACCTCCACACGTCCTGATTTATTTACTTTTTTTACTACATTGCGAATATATTCATAACGTTCTTTGTGAGGATAATATTCCTCCTTAATGCCCATCTTCCTGATTTTATAGAACCACAGGGGCACACGGTAAAAGTTTCTTACTACCATATAGAAAATTCGGTTCATGGACTGGTCTATTCCTCTCTGAATTGTGCTAGCGCAGTTTCATATAAATTATTACCTTTACTGTCAATCACTACGATAACAGGAAAGTCTTTAATTTCCAGACATCTGACTGCCTCTGTTCCAAGATCTTCGTAAGCAACTACCTTTGATGAATAAATACATTTGGAAAGAAGTGCACCTGCCCCACCTACTGCGGCAAAATAGACGGACTGATTTCTAATTATTGAATCAATAACTTCTTTACTCCTTTTTCCTTTTCCAATCATAGCTCCAAGTCCCAGATCCAGAAGCTGGGGCGTATATCGATCCATACGGCTGGCTGTTGTGGGACCTGCAGACCCAATCGGACGCCCTTCTCTGGCTGGGGATGGTCCCATATAATAAATCACATTGCCTTTAATATCAAAAGGCAGGGATGCATTGTTATCCAGTGCTTCTTTCATTCTTTTGTGTGCTGCATCTCTGGCAGTATATATAGTTCCTGTAAGATAGACGTAATCTCCTGCTTTCAATTTTTGTGCATCCTCTTTACTTACTGGCGCTTTCATATGATAATCCATGATTTCCTCCCTTTCTATCCAATCCTATATAATTCTGTGTACATGCCGGTTAACGTGACAGCAGATATTCACTGCTACTGGCAGACCTGCTATATGGGTAGGATATGTTTCAATATTGACTGCAAGCGCGGTAACGGTTCCACCTAATCCTCCGGGTCCAATTCCCAGTTTATTGATTTTATCCAGCATCTCTGTTTCCAGTTCTTTTACATAGGGAACAGATGGTTTTTCATCTAAGTCTCTGGTCAGCGCATGCTTTGCCATCTGGGCACATTTTTCAAAAGTACCTCCGATACCGACACCCACAACCATGGGCGGACATGCATTTGGTCCTGCTTCCTTTACAGCTGTTAAAATTGATTCCTTAACCCCATCCAGACCATCGGCGGGTTTCAGCATAAAAATACGGCTCATATTTTCACTGCCGAATCCCTTTGGTGCCACAGTTATATCAATCTGGTCTCCCTGTATGATTTCATAATGAATGACTGCAGGGGTGTTATCCTTCGTATTAATTCGTTCAATGGGTTCAACTACGGATTTTCTTAAATACCCTTCTGTATACCCTTCGCGCACTCCCTGATTCACGGCATCTGCCAGGATGCCTCCCTCAATATGTACATCCTGACCTATTTTTAAAAATATCACTGCCATTCCTGTATCCTGACAAATAGGTATGAGATCTTCTCTGGCTATTTTCAGGTTTTCTTTAAGCTGGCAGAGAATCTGTTTTCCCAAAGCTGACTTTTCTTTCTCTGCTGACTGAAAAAATACTTCTTCCATATCCTTTGACAGGACATGATTTGCTTCTATGCACATTTCCTTGATATTTTTTGTGATTTCTTCTGCTCTTATGGTTCTGATCATGATCTCCTCCAGATAAACGGTAATTCATTGTCTTTACTTAATCATATACGAATCATATGACGAAATCAAGATAAAAAAAGGGGATTGGCATTCACCACTCCCACTCACTTTCTTTCGCTATATACTAAGCCGATTCCGGATTAATTTTTCATGAATATCTTTTATCGTTATCTGCTCCATTCTGTCTCTGCATAAATCATTGAGTTCTCCATAAATTTCATCCATCACTCCGGACATCCCGGAAGCGACCATGCAGGGATTGTTCTCATCTCCTGATTTCCAGGAAGACGATACAAAGGCTACATCAAGTGCATCGCATATCTGCTTCAAATTAATTGTGTCCGGATCACCAATCAGATGATATCCTCCTTCCAGACCTTCTTTTGTTGCAATGATACCTGCCTTTTTCAGTTTTGCCATAACTTTTCTGACACGGGCAGGATTTGTGCAGACATTGGAAGCCAGTTCTTCACTGGATGTGGTAATCTGTCTCTGATTCAGATATACCAGTCCGTGAACTGCGACTGCAAATTCACTTGTCATGCTAATCCCCCATTCTCTTAAATCTTGCATCTTTATCTGTAATTATTGTAGTTTCAGTTTGTATCTTACCAAGTTGTATGCTGATTGTCAAGGGCAGGAAGCCTAAAACAAAGTTCTATTAAATCTTATCTTTTATACGGATAATAACTTTCTTAATTACCCTGTCCTCTGCCTCAAGAATGATATAATGATTTGATTCATCTTGAATTTCCATGGGAATCTGGGATTGCATGGGAATAAAGCCCAGCAATTCAATTAAATATCCGGAAAGTGTATCACAGGAACTGTCAATTTTTTCATGAAGGACTTCATCCAGATCATAGAGGGAGATTCCTCCTGAAGCTTTGAATACAAATGGCTCCAGTTCTGTGAGCTGCGGTTCAGATTCTTCATATTCATCCTGAATATCTCCCACAATTTCCTCAATTAAATCTTCCATAGTTACAAGACCTGAAACACCTCCGTATTCATCAATTAATATAGCCATATTCAACTTGTTTTTTTGCATTTCAAGAAACAGATTATCCGTTTTTTTATTTTCTGGTATGAAATAAGGTTTCTGAAGTATAGTACGGATATCAATGGTATTTGGAGCCCTCCTGGTCATTTCTATGGAAAAATCCTTCATTGACAAAATTCCGATTATATTGTCAATCTCACCCTCATAGACTGGAATTCTGGAATGCCTGGTATTTAGAATATTGTGAAGTACCTGATCTACCGGCTGCCCAATATCAATGGTTACCATATCCTGCCTTGGTGTCATTATTTCTCTTGCTCTTTTGTCATCAAAAAGAAAGATTGATTTGATCATTTCCTCTTCTATTTTATTAAACACACCGCTTTCCCGTCCCGTCTGCAGCATGGATCTTATTTCTTCTTCGGATACCTCTTCATCCAAATTTTCAGTCTTCATACCAAGTATTTTTAAAACACCATTGGTGGATATTGAGAGGAGTTTGATGAACGGAGCCATTACTTTTGATATTGTATAAATGGGTCCCACTGCAAACAGACTAAATTTTTCCGCCTTTTGAAGAGCAATACGCTTGGGTACCAATTCACCAAAAACCAGGTTGAAATAAGACAGAAGTATGGTAACTGCCACCATGGATAAACTTCTGGCATAAGGAATTCCCAGTAAATCCAGCTTTACTCCCAGAACCTGGGAAATTCCAGTTGCTGCTGAAGCACTTGAGAAAAAACCTGCAAATGTAATAGCCACCTGGATGGTTGATAAAAATCCTGTAGAATCTTCTGAAAGCTTTTGAATCAGAGATGCCTTTTTATTTCCGCCGTCTGCTAACATGCGGATCCTGTTTTTATTGACCGATACAACGGCCATTTCTGCTCCTGCAAAAAAAGCATTCATTACGGTAAGGGCAATAAGCAATAAGATCTGTGCGGCTATCTGCGCCGCGCCTGGGTCAGTTTCCAAGCTAAATTTCCTCCTTTTATCTGGACTAAAGAAAAAGTCTCAGGTAGCAGTAAAATAATAATTGCTGCATCCTGAGCCTTTTTTACTGTCCTCTGTTTATGATTGGTATTATAAAATAAAGAACAGTTTTTTTCTATATTGTTTGTGTTAAAATTTATTCTTCTGTTTCTGGAATTTCATTTATATCAGAACTATCCTCTGTCTCTTGGAATTCCTCTGCATCTTCCAGATCCAGTTCATCTAAACCTTCTCCTTCAGATTTGCTTCCGTCATCCCTTACCTTTGCGATGCTTGCAACAATAATATCGGAATCCTGATCAATGTTCATCAGTTTTACACCGGAAGTATTTCTTCCAATAACAGAGATATCATTAACGGAAATTCTGATTACTATTCCTTCTGTAGTTATCAGAAGAAGATCATGATCATCCTGAACCAGCTTGGCCCCTACTATATCTCCGGTCTTTTCTGTAATTTTGTAGCACAGAACACCTTTACCGCCTCTTCTCTGAGGAGTAAATTCTTCAATTGGAGTTCTCTTACCCATTCCGTTTTCAGAAACGATCAATAGCTTTGGTCCCTGAGAATCCATCTGCATTCCAACTACCTGATCATCATCATTAAGCTTCATACCAATTACACCTATGGAAACACGGCCTGTGACACGTACATCCTTTTCATGGAACCGGATACACTGTCCCTTTTTCGTCACCAGGAATATATCGTTGGTATCGTCTGTAGCTTTCACTTCAATCAGTTCATCATTTTCACGAAGAACAATTGCCTGAAGACCGTTCTTTCTGACGTTGGCGTATTCCATCATCGGTGTTTTCTTGACCATACCGTTTCTGGTCGCCATGAATAAGAACTTGTCATCATCATATTCTTTCATGGGAATAATGGCTGTAATATTTTCTCCCGGGAGCATCTGTAAAAGATTTACGATGGCAGTTCCTCTGGAAGTCCTGCTTCCTTCCGGAATCATATATGTTTTTAAGCGGTAAACCCTTCCCGTATTGGTAAAGAACATGAGATAGTGGTGTGTCGTTGTCATCATCAGATCTTCGATGTAGTCCTGATCGATGGTCTGCATACCCTTGATACCTCTTCCTCCACGATTCTGGTTCTTGAAGTTATCTATTGACATTCTCTTGATGTAACCCAGCTTTGTCATGGCAACGATGGTACTTTCATCAGGAATTAAATCTTCCATAGACATATCAAACTCATCAAATCCAATAGAGGTTCTTCTGTCATCCCCGTATTTTGCGGAAATGATGCTGATCTCCTCTTTGATTACTCCAAGAAGTTTTTTCTCATCTGCAAGAATAGCTTTTAATTCTGCAATTTTCATTTCCAGCTCTTTGTATTCGTTTTCAAGCTTCTCTCGTTCCAGACCTGTAAGAGCTCTTAACCGCATGTCAACGATTGCCTGGGACTGAGGATCACTTAAACCGAACCTGCTCATAAGTTCTGCTTTTGCAACCTGAACATTCTGTGATGCTCTGATGATGTGAATCACTTCATCAATATTATCCAGGGCAATGAGCAATCCTTCCAAGATATGGGCACGTTCCTCTGCCTTGTTCAAATCGTAACGGGTTCTTCTGGTTACAACCTCTTTCTGGTGTTCCAGATAGTAACTTAACATCTGAACCAGATTTAATACTTTAGGTTCAAGAACACCAGACTGATTTTTTACAAGGGCCAGCATGATTACACCAAATGTATCCTGAAGCTGGGTATGCTTTAAGAGCTGGTTTAAAATTACGTTAGCGTTGGCGTCACGGCGCAGTTCAATGCAGATTCTCATACCTGTACGGTCTGATTCATCCCGAAGGTCCGTAATACCATCAATTTTTTTATCTTTTACCAGTTCTGCAATTTTTTCAATCAGACGGGCTTTATTAACCATGTAAGGAAGCTCCGTAACGATTATACGGCTCTTTCCGTTGGGCATAGCTTCAATATCACTGACCGCTCTTACACGGATCTTGCCTCTTCCTGTACGGTAAGCTTCTTCTATTCCCCTTTTTCCCAGGATGGTTGCACCTGTAGGAAAATCTGGTCCTTTAATGATATCCAGAACCTCTTCCATAGAGGTTTCTCTGTTTTCTTCCACCTGGTTGTCTATAATTTTTACAACGGCTCCAATAACTTCTCTCAGATTATGAGGAGGAATGTTGGTTGCCATACCTACTGCAATGCCTGATGTACCATTAACCAGAAGATTTGGGTAACGGGATGGAAGTACATCCGGCTCCCTCTCTGTCTCATCAAAGTTCGGACTGAAATCAACGGTGTCTTTATTGATATCTGCAAGCATTTCCATGGAGATTTTACTTAAACGGGCTTCTGTATACCTCATGGCAGCTGCGCCGTCTCCATCCACAGAACCGAAGTTTCCGTGCCCGTCTACCAGAGGATATCTGGTGGACCATTCCTGGGCTAAATTTACCAGGGCTCCATAAATAGAGCTGTCACCATGAGGGTGATACTTACCCATGGTATCACCAACGATACGGGCACATTTACGATGTGGCTTATCCGGACCGTTGTTGAGCTCTATCATGGAATACAGGACTCTTCTCTGAACCGGTTTTAATCCGTCTCGGACATCCGGCAGTGCCCTGGAAACAATGACGCTCATGGCATAATCGATATACGATTTTTCCATGGTCTTTTTTAAGTCCACGTCATGAACTTTATCAAAGATATTTGGTTCCATTTTATTTCCTCCAATTAAATATCAAGATTCTGTACGTATTTGGCATTCGCATCGATAAACTCACGTCTTGGTTCTACCTGGTCACCCATCAGGGTTGAAAATGTTAAATCCATTTCGGACTGGGAATCTTCATCCATATTGACTCTTAAAAGAATTCTTCTTTCCGGATCCATTGTTGTTTCCCAAAGCTGTTCTGCGTCCATCTCTCCCAGACCTTTGTAGCGCTGAATCTTATTGTTATTGTCTCTTCCCACCTCTTTTAAGATGGAATCCAGTTCTTCATCGCTGTAAGCATACCATACTCTTTTATTTTTCTCAATTTTATATAACGGCGGCTGTGCCAGATATACATAACCCATTTTGATCAGATCCGGCATGAATCTGTATAAAAAGGTTAAAAGCAGAGTGCTGATATGGGCACCGTCTACATCGGCATCGGTCATAATAATGATTTTATGATATCTTAATTTAGTTAAATCAAAATCATCATGAATACCGGTTCCGAAAGCTGTAATCATGGCTCTGATTTCCGCATTGGCATAAATTTTATCCAGTCTTGCTTTTTCGACGTTTAAAATCTTACCGCGCAAAGGAAGGATTGCCTGGGTATTTCTGGATCGGGCTGTCTTTGCAGAACCGCCCGCACTGTCTCCCTCTACGATATAGATCTCACAGTTCTCCGGGTTTTTATCAGAACAATCCGCAAGCTTGCCTGGAAGCGCCATACCTTCAAGAGCTGTTTTTCTTCTGGTTAAATCTCTTGCCTTTCTGGCAGCCGCTCTTGCTCTCTGAGCCAGAATGGATTTATCACAGATAGTCTTTGAAATTCCCGGATTCTGCTCCAGATAATAAGTCAGCTGTTCTCTGAGAAGACCATCTACTGCACCTCTGGCTTCGCTGTTTCCAAGCTTCTGCTTGGTCTGTCCCTCAAACTGCGGCTCTTCAATCTTTACGCTGATAATGGCGGTCATACCTTCCCTGATATCTTCACCGGATAAATTAGCTTCGCTTTCCCTTAACAGCTTGTTCTTTCTGGCATAATCATTTAACGTAGTTGTAAGTGCATTCTTAAATCCAACCAGATGGGTTCCGCCTTCCGGTGTATTGATGTTATTTACAAAGCTGTAAATATTTTCTGTATAGGAATCGTTGTGCTGCAGAGCTATCTCCACGTATACACCGTCTTTTGTTCCCTCGCAGTAAAATACCTGATCATAAAGAGGAGTCTTCCCTTTATTTAAATAGGTGACAAATTCTTTAATTCCGCCTTCGTAATGAAATACATGTTCATGAGATTCCTCTCTCTCATCACGAAGAATGATCTTTAAATTCTTAGTCAGAAAAGCAGTTTCTCTTAAACGTATTTTCAAAGTATCATAATCAAATACAGTTTCCTCAAAAATGTCTTTATCAGGAAGAAATGTTACCGTGGTTCCATGTTCCTCAGGATCGCAGTCTCCAATTACCTTTAGAGGGTACATGGTTTTCCCCTTCTCATAACGCTGCTTATAGATCTTTCCTTCTGTACGGATCTCTACTTCCAACCACTGGGAAAGAGCATTTACAACCGATGCTCCTACTCCGTGAAGTCCACCGGATACCTTATATCCTCCTCCGCCAAATTTTCCGCCGGCATGAAGAATGGTAAACGCTACCTCAACAGCAGGAATGCCTGCTTTCTTCTGAATTCCTACCGGGATTCCACGTCCATCATCCACAACTGTTATGGAGTTGTCACTATGAATGACTACTTCTATGCTGTCACAGTATCCTGCAAGAGCTTCATCCACCGCGTTATCCACGATTTCGTATACCAGATGATGAAGTCCTCTGATGGATGTACTGCCGATATACATACCGGGTCTCTTTCTTACTGCCTCAAGCCCCTCTAATATCTGGATTTGATCTGCACCATATTCTTGACTCATATTCGTACGCTTCCTCCTGAATCGTTAATTTTCATTGTCTACGGTACCGTTTATTACCTTAAATATTTTATCAATGTGGAACCGGTCATTTACAAAATCCTCCAGTCCCGTACAGGTAATTACAGTCTGTATATGATTAATTCCTGCCAGTAATTGATTCTGTCTGCTGTTATCCAGTTCAGACAATACATCATCCAGCAAAAGAATGGGGTAATCATGCACAATATTTTCTACAAGTTCTATTTCTGCCAGTTTTAAAGATAATGCTGCTGTCCGCTGCTGTCCCTGAGACCCAAACCGCCTGATGTCAATGCCGTTAACCATGAAACTTAAATCGTCCCTATGGGGGCCTGTCAGAGTGGTTCTCTGTTTTAAATCCTGACCTCTGCTTCGCCTTAATGTTTCTTCAAAAGATTCTGCCTCCACATCTGGCTCGTAGAGAATACGCAAAGATTCTTTATCGCCGGAAAGTTTACGGTGGATGGGTTCAATAATCATTCCAAGTTTCTCAACAAATTCTTTTCTGTAAAGAATGATCTCTTTCCCATACTGCACCAGCTGCATATCCCATATATCCAGTGTTTCTTCATAGTCCGGGCGGAATGCCAGATCTTTTAATAATTTATTTCGCTGTGTCACAATCCGGTTATACTGGACCAGTGAGTGTACATACAGCTTGTTAAGTTGACATAATTCCATGTCAACGAACCGGCGCCTTTCTGCCGGTCCGTTTTTTATGAGATTTAAGTCTTCCGGTGAAAAAAATACAACGTTGACGATTCCAAATAATTCGCTGGCTTTGCGGATTGGAACACCGTTTACCGCCACGCCTTTGGCCTTATTCTTTTTCAAATGCATGTCAATCCGGTATGGAATATCATTCTTTCTGACGTTTAGCTTGATATGCGACTCATCCCTGTCAAACTGTATAATTTCCTTGTCCTTGCTGCCTCTGTGGGATTTTGTCGTAGCACAGACATAGATTGCTTCTAAGACATTCGTTTTCCCCTGGGCATTGTCCCCATAGAGTATATTGGTTCCCTGACTGAAATCCATATGTAATTCATCATAGTTGCGATAATTCTTAAGATCTATCGATTCAATGATCATGGATGTTGTGATTTCCTCTCTATTGTCCACGCTTTTTGGACATAAAGGTATGGCTGGGCAGCATTACTCAATTTTAATGCTCTTACCATCAAAAGTGACCATATCTCCGCTTCTTAATTTCTTTCCTCTCTGATATTCAGGCTGTCCATTTACGGAAACAAGACCGTCCTCAATGACAAACTTAGCATCAACACCGGATCCTACCAGACCGGCAGCTTTTAAAGCCTGTCCCAACTTAATATACTCATCCCTTAATTTTATAGTTTCCATGATTTCCTCTTTCTTGTCCATGCTCTTTGGACATAAAGGTATGTCCGTAGGACGCTCCTCTTTCTTGTCCACGCTCTTTGGACATAAAGGTATGTCCCCAGGACGCTCCTGCAATGATTTTAAACAGCTGCCGCGTTAAAGTTAACAGGAAGAATTAAATAAATATATTTTCCCTCTTCATCCCGGATAAAGCACGGGGATTTGGGATTTAGCATATAAACTGTCACTTCTTCATCATCAATGATCCTTAATGCATCGATTAAGAACTTTGGATTAAATCCAATCATGATGTCACTGCCAGTTTTATGAGTTGCTACCTGAGCATTCATGGATCCGAAGCTGGAATTCATGCGAAGTTCCATTTCCTGGTCTTCAATGTTGATGATCAGAGGTTTCTTATCATTTTCCCTTACCAGGATGGTTGCCCGGTCAAGGCAGTCTAAAAGTTCTTTCTTGTTTACACTGACTTTTGTTTCATAATCACTGGACAACATCTGATCAATACGGAAATAATCGCCTTCAATCAGACGGGATACAACGATTGTATCATCAAATTCAAACAAAATATGGTTCGTACTAAAGAAAATAAGAACTTCTTTTTCGTTGTCCCCCCCAAGTATCTTACTGATTTCATTTAGAGTCTTGCCAGGAACAATGACTTTTATATCACGATATGTATCTTTTAATTCAATATTCCGTATGGAAATCCTGTGACCATCCAGAGAAACCACTTTCAGCTGGTTTCCCGTAACCTGAAACAGTTCTCCAGTCATCATCTTATTACTGTCGTTCGGTGCGATGGAAAAGATGGTCTGTCTGATTACTTCTTTTAAGGAAAACTGGGATAAACAGATATAGTGATCCCTCTCAATATAAGGTAAGTACGCAAATTCCTCACCATCCCGTCCCTGTATATGGAAAATAGAGTTGTCACAGGAGATCGTTGTGGTAAATTTTTCATCACTTTCAATGGTTACCATGGAGTCACCGGAAGAAGACAGCTTTCTGACGATTTCTGAAAGAAGCTTAGCTTCCAGAGCAATCTTTCCCCTCTCCAGGATGGTTCCATCCACCTTCGTTTCAATGCCAAGTTCCATATCATTGGCAGTGAGCTTAATTTCAGAACCGCTGGCATCAATAAAGATGCATTCCAGGATGGACATGGTTGTTTTGCTGGGAACTGCTTTTAATACAATATTAATACCATTTAAAATGGCATCCTGCTTAAATGTCAGTTTCATAATTGTTGATAACTCCTTTGCTCTCAAAATAACAATAAATAGATAAATAATATAGTTTAATTTCGTCGTATTAGTAGTAGGGGCTGTGGGTTTGTGTAAAAGCCCTGATAACCGTTATAAAGCCTGAAGTTGTCCTGTTCATAACAATGTGAATAACGTCCACAAAACGTGAGGAAAAATGATGGGTTATCCACAGACCGATCAGAACCCTTATGAGCCGCTTAATTATCCACATGAAATTAACAGATGATTCACACTCTATTGTGGATTAATTTTCTTTTTTAATATCTCAATGGTGTTATTTAAGGATTCGTTCTTGTTTACATCTCCGGAGATCTTTTCAATACCATGGATGATGGTGGTATGATCTCTTCCTCCAAGGAATTTTCCAATCATCTGCAGAGGGGTTCCAACCATCTCACGGCAGAGGTACATCACAATCTGACGTGGATATACGATTTCCTTGTTGCGCTTCTGAGAACAGATATCAAGAGGAGTCAGACCATAGTGGTCGGCAACAACCTGAATAACCAGTTCAGGAGTGACTTCCCGTTTATCATTAGGAGATATAATATCTTTTAAGGCTTCTTCAGCCAGCTCTACGGTGATTTCCTTATTATCAAGGCGTGAGAGTGCAACGATTTTTGTCAGGGCGCCTTCCAGCTCCCGAATGTTGGATTTGATATTGGTTGCTATGTATTTGATAACCTCATTGTCGATGTTGTAGCCTTCCATCTCTTCTTTTTTGCGAAGGATGGCCATCCTGGTTTCATAATCAGGAGACTGTATGTCCACTGTTAAACCCCATTCGAAACGGGAACGGAGACGTTCTTCCAGTGTCTCAATTTCCTTTGGCGGTTTATCAGATGAAATAATAATCTGCTTCTTCGCTTCATACAATGCATTAAATGTATGGAAGAATTCTTCCTGTGTACTTTCTTTACCGATAATGAACTGAATATCATCGATTAAAAGAACATCGTTATTTCTGTACTTTTCCCTGAATTCAGTAGGAGAGAAGTTGTTCTTGTTTCGGATTGCATCGATCAGCTCGTTGGTGAATTTCTCACTGGTTACGTAGAGAACCTTTGCATTCGGATTGTTCTTTAATATGAAATGACCGATGGAATGCATTAAGTGAGTTTTACCCAGTCCTACACCTCCATAGATGAAAAGAGGGTTATAAATTTCACCGGGGGATTCTGCAACTGCTAAGGATGCTGCGTGTGCCAGATTATTATTAGCACCTACAACAAAAGTATCGAAGATGTATTTCGGATTTAAATTAGCGTTTATGATCGCGGACTGACTGACAGCATTCACCGTATTTGTAATAAGTGTATTGCCTGCAGGAGCGGGAGCTGCTTCTTTTTGAATCTGATTTTCCACAACAAAATCGACGCTGCATTCAAAGCCAGTCACTTCTTCTATGGTTATTTTTAGAAGAAACCCGTATTTTTTGCGGATGTATCCCAGAAATTCTACATCCGGTACCGTGACGATAACTTTTTCTCCGTCAACGGTATGAACTTTTAGCGGGAGAAGCCAGGTTTTGAAAGAAACATCTGTAATTTCGTGCTCTTCTTTTAAATTCAATAAGATTTCGTCCCATTTTTCTTTTAACTTTTCTAACATTGTATGTCTCCTACATCTATTAAAATGCAAATATGCGCATTAGCCCAATCTACTGTTCATTCTATACTATTTTGTAATAATTTTCAATGATAATAGTAAAAAATTGTGGATAAGTGTGTGAAAGGGCTGTGAATTAGATGTTTATGGATTGTTGATAAACATCCAGAGAGAAAGTTGTCCACAAAAAACAGAATTTTGAAAGTTAAGTTATTCACATCCGGGAAATACTGAATTTATCAAAATGTTCAGGACAGGCATGTGCACAAAAAAAGGTTATCAAGATTCTATCCAGAGAGTTTTCCACAAGTTATCCCCATAATGTTGATAACTTTATGTAAATTAACAAAGAAATGTCGATTTTATAGACAGGATTGACGGATAATGGTCAGTTATGTATAATGCAGATGTAACCACATGCATTGTATCTTATAAAAGAACAGTAGCACAGGAGGAAAAATATGAATACTGGAAACAAAACACGCGACATGGTACTGGCAGCCATATTTGTTGCCCTTATCATCATCATGGCGTTTACGCCCTTCGGATATATTCCTTTGGGATTTATGAACGCCACCATCATTCACGTTCCGGTCATTATTGGAGCCATAATACTTGGACCAAAATATGGCGGATTTCTGGGAATGATTTTTGGACTGACAAGTCTGTGGAAAAACACCAACATGCCAAATCCAACCTCGTTTGTCTTCTCACCATTTGTAAAAGTGGGAGAGTACGGAGGCAATCTGGGAAGCCTGATTATCTGTATGGTACCAAGAATTTTAATTGGAATCGTGGCGTATTATGTGTTTAAAGGAGTACTAAAAGCCTTAAAGGGAAGTAAGTTTAAAATGACTGCAGCACTTGCGGCGGCAGGAGTTGCCGGATCATTAACCAACACATTACTGGTAATGAATCTGATTTATTTTCTTTTTGGTAAAGAGTACGGACAGGCAGCTAAGGGTCTGACGGAAGGAATTTATTCAGTTATTATTGGAATTATCTGTATTAATGGGATTCCGGAGGCAATCGTTGCGGCGATTCTGACTGTTGCCATCACTCAGGCACTTTTTAAGGTAATGAGAAATTAATAAATTAATCAAGTTTGTTGTGTTATAATAAGAATTAATAAAGTCTCCGGTAATTGAATCATGCCGGAGACTTTATTTGCTTTAAGGAGATATTCCGTATGTTTTTATGTTTCTGATGTCAGCATCAGCAGACAATTGCTTTATATAAAGAAGATTACCGGAAAGATCAGTTATGATTTTTAAATCTTTTCCAGACTGAAATACTATTTTTCCATCAATAAAAGCCAGAGAGCCATTTTTATTATTTTGAATTTTAAAAGAGTGATTTCCCCAGATCTGTTCATAGTTACTTTCATATCCTCCGGCTGTTCCCCAGAAAATATGATTCCGTTCTAAGTGTACACCATACATACGGGATGTATATTCCATAACCGATAACATGGCTGGACCATATGAATCCTGCAGACCATCCAGAGATATCAGGGATGGCGAGCCTGTAAACGGATCATATTGCTGTACGAAAACACAGGAATCCCCAATGGCATAAAACAGTTTTTTTCCCAGCTGGGGGATTAGATAATCATAGCCATAATTCTCAAGAGCCCGGATGGCCCTCTGATAGGTCAGGGCCTCACATTGTCCGCTCCAGTTATTCGTTTTTATATTACGGAAAAGAGGATCATTTACTGCGACGGATGGGAGCGGCATATATGTCCAGAATTCATCTGGGTTTAATAAATGTTTTGTAACGAAACGTTCTGCCATGGACCTGGTAAAACTGTTCCAGTACATGGCTCTTAAATTATTGTGAAATAAAACATTTATAATATTGTGGTTTTTATCCCGGTCAAAGCAGGCATCTTTTGATTCGATCCAGAGATAGTCTTTTATGGCTTTCTGGATGGCCAGTGCCTTTCTTTTCCATTGGCTTTTACGGTTTTCATTACCTTGTATAGAGCTGATAATGGAAAGGGTTTCTCTGGCAGAGTAAGAAAAACTCATAATATCCAGGGAGGCCATGGGAACTGCTTTACAATCTGTGGGAGGAGTTTCTTTACTCCAGGAATCGGGAGCATCATGATAGCGAAGTGCGTGATCCTCGCCTGTATCGTATTTGCACCAGCTTTCCAGACAGCCGTCTCCGTCTGAATCCCTGGTTCTCCATAGATAGGAATCAAATTTTTCTAAAGTAAGGTAAAGGAGAGTTAAATATTCTTCATCTTTACCCATTAAGTAATACATATTAAGGGCAGAAGAGGGGAAACAAAAACCCTGGAATTTATCAAACTGAGGAGTGATCCGATTGTCGATTAAGGCAATGCTTCCGGGAAGCCGGCCATCCGGTCTTTGATGTTCCATGAAAAGGAGCTGGTTATTAAGTGCTGCCTCCATGTTTCGTTTGGCATACATTTCTCCGCCCATAGGCTGGGTTTCCAGCCATATTTTTTCATATCCTCCTCCTTCTATCAGGACAAGCCTGTTCTCAAACATTTTTAAGTTGTTGAGAATTTTTCTTTCTGCTGAATCCATCAGCTTTTGCAAAAGTTCGTTGGAAGTCTGAAATGATACACTTGTTTCGATTTTCACGTTTTTTCCTCTCTGTATGTTAATTATCCTTTGATACCACTTCCGCTGATTCCCTCCACCAGATAACGGTTAAAGAATAAGAAGATCAGAAATACGGGGATCAATGAGAGCGTGGACATGGCAAACATTGATCCATAATCGGTTGTGGATGTTGAGTCTGCGAAGTTTTTTATTGCTACAGAGGCAGTATACATGCGGGGTTTACTTAAATAAATCATGGGAGACATAAAATCATCCCATTTCCAGTAAAACTGAATGATGACAGTGGTTACAATGGATGGTTTCAAAAGAGGAAGAAAAATTCTGGTAAATATCGAATATTTGCTGCAGCCGTCTATAATTGCAGCTTCATCAAGGTCCTTTGGAATTCCGGAACCGAATTGCATCATCTGATAGATGAAAAATGCCTGGCCGAAAAAATGGGGCAGTATGAGAGGAAGGTAGGTCCCTACAAAACCAAGTTTGTTATAAATAATGTATTGGGGTACCAGAATAATCTGGGCTGGGAGCATCATGGTGCAGATCATGGACATAAACCAGATGTTTCGTCCTTTAAAGCTTACCCTGGAAAACGCATAGGCAACACAGGATGAAGACAGAACAGTTGCCAGGGTGGAAACAGATGCAACAAAAAATGAATTGGTAAAAAAGGTTTGAAAGCTAATACCTCCGAAACCCTTAAAGCCAGTGAAAAAATTGGAGAATCTCCACTGGGGTGGAATTAAGTTCATACCTCCATTTAAGATTTCTGCATTATTCTTAAGCGAGCCGCTGACCATCCAGAGAACCGGATAAATCATCAGCAATCCAAGAACACAGACGAATAAATGATAGACATAAGCCTGTATTTTATGTTTATTTGTCATGTTATGATCCTCCTTATTGGTCTGCTTCTGTAAATACCCAAAATTTTGATGTCTTAAAAAGCAGGAATGTAATAATGCTTATTAAAGCCAGCATGACCCAGGACATGGCACTGGCGTATCCCATATTGGACCATTTAAAGGCATGATTGTAAACGTAGAGTGCGTAAAAATTAGTGGAATCATTGGGACCGCCCTGTGTAATGACGAAAGCCTGGGTAAATGCCATAAAGGCAGTGATGGTCTGCATGATGAGATTGTATAAAATAATGGGGGAGAGGCATGGGAGGGTAATTGCTGTAAATCTCTGCCATTTGTCTGCACCATCAATTTCAGCAGCTTCATAATAAGTTGGAGATATTTCCTTTAATCCGGCAGCAAAAATAATCATAGAAGAGCCAAATTGCCAGACAGACATGAGAACGAGTATTCCCATTGCCAGATGGGGTTCACCCAGCCAGGAGAGTTTTGGAAAACCAAGTGAGGCCAGAATGGTGTTTGCCAGACCTTTTCTTGAAAAAATGGTTTTCCAGACAAGAGCAACGGCAATACTTCCTCCAATCAGGGATGGCACGTAGTATAATGAGCGGTAAAAGGTTACTCCCCGCCGTTTCTGAGTCAGAAGATATGCGATAAAAAGGGCAAATATCAGTTTGGAGGGAACGGAAGTGATGACATATATAAGAGTTACTTTTACAGAATTCAGGAAACGGTCATCTGAAAATAAATTTCTATAGTTATCAAGTCCTACAAATACCGGATTTTGCCCCAATTTATAGTTGGTCATGGAATAATATATTGATACGAGAACTGGAATCAATGTAAATGCAAAAAATCCAAAAAGAAAAGGGAAGGAAAAAATATAGCCTACGGTATTGTTATGATAGAGGATTTTTTTCCAGTTGATTTTTTGTTCTTTCATTGTTTATTACCTCCTTTTTTCCATAGGAAAGGCAGGCAAAGAGAATCCTTACCTGCCTCTTCATTATACTTAAGGCTGAAATTTTGACTTGGAAAAATCCATAAACTGTTTTGCAGCATCTTCCGGTGTTACATCGCCATACTGTACTTTTTCAATCAGAAGCTTATATTGATCCTCAATTTCAGCTTTAGGATCAGGGCTTATAACATTGCTGTTTTCTTTTGGAAAATTTCCTACTTTGTCAACAAATTCATAAATGATTTTGCCGGAGTCATCTGCCTGTGAAATAACAGCCTCTCTTACCTTTGACATGATAGGAACTCCACGTTCACCATTTAATATTTTATTTGCTTCTATGTCATTGACAAAAAAATTAATAAATTTAGCGGCTTCTTCTTTTGCTTTGGAATTACTGGAAATACAAAGCTGCTGTGAGGACTGAATTCCCATTCCATAAGGACCGTTTTTTGCTAATCTTGGTACTGGGGCAATTTTAATTTCCCTTCCGGAGGCATGAACAATGGAAGAAACCTGATTGGAGGAAACCCAGGTCATAGCTGCGTCTCCGGTTACCAGATAATCACCCTCTATGTCCTTAATTTCTTTTATAGCCCCGGCATCCGGATAGGCCCCGGCATCTGTCAGTTCTTTGATCATCTTTAAATAATCTGCAAAGGGAGCGGGATCTTCTGATTCTATGCCGTCATTGGTCTTCTTAAAGAAATTCGCATCTTTTTTCGTCTGAGAGGCGCGCATGGTTACACCTGCTATAAAATGATCAATTTTTGAACTTCCGTAAATACCCAGTTTTTCTTTTATGGTGATGCAGTCTTTTTTCCAGTCATCCCAGGTCCAGTCATTGTCAGGCTCAGACAAGCCGGCTTTTTGGAATAATTCCGGGTCATATGCAATTCCATAGGTGTTGGTACCAATGGATATACCAATCTGAGAACCGTTACTGTCCTTTGTTGTTGCCAGAAAATTTTCCGTAGTATCACTGGTATTAATAATTCCGTCCTTTATATATCCATCCAGTGGTTCTATACTTTTAATGTATTTGGGAAAATTTCCACCCAGCTGAAATATATCCCAGACATCATCAGCTGCAACTAAAGTATCAAGCTTGGTAAAGTAACTGTCAAAATCGTAAAACTCTGCTTCAATATGTACACCTGGATTCTGTGATTCGTAGAGCTCTATAACCTTGTTTGTAGCGTCATGTCTTGTCTGAGAACCCCACCACGCCATGCGGAGAGTTATCTGTTTTCCTGTAGCCTGGGAAACTGACTCAGAAGATGCATCAGGTTTGTTTCCGGAGCAGCCGGCAAGAGAAAAAGTCATCAGACCAGACAGAAACAGTGCAGTAAGCTTTTTTGTTTTCATAAATCCTCCTAATAGTGATTGCTCTGAAAAATATTGTGAAAATGTACTAATAATAAAATCCGGATTTGTTTTTATATGGGTATATTTTAATATTAATCAGAGGCATTTACAATACATTTGGAAGAATGCCTCAATACATCAAAAAAAGCCATTAATTTGCACTAAATTGACTAAACATCATTGTTTTTTTTTGATTTTCTATATTGCAGAGGCGATAATCCTGTATATTTTTTAAATACACGGTCAAAGTAGGACAGTCGTTCATACCCCAGTTTCTGTGAAATATCTTCCATGGACAGATCATCATCAAGAAGCAGAATTCTGGCATGGTCTACTCTCTGGCAATTGATAAATTCATTGACAGTAAAATTAGTTACTTCTTTGAAAATCCGGCTCAGATAGCTTTTATCTAAATAAAAAATTTTAGACAGATCCTCCAGACCAAAGATCTCTGAATAATGAATCATGATATATTGTATGATTTCTGCAACTTTTACATAGCGCATCATTTTTCTTTTTGGCATATAATAGACTTCCGGTTTTGTTCCGGCACCATTTAAGATCATGAGAAATAAGGATAGCAGGAGGTTTTTTACCTCTGAAGCACCATAGGGTTTCTGATTTTTCATTGCAGATTCCATCCGGAACAGCTTTTTCTCCAGAATGTTCTGCTGTTTCTCATCTAACTGGAGAACACCGTGATTATTCTGAAAAAATTCCAGAAGGTTAAGTTCCATTGCACTGCCTGCAAGACGAAGCCAGGACTCTTCCAGTTCAATCAGAACTCTTTCATGATAATTTCCGCCGATTACATTGGTAAAAGGGATCAGTTTCTTATCAATAAAGGTCAGTGTGCCTTTTCCCATACGGTAGCTGTGGTCACCATAATAAAAATAACGCTCTCCATTGAGAATGTAATAAATCTGATATTCATTTTTATAAAAACCTATGGTTTCAGCCAGATCGCAGTCTCTTGATACATGGCTGATACCGATACCCTGACATTTTCCTGTGAAAATTACCTCTTTCATTGATATAATCCTTTAACTATTAAAGTGTTGTCCTTCTCTTTCAGACCATAAAAAACAGGGTGTTCCTTTCTGTGCTCATTTGGTGTATGAAGAGTAAGAATGAGTTCCCCCTTTTTGTCTTTAAAGATCATGCCATGGCCGCCGTCTTTTTCAAAAAGCAGAGTTTCCTGCTGTATCCAGTTTCCTGTAATATCCCCATTATCAGAATAAGCAATGGCCTGGGTGTATCCTTCTTTTCCAAAGCTTGACCACAGCATAAGAAGACGACCGTTATTAGTGCGGTGAAGAAAAGGACCATCGGTGACATAATGTTTACCGGGCCTGTTTTTATTTTCTATTGTTACTACCCAGCTTTTTGCCTCAGAGGCATGAAAAAGAAGTTCAGGTTCTGATATGGCATGGCTTAAATCGCTGCTTAATTTTACTGCACAGATAGATCCGTCCGATATCTGAACCCACTCATGTACAAAAACCATGTAGGGAGTTCCATCAGGGCTTACATAAAAGGTTCCGTCAATGCATTCCCAATCAGTCGGAGTGATCTGTTTATGACTATGTAATGTGAACGGTCCCAGAGGATGGTCCGCTTTTAAAATGGCAGTTCCGCCATAATTTTTAGTGTCTTTAAATGTGGCAAACATATAATAAGAGTCTTTATAACAGTGAACTTCGGGAGCCCAGCAGTTTCTGTCAGCAAAAAAATTCTCCGGTTTATGAAAAACTTCATGGGGACCATCCCAGTTAATTAAGTCTGTGCTGGTATAACAGTCAAAGCCGGTAGCGGCCATCCAGCAGGTTTCTGCCCGGGTTCCGTACATATAATAAATACCGTCGGACAGCAGTACATAAGGATCTCTGATGTTGATTTGTTCACTTTTCATTGTAATAACCCATCCTTTTTTTATATTTGGTGATTCCCTTTTGGGAAATTATATAGTTTTATTTATTATACTGTATAAACAGGGAATGTGGAAAATATTAGCAGTCAAATGAAAACTTATATTTTTCCCTTGACGAACCATGCTTTGTTCTATATAATTGATATGATGTTTAATTAAAATAGTCTCAATATGTTTCATCATATTGCCTATGATAAGCTATTGTAACAAGAGGAGGTGTCCGTAGATTATGAAAATGACGTTCCAGCCAAAAAAGAGACAAAGATCAAAAGTTCATGGTTTCAGAGCCAGAATGAGCACTCCAGGCGGAAGAAAAGTTTTAGCTGCCAGAAGAGCAAAAGGAAGAGCAAAATTATCAGCTTAATGGACCAGGCCGCAAGTAATTGTGGCCTTTT
>JAEWJZ010000028.1 GCA_023386315.1 Bacillota bacterium | reverse complement strand
TATAATAACAGGAGAATTCAATCAAAAACAAAATGGATGCCTCCTGTAATATACAGGAAGGCATCCATCAAGAGTGCCTAATCCTCCAGTTGAATAATGATGTGTCCAGAAAACTGGGTACATATCATTTCGGCAGGGGGCGGTTGTGCTTTCCTTCTAACACAGATTATCTTCTCTGACCCATACACGCATTTCGTTTTCTCCCCTGTTGGCCCAGCTGTAATAAGGAATCCATTTGATTTTCGTCTTCACTTTCTTTTCTGCAGAATTACTTTTTCTGTAAAGTCCTTCCTCTTCCCGATCCGCTTCTGTCTTCCAGCCGGAAGCAGTGACAATTCCCACGCCTCCCAAAAGTGTTTCCTCAAATTCATACTCAAACGGTTCCTGTTTTTCCACTGACAAAAGGTGCAGGTTCTTTCCATTATCCGCTTCTTCCAGGCAATAAACAAGAGGACCTCTGGAAACTGCAAATTTTCCAAGATCGTTTTCTACCATTGGATTGGCATACCAGCGCTTTGCACCCATATCCAGTTTCAGGCGTATGGTATCCTCTCTGAAAACCTGATTTATATAGATAAATCCGTCTTCCGCCTCTAAAGCTGCGCTTTCGTGATTTATCTCCACACCATAGGTATCGGACCATGACGGCACCCGGATTCCCAGGCAGACACTGGCGGTTCCGCTGTAATTTAACTTTATTTCTATACAGCCATCCCAAGGATATCCGGTCTTTAGATCTATTTCCAGAATGCCGTCCTCTATTTCAAAGCTTCCCTTACATTCCACAAAGAGATTTACGAAAAGCTTATTTTTCTTCCGGACAAAAACATACTGCTCCACAGAGGCTAAAAGCCTAGCAAGATTGGGAGGGCAGCACGCACAGCCAAGCCACTGGGGACGAACGCATTTTACATGGCTCTTTAAAGGATCCTTTGATGATTTAGCCGGGACCACCTCCAGAGGGTTCACGTAAAAGAAATGTTTTCCATCAAGAGCTACACCACCCAGTACCGTATTATAAAGTGCGCGCTCCATCACATCCCCGTATTCCCCCTTTTCCTCTGCCATTAGCATGCGGTATGCAAAAAACACCAGGCCTACAGACGCACAGGTCTCACAGTACATGGTATCATTGGGCAAATCGTAATCCAGAGTAAATGCTTCCCCGGAAACAGTGGAACCGATTCCCCCGGTAATATACATACGCCGGTTTACAATGCTCTTCCATAACCGCCTGCACGCCGAAAGAAGCTTCTCATCCCCTGTCTCACCCGCTGCATCAGCCATTGCAGTGCAAAGATAAACAAGTCTTACTGCGTGTCCCTCAGCAGTATCCTGCTCCAGCACAGGAAGGTGAGCCTGATAATAGGTCAGTGGAAGATGTTTGGAATTCATACCATCGCAGTCTGTCCCCCGTACAAATAAAAAGTACCGGGCGAGTTCTAGATATCTCTCATTTTGTGTCAGCCGGTATAACCGCATAAGGCCGATTTCAACCTCTTCATGACCGTCATAACCATGAATCTTTCCGTCCTCATCACCAAACACAGAGTCAATGTGGTCAGCCAGCTTACATGCAGTCTTAAGAACCTTCTGATTTCCCACAGCTTCATAATAAGCCACTGCCGCCTCTATAAAATGTCCCGCACAGTATAACTCGTGGCTCTCCCACAGGCGTTTGTATTTCTGATCAGGCTCTTCAATGGTGAAGTATGTATCCAGATATCCGTCTTCTTCCTGGGCTTCACTGATTAAGTCCACAACCTCATCAGCCAGACGCTTTAATTCTTCATCCATCTTCTCCCGCAAGGTGTATGCAACCGCCTCCAGCCATTTATAAAGATCGCTGTCCTGAAATACCCAGCCATAGTGATTTCCTTTTTTCCGTCCAGCCGCAATCCGGAAATTTTCAATCACATGGCTCTTCTCATTGGGGATGGAATCGTCATTACGCTCCCGTTCAATGGTGATATCAATTTCATCATTTAGAACCTTCCACTGATACGGAACCATCTCCGTTCTGATTAACTCTTTGTATCTGTTTAAAAATCTGTCGCGTATTTCCACTTTATTCATACTGCACCTCCTGATTTACTCTTCAAAGTGACGTCGGCATTGACAGCCGGCGCCACTTCTTTTTTTATTGTATGTATTTCTATTTTTTAATAATACCATCAATGACAGCCTGAGCCTTCGCTGCAGCTTCCTCCGGTGTGCCTGAATCTGTCATCACCTCATTAAATGCCAATGATATGGCATCAGAGATGTCCGGCCATTCCGGTAACGGCCCTCTTGCATTTGCATACTGCATTTCCTCAACAAATGCATCATATACCGGATCCCCCTTAAACTGCTTCTTTGCAATGACAGAATCAGAAGAGATATAACCCATTGCATTCATCATATAGAGGCAGGTCTCCTCGCTTGTGGCATATTTGAGGAATTGAACGGCCCCTTCCTCATTGCCTCCTGCAATCACTGCATAGTTTTCTCCGCCCAGACCGGAGGCCTGTTTTTTATCCATGGGAATCGGAGCAACGTTCCATTTTAAATCAGGAGCTTCCTGGCGCATGGTGGGAACCTGCCAGGTTCCGTTAATCATCATGGCTAAGTTTCCGGAGATAAACTGATTCATGGTGTCTCCCTGTGTCCAGTTAATGGCTTCCTTTGTCATGGCGCCGGAATCAACCAGATTTTTCACCATGGTCAGTGCTTTGATTCCGCCTTCCGAATTCAGTTCGTAAGCTGTGGCACCTGCCGACCATACCCATGGCAGGAAGTTAAAGGTACCTTCCTCGTTTTGCAGACTGCAGTGTGCAAATCCTGAAACCTGACCCGTTGTGCAGGCTTTTGCAGTCGTAAGCAGCTCATCCCATGTGGTGGGAACCTTGCATCCGGCTGCCTTTAACATATCCTCATTATAGAAAAGGAGCAGACAGTTGCTTCCGAAAGGAACTCCATACAATTTGCCGTCTAACGTACAGGAATTTACGGGACCTGGATAATAGGTGCTAACATCAAATCTTCCGGTTAAATCTGCAAAGATTCCCATAGCTGCATAAGAAGCATGATCCGGATTGTCGAGAATTACCAGATCCGGCAGTTCATCTGCAGATGCGCCGATGGAAAGCTGCTTTTTAAAATCGGCAAATGGAACGTACTTAGCCTGTACTTTAACCTCACTTTGTGATCCGTTAAATTCTTCGATGATATGATTCAGTGCTTTCTGATGTCCTTCTGTCTCCCAGTAGTACCAGATTGTCACATCACCAGTGGTCTTGCTTTTTTCCGTCTCCGAAGCTTTCTCACTTCCGGCTGCCGCCGCTTTTTCACTGCTTTTAGCGGCCTCTGTACCACTTTCCGTCGCTGACACAGCTCCGCTCCCGGAGCTGCAGCCAGTCACCGCTCCTCCAAGCAACGCTGCAAAAAGTAAGGCTGTCATTAACTTTTTCATGTTTTTCCTCCTTTAATTTTTTGTTTCAACGACTTTATTATAACGGTAATGCAACCAGGAAAAAACTCAACAAATCTTAGAAAGGGTAAATTTTCTTAAGTAGGAATACGTAAAACAACTTCCGTTCCCATACCTGAGGTGCTGTTAATCTCAATTTTCACATCGTCTCCGTAGTACATCCGAAGTCTGGTAATGGCGTTTTCCATGCCAATGTGAGACGCTGCATCCGACTCTCCAAAAATACCCCTTCTGATTAATTCCAGTTTATGACGCTCCATCCCTTTTCCATTGTCGCGGATGAGAATCCGTAATTCTTCCCCTTCCCTGCACATACTCACTTCCAGAACGTGATTGGTCTTTGTTCCCTCAAAGCCATGAATGATCGAGTTTTCAACAAACGGCTGCAGCAAAAGTTTGTGAATCCGCCGGTCCATCACATCAGGATCCACATTGATGCTGCAGGTGAAATTATTTTTCAGCCTGAACTGCTGTAAATAAATGTACTTTTTCAGCCAGTCAATCTCATCCCGCACAAAAACCTCCCCGCTGCTGTCCGCAATGGCATACCGGAGTATGGTGGCCAGGGAGTTAATGGCATTGCTGATATCAAATTCATCTTTATCAATTGCCATCCAGTTAATGGTATCCAGTGTGTTATAGAGAAAATGGGGATTAATCTGAGCTTCCATTGCCTTTAGCTCTGCCTGGCGCTGCATCTGTCCCGCCATCTTTTCTTTTTTAAGTGCAGTCTCCAGCTTCTCCAGCATGTCATTAAACTGGACTGCTATGGTTTCAATTTCCACGGGCATTTTCCTGTCAGTCTCTACACGGACTTTTAAATCTCCCTCTCTCGCTTTCTGCATGGATGCCACCACCATCTTCACCGAGTCAACAAGACGGTCCAGCACCCCAAAGGTCAGTAACACAGTGACCATAAGAAGGATAAGGCTTAAGGCTACAATCAGATAGATCTGGCTGTTCAAATTTTTCATTAAGCTTCCCTGATCCATCACATTCACCAGATCCCAGCCCAGAGTGTCGTCGTGGTAAAGCCAGACAGAGGTATAGCGTTCCTCGTACAGGCCCTCTTCCCTTATAAATTTTTTACACGCCTCCACCCTGGCTTCCAAAGGCGCCCCCTTTCCGTAAAGAACTTTTCCAATCTTCTCCGGTTCGCGGTAAGCAATGATACGCCCCGCCTCATCAATGATGAAGTTAAAACTTTTGTCCCTGTCCTGCCCCTGAACCTTGCACACACTCTGAAGAAATTCTTTATCAAGACTGACTATCACAATGCCGTTTTCTTTGTTTAAATTTTTGTAATCTATAATCCGGTGAGCCAGATGAAGCAGATAGTAATCTTCATTTGCAAATCTGGTCCCGAATTCTGTAGGGAAAATGTGGGTCTGATTATCCGAGGACACTTCCCCATAAAGCTCCTCCTGGGAAAGGCTGAAACTGTTCAGCCATGAATTTTCGTAGGTGGATGCAGACAGCTGGTTGTAAGTAATGCTAAACCCCTCAGGCGTAATGACGGTAATGGATTTTATGTACTCTTTTGTATTAAGGAGTCCCCTTAAATATCTGCGGAGCTGGTTCTTGGCAACCGATGCATTCTCCTTTTGATCTAACCGGTCCACCCATGCAACTACATCATCATTGGTATAAATCTGGAACAACAGATCCTCATATGCTTTCAGCCGTATGATTAAATTATTATCCATCTGCATTAAGCTTACACTGGTCAGCTCCTGGGTGTTCTTTTTTAATGTAATTGAAATGTTATAGAAATAATAAAAGCTTAATACCAGAATTGGAATTGTAGAAGTCGCCCAGAAAAGGCGGATTAATTTTTTCTTCAGACTCACTTTTTTCATATGGCTCCCTCACAATTCCAAAACTTCTATCCCTTAACTGCCCCGCTTGTCATTCCCGATATAATATATTTCTGCATAAATAAAAAGATCAGCGCAACCGGTATAATCGTCACGATGGCAAAGGCAGTTAAGTAACTCCACTTTGTGCCGTACTGCCCCATGAAATTAAAAATTCCCGCTGTAATCGGCCGTTTCTTCTGGTCCAGAATAAATGTCATGCCATAGGCTAAATCTCCCCAGCCATACAGGAAGGAAAAGATTGCGCAAACCACCACTCCGGGCTTTGCAACCGGAAGCAGAATCCTGATAAACGCCAGAAAGCGGGTACACCCGTCAATATAGGCAGCTTCTTCAAGATCTCTTGGAACAGAAGCAAAATAATTTTTTAAAATAAGCACCGAAAATGGGATTCCAAGCGTTGCATCGGATAAAATAGCGGACAGCCAGGTATTGTATATATGCATTCCCTTAAACATAATAAACATAGGGGTCAAAAGGACGGAAACCGGAAGCATCTGGGTCACCAGAAAGCACAGAAGCATTCCGTTTCTCCCTTTGAAATGATATCTTGCTACGGCATAGGAAGCCGGAACAGCCAGAATAACTGCAATTGCCATGGCTCCGGCAGAGATAATAAGGCTGTTTGCAAAGGACCGGAACATATTAAAATCTCCGTTGCCAACCTGGGCCGCATAAGATTTTGTATTTAAAACATGGGGGTAAAACGTGGGCGGTATCTGAAAGATTTCCTTCTCCGTTTTCAGAGAGGTAACAAAAATCCAGAACAGCGGAAACAGCAGCACACACAGGATAATTACAGAAATAAAGCATAACAGAAATTCCTTTTTCCCTTTTTTTCTTTCCTTCTCCATCACTCCTTCTCCCCTTTCATCGTGATTTTTAAATACACAACGCCCACAAGCAGCAAAATTACCAGCAGTACATTGGCAGCGGAAGAGCCAAGGCTGTACTGGAACATCTCAAAGGACAGTTTGTAGGAATAAGTGGACAGTAAATGTGTGGAATTTACCGGACCGCCCCCAGTCATTACATAGACCATATCATAAACCTTGAACGTGTAAATAAAACCCAGAACGAGAAGTGATTCGATTGTGGTTCTCATGAGAGGAAGGGTGATCTTAAAGAATTTCTGCCTTCCGTTTGCCCCATCAATGGCAGCGCTCTCGTACAGTTCCAATGGGATTGTGGTGAGTCCTGTTGAAATCAGAATTGTATTAAAGGGAATTCCGATCCAGATATTTGCTATAATAACTGCAGTCATCGCAGTAGTCGGACTTGTAAGCCACTGAATATTTTCTGAGATCAGTCCTGCACTTTTTAAGAAATAATTGATAATCCCCACATCGGTGGAAAACATAAACTTAAAAATCAAAGCAGTCACGGTCATGGGAATCATCCAGGGTATCATAAGAAGCCCTCTAACCGGCCTGGCAAAGGAAAAATCTTTTTGAAACAGCAGGGCCAGCGCAAAGCCGATGACAAACTGGACAATCAGACAGCTGACCGTAAACAGCAGGGTATTAAACATCGCCCTTAAAAAAACAGTATCCTGCATCAGTTTTATGTAATTATCAAAACCAATAAAGTCCCTCGATCCACGGACCAGATTCCTGACCGTAACATTCTGAAGACTTAAGATAAGATTGCTGACAATGGGATATCCCACAAAAAACAGCATATAAAGAAACGCCGGAAGCGCATACAGCAGCCCGATATTCTCATACCGGAAAAAGCTTTTGATTTGTTTCACTGAAAATAGTCCTCCTTTTCATTTATTTCCACTGAAATCATCTTACACTGTATGACTGTTTCCCAAAATACGGGAAACCTTGAAAAGGAGGAAAAACCTAAACGTTTTCCCCTATTTTAAAGTCTTTCTGAAATCTGCCGGAAGCAGTCCTGTCATCTCCTTAAATACCTTGCTGAAGTACTTCGGATCGGAATAGCCTACCTTTGCCGCTATTTCATACAGCTTCATATGCGTCCCGCACAGCAGTTCCTTTGCTTTGTTAATCCTGAAATTTTTCATGTATGTACTGTAGGTCAGACCCATTTCCTTATGAAATTGTGTTCCCAGATATTCAGGAGTGACATTCAGCTTTGAGGCAATCTCATCCAGTGTGATCCCGCTTTGATAAAATTCCTGTATCATGCTTCTGACCCGCCTTACCGTCAGATGAGTGATCTCCCTGTCCTCCTCCCGTGGCTTTATACAGTCAAACAGGAACTCTGCCCCATACGCCAGTTCCTCTCTCCGCTTTGCCTCCATAATCATCTCTAAAAGCTTCTGCTGCTTTAAAGACTCAAAGTTGATACACCCCAGTTCCCTGGCAATCCCCATTACGGCCCACAAAAAACGCACATAACATTCCTTGATTTCCCTGGGGGCATAGATCTTGCCGTCATGAAAACTGTCATGAAATTCTCCCATAAGCGCTTTTGCCTTATCCCAGTTATCTGAACAGATTGCCACTTTTATCCTCGTCTCCAGCTCAATGGGATAGATGCAGGGCACCGTCTGAACATGCGTAATCTTCGGATAGGAAATGAGAATTTCCTCATCAAAGGATATATTCCAGTCCATATAAGGGCTGAGACTGTCAAGTCCTCTCTTCAATTCAGCCGCTCCTGTAACCTCTGTCCATCCAAAGGTCATCCGCCGGGGTCTCTGCTTTAGAATCTGCTGCTGCAGCCACCGCTCCAGATCATGGGCATCCTTGTAATGGTAAAGAACCACAACCATTGATTTTCTGTATATAAGATCCAGAATGCAGTAAGACAGATCCGGATACACGGAAAAAACATGACGTAACTGTTTCATGGCTCCATCTTTTTCTTCTTCATACCGGTTTCCCAGATATACATAGATCAATACCAGTCTCTCAGCTTCTTCCATCTGATAACTGTGTTTTAAATAAGCACTGATATCCTCTTCCATCTCCATGCGCCCGTTTATAAAATCATAGAGTATCTGCTCCAGCGTTCCGATCTTTTCAGGCTTTTCCTGCCTGTCCTTTTCCACCTGCAGCTCTGCATGTTCCAGTGCCTGTGAAAAATCATTGAGCGAGATGGGTTTCAGCAGATATTCTGTCACTCCAAGCTTCATCGCCTGACGGGCATATTCAAATTCCGAATAGGCACTTAATACGATAGCTTTCGCAGTAATTCCATCTTTCACCGCATTGCTCATCATCTCCAGACCATCCATCTTTGGCATTCTGATATCTGTTATTACAATATCCGGCTTCAGCTCTTTTAACATACGAAGCCCGTCTTCCCCGTTTTCCGCTTCTCCCACAATATCGTAATCCTGCCTCATCTTACCTAAAAGCTTTTGAATTCCTTCTCTGATCCTAATTTCATCCTCTACAATCAGTAACCTCATGCTTCTTACCCCTTTTATGAAACTGCCCGTCGTTCTTCCCCATTTAATTGTTGTTTTCATATTACTTTAATCTAAATCAGCTGTCAATCCTCCCCCTTTTCCGTTATGCTTTTAAGGGCAGATGCAGCCATGGTTTTCAGCATTTTATGGATTAAAAATCTGGAATATTCATCAAGATTTCTCACCCGCCCCATCATCAGGGGAAGGGTTTTCTGCCACTCAGATCCGATCTGTCTGATGTTTTGTGTATCTTCCGTATCCAGAACGGAATACAGCGCATTGACAAAACGTTCCCGTTCTTCATCAGAAACTGCTCCCAGCCAGTTATGCAGTGATTTATCCATGTATTTGGCACTTTTCGTTAACCGTTCAACAATTACAAAATGATCTCCTTCTATGATCCATGAAAAAGGATCGTGCTGCAAAAGGCCTGTCCTGCTGCTCTTTACGATGGAAAAGCGCTCCTGGTTCTCCAGCAGCATGCCAATCACCGATGACTGAGGCACTGTCTTTTCCACTATCGTATGACTGTTCTCCAGTTCAGGGAGGTCTAAGGTATTTTCCTTAAACCCAGGTCCGTCATGAGAATAAACCTTCACAATCCGGTCCTTTAACAGCCGGTTTAGCTTCGCAAAAACATATACAGCCAGATTGCCTCCTTTGGAATGTCCGCCTAATATAAGGTTTCCTTTAAAATGTGAGGCAACCTCTGTTACATAACGGACCGCCTCTTCCTGGGAGGGCACCGGGCATTTAAACGCCATATTAAAGTCTTCCTTCCACCCTGCTAAAGTAGTATCCGTTCCGCGGAATGCAATATAAGCCGTATTTTCATCCAGAAAGACGGTCACTGCACAAAACTGTTTTTCCAGTATGCAGTCCTGTCCTTCCCGGTAAAATCCCAGTGTTAAATCACGATAGCGCGGACTGGCAGCCATGGCAAACAAAAGCCTTAAACTGTTTTCTTCAGCCCAGACATCACGAAACATCTCTTTAAAATGCTCTGCTTTCAGAAGGCTTCCAATGGTGGGAAATGCCGCACCTGACTGAAATCCAGGTATAAAAGAAGCAAGACCAATGTATGAAAATCTGGAAAGAATCAGGCTGTCAACAGAATGAAACGGTTTTCTGCTAAAATCTGATAATTCATTTTCTGCATAGTTAATTATATTCCCCATTTTAAAAACTCCTTGTTCTATCATAGGCAGATTATTTATTTAGTATCCGGTTTTATTCTTATTCTATCCTTATATTTACAAACAAACAGGAAACTCTACCAAGCGTTTATTGAAAAGACCATAACCGGGAGCTAAAATGATGTGGAAAGTACCGCAGACAGACTTTTTCAGAAAGGTTATGACAAAATGGATAACTCAAACAGAAAAGCATTAAAAGAGCAATACAAAAACAGAGTTCTTACCGGGGGGATATACCGCATTCAATGCAGCGGAGATGAATCATACTGGTTACGTGCCAGTTTCGATATGCAGGGATCTAAGAATCGGTTTACTTTTTCGAAAACAACGGATTCCTGTCCTGAAATATGTATGCTAAAAGCCTGGAAACAATATGGGGCATCCGCCTTTTCCTTTGAAATAGTGGAGGAAATAGAAAAAAAGGACACTCAGACAGATCGTCAGTTTTCAGATGATGTAAACACACTCCTGGAACTGTGGAAAGAAAAATTGTTGGAAGGAGAACAATAAACGTGGAACGGACCATTGATATCAGTAACTTTCTTGATGATTCCGGAAAGATTACACAATTATCTCAAAAGAATCGTTTAAGAACGGAAACACTTTGTTATCTGGCTGAAAAATTCCAGCCAGACCGCAGTTATACGGAGAAAGAAGTAAACTCCATCTGCGATGAATGGCATACATTCGAAGACCACTTTTTGCTCAGAAGAGAACTGATTGACAAAGGGCTTCTGCGCCGGGAACCGGATGGCTCGCGGTACTGGAAGCCTGAGGCTGAATAAAAGAAAGGAGAACGCAAATGTCAGACATAAACACTGCCTTTCATCCAATTGATTTCGATAACTGGGACAGAAAGCAATATTTTCATTATTTTACCAAAATGATGCCTACCGGTTATTCCATCAGTATTGAGGCAGATATAACCAATACCTTCGATATGATAAAAAAGCAGAACAGAAAGTTTTTTCCCGCTTTTTTATACCTGGCTTCAAAGCTCATAACGGAACAAAATGAGTTTCGAATTGCCGAATCGGACGGAAAGCTGGGTTATTATGAGGTTTTGCATCCTGCTTATGCATGTTTCCATCAGGACGACAAAACCATGTCCAGCATGTGGACGGAATATGATTCCGATTTTGATACTTTTTATAACAATTACATGAGTGACCAAAATAAGTATGCAGATAACCACGGTATATTAGCGAAGCCGGATATGGCACCCAAAAATAATTTTATGATAGGAATGCTGCCATGGATCAAGTTTACCAGCTATACACCGGTCCCTTATACCAGCATCAGCTCCTATTATTTTCCGGTTATAGAAGCCGGCAGATTTTATGACAGAGACGGCAGAAAATTGATGCCGCTTTCTATTACCGTTCATCATGCCGTAGCAGACGGATATCATGTAGGTTTATTTCTTGAGAAGTTTCAGTCAGGGATGGCTGCCCCTGAAAAGTGGATTTATTAGCTGGAGGTTCCCTTATCTGATATATTGATCAGGTATTGATTCAGCTCTTTGTTCCACTCAATGTACTTTAAATCATTTCTATGATCCGTCAATGGATAATGTTCAGCCAGATAACTGCCTAAATACCGGCTTACCTTATCGGCTCCGCTGGTATTTAAGTGGTCCCCTCCGTCTCTGCTGTCCCTGCTCCAGTCCATCTTTAATTCCTTAGTGAAAAGGTTTAAATCCAGATAGGGAACTTTATTTTTCAAGGCATAATCATTCACTGTATTATGACGGCTGTAATCCCAGTTTTTTGGTGCAGTGACTCCTACTAACAGCAGGCTGATCTGTTTTTCCCGGCACAATTTCACGATCCTGTCTGTCCAGAAGGTCACTGTCTGGTCAAGCGGCTCTCTTCCATCAGATTGATTCATATATTCACCGCCCTTATAAGCTGCTACCTTTTTACTATGAAGAAACCCTTTCATACAATCCCGCTGGCTAAAGTCCCACTCCTGTTTCCAATCACGGGCAGTGAGTTTTTTCCACCTGTCATGATATTTAAAAATTGGTAAATAGTACTGTGACGTCTTATCCAGCGCATGATTTATTTCTGTCTGCACATCCCGGTGGTGATAGAATAAATCTGTCTCCAGAATTACCAGCTTGGGCTTTTGGTGTTTTAATGCATTTTTAAGCATATAATATGCTTCCACGGAGCGTTGTCCCGACTGGCTGCAGACAAAGGATGTTATACCATGATCTTTCCACATCACCATGGGGGAAATTGCTGAATATCCCTCACTATCGCCCACAACAATCACATCCAGAGTATTGGAAGGTTCTGCCAGGACTCCATTTGCATGTATATCTCTGTCCGCCATTCCGTCTTCCACCGTATTCTTTTTAGGAATAAACAAATAAGAACTCTGAATTAACAACAGGAGAAAAATTCCCCAAAATCCGATTATTTTTCCAAATTCTCTCATTTTGACTCCACTTCTCTTTAACGGATTAAACAGGCAGCTTCCTCTATCAGAATTCTGCCTGCTTAAAATCTTTTAATTATTTTTTTTAATTCTTTTTAGTTGTGCTCTCCTGGCTTTTACTCTTTGTTATTTTATTATCTGTTTTTTTATTATCTGTACTTTTTGCCGGCTCTGTTGTTTTAGCAGCCTGTGTTGTTTTTTTCTCGTCTGCTGTTTTTGCAGCCTGTGTTGTTTCCTGCTCTGCATTCTTTACAGCGGCACTTGTTTCTTTCTTCTGTTCCGGAGCCTTTTTCTTTTCTTTAATGACCTTTGAAGAAAGAGTTGTCTCTGGCTGTTGTTTTCCATCCGCTTTCTTATCCTGATTACCACATGCTGCTACCGATACAGACATTGCAGCTGCCATCATAAAAACTGCCATTTTCGTTAATAATTGTTTCATTATTATCCTCCTGCTTTATGCTTTTTCAAAGTTCTTTTGCTTTGATAGTTCACATTCTAACAGTCTTTCCTTAATTATTTGTGATTCATATCTTAACAATTCTGAACTTATCTCCGGAACAAAAATGTGCATGTTTTTAAACAGATAAACTGCTCTTTTTTACTCTCCTATTCCTGGTTTGGAAACAGGAGCCGAAGCCTGTATATTTCTTCATCTATTTCTTCCAGGCATTCTCCATTCATTGCCTCCATCATATAACGTACATTTTCCATTCCGATTTTCGAAGTTTCCATAGGCGGATCCTGATGCCGTATCCTGTTACAAATTTCTATTCCAGCTGCACTATCCTCATAAACAGTACGGATCCTGATTATCTCTTCACGACTGGCATACCGTACAAGATTCATGCTTAAATTATCCATAATACGTGCTATATAATCCATTCTGACTGCAACAGCCGTTTTCTTCCAATCCAACTCAGTCACTGTATGTAATCCCTGGCTTTCCAGAAACAATACCATCTCAGATAAATAATCACTGAATACACTTTGAAATATCCTGGGTTCTTCCAGATTTTCTTCTTTGCTTTTATCCATGACCTGACAGTATTCAAACAGGCGGTCTGATAACTCCTTCATCTGCACTGCTTTCAGCATAACTTTATCAAGATAATACTGATTCATATTTTTATCCTTACAGACCTCAGACATAAGAATCTGCACATACATTGTCAACGCAGTAAGCGGAGTTCTCAAATCATGGGCAATGCCTATAATCAGATTCTGATTCGCCTGCCGGAGTTCATTCTCTCTCTCAAAGTTATCTATAAGTGAACGCCGAAGCTGATTTAAATCATTTGCAAGCCCTGCTAATTCATCTTCTCCTGTTACAGTAACCGGATGCTCCAGACAACCGCCCTGCATAATACCAACCTCATTCTGAAGGCTTTGGATATAACGTATCCGCTTTCTGACTCCCAAGATAAATAATATCATAAATACAACAAAACTGATTAAAAGTTCCGCAACAAGTGCATACATATGGTACCGATAAGTAAAAGCACCCTGCAGATACACCTCTGCTTTTCCATCCGCAAAATTGAGCTGATAATAACTATCTCTGTAGTAGGGAACTTCCATTTCATTATAATCATCCTCGTCGTCTAACAGATCTGATACATATAACAAAGTATCGTTCCGATATATTTCCAGATATATCACCGATTGATTTTTTACCCATTCCGACAATTTACGGCTGTCAGAAGGACTAAGATTATTTTGTGTCACATAATCCTGCAGTTTCTGAACTGTTTTTAATTCTACTTTTTCCAGATAAGAGGTAGTAGTAAAAAAATAATTAATACCTGCTCCCACAACTATATTCAGTATAAAAAAAAGGAAGCATGCAGCAGCCGCGCTTGCAAAAAGCAGAAGAATCAGTTCTCCAACAAGGCTTTTTACAAAACAACCCATTTTTTCTTTTGCAGATATCCAAATTTTACCCAATCCGATACCCCTTTCCCCACACAGTACAAATCCGCTTCGGTTCCTGAGGATTTTTCTCGATTTTCAGTCTCAGTTTTCGTATATGCACCATAATGGTATTGTTGGAACCATAAAAATACGGTTCCTTCCACACGCTTTCATAAATATTCTCGGCTGAAAATATTTTGTTGGGATACTGCACCAGCAGTTTTAAAATCTGATATTCAATCTCTGACAGTTCCACATTCTGCCCTTCAATTAATACTTCATTAAAATCAATGGAAACACATATTCCTTTCCATTCCACAAAAGCTGCTTCTTCAGCTTTTTCATGGTTTTTTCCCTGATATACATGATACCTGCGCAGCAATGCCTTAACTCTTCCCAAAAGTTCTGCATAAGAAAATGGTTTGGGCAGATAATCGTCTCCACCTGCCATTAATCCAAGCAATTTATCCGACTCTCTGGCTTTTGCTGTTAAAAAAAGGATCGGAACATTGGAAATTTTACGTATTTCCTCGCATGTCCGGATTCCGGATATCCCCGGCATCATAATATCCAGAATAATCAGGTCGTACTCTTCGGTAAGCATCTCCAATGCCCTGTTTCCTGATTCCGCCTCCGTAACCGTATATCCTTCACTGCCCAGTAATACTCTTACGCCTTCCCTGATATCTGAGTCATCTTCCACCATTAAAATATTTCCACTATTCATATTTTCACCACCACTTTCATTATACTTTTTTTATCATAAAAATCTGCTAAATAATTCTTAAATTTTCTGAAGATCTTAATTTCACTTTCCATCTTTTTAATATGCTTCAGAATTGTTAAGAATTATTTCAGGATGGATTAATATTTCCATGCAACAATAGTTACACAGGAAAGGAGGAAACTATTTCAAACATGGTAAATAACTTTAAATACGACTTTACAATAAAAAGAAAAAAGGTAGTAACTGCGGGATTTCTACTGTTACTGACCGTTGTTTTACTTTTCTTTATAAATGCATATGCACAGGGACAATTTCATTCCCTTGATTCTCTCAGAAATTATATAAATGGATTTGGAATAATGGCTCCTGCTGTACTTATATTATTGCAGGCAGCTCAGGTAGTGCTTCCGGTTCTACCAGGTTTTTTCGGTTGTGCAGTCGGCGCAATCCTCTTTGGCTCCTTCGGCGGTTTTTGGTATAACTACATTGGAATCAGCATTGGCTCCATTATTGCCTTTTTTCTGGCACGACAATTCGGTATCGGTCTGGTCAAAGCCTTATTCACAAATAAACAATATGAAATCTGGTCAGCCAGGCTTGGTGACAGCAAGCGATTTTCCATTCTATTATTTGCCTCAATCCTCCTTCCGCTGTTCCCAGATGATTTTCTCTGCTATTTTTCCGGACTGACCAATATAAGTTCAAAAAAATTTATATGGATTATTATTTTAGCCAAACCATGGTGCATTCTGGCCTATAGCCTGATTTTTGCAGAAATCTTATAAATGAAATGGAGAAGGAATCTTATGAACAAACATCTGTTAGGATTTTATAACTATACTGTTATATTGACGTATTCAGGAATGCTGATTGCATTCCTTGGGATAATATTTTTAATAAACAGTATCCCAAAGCCGGCAATCCTGTGCCTCATGATTTCCGGCCTTTGTGATATGTTTGACGGCAGCATCGCCGCAACAAAACAGCGCAACCACATGGAAAAGCAATTCGGCATTCAGATAGATTCCCTGAGTGATCTGATCGCCTTTGGAATCCTTCCGGCATTGTTTGTATATTTCATTCTTCCCGGAAGCTTATTAAACATGCTCGCCTCCTGTACTTATACATTGTGTGCTTTGATTCGTCTTGCATATTTTAACGTCGTGGAAGAAAAGCGCCAGAACTCCAGTACAGAATTACAAAGTGAATATGATGGACTTCCTGTCACAAGCGTCGCTCTGATTCTTCCCGTAGTGTACATACTTCAAAAAATATGTCCCGGGCTGACACCCGGTATCTTTACAGCTCTGTTGTTTATTATGGCTGTATTATTTATATCCCCTGTTAAAATAAAAAAGCCGGAAATGAAGGGTAAAATTGGATTAATGGCTGCTGGAATAATTATTTTAAAAATGCTGCTGGAGGTACCAGGATGAAAGAATCACTTTACATACGATTTCTTTACGAAACAGCATTGGGACGCTGCTTTCTCAAATGGCTGACGCAGCCTGGTTTTTCCAGACTGGCAGCCAGATATTTAAATTCAGCGGCATCCGGATGGCTGGTTCCACTATATATCAAAAAACATCATATACCGACAGAAGACTGTGAATATCAGAATTATCCCAGCTTTAATAGTTTTTTTACCAGAAAGAGAAACATTCTGCCACAGGATATTGAGCAGGCGGCCTTCCGGTTTGTAAGCCCCTGTGACGGCTTCCTAAGCGTTTATCCCCTCCAAACAGAAATAACATTCCGGATTAAGAATATATGCTATTCCATCGAACAATTACTTCAAAATCAGAAACTGGCCGCTGAATATCAGAATGGCACCTGTCTGATTTTTCGTCTGGCTCCTCAAAATTATCATAGATACTGCTATATAGATCATGGTCTGGCAGTGAAACAGGTATCCATACCCGGTATTCTTCACTGCGTGCGGCCCATAGCTTTAAACACTTACCCTGTATACATTCAAAATTCCAGGGAGTATACAATTATTAATACGAAGAACTTTGATACTGTTATACAAATGGAAATCGGAGCGCTCATTGTCGGAAAAATTCACAATTATAATAACCATATCTATACGGAACGCGGCGCTGAAAAAGGATATTTTGAATTTGGAGGATCAACAATTATTATTCTTCTTAAAAGGGGAATCATTCAAATGGATGAACGTATCATTGAAAATATGAAAAAAGGAATAGAAACAACTGTTAAATACGGTGAGTGTATTGCATTGAAGCAACAGTGAATCTATTACGCAGTTCTCATATCAGCCATAACATAACAATAATGCATTTAATTACCTGATGCTATCGATCATACTGACGATAACATTTTTATCAAGACCGGTTTCCCCCGGGTTTGCCGTGATAGAAAATGCATGTTTCCCATTGGTCCAGACAGCATTGCTCACTTTACCGTCATTTCCCCTGATCAAGACTTTCAAGTCTCCGGTCATTATTGTATTCTTTTCTTTGTATTGATTATAATCACCGCTGATGTCACCGTTTCCTTCACTGTCTTTCCCCTGACGGAATGTAATTTCATTCTCACCATCTTTATAAATAATCTGTACAAGATCGTCCTTAATTGCCTGTATGATGCTCTGAGTATAGCCTTCCGGGATTTTATCCGGGGCTGTAACATGAAAACCTGCGATTTTTTCTGCATCTTCTATTGTTTTGCAATCTGCAAAGGGGTTGGGCATCTGGGCTTTTGCTGATTGTTTTGAGCATGCGGTAAATGATAAAGCCAAAACTGCACTTAACATAATAGCAACTAATTTCTTCATAATAAATTCTACCTTTCTTTTCCGGGACTTTTAATTAATCAATGAGAGAATAGATCTGGATACTTGCCACTTTCTTATTCTTTATGTGAAAGTTCATTACATTTGTATAATCTTTTACCTCAATGCGGAAATCGTCTTCCCCGTTACTTATTTCTCCACCCGGTAAATTGCCTTCCGGATAAGTTTCTTTCAACGTTTCAAAGCTGTCTCCCACCTTAACGTTTCTCACAGTCATATATTGGGGGCTGGTTATTTCAATCTGATAAATATAGAACTTGTTATCTTCCGCTGCATCAATTGTTTTAATAACAAGTCCGGGATAAAGGTACTGCTTTTCTGTCTTTCCTGTCAGCTGGTCCATGTTTAATCCATCAGAAGAAGAATATGTGTGAGTTTTAATATTTTCTGCTTTTCCAAGCATGCCTTCAATCTTTTGGTCATCTGTTATGTCTAAAAGGGTAATTGTATTTTCCTTGTAAATGAACCCCAGTTCCTTTAAAGTTTCCTCTGTTGTATTTTGTGAATCGCTCATAGTAGTGGACTCTGCTGCAGCAGAGGAAGCTGCTGTTGTTACGGCTTCGCTACTAACTGACACATTCGTCGGAGCAGTTGTCTGATCCGGTAATTTTACCCTGTTTTTCCCACAGCCAGCGGATGCACCCACACAGAATACCAAAAAACCGGTTACAATTGAAATTTTTTTAAATGCTTTCATCGCTACTCCTTTCAATTAGTTAAGTCTCTTTATTCCTCTTATTGTACCCGATATTTCTGTTAATTAGCAATTGTTTTGTATTAACGGCTTATCAGCAGAAAAAACTGCTGCAGTTGAGTAATCCCCGCCTGCAGCAGTTTTTAATCATTTAACTTATGAAACTCATTTACTCCAGCGAGAAGGATAATAAACTTGCATCCCCATTACCCCGGTAAGTCAGATAGATGGCCTGCTTCCCATTTTCCATCTCCAAATCAGCGGAGCAGCTCTCCCATACATTGGTATACTGTATCTGGATTTTAGCAAGTACTTCCCCGTTCCATGCATTTTTCACTTCAAAATACCCGGCTGCATAACCTCTCGTAGTAATCGTTATACGTTTTATATCCTCACATTTAAAATATTTAAATCCGGCAGTAACCCCATCTGTTATATGGGCAATATATCCCGGCTCTTCATCTCCATCTCTTCCATCCTGCATGATCCTGGGAATAAGCACTTCCGGCTTTTGTTCCGTCTGGAACAAATTACAGGCCAGATAAGCACCATATTCACCTTTTCCCGGCAAAAGACCTCCCATCCCGCTGGTTGTAATTTCCACCTGGGGAATCGTTCCATCTTCCAAAATCGAAACAGGTTCCGCGCAGCCCTGACGGCTGAACCAGGTTCCATTGGTGTGCCTGTGATAGAAAATATACCATTTTCCCAGAATCTCTACCAGACTTCCGTGATTATTGGCAGCAAAAGCCGTATGCATCCCGGCTGGCTTATAAGTATCAATCCCCTCATCGCAATTGCTGACAATGACTCCTCCATAGGTAAATCCGCCCACCGGACTGTCACTAACTGCATAGCACAGTTCATGCATGGCTACTGAGGAATAGATGAAATAATAGGTACTGCCTTTTTTCCTGATCGAAGGTGCTTCAAAGAACTCATGCCCTTCAAAACCAGTGCCTGCGCTATACGGCTTACTGGGTGCAATTACGACCGGTTCTTCTAAAACCGTTACCATATCGTCTGCAAGCACCGTAACCATGGCCCCGATTCTGGTTTCATCCTGGGGACCGCAGAAACCGCAGTAGAGATAGATTTTGTTATCTTCTCTTAAAACTCCGGGGTCAAACTGGGGCTGGTCACCCGGCCGCTCTCCCAGACGCCCCCCGTCCTTATCCCGGACATATCCATAAAACTCATATTTTCCTGCCGGGGTGTCACAAACTGCAACCGATACCACCGGCACCTTATCAAGGACATAGTAAAGATAATACCTTCCATCGGCCCCCCTTACCACATCCGGGGCATAAAGACACATTTTCCCCTCTTTGTTCATGGGATCACTGGTCTTCGGATAAATCACGCCCTCATACCGCCAGTTTCCAAGATCATCTGCCGGTGCTGACCAGCAGACGTAATCTCCCAGGCAGAAAACATAACCATTAAAAAGGTCATGGGAGCCATAAACGTAAACTCTGTCCCCAAACACATATGGTTCCCCGTCGGGGATATATTCCCATGAAGGTAAATAGGGATTTACTGCATATTTTTTCATCTTTTCTCCATTCCGGCAATCACCTGTTGTTACTTAAATTTCTCCTTCAGACTGTTTAATAAAAACGCCATCAGTTCCTGTTCCTTCTGCTGATTCATACCAGTTTTCTCAGTGGAAAACAACATTCCGTCCGGATTTTCTTCCGTAAACGGCAGCCACACCGGCATTGGGCTTCCATTTGCATCTTCTCCGTTTGGATCGCCTGTCTTCACAAAATTTGTCCAGTAATTTGCCATCTGTCTCGCCAGATCGTAATGCTTTCCTTCAAATGGACGCCAGCATTTTGCCAGTGTCTCAAAAAAGAACCATAAATCCACGGAATGGAAGTTCCCCGGATGATCCCAGCCGGGAATATCCGCATCAAAGGTATAGTAATAGCAATTAACCGGGTTATTTTGCCGGGCATTTTCGTGAAACAATCCTCTTACAGCAAACTCTATGCTGCTAACGGAACCGGCATTCCCATCTGTATCCCGTACTTCGTTTCCCAGCAGCCGGAGAAACTCCTCCTCCTGTCCGGGAAATAGCGTCTTTACCTTTTCCTTCAGTTCCTCATGGGAATCTGCATGAATGGAATCAAAAAATTCATCTGAGGTATTCCCCGCCATTACGGGAACCATGGCTCTTTTATTTTTCATAAAGAGCTGAAAAGAATTTCCAAAACAGAATTTTTCGTCAATGACAGTTCCCATGAATCCGCCAAACTGCTCATATTTTTCATGCAGCAGCTTCCCGTCCATCGATCTGGCCTGGGCAAGGTCCTTTGCTCCGATAAATTCAAAGAACTTTTCACCTGTTTTTTCTGCATCAGCCAGTGTGTGGCTGAACGGATCCGGATTTATGTCGTATGGGCGACAGAAAACCCCGCTTAACACAATTGCTTTTTGAAACAGGCCTTCGCTTCTTTTAGTAGTCAGATGCGTCATAACACTGCCTCCGCCTGCGGACTGTCCTGCTATGGTTATATTTTGCGGATCACCGCCGAATGCCTCAATGTTTCTGATCACCCATTTCAGACCCGCCAGCTGGTCCAGATGACCAAAATTGGCCGGAGCATCCGGCTGCTTTGCGGTCAGCTCCGGATGAGAGAGAAAGCCAAACAGATTCACCCGGTAATTAACGGAAACCACAATAATACCTCTTCGTGCCAGTCTTTCTCCGTCAAACTCCATTTCAGCGGTATATCCGCATTGCAGCCCGCCTCCAAAATACCATACCAGAACAGGGCGTTTTTCATCCGCCTTCTTTGCTCCTGTCCAGACATTTAAATAAAGGCAGTCCTCACTCATTGCTATCTCCGGGTCCACATGCCATTCCCTGTCATAGATATTATCTCCCAGCCCCGGCACTCCCTGCATGGATATGGGACCAAACCGGTAACAGTCACGGACTCCCTCCCAGTTCTCACATGGTTTCGGCTCACGCCATCTGTTTTCTCCTACAGGCGGTGCTGCAAATGGAATTCCCTTAAATGCAGTAATCCTTGGATCCGCTGCCTCAATTCCTCTCACCAGGCCATTTTCCGTTTTTACTATGCGAATCATGATAGCCCCCCTTTATGATTTTACAGTTTTCTTGGATCAATAAGATAGACTCTGCCGGATACCAGTTCTTCAAACGGCCCGGGCTTGCAATGATCGCTTCCAAGAAGCGTTCCGAAGAAATCACTGGAAACCAGCAGATCTTTCTTTACCGTTTTAATATCCTCCGGCTTCATCACGTAATGATGCCGTTCTCTTCCTCTCATCGTATCCCATGGATATTGATCCAAAGAACGGAACTTAAGCGTATACTGCTCCGTATCCAGATCAATCTGAAAGACTCCCTCCTGCCCCTCTTTATCAAATCCATAAAATTCCTGCCATGCAGGAAGATCAAGGCAGCAAGGGGGAGCCGGATATAGAATTCTCAAATACCCCCCGTTCATGGAAACATAAAGATTGCCTTCTGCCTGGTTTTTCTCAGTGGGCATTTTGATTGCTGCTTCCCCGCATTCATAAAATATATTGTTAATGAAGCGGGCATCTCTTGATGTACCTCCCCTGAGATTTCCATGCATGCGAAATGCAACCGGCTTTGCAAAATATCCGGCACTTCTGCATTTAGCGAATAAATTATTGGCGATGTATAAATGGTCGGTACCTTCGGCATAAATTGCATAACCATTTACAATTCCGTCCTCTTCCATCTTATACCATCCCGAAGAACCAGTCTCCTGCGGGACACTTCCTGCATCAAATCTGCCTTCCACATTCCAGAAAATATTATTATCGATTAAATTAATACCATCTCTGGTGCATTCAATGAAAACAGCCTCCCGCTGTTCTATTCCGTCCAAAAACAGATTCTGTGTAATCCGGTTATTTTCATTGCTGCAGTCCAGCCACAAATGGTCAGCCCGGAATGTCTTCGTGAAAATGTTCCTTCTGATCAGACTGTTTCTGCAATTATGTATTTTCATGCCTCCGGCTTCCCAGGACAGTTCCATCCGCTGCCAGCCTGTGCCCTCGATCAGATTGTCTTCTATTAAAAGATCCTGGGCAAATAATCCGGCTATGCCGCATACTCCTGCATTCTTAATCCGGCAGCGGCGGATTATGGTGTTTCCGATGATCTGATCCTCCGGCACGCAGTGATGCCAGCATTCGTTCCCAATATCAATACCCACACCATTCGCCCAATCCACTTCACAGTCTTCAATAATCCAGTGATGCCCCCTGTAACAGGAGATGGAACCTCTCTGGGGAACCGGCGCACCGGTGGCCGCATGTGCACAGGTGATCCCCTTTACTTTTATATAGGATAAAAAGGGAATCTCCGGTGCAAAGCATTGCTCCCGGCATGTAACCTCAATAAGATGTTTTCCCGGGTCATCGTCACCTCTTAATCGGAAATGGACAGTCTGACCATTGGCTTCCACCCAATACGTATTCTCCTGTGTGCCCATCTGTTGATAAAGCGACACCTGTACCAACGGCTTTCCGTCGCTAAATACCATTCCCCGTCTGTTTAAATACGTGGTCATATCGGTTTTATCGTATTCCAGAAATAATCTGTCATGAAGAACATTCACTGCGCAGAATGGATTATACCCTTTAAAATCTTCCGGGTTCAGCTTCAGCTCCCAGATAGAAATTCCTTCCGATAACGCATCAGAGGAAAAATGATTCAGTCTCCATCCCTGGCTGGGAGTAAAATTTTTAACCTCAACAGAAGCTTTAATACATACCTGTTCCTTCTGCCAGGCTTCATAACAGATCATCTGATCCGGGCCGGTTCCGCCCATGGCAGGATGTACACACTCCCTGTACACACCGCCATGAATCCATACCCTGGTTCCCGGAACTGCAGCTGCAGCTGCTTCATTAATCGTGTGAAAGGGCTTTTGGATACTTCCGTCACGATCTCCTGGCGCTTCCCCCTGATTACAGTCGACATGCAGTTCCTGTTCATATCTTTGTTCCTGCTCCCAGAATGCGAAGCTTGTGCCCTCCGGAAGTATTGACGTTATATCCATGATTTGTCCTCTCCAGTGAATCCTTTTTCTATTGTTTTACAGCCAGTTTGGCATCCAGCTCAATCTGGTACTTTTCCTTGTCAAATTTGGACAGCTCCTGAAAGCCCATTCCATCCATCTGTGTACACATCTCACTCCACAGGGAATCAAACTCTGCGTCATCCTTTGCATAAATCATTCTCCAGGAATAATCACTGAACAGATCGCTGCACTGATTTCGGATTATGGATATATCCGCCGGATCGCTGGGAAGGGATACGCTCACATTGGGGCTGATTAACAGGATGTTATTCTTCTTCATATAATCGACCGGTTCCGCTGCACCGAACTTCGCCGCCCAGTCTTTTTTCATCTGTGTCATTGTAGCTGCCTTATAAGTGCTCCAATAATCTTTGTTATAGGGTTCCCCTGTATCCGGATCTGTACTGATGGCATCCAGCATCCATTGATTGATTGCATTATTCCCGTCATTAAATCCGCCACCGCCAAATTCGTCCGGTACAGTGACATTATCCATTAAAGCATTGTCGTTGATATATGTATATTTTCCGTCACTGCCTACGGTATAGTTAAATCCTTTTAATCCGATGTGCTGATAGGTCAATCCCTCGGGACTTGCATACCAATCCAAAAAATCCATAATTCTTTTATACTTTGCACCATCTACCTGAGAACCGACGGCAAAAACACGTCCGCTCCCATAATAAGTATCTGCATCTGCATAATAAATCTGATCCTTAACCGGCGTATAAATAAATGCTGTGCCATCCTTTAACCGATCCTGTGTATTCCAGAAACCTACCTGCCAGTTATACCACATTAAATACACTCTGCCGGTCTTCATCTTATCGCAGGCCGTATTCCAGTCCTGGGTACCGGAATCAGGATCTACAATTCCTCTTCGGTTTGCATCATTTAAGAAATGAAGCATCTTATAATAAGCACCATCTTTGCTGTTTACGGGGATAAATGTGTTATCCGGCTTTAAAATATTGGAGCCCTTGATTATTTCCCCATACCAGGTTGTCAGCTGTGTGACATTGGCTATGCCTAACATTCCGTCTCCGCCATCCCAGTCAGACCACAAAGACAGGGGGTAAGCCGGATCTCCGGCTTTGTTGGTGGGATGTGCCTTCATCATTTTTTCCAGAACATCTAACAGATCGTCCGTATTCTTGATATCCGGGCAACCCAGCTCCGAGTAGAGATCCCATCTTAAAAGCGGACTGGACTTAATTACATCCTGAGAATATGCGGTGGGTGAAGTATTGGTCATCTGGCATGGAATTCCATAGATTTTTCCATCCTTATTTTCTGGCAAAGCCTTATTTAATACAGTAATCTGATCCTGATAGGTCATTAAATTGGGGTAATTTTTGATATCACCCGTGATATCCTTAATTAAACCTGCTTTTACACAGTCCGTAAAATCCGTGCGTTCCAGCAGCACGATATCTCCTAAATTTCCTGTACTGCAGCGGGTCTGGTAAATCCCGTTACCGGCAACCTGCGGCGAAATCATGTTCAGTTCAATGTTAAACTTATCCTTTACCACCTTTGCAAACCACCCGGCCTGAGTCCCCTGATAATTTGCCGCAACATCATAAAAGTCAAATGTCATCGGCTCGTCATAGTTTCCTGTACCTGCGGCTGTTGCCGCTGTTGTCGCTTTGGTTGCCGCTGGACTGCCGCATCCTGCCACCATAACTGCCGCCATAGCTGCTGACAGCACCTTAAAAACTCTCCTTTTTACTCTCATACACTGCTCCCTTCTTTTCTATGCAATTGTTATTATCCTTTTACAGCACCAATCATGATTCCTTTTACGAAAAATCTCTGAAAAATCGGATAAATCAATATGATCGGTGCCACAACTACTATCGTAACGGTCATACGGATGGAGGTCGCCGTCTGGGAATGTGCCAGACTTGCCGCCATCTGTGCTGAGGAGGTGCTGCTATTGGCAAGTGATTTTAACGAACTTGCCTGATTGATGTACTGATAAAGGGTAAACTGCAGAGTATACAGCCGGTTATCCGTTACCAGAAGCAGCGTATCCTGAAACGCATTCCATTGCGCTACAGCCGTAAAGATTGCGACTGTGGCAAGGATTGGTTTAATTAAAGGAGTAATAATCTGAAAGAATATCTTAAGAGTACCGGCCCCGTCAATTTCCGCCGCATCCTGCAATTCCCCGGGAATGGACTCCACAAACGTCTTGCACAGAACAATATAAAAGGGAGATACCGCAACCGGCAAAATATATCCCCAGAAATTATTGGTCAGATGAAGATTGCGCATTGTGATGTACCAGGGAATAATACCTGCATTAAAATACATGGTTGCCACCACAAAGCGATACCAGAATTTCCTCTTCCACATGGATTCCTTTGTAAACATATACCCAAGAAAAGCAGCGATAAATACAGTGACCACTGTCCCGATCACCGTCCTGGCAACAGAGATCTTAAGAGCTGAAAACAGTCCGGGAATCTTAAGAACGGAAGCATAATTGTTAAAATGAATTCCAACGGGCCATAGAAGAATTTTCCCTCTTTCGCTTAAATCATTGGCACTGATGGTATTAATGAATATGTAGTAGAACGGATAAACGCAAATAAATGTAAAAAATAAATAGACAATACAGGTAATTGTATCAATCACATAATCTTCAAAGCTTTGTTTTCTTTTATGCTTATTCACATTTTCTCTCATTGCTTCCCCTTTCTGCCTCATTATACAAACCCTTCCCCTCTGACCATTTTGGATATCTGGTTTGTCGCACATAACAGCAATACGCTTACAATACTCTTAAACATACTGATGGCAGTTGACAGGGAATATCCCCCGCTACCCATTGCGATGTTGTAAACATACAAATCCAATACCTGAATATAATCCTTATTGAAGGCATTCTGAAAAACGAAGTACTGCTCCAATCCGTTTGTCAGGAAATTAGCGAGATTGAGCATCACCAGCACAAAAAATGTGGGAATCAAACCGGGGATTGTGATATGCCTGATCACCTGCATTCGTGTAGCCCCATCCACTCTGGCCGCTTCTTTGAGCTGTTCATCGATCCCGGATATGGCCGCAATATACATAATCGCTGCCCAGCCGGCATTCTTCCAGGTAAGCCACAGCCACATTTTAAACCATATATGATTTGCAGACTGGAGATAAAGCTGGGGAGTCTTAAGAACTCCCATATTCATCAGTAAGCTGTTTACCACACCGGTACTGCAGAATACGCAGTATGCAATGGAATACACCAGAACCCAGCTGATGAAATTAGGTAATGTAGTGGCAGTCTGGACAAAGACTTTAAATGGCTTCCATTTGATTTCATTTAAAAAGACTGCAAAAATCATGGGAAACCAGGAAAATATCAGACTAAGCCCGCTGATGGCAAAGGTATTTCTTAAAACGGCCAGCAGCTGCTTTAGCTTCACATCATTGGTAAAGAGTGACGAAAACCATTTAAGCCCCACGAACTGATCCATGCGAAGCGGAAACGGCGGCTTGTAATCAAAAAATGCATAGACCCAGCCATATAGCGGATAATACGAAAACACAGCAACTAAAAGCAGAAACGGTAACACATACATAAACTCTCTGAATGCCCTTTTCTTTTTCCTGTCAGTAAACATTCTCATGAAAACCATCCTTTCCTGTTCTTACAGTTTCACGACATTTTAAGGATACGTATCCCCTTTTGTAAATCGTTTTACCTATTAATTGGGATTATATTCCAGTATGTGAATATAGTCAATAAATATCCGATTTAAATTGTATCATTTGTACATTTTAAACAAGTTTTATTCTTTAATATTATACTTTATTACTATGTTTTTTTCTTTTTGTTTATGTATAAATCGTTTTACACTACCATTCATTTTGCAAAGTAACAGGGATAAATTCAAAAACAGATACGGTTTGACAATCTCCGCATCTGTTTTTGAATTTATCCCTGTATTTTTACTACAACAATTTCTTTACTGATTTTCTGATAATAACGGAACATGGCAGTGCAACTTCACCAGACTGGTTTTCTGTCTGTTCTTCGTCCCCGTCTAATGACCGGATCAGTAACTCTGCCGCCTTTTTTCCAATCTCTTTTAAAGGGAGTGCTGCAGTGGTCAGCGAAGGACGGAAATACTGTGCAATCACCTGATCGTCAAATCCAACCACGGAGATATCCTCCGGGGCTTCCAGTTCATTCTCTTCCAGATAATCATAAACTCCCCCTGCAATCACATCCGATAAACAGAAGATCGCCGTAACGTTCTTTTTTATCAGTATTTTTGCACCTTCATAACCGCATTCCCGATCCCAGTTTCCATAGCATACCAGGTCCGGATTGTAAAAGATCTGCCTGTCAAACAAAGCTCTCTGATACCCGAGAAGCCGTTTATCCATATGGATGTTGTCTTTCCTGCCTCCGATAATGCCAATCCGTCTGTGTCCCATTTTCAGAAGATATTCCGTCATATCATATCCGCCCTTCTCATCATCGATGACAACGGAAGGGAACTCAGGCGTATTGGTATAGCCGTATGTCATGACTGCGGGTATTTTAAAATCCTCGCCAAAACAGCGCATATTTCTGGCATGTCCAGGTACATAGATGATCCCGTCTACTTTAATTGACAGGAGTTCCTGAATCGCGGGATTTAAGACAGAATTATATTCCTCTTCATCATGATACCATTGTTCATTCCATCTGGCATACAAACGGAGATTCACCATAATTGTTCTGTAATTTTTGGTTTCACAATAAGACATAATGCTCTCAATAATTATGGGAGTGGAAAAAAGTGAAATATCCTCGGCAATAATTCCGATTAATTTAGTCTTTTTCTTACGCAGTCCCTGGGCTATATAATTGGGCTGATAACCGGTTTCCCTTATTACCTGTAATACCTTCTGCCTGGTCTCCTCGCTCACTTTTGGTATCCCGTTTAAAATGTTGGATACCGTCGATACGGATACGTCACATCTTTTTGCAATTTCCTTTAACGTCACCATGGCTCTTTACCCCTTCAAACAAAAGCTGGCACTTAAATTATCCTGTTATTTCTTCCTGCATCTCTCTGCAAGCCCCTTTAAGAAAACTCTGACATAACGATCCCCGCAGACCTTGTAATTGCGCTGGCCTTCTCTTCTTAACAGGGCACTTAATTCCCCGTTTGACAGTTCCGCTCCTCCGGCTTTAAAAACTGCAAGCATATCTTCGCCGGTAAAAGCCAATGCTATTTTAACCTTTTTAAGAAAAACGTTGTTCACATTCCGGTCGTCGTTTATCATAAAATTAGATTCTTCGGATTCCCCTGGTTTTGGTTCCTTTTTTCCACGTTTAAAAACAATAAAACCATTTAAAAATGATTCCAGCATATGATTATTACATATCTGATTTCCCGGGGATGGGCTGTCTTTTTTTAACGCAGCCGCATCACTGCTGTCATTGGACTTTAACAGCTCCTGCACATCCGTTTTTGTAAGCGTAACTCCTCCCATTTTAAAAATCTCCGCCATATCACTGTCTTTGATATCCAGTGCATATCTTAATCTCTTCAATATATCGATATTTTCCATAAAAACCCCTTTGTATTTAATTTATATTCATGCTTTACTATAACACGCCATTAATATTTATCCAATGCTTTTGTTACCTTTAATTGTTTTCCATTTATCGTGGTATGGCTCATGGCTTCCAGCACCATTGGACCTTTTCCGTTTAATATTTCCACATAGGTAAGTGTATCCTGAATTGTTATGATTCCGATATCTTCCGCTGACATGCCTTCTAAATTAGACAGGACCCCCACAAAGTTTGTCGCTCTGAGTTTCTTTTTCTTACCGCCGTTAAACCGCAGTTTCATAATCCCTTTGTTTAACTGATCGCTCTTTAACTGTCTGATCTCAGGTGCTGCTTTTATTTTTTTATCAAAAATGAGCCTGGCCTTAAATACCTCAGCCTTCTCATATACTGCCCGCTCCTTAATCTCAAATCCAATGAATGCTTCAATCTGCCTGACAAAGCGGTCCTGGGAGGGAGTCGCCAGCAAAACCGCCTTCCCTCTGTGACCTGCCCGCCCGGTTCTTCCGGTCCGGTGGACATAGGTTTCCGCCTCAAGAGGGATATCATAGTTAATAACAAGGGATATATCTTCCACATCAATCCCCCTTGCCGCCACATCCGTAGCAACCAGGTACCGGTACTGCCCTCTTTTAAACCGGCGTATGGCTGAGATCCGGTCCGCCTGTTCCATGCCGCCGTGCAGCTTTTGCGGATGGTAATTCATCTGTTTTAACCGCTCCCATACCTGATCCACCCGGTCCTTTGTGCTGCAGAAGATGATGCAGCTGTCAGGATTTTCCATAATTGTAATATCAGTAAGCAGTTCAAATTTATCTTCCTCTGACGTAATAAAAAGGGAGTGATCGATATCCGCTGTCATATCCTTTTCCTCATGAATATCGATCTGGACTGGCGTCCTGCTCTCATTCAATGACAGATCTTTTATTTCCTGAGGCATCGTAGCAGAAAACAGCATGGTAACCCTGTCCTTCGGAAGCTCTTTTATAATTTCCTCTACCTGGTCAATAAATCCCATATCCAGCATCCGGTCCGCCTCATCTATGACCAGGCAGCTGATCATACTTAAAGGCAGAGTCCCTTTTCTTATATGATCCATCACACGCCCGGGAGTGCCCACTGCTGCATGCGTTTTTTGCTTTAACTCTGTCTTCTCAACAGCAAACGGATGGCCGCCATAGATTGCTGCTGCTTTTATCCGTTTGAACCGTCCGATGTTGGTAAAGTCCTCTTTCACCTGAACCGCCAGTTCTCTTGTGGGCGTAAGAATCAGTGCCTGGGGTTTGTTTTCCAGCCAGTTGATCATCTCACAGATGGGAATTGCATAGGCAGCGGTTTTCCCGCTGCCTGTCTTTGCTTTCACAATAAGGTCTTTTTTTTCTAATGCCAGTGGAATGACACGTTCCTGAACTTCCGTGGGTATTTCATAATCCAAAACACGAAGGGCCTTTTGGATTTCGTTGCTCAAAGAAAAACTGCCGAATTTATTCTGAATCATTTTTGTTCCTCTCATTCCGTTAATACGGTGCAGTCATTTGATTTCAAGACTGCATGTGAACATTCTATCATCTCATTGAGCAACTAACAACTTAAACTTCATTCTATTGCCATTTTTCGTACTTAATGATTATGGAATCGGTCTTTCCTTCAGTTTCCTTAAGGCTTCTTCCATATTTCTATTATCTGTTTTCTCTTTTAAATAAGTTATTGCCGTTCCTGATAAAAATAAAATTCCAAATCCAGCTAAAAACAGCGCCCAGGGCTGCCACATATTCACCGGAAACCACTCAAAGCTATAAATAAATACAGCAATTACTGCAATAACCGTGATCAGCAGCATAGCCGTGCGGACCGCAATGGAAGCCCTTTTTACAATCACATCATTAAAATATATAAATCTGGCTCCGGTTATCAGTAATGATACAATAAGAAACTGTAACATGGTTTCTGCTGAAAGCCCTTCGCCCCCCAGGGAAAACATACTGGAAATTTCTTTCGCACTATCCCCAAACATAACACATATCACATTTAAAATTACCACAGTGACTCCGAACAGGCAGAACCCCTGCGCCAAAAAATCAAAAATAGTCTTCTTATTCTGCATTTATTTAACCCCCAGTCTCTTTTTAAATTCATCCGCATACTGTCTGGATACAATTAACTGCTCTCCGTTTTCCATCGTCACTTTTATCCTTCTGTCAAATTCTGCTTTCAGCGACTTAATGTGTTTTAGATTCACGATACATGATTTGCCTGCCCTGATAAATCCAAATTGTTCAAATTGTTCTTCCAACTCGTAAAGTTTCATCTCCGTTTCATACACATTATCCGCCGTGTATACAAACGTTTTTTTATCAACCGTCTCAATATAAAGCAGCTCTAAAATATCAAGGAAAAATGTTTCATTTCCTTTTACCACCACCAGCTGTTTCTCTAATACCTTCAATTTTGAAATAATTTTTTCGATCTCAGGTGTGATGGTACTGCACATAATCGTAATTTCTGTATCCTTCACCGTCTCATTTGTCTGGATTATAATTTTCAAGGCTGCTCCCCCCTCCAAATTTAATATATCAAATTTAAATGTGAGGCACAATATGGCAGGAAGCAAGTTGCCGGTTTTTAGATCCAGCATGCCAGGAAAAAAGCGTGATGCAAAAAGCCTCACGAATGGGCACCCTGTCCAATATCTTACAGGGTGCCCTATTTTGTTTCTATTATGGCGCAGTAATCTGCCACTGCTGATTATACCCGTTGTTGCTGCTCCACTGTATTACATTTCCGCCATCAGCCCCAGAGCCCTTTTCTACATCCAGAAGCTTTCCGCTGTTTACATTTACAAGATTGTAATAGCCATTTCCCAGATCTATTAAGTTCCATCTCTGATTATTCTGTCCGTTATCCGTCCACTGAATTACGTCCGCTCCATCTGCTGTGGAACTCTTATAAACATCCAGAACCTTACCACTCTTTGTATTGCTCAGTTTATATCCATTTCCTGTATCTGTCAGAGTCCATTTCTGATTATTTTGACCGCTATAGCCCCACTGAATCACATCAGCTCCGTCTGCGGTTGATCCGTTGGTCACATCCAGAGCTTTACCGCTTCCCCTGTTGATCAGTTTATAAGTCTCTCCGGAAACAATCCCCGTATTTGTTCCTGTGCCGGGAGTAATATAGATGCGGTAACCGGAACTATTGTTGCAGCCGGATAAATTGACGGAGATCTGCCCGTTTACAACAGGATAATTGGAAGCGGACAGAACAACCGGTCCTCTGGATACGGTATCTTTGCTGACCCAGTCTATTTTTTCCACTTTTACAGAAGCTGTGGAACCGATAAAGGAAGGAATATTTTTAAAGGTTGTATTAATAGTCCCATCATTGGGTCCTCCAAAAATAAAGCTTACGTATCTCGCATTGGAATCAACGCAGGCTGTACCATCCACCAGATCGCTGTCATCGTTAGGCGGAGTAACAAAAACCATATTTCCAGTCATATCTCCATACCATTTATAGAAATACCAGCCTGCACCTTTTTCCGTATTGGTTGCAAGAAGACTGCCAAGCCTTCCCGGAGTTGGTACAAACCACCAGGTGATACAGGCACTTTCCACCTTATGACGTTCAAATTTCGCAATAAAGCGGGCGGAAGATCCCGGCTGGCCTTCCAGAGCATGATCCGGATCACAGTATTCATTGATACTGATTGGCAGCGGATTAATTCCCAGGGAAACCTCCAGAGCCCGGTATGTTCTAAGGTTGGGGGCAATTGTCTTCGGTCCGCCTGACAGCTCATGCCAGCTCATGATATCCGGCAGACAGTGATTAGCTTTACAAAAAGTAAGAAAATCCTTCATGCGGGAATTGTTATAATAGCTCTCACAGGGCCCTATGATTTTAGCGCCTGGATCATTGGCGCGGATCACATCATAGGTCTGTTTCCACATATCGTTAAAACTGCCGTTGGACGAATTCCAGGTTCCCCCAGGCTCATTCCAGATTTCATAACCATAATAATTATTACGGCCTGATGCTTTCTTGTCGTTAATAAAAGATTTCACCTGATTCAGCCAGCTGGTCATTCCCGGCCAGCGGTACGGCCAGCCCGGCAGCATATCTGCTAAATCTATAGATACTCTCGCACTGGGAACAGATGCCAGCTTCTGGGAAACCAGAATCGCATCTCCAAACGGATGCTGATTTCCGTTGCCGCCTCTGGCAGGATTTCTCAAAACGTAGGGCTTTAAGGGTGCTACAAGACCGTTTACATCAGCCGGAATACTCTCTGTCATTCCATACAGAGAACCATTGGCACAATGGGTCACTTCTCTGAGTACATTGGCACAATCTACTGTCATTGCATTTGCCGCCAGCGCGGGAATCTCCGGCACCATGGAGAGCACCAGAATAATGCTGAGTACAAAGGCCAGCACTCTTTTCACTTTCAACATACATAATCCTCCTCAATCATTTTGTTTGAATGCATTCGTCTTATAGAAAGTGAAATTGACTGAAAATGTAAACAGCAGTCTTTTAGAAAAATTTATTTTATCCCACTACAATATTTTTCTAAAGCCAAAACAGTCTCGTCACTGATAAAATGCTCTATTTTGCAGGCATCTTTACTGGCTGTCTCCTCATTAACATTACAGCAGCCAACTAAGAATTGTTTCAGCACCTGAAACTTTGCTGTAATCATTTTACCCTGTGTACGCCCTTCTTCTGTGAGATGGATTTCACCGCCCAGCGGCTTTACCACCAGCCCTTTTTCCTGCAATATTGTTATGGCATTATTTACACTTGGTTTGGAAACCCCTAAATAAGCAGCCAGATCAATGGAACGTACTGTCTGTTCCTTTTCTGATAACCGGAAAATAGCCTTTAAGTATTCCTCCTTTGACGGGCTGAGTTTTTTCTCTGAACTATAATGCATATTCTGATACATCGCTTTTCCTCCTGCTGTTCTTGCAAAATGTGTATGGTTACCATACTCTATGATAGAAATTTTATTCATCGCGCCTTTTATCTATATAATTCATTGGGGGAAACAATGGGAATTCATATGGATTAAAATAAAAAGGCTGGTACGAAGTAAATGCATGAAAGATGGTCTGTAAAGCTCTTTCATCCGCTGCAAATTTTTGTTTATACCTTCGCTCCTCCAATTCACTGGCGCCAGGTTTCTTATTTGGTTTTAATATTTTCTTTTTTATGTTAGTACCTCCTAACTCAATTGCGCAGAATGTGTATGGTTACCATACACTATGGTAAAATTTTATTCCTCGAAGTTATCCTTAAAAACTTTGATTTTACTAATCAGGGACGTTAAAAAATCTGATAAAAATTCTAAATCGTGTTCTGAAGCATCTTCCAGCTGTTCCTCAACCATATTGTTTAAGACAGTATGGTAATGTAAATGATTGCTATGAGCCCTTTTTCCCTTTTCCGTCAGATACAACGAATATCTGGACAAATTAAGATCATCGACTTCTTTTATAATCAGAGCCTTTCTCTCCAGCTTTTTGAGAATTTCGGAAACAGCTCCTTTTGTTACTCCCAGGATATCGGCCAATCCACCCACATGGATTCCAGGGTGCTCGGCAATAGCCATTATTACATGTATCTCAGAGTGAAAAATCGGCACATCTGTTCCGTAGTAACGAGTCTTCTTATCCAGTTCGAATAAGGCAGATGCGTAATGCAGCGAATCATATGCAATTTTATGTTTGTCATTTATAAATTTATCCATACCACAAGTATATGGTTACTATACGCTTTTGTCAAGTCATTATATGCTGCCCTTTCCTTCCCTGTATTTCCTTCACACTCCATACAGTTCCAAAACAACTTTATCCAGAAAAACAGATATCTTATCCTGATCAGCCTCTGACCCAAAAAGATTGACACTCAGTGCAGGTTTATTGTCAAAAGTAGAAACGGCAAGCTGAAAATAAGGGCTGTATTTCACGGAACCGGTCATATATGCATTTTTAATTTTCAACTTATCAAAATAAAACCGTTTTTCTTCTATTATCCCAATATTAGTAAAGGCAATGGGTGCATTATTGAAGCTTTTATTCACAATGCTTTCGGCCAGCCTGTAAGGCAATACATCAAATACTTTCTCAAGCATAGTTATGCTTTTCATACAGGCGTTACTGGATTTTTCCTTATTCATGCTATCCCTGACTTTTTCAAGGGTATCTTCAAACGATATTCCAATATCTGGACCTATGTCGCAGGTAAGATTGGTACACAGATTACAGATACCCTTTGCTTTATGGCCAGGTAAATACTTTCTTAAATCAACCGTGCTGGGAATTGGAAAAGCATAACCAAAAGTTTCATAAAGGGTTCGGATATATGCGGAAAGTATCATATCGTTTATCGTTGCATTATGACTCCTGGCATATTCCTTCCGTTTCAAAAAAATTTCTTCCGGGATGCTTCTGATCTCTATAAAGGGATTATTTAAATCTCCTTCCAGCTGAAGCCTGGCCGGGTCATGTGCAGACATGTCATTCTTACTAAACAGAATTTTCATTCTGTCTTTCAGGGAAAACATCTGATTGATCTGAGATAATCTCCGGCTTCCTGAGACAGGAGGATGAAAATCAGAATCTTTCTCTATATTGTTATAGATGCTGCTAAGCAGATACAGATAATCTTTGAACCCTGCAGCATCACACAGCATATGATTCATTAATATTACAAGAGTATCTGCCTGTGTATTCCGGATCACACCCAGTTTTATCTGAGGTCCTGTTAACTCATCAACCTCAGAAACAAGGAATTGGTTCACAGCACTATTAACATCTTCCGTCTCAATCAAAGTCAGCATTTCATCTGCAGTATAGCTGCAGCTCTCCCAGTATGGCCGTCTTCCGTCTTCGTTAAAACGGCATTTGAGCAAAGGGAAAGCCTCAGCTGACACAGCGAGAGATTTCTGCAGACGGCTATAGTCTAACTTACTTTCAAACGCTGCGAGAAAATGTAATGTATGATCATTAATATTTTTCACCTTAAATAAATGCTGTAAGCTGTCCCATGCTTCAACTTTATAACAGATACGGGAATCGCTCATTGCCATCACCTCATTTCCGGCCTATATAAGTCCTTCTTTCCTGGCCTTTTCCACAGCCAGCATCCTGGATGATACTCCAAGTTTACCAAAAATACTGAGTACATGGGTTTTCACCGTAGCCTGGGATATGCAAAGCTTATCCGCAATCTCCCGATTGGTAATCCCCAGAGACAACTGGCTTAATACCTCATATTCACGGGCTGACAATATCTCCGGCTTGCTCCCCTTAACAGTTTCACCCCCGCAAATTACAATGGTTTCACCTAAAAATGCTGTTTCCGCAGCACTCATTAACTGACTGCCAGCTGATCTTTGGTACAATTCCTTCAATATAGGCAGCAATGTATCGCGATCAAGATAAAATGGCATAAGAATACGGTCTTCCTGCGCATAATGAATCGCTTCAACCAGCAGATTGCTGATTTCCCGCTTGACGGCAGCCTTCACAGGCACATGAGAAAGCATATATATTTTCAAAATACCGGCTTCTGCAAGACGAAGCTTATTATGCTGCAGACGGGAGGAGATCAATATGTCTTCGGTCTCTTTCAATGCCTCTGCCGTACTGCCAAGTTTAAACAGAATCCGTGCATGCAGCAGTTTCATAAAGGGCTGCTGGTTATATTTCTTCGCAGCTTCCAGCTCTTTTAGGAATTTATCAGAAAGACTTTCTGAAAGTCTGTCAATGCAGGCAAGCTCATAGAGCAGACGTCCCAGAGTGAGTACGCTATAATTAGGATACTCAGACAAAATCCCTTCCACATAAGAGACCGCTGTGTCGTTATCACCGCGGAGAAACTTCATTTCAGCCAGATGGTAAGCCAGCGTCATGTCAGTGATATCCACATGAATATGTCGTTCCTCCAACAGCTGTCTGGATTGCTCCAGCACTTCTTCGGCCTGTTCCAGCTCCATTCTGCGCATATAAACTCCGGCCAGACCGAAGTAATAATTGGTTTCTATACCCATTAATCCATTAATCGGTTTCAGTACTTCTTTTGATTTGGCATAACAGGAAAAGCTGTCATTGAACCGTCCCAATTCTTCATAAACCTGACCTAACTGATTATAAGCGAAAAAACTGATAAATGGATTTAAACCGGCAGCAATTTTAATCCCCTTTGTGATGCAGTTTTCCGCTTCCTCATATTGCATCTTTTCTAATAATGCGCCGGCATTTTCAATCAGCAGCACAGCTTTCACCACAGGTCCATATGGAACTTGATCAATCTGTTTATCTGTCAGCGCAGGATATTGAGGCAAAATCCCATTCTCATTGGTAAAATAGATCTGAGCGAAGTCAACAATACTAAACAAATCTGAATCTTCATACAGTTCCTTAAACTTTTCATAAATAACCCGGCAGCGTTCCATATTCAGATTTCCCAGATTATAAATAAAGCACTGGGCAGCCAGATCCGTATCCTGAAATAAAAGCTCAATCGGAACCTTATCAAGATAATTCCACGCTTCTATCCTGCCTTCCATTGCTTTGGCCACACGCAGAACCTCTTTATAATTGCCAGCCTCACAATACTCCTGTAACGCTTCCTCAAAATCCCCTTTTTCTTCAAATGCTCCTGCTGTTATTTTGCAGTATTCTGCTTTTTGCTCTTCAGGGAGACAGCGAAACTGCTGCTTTAAATATTCCGACAATATATTGTGATAACGGTATATTCCGTTTTGTTCGTCCAGACAGATAAGAAACAGATTTTTTTCCATGAACCGCTCCATCATCTGATCGAATTCCGGTTTTGTAAAACCCTGGAACAGCTTATTGCAGATGTCCGCATCAAAATAAGAAAGATATCCCGTTTTTATCAGAAAATCCTGTTCTTTTTCCGAGAGAGCATCAATAATTTCACGGGTCAGGTATTGGGAAGCAATCCCGCCCCCGGCACGCAGCAGCTGGCCGGAATACTTTCCCGCCGCTTTCGCCGCCGCCGCAAGCTGCAGGCCTCCAATCCATCCTTCCGCAAAGTGGTTTAACTGATTCAGTTCTTCCTCACTGCCCGCCAGCTTCATCGTATCTTTAAGAAAGGCCAGCCCCTCTTCTTGTGTCAGCTGCATCTGTTTTCCATCAACAAACAGCAAACGGCCGGATACTGCCATCGGGCCTAAATATACTGGCGGGTCTTCCCGTGAAAGCATAAAAAAGTGAAAGTTGGAAGGCATTGACTCAATAAAAAACTCAAAGGTTCGTATGAGTGCCTCATCATGGATGCAATGAACATCATCTAACACCATGTAATACTCTTCCTCTCCCCATAACCGGTTAATCAGCGTAATCAGCAGATTCTCCATATATTTGGTGTCCGGACTGGTTCTCATCAGATTTAAAAGACTTCCATCATCCTGTAAAAGAGGGCTGACTGACGCAGTGAAATAGAGCCAGAAGGTATACACATTGGTATTTGTAAAATCCAGTGACAGCCAGCATACATTTTTAAGTTCCTTCTCATGAATAAATGATGAGAGAAGTGTTGTTTTGCCAGTACCCGCACCGCCGCTTAAAAAGATAATACTCATATCCCTGCACCTGGAAAGCTGTTCAAACAATCCATGGCGCACAATATAATTTTTGCGGGGTGCCGGTATTTTTAATTTTGTAGTAAGAAGTAATATATCTGAGGAATGCTCCATCGTTTATTCACCTGTCGTTTATTTATTACTATCATTGTAATGCAGGGAGCCGGCTTTTACAAGAAATGTATCGCTTTCATACCCTTTTCATATATTTCATTCGTAAAACGGAGCAGGAAACTACAAACAGTACTATGGAAAGTACAATTACATAAATAATGCTGAAGCTGTGCTGCCATGCTTCTCCCCGTTCCATGTACTCAACAAAATTCATGAACTGCTTTTGCGGCAGTACCTTAATGATCAGATCCAGCAGAATATTTTTTTTGGTGAATAAGTAGAAGCTGCCTGCAAGCATTGATGTTAAAACGATGACGGATCTTCCCAGCATGGACGCATTATCCGGTTTATTAATCAGTGTATTTAACAACAGTGCAAACGAAATGCCGAATAATCCCATTACTGAAAGCAGACCAGCATACTGTAAAAGTGTGAAGCCAATATCAAATCCACAGTATTTTAAAATAATAAGCAGGATATATTCCGGCAGAAACATGGACAGGCAGTAGACGCAATGAGCCGCAAGATAACCGCCAAAAGAAACCGGCGCTGCCGTAATCCTCCGCAATTGTCCCTGCTCCTTATCATCTGCAAAGGCAAACAGATTGGCGAAAACCTCCATGAGAAGAAACATCATCATGAAACCCAGGATATTTGCGCCAACGCCCCGGGCTGTTTTACTATCTTTCAGAATGGCATCCGGGTTTTTAAGCAGTGTCAGCACCATATTTTTATAACTGTCACTGCGAAGTGTCTCGATCTGATAATCACCGTTTTTACCAATTGTCACATAAGCATCATATTTTTGCTCTACCAGTGCTGAATGAGGCGGTTTTTCCGGAGATACTACGATATTAAGTCTTGCCGGCCTCTGAGGTAAAGTCTCAGCAGATTTGTCTGTTACCAGAACAATCCGGCCTTTTACCTGCTGCACCTCCGTCAAATGAACTGCAAGCACCATGGAGGCAAGGGTAAATGCTGTTAATAAAATCAACGTAACAATGCGGGGAATGGTCCGCTCATAAATATTAGTAATGGTGGTTGTAAAGGTCCTCATATATAATCCTCCGTTCTGAAAAATAATCCACATCCCAATGTCAGCAGCACAGAAAGCACCGACGCAGTGATAAATACCGGCCAGAAATACTGGTAACTGTTGTCACAGGACAGAGTAAAGAAAGCTTCATTCAGCCATTTTACAGGTGATATCTTTGTGGCAAAGGCCATCAGACTGCCCATTCCATCAAGGGAAAAGAAGGTTCCGCCCAAAACACAAAGCAGACTGATCACCGTACTAAGCAATGTACTGGTGGTTTCTTCACAGTGGAACACACAGCAGAAGAAGATTCCAAGAGCTGCTGCCGCAAATTCTACCGGTGCCATTAAAAGAATAAAGAAGACCGGATTGCTCCCCAGGCTGACGTTAAGCAGCGGGCACAAAATTACAAGCAGCAGCGTATGCAGGATATAATTAAAAAGAAACGACGCGGTCATTTTCGAAAAATAAACGGAAAAACCTCCGGCCGGGGAATAAATAATCCGAAGATTTGCCCGTTTAATATCGCGCTCCATAAAACAGTTAGAGGCAGTCATGGCTCCGTTTAACATACCATAGATGATAAGAGAAACTGTATAATACTGATATGCAGTGTTACTGTCAGCATAATCCCCTCCGCACAAGTAACCCAGGATCAATATCAATAAACCTGCAAATGCAGAATTATATCCTACAAGAACCGGATTTTTAAACAAATTGCTGAAATCCATTTTAAAAATTGTCATAAAACGACGCATATCCTACTCTCCTTTCTCAGTCACGCAGCTTGCGTCCTGTTAATTTTAAGAAAACAGTCTCAAGGCTTGCAGCCTCGCTTGTAATATTCCGTATTTTTTCGCCATGATCGCTTAACAGGGAAATGATACGGTCAAGATTTTCTATGCCTTTCAGTGATGTGATTTCAAAGGTATTACCATCTATTTTTACAGACTTAACACCTTCCACCGCAAAAAATTCATCGTGCCCGATGGTACCATTTTCCTCAACCTCTATGATATACCTCTTTTCATTCTGAATATCCTCCTTTAAGCTTTCCTTGGTTCCTTCTGCCAGAATAGCGCCATGGTCCATTATAATAATCCGGCTTGATATCACTTCCACCTCTTCCATGTAGTGAGTGGTATAAATAACTGTCATGCCCTGATTTTGCAGTTTCTTTATGGAAGAAAGAATATGATTGCGGCTCTGGGGATCAATACCCACCGTAGGCTCATCCATGATGACCAGCTCCGGGTGATGGGCTATTGCACATGCAATATTAAGACGTCTCTTCATTCCGCCTGAAAAGGTCTTCACTTTATCATTTCTTCGGTCTTTTAAACCGGCAAACGTAAGTGCCTCCTCTACCGCTTCATTCAGCCTGCTGCCGTAAAGTCCGTAAAGAGAAGCAAAAAACCTTAAATTCCGTTCTGCACTTAATTCTTCATATAACGCTATATCCTGGGGAACAATACCGATTGACTGTTTATAGGTGCGAAGTATTTTACTGATTCTTGTGCCTTTAAAACGGATATCCCCCTCATCACTTCCCAGTACAGCGGTGAGAATATTAATGGTGGTACTCTTTCCTGCACCGTTTGGGCCCAAAATACACAACACTTCACCCCTGCGTATTTCAAAACTGATTCCTTTCAGGACAATATTTTCTTTAAAACTCTTTTTTAAATTGCCGACTGTCATTAGATTATCCATAGATTTTATCTCTCCTTATTTGTTTGCTATGGATATCATACGGGATTTTATAAATAAAAAAATCAACCGTTTGGCTGATTGTAATGGTTGATTTCTTATAGCTCATACCATGATGAGCGCCTGGCAAATTCCTGAAATTACAGTTAAGGAAACGATAGCCAAAAAGATCCAAAAAAATATCCTGCCTATTACTAAAAGTACTTTATTCATCTAAATATCCTCCACCTGCGAAAGCGCCTTATGTCAGTGTCTATTTGTTACGTTCCATTATCATAACAAAGAAACTCTGACATAAGGCTGTCAGAGTTTCAAATATTTATTGCAGATATTAGTGGTTATTTTTTTTATTTCCTCAATGAACTCTTCTGGCTTTAAAGCGGTCACCTGCTCAGGATGGCATAAAACTAATTTACATATTTCATCTTTATAAGGAGTCCTGACAGTCAGATACATTTTGTTTTCTATGGATTGTACCTGCGCATCCCGGAGATAAACATCATCCTTGATAATCCTGTAAAGAGCAGGATCAACGATCAGTTCATATGTATTCCAGCGAAACTTGTCGTGCTCTGGCAGGGACAGCTCCCTGTTTATATAGAGGTTTTCCTCATCCATACATGTAAGTGACACAATCCGGTCAAGTCTGAAGGTTCGCTTTTCTTCTCTTAAGTGGCAATAGCCGATTATGTACCATCCTCCATCTCCAAACTGCAGTTCTACAGGTGAAAAGCGCCTGGACTCTGTGGTGTTCCGCTGTGGATGATAATAACTTAACTGCAGATCGCGGGATCTCCACAATGCCTCCAATATGATTTTTAAAACATTATCTGTATACCCTCCGGGTATAATTCGCAATATGTCAAAATTTATGTGTGATATGACCTGAGCTGCCTTTTGCCTTTCTTCGTCCGGCAAAACATTAAGTAACTTACTGCTTAACAGGTTATAATCAGTGGCCATATTGGGAATTCGAAACTCCTCCCCTGCTTTCAGCACCATCAAAAGCATTAATATTTCCTGCTCGCTAAGTTTAATACTTGGAAGAAAATAGGAAGAATCTATTTCGTATCCGCCGCCCAGCCCCTCATAGGAAATAATAGGAACATGAAGCTGGCTGAGCGCATCAATATCTCTGTATACCGTCCGCTCACTCACATCAAAATAGTCAGCCAGCTCTTTGGCAGTCATTTTTTTTCTTATTCTTAACAAATGAATGATTCCGTTCTGTCTTTCCGTTTTTTTCATTCCATATACTCTCAATTCGTATTCACACAATATTATTATAACACTTCAAACAGTATATTACAGTTGCCCTCAAATTCAAAGTATTATTTTTATTAACCCCGAACCATTCCTATGAAATAATTGAAATAATGAATAAAAAATGGTATGCTACCAAAGGTAATCTCATAAACTGCTATTTATCGATTTAAAATTTATAATAACGCAGCAGCTGGATACCGCAAATTACACGGAGGAATTACATGATAAAAATTGAAAATCTATCCTACTCATTTCCACAGAAGGATTTGTATCATAACATTACGTTCACTTTAGAAGAAGGCCAGCATTGTGCCTTTATCGGCACAAGCGGCAGCGGAAAAAGTACGCTGGTCGATATCCTTATGGATCCTGAAAAATATATGTTTGAGGGAAAACTGGAGATATCTCACCATTGCAGAATCGGATATGTAAGCCAGTTCTCTCAGCTGGATCATACAAAGGAAATAACCGTCTCCCAATATATCGGTGAGGAATTTATGAAACTGCAGAATGAAATAACATCCATTTGTACTGAGATGGAGACTTCATCAGACATCGATACCCTTCTTGAAAAATACCAGCAGGCCCTGGATGCCTTTCAGGCAATTGACGGAGACAATTTTGAAAGCAACATGAATAAGCAGTTAAGCCTGGCAGACTTAGGCAAACAGGAAAATCTGCCTGTCTCCCAGCTCAGCGGCGGAGAATTCAAGCTGGTTCAGGTAATAAAGGAAATGATGACCCAGCCTGACTTAATTATAATGGACGAACCCGATGTGTTCCTGGATTTTGAGAACCTGAATTCTCTTAAAAATCTGATTAATTCACACAAAGGAACCATGCTGGTGATCACACACAACCGGTATTTATTAAATCACTGTTTTGACAAAATCATACATCTGGAAAATAAACTGCTCCAGGAATTTGACGGACGGTTCATTGATTATAACTTCTCGTTACTTCAAAAGAAAATTGAATTACAGGAACTGGCTGTCGCAGATACGGAAGAGATTAAGAGAAATGAGATCATAATCAACAATCTAAGATCACTGGCAACCACACATACGGAAGCAGCCAGAGGAAAATCCTTAAAAGCACGAAAGAAAATCCAGGAACGGTTAATAGCCCGAAGAATTCAGGCTCCATTTGTGGACATCAAACAGCCGGAAATCCACTTCACAACTGCCAGTGAACTGGATGATGAAACTGTGTTAAAAGTCAGAGATTACAGTGCGGTATTTGATGAAATGCTTTTAGAAAACGTTAACTTTGAGATTAAATCCAAAGAAAAAGTTGCCCTGATTGGTCCCAACGGAACCGGAAAAACCACATTGCTCCGGGATATTTTTAAAAATAACCAGGACTCCATAGAGATAAATGAAAACGTTAAAACAGCCTTTTTATCCCAGCTCCAGGGTGAAATGTTAAACGAGTCCCAAACAGTACTGGATGAATTTTTCGGTCTTGGTTTCAAAACGTACGATGAAATAAGCTCCTGTCTCTCAAACTACACATTTGATGAATCAGTCCTACATCAGAAAATAGGTGCTCTTTCCGGCGGTGAAAAGAATCTGCTTCAATTAGCCAAAATTTCTGCAGGTAAAGCAGATCTGCTGCTCCTTGATGAACCGACCAGCCATTTAGACACCTATTCACAAATAGCACTTGAAAAAGCTATTTCTGATTACAAGGGTGCAGTCCTGATGATATCCCACGATTTTTATTCTATCGTAAACTGTGCGGACTATGTCTTAATCATTGAAAATAAGACAATCCGAAAAATGAGCATGCGTAAATTCAGGCAAATGACATACGCCAGACATTTTGATAAAGACTATTTAGAATTAGAACAAAAGAAAAAAGCAGTCGAAACAAAAATAGAACTTGCTTTAAAAAATACTGATTTTGAGCTGGCAAAAGTCTTATCTGAAGAATTGGAAGCTATCATTCAGATGCTCTAAAATTCTTCCAAACCTTTATTTCATATGCTCCTGCCCCCATTGATACATCAGTTCCAGTATTGGAATCAGGGTGCGTCCTTCTTCTGTCAGAGAATATTCCACACGGGGCGGTACTTCATTGTATTGCTCCCTGTGGATTAAGCTGCTGGCTTCCAGTTCTTTCAGCTGTGCGCTTAATGTTTTATGGGCTATTGGGTGCAGTTCTCCCCGCAATTTATTATACCGTATAATTCCTGACTCATAAATCCTCCATAATATTATCCATTTCCATTTTCCTTCTACAGCTGACATGGTGTAGTACATCGGGCAGCTGCTGTAATTTCTCTCAAAATCCGACATCGATTCCTCCCAGCTAACAAAAAAGTTAGTAACTAACAACAATGTGCATACTTTTCTCATTGAGTATAAGGATATATAATTTATCTGTAAAAATCAAGTAGGAGGATGTAACTATGAAAGTGATCGCAATCAACGGGAGTCCCCGGAAAAATCACAACACTGCTGCTCTGCTTAAGAAAGCACTGGAGGGAGCACAGGCAAATGGCGCAAAAACAGAGCTTATTCATTTGTATGATTTAAACTACAAGGGCTGTACCAGCTGTTTTGCCTGTAAGAGAAAGGATGGTCCCAGCTATGGAACATGTGCCTGGAAGGATGAATTAAGTCCCATCCTTCAGAAAATCAAAGAGGCCGACGCTATTATTCTGGGTTCCCCTATTTATCTTCTTGATGTTACCGGACAGATGCATGCCTTTTTGGAACGCCTTGTTTTCCCTTATATAACATATACGGAAGGCTACAAAAGCCTGTTTGGGCGAAAAATTAAGACCGGACTTATTTATACCATGAATGTGACTGCCGAACAAATGGAGGAACGGGGCTTTCGCTCAGCATTAAATGGTATCCAGGGTTTCCTGCAAAGAACCTTCGGCTATAGCGAGTCACTGTTTTCCTATGATACATACCAGTTTGACGACTATAATAAATACGTTGTGACGGTTTTCGATGAGCACCATAAAGCATTGGTCAGAGAAAACCAGTTTCCAGAGGACTGTCTCAAGGCATATGATATGGGGCAGCGTTTTGCCGGGCAGGAAGTATAAAACCGAAAAGCTCTCCTGATTCGTGATATACTTGCAATCTGACTTCATGGAGAGCTTTTTTGAATCTAATATTTTAACCCATATCCCACTGGAAACAGGACTTGGTCTGTTCTGATATCCTCAACCCTTGTATAATATGGCATAGGCAGGGTTCCTTTAAAGATTTTCTTTCCTGTCAGTACATTGGCTATGCCATCCCCTTCACTTCCTGGCAGGTAGCACATAACAATACCGTCCCATTGTTTCATATAATCGCTGATAATAACATTTCTGCCGGCTACAATTAAAGCTGCGGTCGGATGCCCAAGGTTTTTAGCAAGATCGATCGCTTTCGCATTGCCGGAGAGGCCGAGACTGCCGGTTATACTGATGTCCGCACTGTCACCCTTCCATTCAGTGTAGGTCTTTTCCCCCAGACACAATAAGGTCATATCGGCATCAGCCGCTTTTTCCGGGTCAGTGATAATCGTCAGATCATATTCATTGGCAAGTTCATTCAGACCATCCAGTATGGTCTTTCCTTCCGGAATCCATTTGTGACCGTTGTTTTCTACATCCGAACTGCCGAGCCAGGTGACAGTCCAACCCCCGCACTGTACCCCCACGTCATTTGCGGCAGGCCCTGTAACAAATAGCTTTGTTCCTTTCTTAATTGGCAGTATGGCGTTGTCATTTTTTAATAAAACAAGGCTCTCTTCTACCAACGATCTGGCTAAATCCCTGTATTTCTGCGACCCGACACTATTCTCTGCAGATGTTACCTTCTCCATCATAGGATCATCTAAAATCCCCATTTCCTTTTTCACCGTAAGAATCCGGCTGACAGCATCATCCACACGGTTCATTGGAATTTTGCCTTCCTTTACCGCTTCAACGATATATTTCCGGCAATCCTCAAATTTGCAATCTTCCATCAGCATATCAATACCTGCATTGACTGCAGTAATCGTCTGATCTTTTAAGTTGTCACCTGGTATATTATGTATGGAATCCCAGTCGCTTACGATAAAACCTTTAAAGCCCATATCATTTTTTAACATGGATATATATTTTTCATTGGCATGCATCTTAATACCGTTTACACTGCTGTGACTGATCATGATGGTCTTAACACCAGCATCGATTTGCGCCTGATAGACCTTTAATAAATCCTGAATTTCTGCATCCGAAAGTGTGGCATCGCCACGGTCAATCAATCGTTTTTCTCCATCTGATTTTTCACCTGTCCCATACGAAACATTACCGTCCGCAAAAAAATGCTTTGCACAGGGGAGAATTCCCCCATCGATTAACCCCTTGGTAAAGGCTGCTCCAAGCTCTGTAATCATACCTGTTTCAGAGGAATAGCTCTCATAGGTTCGCCCCCATCTGGGGTCCTGAGCAGCAGATAAGCACGGCGAAAAGCTCCAGAGCATACCCGTCAGTTTTGCTTCATCTGCTACTGCTAATCCCATCTGATAGGTTAACTCTTTATCATTGGCAGCACCGATTCCTATATTATGCGGATATATAACAGTTCCTTCGCAGGTAGCCACACCATGAACCGCATCATTCCCGTAGATATAAGGTACACCTGCCTCTGAGCTCATGGCTTCTTTTTGATATTTCAGAATCATATCCTTCCATTCCGATGAATTTAAGGAATTCTCACCAAATGTGGACAGGATACTTCCATAGCAGTTTTTCTTCATCATATTTTCCGGTATATTGTATACTGCTCCCTGTACCATCTGAGCTGCCTTTTGATCAAGTGTCAGTCTCCCAAGAATATCCTCCACCGATGTACTGCTAATATTATTGTTGGAATCAGCAGACGTACTTACCGCCGTCTGACCAGCGTTATCCGTCTGTACTCCCATGCAGCCTGTTAATGCCAGCATAAAAGTCAGACATACCCCTGTCACGCCACCTCTCATCACTAAATTCCCCCTTATAATGATTTATATATTTCCAATTATTTTACTCCCGTTAAAAATGATATGCAAGAACCAGTCACGCTTTTCCAACTGCGTATATAATTAACTTTCGAAAGGATTCTTCAAAACGTTCATCATCTTCTTTTGTTCTTTTTCCAGGTCCCCTGAGATAATTTTTAGATTTTGCTCTTCTTGCTGCTTTTGCAATGTGCCGTTCCATAAGGAGCTGATTGATATTATCATCGGTATACCACTTTCCTGACTGATGAATTCCATATGCGCCTTTTCCCAGCGCCATCGCCGCTACTCCATAATCCTGTGTTACCACGATATCACCTGTTCTGCATAAATTGATTAATGCAAAATCCACGGCATCTGCTCCAGCGCCAATAACCCTGATTTCGCTGTAATCAGATTGCAGCACATGATTGGTATCACATAGGAGACACACATTTATTTTATGTTCCTTTGCCGCTTTCTCAACAATACGAACTACCGGACAGGCATCTGCATCTACATAAATCGTCATTATTTCCACCTCATTTTTCGATAGGTATTTAAAAAGTCATCATTAATTATATATGCCCTGCTGTCTGCGGTCAATTCATAGCAGCATGCCGGAGACATATAATAATGGGACGGCTGACTTTTTTTTAAATTACATACAGGAAAATTATATGAAGCATTATGAAACCGGTGTTTGTCAATGTCATTCCATGATATAAAAAAACACATCTATGGAATATACTGTCTCATAGATGTGTACGCATTGTGGTCTGTTGCTGCTTTGATTTCTCCGTTTATCAGGTAATTATAAAGGTAAAATAGTTTTTTTAAATTCCTGGTTGAGAATCTGTCCCATAGAATTATAGATAGCGGACGCTCCGCAGAACATACCCACATATCCGGCAATTGTATGTATGGATTCTGCTCCGGTAAAGTCAGCCAGTGACAGCAGGAAGAATAAAACAGTTAGAGAGCCAAAAACCACCTGGCTGGCACGATTATGTTTTAAGGTTCCGATAAACATGAAAAGGGTGAACACACACCAGAGACCGAGGTAAAATCCCATGCTTATTGGGTCAGCAGCCTGGATTCCTTTAAACGGATTAATCCAGATTAAAATCAAAGACCACCAGAAGAAACCATAGGCTGTAAATGCTGTTGCACCAAACGTGTTATTTTTCCTGAATTCCATAATACCAGCTATGATCTGAGCGGCACCACCTAATCCGAATCCCATTGCAACGATTACAATGGATAAAGGAATAAATCCTGCATTGTGAATATTCAGCAGGCAGGTAGTCATTCCAAATCCTAAAAGTCCGAGAGGAGCCGGATTGGCAATAGCAGAGGGAGTTGTTGGAGCTGTTGGTGTTGACTGAATTGATGAAGCTGTTTTGGTTGACATTATTTGTAAAAATCCTTTCGTATTATATATGCGAAAACGCACCTGGCATATAATATCATCTATTTAAACAAAATTCAACACAAATTTATTCCGACTGCCTCAAATTGATTCACTGCCTGACAAATGCCGATAAATTTATAAATTCCTACTGTCTCTTGCGCAGCTTCCTGATTCTCCTGCTGCTGCCAAAAGACTACAAATAAAAGTTCAATGCACTGCATCATAAGCGGCAGCGCATTCTTTTCCTCTTCTTCTAAAACATTGATAGTTTCATAACCATCGAGAAACTGACTGATAAATATAAGCCATTTATCCTTAATTGCCATAAGATCCTTCTGACCTGATAATTGTCCTAACAGAAAATATGCTATGTCAAATAAACGGGCATCCTGCTTACCTAAATCAAAATCCAGAACACCGGTTAATGTTGTTCCTTCAAACAGCAAATTACCATAATGCAGATCCCGATGAATCTGCTGCTTCGGTAAACGGGGGTAAATGCAGCATAATGCTTCTATTGGTCCAGACCATTCTTCTTTTGTCAACAAAATGCTGTCGGAGAGTCCACTGCTAACCCAGCCCTGCAGTTCCTCATTAAAAAATGTGTGATCTGCCCGTTTATCGGTAACTGTCATAAGTGCACTGTGGATTTTTGCAGCAATGATGCCTGTCTCATAAGCAATGGCTGCGTAATCCTGTTTAAACACATCTTTTATATGGACGCCAGCCAGCTTCTCCATTAACAGATAGCACCCCTCTTCTGCCACTATAAAATCTCTGCCATCTATTGCTTTCAGAATATGCGGCACAGGAACCCCATGAACATGAAGTGCCGCAGTAAGCCTTATATTACTTAGTGCAGAGTTCTGTGTGTTTACCAGTTTTAGAATATATTTTCCTGCCACTTCCCAGGTTGTTGGTGTAGTGGCAACCGACTCTCCATTAATGCCCCAATTTACATTTATATCTGCGGTCATACATGTTCCCCCTCTGTTTTTCTCAAGCTTAAGTAATCCAATCAAAAAGGAATTCTAATGCTGTACAAAACTCAGCAGCCTGAATTCCTTTCCCGTGTATCTATAAATAATATATAAAAATCAACCTTTCATATCAATGGAAGCCGCAGAACTGCCATTCGCTGCCCCCCGACTTGCTTTCGCCGCACTATTCCATGCCTGATTATATATCCCCCAAAGCTCAGATTCACGGGCATTTTCGGCTTTTGTTCCATAGGAAATCCATCTGCCGTTGGAGTATGAAGCTACCATTTCTCCATTGCTGTCGTAAAATTCAGCGTAAGACACATCATTTGCTTCCCTGCTGTATTTAACGGAACCGAACATATAATCCAGCAAATTAAAGGTTTTAGGCTCCTGCCTGATATTTTTATATATTGCTTTTAATCCCTCTGAAATAATGCTTTTCCGATCGGGGGATACCGCAGAGACATAGCTTTTTACAAGATTTCGAAACCCAGCTGAATCTGACTGGAACTTTCCGGCCGCCTGATCCTTTTTTGCCTGTTCGATTATAGCTGTCTTGTATTTTTCATCGCTCATTGCAGGCGCTGTTTTTGTGTTAAAATGAAAATCGGTATAATCTGGTGACGGCACATTCCCCCGCTTCTGTGTTCCTGTAAGCGGACGGCTCTGTGCTAAGGATTGTTCATTTCCTATTCGCATCTTATGTACTCCTTATCTTTTTTATCTGATGAAAGACTTCCATATGGGCTGGTCATATGAAAATCTTTCTTGTAATATCTGTTTATTTCGGTAACAGGAAATTAAAAAGAGTCGTCCCAATATATTGTAATGTAAGGATTAGAGTATGTCTTAGAACCAATATCCAGTATCATTCCGTGAGAGATTGCACCGCCTAAGCAAGTGCAGTTAAATGAAATTGTATACGTTCCATTAGCTTTTGATGCTAAAAACCCACTAGTTGTCAATGTTGTATTTTCCTTACCGTTCCAGCTCACCTTCTCTGCTGAGCTCCTGTTGCTGCTCGTCAAAGTAAGGTAATTGGTCAGCATGGCTCCTGAATAGCTTTTCAGCGAACCCGGATTTACCTCAAGCTTTGTAATTACAGCATTTGCAGGCAGACCGGAAACCCGGAATGTAACTTCACTGGAATTACCGGTTTGTCCCTTATTTAACACGATGCTCATTTTACCGGAAGAAGTTACCTTCTTAGTTCCTGTTGCAGCATATGCAGATGTGGTTGCTGTAAATGCCATTGTCATAATTAATAAAGCGCTGAAAAGAATTTTTAAAAATTTGTTTTTACTCATAGAAATACCCCCTGATCTGAATTTTTCAGAGACTGTCAGCAACCAGCCTGCTGCATCTCTTATTATGTTTATCGGATCCTTGGGGGCTTTTTCTAAGATTTTTTGTGATTTTCTATATTCCATTTCAGCATAACTGTTAATACAGCCCTGGATTTCCTCACGTATTGAGAAACATCTCTTCCAGAACTCTTCCGTCACAAGGTCCAATTTCTACACCAAGGATGGAAGCAATTGTTGGAGCGATATCTACCATATGGAGTTCTCCCAGCTGATATCCTTTTTTAATCCCTTTTCCTGATACCACAAAGCAGCATCCATACTCTGGCTTTTCCGGAGAATATCCATGGGTCGCATACGTTTTATTCTCTTCCTTTAAATCCGTTACAAGGGGGCCCGCAATGCTGTCATCAAAACTATAACCCAGTTTTGCTTCCAGCATACAGCCAGAAACCGGGAAGGAATGGAACCGTTCCAGTTCTTCCCCGGTATAGATTTTCTCTATACCTAAGGTTTCCTCCTCTGCCGCTTTTTGAAGAATCCGCAGTGCGCGCTGCTTTACCTCCTCATCATTCTCCTTTATGTACAAATAGGCAGACCCGCCTGTGGATTGCAGATACGCTCTCCATTGCATGCTCCCATTTTCTTCGTAAATAAGGCCGTCTTCTCTCAGTAATTGATTCAGTCTCACCTTATATCTGACATTTTTCTGACCATGGTCACCCAGCACCATGAAAACCGTTTCCTCTGAAATGCCTGCCTCAGTAACTGCTTCCATCATCTTACCGATTCTTTCATCCATGCGGATCAAAACCTTTTCAATCTCTGCACTGTCTGTCCCATGGTGATGCTTTGCATCGTCCAGATCAATAAAATGAATCATCAATAGTTCCGGTTTTTTTCTTAATATGGTATCTTTTCCACACATGACTGTAAAGTCATCCAGATAAGGCTGTTCAATCCCTTTTCTTATTTTTCCGTATTTAAGCTCAAGCCCCATACAAAAAAACGGATTTCCGTTTTTCAATATCTTCAAAGCCTGATTCTCCTGTCCGATCGCCTTAATCTCCGGCATATTATAGCGAATGGCTGCTTTACCGGTAACAGGCCACAGAATCCCGGCTGATTTCATCTTCTGCTTCTTTAATGCGTCATACACAGCAGGCACCCTGATATCTTTTCTAAACCAGAACCACGCCTGATCTTCTTCGTCAACAAATGGCTGGAGCGGGTTATTATGATAGATTCCGTGCTTATCCGGATAAACGCCGGTCACCATAGTGGTATGGACGACATAGGTGAGGGTCGGATACACACTTTTTAATTTTGTGCTGGAAGCTCCGTTTTCTATTAACCGGGAAAGATTGGGAAGCCGGCTTGCTTTTTCCCAGTTATCTTCAGAAAATGCATCATAAGAGATCACGATTAAATGCTTTGCTTTTCCCTTGTTCATTTTCTATTTCACCATCCTTTACCTTAATTTTGTTCCATAGGAAGTCTTATAAAAATAAGGAATCCCGCTAAAAACAGAGGAATAATTCCCAGAATACTCCACCTTGCATTGCCGGTAACTGCCGTAGTAAGGGACATCAGCGTTGGTCCCATAATAGCTGAGAATTTACCAAATATATTGTAAAACCCAAAAAATTCATTGGATTTATCCTTTGGAATAATCTTCGCAAAATAAGACCGACTGAGCGCCTGAATCCCACCCTGTGCAGAACCGATCATGGCACCAAGTATGAAAATATGCCATACGGATGCCACAAAAAATGCCGAAACACAGGAAATAATATAAGTAAATATCCCAACGATAATCATAGTTCTTGCAGAATAACGTTTCGCCATAGTTCCATAGAAAATAGCACAGGGAAAGGCGATTATCTGTATAATCAGCAAAATTGCCAGCAGCGAAAAGGTATCCAGCGCATTATTTCCCATAACAGCGGTGGCATAGGGAATTACCATCTTAATTATGGTATCCACACCATCAATGTAAAAAAAATATGCACCCAGAAAGCAGAAAACTGTTTTATACTGTTTCATCTGTTTAAATGTTTCTGCCAGCCTTTTAAAACTATTCTTTACCATATCCTGCCGGGATTCCACATAATGAATCTGTCTCACGTCTCTGATCATGGGTATGGTAAAGAGCCCCCACCATAAAGCAGTAATGATAAATCCAATCTGATATCCGATTGATTTTTCCATTCCCAGAAGAAATATAAGCACCAGACTGATACCAAAGGGAATCACACTGGATATATATCCAAATGCAAAGCCAAGGGAGGATATCTTATCCATTCTTTCATCACTGGTAACATCCACAATAAATGCATCGTAAAAAATATTGGATCCTGCAAATCCAATTGCTGATAAGATAAAAAATAGAATTAAAAGCTGCCATTGTCCGCTGGAAGGCGGTATAAACGCCAGCGACGCGGTAGAAAGGACCCCCAGACAGGTAAAGAATACAAAAAAGCGCTTCTTTTTGTCCTTATAATCGGCGGCAGCACCTAAAACAGGACTTAAGGCGGCCACCAGTATACTGGCAATAGAGTTAAAGTATCCCAGGTCCATGCTGCGTTTCACATTGTCAAACATTCCAAACATAATTGGCAGTAACGCGGTGGTGACAGCCATGGAATAAGCCGAATTACCGCAATCAACCAGTATCCATGACTTCTCTTCCCTGCTTAATTTTATCATTGAACCCTCCTATTTCCGGTCCATTCCTCCCTGTACTCTCCCTACAATTCCTCCTTCCAGCATCACTTTAATGCCTCTTGGATGATTGGGAGAATTAGTCAGTATTCTCTGGACCACACCTTCTGTCAGCTTGCCTGTTCTCTGATCCTGTTTTTGCACCACCATAACGTGGTCACCGATTTTAATATCTTTTCTTACTGTTCCGTCCATTTATGTTCCTTTCATTGCTGAAATTTTCCGGGGTTCCTCATTCCCCCTAATTTAATGGCTGTTACATAATAATGTCTAAATGAATTAATAATAAGCAATAACTTAAAAATTCGCAGAGGAGATCTTGTGATGAATTATAGTTTAATTTGGAAAACAATTGTTATTTTTCTCGCAGGTAAATTTATACTGCGATTGGGAGGACGTAAATCAATCTCACAGATGACAATCACTCAGACCATTGTTATGGTTGGCATCGGTTCTCTTTTAATACAGCCGATCGCTGAAGATGAAATCTGGGGCACATTGCTGATTGCATTCATATTCACCATGCTTATGGTTATTTCGGAATATCTGGAAATAAAGTTTGACATCTTCGAATCTCTCTTTTCTGGCAAAGCTGTGATTGTTATTGAAAATGGAGAGATCATTCTGAAAAATCTAAAAAAATTACGGCTTACTGTTGACAGGCTTGAAACACGTCTGCGTCAAAACGGTGTAAGCTCTATAAAAGATGTAAAAACAGCTACCATAGAGGTAAGCGGTCAAATAGGCTACGAACTAAAAGATGATAAAAAACCTCTGACAAAGGAAGATTTTATTACCATAATGGCGGAAATATCACAGAAAAACCAATTAATGGCAGGCTGCCAGAAAACACAAAAAAGCGATTCAGACAGTATATTCCGGGAGGTTACCGCTAAAAACAAAGAGGGGAAAAATGAACCTTAACTTCTTTATATTTTGACATAGTTAAGTGTCATTTCCTGCTGTGCAGTCAATTTAAAAACCAGCCTGTTCCTTTCCTCACGGAACGTAAACTTAAGTTTTGTATTCAGTGGTGTCTCATAATGCCAGATGCAGGCGGAAAACTCCTCATGACTCCACTCCCCATAGCAGACCGCTCTGTAAAAGGATTCTTCTTCCCAGAACGCCTTCGTGTTCTCCACCCATTTTTTCTCTTTAAAACGGACCACATATAAGGGCTGAGAGTTTTCCCCGTTATAAAGAGCAAGCAGACATTCGCCATTTTCAAAATCAAATCTGATCTTTTTTATTTTGAAATCTTTCTCCACTGCGGTATCAGAAGATAGCAGGTAGGTCGCCCGAAATACGGGATAGGACTCTGCATTTTCCTTCACCTTCAGATGTGTCTGGCCTGCACCAAACTCAACCAGTTTACTGTAATCATCACTTTGAGGCAGTTCCGCTTCCCCTCCAAGTACCGGAAGAAGGTCACTCCAGATCAGTCTCAAAAATTTACCCATGTCCGCATTGCTTGTTACAGCAAGAACACAGTTGTATTCAGGCATAACGATACAGTATTGTCCATACATACCATCTCCGCGGTATACTCCTTCGGGTACGCATCTCCAGAACTGGTATCCATATCCCTGGTTCCAATCGTTATCAACTTCATCTCCGTTGTTAATCTGTTTGGAGGTTGCTTCCTCTATCCATGCTGCAGGTACGAGCTGCCGTCCATTGTATTCTCCTTTTTGCAGAAGCATCTGCCCAAAAACGGCGATATCCTCTGTTTTGATGTTCAGTCCAAAGCCGCCAAAGCTGATACCCAGATTATCTTCCTCCCAGACAGGGTCAATCCCCAGCGGCACAAACAGTCTGGGCATAAGATAGTCCACAAGCTTCTGACCGGTTAATCTTGTAATAATCGCAGAACACATATAGGTAGCCATGGTATTGTAAAAAAACGCGCTTCCCGGCTCATTCTTCACATGGGAGCTTAAAAAACCCAGAATGTTATTATACTTCTCATCACCCCAGCTCCAGTTCTCATATGTCATCCCTGTTCCCATTGTCAGTAGGTTTTTCACGGTCATTCTCTTAATTTTCTCATCAACCTTTTCCCCCAGCTCTTTCATTTCAGCTGTAAAAATATCAGCAATCAGGGTATCTGTCGTCAGCAGGCCCTCCTCAACTGCCAGGCCGATTGCCATGGATGTAAAGCTTTTGCTTAAAGAAAACAGCTGGTGCCGGTACTGGGGCCCATACGGCTTCCACCAGCAGTCAGCAATATTTTTTCCGTTCTTAAGCAGCATAAATGAATGAAGTTCTAATCCCTGTTCGTTTACCTTGTTTAAAAATTCCAGAATCCCACAGGAATGAATTCCCTGTGATTCTGGTGTTGCTTTTTCAAGTCTCATACACTACCTCCCAAATTTTAATCAGATCCTTTTGCATTTAACATCATTGTATGACAAATTGGAAAATAATACAATGAAAGAATACCTCCAAAAATTTCACCGGAGGTATTCTTTCATTAAGTTATTGTTTCGTTAATTTTATTTTCCCTGCCCGTAATGATTCTTAACAAAATTCTTCATGGCTGCAATATTCTCATCGGATATCGTCGTAGGTTTCCCCCCTGTTGCCTCTACCATGTAATAAATCTGCGCAGTTACCTCCAATACATTGGCAACCTTAAATGCAGCATCCATATCAGCACCAATGCATACAGCCCCATGGGAATTAAGAAGGCAGGAATTCGCTTCTGTTCCCAGCGCTTTTGCACATTCCTCAGCCAGCTGCATGGAACCTGGCAGCGCGTACTTCGTGCATCTGCACACATCGCCAAGAGCCTGAGCAGCCTCATCAATAATCAACGGAATCATCTTTCCCTGGCACGAATAGATCATGGAATAGATGGGATGGGTATGTACAACGGCATTTACCTCATTCCTCGCCCTGTAAATTGATAAATGCAGATCCTTTTCTATCGTAGGCTTTCTGCTGCCCTGCACAACCGTGCCATCCAAAGCGCAGACTACCACGTCATCCTCTGTAATTGTGTTATAACTCATTGCACTTGGCGTCATATAAACCAAGCCTGTTTCAGGATCACGGCAGCTAATGTTTCCCCAGGTTTCCACCGTTAATCCGGAACCCAGTAATTTAACTCCGCTGTCAACAATCAGCTTACGGTAATTCATCTTTTTTCTCTCCTTTTTGTATACACTATTTTCCTATGTATGGTGTAATATACTCTAACTGTGCATCAACATTATCTGTAAAAATAAGCTTGGAACCGGTATCGATATTCTGCTCTACCGTTTCTCCATTCAGCGCTTTCACTGCATTTTCAACACCAAGCTTCCCCATCTGAACCGGATCCTGGGCCACCGTTCCGAAAAACTTACCGGATTTCACCATATTTAATGCTTCAGAAGCACCATCAAAACCAATAATTTTAATCTGGTCATTTAATCCTGCTTCTTCCACCGCTCTTCTTGCGCCAATTGCCATGCTGTCGTTGCAGCAATAGAACAATTGTAAGTCCGGATTTGCCGTAATGATGTTCTGAGCTGCATTATAACCCTGGTCAACCTCCCAATTTGCTGACTGCTCTGCAACTATCTTAATTGTGTCCCCTGCCCCTTCAACAAAGCCATCACGCCTGTCCCAGGAATTTTGCTGGGTTTCAATACCAGTAAGAATCGCTGTTTTGATTCCTTTGTCAAAATTTTGTTTTACGTATTCTCCTGCTTTGATACCGCCGGTTTTATTATCCGTTCCGTAAAATGGAATCTTCATCGACACTTTACCTGTCACGGAATCATCCAGCTTTGTATCAATGTTAAATACCAGAATTCCTGCACTTTCACATTTTTTAAGTGCTGTCTCCAGTCCTTCCGAAGATGAAGGAACAATACAAATGGCGTTTACCCCGGATGTGATCATATTTTCCACAATTGTCAGCTGATCCGCAGCGCTGGCATGAGAATCTGCCGCCTGAACCTCCAGTTTAACACCCAGTTCCTTTGCCTTTTCCTTCGCACCATTACACATGGCGATAAAATATTCATTGTTCAGCGTCATGGGAACAAAACCAATGGTATAGTTATTGGCTTTTGCCTCCGCCTTTGATTCTGCTTTTGTTTCTGCATCTGTTTTTGTTTCCGCTTTTGTCTCAGTTTTTACTTCATTAACTTCTCCCTTCTTAGCACAACCTGTTAACACAGTCATTGCCATAACAATACCCAATACCACAGTCAGCGCTCTTTTTTTCATTTCTTTTCCTCCTTGGTTTTTTATTTTTATGCGTTATAAAACGCTTGAACCCGAAGCCAGATATCCTTATTACTCTGCCTTTCTTTCGTTTGCCTTATCAACATAGACTGCGAGAATAATCACAACGCCGATTATGACTGTCTGCCAGTAGGTAGCTACATTCAATATCTGCAGACCGCATTTTAATATTCCTAAAACCAACGCCCCAATCAGTGTATTTCCAACATTTCCTTTTCCTCCTGATAACGCAATGCCTCCCAATACCGTTGCTGCTATGGCATCCATTTCGTATCCTGCACCTGCATTGGGATCTGCATATGCAAGTCTGGATAATAAGCAGACTCCTCCCATTGCTGAAAACATGCCTGCAATGGCATATGTTAAGATTTCGATACTGCGAATCTTTACACCGGAAAGCTTCGCCGCATTGGGATTCCCGCCAAACGCATAAACTCTCCTGCCGAATTTCGTTTTTGTCGTTACAAATACCATAATCACATAAAGAATAAAAACATAGTAAACCAGTGCCGTTATTCCAAACAGCTTGCTTCCGGTGAAGGCTGCCAGACTGTCATCAAAGCCGGAAATGGGCTTTCCGTCTGTTAAAACTTTAGTAAATCCCCGGAATATCTGCATGGATCCCAATGTTACGATAAACGCCGGGACCTTACCATAACTGATAAAATATCCGTTAGACATCCCGATCAGAAAGCCGATTACGATACATAATATAATAGTGACTGCCAAAGGAACCCCGCCCTTTAACATCATGCCTCCGGCAATTCCCACAAATGCGATAATGGATCCGACCGATAAATCAATTCCTCCCGTTAATATAACAAAGGATGCTCCTATCCCTGTGATTCCAATAATGGCCGACTGCTGGATAATGTTCATGATATTCTGCATGGAAAAGAAGTTTTTACCGTTCAGCCGGCACAGGATTGAAAATGCCAGTAATATGACAAACCCTCCCAGATAAAGAGAACATGCATGTACATCTATCTTTTTGCTTTTACATAAATTCCACATTTTATTTTCCTCCCATTAGTGCATAGGATAATATCTTCTCCTGTGTTAAATCCGTGGTGTTTTTTACATCTGCTGCTATTTCCCCATTATTCAGCACCAAAACCCTGTCGCACATTTTTTGTATTTCCGGAATATCTGATGAAATCATAATAATTGATTTACCTTCCCCAACCAGTTTCCCCATGATCTGATAGATCTCATCTCTGGCACCTACATCGATTCCCCTGGTTGGTTCATCAAATATAAATATCTGGGCATTTGTTAAAAGCCATTTTGCAATCACGACCTTTTGCTGATTACCGCCGGATAAATTTTTTACTGCTGTGTTGATTGAATGTGTTTTTATCAACAATTTTTCAACCGACTGATTCGCCGTATCATCTATTTTTGTTTTGCTGAGAGCGAATTTGCCAAAAAGCTTTAGATTGGGAAGTGATATGTTTTCTTTGAGTGAATGCATCAGCACAAGACCCTCATCTTTTCTGTCTTCGCTTAAATAAACAATCCCTTCCTCAATTGATCTGCAGATATCTGTTCTTGTCATGTCTTTCTCATTTAAAAAAACTCTGCCGGAATTTTTTGTATATGCACCAATAATACATTTTGCCAGCTCTGTCCTTCCGGAACCCACCAGACCGGACATCCCCAGTATTTCTCCTTTATTTAAGCTGAAACTGATGTTTTTCAGCAGATTTTTGTAGCATAATTCTTCCACCTTCAATACCTGCTTATGAACATCTACAAAGGTATTTTCAAATCTGTTGAAATTTACATTCCGGCCTACCATCATTCTGGTCAGTTCTTCCACCGAGGTTTCCTTAAGCTCCACCGTATCCACATACTCCCCGTCTCTCATTACGGTACATCTGTCACCAATTTCAAACAATTCCCCCATGCGGTGTGATATATAAATGATTCCAATGCCTTTTGCTTTCAGCTCTCTTATGATTTTAAATAACCGTTCCGTTTCCTTATCTGTTATCGATGCCGTAGGTTCATCCAAAACAAGTATTTTAACATCCATAGAGATTGCTTTTGATATTTCCACCATCTGTTTCTGTGCAACGCTTAAGTTCCCCACAAGTGTATCCGGATCACAGCAAAGGCCAATAAGATCCATATATTTTTGAGCCTCAGCTCTGCTCTTTCGCCGGTCTATGATTCCCCTGCTTGTATATTCTTTGCCCATAAATATATTTTCCCAGATTGATACATGAGGATTTAAATTGAATTCCTGGTAAATCACACTGATTCCTTTATCAATCACCTCTTTGGGAGACATGGCAGGAAGTTCTTCACCATTTAAAACAACGCTTCCGCTCTCGCGACGGTATGCCCCCGAAAGTATTTTTATCAGTGTTGATTTTCCCGCGCCATTCTCACCCAGCAGGACATGCACTTCTCCCTTTCTGACCTCAAGCCTGGTATCTTTTAAAACCGGAACTCCAAAAAATTTCTTTGATATCCCCGTCATTTTCAGGATAATATCGCTCATAATATCAGCTCCTTTCCTGTAATTTTTTATAACTGTCAATCAGATACGAGGTGTCAGTGTCCGGCATATAGCTCTTGGTTTCTACTGAATTGCAGACAATTTCACGTATGGTTTTAAGCTCCAGATATGGTTCAAAATATTTCAGCTGTGCCGCTATATTCCCCATGGCTGTGCTTTCTCCAAAACATGCAATTACGTTCTTCCCTGTACAATTGGCTGTCATCTGATTTACAAGTTCATTCTTTGCGCCGCCTCCGACAATATAGATACAATCAAAATATTCCTTTGTAACTCTCTGTAAATGCTCAATGGTAACAGCATAACTGCATGCCATGGATTCATATACTGATTTAACAATCGTATTCCAGGAAAAGCCGCCCTCTGCCTGTTTGGTTTCTTTCAGATAGTTCCAGATTTCTTTTCCCATCTGCACCGGATTAAAAAATCTTATATCATTCAAATCAATAAGCGGAATATGTTTACCAATTTCCTCATCAGAAAGCTTAACAATTTCCTCCCAGGTAACTTCTCTCTTTACATCCGTTTCATACTCTTTCTTGATTTTTTGTATCAGGAACATTCCGGCTCCGTTTTTAAGAAGTGTAACTGTATCAAATGCGCCCAACTCATTTGTAAGCCCGGCATCATATACTTCCTTTGACAGCAGCGGCTTTAAAAGCTCAGTTCCTACTAAAGCCCATGTACCGGAACTGATAAATGCGAAATGCTCCTGCCGTGCAGGCACCGCAAGAACTGCTGCTGCCGTATCATGGGAGGGAACGCACACGACCGGAATATCATAACCGGCTCCTATTTCTGCCTTTATATCATCTGATAAAAATCCGATTGCTTCTCCGTGTTTTCCAAAATCATGAAACAACTTTCTGCTGATCTTCATTTCCCTGCACACAAAATCACTGACTGATTTTGTATTCACATCCATAAGCTGGGTGGTACTGAATTCACTGGGTTCATTCAGCATTTTTCCAGTCAGCAGATAATTTAAAATATCAGGAATCATTAAAAGTTTGTCAGCCGCCTGATACACATCCGGCATTTCCCCTTTCATACCTTTCAATAAGTACACGGAATTAATTTTATCGCAAAGAATTCCTGTATTCATAAACATCTGTTTCTGTTCTAAATCAGTCATCTCTGACAATTGCTGTTCACCCAGTGCATTTCTGTACGCCAGCGGATTATTCAGCATATTCCCCTTTCGGTCAAACAATGAAAAATCCACTCCCCATGTGCAGATTCCGATGGAATCAATTGTTTCTCCCCGGCTGACCAGCCGTTTCAGAATATTTTTAAAATCCGAAAACATCCGAAGAATATCCCAATAATAATAATTTCCCGCTTTCACCATGCAATTTGGTATCTGATCAATGACCTCAGTCAGAATCCGTACTCCATCGTATTTCCCCAATACAACTCGATAAGAGGAATTCCCGCAGTCAAAACCCACGATCGTTTTTTTTGCCATACCAACACCCCAATTACTGTATTTTTATATCCAGACCGTATTCCTTTGCAGTATCATACAAATGCACCATTTCCACCTTTTTTAAGGATCTTAATTCTCCCATTTCATAGTTTCTTCCAAGCCCCTGATACTTGGGAAGACCAAGTCTGTGATAAGGCAGAAATACGATTTCTTTGATATTTGTCAATTGTTTTATGTATTGAAAGAATCCTCTTATGGCATCGTCATCACTGTTGCAGCCGGGGATATACGGATATCTCACTGCCAGATGTCCGGTGTATTCTTTGTCCAGCCATTCTAAATTATTTAAAATAAGAGAATTATCAAAACCTGTCAATTCCTTATGCTTTGCAGGATTGTAGTGTTTAAAATCATAATAGATATAATCCACCTCCTGTGATGCCTGTTTAATCCGTTCAAGGGGAACCTGTCCGCAGGTTTCAACCAGTGAATTATAACCCCTTTGTTTCATCTCCTTTCCAATTTCACGGATCATTTCTGCATAAAAGAATGGTTCTCCTCCGCTGAAAGTTACTCCGCCTCCTGATTTTGCATAATATTTTTCATCCCTTAATATGATATCCAGCAGTTCTTCCCGGTTCATAACAGTTCCCATAAGCTTCCTTGCATCCACATAGCATTGTGTGATACAGTCCCCGCATGCTGTACACAAAAGCCTGTCTGATAAATATCCAAAGCCTTTCTTATAGAAAACAGCCTTATTAGGACATACGTTCATGCATTTACCACAGGAGATACAGGAATTCACATTGACAAGTACCTGAGGCTTAAATTCCTGGGATTCCGGATTTGCACACCATCTGCACCTTAACTGGCATCCTTTCAGAAAAATAACGGTACGGATGCCATACCCATCTTCTGTAGCATACCGCTCAATATTAAACACATTTGCCTCAAGCATCTTACCCATCCGCTTTCTTAACCCGTTTAAAATTCTGTCCTGCTGATTACATCAGCCTGACATGCCGGAGATAATGATGTAAACAATGCGCTGTAACCGGATACCCGAACCATTAGATCCTTATAATTTTCCGGATGAATCATAGCGTCTTTATAAACCTCCGTATCAACTACATTAAACTGGATCTGCTCCCCGTAATTGTCAAAGAAAACACGTATCATATCAATAATCTTCTTCTTGTTCTCCTCTGTCTCCAGCGCAGCCTTACTAAGCCTCATGTTAAAAATACCGCCCTTCTGGATATAGATTGTGGGAAGCTTCATAACAGAATTGCAGGCTGCTGTTGCCCCGTTTTTTTCCGATCCGTTAGCAGGAGAGACGCCGTTATTTACAGGTGCCCCGCACTTCCGGCCATCTGGCGTTGCACCAATGCTTGAGCCAAATGCAATATTTCCGGTTACCGGACTCTGGCTGTAAGAATAGCAGCAGGGAACCGGGCCCTTACCATACTTTGAGCTTTTGCATTCATACCTGTAGGTATGTCCGATGAATTCCTCAACCGCTACCACCCACCGGTCTGCTTCATCATCATCATTGCCGAACTTAGGTGCTTTATTAAGTAAAATTGCTCTTATCTCCGATCCGGCTGGTACTGTTGTTTCATCTTCAAAGTTGGTTTTTAATGCATGAAGCAGCTGGTTCATTGTAATAATCTTCTGATCAAAGACAATATAATTAATAGCTGCCAGTGCATCACCTGCGCTGATGCTTCCTGCTGTGGGACCTCCATCTGCGGAATAGACCGAGCCGCCTTCCACCAGATCTAACCCACGTCCGATACAATCCTCCACCAGCGATGCACGAAATGCATTAATGTCCATCTCCACATGCAATTCATCGTTGATATGCTCTGTTTCAACCTGTAAATCGATAAAATACTTCAGCGCCTTCTTGTATTCTTCATAAATTTCCTGTGTACTGGTACATGTTTCTATTTTTTTATCAACATTAAAAAAATGAACCCTTGTCCGAGGATCTGTACCATTATTCAGTGTAATCTCCAATACCTTTTCCACGTTCAGCCATGGTCCCTTTGCTGCAAAATCCCATTTGCCCGGAATTGATGCCTCAATACAGCCATCGGGCACCCAGTTATATCTGTCTTCTTTTGCAACTCCCATATTTTCCAGTGTTCTGATGAATGCCTTGTCGTTATAAAATGCTGGCTGCCCTCCTTTATGGTTTTCCATTGCATTAAGGGCTTTCATCAGGAATTCATCCGGAGTTTCATCACAGCATTTAACCGAGATAGATGGAGTAAATAACTTAAGATCCTCACATGCCTCAATGCAAAGCTCCGATACGGTATTGACCGCATTACTGCCATCTGCCCGCTGACCGGCAACAGCCAGATTAATAAACATCTGGTAACCAAGGAAAAATTCTGTGTCAGGCCAGCTCCGCAGCTTATTCAGCTCATTGCATTTGATAAAAAACGCTTCAATAATCTCAAGAGCTTCCTGCCTTGTTATCCTGCCTTTAAAAAGATCTTTCTGATAAAACGGATATACATACTGATCAAATCTTCCCAGTGAAATTGCATGACCATTGGATTCCAGATGCACTGCCAGTAAAATTAAATAAACAGACTGAACCGCTTCATGAAAATTTCTCGCAGGATGGTAGGGTACATGTCTGCAGACTTCCGTTAAATCAGTCAGTTCCTTCCTGCGCTTCTCATCCGTTGTCATCTGTGCCTGTTTTTCGCACTCATCAGCAATCCGGTAAGCGAAATTAACAACCGCCTGGTTTCCCTTTAGTGCTGCTTCTAAAAACCAGCGTTTTCTGACATTACCTGGTTCCTTAGGATCCAGAGAGTTTCTCTTATCCTCAATCCGCCTCATAACATCCTCAAGACCTTTATTAATTACCAGCTCATAATCAACCACCTCATTGCCCAGACCAGCCGCCGATACCCAGGTATCATCAATTACATTGGCTTCCCATGCTGCATTAATATAATCAGGCAGAGTCTTTCGCAGGCTTTCATAAAGTGATTTTCCCTTCCAGTAGCATACACAGTCCAGTATTTTATTTTTATCTTCTTCATCATAATAGAACTTATCACCCGGCCTGTCGTATAGATAATACGGCTTACCGTTTAATTCCGCTTCAAGCCATTCTGTAGAATATTCCGGATAAATGGGAGATGCTTTCGGCCACTTTGCCTGATTCCCAACAATCAGTTCATCTTCATTTACGCAAACTGTCATTTTATCCAGAACATCATAAAATGCCTGTGCTCTTCTTAATGCAATTGGTCTGCCTTCTGATTTTTTCATGGATTGTGTAAAGATAACACAACGTTCCGAACAAATTCTTGGTTCCTGGTCAAATAACCTGTTTCTCAATCTTTGGATTCTTGTATTCATATATTCCCCTCCTCCTTAATGTAACTTGTTACATTTACATTTTATACACATTAATTTCATTTGTCAATATACATTTTATTATTTATGTATATTTTATAGTTATATTTGTGTATTTTTATGTGTGTTTTTACCGTTTCACTTTATAATTCATACTATTCCTATGTACATTATTACATTTTTTTAATTAATCTCTTTACACTTGTTACATTAAATATTATAATTGAGTCAGTAACTGCTAATCACACTTTTGAACCATTGATTTTACTGACTTTCGAAACGTTTTATGGTAAAATAGGCACAAAGATTTCCTAAAATTGTCAGTCACATACAAACTCAATGGAATTTTTAAAATATCAGGATCCAATTATACGAGGAGAGCAATACATGCAGAACCCAGAAAATCATAATGGCTTCATTGGCATTAGAGAAATCGCCAGACTTGCTGGTGTATCAACAGCAACCGTATCGAGAGTCATTAATACACCAGATAAAACCTCACCAAAAGTGAGGGAACGAGTTGAGGAGCTGATAAAGGAGTATAATTATATTCCTAACCAGACAATTAAAAATGTTTTTTCAAAAACTTCCAATTCCATAGCAATTTTTATATACGATATGGATAATCCATTTTTTATTTCTTTAATAAAGGAATTAAATCAGATATGTCTTGACAATAAGTATACCTTATTAATCATGGACACAGAAAACCAGCCTGAACGTGAGAAAGACTACCTGGAATATTGCATATCAAACAGATGTGCCGGTATTATACTGACAGAAGGTCTCAATTACGACATATTCGAACCGTACAAAAATCAGATACCGATTGTATCAATGGACAGACGAACCAAGGGGTTATACTCTACGGTACGGTCAAATAACAGAGAAATGATCCATAAAATTATTGACTACTTATATAATCTCAATCACAGAAAAATAGGGTTTATTGGCAGCGGGAAGAAGTTCGATTCTATTGAGTCCCGGTTCCGGGGTTATAAAGAAGCACTGGAAAACAAGAATTTGCAGATCAGGAATGAATATATTTATCTTCCAAATAAAAACGGACTGGACTTTGAAACAGGCCAGACCGCCCTCGGTTATTTTATGTCTCTTTCAGAGCCGCCTACTGCTATTGTCTGCAGCTGTGATTTAGTCGCCTTAGGTGTGATCAACGAGGCAGCCATCAAAAATATACGTATTCCAGATACCTTCTCGCTGGTGGGTTTTGACGGCGTGCTGAATCGAATCCATTATCCTCAGATTACTACAGTAAAGCAGAATATTCCGGTATTGGCAAAAGAACTCTTTGATCTAACCGTTAACCCACCGGAAGTACCCGTTATAAGAACCATTGAAGCAACTTTTGTTCATGGCTATACATGTATGCAGATTAACGCAACATAAGCATCATTTAAGTATCCACCCGGCAGCGCTGACCATTATGCTGCCGGGTTTTTATCAGGAACAACTAAACCGGAACCAAATCTTTTTAAGTCCCTGCTCAAGTCTTTTCTGTCGTATATGGGACCACTACGAAGACCAGTGACAACAGGAATCTCTTTCACATCAAATTCGAGAGTTTTAAACATCTGACTGGTATATTCTATATACGGCTTAAACAGATCAGCATTGGGATTGCCCTGATTAAAGGAAAGAACTATTTGTTTTTTGACAGCATTATCTTTAAAGAAGGGAGAGAACCGAGGTGAAAACTGTGCAAACAGTCTGTCGATAACTATCTTTCCCTGAGCGCTCATCTGGCCCATGTAAATCGGCAAACCTAAAATGATAACATCTGTGTTCTCCATTGCATTATAAATTTTCTGCATATCATCCTTTATAACGCAACCCTGATCACTCTTATGGCAGGCCCAACAGCCTCTGCATGGTTTTATATCAAGGTCGCTAAAACTAAAAGACTGAGTTTGTGCCCCCTGTTCTCTTGCGCCCTCCAGCAATTTATTTACTATAAAGGCAGTATTGCCTTCTCTTCGCTCACTTGCAATGATTCCCATAATATTCATATGGTTTCCTCCTATCAATTGTGTTTTTGCGTCCCAGGACTCATATTGTTATCATAGTATTTTTTTGTGTCCTTGTCAACAATATTTTGTAAAATAAAAAGCAGCCTCTTATTTTAAATTGGGGCTGCCTCTCATCCGTTATAATTTATCACACCAGCCAGACGTAATATCTACCCCCAGCTTTTTTATCTCTGCATCTAAATGCTGATTAAACTTTTCTGCAAAACCAAGCATACTGTCATACTGTTCCTCTGTTATTTCATCAAATACTGCTTTATCCCGCTCTTTATATTCTCTGTGCAGTTCCTCATGCACTTTGTATATCTTATCTCCCTGTTTTGTAAGCCTGAAATATACTTCTTTCCTGTTGTCTGGTTTCTGATAACTTTCAATAAGGTCTTTCTCAATGAGCTTCTTTGTCAGCTTACTGATTGCGCTTCTTGTCATATAAAACGACTCAGCCAGTTTTGTCACATTGGAATCATCATTTCCGCCAATGTATTGGATACAATGCACTTCTGAAGGATTATACCCTTTCAGTCTGGTTTTCATTTTGAAGCTGTCAAGCCACATCTTCTTATTAAACAAATCCCAAAGTTCCGACATAACCTGTTCTTCTTTGTTCACAGCCTGTTCCTCCGATTCCCTTAAATTTCCCGATTTCCGGAAGCATACTCATTCATACATATGTCGAGCACCTCTCTGGCGGGCTGGATCAAAGCATTTTCATACTGACATTTCCACTGTATTGTTTGTTCCATGTGCCCGTCTGCTATCCCATCCACCGTTTCCCCGCTTTTGATTGGCGCATCGTTGGCATACATATAACTCAGCAGATTATAGGCATGGTTGACGACCCAGTTGGGATCCACCTCATGAAAATGATATTGCAGATCCGGCAGGTAAAGAGTACTCATGCCAAGTGTATCCACCAGCATATCTTCCGTACCCTCAATATTGAAAAAACGGACATTGACAGCAAAGTAGATAAACCGGTCTTCCAATGGAATCTGATGGTTTATTATTTTATCCCTGGCAAACATCTTTCCGGAAGTCTGGAACTGCACGGCAGCACATTCCGGATATAGTTCAACCAGTGCCTCCATAAAATTCATCAGCATATCCGCCCTGTCCTTATAATTCGCCATGGCTCCGGCAAGCATATCAGTTGCAACTACATGATAGCTGCATTCAGACAAAATCTCCGCGCTGTTTTCACAATCCCACATCTGGCTCTCTGCAATCTCATCAATCTGGTAACCATCTGCTTTCATGCATTCCATGACCATCAGCTGCGGCGGCATACTTCCTTCTTTAAACTCCACCTTATATTTCTTTGGAGCAAATCCAGCGACCTTGGTGTCATGGCAGAAACAATCCACTTCTCCCAAATACTTTTCCATGACAGCAGTCATCTTTTCTTTCGATGGCATGTCACACTTTTCTTTCATCAGCAAATGTATGACAAAAACAGAACCAGGGTGCTCCTGCTTTGTTAAGTCCTGTTTCAATGAACTAATTTCTTTTTTTCTGAATTTATCCAATATACTCATGTTGCTTCTCCTCTTTTGTAAGTGGTTCCTGTCATATCATTTAATTTAATGGACTGTCATGGAGAATAGTCACCTTTTCATATTGATACTCCCCCGCATCCACAGTCATCCGGCTCATCGTAATCTCCATATTAAAACGCCGCTTACCACAGCTGCCAGGATTAAGATATAGTACGCCATCTATAACTTCAGAGGAATATTTGTGAGAATGCCCATAGATCACTACGTCCACTCCGGGCAGATGTTGGGGGATATCTTTCCTGTTATGAACGATAAAGAATCTCACACCTTCAATGGTGGCAGAAATACTGGCCGGCAGATCTTTCGCCCAATCCATATCGTTATTGCCGCGTACCATATAGGTTTCTCCCATCGTTCGGACAGTATCAGCGATTGACGGGGTATTGATATCTCCGGCATGGATTATGCAATCGGCTGCATCCAGTTCAGACATGACCTGCTCTCTCAGGATGCCATGAGTATCCGATATGATCGCAATGCGTTTCATAAGTTTGACTTACCTCATCAGACCGGCAAAGCGTGTTATGTTATCTTCGGCAACCCGCGACTGGCTCTGTTCAGATCCTGTTATCTTCTTCATAATAAACTTCTCCAGGAAATTCATTTTGTCATAATTGCATTCCCCTCCAAAGAAGCCTTTTGCAGCACACACTTCCAACAGTTCCCTGGGAAAAGCGGAGTCAAGCTGCTTTTGTGCATCCTCTTCCTTCGCCATACCACATATAAAAAGCCCCAGTTTTTTTACTTTAAGAATACTAAGATTGTCTGAGCAAAAACGCATTACCGGTTTTCTTATCTTTCCTGCATAGATCGAACCGCCAATGATGACTTTATCATATTTCATCAGATCAGGATGATTCCTGCTCAAATCACAGATATCAACATTTTCACCCAGTTTTTTTGCAAGTATCTCTGCGCATGTTTTAGTAAATCCATATTTCGTTGCATAAGCGATTAATGTACTCATTTTTAATACCTCCCATTTAATTAAATCGTCACCGTTCTCCATTTCATTCACTGCTTTGTGGCACGCCAGACGCTAAGCCTTTCATCGTAAAATCCGTGAGGTAATCCAAAATCTCCGGAAAATACTGAAGTCCAATTTCCTCTTTATGGATCTCAATCGTAATGATTGATGTAAAAATGGCCATAACCATTCCACTGTCAATATCATTTCTTATTTTGCCTTCTGCCTGCCATTTTTTAATGATTTCAAAAAAATCCCGATACATGAAGTCGAGCCGGTTCAGCCCCTTCTGTTCACGAAAGTACTTCTCTATTTTAACAGATACCTCCTTGTTATACCACTCTTTCAGAATCGGATTTGATTTCATACCTTTTAAATTTAATTGCATTAATTCCTTAACCACACTCCCGGGATCCTGATCCATATTAACTGATTTCATTATTTTTTTCTTCAGCTTCTCATTTTCTTCCAGATATATTTCCATGAAAAGCTCTTCTTTTGAGGAATAATAATTATAGAATGTACCTGTTCCTATTTCCGCAATTTTCGTAATATCCGAAATATTAGTGTCCTTAAACCCTTTCCGGCTAAACAGCTCCTTTCCGCAATTAAATAAAATTGTTTTCGTATCTTTCAATATACAGCCCTCCAGAATATCCTGTGTCAAATAACAACTGATTTCTAATCCACCCCTGCCATTCGATGTCCTATGTAATCAAATAACCGACCCATCAGCTTTTTAATGGGATTTAGGGATACATCGTAATAATAATCCGATTCAAACCAGCCATTTGTCCTGTAGTGCCGATAGTCATAATAATCATCGTTTAACATTTCTTTCATGCTTGTTCTTGAGATTCTAAACATCATCAGCCTGAAAAAAGATGGAGATGGAGCCGTTTGACGCATCAGCACCCGGTTAAATCTTGCGGCGGCTTTTTTTATTTCAAATGAATTCTTTTTTTGTACATCTTTTGTGACCGGCTCCAAAGTCTTTAATACGCAGCCTTTTGCAGTACTATACCCCAAATTTTCTCCCATATTTCCAAGGTACTTTATAATAGAGTTTCCCCCGTAAATTCCCTGAGTAACAATGGATGTATATGCCTTTCCAAAAAAGCAGGGCCGATGCAATAAGAAAGCTGTCCGGTCCAATAAATTCTTCATGGATGCCGAAACTTGAAAAGCATAATTGGGGGTGGCAAAAATTACCCCGTCAGAATGGATCATCTTATCAATCAACAGATCACGGTCATCCTGTATAGGGCATAATTCTTCTCCTTTATTGAAACACAGCTTGCAGCCCCTGCAAAACTCAATTCGATAATCCTTTAAAAAGACATATTCAAATTCAATCTCCGCATGCGATTTCAAATTTCTCTCAAATTCACGGACTGCTTTGTAAGTAGCCTTTTTCTGGGCACTTCCTATAAATGCGGTAACCTTTTTCATTAAGTCCTTTCTTTAATCAGCTAGTATATGAATGAATAATAATTTGTTCATTCATATACTAGCATTGTTACCATTATACGTCAAGCTCCATTTTTTTATTATTTTACCAGACCAGGGGATACAAAAAGGCTGCTCCTAATAGAACAGCCAGTTCAATTTAAACGTGGAAACAGCATTAGCGCATTCCCATAATAAATAGCGCGGCGCTGTTCATCAGTGATCAGATGCGTTTTATCTAATGCATCAGCCAGCACAGCACAGCCAAACTCTGGTGTATATGAATAGTCACTGCCGTAAAATAAGTGGTCAATTTCAACAATTTGCAGAAGTGCAGATAATTGCACCGGCAGGCATACTCCTGCTATATCATAATACAATCCTTTTAATGCAGCGTATACATCAATCTCATTTTTAGTATAGCTGGTAAATGAAGAAGGTAAAAGTTTCATTGCAGCATCAAATCTATCTGCAAATATGGATAAAAATGCACCCGCATGAGGGATGACAAATTTAATATCAGGAAAACGGTTCAATGTTCCTTTTAAAATCATATTTGTTACGGTACGGGTAGTATCAAAAAAATATTCCAGTATTGGAAGCGGAACATCTTCAAGAACATGTTCTGGGACGCAGCCAGGCCTGCACGGGTGTAGAACAACCACTGCTTTATTTTTATTTAATTCTTCAAGTATAGGATCTAAACAAGGATCCCCCAGATAAACACCCAGCGCATTTGTAGGCAAAGAAAAACCATCAGCATGCAGCTCGTCCAATGCATACTGAATTTCTTCTATGCTGTCCTTAATATCTGGTATTGGTAAAGATGCGAGTAAACCAAATTGTTCAGGATATTTTTTTACAAGCCCCGCTCCGTCTTCGTTTACTTTTCTAGCCAATATTTTAGCGGCATTTTTATCTCCAAAATTTATATGGGGAACGGAAACAGATAACATCGAAGTAGAAATACCCAAATGTTTCATTGCTTCTAAATGCGCTTCCGGATTCCATTCCGGAGTCGGATACCCATCCGGATTTTTCTCTCCTCTCGTTAACAGAGCTTCTCTGTAAGCCTGGGGTAAAAAATGTGCATGCATATCAATTTTAGGTATGCCGTCACCTTTAAAATTTTTTAGTATTTTTTTCGTATTATCTTTTTGCTGCATGTGAAACCTCCTTAATTGAATTATTTATCTTATTGTAGTTCATTTAGTTGAATAATTCAATTATTTTTAAAGAAGATTAACACTCCGCTTCATAACACCATTTCGCAATTTCTGCGATCAATTCCAGCGGAAGCTGTCTGTCATAAGGAAGCTGTATCGCACCTTTACTTGTTTTATACTCCGTCAGCCGTCCTGCAAAACGGACCATTGCATTCTCACCGGGATACACTCCTATATGTTTCTTAAATGCGGCAAAATGAATGATATTATGTCCGCTCCAGTAAGTTGGCATCTTCCACGATATACGTTCCTCTGCACCCGGCAATGCAGTCCGGATCGTATTACGAACCTGGTTTAAAAGCAGCTGAACTTCCTCTGACTGAGCTTTAATATAGGCATCGATTGTATCCGGCACCTCGCTGCAAAAATGATTTTGATCCTGATTTTTAAATTCCCGTCCACATTTTGGGCATTGCCACATATTAGATGTACCTTGTCCTTTCCCAGATTACCCGGTTCTTAACCCTCCATACCAAGTATCACAATACCGACCGCTGCTATGGCAATGACAACATACTGTTTCCACGACAGCTTTTCCTTCAATATAATTCTTGCCCAGACAAGGGAAAAAATGCAGTAAGACGAAATTAATGGAGCCGCAACAATTGCATTATCCCCCAATGCGTAAATATAAGCAAATTGTCCTGCAGTTTCAAACACGCCTGCCAGTACCTTTGGTTTTTCTGCGGACAGTCTGATTTTCTGTTTTTTTACAATTTCCACATAAATAAAGGCAAAAACCGCCATCAGCAAAAATGTAAATTCATATGCAATATTTGCGGATTCCTCTCCAATATACCGGTCAAGAACCAACGCATCTGCAAAAGTACCAAGTCCGTCAATGATACAATAAAAAATCGGAAAGAAAATAGCAATAAAGCTGTGAGTATATTTCCTGTCCGGAACCATGCCGGACTGCATACGTTCTGCATCCTCCTGTCTCTTTTCAAAAACAGAAAGAAGGAAAATACCGATACATACCAGTGCCACTGCAAAAAACTGTAACCCGCTCATTGTCTCCTTCAGAATAAAGAAACACAAAAGAGCGGCAACTGCGCCTGATGAATTACAGATGGGGGTGGAAATGGAAAGGACTACATACCGCAGACCGACATAACCAAGTATCATCGCTAAAATATATAGAAATGATACTGGCAAATATGTAAGGATATCTGAAAGTTGAAACTCGGCTCCTCTGCAAAGTTCAATAACTGCGTGAATTCCCATGACAGTACCAACTGCCATAACCATTTTCCAATGGCTGTATTTATCATCTGGCTTTGAACCTATCTTTGAAAAAAGGTCAGAGCCACTCCAAAATAATATTGCTGTTAGTGAAAGTATAAACCACATCGTATTTCTCCTGTCTTTACCATTTACTAATTTCTAAAAGTGTAGTGCCATTATAACATGGCAACTCATATTTTTCGATGTGGAATATTCGTTAAATTAGTCAACTTTAATCTGCCTTCTTTGCAGCCGAATACAGTCATTTATACAAATAAATAGCTTGTCATGGATAAGGAACCCAGCATGCAGCTATTGTTATATACCATTATTTTATCCTCTCCATCGGCTGCTCCGAGTAAATATAAGATGGGATTAAAATGGTCCGGTGCAGGTACAGCTGATTTTGCTGCCTCTCCCTGGCTCATATAATGAATGACATTCTCAAAATTTCTACTTTCGATATTATCTTTAACAAAATCATCAAACTTATATGCCCATTCAAACCCTTGATCTTCCATTCCCCAGTCAATCATTCTTAAGTTGTGTACAATATTTCCGGTACCAAACAAAAGAACACCCTGATTCCTTAAGGATTTCAATTCCCTGCCTATCTGATAATGAACCTGCGGCGGAGCAAAAGCATCGATACTGATCTGAAAAACAGGAATATCCCGTTCAGGGTACATATGAGTCAGAACAGACCATGTGCCATGGTCAATGCCCCAGGTATTGTCATATACGCTTGGTTTGCTGATTAAATCTTTTACATGACCTGCAAGTCTGGGATTACCAGGGGCATTATATGCAATCTCATATAATTCTTCAGGAAATCCATACATATCATAAACCGTCTTTGGATTTTCCTCATTCATAATCTTTGTACCTTCCGTATACCAATGAGCCGAGATTGATAAAATTGATTCAGGTCTGGGAATTTTCTGCGCCATTTCCCTCCAGCCTCTGGTATAGCGGTTATCTTCTATTGCGTTCATTGGTGAACCATGGCCTGCAAATATCATGGGCATTTTAGACATATCGTTAACTCCTTTCCCTTTTATATGTATCAGTTAATATCTGATTATCATTCCCATATTATTTAATATCCAGTAATTTCTGAATATTCTTACTGCATATGAGTTCAATTTCATCATGATTCATTCCGGCTTCACGCATTTGACTGATTGCCAGATTTATATTATCTGTACCATAAGGAGCATCACTGCCAAGCAATATTCGTTCGGCGCCAAAGTTATTCCATGCTCTTACTAACATTTTAGTCGAATGAAGTAACGGACACGAAATATCAAAATATACATTTTCTCCAATTGAGCTGTCAAACTCCTCTATTCCAATTAAATGTGCAAGTATAAACGTTACTCCAGGATACTTTTTCGTTAAAGATATAAACTTTTTTACCTGACTTTTGGATTTTAAATGAATAAATATTGGTTTCCGGTTAAATTCCGCCCATTCAATAACTTTAATAATCCGTTCATCTCCGATGTCAAACTTTGTCCAGCACTGATGCATTTTTAACATGCAAAATGAGTATTTATTAGAAAAATTTTCGATTTTCTGTAAACAGTCTGCTTCAACAGGATTTATCCAATAAGTATTTAATATGTAATCCGGAAATTGCTGCGCCATCAATGCAACCGTTTCATTTCCCTGTTCTATATGTCTGTTCATTTTACTTATTCCAATAATCATAGCGGTCAGAGTATTATTCATATAAATCAGCCTGGAACCAGGAAACATTTTTGCCAGATAGGGCAGTTTATATACCTTTTTACTATTGGGTTCTCCTGCTGTAAGTATCATTTTATAGATATTATTTAATTTCATGTAACGCACAGTATCATCTGCATTAAAAAACATCCCGCATGCATGGGCATGTCCATCTATAATTTTCATACTCTTTCCTGTCCTCTAACACTAATCTATTAAAATTTTCCATATCCTGCTTTTTGTTTAAATATATCCAGTCCTTTTGAGATAGTCAAGCATTTTTTCTTAGTTCCATTTATCGGATCAGACACAGTTTTAAATCAGCGTACTCTCTCTACTAAACAGCTGTAACAACCTGGTACAACATTATGAATATGGATATACTCTATTTTTTCGTTACTAAAAAAATCAAATATGCAACCTCCTCTGTTCTTGTTAATTCAGTTTTTTTGTCAGACAATAATAAACCTAAATTATAAAATCACCCTATGCTTTGTCTTTCTTCAAAAACACAGGGTGATTATTTCAACTTATATTTTTTATTTTAGATTGACTGTGCAATTTCATATGCATCCCAAATTGCTCCCATCAGATTAGATACCTTTGAGGCATCACCAATTAAATGTACATCTGCACCACAATCTTTTATTGCCTGATATAAAGATTTATCACTGACGTATCCAATACTTGTGATAATTGTGTCGGCTTCCAGTTCGACAATGCAGCCGTTTTCTTCAAACTGAACACCTCTCGATGTGATTGCGGTAACTTTTGCATTGGTATGAATACTTATGTTATGAGCTGATACAAGATTTTGAAGCATCGTTTTATTAGCAGCATTTAAGCCCTGTACTGTTAAAATTTCAGGTAACATCTCCAGTATTTCAACCTGTTTTCCTTTATCTTTTGTCAGGCTATAGCCAATTTCAACGCCAGTAAGTCCTCCACCTATAACGACCACTTTATCACCAATGGGTTTTGTCTCCAATAATGCTTCCACTGCGGTGATAACTTTTTCTGAATTTGCTCCTTCTACATTAAGATTTCTTGCAGTAGAACCGGTTGCTACAAAAATGGAATCCGGCTTAGAAGCTTTAATCGTGTTTTCATCCACTTCTGTGTTCATATGAAGAGTTACACCAGTATCTTTCAGTTGTTTCACATACCATTGTATTAACTTTTTATCCTCTTCTTTAAAACTCATAGAAGAAGCAGGAATGAAAACACCGCCAAGACTATTTGTGCGTTCATATAAATCCACGTTATGCCCTCTAAGTGCGCTGATTCTTGCAGCTTCCATACCGCTTATACCGCCGCCAATGACCATGATATTCTTTTTCACATCAGCAGGTTTAATTTCACATTTTCCTTCCTGCCCAACCTGGGGATTAATTGCACATGACGTATTTTTACCAGAGAAAAATCTCTCCAGACAGCCCGCATGACATCCTATACAGGGTCTTATATCATCATAATGCTGGGTTTTTACTTTATTTGCCCATTCCGGGTCAGCAAGAAGTGCCCGCCCAACTGAAATAGCATCAATACTCCCACTGGCAACCGCTTCCGCTGATATTTCAGGATCATCCATTTTACCTGCACATATTACAGGAATATTAACAAATTTCTTTATATACTGAGCATCAGCCAGGTTACAGGCTTTTGGCATATATACCGGAGGATGTGCAAAATACCATGATTCATATGTGCCATTGTCTGAATCCAAAGCATCATAGCCAGCATCCTGAAGAATTTTCGCTATTTTAGCACTCTCTTCCAAATCACGGCCAAATTCCTCAAAGTCTTCCCCGGGAAGGGCACCTTTATCAATACCAAATCCTTTCATATAGCTTTTAACACTGTATCTTATTAAAACCGGGAAATCTTTTCCGCATTTATCCTTTATAGCCTGTACTGTTTCTGTAGCATAGCGAAGCCTGTTCTCTAAGCTTCCGCCATATTGGTCTGTACGACGATTGGTACATTCCATAGAAAACTGATCCATTAAGTACCCTTCATGAAGCGCATGAACTTCCACACCGTCAAAGCCTGCCTGTTTTGCAACATAAGCACCATCGGCATAAGATTGTATAAGAAATTGAACTTCCTCTGTTGTTAACGCACGATGCATAACTTCCGGGTGCCAAACATTGGGATTTTCTGAGGAGGAAATAGGATCATTATCCATAAAAAAACCATCTTTACGATTTCTGCCGGCACCGTTTGCTATTTGAAGTACAATTTTAGCACCATACTTATGTACTTCATTGGTAAGCTTTTTGTTGGATTCTATATAAGAATCACCAGCTGTTGCTAATGTAGCACGCATTGCATCCAGTTTGTTCTGGCATGCGATACCCGTTGTTACAATCAGCCCGACTCCCCCTTTTGCTCGTGCAACGTATAAATCAATGGCATCCTGATTAAAACTTCCGTCCGGATTTTTTGAATGTAACCCCATGGGAGCCATTGCTATTCTGTTTTTCACTTCCATAGTGCCTATTTTCATAGGCTGAAATAATGCATTAATGTCACCTTTCATAAAAAACACCTCTCTCTTATAAGTAATAATTATTTTGTTACCGTGGTATACCTCCATTGTATACCGCAGTATACTTTGTGTCAATATTTTGACAAAGATAATTTTATTTATTTTTAAAAGTATGATATAATGCTTTGCGTAAGGAATAGATTGCTGCAATGGCTTATATATACCGGAGGGATAAATTTGATAGAAAATATAAAACATACAATTTTAGTTAATGCTATTAATCTTTTCATGAATAATGGATTTGATAACGTGACTATCAATGAAATTTGTGAAGCCTGCAATATTACGAAGAGAACATTTTATTATCATTATCATTCAAAGAATACTCTGCTTTTAGATTACTTCTCTTTAGTCGATGAGAATATAGAAACTTCACTAAAGGATATGGATCAAGAAACAACATGGCTTGAAAAATGTTGGAAAGTCAAAGAAATTTTTGTAAGAGGTATTGCAAATTTGAATACCGATATACTAAAAAATTTGATTAAAATTGATATGGAACAGCAAAATGAAATGTTCAGCTTTCAGTTAAATAATTTTGATCCTAATTTGACCAGATTGCGCCAGATGGTTATCGAATATACACATAAGGCACAGGAAGCAGGGGAGATTGACCCCAATGCTTCAGCTGAAGAATTATCATATTGTTTTGCTTCTGCATTCTTAGGTCTTGCTGTAAACTGGAGTTCAACAGGAGGACAATATGACCTGGTAGAAGCGGCCAAAAAATACTTTTATCAAATATATAAATAAATTACAAGTCCTGAATCAGGGTACGGATAATGGTACAAAAAAAACAGTAATTGAAATATCCAATTACTGTTTTTTCACACATAAACTAAATTATTTCACCATTTGACCGGATGCATTCCCTGTACCAGTAAAATGAATCTTTTTTATATCGGTCTAATGTTCCATTTCCCTTGTCGTCCTTATCTACATAGATAAAGCCGTATCTCTTTTTCATTTCACCAGTGCCGGCACTGATTAAGTCTATACAGCCCCACGGGGTATAACCCATTACTTCTACTCCATCCTCAAAAACAGCCTTTTTTATCTCTTCTACATGTCTTCTTAAATAATCAATGCGATAGGAATCGTGGATGCCGCCATCTTCTTCAAGTGTATCCACTGCTCCTAACCCGTTTTCTACAATAAACAAGGGAATTTGATATTTGTCATACAGCCAGTTCAGGGTAATACGAAGCCCCACAGGATCAATCTGCCATCCCCATTCACTGCCGTTTAGCAGAGGATTTTTATATCCGCTAATCTCATTTCCTTCACTTTTATCCTGATTCGAAGGGTCAGCCATTACGACAGAGCTGGAATAGTAGCTAAATCCAATATAATCAACAACACCTTCCTTTAGCGCAACTGCATCCTCTGGCAAAGTCTCAATGACCAATTGATTGTTCTCTAAAAATTTATAATGAGAGCGGGGATATACTCCCCTCACATGAACATCCAAAAACATATAAGCCTGCTGAAGCTTTTTTACATGTGCCATAACATCCGCGGGATCACAGGTAGCAGCATATGAGGTTGGATGGAGAAACATTCCGCCAATCATAAAATCCGGATTAATTTCTTTTCCAAGCTTTACCGCCTTTGCACTTGCTACAAGCATATAATGAGCGGCCTGGTATTCGGTCTGAAGCTTATTTTCTCCCTCCAAAAGCTTAATTCCACCGGGTTTCCAGGGTTTTCTGATAATCATATTAATCTCATTAAAGGTGAGCCAATATTTAACTTTATCTTTGTATCTGATAAAGAGAGTTTTGCAGTAATTCATATAAAAATCAATTAATTTACGATTTCTCCAGCCCCCATACTCTTTGACTAAATGATATGGCATCTCAAAATGAGAGATTGTTACGATTGGCTGGATTCCATACTGCAGACAGGTATCAAACATGGAATCATAAAACACAAGTCCTTCTTCATTCGGCTCTTCCTCATCTCCATTTGGAAAGATTCTTGTCCAGGCAATACTTGTGCGAAAACATTTAAATCCCATCTCGTGTAATAAAGTTATATCTTCCTTATATCTGGAATAAAAGTCGCTTGCCTCATGATTAGGATAGTATAATCCTTCTATTATTCCATCCGTAATCTGTCTTTCCACTCCATGAGATCCGGCTGTGAGGACATCACTGACACTGATCCCTTTGCCTCCCCTATTCCAGCCTCCCTCAATCTGGTTTGCTGCAACTGCACCGCCCCATAAGAAATCATCTGGTAATCTGCTCATGTCTTCCTCTTTCTATATTTCAATATTAATCAGCGGCTGATCCTTATTCACTGCTGTGTTGATCTCCATCGGTTCCACCCGCTTAAAATCTGCTGTGTTGGATATAATGACTGGTACAATTGTATCATACCCTGCTGCCTTGATTTCCTCCTGATCAAACCGGATCAGCAAATCGCCCTGCTTTACTTTCTGGTCTTGCTTTACATATGCAGTGAAATATTTGCCCTCTAACTTAACCGTATCCAGTCCAATGTGTATTAACATTTCTATTCCCTCTTCCGAGCGTAAACCAATCGCATGACTGGTGGGAAACAGAGATACAACAATACCATCAAAAGGTGCATATACGTTTCCATCCGCTGATTCAACGGCAGCTCCGTTACCCAATATTTTTTGTGAGAATATGGGATCGTTCACTTCTGATAAATCCTTTACAAATCCCTCCAGCGGAGAATTAACAGTAACCGTTCCTGAAGCACGGTTCACGGAATTGACTTCAGCCAGCTTCTCTCCCTCTTCAGGTGTTTCTTCTTCGGTAATACCAAAAATGAATACTCCGATAAAAGCTAAAGCTATACTGATACCAACACCAATCAGAATATGAATGTAGCTCTTGGCAATATACGTTGGGAGCGCTAATAATCCTGGTAAAATCAATGCAGTTGCGCCGCCTCCCCAGAAATTAATGTAAGCAGCTCCAATACCTCCGGCAACCATAGCGCATAAAAATGGTTTTTTATACTTCAGATTATATCCGAAAATAGACGGTTCCGTGATACCAAATAATGCTGTGACACCACTTGTTAATGCTCCTGATTTATTTGCCTTATTCTTTAACAGAAAGAACACAGCCAGACAGGCTCCTGCCTGCGCTAAGTTTCCGGTTAAATTTGCAGGTGATATTACGGAATATCCGTACTGGGCAATGAGCTGACTATTAATAGGTGTAATTGCATAATGCATCCCAAATATAATTAATACCGGGCGAAACGTTCCGAACAGAAATGCGCCTAAAACGCCGTTTGCAGTATATAAATAAGTTACAACCTTTGCTACAGTAACACCAATGTATGTCCCAACCGGCCCAATCGCTATTAATTCAAGCGGCACCATTATAAACAGCACCAGCATCGGTACAAACAAAATTTTAAACATATCAGGAATCAATTTGTCTATGTACCTGTAAACATAGCTCATCACCCATACAGATATAATAATTGGAATAATTGTTGTTTTATAGTTCACAAGCAGTACAGGCAAACCAAAAAAGCTTAAGCTTCTGACTCCTGTTTCTGCTGCAGCAGCCGCTCCGTTCATAATTGTGGGATACATATATGCCCCTGCCAGAGCCACTGCTAAAAATTCGCTGGTTTTAAATTTCTTTGCTGCGCTGACTGCAAGAAAAAACGGGAAAAAATAAAAAATCAAATCACTGATTAAGTTAAATATCTCATAAGTTCCGCTTGCCGGCGCAATCAGATTGGTGGCTTTCATAATCGCAAGAAGAGACTTTATCATACCACAACCAATCAAAACCGGAATAACAGGTGCAAATACACCAGAGATCGTTTCAATCACTCTTGATACAGGATTCTTCCTGACAGAAACAGTCTCTATTTCAATGCCGCTCTGACTTAAATCAACCATTCCACTGACAGCTTCAAATACCCCTCTCACTTTTGCTCCTATGATAATTTGCAGCTGCCCGCTTTTAAACTGTGATTTTAATACCCCCTCTAACTGATCCAGTGCTTTCAGATTTACAGATTTCTCGTCTTTTACATTAAGTCTTAACCTTGTAGCGCAGTGAGTGATATACGTAATATTTTCTTTTCCCACAATTTCCAATATTTTTTTTGCTAATTCCCCATTATTCATAATGCCTCTCCCGTTATATGATTTATTTTCCGCCTGCGAAATTGTAAAGCATTCTTTCCCGTAATTCAGCCGTATCTTTTCCAAGTACTTCTGCTATCTTATACGCAAACGGATATGGCGTCGCAGGACCCTGGCTGGTAACAATATTCTGATCCGCAACAACAACTTCGTTGATAAAGATGCCGCCAATCAGTTTTTCTGCATACCCGGTATATCCTGTCACTTTTTTTCCTTCAATTACGTTTGCATCAGATAATACTACAGTACCGGAACACATAGCCCCGATATATTTGTTGTTATTGTTGAAATACTGAACCATCTTTATAACTTCCGGGTTTTCTTTCAGATTCTGCCCTCCGGGACGTCCGCCGGGTAAAACAATCATGTCATATTCTTTGACTGCTTCTCCAAATTCTTTATCCCCCTCCACGTACATACCATGCATTCCTTTTACCAGCTTATCTTCAAAATAGATCATATCGCAGATAAGTCCGGCTCTTCTTAAAATATCAACAATTGTTAATGTTTCGCCTTCTTCAAATCCTTCTGCCATCAATACTGCGATCTTATTCATGATATTCCCTCCTGTTCTTCATTAAATGAATTAAAATAAACCATTCGGTTCTTTACTGCCAGACTATCGCCGCCAAGTACATCTACCAGTTTATAAGCAAAAGCATAAGCAGTTGCAGGACCACGGCTGGTAATAAGATTTCCATCAACCACAACAATATCCTCTTTATAAGTTCCAGTTGTTTTAATCTTCTCATCGTACCCGATATACGCAGTGAATTCTTTTCCTTCCAATACACCAGCCTTTGCCAGTGCAATCGGTGCCGCGCACATGGCGCATACAAACTTTCCGGCATAATTCATTTTTTCTATTATATTAATGACTCTTTCATCATCTCTTAAATTCACAGCTCCCGGCAATCCTCCGGGCAGTACCACCATATCGTAATCCAGAACATCATCACTGATTAATCCATCCGCTTTGACAATAATATCATGACTGCCTTTTACTTTTTCTCCTGCGATACTAATCATGGAACACTCTATGCCTGCTCTTCTTATGATGTCAACAATGGTTAATGCTTCACTTTCTTCAAATCCTTCCGCTAAAATAACCGCGACTCTGCTCATTTTCATTACCTCCTGTCTCTTACATACCAGTAATTGTTTTCTCTTTGTTATCCTTAGTTTACCATGAGAAAGTGCAACCGAAAAGCACATATTTTTTTCATGTATGTAAATTTTAGTTGCAATTAAATATAGACCTTTTCAGGCTTTACATCAGGTAGATCCTATGTTAAACTGACATCACCACAGGACGCCCGGGGGTGAAAATTATGTTAAACAATTATAATTATTTTCTTGTTTTATCAGAAGAATTAAATATAACCAGCGCTGCGAAACGCCTTTTTATTTCCCATCAATGTTTGAGTAAATATATCAAGAGTCTGGAAGAAAAATACGGAATTACCTTTTTTGAACGGAAGCCAAAGTTTTCATTGACTCCTGCCGGTAAGATTATGCTGGAAACTTTACGTAAAATTGAGCTGGAAGAGCAAAATTTAGAAAACCAGCTGTTAGATGTCAAAGAATCCAAATCCGGTACTATTAATTTTGGTATTACAGAAGGCAGATATTCCATCCTGGTTCCAAAATTGCTTAAAGAATTCCATGATCTTTATCCAAAGGTGGAATTAAATATTATCCGCGAAACCTCACCCCAAATGCAGGAGATGGTACTGAATAATTCCCTTGATTTATTCTTATCCGGTACCAGCAATATAACAACATCTGATTTAAAATATCAGATCCTTCTTAAGGAGCAGATGTATGTTGTAATATCAGACAATCTGTTAAAGAAATACTTTCCTCAAAACTACTCTGAGTACAAACGCAGGTTTGCAGACGGTGTGGATCTGCGTCTGTTTCAGGAAGTTCCGTTTGTCCTGAATAAAAGGAATTTTAACTCCCGTATTCTGTTAGACCGGCATCTTGCCGAACTTGGGATATCATTAAATTGCATCAGCGAATTGACCCAGCCTGATATACAATACCTATTATGTGCAGAAGATTATGCTGCATGCTTTTGCTTAACTATGTATTTATCAGGAATCAATCAGTTAAACCAAACCGTTTCTTCGGATTCTCATCTGAATGTGTTTCCAATTGCAAACTTTACAGCGGAAAATCCACTTGCACTGATTTACCATAAAAGTAAAAAATTTCCTTCTTATATAGAAGATTTCAAAAAAATCATTAAGAAATACTGTATTCCGTATTCCCCCGGGCACAACGGGAGTTTATAAGAATCTCCTTCAGGCACAAAAGAACATCGGAGTGAATGTTTGGTTCACTCCGATGTTCTTTACAACTGGAATACAAAGCTGATATCTGAAACGTTTTCCAGATTTTTCAGCATACCGAATTTTTCTGCCTTTGATTTTTCACCAGGGGTACCATCAACCAAATGATCAAATTTTACCTTCAGCATATCCCATCCAAATGGTGTTTCCATATCCCCTAGGGGTACCGGTACCCATCTTTCGTATTTATTTCCGCTATAAGTCTCCAGAATTACGTGAGCCGCACAAAAATGTGTTGGGTTATTTGCTAAATACTCCTCAACAGTTTCGTCCTTTATAACCGTGATCCGTTGAACCAGACTCTGTATTTCGTTATCATTGAAACTGTTAAATATCAGCTTTTCTGAATCCATGCGGCCGTATTTTAAAGCTACTGCAGAAGTAAATTGAGCACTTGCCTGCGCTCCAACGGCTGTCTGCGGGTGAGGATTTGAGAGGCGATGTACAAAAGAAGAAGTTCTGATATCAATTGTTTTAACAAGAGCCGGTGTCAACGCATAACATTCTCTTAAATCCAATACTGCATCAAGCACTGCATGAAGACCTCTTTGACATGCATGTCGTTTAAAATAGATCTCTGTAATCTTAAAGTCTTTTCCAAGATCACTCAACACGCGGCCCATTTCACAGTGACCGCTTGTTCCCTTAAAAGCCTGGAGAAAACCATATTTACCTTCAAGTGCTGCGTCAGGACCTGTAAATCCACAGGCTGCAAGTCTTACTGCTCTTATACCGCTTAATGCCGCCCAGCCTCCGCACATGATTTTACCAGAGGTACCGTCATTTTGATATTCAATCAGACCTCCTGTAAACAAAGAGGCGATCCCCATCGCATTCTTTGTCTTTTCTGCATTGGCCCCTGTAATCTTAGATACTAACGCAGCAGCAGCAACCGCACCACACACACCTGTCGCATCGAACCCTCTTTCCCTGTACATGAATGGATTGACAGTCTCTCCTAACCGGGCATAGATATCATAAGCAGCCGCAATCGCGGTTATCATCTCTTTCCCGTTTTTCTTGTATTGCTGGGCCATTGTGAGCAATAATGGCACCAGGCCTGAACCTGGATGCCCCATTGCATGTCTGTAACCATCATCTAAATCCGCACACCTTGCCATCATCGTATGTGCGAAAACAGCAGTCTCACAATCTGTAAACACTTCCTCTTCTCCGATAAAAGAGGCTGATTTTTCATTTTTCATGTCAGTATCAGAAAGTTTTGCGTATTTAAGAATTTTATCACTTGTTTCACAATAACGTCCAAAAATCAAATTTCCATAGGAATCTGTTATTACTTGCTTTGCTGCTTCAACCACTCTTGCAGGCAGATCTTCATAGGAAAGATTTACTACATAATCTGCTAATCCATAAATCAAATAATCCATAATCTCTATCCTTCATCTTGCTGGTTTTTCAATAAAATTCCGCCCTGATCACAGGAACCTCAAACATTTTGAAAAGTATTGATTACAGTTATATTAACAGATCAACCGGCAATTCCGAAGCATATGTTATTTACAAATATGTAACAATTGCTTGCAAACAGCTGTAGCATTCCTTATTATCATTTTTTTATATCCGCTTATGATTGTATCTTACTATAAATTAGTTCTGCAAATTGTCCGTATTGTTTCACTTCTTTCAAATAAAACCGTTTTAATGATTCCTCCTGTGAAAATAACGGTATTCCTTTTCCCAATAATACTGGAGCAATTTGTATTATCATAGTATCTATCATATCATTCTCCAGCAAAGGAGCCAGAATTGTACCGCCCCCCACAATCCAGATGTTTTTATTTTTATCAAACTGTTTAACAAATTCCACAACATCACAGCTTACAGCAGTAAATCCCTTTACAGAAACGTTATTTGAATGTGTTATTACGTAATTTTCAGTCGTAGAATAAATACTGTCTGCATCATCCATTTTTTCAATTTCACTAAATGTTCGTTTTCCCATAATAGTAATATTCATTTGATTATAGAAATTTTCATAATCTGTTTCTCCCACATCTCCAGTCTGGTAAAGCCAGTCCAGGTTATGGTTTTTATCAGCCAGATAGCCATCCAAAGTTATGCAGCCATAAAAAAATACACTCATATTAATCCCTCTTTCAAGAACTGGATTTTTTAACTCAAAAAAGATCGATCCAGTAAATTTCTGTTACGGATTCACTCTCCTCATCATATCCTTCTCCTGACAGAATGCCGCCGTTCTTTACTGCAACTTTAGCAGAGGCCCTGTTGCTTTTATCACATGAAATCATGACCCTCTGCAGCTTAAGTTCCCGCGCCTTGGGCAATAAAAGCGCAAGCTGCTGTGTCCCGTAGCCTTTTCCCCGTTCTGACGGACTTATTCCATAACCAATATTTCCCCCATCTAATTTAAGTTCTTCCGTTAAATGATGCCGCAGCTGAATCGAACCTATGATTTTATTATCTTCTTTACGTATTGTGAAATACGTCGTGGAGGGTGTCTCTTCCTCAGAAGCTGTCTTAATTTTTTCAGCCTCAATTCTCCTTAACCACTCGTCAAAATCCTGATAATCAATAAATCCGCTGCTGCCATTTATCAGCTTTTCTCCATGGGAAATAAAATCGTTCCTATATTCCATGGCCTGCTTTTCATATTCTTTTGAAGCTTCTACTAATTTTAATTTACACATAATATTCCTTTTCATTTAAAATCAATCATTTTGCGGTATATTTTAATTTTTTCATTCAGATGTTTCATATTATTTTCCCATTTTTCCTGCTCTGCCAACACATACTTCCTATGCTCTTCTAATATTTTCATGCGTTCCTTTATGGTACTGTCCCCCTGATAACGCAGCTTGGAATAGCGATTAATGTCCCTCAACAGCATTCCGGTATCTTTTAAACGCTGTATAAACCGAATCCATTCCATATCTGCCTCATCGAATACACGCCGTCCGGCAGCGTCGCGGGACACCTTTATTAATCCCTTCTTTTCATAATAACGTAATGTATATGCGCTGATTCCCGTCTTTTCCGACAGATTTCCAATTGTCATGAATATCCCTCCCCAAAAGCAAATTGAAAAAGCTTGACTTAGACTATAGTCTAAGAAGTACAGTACTATTATAAAACAGAAGGAGATAAAATGAAATGAATAATTCACGATTTGAAGCTGGAATAAAAAATTTGGCAGAAATTGACGGGAAAGGAGGAGAACAGGTAATTCATTCACTTGAGGACATTGCCCCGGATCTGGGAAAATATATTGTAGAATTTGCGTTTGGGGACATATATGCCAGAAATGGACTTACCGTTAAAGAGCGTGAAATGATCACTATTAGCAGCCTTCTTACTGCCGGAGGATGTGAACCGCAGTTAGAAGTACATATTAACGGTGCTTTAAATGTAGGGATTACACCAGACAATATTATAGAGACATTCATCCAGTGTATCCCATATACTGGTTTCCCCAAGGTCCTGAATGCAGTTAATACTGCAAAAAAAGTCTTTCGTGAACGTAAATTAATTTAACTCGATTTCTGATAAAGTCAGATTCATTGCACTGCCCCCAACCCTGACTTCCTGAATTTCGTTTTCCTTTACCGATAACGATACCAGAATTTCAGATGGTTTTTCCATGGAATACCCCTGCTCAAATACAAGGTTCGATTCCTGCCCGCTGTTAATTTTGCCATAGCGGTAAAGATAGCATCCCAGTGCTCCGTTTGAGGTTCCTGTTGCCGATTCTTCCGGAATTTCATATAACGGAGCAAAGTTTCTGCAATTGGCGTTGGCACCATACAGGGATTCCAGGGCAAAAACATGATAACCAACTGCATTATATTTCTGGCTGATTATTTTGATCTTTTCCATATCTGGTTTCATTGCATTTAAAATCTCAATACTTTTTACAGGTATCATGATATCCCGAAGTCCTGTAGATACGATCTGGGCCGGCAAATCTTCCGGCATTTGCGAGGCATTGATATTTAATGATTCTGCAAGTTCATCTTTCTCTATTATTTCTGAAAACACGGGAACCGGTTGGTTCATCATAACGGAATAGTCTTCTTTAATTTCAATTCCCAGAATTCCGGCTTTTGTCTCCTGTTTATACTCATCTGGTTTTAACAATCCCAGATGTGCCATTGTATGAAAGGCTGCAATTGTTGCATGACCGCATAAATCAACCTCTTCCTTTGGGGTAAAGAATCTCACTCTAAAATCCGCTGCGTCTGATCGCAATAAAAAAGCAGTTTCGCTGAATCCCAGAATCGCAGCAATTTTTCCCATTTCCTTTTCCGATAATGAATCTGCATTAATTACAACACCTGCTGCATTACCGCCTTCTTTCGTTTTAGCAAATGCATTTAATTTATATACTTTTACTTTCATGATCAATGCTCCTTATATAGTTACAATTGTTCCAATGTGCTTTTCTTCTGCTGTTTTTATTATGTAATCTGCAACAGCAAGATCCTGCAGCGCAATCCCTGTGCTGTCAAATACAGTAATGTATTCATGATTCATACCTTCCTATTTGATCCGTCTGCGGTGCCATGTTTCACATCATTGTACTGAAAAAAAGCACTTTTGTCTCCAACCATCAATGGTTGATTTTTTACCATCCAAATGATATATTAGATTTCAGTGACAGGAGGTTTTTTATATGTACGAAATCAATTGGAGACCAGACAAAACCCATCCAATGCCTTTGCATCTGCAAATTGCCGGATATATCAAAGAAAAGATAACGTGTAACGAATGGTCTGTTGGCTCAAAATTACCCAGTCAGAGAACTCTTGCAGAATTGTTTGGGGTAAATCGGAGTACAATTATTGCTGCAATGGATGAATTGGCCGCTGAAGGAATTATTCAGGGCAATACTGGCGGCGGGACAAAAATCATAAACAACACCTGGAATTTAATGAAGCAAACCTACAATTGGAACGGTTATATCTCATCAGGAAACCATCAGCCAAACCATATGATTGTTCAGCAGATTAATGAAGCAGAAAGTGACCCTGACATGATACGAATGGGCTCGTGTGAACCTGCCCCAGAACTGATTCCACAGGATAAGATACAGGGTGTATTAAAGAAATTGTCTGTTTCATCACAGCAGTTAGGCTATGAAGAACCAAGAGGTTCCCTTTTTTTAAGGAAAGAAATCTGTAAGTACTTAGAAAGCATTGGAATTACAGCAAATCCGTCTTCTGTCTTAATTACCTCCGGTGCTTTGCAGGGATTACAACTGATCTCCCTTGGTCTTTTACATGCCAATTCCACTGTCTATCTTGAAAAACCGTCCTATCTGTATTCTCTTCGGACATTTCAGTCATTTGGAATGCAGTTATCAGGAATACCTACTGATGAAACAGGAATAAACATAAAGGAATTATCAGAAAGGCATAAAAATAAACATGGTTCTATTATATTTACCATCCCTACTTTTCATAATCCAACAGGATCAGTTATGCCACTAAAAAAAAGGAAAGAACTGATTCATTTTTGTGAAAAGGAAGGTCTGCCAATCATCGAAGACGACGTGTATCGTGAAATCTGGTTTGAAGATTCTCCTCCTCCCCCATTGAAAGCACTTGATCATAGCGGTCTTGTTTTATACGTTGGAGGCATCTCAAAAAACTTAAGTCCCGGTCTTAGAATTGGCTGGATTGTTGGACCCGAACAGATTATTACAAGACTGGCGGATATTAAAATGCAGTCTGATTATGGCTCAAGCTCCCTCTCCCAGAATGTGGCTGCGGAAATATTTGCAAGTGGCTTATATGAAGAACATAATGAGAAACTCAGAAAAAAAGTCAGGGTTAGAAGAGATACCGCACTCACTGCATTAAATGATTATTTTAGCGAAATAGCCACATGGAACATCCCGGCAGGCGGTTATTTCATATGGCTAAAATTAAATAATCCAATCTCCATGTACCAGCTTTTTGTCAAAGCATTAAATCGTAAGGTACTCATCCATCCTGGTGATTTGTACGAATTCCGCTCAAATCAGCATATACGTATCTCCTATTCCAATGCTGCACTGGGGAAAATCACTGAGGGAATTAAAATTCTCTCCGAATTGGTACGTGAGCAGTTAAAATAAACCATCTTCCTCCAGATACTATAATAGTCTCTATCTCTCCATCATTTCCCGAAATTTCCTGACTACTTTTTCTTCATATTCCGGATCACTTCCGCCCCTGCCAATCCGGTCACAAAGCCCCAGCAGCGCAACTTCATTAATATCCGTTTCCTGTTTCATTTTGCCGGCATCGCCAAATGGCAGTTTTTCCGTAATATATAAAATGTGCATATGATACCGGACCAATTTTGCGACTGACTTAATCCAGGAACCATCACTGGTAAAACAGGATAAAAAATCTACTGTCAGCTGTTCTCCCTCAAAATCATGATCATAGGAGGTGATTTTTTCTTTTTTAATTTTTGTTGTCCCCGGTTTACCGATGTCATGAAGCAGCGCTGCCCACAACAGGGTCCGTTCTGACTTACTTTCCGTTTTCCGCTTTGCTGCCTCATTTACCACCATCATAGTATGATTCCATACACTTCCCTCCGGATGGTAACGTTTTGACTGGGGAGTTTCTTTCAGTTTTAAAAGCATGGAAAACGGATAATCAGAAAACCACGGTTCCAGGCTGATCTGTTCCATATATTCGGAAGGACAGTCATCATGAAGCAGGTGAAAGTCTATTTGGTTAAACCGCTGTTCCATATTATTTTTGTCTGACATAAAATCCGCCTTTCTGCTTATTAACTGCCTTGTTTTAATCATACCATAACAAGATGATTTTCTCCATCATCTTCCAGTAAAACCCTGTTTCCCTGAATCAGCCTTCCATCCACTGTAAGCGTTTCCGTTGCCAGTTTTCCCCTGCTTCTGCTCTCAACCCTGATTTCATAAAGAGAACTGCCATACTTGTATTCGATGGAAAAATCGCCGAAACTCACAGGCGTGGCCGGATCAATTACCAGCTCATTCCCTTCTTTTTGAATACCCAGAAACCAGCTTAACAGTCCCTGATACATCCAGCCTGCGGAACCTGTATACCAGCTCCAGCCGCCCCTTCCTGTGTAGGGCGGGCTTAAGGATATATCAGCTGTCATTACATAAGGTTCTTTTTCGTAACGGAGTACGTCCTTCTTTTTCTGTGTAATGTAAATGGGATTAAGTATGGTAAACAGGGTCTGTGCCAAGTCATAATCGTGCTGCATCGCTGCCGCAATTGCCAGCCAGACCGCTGCATGGGTATACTGACCTCCATTTTCCCGAATCCCGGGGATATAATTTTTTATATAACCCGGATTTTTGCTCGTCTTATGAAAAGGAGGCGCCAGAAGTAAGGAAAGAGTATCCTCTTCCCTTACCAGATATCGCCTTGCCGACTGCATTGCTGTCTTTGCCCGCTCCGCCCGGGCTCCCTTTGAGATTACGCTCCAGGACTGGCTGATGGAATCTATCATGCATTCGTCGTTTTCCTTCGAACCAAGCTTCGATCCATCGTCATAAAATGCCCGCAGATACCACTCCCCATCCCATGCGTGTTCTTCGATGCTTTTTTGAAGGTTTTCCCGCTTCTGCTCCAGTTCCTGACCATAAGCTTTGTCACCTTCCAGACCGCATAAAGGTATGAAATCACTTAATACGGTATACAAAAACCAGGCAAGCCAGACACTTTCTCCTTTCCCCAATATTCCAACTTCATTCATGCCGTCATTCCAGTCACCTCCCCCCATAAGCGGAAGACCATGCTCTCCGAAAAAAGTCCGGTCAATGGTTTTTTTACAATGTACATAGACACTTTCAAAAAGCACGGATACTTCCGGGGTAAACATTACATCATGCTGATCCTCCTTTAGTGTGGGGCCTTTAATATAAGGCACCTGTTCCTTTAGAATCCCTGTATCTCCGGTATTTCGTATATAAGCAGCGGTACAATAAGGCAGCCAGAGCAGGTCATCGGATATTCGTGTCCTTACGCCGATTCCCATGGGGGGATGCCACCAATGCTGGACATCCCCCTCCTCAAACTGCCTGCTGCAGGCAGTCAGAATCTGACTTCGCAGGATACCCGGATCTGTAAAAAGCAGAGAAAGAGTATCCTGTAGCTGATCCCGGAATCCATAAGCTCCTCCGCATTGATAAAATCCCGCTCTCGCCTGAATACGGCAGGATAATGTCTGATAGAGCAGCCAGCCGTTAACAAGGATATCAACTGCCCTGTCCTTCGTCTTTACCTGAATGGTCCCTAATAACCTGTCCCAGTGGGCTCTGACTCTTTCAAGTTCCTGTTCTGATGCAGCTGCCTCCCTGTACTTGTTTCTGATTTTGTTTATCTCATTCAGACTGCTGCTCTGCCCAAGCCCAAACACCACAGTTTTACTCTCCTGGGGCTGTATTGCAACCGATACCTGTATCGCACCGCAGGAATCAAAACACACACCCGTATTGCAGGTGAGTTTGACCTCCGCTCCCCTTGGTTCCCGTATATTGCCCCTGCGTCCCAGAAACTCCTGTCTGTCTCCGGTATAGCCGACAATCGTCTCACTGGAGAACAGGTAGGAAATGTTATTTTGAAAGTTCATGGTATAAATGTTCTTTGCATACAAATATTCATGTTCATTATCATAGGAGGTGAGAATATAGGGATTGGTCTGCTCTCTTTGCGTACCCAGAACCCATTCCACATAATAGGACAGGCTTAAATATTTTACTTTATCTGACTGATTCTTAAGCGTTAAGTTCCATAGCTTTAATGATTCATCCAGAGGACAGAAAACAGTCAGCTCCTGATCAACCTGTGATTCCTCATGAAGAAATCTGCTATATCCAAAACCATGCCGCACCCGGTATATGCCCCTGTCAGATCTTCCCAGAGACATAGGCGTTATAACCTCCCCGGTTATTTCATCCAGAATATAGACTGCCTCGCTGGCTCTGTCACTGACTGGATCGTTGGACCAGGGCGTAAGCTTGTTCTCTCTGCTGTTAACACTCCAGGTAAAGCCCCCGCCCGACTCCGAGATCTGGAACCCGAAGTTCTTGTTTGAGATAACATTAATCCAGGGTGCCGGCGGCCTGTTATTTCCGTCCAGCAGAATTTCATATTCTCTGCCTTCAAAGACAAATCCCCCGAAGTCATTAAAAAATTCATAGTTTTCCATAAGACTTAATATTCCTCCAGCAGCTCCAATTGATTTTCTTTTACATTGGTAAAATAAATTCCTGTCTTATCTGAAAATACCACCCGCGCTACCGTATACAGCAAATCAATCTCTGCAGGGAGCAGCTCATACGTATGCAGTGTAAAGAAACTTGGCTTCCCGCTTCCGGAATCATAAATACGCATAGAACTTGTCAGATCGTTGATTAATTGATCTACCTCCTGAAGATACCCATATTTGGAATCAATGAGGATAATCAGATCTACCATAACAAGATTGACTCTCAGATATTCGTACGCTTTTAATACATCCTTTATCGTTCGTTCCTCTTCTATAGACTTTACCATTAACAGCAGAATCGGATTATCTCCGGATATGCCAAATTTCCATAAGAAACTCTGATTCTTAAAATTACGTCTGATATTTTCATGCGGCCCCCGGTAAATGCCGGCAGGATAAAAAATGGGACTCATCATATCCTGAAACGAATTCAGCTGCGTTCTGGTAATCTCCAGATACTTAAGCTCCAGGTTGCTTTGAAGGCGGAACTTTTCCAGGACATCATCGATCCGGTAAGTTACATTCAGTTCCTCCGCAATTTTTACTGCCTCTTTTTTACTGCTGCATACACCGGTAATAAAAGATATACAGGCTGATTCACCTGCTCCGATACACAGCTGTCCCCGCAGGCTCATAATCGGATCGTTGCAAAAACCCGAATCATTTAAAAAGGCAACGCTGTTAACTACAGAATCTGGATTTTCCAGCGTATTGTTCCTGCCGATAAATCGTTTTCTGTCATTTTCAAATTCTATTTTTTTACATAATTTTGCACTGGTTCTCGCCATATGCATCACATAAGGATTGTCGGGTTCTTTCCTTTGCCGCCTTTTAGTCAGGAAAATATCCTGCTCCTTCACATACTCACTTTCAAGAAAGAGCTTATTAAACGCCGGATGGCTGATCTCTGCCATATGGGTATCATCTGCCACCTCCATATAACTGGTCACTTCCAGCTGTTTTTCCTCATTTCCATGATTGGTTAATGTGATCTTGCGTATCTCATAATTGTGATCCGCATCCAGACTGACAACCATATGCGTTAAGATATCCCCGTCCCTGCGTTTAAATTCCGCGTGGTGCGGGCTGAATACCACCTGGTAATCATCCGGCTCTGTACTGGTGGGATGATAGCATGCACTCCAGTATTTCCCCTGCTTCATATCTTTGATATAGATATAATTACCTGTATTCTCATAAATATCTGATCTCCAGCGGTAAAGCATACGGTCCTCATATTTACTGAAACCATCCCCATCCGAAGTAATCATCAGGGAATACTTTCCGTTTGACAGATAATTCACAACCGGCGGGTTTTCACCTGCATGACTGATATAACGGTCATTGTAACGGTCTTCCGTAAAAAGGGACTTTCCGATTTTAATGGTATACCCCTGTCTTGCAATGGAAATCAAATAAGACTGACGCTTTTCTTCCAGAAGAACTTCCGTGGCCTTTATCATCATTTCCGCATGAAACCGTTCCCGGAGAATCCCTTCATTGAGATAATTATTAATTGCTGCCAGATTCATCCCCTGATGATGTGCCATATAGGATTTTACAATACAGTAAGGTGTCAGTTCCACAGAGTTTGGTACATTAAAATCAACGGATTCATAAAAACCGTAATCGCCGAAAGCTCCTAATTCTTTCAATCTCCTTAAATTACTGATACATTCCTTTTCTGCTGTATCCAGTGCCAGTATTGTTGCATAGGGTGCAACCACCATGGAATTTTTGCGGACCGGCTGAAGCCTTATCTTTGGAACACCGAACGCCTTATACTGGTAATTCCCGTTTAAGTCAAACCGGTAATATTGGGATTCAGATATCCCCCAGGGAATTTCTGCCTCCTTTGCATATTTCATCTGCTGGAGTACCGCTGCCCTGGAGGTCTGTTCATAGACAGATCCTTCATAATCCTTTAATACAAGGCCTGGCATCAGAAATTCAAACATTGTACCGCTCCAGGACACAAAGCATGGAATACCTTTTACTACGGTCAGCGGTCTTCCCAGTTTATACCAGTGTTTTAAAGGCACTTCTCCCATTGCTACAGCAAGAAGACTTGTAAGCGACGATTCCGATGCCATCAGATCGTAGCAGCCATCATCCAGGGTATGTGAGGATACATGATATCCAATATGAAACAGCATTCTCTTATCATTAAATAAAAACCGGAAATCAACGTTTGCCAGCATGCTGTCTATTTTACTGCATAGTTTTCTGATCCGGTCAATCATACTGTCTGCAAATTTATTATCTTCTGCCGCGATGCGGGATAATGTGGGATAAGAAGAAACGCGTTCTTCTTTTAGCTTTAAAGCCGAAGCTTCATTCACAATACGGTCGATGTGGTTCATTAAATGTCTGGTCAGGCGGTAATCGGAAGACGGCTTCAGTTCTCTCCCGTTTAAATTTTCCCATATATCTGCTAGGTCTTCAATCAGTTCCCCTATCTTCTGGTATCCTGTCCTAATGCTGTTTTCAGACGGACTCCCTGTTCTTTGCTTTATCTCTTCATTGCTGTTTCTGATTGCTGCCCTGAGTTCTGAAAGTAAATGATCGGGGCAGACCGGCTTGTCGATCTGCTCCAGAAGGCCGTTTTTAAGGGCAATCATATGTCCCCAGAAATTACCGCTGTCTACCGTTGATATATAGGCGGGATTAAGCACCTCCAGCGTTTGAATATGATACCAGTTATAAAGGTGTCCCTTCCATTTTTCCATTTTCTGTACTGTCTCCAACAGGTTTTCTGCTGCCTCCACTGTGGAGCTTAAAGTCTCAAATCCCAGATCTCTGGCTGAAAGAATTGACAGAAACTGAAGTCCGATATTGGTGGGCGATGTTTTATCGCTTATTTTTTCAACCTTTGTGACCTTATAATTATCCGGACAAAGCCAGTTATTTTCCTTTGTGGAAAATTCTTTAAAAAACTGCCAGGTCCTGCGGGCAGTATCCATAAGCAGCTCCTTATCATCCGGATTATCCCTCTGATGCAGTTTCTTTTCCGGCTGACTGATCCAGTAAGCAATTTCAAAAGAAAGAAACCAGTCCGCCATGAGGATCGCTGCTAAAATCATTCCCACCAGGCGCAGATTTCCCGAAAATAAGATGAATAGAAGACAAAATGCCGGGAGGAGCGAACTCCACATGGTAAGAAAATAACCTTTTCTGGTATTGATGACAGAGGCATCCACTGCCTCTGCCGTATTCCAGCGAAGCAGATTTTTTTTGCTGATCAAAATCCGGTACAGAGTTCGAAAGATTGCATCCAGTGCAACATAAGCACGGTAGGGTGTAATCGTAAACTCCAGGAATGCTCTTATCAACATCACTGCCAGTTCTTTTAAAAAGCCTTTATACACAAACGCAAGCTTTGGCCGGAAGAGCTTTTGGGTACTTACGGCAAATAATAAAATAATCAGATTAAACAGGTCATTAAAGAAAACAAGAGGCAGCCAAAGATAAAACGCTTCTGGCATCCATATCAGATTCAGTAATACAAACAAGACTTTGCTGAAAGGAACCAGACTGCGTCTGAGGTTATCAAAAATCTTCCATTTCGATAATGGGCTCAGGCTTTTTCCGTCCCGTTTTTTTTTCATGAACAGCCATGGCAGAAGCTGCCAGTCCCCGCGCAGCCACCGGTGCTCCCTTTTTGTAAATGATAAAACGCTGTTGGGAAAATTGTCCATAATCTTAGCCGTACTGGAGAAAGCCGTCCTTGCATAACAGCTCTCAAAAAGATCATGGCTGAGTATCCGGTTTTCCGGTACTTTATTATGAAGCACCGTACTGAAGGCTTTTCTATCATAGATACCTTTCCCGATATAGATCCCTTCGTTGAAAATATCCTGATAAATATCTGATATTACGGTTCCGTAATGTGCAAGACCAGATTCTCCTCCGAAGATTTTTGTAAATCTGCTGCCATTTCTATCCGGAATGTGATTTCTAACCGAAGGCTGAATGATGACATAACCTTCCAAAACCTTTTGACCTGCAGAATCCAGAACCGGTTTGTTTAAAGGATGATCCATTAACCCCACCAGTTTTGCCGCATTGTCACGAATGAGATTTGTATCTGCATCCAGTGTAATCACATACCGGAAGGTGGTAAGAAGCTTTTCCTCACAATAAACGGCGGAAAAAGTGGTATTGTCTTTTCCTGTTCCGTCTAAGAGGTTATTGAACTCTTCCAGTTTTCCTCTCTTGCGCTCCCAGCCCATATAACAGTTTTCTGCCTCATTCCATTTTCGGCAGCGGAAAAACAGGGAAAAGCGCTGAAACTCCGACGGATAGAGCTCATTTAGTTCTTTCATACGGGCAGCAAGGGCATTGCGGATTACATCATCCTTTGGCATGAACTGGTCCTTTGAATCTTCAAAATCAAGCAGCAATGCAAAGAAAAGGTTCGGCTGCCGGTTTGCAAGATAATGCTTTTGCAGACGCTCCATGTATTCCAGACCTTGTTCCTTTGAGGAAACGATAACCGGCATGACTACAAAGGTTCTTGCATCTTCCGGGATTTCCTTAAGATAATCAAGGGCCGGAATTTTTCTGACGGTTATTCTTCTGGTGAAAATGAAATTAATAATTTCCATGGAAATGCCGGTCAACAACGGCATGACCGCCAGCAGGGTAATCACAGACCGGCTTACAGCCTGCATTTGTCCAAGCGTCCGAAACGCATACAGCAGGCAGGCCCCCAGTCCCAGAAGCATAAGAAACAGGGATAAGAAATAAAGAAAACCTTTTGCATTCCATTTGTTCTTAATCCTCCGGGGAATCGGCTTTCCCAATGCCTTTGCTTTTAAAATCGGATATCCCTTTCCTAACAGATAGGCCCCAACATGATGGGAACAATGCAGACCATCCCGTCCCTGAATTGCCAGTTCCAGGCAGTCTTTTGCTATCTTTTCTTCCATCAGCCGGTAACGGAGAGATAGTTTCACGATTATCCCGCGGTACATTCCTCTGGATTCCAGATCCATATCTGAATAGACACCTGCCGGATCCTGGGACAAAATCTGCTCCAGACAGGAGTATTTTTCAAAAAACTTTTCCTCATCGACTTCATTGATGTCTCTTAAGCTGACAATTAACGTCCTGATATTTGTCTCGAGAAATGACTGGATTTTTCCTTCTTCCTGGAATACAGAAGAATTTCTCACATGTCTGTCCTTTGAGGCAAAATGATATTCCAGGTATCTTTGAATGGATGCCTCATCAAAGGACATATTTTTCATCAGATAGATGACATGAGCGTGAAATGAGTAGTTAAACTTAAGGCTGTCCTCTGTTTTGCAAAGAAGCGCTGATAAATCGGCCGGCCCCTCTCTGCGCTCCAGCTTTTCCCTTAAAAACTTCTCCGCCCTGGACTTCACTTCGATCATATGAAGAATTTCATCTGCAACTGCAATAATTTCTTCCAGAATGCAAAAGCCCAGCATTTCCGGCAAAACCCAGATCTCCTTGTCTGTAAGTGCTATCTTTTGCTGATAGGCAGTCAGCATCACTGAGATGTTTTCTTCGCTCAGATGTCCGCCGGTAAGAGCCACCATCTTCTTCGCTACTACATAGATCCGAGGAAAGTTATGGTATTCTTTCACCTTCAGAATTGGCAATACAGCATAGCTCGTCCCGGAAGTCCGTACTTTTTTCATTTCCCTGTACATCATCTGGAAATTATCATAGAGCCAGCGTGCAGCCGGAATCAGGGAAATGATTCCTGGAGACAGAGCAGAGATCGTGTCCCTGATCTTATTCAGTTTTTTATAAGCAGCCTGATTATAATCATTAAGAACAAAGCTGTTCCCGGTCAGCCTGACCTGACTGTGACCTTCTGCCAGCTCAAGCATCTGCTTCTCCCATTCACCCGGTCCCGGCTTATTTCCTGCTTCCTGAAAGCAGGATGGAAAACGCACGTTCTTATCAAAATGGTAAAACCCATAATATAGCATAAAAAGAATCATGCAGATTATGAAACTCAGTAATAATAAAATGACCGGCAGAAACGGTGAATTTATGTTAAAATTAATTTTATCCAGCAAGATCTGCAATAGAAGCTCCTCCTTATTTAAGAAATCCTTCAAATATGATGTCATCTTTTTTAGTCAGTCTGCCTATTTTTATAAAAAACAGCACAATATTATATTGTTACATTTTTTATGGTTTTTATCCTGAAAATTATGTGAATGTGGAGAATATAATAAACAGTAAGCACGTAAAAGAATGAGCAGGTAAAACCTTATTACATGAATAAAGTTCAACCTGCTCATTCTTTTAAATCTCACAGAACGGATCAGAAACCAGTCTTCCGGTAGTCCATTCAATCTTGCCATTATTTCGTAAGTAGGGCTTAAGCCTTCGCTGTAAGGAAGTATTTTCCGGCAATTCCTCTAAGGGAATATCTCTGCTTCCATATACCCAATCCATAAATCCCAGACTATCCTCATCCATAGCCTGAATATCAAACGATTTCTGAAATTCCAATATTCTGGATTTTTCAGGCAAAACGTTTTTTAATGATGGTGCAAGCAGCCAGGAACTGCAGACCATATCAGCTCCGGTAAAATCCGGATAATATTTTATAAAAAATTCCAAAGCTTCCAGATAAGATTTCCTTAGATTGCTTATTTCCATATCGGCATCTGCCGGAATATGTATATCAATCAAATGTTTATCATTTTCCACTCTCATCTCATATTCAAGCACGCCAATCCGATATTCCACCATTGAAATCTGACGTACTGCCCACCATGACCAAATGTAACGATAGCTTCCATTTCTATCTTTATAATCCTGCAAAAATCTGGGGAAAAATTTCATAGTATCAATAAAGATTTTTTTTGATATTCCAAGCTTTAAGTATTCATCATAAACATCACACACACAATGCAGCTGGCAGGTTAAAATTTTCAATCCATCCACATCAGGAGACAGCATGTTTTTTAAATCCTCAAGCCCTCTTTCCCAGGATTCCTTGTGCTTCATCTGCTCTGTTACCTGTTTTAAAGCATTAAAATTGATCTCTTTCTCAAACTCAATTAATTTCTCCTGTACCTCATTTTGTATCTCCAGCATGCTGCATAGTTCAATTAATTTCATTTAATCTCCTTCCTCCAATGGGAAAAACCGGCTATGTGCATTGTAACAAGGATATTGTAACCCTTTTATTATGGCTTCACAAGCTATCACCATTGAATGATTGATAAATGATAAAGGCAAAGGGGAAAGATTTAAAAAATGATCTTTCCCCATGGAAACTAATGATTATCTTATACGCCTCTAATTTATTTCCTTTAACTCACCTGAAATCATATATATGGTTCTTTCACATATATTTGTGGAATGGTCAGCAATTCTTTCAAGGTACCGTCCTAAGAACATAAGTTTCGTCCCCTGTTTTGTAAGTTCTCTTTTTTCTGTAATAATATTAAGGATATCATTAATAACGGTTTCATAGAGGCTGTCAACCTCCTCATCCCTCTCAGCAGCTTTTTCTGCCAGAGCAATATCCTGATTTACAAAGGCGTCAATGCTCATTTTTAACATTTCCCGGCCAATTTCTGCCATCTTTGGAATATTGGTGATGGAATTAATGATTGGTTCTTTTCCTATCTCAAGTGTAATATTTGCAATATTTACCGCATTGTCTCCCATTCTTTCCAGATCTGTTATAATTTTCAGAACTGATGTAATTGTCCTTAAGTCCTTGGCGAGAGGCTGCTGAAGAGCAAGAAGCATGATACACTCCTTTTCAATTTCAAGCTCTAACTCATCTATTTCGTCATCTTTATCACTTACGCTTTTAGCAAGATCAAGATCCTGTGTCTGTGAAGAAGTGACTGCGATTTCAATAATATGATCGACCAGGGCTCCCATTTCTACTACCTTCTGCTTTACTTCAGTCATCTTCTGTGTAAAATGTTCTCTAACCAAAATTTTCATCTCCTTTTTTAGCCGAATCTACCGGTGAGGTAGTCATTAGTCCGCTTATCCCTGGGGAATGAAAAAACTTCCTGGGTATAGCCTTGTTCTATTAAATCTCCCATCAGCATGAATGCTACCCGGTCCGCAATACGTCCGGCCTGCTGAACCGTGTGGGGAGCAATGACAATGGTGTACTGCTCTTTCAGCTGAACTAAAGATTCCTCAATCTTCGCTGTTGATATGGGGTCAAGTGCCGAACATGGTCTGTCGAGCAGAATAACCTCCGGCTCAAGAGCCAGAACCCTGGCAATGCACAGACGCTGCTGCTGGCCGCCTGATAATCTGGCTGCGGGAGTATCCAGTCTATCTTTGACATCATCCCAGAGAGCTGACATCCGCAGAGACGTTTCTACTTTTTCTTCCAGATCTGTCTTAGATTTCATTCCTCCCATACGGGGTCCCAACGCCACATTGTCAAAAATGGACATAGGCAGAGGCGTCGGTACATCAAAAACCATCCCTACCCTGCGGCGCAGTTCTGTCACATTAACGTCCGGGGCAAAGATGTTTTTCCCGTCTAACAGTATCTCACCCTCCTGACGGGCTCCTGCCGTTAGGTCACTCAGCCGGTTCAATGTGCGAAGCAGTGTTGTGATACCACTGTTTGCCGGACCAAAAATACCCAGAATCCGATTTTCGGGTATTTCCAGGTTCAGTTCTTTAATAACCTGTTTTTGTTCGTAAAAGAAATTTAATCCCTTTATATCTATTTTTGCTTTCTGCGTCATTTTTCACCTCTTAACGGCCCTTCGCTATAAATCGATTGACCAGCATATTGAAACCTACATTAAGCAGAAGAATCAGAATAATGAGTAGCGCTGCTGTTCCGTAAGCGTTATCCATGGATATTCCCTCCCTCGCCAGTATATAAAAATGTACTGCCATCGTCCGGGTCGGGGAAAACAGTGATTCAGGCATACGAAGTGCTGAACCGGCCGTTAAAATAACCGCAGCTGTTTCAGCTACACATCTGCCGATACTTAATATCACTCCATTTACGATACCAGGAAGCGCTGATGGGAGTACCGTCCTGGTTATCGTCTGTAATTTCGTCAATCCCAGAGAGAATCCAACCTCCCTGTATAGCTGTGGAACAGTACGGATCGCCTCTTCCGATGTACGTATGATCGTAGGCAGAATCATAATCGCCATGGTTAATCCACCGGACAAAATTGACCAGCCCATTTTTAAGTATATCACAAAAAAGATAAAACCGAAAAGTCCATATACAATTGAAGGGATACCAGCCAGAGATTCGGCACTGAAACGGATAATACGGGTGATTCTTCCCTCTCTTGTGTACTCAGTAAGATAGATTGCTGTTCCAATGCCAAATGGTGTTGCCACAATAACGGCCACTGCAGTTACAACCAGAGTCCCGACAATGGAGGAGGCAATACCGCCGGAACGGCCCATGTCCCTGGGAATATCCGTTAAAAACCTCCAGCTGAGCATAGGGATACCCTTTATTAATATATATGCAATGATGGAAAAAAGAATTGCAATTACAAAAAGAGCAGCCGCCCAAATCGTAAATTTTGCTATCTTTTGTGAAGTGTTTGCATTCATTCTCATAGTGAAATCACCTCTTTCGTGTAATGTACTGGGCAGTCGCATTTAAAATCATGATAATAACAAATAATACAATACCCGTAGCAAAAAGCGCCTGCTGGTGTTCACCGGATGCATATCCCATTTCAATGCCGATATTTGTGGTCAGCGTTCTGACAGGGTCAAGAACGGACTGAGGAAGTGCAACCGCATTGCCCAGAACCATAATTACCGCCATTGTTTCACCAATTGCTCTTCCTAAACCTAAAATAATAGCAGCAACAATACCTGATTTTGCAGCGGGCAGCAGCAGGGAACGGATTGTCTGCCACTGTGTCAGCCCCAGCGCAAGTGCACCGTCTTTGTAATGGCGGGGCAGTGCAAGAAGGGATACTTCGGTGATACTTATTATGGTTGGCAAAATCATAATACCCAGAATTATGGAACCTGCCAGTATGCTTAAACCAGGCCCTCCCAGGTATTTACGGATCGCAGGCACAACGAATAAAACTCCCCAGAACCCGTATACAACGGAAGGAATAGCAGCCAGTAACTGAATGGCGGGCCTGAATATATTTCTAAGTTTTACAGGAGCAAACTCAGCCAAAAATATGCTGCAGCAAATGGCGATGGGTACTCCTATGATAGCTGCCCCTATAGTAACCGATACCGATCCGACGATCATCGGGAAAATACCGTAGTAACCCTGGCTGGGAGCCCATTTCATTCCAAAAACAAAGTTGATAATACCTACCTTGGCAATAATCGGTACACCTTTTATAAATATAAATACAGTGATGAGCGCCAATACCGATAAAGTCGAAAGAGCGATTAAGAGAAACACACGCTCCGTTAATTTTTCCTTAAAACTTTTCATTTTGCTGCCCCCTCTGCTGACGGGATAAGTCCCTCTTTGCTCAGTAATTTCTGCCCTTCTAAAGAAAGGGTAAAATCAATAAAACTCTTTTGTATTCCTGTTGGCTCACCGTTGGTGACAAACAAAAACTGTCTGGACAGTTTATAACTGTTATTCATGATATTTTCCCGTGTCGCTTCAACACCGTCTAAGTTAAGCGCTTTCACATCATCCGAAACCAGACCTAAAGAAATAAATCCTATGGCATTGGGGTCATCTGCAACCAATAGGCGTACCGCTCCATTGGAGTCCTGAACGATGGCTTTGGGAGTTATCTCTTTCTTGCCCATAAGCAGTTCCGTAAAAGCACTTCTTGTGCCGGACCCTTCTTCCCGCGCAATAATATTGATCTTGGATTTTGTGCCTCCCACCTGACTCCAGTCGGTAATTTCAGCCGCATAAATATCACGAATCTGATCTGCGGTAAGGTTTTTTATTGGATTTTCGGGGTTCACAATAATTGCCAGACCGTCCCTGGCAATTTCCACACTCCACAGGTTTTTTTCCCCATCTTCCAATGAACGGGAGGACATACCTATATCAGCACTGTGTGTCTGGGTTGCTGTAATACCAGCGGAGGATCCTCCCCCCTGGATATCAATCACGGCCTCAGGGTCCTGAGCCATAAACTCTTCGGCCAGAATCTCAGCATATGGCTGCACCGAAGTTGATCCGGCAACGATTGTCGCTGATTCAGGTGCCTGGTTACAGCCAGAGAGCAACCCCATAGAAACGGTCAGTATCACTGCACAGGCAGATACTTTTATTTCTTTTAATAATTTGCATGTTACATTCCTTTTTTTCATATCTTCACAAAAATCAAACATCAAACTCGAATGCCTGATTTCCTCCATTTCTCAGAATATAGAAAGAGCTACATGTTCTCTGGTATACTTGTCATCCGAACCGGCCTGTAATATAGTCCTCGGTACGTTTATCTTTGGGATTGGCAAAAATCTGTTCTGTTGGGGCGTATTCCACCAATGTTCCGGCTCTGTCATCCTCCATCATCATAAATGCAGTCATATGAGACACTCTCGCCGCCTGTTCCATACTATGAGTTACAATGATAATGGTATATTTCTGAGCAAGTTCTTCCATTAATCCCTCTACCTGCATGGTAGATTCCGGATCAAGCGCGCTGCACGACTCATCCATTAATAAAACCTCAGGTTCCACAGCCAGTGCACGGGCAATACACAGACGCTGCTGCTGACCTGGAGAAAGAACAAACGCAGACTCTTTCAATTTGTCCTTAACTTCATCCCATAAAGCCACCTGGTTCAAGTTTCGTTCCACAATCTCATCAAGACGTGCCCTTTGTTTTACTCCGTGATGCCTTGGACCAAAAGCCATATTATCATATACAGACATGGGAAATGGATTCGGTTTCTGAAAAACCATGCCCACTCTTTTTTTCAGTGCAACGACATCCATACTTTTATCATAGATTGAAGTACCATCAAGCAGAATTTTACCTTCTACCCTGACTCCCGGTATCGGGTCATTCATACGGTTAAACAGACGCAGAAGTGAAGATTTCCCGCATCCTGACGGTCCAATTATAGCTGTAATAGCACATTCTTCAATATCCATTGTAACATTTCTCAGGGCCTGGAAGCTGCCATAAAAAAGGTTCACCGCTTCTGTCTTTATCTTAGCTCTTCGCCCAGACTTTAACATAAGATCATCCATTCGTCACCCTCACTTAACGGCTCCTTATTATAATCTAATAAGAAACTCTTATCCTTTTCTATACTTTAATTTTACATCCTCTTTACACCAATTATTAATTATACAGGAATTAAAAAAAGTTAAAGCATTATCTATGTTAATTATAGGTAAAATTCTTGTAAAATTTTTTCCGTGTCAGAAGCTGGCACGCATGGTAATGTTTGAATTTTGGGAACTATTCTGCAAATGTTATAGCATATTGTATTATTGCCCATTTTATTAGGCAATATATGGTACTAAGCAACAAAATGTTGCATTTCTTTGCTTATCTATTTGTAATCACAAAAAACTGCACTATTGGAGCGATTTTAAAAGAATAATGGATATGAGCAGAATTCTTTATCCACATATTCTTATTATCGTCAAATAGTGCAGTCATCATCATTAAAAGCGAGCAGTTTACTCTGCTATGTCTCTGCTTATAGTGTCAAAGGTATCAAACCTGCAGGTATCTTCCATGGATCTTGAGATTTTAGTCAGTCCCTTCCCAAGCCCTGCCTCAATAAAATGTCTGGTTCCTGACTGTGAGAGTGAGGTAATTAAACTCCCCCACTTCACGGTGCAGTACATGTTCCTTATCAATTCATCCGAAAGATCCTGAGCTTTCCACAAAATGCTCTGATCGATGGCTGACACCACAGGAATGGCGGAATCAACCACTTTGATCTTAGCTACGCTGACCGACAAATCCCTCTCCGGTATATGATACAGGGGGGTGTGAAATGCAAATTTGGAATCAATGGTATAAATATTGAGCGCCCCCCTCTCTGCTGCCAGATTGCATACCGACTGAATGAAATTTTCATATCCTGAAATTCCAAAACAATAGGGATTATTTTCGCAGGCGATAAACACCTTGTCCTCACACTGGCTATCCTTTATGATCTGGACAAGCGCCTCTTTCTCAAACCCGATGATGGTTGCCATGCCCTCTTTTTTGCTTTCTTTCCGGTTGATTTCATAAAGCAAAAAGGCCCCTTCCTCAAACGTAATGGCATGGCTGCAGGCCAGTGCCGTTATGAGCCCCATGCTATACCCAATCAGATAGTCCGCAACCACACCGTGGGAGACATACCACTCGTATATGGTATAATCACAGGTATAGATCGTCAGCCAGTTATAGAAATTGTTTTCCGCATCCAGAGGATCACCATTAAGATAGGCATCGATATCCAGTTCATATCTGTCTTTTAATAAGGCTGACAGCTGACGGATTCTTTTTCTTACCTTCTCTGGAATTTTATGGATTATCTTCCGGTAATCCGTACCGATTCCGGCAAACATCATTGCCATACTGTTTTTCTTTTCAAGGTTATGTTCCATAGTTGTCTCCTATACCTTTATGATTCCGACTGTTTTTGAAATAGATTTTATTTATACAATTTCCCGGTATAAATAAAATGCTTCCGCATAAGCCGTATTGATTTCCGCTCCCCGATATCCTGCCACCAATCTGCTGGTGTCCAAGGTTCTGGTCTGGGCATTGTTTTCTGTAGAATATACAGAAAGAGCCGCCAGCTTATCCTCGATCTCATCGCTGATATCCACATAGTAATTGGGATTAAACTTTTGTGTGGAAGCAAATATTTCATAAAATAATACTTTTTTTAGAAAAGGAGTTTTTGAAGGCCGGCACCAGACCATGGCTGCCTGAGAAACGATCCGATGATCCGAATTCATATCCGCATCATAATGGCAGTATAAAACTTCTGGCTTTATCTCAAAGATAATTTGCTCCAGAGACGTTACTATATCCAGCTGGGGAATGGTATCTAACATGATGAGGGGATGGTCTGCAAAGAATATCTCCTGAATTCCCAACACTTCTGCAGCTTTCTTTGCATGTGATTTTCTTGTATTCATAAGCGTTTCATCAAAGCGCCTGGAATACTTTGAACTGATAAACACCACATAAACCTGATCTCCTGCTTTTGTATGTCTTTTTATGGTTCCTCCGCACCCTAACACCTCATCATCAATATGGGATGCTATTACCAGTACTTTCATTATTTCGTTCCTCCCTTTCGTGACTCATAGTAATCCTCCAGTATATGATTCATGGACTTTGATGCCTGAAAAGACAACTTCTGCCGGGCTTTTTCAGCACAAATAAGGGAAGGAGCCTCCTCTTTTACTTCCTTTATAACCAGTGAAGACTTAGAATTGCATAACTTACGTATCTTATTTATCAATTGAAGCATAGTCATAGAATCGTCCGGGGCTAAGTTAAAGATGCCGCTGCAATAATAATCAAGGCACTGACTGATGGCCTGGGTAAAATCAGTTACATCAAGTAACTGAATGATCTTAGAAGGAGATACAAAAAGCTCCAATGCTTCATGGTTTTCTGCCCGGTCAAAGAACAGGGGAACCGCTGCAATTTTCTTTTGCCCGGCCCCGGAGATGTTAACAGGGCGGAGAATCATCAGCTTCTTACAGGGAATCACGCTCTGGCAGAGGAGCTCCGCTTCATATTTTGTCTTAGCGTAATTTCCCTCTGGAACGACAGGAGATTCCTCTGTGATGATCTTACCTTCTCTCGCGTAAACTGCAGCAGTGGAAATATAAATAAATTTAGAATATCCGCAGGATTCAATGAGATTTTTTGTTCCTTCCACATTTACCTGCCAAAAAATCCGGCTGTCGATGCCTGCTCCAATATTAGTACGGTTTAAAGCAGCCAGATGTATCACAAAATCAAATTCCCGATCCAGCTGAAATTTTTTTGTAATATCCACCGGATAATATCCGTCCAGGTCATAACGGGAAGGCAGCTCCCTTCCCAGCCCATAGATCTTATGTCCATCAGACTTGAGTCTGGAAAAAAGATACCCTCCTACAAAACCATTGATGCCTGTGATCAGCACATTCATATTTCTTCCTCCCGATATGCAATTGCAATGTGACTGTCTTCTCTTATGATCCACTGTATTTTAAGCACTGCATTATAAAAATCCAAAGTCAGTATGGAACCGGAACGATCCGCAGCAACCGGAAGAGAGATCTTTCCCAAATCAGCAGTAAGACCCAATGAAAGTGCTTTTAAGACTGCTTCCTTCATGACCCAGGTTCTGCAAAACATCTGGTACTGCTCCGTTTTAGAAAGGCTCTGATAGCAGGCGGATTCTTCCGGGGAATAGAGGGATTCCATGACCTCATACTTTCTTTTTTTTAAGGAATGTGCTGTTTCTATATCAATACCTGCCTCCCGATTTCTGTCTGTAATCAGAATCAGATATTTTCCGCTGTGAGAGAGATTGAATTTCAAATCTGTGACTGGTTCTAAGACTGAAGGTTTTCCGTAGGAATTCCTGTTAAATCGTATCTTTTCCGGATAACAATTCAGATAACTGCTTATTATCATTCTGGTCAGGGAACGCCGGAGCATCATTGTGTTTCTTGACTGGGGAATCGTGATAAGGTTTAACCGCTCTTTCTCATCTTCTGATAAATAATTTTCATAAGGGATCTCACTTACTGCTCTGCATTGGTCTAAGTCAGCCAGATACACGTCTTCTTTTAAGAGAATGACTGCCCCAAGTTTTATAAGTGTTAAAAGACCGTACACAGCGCTCTCAGTTCCAAAACCCTTTGAAATAACGCTGATCCATTCCATCTCTTAATTTTTTCCAGTACTCCGTGTGATTGACATACCAATCCACCGTTTGGGAAAGCCCGGAAGAGATATCATATTCTGGCTGCCAGCCAAGCGCCCGGAGTTTGTCAGTATTTAAACTGTAACGAAGATCATGACCCGGTCTGTCATTCACATAACGGATAAGGGATTCGTCTTTTCTCATAAGAGATAAAATTTGCTTCGTCAGAGTTAAATTTGTGACTTCCTGAGCACCGCCCACGTTATAAACTTCTCCGTTTTTTCCATCTTTGATTACGTGATAAATCCCGCTGCAATGATCTTTTACATACAGCCAGTCTCTGATCTGGCTGCCGTCACCAAACACGGGAACCGGAATTCCTTCATAAAGATTGGTGATAAATAAGGGAATTACCTTTTCCGGATATGCATACGGTCCGTAGGTATTGGAAGCTCTTGTGATACAGACAGGAAGACCGTAGGTAGCAAAATAGCTGTAAGCCAGACGATCTCCTCCTGTCTTTGAGGCAGAATAGGGGTTCCTGGGTTTTAATTCTGAAGTTTCATAAAAACTCCCCTCCTGAATCTGGCCATACACCTCATCTGTGGAAATCTGAATGAATTTTTCCAGAGTATCCCGGTTTTTTAATGCATGCTCCAAAAGAACATATACACCAATCACATCGGTCATTAAAAAGTCCTGCGTGTTTCCGATGGAACGATCCACTGCAACCTCTGCTGCAAAATTGACTACAACATTAATACCCTCCATCAGCGTTTCTACCAGATCAGAATCGCAGATGTCTCCTTTTACAAACGTAAAATCTTCCCGGTCTGTAACATCTGCCAGATTATCCATATTACCGGAATATGTAAGCTTATCCAGCACAGTCACATGGATATCGGTCTCCTTCTCATATAAATATTTCACGAAGTTTGAACCAATAAATCCGGCACCGCCAGTAACTAAATATTTTTTCATTTTCATTCTCCTTCGTATTTTCTATATAATATACTGGCATTATGCCCTCCAAAACCAAAGGAATTAGAGATTGCCATGTTCACCTGTTTTTGGATCGGGACATTGGGTACATAATTTAAATCCAGTTCCGGGTCTGGCTCCTTATAATTGATGGTTGGGGTAATGATACTCTGACCCATAGTTAAAACTGTAACAATCCCCTCAATCACTCCGGATGCCCCCACCGTATGGCCGATCATGGATTTGGTGGAAGATACATAAAGGTCATCTGCATGGGAGCCAAAGCAGGATTTGATTGCCATCGTCTCGTATTTGTCATTTAAATAGGTGGAGGTTCCGTGTGCATTGATATAATCAATATCTGCCGGGTTCACTCCCGCCTGGTCCATGGCAAGCTTCATGGTCTTTGCCATCATAACACCGTCTGCCTGCGGTGCCGTGATGTCTCCTGCATCGCTTGTTATGGCACAGCCTCCTACCTCTGCATAGATTCTGGCTCCCCGTTTCTTTGCATGTGCTTCTGATTCCAGGATCATAATGCCGGCCCCTTCTCCCATAACAAAACCGTCCCGGTTCCTGGAGAAAGGACAGCAGGCAGATTCCGGCGTTTCGTTCTTTACGGAAAGTGTCATAATCTGATTAAAGCCTTTGATATAGTCTTTTTGAATGTGTGAGTCTGCACCCCCGGCAATGACCACATCTGTAAAGCCGGATTGAATCAGCTGCTGCCCCAATGCAATGGCATAAGCAGATGAGGCACAGGCTGTGGATACATTAAAGTTCGGACCTTTGAGTCCGTAGCGGATAGAGATCCATGCACTGGGAGCATTGGGCATTGATTTAACAATACTGTTACTTTCTGATTGTTCTTTTTCCACATCACTGTAAGCAGACGTTACGATTCCCAAAATCACAGCCACCCGGCTTCTGTCACAGGAATCGAAATCGATTCCGCTGTCTCTCACGGCTTCATCCGCAGCCACTAACGCCATCTGGGTTAAGCGGGTCATCTTGCCTCGCTCTCTCTTCTTTATCAGCTCTTTTGCCTTTTCTAAAAAGCTGTTATCCACCTGAGCAGCAATCTTTGTCTCTAATCCGGACGGATCAAACAGCGTAATCGGTCTTACTCCAGAAACTCCTCTGATCATTTTACAAAAGCTTTCTTCCATGGTGTTTCCTAAAGCATTTATCATTCCCATACCTGTAATTACGGTCTTGTTATCTTTCATGGATACCCCCTAAAGTTTACGATATACCTTAAAATCCGCTGGAAGAAATAACGGATCCAGAGTCTTTTTATATTCAGTCATTAAGGTTTCTAAAAGCGTCTCCTCTTTCAGCTCCGTATAAAGAGATTTTAGCGAAGCAGATACGCCTAAGACTTCCTCTATACTTTCCTGAAACTGCTTATTGTCTAAGATCGGATCTTCCATGTACCGCGCAATTTCATTAAGCAGAAAAGAAAGAAATCTTATCCCATATGCCTCGTAACACTCTTCCCGGTTTACAATATAAGCGGCATCTCTCTTACCGGAATCTTCTAAGGATAGAAGTCCCTCTCCCCTTCTTCCGTCTTTCTCCTGCTTCATGAAATCAGAGACTTGTAAAAGAAGAGGCTTAAAAAGGTTAGAATGAAGGTGATCCGGCAGATTAATCAGGCACTGAGAGATGATTTGAAAACCAGTCGAATCCACCATTTCAAAGATTCCAAAGAGAAGCACCTGCTTTGTGATCTGGTCAAGCTCTTTTAAAGTAAGTTCCCCTTCTAATGACAGCTTATAGGCATATGCGGCCAATGAGATCAAAAGCTTTGATAACACCAGGCGGTTTTCCCCCCTTAATACCAAAGGTTTTCTGCCGGTCATAGAAAGGAACTTAACCATTTCTTTCACCGTCTCCTCACTTGTATCCGGACCTGCATTTACTTCTGCTGCAGAAATCACTTTTAATGGATAGAAATAGTGAAGTCCCAGACATCGCTCTTTCGCCTTTCCATAAAAAAACACATCTGTTACGTCTAGAGAAGAGGTATTGGTTGCGAAGATACAGGTGTGTTTTGCAATCCCTTCCAATCTTTGAAAGATTTCCTGCTTGACGTTTAAATCTTCTATTACAGTCTCTATAATTATATCACAGTCAGCTAAGTCAGTCAGCTTATCTGTGATTATGGAAGTTTTTCCCCCCATGAGCTGCGGGTCTCTTCTTCGTTTTTTCTGTATTCTCTTTGTGATCTTATCAATCTGCTCCTGGTTTCTGGAGACCAGTATGACCTGGCAGTCATATTCCATCAGCGAATAGAAAAGATCCTGTCCCATTCTTCCTGATCCAACGATTCCTATTGTCATTTTTTTCCTATTCTACCAGCAGGTCACTTCCAAATTTAAGGCGATATTCATCTCCTGCAATTTTGCTGGTCTTATACAGTTTTCCAACCTGTTCATAAAATTTCGGTTCCGGTAACACGGTCTCCACTACAGCATTGGTTAAATTGTAGTAATCCAGATTATGGTTGATGATGTCTTTTTTCATAGTCTCATAAAGCTCTGTTCCCGGAAATGGAGTCAGTACCGTAAAGCCGGCATGATAAATGGGATTATCGCTTACAAACTGTGCCACCCGGTCAAAATCTGATTCCACATATTCCGGTCTTACAATGTAGTTGCCGTTGACTAAGATCCCAAGGCTGTTTAAAAACTTTAAGGCACCGGAAATATTCTCGATGGTGTTTTGCTTATTATAAGCTTCCAGCTCTTCATTGCTGGTAGCTTCCAATCCGCAGATTGTGATCCGAAGCCCTGCTTTTACAGCAAGCTCAATAATATCCGGATGCCGGATCACCGTATCCGTTCGCACATCTGCCAGATAATAATGGTTATTTAAACCTTCTTCAATAATTCTGGTAAATAAAAGTCTGGCTTTTTTTATATCACCAAAGGTATTGGCATCGCAGAAACGGATAATGGGATATTCAGCCATTGTCTTTAATTCCCGGATTATGCATTCCACATCTTTATGAAAATACCGTCCGCCCGTGGTCTGCCAGATGCTGCAAAAGTTACATTTGTGGGTGCACCCCTGGGAGGTACTGATATAGTGTATCTTTTTTCCCATCTGCCGAATGGTATAATTATATTTATCCGTCAGCTTCCGGTTTGGCATAACAGTATCCAGGATGTGCTGCTCCTTAATCTCCTCTGTGCTGAGACTGCAGATGGACTGGGTATAAAAAATGCTGGTTCCTCTATTGAGCCCAAGTCCTGGAATCTTGCTGAAATCTGCCAGCCAGCCATCTGCCTTAAATATCTCTATCATCTTTTTAAAGCTGTATTTTCCAATACCAACTGTAACAAGATCGGCCTTGGAGCCTGAAAAAGAATCGGGGCAGAGGGTGGGATGTATGCCGCCTACCATAGTTAAAATGTTTTTATCATATTCTTTTGTGATATTTAAGATTTTCAGTACTGAATTGTACTGAGCGGTAATGCAGGTAACTCCCACAAAATCAGGTGAAAACCGTTTTAACTCTTCCACATACGCCTGGGCAAAATCATATCCCGGTATATTATCTTCTTCTGTTTTTTGATCCAGAATCACCACTTCATCGTCAGGTACCATGCTTGCCAGCTCATTTAAAGCAAGAGGCGGACCCACCATGACTCTTCTTCCAAACGATTTTCTTACGGCCTCGTCAGCAAAATCAAACATACGGAAGACTCTGGGAATGGGCGGATTTACCAATAGTATTTTCATTTCCTGCTCCTCACTTTATATTTTTCTTAATGTAAAACCTGCCTGCATGAATTTGCTAACCTCCATGACAAAGCTGAAAATCAGATCCCCGCTCTGGTAAGTGTGTTCCTTTAACAGATTGTCAATGGAAATAAGAGCGGCAGGAGGACCCGCATATCCCACATCTTCGATTGCACTGTAAAACTGGTCTTTGCGGATACCAAGGCCAAGACATTCTTCAATAATCAGCTCTCTCACAAATTTTGAAGGCATATTTACTACAAAATGCTTTAAGTCTTTTAAATCAATATTTTTTTCATTTAACATGCGAACCAGGGCATTATAAAAGATGGTTTTTCCATTTTCTTCCATCGCATAATCCCGCATTTCATTTAAGTAAATCTGGCGGATATGATGGCAGCCGTTCTGATAATCCTCTTTGGGATTGGTCCAGTGGAAGGGATAGCTGTTTCCCATAGCTGACTTTTTTCTGCTTCCAGCTGATTCAAAGTAGGTATCTTCCAGATAAAGCCCTTCCTTTTCATTTTTCACCGCAGAAAATACCATAGCACCTGCCCCGTCACAGAGATACCAGCGCAGGAAAATGTCTTCTTTGGTAATAAGGGTCTGATTATAAAATTCGGGGATAAAACAGGAACTTGCCACACTGGAAGAGATCACAAGCGCATTCTTATATTCCCCTGAGGCAAGCATGACATGGGCCAGCTTAATTGCTTTGTAGATAGAAGTGCAGTTGGAATGAATGTGGATTTCTCCGCACATATCGATCCCCAGTTCTTCCTGTATTCTGGTAGTAAGGGGTGGAATCTGATGGGAATAAGCACCGCCGTATATTAAAAGATCAATATCCTTTGCCAAAACACCGGCTTCTTCCATGGCCTTTTCAGCCGCTTTGACTGACATTGTTAAATTGTCATCCACAAATGTCCTTGTCTTGTTGTCAAAGGCATAGTAGCAGTGATTGATCCCAAGCATTTCTTTAATAATAGGCTGGACTCTTCCTGCCCAGTTTCTGATCTTTTTAGGCGCCTCACTAAATTCTCCCAGATAATCATTGATATCGTCAAAATCAATGGGATTTCCAGGAAGGTATGTACCTGCGCCAGATAATTTTACATTGATAGCCATCGGATAGACTCCCCTCTTTAAGTAAAATAATATTCTTTAAACCCATCTATGAAATGAAACCGGTTGGCAAAATCATAATCGCAACGATGTTCGTTAATAAAAACAATGAGCTTTCTTGCATAATCCAAGGAGCTCTTTCTTGGTACCAGAAGATCAATGATTCCCAGCCTGTCCGCTTCCTGGGAATCGATCAGGCTGCCCTTTACAATCATTTCATAAGCATGAAAAAATCCTGCCTCTTCCGAAAGTCTCAAAGTTCCGTTCACCCCAGGTAAAAGTCCAAAGGTGGATTCCGGCAAACCAAGCCTGGCACCTGACTCACAGATTCTTACATGGGAAGATAACGCCAGCTCAAATCCGGATCCGATACAGAAGCCTCCAATGGCACTTACCACTGGAATTTTCATATGAAACAGTTTCTTAAAGCTTTCTTTACAATCCAAATACCATTCCGGATAATGAGTCACCACACCGTCTTCTACTTCAGCATGGGAGCTGATAAAATCTAACAGTTCTCCAACATCTGCTCCGGAACTATAATGCCTTCCGCTTCCATATATAATGATTCCCGAAGCACTTGTGGACAGTGCATATTCTTTTATAACCTTTGAAATCTCTAAAAGGAACTGGGATTTCATTTTATTGGCTGGAGGCATATTAATGCAGATATATGCAATGCCTTCCAATTCTTCGTAAACAATTGTCTCAAATTTAAGTCTCATCACTTCGTATCTTCCTCAATTTTTATAAGTGCCAGTTTACAAAAATAGCCGGTCTCAGGATCAGCTGTGAGTGCTTCTCCTGACAGGCAGCAATCTTTGTAGGCAATCATACAACTTTTAATCCCATGAAGCTGTTCTCTCGTCCGTTCCATCGTAAGGTCTGACATTTGTGTTTCCAGGTCTTCAATAAAGCTTTCGTTCCTTAAAATGGCATTGGCAAATCCATGGTTTATAAGTTCTTCACAATTCATGATACGGGCTTCTTTTCCAAATGAAAATTTGGGTGCAGATAACAGCTGCAAAAAATAACGGCCTGTCCTATGCTCCGGATCATACCGCAGAGTTCCCTGATCGGATAGAAAGCACATATCAAATATATATATCTTTTCGCATAGACTCATAGAAAACACACAGTCAATGACTAAAACAGATATGATATAAGGATCAAGAAGAACTTTTTTTATCTGCAGAAAATCTCTGTCCGGCAGGTCACTTAAACAGTCCTTTTTCAGGTGCAGGATTATGATGTTCTTCTCTCCTGTCTCAATGGCTCCCCTTACAAATGGTGCCAGATCCCTTTCGGACATAATCTGGCAGATTAACATCTGGTTTTCCATCAAGTTATTCCCCCCCGTGGGCCAGGATTGGTTCTCCGGCTGAAAACAGCTCTCTGATATGAGGCGGAATATCGTACACAATGCGGTCCTCGGACACCAGAAGCATCTTTACCTTTGCTTTCATCATGGTGGCTTTTCGATCGTTACACACCGCTTTATGGTCGGATACGATATAGTTGTCTTCAATCCAGTAGCGGCTGTCTATAACAAACTGATCAAACAGCCGCAGTTCTTTCATATATCTGACGTTTACCTCAATGACAACCGGATATAGTTTCTCCCGCTCTAAATCCTCCATCATGGAAAATTCACGAAAGAAATTCCAGCGCACGGTTTCTAAATAATTTAAATAAACGGAATTATTTACATGTTTGAAAGAATCCAGTTCATGTCCCTGAACTTCAAACCAACACTGATTGGTTAAAATAATATCATCTCCTGTCCAGTCAGATATCCATAGTCTTTATGAGCTCCGTAAAATATCTGCTTTCTTTCTCGTACATGGGCCAGCAATTGGTCTCCGGCTGGTCCCAGATCTGATCGAAGCATTCCTTTTGTCTGGCAGTGTAACGGTACGCCAGTCCCTCAATCAAGTCCACCGCTTTTGGAAGTGCTTCTCTTTTTCCAGTCGTCTCATCCACCAGCCCCAGACGCAGAGCCTCCTTACCTGTGATCATATCACCTGATAAAATCAGTTTTTTTGCATTTCTTTGTCCGATTAGATTTGGAAGCCTTATCGTTCCTCCAAATCCGGGCAAAAGTCCCAGTGTAATCTCCGGGAAGGAAAACAAAGCCTGTTCAGCTGCCAGCCGGTAATTGCAGCTGAGAGCAATTTCAAGCCCTGCTCCAAAACAGGCTCCTTCAATAGCTGCAACCGTTATAAGAGGCAGGCCTTCTATGTAGGATAAGATCTTCTTCCCCTCATTCAGTTCTTTTTGAAGAATCTCCGGACAATCTTTATACGTCCTGATCCGCTCTATATTGGCACCTTTGCTGAAGTTCCTTCCGTTTCCTGTGATAATCAGTCCCTTAAAAGGATTATGATGCAGCCACTGCTGAAACTCTGTAAGATCCAGAAAAACGGCATGATCCACCACATTATCTCTTCCATTATGAAGTCTTAATACTCCGATGTTCTCTCCCACAGTATCATATTCCACCATGGGAGCAGACTCTCTGTTCATGATTATAAAGCCTCTACGATGGCATTTTCCTTTTCATAGACCAGATAGGCAGTCTCCACCACTTCTTTAATCGTGTTAGCCGGATTCTTCAGCAGATATTTTCCGATGTTCTGCATCTGTATGTTTAAACTGTATTTCTTCTTTAACTGCTCAATCAATTCAACAAACATCAGAGAATCTCCATCTAAATCGTCAATTACAGATAAGTCTTCCTTAAGTTCTGTTATGGAAACCTCACACTCATCTGCTAAAAATGAGTACACCATCTCTTTGATTTCTTTCTTTGTCTCTTCATTTAATTGTTTCATATGATTTCTCCTTCGTTCTTTTCAATCATTCTTTGATATTTTTTAAAAATAAGTACAGGCACCTGCTTAAGATAACTGCAATCAACAGAAAAATAACAAGCTCTGAACTATCTATGATAACTCCATTGATTGACTGATTGATAAACATGGCAATGATAACAATGACAAGTACCATCTGCTTGATAACCATAACCGGTGCCAAAAGATAGCCAAACTTATTTTTTTTCATAAGTAAGATGCCTGCCAGGATTCCTGCAGGAAGCAAAATGGCAAGATCGAGAGCCTGAATTACCAGTGTGGTGTAATGTTCCAGTTCACCGGGAACTTCCTGTTTGATCAGTGGAACACAAATCCGTTTTAACCACATCATGCCCGCCAATACAGCCGTTACAATGAGGATGATCCCTATAACCTTTTCTGGAAATCCCTCGTCCAATCTGGACTGTATATCTACTTCCCATAGAGACAGAAAGGTCAGTACAAAAGCGAAAAAACAGGCCGACAGCAATGCCACATATATGAGAAATAATCCGTTATACATCGCTCCAAATGAATAGGTAGTATAGGTATAAAGAAGATAGCCCAAAAGTCCAAGCAGTAGAAATCTGCCTTTTAAAGAACCTTTCCCCGCAAGAAGGAACGACCACAAAAGCGCTGGAACGCCAAGAACCAGAGTTACCCAGTCCTGGGCTCTTGCCTGTAATGCCATAGATACGGAATCATTCTTATAAAGCCCCTGTCCATAAGCCATCACCAGATTGTGGTGGATGGACCGCAACGGGATCTCTCTGCTTCCTCCTGTTAAAAAGATTCCGCAGGCAGCCGCAATTGCGGCCAGTATAACGATTAATATGGTTAATAAACCGATTCCCTTTCTATATCTCATCATTCTCCCCATTAGATTTCATAAATCTGCTGTTTTCATACCCAAGTTCAAACGCTTTTAAATTGATACCCACCAGTTTTTCCTGTACTGCTTCTTTTATGGCTGTACGCCATAGTTCTGCCTCTATGTCCGTGGTGGCTGCCAATGCTCCGATCAGCACCACATTTACGGTCTTTTGATTTCCCGCTTCTTTGGAATAGGTGAGAGCATCAATGCTCATATAATGGATTGGCAAAGCGTGAAGCTGCTCCTCCAAATCCTCCGGATACTCTGCTGTGCCGGTGATTACCGGCATAGGATCAATCCGCTGTCTGCTTGTAATTAAGGTTCCGCCCGGCTTTAGCCATTCCACATACCTGGCCCCTTCAAGCATCTCAAAGGCAAGAATTATGTCTGCAGTTCCTCTCTCTATGATGGGAGAATAAATTTTTTCTCCAAACCTCACATAGGTTACTACACTTCCGCCTCTTTGAGACATGCCGTGCACTTCGGAAACTTTCACATCAAGCCCGTTGTTTTGGGCTACCTTCCCAAGAATTCTGCTGGCGAGCACCGCTCCCTGCCCCCCAACTGCTGCTATAAGAATATTCATCTCACTTCCCCCTCTTACGCCTCTTTTTTAATAGCATCAAATTTGCAGATTCTGGCGCAAAGCCCGCAGCCTGCACAAAGTTCTTTTTTTATCTCTGCCCTGCCGCGGGAAAAGGATATGGCGGGACATCCGATCTCCAAACATGCTTTGCATCCTCTGCAATCAGTGATGCTTAGAGGTTCATGAATCAAAGAGGTGTTTTTAAGAAGTATACAGGGACGTTTGGTAATGATCACGGAAGGTTCTTCGGCCTGTGTCTCTTCTGTGACGATCCGCTCCAGCTCCGTGATATCATAGGCATCTACGGTTTGGATTCTTTTTACACCAATGGCTTTTGCCAGGGCAGCAAAATCAACAGCCTGACTTTTTTTACCCCGAATGGTACACCCAGTCCCCGGGTGGTCCTGGTGTCCGGTCATGGCTGTGGTTGAATTATCCAGTATAATAACCGTAATATTTCCCTGGTTATATACCACATCAATCAGACCCGTAATGCCGGAATGAACAAAGGTGGAATCCCCGATCACTGCAACGGTTTTCTTTGAGAATTCTTTCCCTCTGGCCTTCTCAAACCCAAAAGCCATTCCAATGCTGGCACCCATACAGATAGACGTATCCATGGCACTTAAAGGAGCAAATGCCGCCAGGGTATAACAGCCGATATCCCCGGAGACATGAAGTTTCAGTTTATTTAGAACAAAGAACACCCCTCTGTGATGGCACCCCGGGCAAAGAACCGGCGGTCTTATGGGAATGTTTTTTGACAGTTCTGCCTTCACTCCGGCTGCGGTCTCCTTAAGCACTGCTGCCCGGATGATCTCCTGATTTAACTCTCCTATAACAGGAATCACTTCTTTCCCAATAACCGAAAGCCCCCAGGACTTAATCTTCTCTTCTATAATAGGTTCCAGTTCCTCAATGACATAGACTGTCTTACACTTCCTGATAAATTCCGTAATCTTTTTCCTGGGAAGGGGATAAGACAGGCCAAGTTTTAAATAAGAAGCTTCCGGAAGCACCTCTCTGGAATATTGATACGCAATTCCGCTGGTAATGATTCCAATGTCCCTGCTCTTATATTCCACCGTGTTAAGCTCCGTGGTATCTGCAAATTCTTCCAGCTTTCTTAACCGTGCCTCTGCTATGACTCTTCTCTTTTTTGCCACTGCCGGAGCCACGATGTACTTATTGGGATTTTTATCATACTCCTTTAACTGAAAGGGCATTTTTTCTGACAGCTCCACCATGCTTTGTGAATGGGAGATTCTCGTATTCAGCCTAAGGATCACCGGCGTATCAAATGTCTCACTGATTTCCAGCCCCCAGCCCACAAAATCCTTGCATTCCTGGCTGTCCGAGGGTTCCAGAACAGGAACCTTAGCCGCCATTCCAAAATATCTGGTATCCTGCTCATTTTGAGAACTGTGCTGGCTGGGATCATCTGCTACTGCAAGAAGCAGACCCGCATTCACTCCCGGATAGGATATCGACATAAGCGCATCAGCCGCTACATTCAAACCTACATGTTTCATGGAAACAATGGTTCTCGCTCCTGCGATGGAAGCCCCGATTCCCACCTCTAAGGCTACTTTCTCATTGGGAGACCATTCTGTATTAATGGTTTCATATTTATTTATATTCTCTGTGATTTCCGTGCTGGGTGTCCCCGGATAGGCTGAAGCAACCGTTACTCCATATTCATAAGCACCTCTTGCAACTGCTTCATTTCCTAAGAGTATATTTTTCATACGTATATCATTTCCTTTCGAAATGTTCCTGGAGATTATGAATGTCGTTTACAACCTTTTGAAAATGTTTTTCCCGTTCAGGGCTGACCACACCGGCTTCCTCCATTGAAAATTCCACGGATACCTGATTGTCAGTTACTTCAAATGAAAAGCTGCCTACCGGAGTATAGGGACCGTTTAAAATAAAAAAGGATATTTTTTTATAACGGTCACATTCTATGATTTTATAATCTGCCTTTATCGTTCTTGTGGGAGGGCCGTTCATCTCCTGTAAAAAGACAGCACCAGGGCCGATGGGCTCCTCTGACGGATATTCTACGTTTTTTACACCAGGACGCCATTTCTTATTGTTCCTTCCATCTAATATAAATTCAAAGATTTGGTCTAATTCTCCGTCTAACACGACGCTTGCATTTGCATATGCCACTGCTTCATCTCCTTTATCTGTTGTACTAAAAAACTTCATTATCTCCAATGACCAGATTACAGGTATCTCCAAGACTGACCGGGGACTTTGTAAGGGGAGTGTATGCTATAAGGTTACTGTATTCTGTACTTTTACTAAATCCGGCATGGTTAAAATAATCCGCATAAATAGTAGAGCTTAACACATTAATGAGGGAAACCGGTTTTTTTATAGTCCCCGCTGCCTTTAATAATTTGAGAAAGATGGTCTCATTTTCTGCTTCCACATCAAGAATATGAATCCGTTGAAACGGCTGGTAGTATTTATACACCACGTATCCCCGCACTCCTGTCTCTTCCTGATAGATAAATATCCTGTAATCTCCCGAGGGACGTTCCAGATAACGCCAGGAAAAATAATCCGCCTCTTTTAGAATGGAAAACGATCTTCCTGCAGAAATTTTTAAGCTGAATTCCGAAAAACTCTCTTTCCACAGCGGAAAATCAAGAGGGGTGATGGGAACGATGCTCTCATCCTCCGTTTCACCCAAAACCTCTTTTTCCATCTTTTTTTCCAGATAATAATTCCTGGGAAATATGGTCCACCCTACTCTCCGGTGGCCCGGAAGGGAATTTTCATTTGGCAATCCAATTAAAATTTTTATTCCCTGCTCACCGGCTTCTAAAAGCACATACCGCCCAAGCTTTGTAAACAAATGGCATCCCTGATATTCTGGTGTAACAAACACATTGTTGCACAGCCCGCTTTTTACCAACTGACCATGAAAGACGGCCTGACTTCGCAGGATGCAGTATCCTGCACACAAAACCTTCTGCTCAAAGGCTCCATAAACAAGATTACGGGAATCAAAGATCCATTCATAATCCCGCATTTCAAAGGGCCGGTTAAATGCATGTTCCCAGCCTTCCACAAACGCAAGCTTCTCCCACTCTTTCGTAAGCAGTCTGATTTCCATGGCACATACCTCACATCACTGGTTTCACTTAAGTGTTTTTTTTGCTTCCAGGTTCTTTGCCAGTTCCGCAAATGTCATGGTTTTATCCACTTCTTCATCTTCAATATCCATATCCAGCATCCCGCTCAGTTCAATAATGAACTGAACCAGATTCATGGAATCAAATCTCTTTGTCTCTTCCAGTCTGGTAGAGGGCAGGATATCGTCATCCAAAAAAACATCTGTGGCGAGTGTCATAATCATATCTAACATAATTTCATTCCCCTTTTCTATTCCGCTTATTTTTTATCATTTTCTTTCTTTAGATAGCATCCACCCCAGGAAAGACCACCTCCGAAAGCTGCAAGAAATACATGATCCTCATTGTGGGCTTCTTCCGACTCAAGATATTCATTTAAGGCAATAAGAACGGAAGCACCAGCTGTATTCGCATATTTTTCCACATTGATAAAAAATTTTTCAACGGAAATGTCCGTTCGCCGGGCGATTTCTTTGATAATATTTAAATTGGCCTGATGCGTGATGATCCTGTCTGCCGTCACCGCATTCCTTTTTAACAGGAGATCAATCAACTCACTTCCTTTTTCACAGGCAAAGCGGTACACGCTTTGTCCTTCCATGGAAAAATAATAATCCCGTTCTTTTTTTACTGTTGATGCCGGAAGCATGCTTCCTCCTGCCGGAACCTGGATTACATCACAGCCGCTTCCGTCTGAAAAAAGCTGAATATCCATAAGCTCATAGGTTCCATGACCGGATAAAAGAACGGCTGCCGCCCCGTCTCCAAAATAGGGATACGTGGCAATATCTTTGGGATTTAATAATTTGCTGTATACCTCTGAAGCCACCACGATCACATTCTTTGCCCCATCCTTTATAAGAGAAGATGCGATTTTCAGTCCGTAGATTCCTCCGCTGCAGACTGAATTAATGTCAAAAGCACAGGCATTTTTTAATCCGCAGATTTCCTGGATCCTGGTAGCAGTCGCAGGCTGTATCCGGTCAGGAGACGATGTGGCACAAATAAGGACATCAATCTTAGCAGGATCGATACCGGTCTTATGAAAGAGCTGTTTCACTGCCAAAGCTCCAATATCTGAAGTGCATTCATCTGTTACGTACCTTCTTGTCTTAATTCCTGCCTTTTCTTCAATGAGCTGCCGGTATTTTGGCGGAAACTGGGTTAAGTCATGGTTGGATATTACATTGGCCGGCAGGTATTGTGCCGTATTTACAATAAAAGCCATCATTCATCTCCCTTGTGTACGTATCAGAATAATTGAAATTCCTGGTCCATCTCATCAACCACCTTTTTAAAACCAGGGGATTCTAAAAAGGATTGGCGATATCTTGATAAATTCTTTTTCATATTCTCATCTTTTATTACCTGAATAATCAGTGCCTTTAAGTTATCTTTCCTGAACTCTTCGGTATTTGCCATAAACAGCTTTCCGCAGCCATCCGCTTCCACTACTCTTCCATTACTGGCCTGTTCTGCATGCCCGGGGCATATAATAAGTGGAGTTTCATAAAGAATAGAATCACTGATGCTGTTAAAACCTCCGTGGGAGATGAACAATACAGAACGCTTTAGTACGTTGCGATATTCTTCCAGGCTGAGGTTTTCGAATATCTTTACATGATCCGGTAAATTAACTTTATTCACTTTATTGTTTTTGTTTCCGCCAAAAGATACTACAACCTGATATCCCAAGTCTTTGGAGGCATCAATGCAGATATCCCAGTAGGTATGGCTGAAGCAGATGGTCCCAAGGCTGATAAATATGGTGTCTTTTTTTCCGGTGAGAGTTTCTTTATCCACAAAGGCAGGGCCTACAAATTTGACATTAGAAGGATATTTATAGCCGCCGGGGTGAAAATCCTTAGATGTCACCACCATGGTGAATTTTCCTTCCGGCTCCATGATATTCCATGGTTTGTCAACCACCTTGCCATACTGCTTTTCCAGCCGTTTAATGATAGCGTTAAATTTCATGATATAAGGAATGGAAACCGCCGCGCTTTTTACCAGACTCAGTGTAAATGCAGGCGTTTCTTTCATCATGATCTTATCTCCCATAAAGCTGCTTACAAAATACACATACGGAATCTGAAAGTACCTGGCAGCGATCTTGCTCCAGATGGCTAAGGTATCGCATATAATAAGATCCGGCTTCTCCTTTTCTACCTCTTTCATAATGAAGGGAAGAATCTTCTCCGTAAATGTATAAAATACATAAAGCAGATTCATAAACTGGGACTGAAGCTTCTCGTCTGCAGCAAGCGTATTGTAATAATGATAGAAATCATCAGGATATTTCCGCAAATCCACTCCATCCATCTGGTCAAACTTGTGGAAATACTGCTCAAAGGTATAGTAGATAAGGGTTACATTTCGCCGGGACAATTCCTTACACAGGTTGAGCTGCGGGTTTACGTGTCCTGACACCGGAAGACTGATAAACATGATCTTTTTCAATTTCCTTTTTCTCCTTCTCTTCTAACTCTTTCATTAAAACAGTTGCCTCATATAACTGTTCGAAAGTTCCCGCATCGGTCCATTTGGAAGTTAAAATTCCATAAGTAAGCTTTCCCTGTTCTGCATAATGGTGGAGAACATCAGTAGTTTCATATTCATTTCTTGCGCTTAGCTTCATCTGTTTCAACAGATCAAATACCTCTGGCTTAAAAATCCATAAACCGGTGTTAACATAATTGGAAAAAGGCTCTTTCGGCTTTTCCACCAGCCTGGTGATCTTATTTTTCTTAAATTCAACAACGCCGTAAAGCTTTGGATTTTCCGACTGAGTAATGAGAATCTTAGCACTGAATTCTTCTTTTTCTGTTTCAAAAAGCTTTACAAAGGATGTTAAATCTTCCGTCACGATATTATCGCCAAGAATGACCATAAATTCGTCGCCTCTTACAAATTCTTCCGCACATAATAAGGCTGCTCCGGTTCCTTCGTTGCCTTCCTGAATCTCATAATGAAGCTTTACCCCAAATTCTTCACCGGTCTTTAACAGCTTGTAGAAATGCCCTAAATATTCTCCGCTTGTTACGATGAGGATATCTTTGATTCCCACTTTAGCCAGGGTCTCTATGGGGTAATAAATCATGGGTTTTTTATAGACTGGAAGCAAATGCTTGTTGGTAATGATCGTTAACGGATTAAGACGCGTTCCGTGACCTCCTGCTAAAATAACACCTCTCATAAACAGCACCTCTCTACTTATGTGATTTTTTGTTTCTCTCAAGTTCCCTTTTTATTTGTTTTTTTAAAACAGAATATCTCCAATTCATAAAAGCCAGATGATTTGGAACCAGACAAAAAACATAATATTTATGCAGAAACTTATTTTTTCCAGATAGTATATGAATATTTTCCAGGATGACTCCGCCATCAGCGGGGTGTAAATTAAAGTATGCCCTCCCGCTCATGGGACCGCCTGCACCGCTAAGGACAATTGATTTTCCCATCACCACTTCTGTCACCTTTAATTTGTAATAAAACAGCGGCATGGTAAAACAGATTGTTCCAATGCAGCCTACTTCCAGTTTTTTCCGATCAAAGCTGATCCAAAGGGCTGGAATGAAGTCAAACCAGTTATGGAACTTTTCTCTGTCATATACATATTCAAAAACAATGTCTATATGATTCTTTGAAACGGGAATAAAAACCTGTGACCGTATCTCTATTTTTTCTTCATTCTTTAACCAATCCATGGAATATCCGCCTCTGTGGAATACTACTCGTTTTTCATATGACGCAGTGCCTTTTCATCCTGTTTTGTCATCAGTTTGCAAATCAGGGAGCTCATAATCTGATTGATTCTGTTTTCTTTTTTAGTCAATTCTGCATTTAGTCCGATTTCTTTTAATAAAGCTTCAATGGAAATAACATCGTCAGATTCTATGGCTTTTGCCTTATCTATGTACATGGAAATGCCCAATTCCTGAAAGCGTTTTACGGTAGGAGTCCCTATTGGAGTCAGACCTCTGTACCGGAAATATTCCGGCAGCATACCTTCTTCTCCTCCAACTTTAATGGTAGTGTCTTTAATGAATTTATCTTCCACGCCATTTTCTTTCTTTCGCCGGGGCCAGTGATAATCTTCCAGTTTCAAACCACATGCTACATTAAAAGCGTTTTGAAGCTGATAAATACGCTCTCCTGCACAGTACATGTCTTCATCGGTTAAATCCATATTGAATATTGCGTTTGTGACCTCTGCGAATTCATTAAAATAAGCAGCGCCCGCACTTGGAAGTGCAGATATGGCAAAAAGGCACAATCCCAGGCAGTCAATAACATACTTATAATTTTCATGCCAGCACACCACACGGCCTTTTTTCTCCACCTTGGAAAAATTCTTCTCGGCTTTTGTTTTAAAAATATGTTTTGAAACGACTTCGGAGAAAAATCCGCCAAAAACTGCGGTAAATACATACCCCTTCAGATGATCTGCCCCTCTGGTGGAAGTAAGATAGCTTAAGGACTTTGCCAGGTGAGAATTCGAATGCAGCCCGCAAGAGGACTTTCGGATACAGAATGCATACTCTTCTGCATGCAGCACGATGGAGGCCCGGTAGGCACCTTCAGCGGCAATATCTCCAATCCCTTCTCTGCGGCAGATCTTATACATCAATTCTTCCACATCATCTGGATTACCAAATTCATAGGGTTTTTCCGGATCTTCTATGATTCCTCTTTGATAACACTCTAAGAGAAATCCAATGGTGGAGCCTCCCTCAATGGCGTCAAACCCAAGATTATCACTTAGATTTTTCAGATGAAGTATGCTGGCCCAGTCAAAGATACCGTTTAACGGACCGATACCTGCTACGGCACCATAGTCCAGACGATCTCCTTTTTCTCCTTTATGCCGTCCTTCTTTGATCTCATATTCTCTGGCGCACCCAACCGGGCAATAGATACATGCTTTTCGTTTCGTTTCATGTTTGTATAAAAAGTTTTCGGCATATAAGTCTTTGACCTTTTTATCATCGGCTGCCTGAAAATTCCGAATTGGCAAGGCTCCCTGCTTGTGATACCGCTTGATGAGCATTAAGGTTCCCTGAATGCTTCCGGATTTTAAAATGACCGATGCACGGCATTTTTTGATCCACTGATCCCGGATTTCCTTAACCTGTTGTGAATTAAATACCTGAGGTTTTCCAATCTTTCTTTCTACTACAATGGCTTTCAGCTTCTTCGCCCCCATGACACAGCCCATGCCGGTTCTTCCTGCCACATGGCATTTGGACATGATGACGCTTGCAAAACGCACCAGATTCTCTCCCGCAGGCCCAATGCATGTAACTTCCGAACCTTTTCCATGACGCTCTGCCAGCAGATCGGTGACCTTCTCCGTCTGCATTCCCCAGAGCCCGGCGGCATCTAAGATTTCTATCTCCCCGCTGCTTTTAATGAGAACATACACCGGTTGATCGGACTTTCCAGAAAAAACCAGATGATCGATTCCCACCGCGCGGAGTCTGACGTTAAATTCTCCGCCCACATTGGAATCTCCATATGCGTCAGTAATGGGACTCTTTGCCGTAATTGTACAACGGTTACTGGCCGGAAGTCCGGTACCTACGCTTGGCCCGACACCAAAAATCAATAAATTTTTTTCTGAAAGCGCATCATATTCTGCCGCATCAGAGTCGTACAAAATCTTTGTATTGATTCCTGGTCCTCCTATGTAGTACTTTCTAAGTTCTCTGGTGATCGCTTCTAATTTCACATCACCAGTTGTCAAATTAATATAAGCAATCTGATTGTCATGAATATCTTCCACGATCACCAGCCTCCTTGCTGTATCCGCCTGTTTTTTCCGGAGTGCGGCTGCGGGTATAGGTATTTTGCATAAGTCCCAAAATTTCAGTTATCACCATGAGAACAATGGTGAGTAGAACAATCCATACTCCCTGGAAACAGGCGGCCGCATAGCACACAAGACCAATAAGCACTTCTATTACCAGTACGATTCGGGTACGGATTCCATAAACTTTTTTCTCCACTTCATCTAAAGGTTTATTTAAGTTTTCTACAGGAGCCAGAAATGCCACCATGCAAGAGGACAGAATCAGAAAAACCAGACCTGCGCCCCGTTCCACCATTTCGGGAGGGGTGCGCAATAGCAGGAGAATGAAAACGATTACCGCATTCGACATTAAATAACACAGGAATGGATTACCTGCATGATACCCTCCCGCATGGCAGCGAAGAGGAATGAAAAGTGCCAGAAATAGAAAGCTTTCCAGTATCTGCCCCATTGCAGCTCCTATTAAAGCTGCGGTTAAAATGTTAAAAATATTCAGTAACAGCATCTCAAGGCCAAACTGATAAACAGCCCTGTCCTCTTTCTTAAAACTCCCCATTGAGATCAGCTGATCAGCTATCATATTGCTTAATTTACTGACCATAGCATTAAAATTTTCTTAATTTCTTTACTTCTTTTGGCAACTCTGGCTGATAATAAATATGTCCACACGCCACATTACTTGTTGTCACTGCGGAAATAAGAGCAAGACCAGACACCATGTTTCCCATAATAACAGATAATTTTTTCATTTTTATACACTCCTTTGTATTAGAATATTAAATTAAGTTACTTAATTTCGCATAGTATAGCACAACCTTTTTTGCTGTGAAATATCTTTTCATTTTCTCTGTAAAAATAAGCAAATTCTCTTATATTTCTTTTTTCCTCTCTTTTTTCCGCACTTTTTTTCTACTTTTTTTAACATTACTGTGTTAAAATGTTATCTAGTAAAAGAATGGAAGGAGACAGAGAATATCATGATTAAAATTGCGATCTGTGATGACGAGCCCATATTTATTGAGCAGATTAAATCCATGATAAAAAGCACATTATCAGTGGCACAAATCTCTTACTTAACCGATTCTTTCACATCAGGGGAGAGTTTGTGTGAAAAACTAAAAGGAGGTACTTTTTATGATTTGGCATTTCTGGATATCAGTATGAATGGTATGAACGGCATTGAGGCCGGGGAAAGATTACGGCACTATTTTAAAATTAAAAAAACAATTATTATCTACATTTCTTCCTATGATAACCGGGCAAAAGAAGTTTTCTGCTTAGACACTTTTCGCTTTTTGTCAAAGCCCATTGATCCTGAGCTTTTTAAAAAAGATCTTTTAAGTGCCTGTAAACGGTTAAGTGAAATACGGGATGATTTTTTTTGTTTTAAGGATATTACCAGAGGACATTGTAATATTCCCATTGAGGATATTATCTATTTAGAAATATCCAAAGGTCATAAAATCAATGTAATAACAAAAGACATCAGCTATATTTTCTATGGAAAACTAACGGAGGTATCTAAGAAATTAGAAACAAAAGGATTTTTATTAATTCATCATTCCATTTTGATCAATTATTATCATATCAGGCAGATCTCTTATGAGAAAGCAATCATGTCTAATGACGCTGAACTGGCAATCAGCGGCCCTAAAAGGAAGAAAATAAGGGCTAACTATTTGCAGCTCAGGAAAAATAAGGAAGATGACAGATGAACGTAATCATTACATATTTATTTATGAATATCCTTCGAACTTATGTGATATATGATTTTATTGATACATTCCTCAAAAAAAGGAAGGCCCCCGTCTGGGTCATTGGAATTGCTTATACGGCATACTATCTTGCAGGGGCATATCTGTATTTTAATATATTCAATCCGACTTTAAATATCGCATTTAATCTGACTTCCTTTTTTGTAATTTGTTTTTTGTATAAAACTTCAGTATTTAAGCGCCTCCTTGCTGCTTCTTTTATTTATATCCTGTCTCTTACAAGCGAAGATTGTACGGCGGCAGCACTCGTTCTTTTTATTGGAGCTTCTTTTAAAACCATAATACAACAGGACCATTTTGTAATCTTTGGAATCATCTTATCAAATACTATGATGTTTGGTCTGGTTAAATGGAGTAAAGTCTTTTTTTATAAACAGGAGATTTATAACGCAGATATTAAACCGCTTCGCTGGCTGGCTATGTTTTTAATTCCTGCGGGAAGTATCTATATCTTAAACAGTATGACATTAGAGATATTCTCCAATCAGAATGAATCTTCATTTTTATTGGCAAGTGCAACTCTTGTTATGCTGGTCATTAATATTTTACTGTTTTACTTATATGATAAGCTATTGCTGGAAGAGAATTTAAAGTATGAGAATCTTCTGCTCTCTCAGCAGAACGCTGCCTACGAAAAGCAATCGGTTCTGATCCAGCGGTTTCAAAAAAGTCTGCGGGAAGACCGTCATAACCTGCACAATCATCTGGCAGCCATATCCGGTCTGGCTGAACAGGGGCAAAACGCAGTATTGATCGAATATATAAAAAAGCTTACGGTCAATGTAAAAGTCCAGGAAGCCGGGATCAACAGCGGGCACCCCGTTGTTGATGCATTAATTAACAATAAGCTTTATCTATCCAAGCATTTTTATGTTAAAACGGATGTAAATATCCATCTGCCCAAAATTCTTGACATAGATAAGATGGACCTCACCATTATTTTAGGAAACCTTTTAGACAATGCACTGGAAGCCTGTATTAAACTTCCAAGAGAACAAAGGGAGATTCTCATCCATGTCTCTGCTCTCCACGGTGTTCTTACTATACAGGTGGTAAATACCTATGATTCCTCCCAGCTAAGTATTAAAGACGGAAAACCATACTCTACAAAAAAAGACAAGACCTGGCATGGAATCGGGCTGAATTCCGTTAATCATACCATCAAAAAATATAACGGAGTTTTTGAATGTAATTACGGCGAACCTCAGGAAGGAAAAAAAGGCCTCTTTACAGTAAATGTTCTGTTATATCTGCCTGATGAAGCTTACTAACCACAAGTTTTGCGAGAAAAGGAGAATACCATGCCAGATACAAATCACATCAGTAAAAATTATAAAATTTTAGTATGCTGCAGTGATACACAGTCGGAAGAACCTCAGCAGATCCTCGTCGAATACAAGTTAGCCATCTACGTAAACGGCGTTCGTTATGTTAACCTGATCTGCACCCATAAGAATTTACACGAACTAGTTCTCGGGAATTTATTTACGGAAGGGATTATTCACGGATTATCAGAAATAATATCCATTGAAATCGAAGAAGACCAGGGAAAAGCATTTGTGAAATTAACCAGAAACGATATATTTAAAGATATGATTGAGGCAACTGAAGGAATCCGCACAGTTACCACTGCCTGTGGAAAACAGCATTCTATCGCTTATTATCTTATAAACGATGGAGATCTGTCTCCGCTGGAACGCTCTTTTACCATTACCTTTTCAACGGTTTTATCTTATATGAACGACTTTCAAAAAGGCAGTGACATCTATAAAACAACCAGGGGAATCCATTCCTGTGCATTGTATAATGACCGTGGGCTGCTCTATCTGATGGAGGATATTGGCAGACATAATGCCGTGGATAAGGTCCTGGGCTTCGCCATTGACCACAACATTGACCTGACTAAAACCGTTCTCATAACCAGTGGCAGAGTCCCCAATGATATGATCTTAAAAATTATAAAAGCAAAAATTCCCATCCTGGTGGCCCGCTCGGTTCCCACAGATGTAGCTATTGAAATGGCCCAGAAATACAATGTAACTCTGGCTGGTTTTGCAAGAGGAACCAAGATGAATTTGTATGCCAATGAACAAAGGCTTCTCTTTGAATGAGTTCAATACGAAAACCCTCAGCGTACTGAGGGTTTTCGTCTAAGCTCTTCCTTCATTATTAACTTCTTTCATTAAGTCCAAATCCTTTTTGTACTTCTCAACCTCCATGGCACAAACTCTCATCCACAGAAGCCTGTCTATGGATACAACTAAAATATTTCCCTCAATACAACTAATCTGTTATTACTCTTTCCTTACGCCGGTTACATTTCCATATTCATCTGTTGCATATCTGCCCTTTGTCATATCCAGTATCACATATTTGTTATCCCATTTATCAAGGATCACCGCGCAGCGTCCGATGGGCACATCAAACGGACCATATTCTACTGTTCCGCCGGCTTCTTTGATTTTTTCAATGGATTCGTCCACAGATTCCACCTTTATATCGACAAGAACCTGTTTTCTTTGGCATTGTAAAACTATTTCGGTAATATCATTCTCCATTCCCAGTCCGACCATTTCCGCATTACGCCAAAGAAGCTTTAACCCCATACTGTCACAATAATATTGTATTCCTTTGTCTAAGTCAGAAACATAAAGCTCAATACAGTCAACATTCTTAAATATATTTGCCATATTAACACACTCCTTCTCTTATTTATATCACATGACAGGAATCAATAACTGGAACCCTCCCATATAATAATAGCATTTATCTTAATTTTTTCTCGACTATTTTTATCAAATTCTGTCCATTCTGCCAGATCTGTAAATGTCCACATATATAATAAGGCAAAAACCATATTTTTATCGGTTTTTGCCTTTCATTCTCTTAATTACTCGTTTTTCAATATTCGTTTTAAACTGGCGGCATCTAATAAATTCACCGTCTGAAATTTACCTTTATAAAACACACCCCAGTTATTAAAAACGCAAGGCAGTTCTTTTGCTTTTTGCAGCGTATCCACCGGAATGACAGTTATCGAAACTTCATTTATTTCGCAATACTGCTTTACCGTCTCTAGATTTTGACAGATATAGGGGCATTGCATATCATAGTAAATTGTAAGCTCTTCTTTTTCGATACCATGATTTTTAACGTTTTGAGCAAACCTGGGAGTTGTTCCATCAAATGAAAGGGCAAGTAATTCATATCCCTGTTCGGTAGTATCAACAACTTCAAAACCGAACTTTTTCGCGAAGGTCTGATCAGAAAGCCAAGCTTTCTGCTTATTTGCTCCAAGCATACAAATACCCGACTTACCATTTTCTTTGGCATCTGCAAGACAATACTCCATCAGCATTCTCCCATACCCCTTCCCTTTGCAGCTGCCAGATACCCACAGGCAATACACATAATAATAGTTATCTCCGATTATGGGAACCCAGGCGGTTTCAAGAGGGGCATATTCAATAAAGACTGTCGCCTTCTCATTTAACTTTCTAAAGACATGCCCTTCCTTTAACCGGTCCGAGAGCCATTGCCGCTTTGCTTCAACCCCGGGATGCATTTTTTTACTTCGGATAATGCAGCATAAATGCTCACCTGCAAGGTTTTCTGTTGTTAAGTTTATAAAATCAGTATTCATATATACCCCCTAAAGTCCAAACTTTTATCCGAAATCCATCCGAATACTTCCTGGACCCACTTTAAATCCCAATGGACTTAGTCGGTCCTGCTACCAATAATTTAACTAACTGTTCTGCCATAAAATCTGGTGAGTATTTCATATCATTATTTAACCACCATTTTATGACTGACATATACAGCGAAGTGATCATCTCTAAAAATAAATCTCTTGAAATTAAAATATGATCCGGAAAACAAATGTCAAGCTTCTCAATGAATGCATTCTCAAATTTTTTGCTTATTCCTGACATTTCTTTATCATTTAAAATTATTTTATAAAGCATAGCATCACGTTCAACTGTCTTGAGAATGGAGCTTATATTTTGTACAAAGCTGTCATATTCAAGTTTCCCATCAGTAATATGCGTCTCAGGAGCCACCAGCTGCATTATATTTTGCATGGCTTCCTCCATTGTGTGCTGCAAAAGATCATATTTATCGGTATAATGAAGGTAGAAGGTAGACCGGTTAATCATTGCCCTGTCTGCAATATTATTTATTGTTATTCCGCTAAAACCCTTTATATCCAGCAGTTCTACAAATGCATCCCTTATCAGCCTGCGTGTCTTTATAATCCTCAGATCATTTTCATTAGACATTTTCACCCCACCTATCTATTGTTTCGTACATAATCAACAATTACAGAAGATTCGTTGCATAAACTGCAAATTCTATTTTATCCATCATTGAATATATAATTTGGCTCTATTATACTACTACTTGTTCAAACAAGAAAGGAGTTTTCAATATGACAAAAACATGGACAACAAACGATTTTCCGGTAGGACTTTATAATTTGCATTCAGACCCAAGCGTTAATTTTCAAATGAATCGATTTTACAATTGGACAAACGATAAAACTATGCTGGATGAAATGCGCATTGCCAGTAATGCAATTCATTCATATAGCGATTTAATTAAATCGTTTATTGAGCTTGGGGGAATTTCTCTTGAAAAAAATGAAAAGTTAAAGGCTGCCTATTATTTCCGTGGTGCTGAGTTTTATATGCCAGATTCTAATCCGGACAAAAAAAAGTTACGCAAACGTTTTATATCTCTTACCTGTGATTTTTATGGGATCTCAGAAAACCAGCACTATATGATTCCATATCAGAATGGTTATCTCTCAGCTTACCGTATATCGCCTGAAAACCCGAAAAGCACCGTTGTTTTTTTCGGAGGTTTCGACAGCTATGTAGAAGAGCTTTTTCTGATGACTATGATATTTAAAGATGCCGGATATGATGTTATCTGTTTTGACGGGCCAGGTCAGGGCAGGGCATTGGAGGATTATAAAATACCAATGACACATGAATGGGAAAAGCCTGTAAAATCAATTCTTGATTATTTCCGGCTGAATGATGTCACATTGATCGGTATGTCACTTGGCGGTTATTTATCCTTAAGGGCTGCAGCATATGAAAAAAGAGTGAAAAGAGTGATTGCATATGATATTTTAACGGACTTTTTTGATGTATTGACTCATCAAATCGACCCTGTTTTCAGAGATACCTTTAAAGACATGATGGTTCATGAAAAAATGGAAGAAGTTAACACAGTACTTAAAAAGCTGGCGGAACAGAATCTAATGATGGAATGGGGTATTATGCAGGGAATGCATATAACCGGCAGTATATCTCCTTATGAATTTTTCCATAAAATGCTTTCTTATAATTCAAAGGCCATTTCACATTTAATAACACAGGATGTACTTCTTCTTGCAGGACAAAATGATCATTATGTTCCGATAAAACAGTTTACAGATCAGATTTTAACATTGACAAAAGTCCGCTCTCTTACTGCGCGTATGTTTACTTCGGAAGAAACAGCCGATACCCATTGCCAGATTGGGAATCTGGGGCTGGCGGCAAATGTCATGCTTAACTGGATTGATCAGATCCAATGAGACAGACCAGAGGTTGCGAACTTATTTTCTGTTTTCAAAACCTTCTTCTGGAGCCCACCTGCACATGCCTCCTATTTCATAACGGCAATTACAACAATCGTCTCCATCCCCAAGTGTTTTTGTCCGTATAAATCCCAAATGAAGATATTCGCCGATCATATAATCCACGCGGCATACTGCGGGGATTATACCAAGAGCGTCAAAATCTGCGGCTATCGTTCTCAGCCCGCATCTTGTAATATCTATGCCAAATTGACTTTTGCCTTTGGGAATAAAATGAATTAAAAAATCATATGTGTGGACTTTTCCCTGCATTTCCCTTTTTTCGTGCATTGGTGCTTTTTTACGAAAACTATTAAGATACATTCTTCCGCAGGCTTTGCGGAAGAATGAAGGTATGGCTGTAATTATCTTTTCATTCATCAGCCAAAGGAGATCTTGTATATTGTTATCGTTTGTACCAAGTTCGACAGCGGTTTTATACCACGCAATATAGGCGGGAGCAAAAGCATAATTAAACAAAAAAACGGATTTTCCGATATCGGGCGTTTTTTTGCTGACCTGGTTAAAGTATCTGTCTGACGTTGCGGTAAAGCGCATTGTATAATCTTTCCCGTACCTCTTTACCATCGTATCGTGTGAGCGTATCATTCCGATATGATATATGAAACCATAAAGCATCATTTATCAGTCACCCACTTTCATCTGCAGAATCCAGTCGAAATCTGCATCTCTGGCTTTTTCTGCCATAATACGAAGCTTATTAAGTACGAATTCCTGGGTTTCTTTATCTATTCCATCCGAAATATAATCGATCCATTTTTCTATTAAATAAATAATCTGCTCTTTATATTCCTTTCCTTTATCTGATATATAAAGGTTTTTAGCTCTTTTGTCTTTTTCACAAACTTTTCTTATTATTAATCCTTTATTTACCAGCGAATTTATAGTTTTTGTAGTTATTGATTTATCTATCAGAAGAATGGAAGAAAGCTTCTCCTGATTAATTCCCTCGTTATCATACAAATTTACCATAAATATACATTCCCAATAATCCAAATCTAATTCTTTAAAAGCAAGATTAATATAAGTTTGAAGTTGTCTGTTTAGAATCCCAAAATATCTTGTATCATGTTTTATATTCATTTTTGTCTCGTATAATCCAATAATTCCTTTTTAAGTTGATTGAATTATAGTTTTCCTTTCTTATTCTTATTTACACGGCAATGTCTTATGTTCAGTTATAACTTTTGAAATATTCAACTATATTATATATATTTTACTATATATTGTCAACTTATTATTACAGTGTTTTTTTTCATTTCGCATGTTAATATAATATATATTATAATGCAAAGATTAATCTCTAAATAGAATTTTTATAAAAAGATTAGTTTCTTTTAAGATAAAAATAGTTGATTTTAGTTGATTTATTCAACTAATTTTGTTATAATCTCGTCATTAGTTAACTAATATAAAATTATTATTTAAGAAAGAAGGTTTTTATTATGCCGTTAAATCCAATATTTAACAAATTACTAGAAACAGATTTTGACAGTATGTATTCCCTTAGTATTGAACAGTTTAGAGAGTATTATGAAAAAAGCTGGGATGATTTTAGAGGAGATGTAATTGACGTAGGAACTGTGATCAATCGTACCATTAAAACTGCAAAAAGAGATACTCCAATCAGAATTTATAACCCCAAAACCAAGGGTATTCACCCTGCATTTATTTGGATACACGGAGGAGGATTTATTTTTGGAAGCATGGAAGTTTACGATTCTATATGCCGCAAAATAACAAACAAAGTGAACTGCACTGTAGTATCCATCGATTACGGTCTGTCTCCAGAACACAAATTTCCTGATCCAGGGGAAGAATGTTATTCCGTTATAAAATGGGTATATGACAATGCAGCAGAATTAAATATACAGCCGGATAAAATTGCGGTTGGTGGTGACAGTGTCGGCGGAACACTTACGGCAGCGGTTACTCAGATGGCAAGAGAAAGAAAAGAATTTTCAATTACTTATCAGGTATTGATTAATACAATGTTTGATTTGCTTGGAATAACAAAGCCTTTATCCAGAGTTGAAAACGCAAAGGGATACAGACTGGAAACACATGCAATTGAAGGATGGTATGTTCCTAAATATTTAAATGATTTAAGCGAAGCTAAGAATCCCCTGGCTTCACCGTTACTAGCAGAAAGTTTCAAAGATCTACCAGATGCATGCATTATTACATGTGAATATGATCCGCTAAGAGATGAAGGCGAACACTATGCAAAGAACTTATCAGAAGCTGGTGCTGACGTATGCCTTAAGAGATATGACGGAATTATTCACGGCTTTTTCAATATGCAAAGAACGGTTGAGGAAGCCCGGGATGCTCTTGATTTGGTGTGTACAAAATTAAATGAAGCTTTACATTAGGAGGAAAAAACATGTACCACCATGTTATTGCAGAGTTCTTAGGTACAGCATTAATGATTGTATTTGGCATAGGCGTACATAGTAATGAAACACTGAACGAAACAAAGCATCATGGTTTCAGCCATATGTTTGCCATCACAGCCTGGGCCTTTGGCATTACTGTTACCCTTTATCTTTTAACGGTGCCTTGATCAATCCATCCATGACACTTGCTCAGGCTGTTCTTGGTAACATTTCCTGGGGTAAAGTAATGCCTTATATAATTGCCCAAATAGCAGGGGGATTTGTGGGTGCCGTACTGATCTACATCTGTTATGCAGATCACTTTAAAGTATCAGAAGATAAAATTGATTCGGTAAAAATACGTAATATTTTTTGCACCTCACCAGGTATTCGAAATCTGCCGCGTAACTTTTTTGTAGAGTTTTTTGCAACATTTATCTTTATCAGTTGCATTCTTGGAATTACCAGACTTAATAATCCGGTTGTTGAGCCTATTGCAGTTGGTCTTCTGGTATGGGCCATTGGTATGGGACTGGGTGGTCTTACAGGATTTGCCATGAATCTGGCCCGTGATATGGGACCAAGAATTGCCTATGCCATTTTGCCAATTAAAAATAAGACAGAGGCCGATTGGAAATATGGTATTTTAGTTCCAGGAATTGCACCACTTTTAGGAGGGGTTTGCGCTGCACTTTTTATGCAATCTTTTTTTGGAATGTAAGTAGAATCAGACCCTTGTTTTAAGCGAATGTTTTAATTTATATAAAAGCAGAGGCATCGAGATTTTTCTTTCTCAATGCCTCTGGATTACTTTACCGGAATCCAGATCTCACTTCTGTATTTCGGATTCTCAGTATCCTTACTTTCATTCCAAAGAATTTCAGGTCCCTCTACTGCCTCATATCCCGACGCAGGAAACCATTCTGAGTAAATCCTTCCCCACACGTTTTGAAGCGTTTCAGGAAATGGTCCTACCGAGTCAAAAACGGCCCAGGTACCAGCAGTAATGTCTAACTCGTCAAATCCGGTTGTTTCTCTGCTTGCGGTTGCTACACCGATATAATGATCCAGTTCTCCATTTTCTTCCATTCTTTCTTCGGAAAAGTTTGTTGAAGCACTGACAATACCTGTAGGTTCAATATTTGACAGCGCTTTCAATCGTTCTATAATTGCAGGTGTCAGAAGTTCATACATTTTTGCAATCTCCGGATTTATACCATTAAAAATAATTGGTACTCTTTTCTTAAATCCTACTATTTTAAACGATTCTTTTTCCACAATTCTATAATTCATTTCGCATCCTCCATTAATTGATAATTGAAAAGTCATTCTTGGATAAGCCTTTCGTTTTGTCTGTTCACCTCTTGCCTCAGAGGGCAGAATACCATGCATGCTTTGAAAAGCACGGGCGAATGAATCAGCTGAGTTATAACCGTATTTCACAGCAACATCAATTATTCTGAAATTTTTATCCCTCAAATCAAGTGCTGCTAATGTTAATCTTCTTCTTCGAACATATTCAGATAAACTGATGCCTGATAAGAAAGAAAACATTCGTTTAAAATGATATTCGGAGCAATTAGCGATTTTTGCTGTCTCACCATAATCGATATCTTCCGTCAAGTGATTTTCAATGTATAATAATGCTTCATTCATACTGCTTATTGAATCCATAAAACAACCTCCTTTCATCAACCATAATATCATAGGATACATTTATATATCCGATATTCTGTGCACAATTTAGTCGTATCATAAATAAAATCCATGCACCACTTATAATAAAACCCCCAGCGTACTGAGGGTTTTAGATAAGATAGGTTATACATTTGCATCTGCTGCAAATGCCTCTGAACCCATTGGGGAAATTGTAACGTAAAGGCGCAAGACGTTTTCGCCGATGTTTATAACCTGCAAGCTTTCCTGTCCGTCAACCTGCATCAGCTCCCCCGCCTGCAGCGGAGTTTCATTGCCATTCGTGACAACCTTGGCGTCCCCCTCCATAACCTGCAGTAAAAGAGTTGATTCCAGATGTGTATGTCCTGGCAGTATTTCCCCTTTTGCGATGTTTAGAATAAACGCAATTACATTATCGCTTTTGAAAAGCATCCGTTTAGCGATTTTTCCCTGAGGATCATGAAAATAATCAGTGAAAATAAATTTGTTCATGGATAAATTCTCCCTTCATTTTATCTTAAACTTTAATATACCCCATTTCCCAGATAAATGTTTATCAAAACAATATTTATAGATAAAGAAAAGGCCTGAACGGCAGAAATTAAGTTAATTAATCTACAAAATATTATTTTCCTGTACTTACCTTCGGTTTGGAATCCATTTTTTGCCTTAATTAATTTCCTTCCAAAAAAAGTTGTAGCACCTGTGTCGAACACATAAACAACATCTTCAACTTTGTAAATAACTGAATTAGCAATATCTGGCTCTTTCATAATAGAAGAAGGTATTTATTTCTAACATATATGGCTTCGAATCAGTTAAAATGAGAGATATATCAGGAGCGCTAAACATTAGCCCAGGGAACCTCACATAACATTTTAAGAAAAAAGAGGATATTATTTATGCAATCGTGCAACAGCAATGCAGAGACCATGCAGAAAATGTACTGAGGAGATGACTTTTGAAGAATTCAATGATCTATTAAAAGCGAATGTTGAGCATCAAAAGAAATATTTTTTTTTATTTTAATAACATAACTGAACTTCCCAGAAAGTATCCTGAAATTGCAAAAATCCAGATTGAAGTAAAAAGAGACTTCTATATTTTATTAAAGGGATTTTTTGAAAAATTGACATTGGGGGGGCTTATGAAACCGGAACTTATTGAAGGAGCATACGATGATTTGGCTTTTGCCATCATATCTATCGTAGTTTTTTGGACACAGGAAACCTTTACGTTATTGCCAATATTAATAACCTGCAGGTTTTCCTGCCCATCAACCTGCATTAACTCCCCTATCTGTAACATATTCTCATTACCATCTGTGACAACCTTTGCATCCTCCATGACCTGGAGGAAAAGGGTTGATTCCATATGAGTTTGTCCTGGAAGTATTTCCCCTTTTGCAATGTTTAAATATACCCCAATCGAACACATAATAAATCATTCCCATATAACATAATTTTCTACATATGCTCTAATTATAAATTTACGTGCCTTACCAGACATTAATATGTATTCTTGTTTTTAAATCTATTTCTTTTTGCTCTATAATTTTACTATCTTCAGCTTTATAACCAAAGGGAATTATTGCCGCCACTTCTAATTCATCTGGTACAGCCAGTATGTCTTTTACTTTATCAGTATTCTTAGGAATGAATGTAACACCTAGAACATCATGCTCAGCCAGACTTAATAATATATTTTCAATACAGCACCATACCGACGCCAGACAATTCAAGTCATAGATTCTATTACTGTCTTTTACAAGTGTCTTTGGCTTATAAACTACTACCAATAGTTCCGGTGCAGTTAAGATCATTCGCTTCTGTTTTGGAATAGCATCCAGATACATTGCTTTAGCTAAACTATCATGGTTTTCAAATGCCTGTAATAAATCTGAAGACAGTTCTTCGATCATTTCTTCTGTCTGAGTTAAGGCTAATCTTATCTTGGAGTCCCTTACCATAATAAAATCCCATTGTTTTAAATGATTATAACTCGGTGCCTTAAGTCCAGCTTCAAGAGATTGAACTATTATTTCATTAGGGACTATTTCATTTGAAAATTCTCTAATAGTTCTTCTTTTATCAATAACTTGTTTAAATTCCATATCTCACTCCAATCATATTTTAGAATGTCATTATACGAATGTTAACTCATATTAACTCTTTCGCCTTAATCGAATGTATGTTCTTTCTCTATTGTACTACAGCTTTTCAAGTTCTACAAGTGTAAATGTCTACAGGTTTCGAATTTTAATTCTTCCATAGTTAATATCTACAGAAACTATTCTATCGGTACATCAAATTCATTCTTTTTGAAATAATATATTCTGTCTTCTTCTGTAATTTCTCTCACTATTTTACATGGGTTGCCCATTGCAATTTTATTATCTGGTATATCCTTAGACACAACGCTCCCTGCACCGATAACAACATTATTCCCTATTGTAACACCAGGAAGAATTACAGCATTACCTCCGATCCAGACATTATCTCCAATAGTAATTGGAATACCATACTCATAACCTGTATTCCTCGTATCCGGATGTATTGGGTGTCCTGCTGTATAAATTGATACATTAGGAGCAATCTGGACATTTTTTCCTATTGTAACTTTGGCCACATCCAGAATGGTCAGATTATAATTCGCGAAGAAATTCTCCCCTACTTCTATATTCCATCCATAATCACAATGAAATGGCGCTTCAATCCAAATGTTTTCTCCAGTCTTACCTATAATCTTTTTTAACATTTCAGGTACTGATTCATTCAATTTCGGTGAAAGTTGATTAAAATCATAAATTTTCTGCTTACACGCAAATCTTTCTTCCTCTAATCCATCCAGCCATGCTTTATATGGTAATCCTGCTAACATTCGTTCTCTCTGGTTCATAATTTCTTCTCCTTCTACAATTGATGAAAAATTGGCTGCATTTTTTCAAAGGTACAGAATTGTTTAAATCCAATTTCCTTTAAGACATCTTTGACTTCTTCAATATGATCACCAAGATGTTCCGTCTCATGTGTATCTGACCCTATTGTAAGAATAGTTCCACCTAATTCAAAGTACTTATTTAATATATTTTTAGAAGGCATTAAGTCTTTTAACCCGTACTTAAAACTTGAAGTATTTAATTCTATGCCTTTACCATCAGCTATTACCTGTCTTAAAATCAGTTCCACATATTCCATTATTTTTTCATCTGGAAAATCACCATATTTGTCATAGCGTTTAATCATATCCAAATGACCAAGGACTGAATACTTTTTATAATTTTTCACCACATCCAGGATAGCCTGATAGTAGTTTTTCTGATATTCTTCCTGCGGTTTTCCTTCCTGATATTCATAATTCCAGAATTCTTTATTGTCGATCTGGTGATTACTTAAAATAATAAAATCAAATTGATAAGTATCATAGTCTCTCTCAAACTGCAGTAGTGTATGCTTTTGTACTCCAAATTCTATACCTGCTTTTATGATAATATCTTTACCATACTTTTCTTTCATTTTTTCAATTTCTGTAAAATACGCTTTATAATCGCAATTTAAGTCTGTTTTAACCCCATAATCCACATGATCTGTAAATGCAATCTCATTTAAACCAAGGCCAATCCCGCGCTTTATTATATTTTCCATCATACAGTCTGAATCGTCGCTATAATATGAATGTACGTGATAATCAGCAAAATATTTCTTATTGTCCTTCATAATACCCCCTAATTTTTTTCTATTTTATCTCAGGCTTTTTTCTTTTTCAAAATCGCTCTGATGAATTTTCCGGTCCTTATAATTGTACATGACCCACATTGTAATTGTATCACACAAATTGAATTCACTACAACATTAAAAAGCATGGATGCAATACTAAAACAAGTACTTTTAAATGTTCGTCCACCATTTTTCATGATTGGAACAATAACAGGGCTTTACTTCTATGTCAATCTCAGAAATTGCACTTAAATGTGGATTTAATCATTTAAGTTATTATTCCAAGATTTTTTTACGATGTTATAGATGCACACCAACAAGCAAATTTTCACTATTCGTTACTTGTTTTACTACTGGGAGGTCAAGAAAAATTTCTAAATAAATAATAGCCTGCTCATGGCAGGAAAACACAACAAAAGGGGCATGATCATGCCCCTTCTATCGGGATTATGCAGCTGCTTATGAATCCATCGTAATATATTCTACTGAATCAGTGCCTAAAAATAAGTTTAATTCATCGTTTCTTCTGTCAACCAATGCCTGAAGCCTTTTACCTCCTGCTTTTGTATAGGTAAAGCCTTTAACAACAGCTTTTTTGCAGGCAGATGATATAGGTTTTTTATATGTATTATTATCATTCAATGCTACATATAAATCATTAGTTGTTTTTAGTACTGGGTCTTTGCCAACATTGAATATCAGAGATACAACTGCATCAAACTGATCCTGACTCATCTTAGATAACTTAGGCAAAGTGTTTGCAGCCTCTTCAAATGAACTTATATCTGATGCAAATAAACTATTAGCTTTAGTTTTGGTAATTTTATCCCCCACCTTTAATTTATCGGCCGATGTAACTTTATGACCATAACCAACTGTTGGATATCCGGCTGCATCTTTGTAAACTGTTAAGTCAGGTTTTCCACCAATACATTCATGTTCCTTAATAAAAGTTTTTCCTGAAGAACTAACATTCATTTTCATTTCCTCCTTAAAATTTTATAATATTAGTCAATATTTAACTGAGCAAATATGTTGCCGGCGTTTTATATTTGTTCCAGTTACATACTATAAAAAGAAACAAAATATTATTTTGTAAACTAATTTATAGTTTATATCTCTGGATATCCCACAATTTATGCTATAATAGCGTAAGTTGCAGTGAATCTACAAAAAAAAAGAAGAATAAATAGGGATATCCTTATTTATTCTTCTTTTTTATTTAGTAAATATTAAATATTATGGTTCCCCTTCAAATTAAGACATTAGTTATTAATTGCAAAAATTCTTAAACCTTCTTTATCGTTCATATAGTTTATCCATATCTTTCCATTTGCAAGCATAATTCCTGTAGGGTTGCTATTTAAATATTTTGTATATGCTTTTGAAAGTGCAAGTTTAAAATCAGAGTTTATTATATCATCATATTTTTTTACGAATTCCTCTGCACTATTAATGGCAATTTTTTTATCATTTGTTTTTATATTAATGGGGTAATCAATAAGTTCTGCAAAGCCTTGTTTATTATTTTCAATAATATATTCTTTGATTTTTTTTGCAAATTCTTCTATATCCTCTGTATTAGTGCCAGGTATGGAGTAGCGTTTTTCATATGTATTGCCTATTGCATGCGTATGCACAAGAGAAAAATGGGATTTCTCAACATTTGTAAAGGTTCCATCTAATAAATCACCTTCCTTGGTATCAGGTTTAATTGTGCCTCTAAAAATTATATTATTATTTTCATTTTGCAAAATAAATGAAGCATTATCTAATTGTATTGTTCCTTGCAATTTTATTTCGCCATCATCGTCATTTTGTGTGATATAGGAAGCGGATAGTTGTTCGCCATCTCTATAAATAACCATACATATATTTTGATTCCCAATATTACCTTCAAAAACGCTATTTATATTATTTTCTATAACTGATTCTACTTTTTCAATATTTAAATTATCAGTATCAGAATCTATAGAATCCTGATTCTTTGTTTCTACATTATTATTGGAAGAAGCATATTCATTTGTATTAGTTGTAACTTCTGTAAAATCCATTCTCTGGCAGCCTGAAATCATAACACAGCAAATAAAAATAAAGCTAAAAACAGCACTTTTCTTATACATTATAAAATCTCCTTTAGATTAATTTAATGGGTTATAATCTTCTGTAACATTAATAGCTAACGGCAGGGTTGCCAGGTTTTCCAGTTCACGTCCCTGATTGAGAGCGTTATTAATTGCTTTGAACGTCGCACTCTGAAATAAAATATGGTTATATTTGTCTTTATCAAAACCTGTATTCAATTTTTCTCTTATTAATCTTTTGATGAGAGTTAGTCTGCTTAGCTGTGATAAATATACATTAGACTTAAACCCGTCAGGCTTAATTAATACGACTTCATCGGAATATTGAATTTCAGGCAAAGCAAATTTACAATACAGTTCAGGAATAAAAGAATATAGTTCAATGGCTAAGTCTATATCCCCCGTCAAGTCAGCTATACTTTCAAAAAGTCCCTCCCAATCTGCCTCAGTTGAACAAATCTCAAATAATTCTATTGTTCCAAAAACATACTTTTTCAGATTTTCATAATTATATTTTCCCTGTTTCCAAGTTTTATCGCATTGTCTAATAAGTATAAATTGCTTTTCTCCTTTAAATTGGTTCCCTGTATCCCAGCTTTTGGCATACTCTTCCATTTTTTGCTGCGCTTTCAAAAATGGTTCATTGTTAAAAGTACATTGTGTAATGATTTCCCCATCTGCCTGGCGGGATACATATACCTTAATCCAGTAAAAACGTTTTGTTCCTAATCTCGGTACGATTTCATCTTTCAATATATTGAATATTCTGCTGTCATCAATCGTATTTATGCCGCAATATCCCTGTGCATGCAATCCCCCTATTTTAGGATGCCATATCTGGTGGCAATTTCCTAATACCGTTTCAAAATCAAGTTCCGGATTATGTGTATCACAAAACCCATCAGCTATGACCTCTAAAACGTTAGAAACAAAAGTGGCAGTACCATTTCTTATTGCTTGATAAATGTCATTTTCCCTTCCAATTCCCGCTACAGATTCCAAAATCTCAGTATCAAAATTTTCATGCTTAATGATAAAATCAAGCTGGAGTACAATTGCATTTTGATGTTGAGTTTTATTGCTTACTCCTGCTTTTATAGTCATCTTGCAATCATTTATTACCAGTTCATTGTTTATAATTTCAGACTGAATGTTTTTTAACATCCCTTCTTCCTTTAAAATTTGAAGAATAATATCATCAACCTTTTCTTCCTGGCTCTTTGTATTTTCCTTTCCATTAAAAAATTTCTTGAAAAAAACCATTTTTCTTTTCCCTCTCTATGTAAAATAATATTGTGCACTAAAGTAAATACCGCCTTTCATACTATACTTTATTTTATGATATATTGTAAAATGATTCAATCAAAAAAAATCACCCCTCCAATCTTTACAAATTTGGAAGGGCAAAAATTTTTCAGAGTATTTTTTTATATATTTAGTCAAAACATACATTCAGATTTTAAAGATTTTTTCTCATCTACAAACTTAAATCCTTTCCTTTATTAAATCTATTAAATACGAGTAAGGATACAACCGTCAATGCTGTAAGTATGGCAGACAACGCTGCGGCCGTTCCATAATTTCCTCTGACCACTTCTGTATATACTGCAACTGTTAATGTCTTTGTTTTTCCAGTATACAGAATAATTGCTGTAGACAATTCACTAATCATAGTTACCCAGCTAAGAATTGCTCCCGATAGAATACCTGCAGACATCATTGGAACCGTGATGCGAAAAAATGCCTTCATTTTAGAAGCACCAAGTGAAATTGCTGCCTCTTCAATGCTTATGGGTATCTGCTGAAGAATCGCTACGGAAGAACGAATCGTATAAGGAAGTCTTCGAATAATCAACGCAATTATCATAATCAGCATCGTTCCGCTAATTAACAATGGTTTTCGATTAAATCCATTGAGTAATGCAATACCAAGCACAGTCCCTGGCACTATGTATGGTATCATGGATAAGATGTCGACTGTGTTTGTCAGTGTATTTCTTCTGCGCACTACCAGATATGCAATCACAACTGCCAGAATTACAATCACAATTAATGCAAGCACTGGAATAATAATCGTATTTTGAATACTCTTACCCAGTTTGCCAAATGCCGTTATATAGCTTTCCAAAGAATATCCCGACGTAAATATTTTTCCCTCCGTTTTTTTAAAGGATGTGTAAATCACATAGCATTGGGGTAAAACAGCAATTCCCACAATCAGATAAGAAAACAAATGAATCATCCACGAAATATCCTTATGTGCTGTTTTTTCTTCCATTGGGTGCAGGGCATTTAATGAAAATGACTTCTTGTTGGCTACATACTTCTGTACCAGAAATACGACTGTCGTAACTGCAATAGCAATCACCGCAATTGCGGCTGCAAAACCATCATTTCCACTGACCTCATTAATGAACTCTGTGTATAGAACTACCGGGAATGTACGATAACCTTCTCCAATCAGCATCGGTGTACCAAAGTCAGCGAAGGATCTCATAAATACCAAAAGTCCTGCTGCCAATAACGTAGGCGTAATTAACGGTACTACAACTTTGAAAAAACACCGAAAGCCTGAGCACCCTAAATTCTCTGCTGCTTCGATCAGAGAATTATCTATGTTTTTCAAAGCTCCTTTCGCATACAGAAATACAAGAGGAAATAACTGCAATGTCATAACCAGAACAATTCCTGTAAACCCATAGACAGGCGGAATGATGATTCCTATATTTTTAAAAAATTTTGTAATAACCCCGCTTCTTCCCAGTAACAGAATCCAGGAATACGCGCCTATAAATGGTGCAGACATGGATGCTACAATAATTAGAATATTTAAAATGGATTTCCCTTTTATCTTAAATACAGAGAACAGATATGCTAACGGTGTTCCAATCGCCAACGATAATAACGTCGCAGCAATGGATACCTTAAAGCTGTTAAACAGGGTATCAAAATAGTAACTCTTTGATAAAAATTTTGCAAAATTCGCCATTGTGATGGCCCCTGTCTCGCTGTCTATCACAGACTGTTTTATCAAATAAGCCATAGGGTAAATCAGAAACAGCAGATACAATGCAATTGCAGCAAGCGTAATGAATCCCCATACATCCAAACGGAATTTGTTATTATTCTTCATAAAACCCGCTCCTTACCAGATTCGTATCACCTTGTTTATTGAATACATTGATTTTTTCTTTCTTCACCTGCAGCATCACTTTCTGACCAGGCTGCAGTTCTTCTTTTATCGAAGATTCCTCTACGGTCTCTACGATGTTCCCATCTTCCAGCTCAATGCTGTAATGTGTATTCAATCCTAAATAGGTAAATTCCTTAACAGTTCCCCTGATCCCCGTCTCATAATCTTTACAGATAACAAATTCTTCCGGACGGATGGAGCACAAAACCTCCTGGTTTCCTGCATTTTTTAACACAGGAAGTTCTACCTGATACCCAGCCTTAAATACAATCTTGCCAGCATCTGTCCTTGCCTCCATGATATTCGTTCTTCCGATAAAGGTTGCCACGAAAACGTTACATGGTCTTTGATAAATGTCCCTTGGAGTTCCTATGTGCTGAATCTCCCCATCTTTCATAACAGCAATTGTATCGCTGATCGCCATTGCTTCCTCCTGATCATGGGTTACATATACGGTAGTAATTCCAACATTTTTCTGTGTATGACGAATGACACTGCGCATCTCCAGACGCAGTTTTGCATCCAGATTCGATAAAGGCTCATCCATCAGCAATACGTCTGGGGATATTACAAGTGCTCTTGCAAGAGCGATACGCTGCTGCTGCCCTCCGGATAATTGATTTGGCATGCGGTTTGCATATTGCATAATCTGCATCAGGTTTAGATACTTATCTGTTTCTGCCTTTAATGTCTCTTTTTCTACTTTTCGGTTTTTTAATCCGAATGCTACATTATCCCGCACTGACAGATTGGGGAAAATGGCATAATTTTGAAAAACCATACCAATATTTCTTTTACTTGGATCCATATCATTGATGCGGGTGTCATTAAACAGAATATCTCCCCCCTCAATGGAATTAAATCCTGCAATCATTCTGAGTAATGTTGTCTTTCCGCAACCGGAAGGACCAAGGAGCGTAAATAGTTCTCCATCTTTTATCTCAGCATTCAGTTGTGGAATGACAGTAGTTTCTCCATATTTTTTTACAGCATTTTTAATTGAAATTTTGCTCATTTACCCAACCTTACCCTTTCCAGAAACTGTAAACTGATCCCTTGATCGTCTAAAGCATGGGTTTTGTTCCATGCTTTAGACGTTAATGCCCTATATTTTTAAGTTTTATTTGCTCTGTAAATCAGTGAAAATTTCTGTGTATCTGTCAACAATTTTCTGTTTGTTCCCACTTACATATGGAATATCCTCTTCAATTACTTTTATATCAGAAATAGGTTTCATGAAGTCGCTTGTCTTTGCATCCTTGATAACCGGTCTGTTTGTTAACGTACTTCCCCATATATTCTGTACTTCATCACTTAATATAAAATCGATAAATAATTTTGCATTATCCATATTTTTTGCGCCCTTGATGATGGTTGCTGATGCCGGCAGATATACTGTTCCTTCTTTTGGATATACAATTTTAACGGGTGCGCCATCTCTTACAAGCTGTGCACACGGATCTTCATAGGAAAGTCCTACTACATATTCACCATCTGCAACTCCTTTGTAAACTGCGGAGGAGCTTTCACAAATTTTACCATCAACATTGGTAAACAGGTCTTCTACGTATTTCCACGCTGCATCATCCTCATAGCCTCCCATTGCCAGCAGCATATTGGTAAGCTGTGCAAAAGCGGAGGAGGAATTGGCCGGATCAGCGGTAGCAATCTTTCCTTTTAACTCGGGATTTAACAGGTCTTTGTAGCCATTGATCTCAATATCTCCAAGCAGGTCTGTATTTACAATTAATACGCTGCCGTCTAATACATTACCCGTAATAAAACCACAGGTGTTTTTGTATGCATCCATCACATTGTCATTATTCGCTGATACATATGGCTCCCAAAGATTCTTATTGTCATATGCCAGTGACCAGGAACCTCCAAAGAGAACATCCCCGTATGGATCATTTTTCTCTGATTGAATTCTCTTTACCAATTCACCGGTACCTGCCTGAATTACCTCTACATTGACTCCATATTTTTCTTCAAATAATGGAATGGTCGCATTCATAAGTCCTTCGGAGTTAGGTGAATAAATAACCAGATTTCCTCCCCCCTGTGCCGCTTTTGCTGCAGTTGTTTCTTCTGCTGCTTTTGTTGATTCAGTTTGTGCGGCAGTTGTTGATTCAGCACCTGTGCTTGCGCAGCCTGTAAGAGAGACTGCAGTAATTAATCCCATTAGTAACCCAATACCTTTTTTCATTATTTTGTTCCTCCCATAAAATATAATTTATTAGATAGCTTTATCATATAAGATCTGAGCTCTGTTTCACACTCTTTATCCCGAACAAATGGAAAAAATACCGAACAGTTTTGTCCGGTATTTTATAACACTCTGCTCTGATATTCTTTGGCAGAGCACCCTATATATTTTTTAAATACGTGGTTAAAATATTTATAGTCACCGATTCCACAGAGGAAGCCCACCTCTGATATGACTGTATTCCTATTTTTCAGCATTGCCAATGCCTTCTGTATCCGGAACCGATTCAGATATTCGATTACTGTTGTTCCTAACGCTTTACGAAACTTCTGGTTAATGTATCGTTCTGAGTAATGCAGTACTTCTTCTAAGTCAGATAATACAATTTTTTCCTGATAATGTTTTTCTATATATTGTAAGATCTGTTGTATGACCGGATCAAAACAGGTCTTTTCTTCTATCAGAGAAATGTTCTCCAGTTCTTTTATTTTTTCATTGCGCTCCCGTAAATAGTGAATATTTTTAGATTCTAAAACTGCCTGCTCTAAAGCTTCCTTCATTTCCTCCATATTTAAAGGCTTTAAGACGTAAGTAGATACACCATTGCGAATCGCCTCCATCGCGTACTCAAAATCTGAATATCCGGTAAGAATAATTGCAACATAATCAAACACAGTCTTTGTATTGGCAATCATCTGCAGTCCATCCATGACCGGCATATTAATATCCGTAATGACAATATCCGGTTTTAACTCTTCGATCAGCATTTTTCCTTCTATCCCATTGGAAGCTTCTCCTACAACATAGCTTTCACAACTTTCCCATGGAACAGAATTTCGAATCCCTTTTCTGATGATGTCCTCATCTTCCACTAACAGTACACTATACACAATTTTCTCCCATCCACAATTTCAATACTACCCGGAAAAATTCATTTTCCCGACTTTCTATTATCATTCCGCTTTCTTTTCCATATTCCAGTGAAATTCTTCGATTAATCGTCTGTAAGCCATTATGTTTTGTCTCCATTTTTTCTCTGTTTGTGATGCTTCTTAACAACTCTATCGTCGCTTTTGGCTGTCCTCCTCCATCGTCTTCTACCACCAGATACAGATATTCCTTCTGTATATAACCGCCTATCTTAATATGAATATCTGTTTTCTTTTGGAAACCATATTTAATAGAATTTTCTAACAGTGGCTGCAACAGAAGCTTGGGGATGAAGAATTGTTCACACCTATTCTCAATCTCGATCGTATAATCAAACCGGTTTCCAAAACGAATCTTTTGGATAAACAGATAATCCTCAATATAAACCATGTCCTCCTGAAGAAGTACCCTGTTTTTCGTATTGTTAATACTATATCTCAGAATATGCGTAAAGCGTTCAATCATGTTCTCTGCTTTGACTGGGTCCGATACAATAAGATATTTAATATTATCCAGTGTGTTATATATAAAATGAGGATTCATTCTCTCTTGAAGATTCTGCATCTCCATTTGTCCATTTATCTGAATTAATTCAACATTTTTATGATTCAATTCATTAATACTCTTTACCATCTTATTAATTTGCTCTGCAATCTCTTCAAACTCATCGCCTGTACGCAGTGTAATCTCATGATTGGTATCTTTTTTTCGAATAATGCGGATTTCTTTGACTAAAAGTTCAACAGATTCCGAAGTCTTCTTCGACATCACACTCAGCATATGAAAGAACATAATGGTCCAGACAGCACCTAAGCCTATGATTGTAATGACACCGATCAACATATATGCAGAATTTTCAGGTGAATAAATAAAAGAATAGATACAAATGTTCTCATTCTCCTGATCTTTGCTTCTTCTTAAATAACGATTTCCATTTAATGTTACATATTTGCTCCCAGCCTTTCCAACGTATTTATTTGCAGCGTTTTCCCCGATCAGACTGTTGTTGGAACAATAGATAATATCACTCCTTTCATTCGTTATAATCGTATCATACTGCCCCTGTGACAGGCAATTATTCCAATCTGTATTTTTCAGATACGCTGCCACCGTTCCGCAATAGGTTTCCTGATCGTATAGCGGCAATATCATCAGATATTCTGGTGCATCAGCTTTGAAAAAATAAACCGTGGTATAAATACCCGCTCCATCCTCTCTTGCATTCTTAGCTGCAATCCGATTAAACTCGATCCTGTGAAGATTCATTTCCTCTGCCGAAAAGTTTGTCATCATAACCTGATTTTCCTGATTGATCAGAATTAAATTAATATCTACCTTTGCCTCTACATTATATTTGCTGACTAAATAATTAATTTCCTTTGGGCTTTTCTCATTTTTAATACAATATAGGAAACTTTGAATATTGTCTTTTTCTTTTAAGAAATTCGCAGTGGACTGATATACATCCAAAAAATTTGTACTGATTACCTCCAGATGCCGTTCACTATTCACTTCCTGACTCACGGAATTTATTACAATAATTGCAACAGAAAAAAACAAGCAGCCAATCAGTATGATGATGATAATCCTTTTGGATACCATTTTCTCCAGCTCTTTTTGAAATTTGCTTTTTTTTGATCTTATAGCTTTCCTATACTCCATGAATTCTTCCTTCGTATAAACTTTTTATTAAAACCTGCTTTTTCATTGTATCACAACGCTCTTTCCTTTTCCATGACCGTTAGCATTCTTAAAAGGATTAAGTAAAGAATATACAAAAACCTCCTGTTTGCTATACTCTCAACAAGTAAACAAACAGGAAGTTTTATAATGATAATACACTGATTACTCTTAAAAAATTCCCCCATTTTTCATATCAGTCTTATTTACAAAATCCATGTGGTATAATTTTTCCCAGTGGTTGATATTTAATGTTCCTTTTGTGAGGTGGATAGCTAAAAAGCAGCAATTTTCGTCTTTTTCATTATTTGCCATGTCATACCACTCTGCAAAAGCTGTGCGGAGCTTGGTTCTAATTACAGCATTTTTCGGATCAAGCACCCAGCCAAGATTTTCAGCTACTCCGTTAGCGGTAAACATCTCTAAGCATCCTGCTACCGAAACTTCCTGGTTTTGATCGATTTGCTGCATCTTGTTTGATTTGGCATGTGTAACAACATAGAATGTGCAGTCTTCATAATAGGCGTCCACACTGCGGACAACAGGGCGGGGTTTTCCATCATTGCCCGGCTCCCGTGCAATCGTCGCAAGTGATATAACATTGTCCTTGCCATTTCCAAATTGTTCTTCCAGTAATTTCAATCCTTCCTGGTACATACTCATTTTCTTTTCCTCCATCATTCATTATATATCAACCTCGTTTCTTAAACGGAATCCATAGCTCCGCATAAACGACGTCAGACTTGCTTTTATAATACATTTCAGGAAAAAATCCGTCGGCTATTAAACCATGCTTTTTCAGCCAAAACCGGGTGTATTTCATTGCCTTCCCCATACCAACTACCATCTGCTGGTTGTTTTCTGATTCAAATCCGCAGACCACATATTCCCGTGCAGGTAGCTGCCAATTAAATAAGTTATGATCTTTCTCATCTTTTTCGATTTCAGCACCAACAAAATAACTGGAATAACCTTCTGGCGCATCTCCCTTATAAGAAACACCAATACGACGCCCTTCCGGGATATACGGGATACATGGAAGCTCCCTGTAAAACCCGTCCCAAATATCACCAATCGTATCAACACCGGTTTTTTCGCCTAGCATTTTACCAGAACGGAACGGATAATAGCCTATTACACCAAGAAACTCAATTGGTTTTTTGAGAAATTTACGGTTCATTTCCAGAACTAATCCATCACTAATCAGAGGTACCCCTTCATTAATCACTATATAACCAAGCAATAAATCAGGCTTTTCAAAATTTTGCAGACTAATATTCTTGCTCCGGTACTCAGATGGTGTAATCCCGTAGGTTTTCGTAAAAGCACGTGTATAAGTTACGTGACTCCCAAAACCGTAATTCATCGCAATGTCAATAATGCGGTTTTCTTTATCACGCAGCATAACTGTTGATTTTGCCAAACGGCGCAGCTTAATATAATCCCGAACGGAAGTTTTTACCAACCGTGTGAATAATCTCTGATAATAAAACGTTGACAGTCCGGCAATTTCTGCCAGTGTATCGATTTCAATTTCTTCACCAAGATTTTCTTCAATATGATTCAAAGTTTTTTGTATGGATTCCCATGCGTGCATATTGATTACCTCACTCCAAACAATTTACCACAGACGGAGGAAAAATGCTTAACCGTATCTGCTCTTTTTTATCTAATCAGCGCCTGTAGTGCCGCTTGAACCTGGTAGGGTTTAAATTTTATTTAACCTAAAAACACTCTGCAATCTATATTTAAATTTATCAAAAGACAACCAATTTTGCAATGGTAAACAACGTTATCGCTTCGAATAGACCTGGAAAATTACAGCAACATATGATATGCTAATCTTTAACAGTTAAAGTTAAACTGAATTTTTGATTTTCTGCGAAAAAAATATTTGACCATCTGGAAATCCTGTGCAGTGGGGATCTGAAAAAGATCACAGAGATTTCACTCCACGAAGAGTACTAAAATTGTAGAAATTAATATAGCAATAAGTTTTATGCAATGTAAATATAATATCAAAGGGGTAATTCAATGAATTTATTAAATTTTAATATTCAGTATTTCATGGCAGGGATAATTATTACCTATATTCCTTTTCACTTATTAGAGGAAGCATTGGGTGACTTTCCTACTTGGATGAAGGAACATAAGTGGCTTCCAGAAAAAATCACTTATGGACATTGGATGGCAAACAACTTGTTTTTCTATTTACCATTACTATTAATAGGATTTATTAGTTTTCATTTTGCAGGGAATAAGTTGTTATTTTTAGGTATTGGAATAATAGTCTGGGGATTTATTAATTGTTTCGACCATATAATATATACAATTATAGACCGAAGAATATCACCAGGATTATTTACTGGATTAATATTTGGTGCAATATCAGTATTAGCATTGTATAAAATATACAGCGATAGTATGATAACAATAGGTGTTTTAGCATTATCAATTATAATAGGATTAATATACGCATTTTTACCGATTGGATTTAGTGTTATATTTCATAAAATATTCAATAAAATTTTTGTTTAATTATAGTGTGAAGTAAGAGAATCTGTGTATCTAAATTAACCGTCGGTTGCTACAAAAATGTATTAATTTATATTGTATGGGGGGGTGCAGCATGGGCTATTCATTAGAGTAGCTGGCAGAAATTATTTACGGGAGTAATTTCTGCCAGCTATCTTACCACAATACTTCTTTCGCATAATCTTTATCATAAAATTCCAATTCCTGCAGTGAATTTACTTTAAACAATTTACCACAGACGAGAAAGAAATGCTTAACCGTGTCTGCTCTTTTGATCTAAATTACGTCATATTTCTTAATAAATTCACTTGAAAATTCAATCGTTTCAGCAGTTAATTTCTCACAGGCGTGAGGTGGATCGTTTTCACTAAAACCATTTGGACGTAAATCGAAGCATTTTAATGATTTATATTTTTCGGTAAATTCATCAGCATATTGGTAACAAAGCGCAGCTATATCAGTATCAGATTTTCCTTTCTGACTGAAATAAATTCCAATAAACATTAAAGCACCTTCAACTAACCCGCATTGAGCTCTATATCCTCCTGCTCCATGCAAACCAATTGCAGCGTTTAAGGTTTGTTCCTCCAGACTAACATGAAATAATTCACATAAACAGGTTAATGCTGTTCTTGCACAATTAATATCATATTTCCAATACAATTCATGTACTCTTTCTTTTATCGTCATTTCCAATTTAGTCACCTCGTTTATCTCCTTTACTGATCAGTATCCCAAATAGCCCGGGCCGATAAAGCTTCAACACCCGCAGAACCCGGAGGGTGTTGAAGCGGCTGTCGCCGCCAGTCTGCTCCATATCAAAGTGAACCTGTCCGAAATACTTCTGTTGTACCGGCCAGGAGTTGTTTTTCCGTTTCTTTTGTATGATTAGTTCCAGTGCTTCCTCCATGCGGGAATCATAGCTTTTCTGAACAGATGCGAAATAATCCATGCACCTTAAGATATCGTACTTCCAGCGGCATGGGTAAGACAGTTTCAGCATCTTCTGATCAATTATTTCTCCCGAATGCACCGACCGGAACAGGTTTTTCTTTAGGATGAACTCCCACGCTTTAGGAATGCATTCGCTGATCTTATCAAGCCGATAGCCATACCCATTAAGCTCATAATCCCGGAAGGCTTCCAATACAGACAGTGTGGTATGCAGGGAGCTATGCATATCGCCTTTATCCCAATTGCAATTCCATCCACCGTCCGGATACTGCTTTTCCAATATGTAATCTACGATTTCATTGAGCTTTTTCTCCTGGAGCTTACTATAACAGCAAATACCAAGAATCATGGCGCAGACACACAAATCCTGAAAGCGGTACTTTTTTGCCTGCCCCTTACCTGTCCACATCCCATCAAGCAGGATCCTGCTGCTTTCGGCATACTGAGGACAGGCTGGGTCCAAACCAATGTTTTTCAAATCAAGCAACGTGTAATGTGTGGAAATCCATTTTGGCGAATACAAACCGTTTCCCCACAGACCTGTCTGCTCGTCGCGCCCTTCCAGAAAACGCTTTCCCCAGCCTTCCTCTGCGATTCTCATTCTCAACCCGTTTATTATCTCTGGCGAAGAGCAAAGCAGGTCTCTGTGTGTTTGATATTGTACTGATACGTCACCACTAAGCAGCCACGTAACTACTGATGAGTTATTCAATTCCACTAAATCACCCCCGTTCAAGTAATTTCTTCAAATATCCCTCATTTAATAAATGCACCGTTTCGAATTTACCGTTATAAAAAACTGCCCAGTTATTAAAAATACACGGAATTGATTTTGCCTTTTCCAATGTATCGACTGCTATCAGGGTAAGAGGGATATTGTTAGCATTGCAGTAGCCTTCGATTTGTTCGATACAATTTGGAATATAAGGACACTGCAAGCCGTAGTAAATCGTCAGGTCATTGCTATTGATTCTTTGATTTTTTACATCTTCAGAAAACCGGGGCGTTTCTCCGTCAAACGATAATGCCATCAGAACATATTCTTTTCCAGCATTATCAACAGTCGTAAAGCCAAACCGTTCTAAAAATTTCTTTTCGGACAGGAAGGGCTTTTTCTTTATTGAGCTGATTATACAAACACCTGACTTCCCCTGCGCTTTTGCATCTTCAATACAGTATTCTATCAATTCTTTTCCATAACCGTTTCCTTTAAAGCTTCCCGATACCCATAGGCAATAGACGTAAATATAATTTTCGCCGGTAACAGGCACCCAAGCCTTATCGAGAGGTGCATATTCTATGAAAACCTTTCCCTTTACATTCAATTTTCTAAATACATGTCCTTCAATGATTCTTTCTTTCAGCCAGGCTTTTTTTGCATCAACTCCGCATTGATGTTTTTTATCGGCTATGGCGCAGCATAAATGTTCATGATTCAAATTGTCTGCTGTCAGATTAATATATTCAGCACCCATGATTTACCTCCCTTTAGAGAAATAATTAACAATTGTTTACTTATCATGGATATTATAGCATAAATAACATGACAACAGTTAGTCAGGTTATTTATTATTTGAGCATCATCTTTTCTCTTACAACATCTGGCAGTATAATCATCAAATTAAAAATTGGGGGCACTGCTATCTTATAGCGGGCCTTCAACTTTTTCTTTTTGAGTCTCTTATAGATATCTTCTGCTGCCTTTCGTGCATCAGCCCGCTTCTGCTTTTTTCTATAATTCAGATCCTTTTGGTAAAGGCCAATGTAGGGCGACTTACTATTTTTCATTTTTTCATCTGAGTTTATCGATAGTGTATTGAAAAACTCTGTATTAATTGCACCCGGTTCGAACACAGACACCTGAATTCCAAAACTCTGCAATTCCATTCTCGCCGCATCACTGATTGCTTCTATTGCATGCTTTGATGCACAATAACTGCCATTTACATAACTTGTCAACTTTCCAGAAATAGAACCAATGTTTATAATCTTTCCAGAATTCTGTTTTCTCATATATGGTGCCACTGCCTGTATCATACGGATGACTCCATATACATTAACTTCAAACATTTTGGACATTTCTTTTAAATCGATTTCTTCAATTGCAGATCTGACCGAATATCCTGCATTATTTATCAGAATATCAATTCTTCCATACTGTCTGATAACTGTTTCCATTGCATTTTTTATAGATTTTTCATCAGTTACATCCATTTCCAATTTGATATCCGCCGGGACATCGTCTATTTTACTGATATCTCTTGCTGTGGCGACTACCAGATATCCTTTCTCAGCTAACAGAATACATAATCTCCTTCCTAAACCTGAAGAACAACCTGTTATTAAAGTAACTTTACGCTCCATAAATTTTACTCCATTTTCTATTTATTCTTATTTATTTTCTAAATCATATCAAAAAAAAAGAGAACTGTAATTGCCAAATGACAACTACAGTTCTCTTTTAATTCTGCTTAAGGAACTTGGAGTAATTCCAATATAAGAGGCTATATACTCCTGTTTCACACGTTCTTTGATATCAGGATATTTTTCTGCAAAATGAAGATATCTTTGTTTTGCATTCATTCGCTGAAAGGATACACCCTTTTCATCGCTTAACATAAAGGCGTCATTATACAGTTCGTCATAAAGAATCCGAAACTGCTGGTACTTTTTTATAATACCGCGGAGCTGTTCTACCCCTATCTCTGCGATCTGACAATCTTCCAGAGCCTCAATCCAATACTTTGACGGACCATCACTAAGAATATTATAAAAGCAGCACCATTCTCCTTCTTTCGAAAAGCATTTTGTAATTTCATCTCCCTCTTCATTGATATATACTCCCCTTACGATACCTTGAAGAATGAAACAGATTACTTTCGAATTTTCCCCCATATTCAATAGGTTGCAGCCCTTTTTTAATGTTCTTAGAGTAAACACCGATTCAATTGTCTGAATCAATTCACTACTGATCCCCTTATCACCCAGATATTGAGTTAAACTTAATTTTTTTATCATTTATTAAACTCCAATAGAAGATACCTCAGTTAATAATTTCGCCCTTGCTTTTTGCTAAATTTTCACGCCATTTATTTACTTCTGCATTTGTCATTTTATTCCACTCTGTTTCCTCACCAATAATTCTTAAAGGCTCTTTTGAGCGATAGGAACGTGTTAAGTTACCTGGAAATTTTTTGTCAGTAACATTGGGATCGTTTTCAAATTCACCTGTTGGTTCTATTATATAAACGCGTTCTCTTCCTTCTCCTTTTGCTAATGCCGCTGCAAGTCCCGCACCATTGATATTCGCTGTGAAATAAATGTGATTCATTTGAAGCTCAGGCTTGTAATTTGAAATTCCACCCGCTGTCAGTAAATCACCAATCTTTAAATCTGCCTTAGTCCCATGATAAAACGGTCCTTTATCAGAAGGCACACCTTTATATAATTCAGATAATTCATAATTTCTTTTTGCATGGTCAAAGTCATGCAACGCCTCATAGCAATGGGAAATGTTTACGTATAACGTAGAATATGCACTCTTTACATCATCATCGTTTACATTTAGCGCACACTGTAAAGATGTTTCCAGCCACTTCAATCTGTCTGTGATATCCTTTTGTTGACGGGAGAAATGATAAGCTGCAATAAATTTTTCATAGTCATCTACTGCTTCATTCCATGCTTTATGAAACATCGTGTTTGCTTCTTCAAAGTTCCCACTATCTTCTAAACTCATCCCAATTATACAGAGTTTAATGATATTGTTATTGGGATCAAATTTAATATTCATCTGATTTTACCTCCAAATTAAAGAAACAACGGGCAGAGTGGTGAAACGTTAGTAAATAATTATAACCAAAGTTGAATTACAATATTAGTATACATACATATATCATGTATTATAAGACTATATTTTTCATTTTTATTGTGTTATAATTAGAGTGGGTAGTTATATGAAAAGTAGAAAACAGCGTATCAATATTTTTAGCATTTGAATGTATTATAAAAAACGGTTTCCTCAACGAGATATTTTTCATAGTGCATCTTACTGGGTTCAGCATCATCGGCTGGATAACCAACAGGCATGATACCAAGTATTTCATAATGATCTGGAATACAAAATTTTTTTCTTAGCAATTGAGGATTAAACAACCCGACCCAAACACTGCCAAGCCCTAAATTATATACTTCCAACATCATATGCGTTAATACAATGCTTGCGTCAACCTCACCATACGGTCGTTGATCTCCATAATGATTGTGATGTTCTGCTTGTTTGTCATAACAAACTAAAAATAATAGCTTTGCATTAAAATGACAAGGTGTACATGCCTGCATTTTTGCAAGCCCTTCTTCATTGTTCACAACTAAAATTCTTTGTGGCTGATGATTTCCTGCGGTAGGCGCTAACCTTCCAGCTTCCAGAATTTTATTCAATTTTTCATCCTCAACCAACTGATCCTTATACTTTCGTACAGAATATCTCTTTCTAAAAATATCTTCATATTCCATAATAATTCCTCCAAGCTAATTTTTATTTTATAAAAATATGATACAATACCAGAAAACATAATATAAGTACGCACATTTTTGTGCCCTGATAGAGGAAAGGAATAATCATGAAAGAACAGACGAAAAAACTAAAACCTTATTATTATGAAAAATGTCCAGTAATTCGCGCTTTAGAAATTTTAGGCGGAAAATGGCGATTAGCTATCATATGGGAACTTTCTCAATATGACAGTATGCGTTATAATGAGCTTAAACGTCATCTGTGTGGAATTACAAACATTATGCTAACACGATCTCTTCAGGCTCTTGAACAGCATGGTTTAATCAGCAGAAAAGAATTATGCCAAATTCCACCTCATGTTGAATATGCTATTACTGATAAATGTAAATCTCTTCTTCCTGCTTTAGAAATAATTAATGAATGGGGTAAAAGCAAAGACACCTGTCTAATGTAATGAGGGGAAACTATTTTTTTAATACATAAACATCTATATTTATGAATGTTTCTTCAGTTGCAAATGATATAGTAACGTTGTTGCCATCATATGATGTTCCTATATTTATAGTCTCATTAACTGATCCACCTGTAACTGTCGTCTCATATTTAAATACCGGAATTACTTGAACGACATTTGAGCCAACATTATTAAATGTGTACTGTTTTACTTTACTCCATCCTATTGATAAATTTCCTAAATATTGCCATTGATATTTGCCATTTCCTCCAGCGGAATACCCAGAATTATATTGGTTAGTAGCCATAGTCGAAATGTTAGACGCCATCGTCTGAAAAGTAGCATTTGCAGCAGTAGTCACTCCTTTATTAGTTATCGCTGATGCGACGAGTGACTTCCCATCAGCGACAGATTTTTTTGTTAATTCCAGCTCCGTTGAAACATTAGTTAAACTCTTCTTTACTGCATCAATCTCGCCGCTTAATTTGTTCAGCTCTGCCGGGTCTGCATCTGTTCCCTTTTCGCCTTGCTCTCCTTTTTCACCTTGGATACCTTGTGGTCCTACAGGTCCAATCTTTCCCTGTTCACCCTTTTCTCCTTGGATGCCTTGGATTCCCTGGGGACCTGCTGGTCCGATTTCTCCCTGATCTCCTTTTTCGCCCTGCGGACCCTGTGCGCCAACTGCTCCGTCTGCACCTTTTGCAGCTACGCCAGTATCCTTGTTTCCAACATACCAATTTCCATTTGTTCCGATTGTAGGAGTTGGAATTACCCCACTTGCACAACCATGTAAATTTACTACTTCAAATCCTTTTTCCATAAACATTACTTCCTTTCGATTTTTATTGATTGATATAAATTTTATTTATATCATCTAAAAATCATTATAATGTTGCATTTGTTGTATGCGTTGCGACTTTTATCATTTTGACTATCTAAGAAGTTATCAATCATTTTGTTTATTTTCTTTCCGATTGTGCTGCGATCATAACCCAATGCTTCTGCTATTTTCTCATATGTCCAACATTCCACATATTTGTAATGCAGAATCAGTCATTTTTTAATATCTGGTATTCCCTCGATGTTTTCCTTATTTTCCAATAAAAAAGCCACTCAATAGTTTCCTAATGAATGGCTCTCTTACTGCCCTTGGTAATAAAAAGATTATATAATTTTGATTTATTCAGGCATAATTTAACTTAATGTTAATTTACTATAAGTGACCGCAAAGTCTACACCACTTCTAGTTCTATTACTTTTAGTACCTCCCCAAGCTCTAGCATGTGATGAAGTAGAAACTATTATAGTTTCATTTATATTTGATATATCAAATTTCTTTGTACTAGTTGTTGTTTGACCACTCACGGCTGAATATGAGTGGCTTCCTAATACTTTTCCTGATGCTGTTGTAATAGTCATACTTCCATTGGCTTCTCCACCCTGTTTATATGCTGAAATAGATAATACAATTCTTGAAACACCCGTTCCAACAAATGAAACACTACTTGTATTTTCTGCACCATTACCATCTCCCCCAGTGCTATCACATGTAACACCTACTCCTGCCGGATTTAACGTAGTATCCACCAATTTAGCATTTTTATTAATATAAGATAGTGCATCATTATATCCTTCTGAATATTTATTTTCCGCAAGTTTATTAATATTATCGGCCATCACCTGAAAAGTTGCATCTGATTCTGTTGTCACGCCCTTGTCTGTAATCGCTGATGCTATAAGGGCTTTACCATCAGCTACAGATTTTTTTGTTTTAGCAACCTCTACTTTTAGCGCATCAATCTCGCTGCTTAATCTTTCCAGTTCTGACGGATCTGCATCGGTACCTTTTTCACCTTGGTCTCCTTTATCACCTTTTTCGCCCTGGATGCCTTGGTCTCCTTTTTCACCCTTTTCTCCTTGGATGCCTTGGATTCCCTGTGGACCTGCTGGTCCGATTTCGCCTTGGTCTCCTTTTTCACCCTGTGGACCCTGTGCGCCTGTCTCTCCTTTTGCTGATACTCCGGTATCCTTGTTTCCAATATACCAATTTCCATTTTTTCCAATGGTCGCAGTTGGAATTACTCCACTCGCACAACCATGTAAATTTACTACTTCAAATCCTTCTTCCATAACTATTACTTCCTTTCTTTTTTCGCATTTTTGATTGGTACATACCTTGATGTCCTATCTGATTTTCATTATAATGTTGCGTTTGTTGTATGTGTTGCGACTTCAAAAAACAGGTTGATTTTTCTGCTAACGTTGCTTTTATCAAGATGAACCTTATTACCGATTACAAATAAACTCTTTCCGTCTATGTATCTCATGCGAAATATGCGTCTTAGCTGACTATCTGAAATGAATTCAATAAATTTTTCAGTCTCATCACATTCTCTTTTAAGCTGCTCGTAATTTCTCATCATAGATTCGCAATTATCGGAATTAATAATTTTATATTCTAATTCTCCAAGTTCTTCCTTCTTACTTCTATACTGCTCAAATTTTTCCTTGCGTACCGACACTTTACTTCCCCTTTCTCACGTAAAATGCATGTTCCTATGTATAATGCTTCTTCATGATATATCTATCCGAGTATTTCATTTATCTTTACCGCCTGATCATATGCATTCTCTCACCCCGCCATTCCTAACAATATTCTGTAAAGCAGTTCTTCCTGCTCACCCACATCTTCATTATTTAAAAAGCAATTTATCACATCTTTGTAAACTTCCAGTTTTGAAACTTCCTTGTATTTTAACACCATCGTTCTTTTTAGCATTTTATAACATTAAAAATAGCCAAAAAACGCATATTATCTGCATTCTTGGCTATCTCTTAAGTTCTTGTGTAAAGAAGGCATTTATGAAAAAAGATCCATATAATGGCAATTCTTGTCTTTTTAGCTAACGATAGCGGTCTCTTTCTTCTGCTTCAATCAACGCATTAATTAATGCAGTCCTCAGTTCTTCTTTTGAAAGACTCTTTACATATCTGACGATCTGATCGTAGTGTTCTTGCTCCCGCTCCCCCTCTTCTCTCTCATATTCTTCTATTTCAGCTATATACCTGTCTGCCTCTTTTGGAAAGACTGTGAAAAACAAGGCGATCTTGTGCTTACATACTATTCTTTTTCCTTCAGCATGCGGGCAATTGCATGTTGACTTTTTAGGATGTTCAGTGTCAATCATCACGTGGTATGGTTCTTTTCCGCTGCCTCTAACCGTTCCCTCAAATTCATGCTTATCCATTTGATTCCAAGAGATAACCCTTTTTCCTTCATAATATTCATAGCCTCTCCATGCAGAGGCATTACTGGCAATCGATAAAATACTCATATCATTTTCTCCTTCTGTATAACCAGAATCCATATTTCATAATTGTATCCTAATCCAGTCTTCCATTGTAAACATTAATAGGTTAGAAATATGCATAAGATATCTCCCCTGCCATACGTCATAATAAAAACGCCTTCCGCTTTTCCGAATATACGTTCTCCTTCCATTGTACTATAGCATTTAGATGCCTACAAGAATAAATAATAATAATTAAAAAAATAAATAAAAATCTTCTTACACCAACGATGCCGTAACTCCTTCCTTATAAAAATTGCGGTATAGTACGATACTCAAACCCAGAATAATAATAAAAATCGCACATATAATAACCATCGTCTGTATTCTGATGACGTCAGCAAGTGGTCCGAAAACAGCCATGCCAAGTGGCATAAAACCCGTGAACATCACGTTAACCAGACTGAAAACCCGGCCAAGCATGGAAGGATCGGTCTTTTCCTGAACCAGAGTGTAAACTGCTGTCTGGGCAGCTGGTATGGTCAATCCAATAAAAAACATAAGTAGAGCGAAAATCCAGAAAATATTTGTGAAACCTACCGCAAAAGAAGTAACTCCATAAAGCATCATTCCCAGAAAGAATGTTTTGCTGCGGTTTTTAAATCCGCCTGTTGCACCAAGCAAAAGTCCTCCAACTAAAGCTCCTGCAAAGCCTGCCGTTTCATTAATTGTAAGAAATATAACATTGTTGCCAAAGGTACGTTGAGTCATGAGTGCCGTAAGAAAACCAGAAGGTACACAGAGAAAAATGTAGATACCATATGTTATAAGCAACCTTTTAAGAAATCTATGATTCCAGGTAAATTGAAGTCCTTCCTTCATTTCTGCAAATACTGATGTCGGCTCTGTTCTTTCAGCTGCCTGATGCTTCGGTATTTTTATAAAAACCAATATGCTGATTCCAAAAACTGCAGTAGCTGCATCAATAAACATGATATTGTAAATAGGTCCGGCAGCCATGATTGCTCCGGCCGCTATCGGGGAGACAAACTGAACAACGGATTGAATACTCCCGTTGATTCCATTTACACGCATAAGTCCATCTTCAGGCACTATCTGAGGAATCATCGCATTTACTGTTGGTGTTTGTATTCCACTGCCTATGGATCGGATTGCAGCGACTGCAATAATTGCTGGCAGGGCAGCTTCACCAAGGTTCCCCGACATCATAAAAAAGGCAAGCAGCAGGGTTGCTACAGCAATTACTGTATCTGCGGTTATTATGATTCGCTTTCTGTTGTAGCGGTCTGCCCAGACTCCGGCAAACAACGATATAATCATTTGCGGTAAAAATGCTGCCAGTGTCAGAATTGTAACCCATATTCCAGATGATGTCTCCAGTGTTACATACCAGATAATTGCCATTTGGACGATTTGTGAACCAAAGAGTGAAATACCCTGACCAATCAGGAATGCCATCGCCTTTGTCCACCATTTTTGTTTTTGTTTCTTATTGAAATCCATATTACTCCTCCTTCTAAATTTTATAAAAAAAGTATACCATCAGCTTTTTAACTGGTGGCATACTGGAGGGTTTATTAATTATTCAAATGTTTACTTCCTAAATCTCTTCCTTTCTTTTCATCATCATTTCAAGCATTTTTATCATTTCCAGTGCATCCGTTTCAGCCATGCCAAGTGCTGTAATATATCTGTCTGCCGCGCATACGATATCTTCCTCTTCACCAGGTGTATCAATAACCTCACGGATATTATGGTCTCCCTGATCCAGACGATTCAGCATACGCAGAATAGACATCATGGAATAATGAGAATTACGAAGAGTCCGGATAATTTTCAACCGGTTCATTTCTTTTACTCCATATTTTCTATGTCCGTTGGAACTGCGGGGTACCAGAATCAGACCATTTCTTTCCCAGTCGCGTAAAACGTCTATGGTGATGCTGAGAATTTCAGCGGCCTTTACTCTTCCGCAGAAAACAACGGTTTCATCTGATTTCCCATTGTTCTCAATGATATCCAGTGTGATGCGAATTGCTTCCTCAGCCCTTTTTCTTTCTTCCCGAAGATGCTCAAGGTATCTCTGTGTGTTTTGGTATGCTTCGCTCATATCACCAGCAGCAGCCGTTTTCACTATATCATAGACTTCCTTCCTTAATCTGTCACTGATAATTTCAGCACGGAAAGCAGTGCGAAGAAAACGAAGCTGTTCAAGATGTCTGTCGTCAAAAATACGATAACCGCCTTTTGTTCTCGGTATCACTGGAAGCAGCTGCATCTCCTCATAAAACCGTATTGTATTGGGATGAACCCCGATGAGCTTCGCTATCTGAGTTGTTCTATAAGTTGTCAATGAACTGCCTCCTTCCTTATCATTTCTGTTATTCATTATACCTTTCTTTATACTATTGTAAATAGTTAAAGCCTGCTGGAAAGCCCATAAAGGATTTTGCCTGTGAAGGAACAGGGATTTTTCATAATTTCCTCTGGTGTTCCCTGAGCTATAATTTCGCCCCCTTCATTCCCGCCTTCCGGACCGAGATCAATTATCCAGTCTGATTCCAGTATCATTTGTGCATTATGTTCTATTACTACTACACTGTTTCCAAGTTTCACCAGCCGGTCAAATATATGAATCAGTCTGGAGGCATCATGGGGATGGAGTCCTGTTGTTGGCTCATCAAGCAGATACAGTACTCTTCCTCCGATGCCGCCTTGAAGCTCCTTAGCCAGCTTCAGTCTCTGCGCTTCTCCGCCGGATAAGGTTGCTGTGGACTGTCCAAGTCCCAGATATCCCAGCCCTGCATCCTGAAGAATCTGCAATCTGGCAGCAATATTTTTCTCATCAACAAACAGGGCCAGTGCTTCATCGATGCTTAGTTCCAGAATATCCGAGATATTATGTCCCCTGTATCGAATATCCAGAACTGGCTTTTGGTATCTCCTGCCTCGGCAAACAGGGCAGATCACCTCCACATCCGGCAGAAAGTGCATGGGAATGGACAGTCTGCCGGTACCCTGACATTTCTCACATCTTCCGCCAGCCACATTATAGGAGAAATGCTTTGCTGTAAGACCGCCTGCTTTTGTCTGCGGCAGAGAGGCAAATAAATCGCGTATGCCAGTAAAGAGATCGGTATAGGTCGCCGCATTGGAACGGTTGGATCGTCCAATGGATTGCTGGTTTATGGACACAACGGCTGTAAGCTTTTCCAAACCTGATATATCCGGAGTGCTGTTCTTTTTTGTTTGGTGGAAATAAGCATCTGCCGCTTCCGCCAGGTGTCCGAAGATCAGGCTTGATTTACCGCTTCCTGAGACGCCTGTCACCGTAACAAACCGACCAAGCGGGATATCAACATTGATGTTCTTCAAATTGTTAATATCTGCATTTCTAATACCTATATAGTCTTTGCTGCCAGGAAGCTTATTCCGTTTCGCCTGATAAAAGCTGTTCTGAAGATATTTTCCTGTGACAGATTCCTCGCAGCTGATGATTTCCTGAACACTGCCGCAGGCTACAATCCTTCCACCGTCTTTGCCAGCGCCGGGTCCGAAATCGATGATATAATCCGCCGCCTTCATGACTTCCACATCATGTTCAATTACAATAACCGTATTGCCCATATCCCGCAAGCGCTTTAACACATCAATGATTCTTCCGGTATCACGGGAATGAAGACCAGAAGTCGGCTCATCAAGCACATACAGCACTCCGGTCAGACCACTTCCCAGAACGGAAGCCAGCTTGATGCGCTGCCACTCCCCTGCAGACAGGGATGCGGCAGGCTGATCAAGACTTAGATATCCTGCACCTGCATCAATAATCCGATGGATTCTGCTCTCCAAATCAGCAGCAGCCTGTCTTACAATATTCCATCCCTCCGGTGCTGCAGAAGCAGGAAGCATTTTCAGCCATTTGTCGACACTGATCAGGGACATGGAGAGAAGTTCCTTAATATTGACTCCACCAGCCTTTACTTCCAGTGTTTCTGTCCTGAAGCGTATCCCATGACACTCAGGACATTCCCGGCGAATTAAAAACTTCTCAATTTTCTGTCTGGCACTCGCAGAACTATTATCCATATATCTTCGCATAAGACCTGTTACAACACCTTCAAATCTGCCTTCTGGTACTGTCTTCGGTGGTGCAATATTCGGAAAACGCTTCTGAAACTGTTTGCTCAAAACACCATATAAAAGCAGTTCCATCTGAACGTCATTATATCGGTTCACAGGTATATTAAGATCCATTTCAAATCCATAATGCCTGGCCGCCTGAAGCATGGAAGTTCCGTATCGGTCGATAAAAACCTGATCCCATCCGGAAACCGCAAATTCCCGGATACTTTTGGATTTGTCGATCAAAAGGCTGATATCCGGCAAACTCACAGCTCCAATTCCCCGGCACACGGGACATGCACCTTGTGGTTTGTTAAAGGAAAAATGGCTGGCTGTAAGTTCTGCAACATGCCTGCCGCAGTGGGGACATGGAAGTGTATCCTCATACAGTTCCATATTGTCAGTTTCCTGATCCGGCATTTCTGAATAAACAGTATTATCTGTATCATTGTAATTCCGGGCAATTATCTTGCCGCAGTGAGGACAGGGTCTTTCGCCCAGCCTGGCAAACAAAACACGCAGATATGCGGAGATTTCAGTAACAGTCCCTACTGTTGAACGCGGATTATTACTGGTTTGATGCTGGTTTATTGATATAGCCGGTGACAATCCGTCAATGCTCTCAACCTTCGGTCTGCTTCCCATCTCCATTGTCATACCCATGGATTCCATATACTGCCGCTGACATTCTCTTTGCAGCGTTTCCAGTGCCAGTGTTGACTTACCACTGCCGGACAGTCCGGTAAATACGATCAGCTTATTTTTAGGGATCTGAACATCAATGTTTTTTAAATTATTTTCTTTTGCACCTTTAATTTTAATGAACACGTTATCTATCATCTCCTTATTCTCTTCTATAAAACAAAACCAGTATACCATCACTAATTCAGAGTGGTGGTATACTGGAGGGTTTAATTCGTATTTCGTCTTTTTATTTAAAGCCACACATTTATGACGTCATGGTGTTGCCAAACCGATACTTTTATGTGGCATGTGATCTATAATCATCTTGTGCCATGCAGGAGCATCTTTAGAATTCAGTGCCCAGAGCATAATACCGGATTGCGGAGTATAGGCTGCCATATCCGGCACAGCATCAGGGGGTGTGCTTTGCCCAGGATTAGCCATTCCGGGAATACCTACACCCATGCCAGCCTTTGATGGGTAAAGAAGTTTCTGATATACGTTTAAAAGCTCCCGTTGTTCATTATAGTCATTCCAATAAGCCATAGTCCATACATAGTCTACAATATCCCGAACTTTAAAGAGATACTCGTCACGCCACTTTCCAAGGTATACCGGCAGTGAAATGATTGCTCCGGGGTTCAATACCCTGCGTAATGCCTTAATGACCTCAACAAATTCATCGCCTGGTTTATAATTGTCTTCATTATCAAGATCGATTCCGTCAAGATTCCAAGCATTTAATAATTTTGCTGTATTCGATGCGAATTTTTGGGGGTCCAGTGCAGGCCAGCCGCCGTACTGTAATTTGGGCTGTCCATTGAGCGAAAGGAGCACTTTTGTTCCACGTGCATGTAGAAAACTAATACCTTCCATAATCTCCTGTCTGCTCCATTTACTCGTCAGAAACGACATAATAATATTGTTGGGATCCTTATCATCAATTACTCCGAATGCGAGAGACACAATATTCACATTGGCAGGTGTATCCTTCAACCCTCGCGGTGCATCGTCACTTTTCGTATATCCCTGCCAGTATCCAAAAACGATTTCGTTTACATTCCCATTTTGATTATTTGACATATAACCTCCTATTTTGTTAATTTGGAATTTAGAAGCATATAATTCTGCCAATAAACAAATTATTATAAGTTTTTATTAACAATTTCTTTTAAAACAGGTAAAACCTCATCTTCAAACCATGGATTTTGCTTCAGCCAGCCAAGATTTAAAGGAGAAGGATGAACCAAAGGAAAATATTCCGGTAAATAATTTTGGAAATTTCTTACTGTTTCAGTTAAACTTTTCTGACGTCTTTTATTTAAATAGTATTTCTGTGCATAGCTGCCGATTAGAATTATAATTTCAATATTTGGCATCTCAGCCAGTAAACGTGGATGCCATTTTTCTGCAAAGCCTTTTCTGGGTGGGGCATCACCGGTTTTTGCTTTTCCTGGATAATAGAAATCCATAGGCAGATGTGCGATGCGATTCGTGCCATAGAATATCTTGCGGGAAACTCCCATCCACTCTCTTAACCGGTCACCACTTAAATCATTCCAAAACAATTGTGTTGCTTCTGCTTTTCGTCCCGGTGCCTGTCCAACTATGGCAATGCGGGCGTCTTCAGAAGCTTTAAATAATGGTGGAATATCCAATTTTGTATAGGATTCGTTCATTGGGTCATACATAATTTCTTGTTTGATTTTTTCGAATATCATCATAGTTCACTTTCATTATGATTTTATAACATTTATCGTTACGTTATCCCAGGTTCGCCATAGTTCAGAGCTCTTCAAGACAATTCACATCCTTTAAGAGTGAAGTAAACCATTCTAAATTCACCAAATGGTGTGAAACCGAATTCTCTAACATCCTTCTAAAATTTATTGGAAGTTGATTTTCACCATCCAAGGCATCCTTTAATAATAGAATTTTTGCTTCAGTCTGTTCAATCTGAGTTTTAATAAGCTTAACCATATTATCTCTTTTGTACTCTTTGGCAAACAAAAGTGCCGCATAAAAAGACAGGTTAACATACTCCGTTTTTGTACCGTACTGGTACATTAATTTTTGAAACTCGGCTTTCCCAAGTTCTGTGATAACATAATGGCGGCTTTCCTGGCTTTGCTCCAATTGAAAAACCTGCTTTATTAAATTTTTTTCTTCCATCTGCTGGAGATTATAATAAAATGACCCCTTCGTGAAATTTACAATATATTTATAATGTCTTTCTTTCATTTGTGTAAGGAGCTCGTATCCATGAGATCCTGGATTTTGCATTAATAGTCCTAAAATCAGCAATGGAATCATAATCTGTACCTCAATTTTCGTTGATAAGTTTATCAAAAGATAGTTTACCGAGTGCAAAGTCCATCTGTTTTACAAACATCAATTCATTCGTAGTATGCGTTCTTGCAATAAGTTTATCCAAAAGCTCTGCCTCATGGCTTAGCGGTATTAAAACGTGATTTCTTTTATCGAAAGCTTCAAAGTAACGCAAACCGAAAAATCTTTGAGATAATGCATTCATATGAATACCATCCGGGTTCGCTGTCAACCCCTGTGCAGACACAAAATAACAATGTTCCTGTTCAAAAGCAAACTTTTGAAGGCAATTGTTTATACGATCATATTCGACGCAGTACTGTCCAAACCCTGTTTTACCTAAAAAGTCTCCTAAGCCGCCAATAATAAATGGTATATCCGGAACGTTAAGAGTATCTCTAAGCGCTTTTACGATAACCAATAACTTGTCATAATACATTTTGTATTTGCCATCTGAACTGTCACTTTCTCCCTGATGCCACAAAATACCGGTCAATGTACTATGCTTCATGGCGAATCTGGCTTCACTGATGGCATGCTGAAAAAGTCCGCCGTCAACAGACCAGTCATTTAGCGAGCTTCCGCCTTCGGCACACGGGATCAGGCCAATCGTATCCTGCGGATACTTTGAACACCATGCGTCTGCAAATGAAGCCGCCAAACTTACACCGGAAACAGGACGATCATAGTTTACAGGTTCTATCATCATTTGCCATCTGCCATTGCGCAGCATTTGTATACGTTCGTTTATAATAAGAGGCACGTCCTGTAAAAAGCCTCTGCCGGCCATATTGGATTGCCCTATCATCAAAAAAGATTTAATCATTTACACTCCATTCTAAGTAATTACACTAATCAGTAACGAATCACTTTTAACTTAATATATAGTCTAATTAGACTATATATATTATAGTCCAACCAGACTATATGTCAACAAAAAATAATTATTTTAATCTATTTCATCCTTCTTTTCAATCATTTATACCTAATCCATCAAAAATCTTAGTCATGCACTTTTCAATTCGTGATGTCCGGGTTGCAGACTGCTTCGCACTATTAAAATATAAAATATATCCTCTTTGACGCCCTGGAGTCAATGCATAAAATGCGTTTTTAAACGATGGATCATCATTAAATTTCGCCTGCAGTTCGTCCGGAATATTGATCTCTGTTTTTTTTTCAACAGGCACTTTCAAACCGGCTTTTTCAATTTCTACAGCTTCTCCGATATATGCTTTGATCATCGCCTTTTTCACAACAATTTCTTCCACTGAGCTGAACCGAAGCTGTCTACCAGCCTGAACTCTCTCCGTCTGTTGGACAAGATTGCCACCTTCATCCTTAAGCAATGAACCCTTAAAAAAGGATAGCGCAATGTAATTTTTAAATCCGCCGATAATAACAATATTTTTATCATTTAACATGTAACAAGGCTGTCCCCACTTTAATTCTTCCGTTAGTTGACAAGCAAGACAAAGTTCCCGCAGTTTTTCATGCTCATCACGCCACTTTTCAAGGCTCTCTAAAAATGCGTCTACTAAAGGGTTCTTAATACTATCCGATACAAATGAATCTAATTTATCAATTTTCTCAAAGAACTCCTCCTTTGTATCACAAACTGTAAATTCACCATTAAGGAATCCGTATACTTTTCCATTAAGTTCCGGATTCTTTTTTGAACATTTTCCAATACAGCCAATCTTTGCTTTTACTTTATTCTTTAGTTCGTTGACGTCAAAACCAGAACAATATGAACAAACTTCTATTTTAGGTGTTTTCTTCATGTTCGTTAACTCCTTTAATTTCAGACACTCGAATGCCTCTGTGCCTTCATAATCCTGTGATGCGCAAAAGCATAAACAATATAGCTGATTAAAAGCGGAAAATAAAAGTTAATAATTCTGCTTAAGATCATAGCGGATGGGAGCTGCTCACCCGGATAAAACTGACCAAACACATTTAAATATGCCTTTTCTGCAATTCCAACTGAACCCGGAAGGGGGACTGCGGCAACTGCAATATTAATAAAGGATTGACCTGCCATCAGATCAAGGCAATCACTCTTCCTGTAGCCGAAGCTTAAATAAACCAGATAAGTTACAAGGCAGTATGCAATCCATTGAAACATTGAAACTACAAACACTTTTAGAAACAAATCTGGATTTTTTTTAATCATTCTTGATTTTTCACGGTAAGAGATAATAAAAATATCCAGCTTTTCTTTTATTTCTCCTGGCTTTTTAAAAAGTTGAAGTTTTACGCCTAGTCTTAATGCCAAGTCAGTCAGATAAGGTATGATTACTCTGGAAAACATCAATGCTGATAAAGCAGCCGTCACAAAAAGCATAACAGAAAACCCTGCGAATAAAAGCCAGATAAACCATTGTGCAGTCTTAGCTAATATATAAAATCGTAACACTGCAAATACTCCGCCCATCAAGATAATAACAATCTGACTTATAAAAACCATAAGAAATATAGTGATGGCAGAGATATCAACATGGATTTTATCCTTATTCATATAATACATCTGAGCAGGCTGCCCTCCGCACGCTCCTGGTGTTATTGCACTAAAATAATTTCCGATGTACGTATAATCAATACAATTTTTATACGAAACAGCTTGTCTTAATCTATGCATAATCATATAAAAATTCATGGCCTGGCACCCGGCATAAAAAAACATTAATGCAATTCCGGTAATAAGGTAGAATAAATGAACATTTCCAACCGCTTTCATTAATTCCCAAATGGAATACTCTTTTAATAAAACCGCAACAGTAACTGCCATCAAAGAGGTCATGAATAAGATACTTCTTATCTGGCTTTTTTTACTGACTAATTTCTCTCTCATAATGAATGTTCCTCATGTCAAAGTTGATATTTTTATTATTACCAGGGCTTAATGATCCTATGTTAATTACCTTGAACCAATTTTTTTCTTTTCTGTTTCCTTGGTTTACAAAACAAACAAAAAACTATTTCTATCAGATGAAAGGTATTTAACAACCTTTCATATCAGTTCAAATGAATATTGGTAAAAAAAGTCAGGGATAAACTTTTAAGCCATTATCCCATTCATTTGATATGTCTCATTAAATCAATTGAGGTGAGGTAAATTTATGTTTAAAAAAATTAAGTACATTCTTTTTATTTTTACTATTATTTTAGCGCTTTCCATCCCACAGGAAAAGGCAGGCGCAGCACCAGCAAGGCAGATGGAATATTTAGACCGCGGTGTAACAGCTGTTAAAGTAAATAATGGTGTCTTTATCAGCTGGAGGGTATTAGGGACCGAACAATCAAATGTATGTTATAACTTATATCGTGGATCAACGAAACTAGCAACCATTACCGGAGCCAGCAATTATTTAGATACAACAGGAACCACCGGTTCCACTTATCAGGTAAGCGCTGTTGTAAATGGTAACGAACAAAACAAATCATCTTCCGTTCGTGTATGGGATAAAAATTATCTGCAAATTCCTCTGCAGATCCCATCAGAAGGTATGACACCGGATGGAGTTTCCTATACCTACAGTGCAAATGACTGCAGTGTGGGAGATTTGGATGGAGATGGACAATATGAAATTATATTAAAGTGGGATCCCTCTGATTCAAAAGACAATTCCCAAAAAGGATATACAGGCAACGTTTACCTGGATGCCTATAAAATGAACGGAACCCGTCTTTGGCGTATTGATTTAGGCAAAAATATACGGGCAGGTGCACACTATACCCAGTTTATGGTTTATGATTTAGACGGCGACGGAAAAGCCGAAATTGCCTGTAAGACGGCGGACGGAAGCAGAGACGGCCTTGGTACCGTCATAGGAAATCCCAATGCTGATTACAGAAATTCTTCCGGATATATATTATCAGGTCCTGAGTATCTAACTGTATTTCAAGGACTTACCGGAAAGGCACTCTATACAACCAATTATGAACCGGTCAGAGGAAACGTATCCGATTGGGGAGATTCCTACGGAAACCGGGTAGATCGTTTTCTTGCATGCATTGCTTACCTGGACGGTGAACATCCCAGTCTGGTTATGTGCCGCGGATATTACACAAGAGCAGTTCTTACAGCCTATGACTGGAACGGTTCCAAGCTTATTAAACGCTGGACTTTTGACAGTAACAGCCGGGGCAATTCCGGTTATGCCGGACAGGGAAACCACAATCTCAGCGTTGCTGATGTAGATGGGGATGGAATGGATGAAATTATCTATGGAGCCTGTACCATTGACCACAACGGAAAAGGATTATATACAACTGGCTTGCAGCACGGTGATGCCATGCATTTAGGAGACTTAAATCCCAATCGTCCCGGTTTAGAAATCTGGAGTTCTTTCGAGTCCACGAAGACGAACGGTGGAGTGGGGGCGGCTATGCGTGATGCCAAAACAGGCCGTATACTATTTAAATATGACGCTTCAGGTGATGTGGGCAGGGCCTGCTCTGCCGATCTGACAGCAAGCTATTCCGGAGAGGAAGTATGGGCCTCCGGGTCCCCCTTATACAGCAGTACCGGAGAAATCATAGGCACTGCACCTTCTCAGGTGAATTTTGCCATCTGGTGGGATGGTGATGAACTCAGAGAATTATTAGACGGAACAACCATTACTAAGTTTGGCGGCAAAACCTTACTCCGTGCCGACGGCTGTGCCTCTAACAACGGGACCAAAGCAACCCCATGTTTACAGGCCGACCTCTTTGGTGACTGGAGAGAAGAAGTTGTATTCAGAACCTCCGACAGTCGTTACCTGAATATATATACAACGACTGATTTCACAACACGGCGTATTCATACTCTCATGCATGATCCTGTATACCGTATGGGAATTGCCTGGCAAAATGTGGCCTACAATCAGCCTCCCCACACCAGCTTTTTCATTGGGCATGGAATGTCTGAGCCAACAATCCCTGCAATTCAGTTAACCCCAACATCTGCTCATTAAAAGAGAATTTTACGTTTAGCCGCTTTTGTTATCAAACAGAAGCGGCTAAGAATTTTCGATCTATTTTTCGCTCGTACTGCCTATCTCAAGCAGGTTCCCTTCCGGATCGGCAACATAAAAGTTGCTTCTTTATTTATTTATTTATTTATTTATTGACAAATCCAATTTTGCTATTATAATATTAAATATATCGATTCGATACATGTATTAATGATATAAGGAGGGCATATGTTAGAATACATAATCTTAGGTTTTCTGATGAAAGAAGATATGAGCGGATATAATTTAAAACAGTGGATGGCAAACTGCACATCCTACTTCTTTGACGCTAGTTTTGGAAGCATTTATCCAGCTTTAAAAAGGCTGGAAGAAAAAGGCTTCATCAGTTGTCGTGAAGTTGTTGAGAGCAGTAAATTCAAAAAACTATACTCCATTACTGATATAGGTAAGTCATATTTTTTAAGCTGGCTGGAAAAACCCATTGTTTTTTCTAAAACGAAACAGGAGCATTTAGTTTATTTCTACTTCTATGGATATTTACCTAAAGAAAAAGCAGCATTGAATATAAAAACATTTATAACAGAAGTGGAAACATGTTTTAATCAGTTAAATAAAGAAAAGTCGGAAGTTGAAAAAGCATATGATGTGAATCAGTTCACCTTTCTGTATTCTACAATGGTTTATGGTGTTAATTATTATCAATTTATAATTAACTGGTGCAATAACTTATTAATACAAATCGAAGGAGAAAAAATATGAAAATTGCAACTGTTATGGGAAGTCCCAAAAGACATGGAAAAACCGCTGCCGCACTTGAATTTTTAGAGAAAAAACTGATGTCCCAAGGGTATGAAATTGACCGAATTAATGTAACTGATTATCACATAAATGGCTGTCTGGGATGCTACGCCTGTATGCAAAACAAATATGCATCCGGCTGCATACAAAAAGACGATACTGAACAGGTATTTATGCGTATTATTTCTGCAGATGCTTTGATCTATGCTTCTCCTCTATATAGCTTTGATCTCACTGCACAGTTGAAGCCTCTTGTTGACCGGTCTTTTAGTCTGACCAATACACCACTATTAGATGGAAAACGTGTGGCACTACTCATTACCTGTGCCGGACAGGAAGAAGGTAATGCAGATCTGGTACAGGAATTTTTCCGCAGAAGTTTTGATGGTGAGAATAAAGGTATGTTCCATACGAAACTTGTTGGTGAGTTTATCATTCCATTTAGCGATGCTTCAGATTTTAGTGACAGAGCCAGAAAAACAGCAGATGATTTGGCAAGAGCCATTCTAAATGACCTATAAACAAAAATAAGACCTATTTATAATCATGGGCACATTTTCTATATAAAAAGCAAGGAAAGTGCATTTTTTTCAGCCAGCAGTATCGAAACGATATATATTAATTAGATACATACAGAAAGAAGCGTGAATTAAAATTGAAAGATAGAGTGAAAAATAAGAATTTTAAAAAAAGGAATATATCAACGCGTATCATGCAGCTGATTCTTGGTTTGATTAGTATATTAGCCCTATATACAGCTTATCTGGGAATTGCCTATGGGGCAGTCAACTGGTACTATGGATTTTCTGCTGGGCAGGGATATTCAAAAGGTCTCCTTATGTTAGATAGCAATATACGATTTTATAGTGGTCTATGGTTAGGCATTGGTATAGTCTTGTTGTGGCTGATCCCGCGGATCAACCATGAAAAAACAACTCTTCAGATTATAGCGCTATTATTTTTCCTTGGAGGAATAGGTCGTTTTATTTCCATACTATCGTGCGGTCTGCCCTCCAATAGCTATTTGGTTTTTGTGCTCTTGGAATTGGGATTTCCGCTGCTTACCTTATGGCAGAATCGGATCTTGGAATAACATTACCAGCTCTTTTGTTGTTATCCGATCATGTATCCAGCCGCCGTCACCGCAGGGATATCTGGCATCTATTTGATCCTGCGGTAAGAAACGCACCCTCAAGACTGTCCGCCCCTATAATCTTCTATTTTTAATTACTTTTACAAGTATTAACATTAGTACAAAGGTAAATAAAGTTAAAATAATTGCAATTATTATTTTTACAGGCGATATTTGCTCTTTTACTTCATATCCATTTTTCACTATTTCAAATGAACTGCCATGTAAATCAGCTTCACCACCATGCTCTTTACAAGCTCTATAAAATATACCAGTTATTTTTACGGTATCACCTTTACATTTATAATTTCCATAAAATGATATTTCTTCAGCGATGTCACTATCCAGCCAAATTCCAATTGCATTTGTACCGTCATTTATATTGATCCATGAATAATTACCTCTCTTCATGCTTTCACCAATGACTTCTCCCTGAATCGTAACCTCCTCCCCGTCATACTCCTTTGCCTTCTCAATTAAATCGTTTATGACTGTAATAGACTGTGCATGTACTTTAAAAGTTAGAGCAGAAGTGAAAAGTAATATCCACATTAATGTTTTAATATATTTTTGCATGCTTTTTTTACTCCTCCTAAAAAATAACCAATTAATGCAAATACTGATAAAAATTCAAGTCTGCCTAAATACATTGCAATAATATAAAACAATTTCATTGCTGTAGGCATGGAAGAAGAGGTTACACCTATGGATAATCCTACATTACCAGTAACAGAAGCTGATTCAAATGCAGAAGCTGAGATTGGATATCCGTAGAAAGTGCCAAGTATAGTGCCAGTAGCAAAGGTAACTATATAACAGATGATAATAATTGCAGATGATTTTATTACAGTATCATCTAAAACCCTGTCTTTCATATGATGATATTTATAAACATTCATACTTCTTTCTGTCAAAAGCAGCTTTTTTACGTCCATGATTAATCCTTTAAATACAATTCCAACTCTTAATCCTTTGAAACCTCCTGCTGTTGAACATGCAGAACCACCAATTAACATAGCCACCACCATAATTAAGATGCCAAAATCTCCCCATTCCAAAGCAAACTGCCTTGCATAGATGCTTCCGAATCCTGTTGTGGTATGTGCTGAAATTACGTTAAAAATAATTCTTCTAAATCCTGCTATGGCATCCGAATATACGTTCATTTTCGCCAATCCGACAAGTGCAAGCATACAGGCTACAAAGGATGTAACCAAAAAGCTCTGTATTTCTATATTCTTTACTATCTCTTTTCTTTTACCCTGCCATATTGCATAATGGATTCCAAAATTCAGGGAGCCAAGGATAAAGATGACCATGGTAACTGTTTCAAACATGATACTGTGATAATACATAATATTTTGTGAATTAGGTGCAAATCCTCCCGTACTCCATGAAGATGCAAACATAAAGAGTGCGTGTAAAAATGCAGATACAGGCTTTAATCCAATGGACATTCCCACAATCCATAATACAGTTGTTCCAATAATAAGGTAAATCATACTAATTTTCCAGATTTGTCTGGCAGTACCCTTTACATTTGGAACTAACTCGATATCTTTCCCTTCTCCAACATACATTTTAAATGCACCGCCCATTTCCCTGCCTAAAAAGGTAAGCGTTAAAACAACCATTCCCTGACCACCAATAAAGGTTAAGATATGTCTCCACATATTTAAGCCAATGGAAATATGATCCAAATCCTGAGTAAGGGCTAACCCAGTTGTAGTAAATCCACTCATTACATCAAAGCATGCATCCACAAAAGATAATGTATGACCACTTAGCATATATGGAATTGCGCATAATACTGTTAAAACAATCCATGATAGTGAAGCGATTACAAATCCATGTTTCCACTGTATATCATGCTTCCTTTCCTTTGATCTCATTCCATACATGATCATTAATATTCCTAAAATAAAAGCTATTGCATCACTGATTATAAAATCCAGCATTGGATTCCATTCAAGAAAAAGAAGTGATGTTATGATAGGTATCGTCATTAAAGAAGCTACAATTAATACAATATATCCTGTATAATAGCTGATAATTTCAATACCATTTTGTCCATGTTTTAAACTAATCATTTGTCACCTCATTATAATTACTGTTGCTGCAAATAATATTGCAACGTAAAATGTTGTCAACAGTGATTCATAAATGATTCCTTTTAATTCTTTTTTCCAAACATCCATTTTTTATTGCCTCCATCATATAATTCACAAACTAAACTTGCTAAAACGGATTTATTTGTGATAACGATTACTTTATCACCCACCAAAATCTGAGTATCTCCTCTTGGATAAATAACTGTCTCCCCACGTATAATAGAAACCAAAACACATTCTTTTGGTAAAATTAAATCCTTTACAAATTGATTGCTCCAGATGTTTTTTTCTCTAATTGATAATTCTGTAATTATCATTAACCCACGTTCTAAAGTACTGATGACCCTGTAATCCTCCTGATCAAACGCATATTCAATTAAGTTAGCAATTACCGCTGTACTGCAAACCGCATTATCAATTCCTAACTTTTTAAACATATCGATGTTTTGTGGATTATTGATACGGGAAATAGTTCTCTTCGAATGAAAGCTCACTTTCGCAATTTGACAAATCACTAAATTTTCTTCATCCGACCCTGTAACAGCAGCTATAATTTCTGCATCCTCAATACCTGCATCCTTTAAAACATCTAAATTAGTACCATCCCCCCATATAACATCACTGGTAAAATCTTCAGCTATTTTTTTGCAGGTTTCTTTATCTCTTTCAATTAGCGTAACTTCATAATCTCTTCCTTTTAACGTTTTTAAAAGGTTATATCCTACTTTTCCGCCGCCTACTATTAATGTTTTCATAAAAACATCTCCTTGCAAAAATAATTAATTAATCTTCCTTTATCATTTATGTGTACCGTACAAATCACTCTGTCTCCTTTATATATCTTTTCATTTCTTTTCATAAGTTTTACTGTCCCATCCTTCACAGTACCAGATATGATACAGTGAAATTTAGCTTCCATATCTCCTACCGACATTGATCTTTCTTTACTAACAAGAAATTCGATTATTTCATGATTATTGTCCAACGTTGATATCACATCTAAACTATTGATTGGCAGCTTACTCTTTACTATTTCAATTTCATACTGTATCGGATTAATCGTATTGATTCCAAGCGTATGATAAAAAGAATTTTTATCCGGATCATTTACCCTCGCAATAATTTTAGGCACGTTATATATTTTGCCCGCAATCAGTGATACCGTTATGTTGACGTTATCATTTGCTGTAACTGCAATCAGGGCGTCTGCCTGTTCTATTCCTGCGTCGATAAGATTATCACTGTCATATTCCACTCCTTTTATTCGACGGCCATTAAAACCACTTCCTAAAGCATTTAATTTATCTGCATTGTTATCAATAATACTCACATCATTGCCATCATCTGATAATCTCTTAGCCAGATTACTGCCAAATCTGCCGCAGCCAATAATGATTATAAACATAATTTCCCCTCCAGCATATTTATTCTATGATTATCTTCTTTACTCATCTCATTACTTATCCTTTCTAACAATTTGACCCAGTCCATTATTATCATACTCAACTTGATATTCTGTTTTCTCTATCAACGGCGAACAATCTGACTCATCAAAAGCACCTCTTCCCTTTGGAACAAATGTACCAAAATTTTCAAGATTATATCTTGCTGGTAAATACGTTGGGTCAAGTGCCCATGCAGCTCGAAAGTGCTTCATTGCTAAAAGATGATCGCCCTCTTTTTCTAAAATTAAGCCAAACAGGTTGTGAGGTTCTGGTGCATGTGGATATTCACCAATCATACTTTTAAGAAGATTTTTACTCTCTTCATATTCATCGTTATTAACTAATACACGCACTTTATTGCAAACTAAAGTCATATTTTTCTTTTCTTCATTAATTGTTATTTTCATACAATTGACCTCCTGTAAATCTTTCATTGCATTGATTATTGTAATATAAATGGTGTGAAGTTGATGTGAGAATAGAAAGATAGGTGTGAGATTTCTGTGAGATTTAGATGAATATGCCTGACTGCATGGCCACGTTATGGAGGGATCAGATTATATAGAGTTATATCAGGCTTACTCTTTTACAGAAAGAAAGTCAGCCGTGTAAGAGCAAAAAAGAGGGCTAAAATCGCAATTTTAGCCCTCTTTTTTGCTCATTTTCCAGTCAAAATCCATCACTTCTTGTGATATACCCCTACTATTTCTTTTCTCTGCCATAGATTTAAATCCGCTGCCAGTTTCCATGCCAGTTTTTCTGCATCATTCTTTGATTTGGCATATGGATTTTGGAATTCATTACCCCAGGTGCTTTCATCCATTGGCTTTTTAGAATAATCCAAGGCGGCTATAGAACTCACATAGCGCCTCACCATAGGATGTCAGAGTATTATAAAAGATGCCGCCTGTAACCGTTAGTTCCTTGGCGACATCGCTGGTTATCCTAATTTGTTTCGTATGGATAGTGATGGAGCGAATTTCCGATCTATGTTTCGCTCGTACTGCCTATCTCAAGTAGGTTCCCCTCCGGATCGGCAACATAAAAGTTGCGGATGCCAAAAGAATAGGTTATTGGTTCTCCAGCTGGAAATTGCACGCCCAGCTTCAATAGTCGCTCATATTCCGCATCCACATTGGCAAAACAGGGTAACCAAAGGGCAATTTCAAATGTCTGATTGATTCCTTTTGGAGGGACGTAGCTCTCCCCAATTGCCTGAGCAAATGCTTCCCTGCTATACATGAACAAGGATAGTCCGCCGCTCGCCGTTTCAAACTCTGCGAAATCCCCACCATCCCATTGGGTATGAAAGCCCAATGTATCTCTGTAAAATCGAACCATGCTGTCCATGTTTCCAGCGAATAGGCATGCGCCTACTCTTACATCTTTTCCGTTCATTGTCATCCATCTCCTTGCAATAATGAAACCAACTCAATTTGCCAGTCAATATATACTGACTTATTATGCTTCTCCGTAATTATAATTCGTCTGCGCTGTTGCAATCCCTGTCAAGTTGGGATTTCCATCGATATTTTCATATTCCTTAATTAAAGTTTTTCCTGAAGAACTAACATTCATTTTTATTTCCTCCTTGAGATTATTTAAGATATAACTGAATAAATATGTTGATTTTACAACAACTGCATCTTGAATTAATCATCCTTTGGGTGCTATGCAGATTTTTCTGTATTACTGACAGTTCTCCCATTTATCATAAGCGGAATCCAGTTCTTTTTCCATAGTTTCTTTTTTTAAGAATAGTTCGATTAAATATGCGGAATTGGAATTATTATTATTTATCTCTTGTTCCAACGCTTTTAATGCAGCTTCCATGGCTTCAATCTCATTCTCAAGAATATCTGACTTTTTCGTATTCAACTTCCGGGATTTGTTATCCGTTCTGCAGTATTGATTCACCTCTACCCCAATGGAAGGTTTCTTTTCAGATGGCTTTGGGGGCTGTTCCTTAAATTTTCCCGCCTTTTGCAATTCTTCCTGATAATACGTATAATCTCCCGGATAAGTAATAAGACGGTTATTTTCAAATGACATGATTTTACCTGCAACTTTATTTATAAAATACCGGTCATGTGATACAAATAACAGGGTTCCTTCAAATGCGTTTAAAGTTTCCTCCAGCACTTCCCTGGAATCAATATCCAAGTGATTGGTAGGCTCATCCAGAATCATAAAATTCACTTTTTCAAAGGTTAAAGAACATAACCTTAACCGGCTCTTCTCCCCACCGGATAAGAATCTTATTTTCTTATGGACATCGTCTTTAAAGAATAATACTCTTGCCAGCTGATTTCTGGCAGCTTCATAAGTAATATTGTGAAGAACGGAAAAGTACTCAAGTATGGTCTGGTCTTCATCTTCAAAAACAACCTGCTGGGGCAGATAACCGATTTTAACCTGAGCACCAATTTTTACCGTACCGTAATCTGGTTTTAATTCTCCTAATATCAGCTTTAGCAGGGTAGATTTGCCGCAGCCGTTTTTCCCGATAATGCAGGCACTATCCTGATAATATACTTTCATATCAATATCTTTTAATAATACTGTATCACCAAAACCTTTACTTAAGTGTTCGGTTTCTAATACCATTTTACCGGAACGGTTTGCGATATCCTGATTAAGGCGCACCTTCCGGCCTTCAAGGACCGGTTTATCCAATACTTCAATCTTTTCCAGACGTTTTTCCAATTCCTTTGCCCGTTTAAACATCGTTTCACTGTCTCTCATATTTCCCCAGATACGGTAACGCTCAATCTGTTTTTCCATCTGCTCGATCTTTTTCTGCTGGTTGATATAATTCCTGTAGTCAATTAAAAAACGTCTCTCTTTTTCCAGTACATAATAACTATAATTCCCCAGATAAATATTAGCCCGGCTAAACTCTAACTCCACGATTTTCATTGCAACATTATCCAGAAAATATCTGTCATGGGATATAATCAGAACAGAACCTTTATAATCCTTTAAAAAGCCCTCCAGCCATTCTGTGGTTTCTAAGTCCAGATGGTTGGTAGGTTCGTCAAGAAGCAGAATATCCGGCTCCTCAAGAAGTATCTTCGCCAAAATCACTCTGGTTTTTTCTCCGCCGCTTAAACTGTGAAATGGCAGTTGCTTTAAAATATCATTAATTTTAAGTCCCTCTGTAATCTTGTTAATCTTCGTTTCCAGCTCATATCCTCCGGCTATCTCATACTCCTGCGTGAGCCGTCCGTAACTTAACAGTGCTTTTTCAAGCGCATTACCCGAAGAAATCTGAAGCATCCCTTCAAGCTCCGATAACCGTCTCTTCAAATCAAAGACTTTTTGAAAAGCCATGCGGATTACATCAATCGCCTTGGTATCCTCACTGTAAACAGGTATCTGATTTAAATACCCTACCTTAATCCCTTTACGAAGATTTACCTCTCCAGTCTGATAATCTTCCAAAGCCTCCTCCCCATACGAAGTTTCCCCAACCTTCACCTGCTCTGTATCCTCAATCGTTCCTTGTAAATTTAAGTTGCTTTCCTTAAACTTACCCATAATAATCTTCATAATTGTAGTTTTCCCACACCCATTCTTGCCAATTAGCCCAATTCTCTCCCCCGTTTTTACTTCAAAGCTTATTGTTTCAAATATCTTGTTTGCTCCATAAAATTTCGTTAAATTATTAATACTTAATTCTATCATGCCTCTGCCTGACCTTTCTTATAGTTAAACTCTGACTTTATCCTTTACTTAAAAATGAACGAAAAAAAACCCAAAGCCAATAAGCTTTGGGTTGCCAATTTTAATTATCACCGTAATAACAAATGATATTAATCTGAACACTCCAAAAACCTTATATGGTTAACTATGAATCTATTAAATTTGAACGCACTTCTAGCCTTAACTTGAAATATTGCGATCATAATAGATTCCAATTTTACCCATTTAAGTATCGAGTTCATATTTGTTATTACCTTTCCCAGTTTAAAAATACTATATATCCTTTATAATAAGCGAAAACATATATCACGTCAAGTTTTTTCTGTTCTTTACTAAAACAAATTAGTGCTCTTTTTATGCTCTGTATTTCAAAAAAGAATTTGATTCGCCTTTCTTTCTCCGGGATTGCTCACAGCCTCTATGATTCTTTGCAATCGCAGAGCAACCAAGTAGCGATTTGAGGCAAAATAAGCATTTTAACGCTTTGCTTATCAAGAGACTTCACAAAATCCTCAGCATCTTTCTCTATAAAAATTTTTTTTGAAGCTTGCTTTAAGTCGTCTTCCGAATTCCAATGCTGTATCATATACCATTCATTCTCTTCATTATGATATAACAGTTCTGTATCAATAAAGCCTTCCTGCCTTGAGTGAAAGTTTCTTTCAAGTCCGTCAACGATTTTAACAAACTCATCTCTAGTGACTTTATCAACTGTTTTCATCCTTACAATTTCCGTTATTATCATAGCACAATGCCTCCTGTTTTTTTCTTTATTATAGTATGAATACAACAGAAATTATTGTACAAAATCGACAGAATCAAATGTAAATGGTATTTTCAATTACTGTTTTATTTTCCTGTCTAAATATTTTTGGAGACACTCCGGAAAACTTCTTGCACTCCTTAGTAAAATAAGCTTGGTCAGTATAATTATTGCCATAAACAATTTCAGATATCTTTGCAGCCTTATTAAATAACAATTGATTGCTCGCAGCCATATAACGCTTTATATTCCGTAAACTTACAGGGGAAAAACCTGTCATATCAGTGACAAATCTTTCAAACGTCTTTTGATTTATTCCTTTATTTAAACAAAATGCTGATATTGAAATGTTATCATCTTTCATAAACTCACCTATAATCGCCGCTCTTTTTCTACAGCTATCCGTTATTTCCAATTCCGAATCTAATGACTCCATCATACTTTCAATTTTATGCTGTGTTGTTTCATTCGTTAAAGCTACTTCCAATTTATCAGCCAATGATACCGATAAAGAATTCAAATCTATTATTTTATTCTGAATATTTTTTAATGAATTTTTGATAAATGGATATAATCCATATGCATAAAAAGAAATGCCCCATACATCAACATTTCCTTTCTGATACATGAAACTATGCCGGTCTCTTAAACCGTTTATATGCAGTTTGGGGGCAATTATTCTATCCGACTTGGTTTCATATACCATATCGTCCGCCAAGTTTATAATCATATCAATACTATCCATCAGCAGGAGCTTATGATGAACATCAACGTGGTCTGCTTCAAAATGCCAGATAAATTTAACCCAATTCTTGAGATTATCGCTCGACAATTGATATCGCTCTATCTTAAACAACTCAATTCACCTTTCTTCGCTATAACCGCTGCAAAAGGTAAATGCTCTCGCAATGTTTTGAGCAGCCTTTTGAACTAACCATTCCGAGTTTAAGATAGCGCTTTCTGACCATGCTTATCACAAACAGAATAAGAAGAGGCAGTGCTATAATCAGTGCCTGGCTGGAACCCTGATTTTGTGTGTAAACTAAATCCAGAAATCCGGTAATAATATGTTCCTAAAACCTACAATTTTCTCACCTTAATGGCAAAAGCAGTTGGTAACATTAATGCTTTTCTGCCAAAATCATTATCTGATGCCATTGCTTTTTCTTTATCAGTTTCTTCAATAAGTTCTTCAACAGCAAAACCATTTCTGGCTAAGGAGTTAATATATGTACTCAACATACGATTAGAGAGCATAATTTCTTTATCGCTCATATCAGCACAATACCATTCTTCATTAAAATAAGAATTACTAAAAATAAGTTTGCCATCTTCAACTGACACACATTTATGAATGGGATGCGACCATCCGAAAACGAATACTCCGTCTTTTTTCAAATAAGAATGAATGCACTTAAAGGTTTTGTCCAAGCTTGTTGTCCAACCAATTCCATAAACAGAATAAACTAAGTCAAAATAATTAATTGGTAATCCACATTCCTCCTCCATAGGTGAACAAATTAGCTTAGCACTGATTCCTTGTGATTGAAGATAATTTTCAGTTCTTTCAATTTGATTTGCAGATATATCCAGTCCCCATAAATCAGTTGCCCCTGAATCTGCAGCATATTTTATGGAGTGGCCATTACCACAACCGATTTCGAGCACACTTTTATCTGACAAATCTCCAAGTAATTTCAGCTTCTCCTCTGATGGCAAATAACCTCCCCACTTTGGTAACGCTGTTACTCCCAAAAACTCACTGCCTATTGTATTCCAGAACTCAATATTAGTTTTATGGATTTGGTTCACATTCATATCAATATTACCCACTTTACCTAAAACTTTACCACCGACAATATTCTTTTTGATCTTCTCCGATTCTTCTATAAGTTTCATTATATTTTCCTCTGCTTTCTTTTTGTAGTCTGCATCGGTCAGCTTTTCTCCTGAAAATAGCTCGTTAAGATTGATTTTGAGAATTTCACAAATCGGCATCATAAGGGACAATTCTGGCATTCCGTTGCCACATTCCCATTTACTTATAGTTTTATTGCTAATTCCAAGAATATCAGCAAATTCACACTGAGTTAAATTCTGCTGTTTTCTCATTTTAGCAATAAATCTTCCGATTTTAACTTGATTCAAACCGACACCACCTTTCTTTGAGCAAATTATATTTCAATCACTTATAAAATCACACCCACGAATCGTAGAATTTATGTAAGAATTATTATAGTAAGCTTTTCAATCACTGCTTATTATTATAATCTCCCTATTTTCGATACAATACGGCAATTATTTCAGAATGCCTTGAAGCGACAATAATGATGACGTTTGATCCTAATGGGGCCTTGGCGGCAATTACTACATGATGATGGCAAATGAAAAGTATGGCAAATTTACTTTCTGTCAGCGTTGCCACAACAAACACAATATTATCAGTCTCATCAGCTTCTCAGACTCATTAGAATTCTTAATAAAGACTCCACTCCGGTAAAATCAAATTCGTCGGCAATCATAAATTGAACTGCATATCCCTCAGTGAATTTTTTTGCTGACAGCAACCTATCATGATAAATATGAATACACTCTTCCTTTAAAAACAAATCTCTTTCATTTTCCCTTATTGCCATACTTATTTTAAGTTCATTTTTTAAAGGAATAATGTAAAATAAGGCTTTTTTAGCATCAAAAGCCTTTAGCATCCATCCGCCGCTTTTTGTAAATATCCATTTCTTTTTATAACCAGATGTTATTTCAATTATTTTTTTATATTGTTCATAAGCATCGCCCAAAGCATCCTGCAAAGCTCGCTCTGTTGGATTGCCAAGTTTGTCCATAAAAATTTTTTCTTCCATTTCGTTCGTCCTCCCTACCAAATAAATACAGCATATTACACTTGAATTTTACCATAGAAAGGAAAAGAATACTACGCAACACGTTCATCTTTTTTCCACACTCTTGTGGTGGTGATAAATGAACCGACCCCTAAATTACCCCTGAAAACATACATTCAATCTGATTTATTACAGTTGCTGCTCCTCCTAATGCTGCAAGAGAATCACCAAGCTTTTTAGCATTCTCAGAGTAAGTCTGATTCCCAGTAAATAGAGTTATTGCTTTTTTTATATTCTCTGCATCAAAATTCTTTTCTGTTAGCTGAATTCCTGCTTGATTCTTTTCAATAATTTCTGCATTATATTTTCTTTCAAATACTTTTCCGGGACAGATAATCTGCGGTACTGCATATACCAGTCCATCCATCATACTGTTCTGTCCACCGTGATTAATAAAAGCAACTGCACTATTAAGTAATATAGAAAAATCAAAATGACTTCCAATATGTATGTTACTCTCATTAACTTCCTGCAGCCCTCTTCCTGCTATATATACTTCAAAATTGCTTCCAGAAAATGCTTCAGTTAAGACTTTTACCAGAACTGATTTTGAAATCGTTCCGTTTCCCATATAAGCAAGTATCGTATCTTTATTTTTCGTTTCCTCAACCTTTTTTCTTTTACCTAATGAGCCTATAAATATAACGTTCTTCCTATTAATTGGCTCGAGTTCATAGCTACTTGGAATTACAAGTTGATCGGCAAATTCAAAAATCTCAAGGGATGACTGAACTGTATTGATCCCTAGTTTTTTCAATGCCCTATTCACACCCTGACTATATTGGGGGGATGTTGCATAGGATGTCTGTGCCGGATAACTGAAGCTAGAAAAGACCATAATACCTTCCAGTTTTGCTGCAATAATTGCGGAAAGATTAAACTCGGCATAAACCAAATCGGGCTTGAAATCTTTTATTGCTTTTCTTATCCATTCAATGCTATTTGTAAAATAAGAATAAGAATTTGCTCCTGTTAAAAAAAGCACTTCCTCAAAACTATGAACATTCTTACGCTTTATCAAACCAAGTTTTTCTGCTATAGGAAATGTGTGAAGACCAATGAAGCGAGGTAACCCCATTGGAGTAGGTATCGGTAAGAAATAATTCTTCGTCCCACTTATTTCACGAAAATTCGGGTCTCTTGCCGCACATAAAGCAACCTCATATCCACGATCGATAAATGCCTGTGCAAACCACTGCGTTCTTGAAAAAGGACCTGAAGTTTCAGCCATTGCTGCCATTGGTACCATCAATATTCTCATATATCATTACCTTCCTGTAACGAAATATCTCTTGTAAGATTGATACTAACCCTGTCTAAATATAAGAAAAACTGCTTTATCTCATCCTGTGAAAAACCAACAAGTGCATTCTGATTGCATAAATCCACTTTTTTGTCCACATTCTCTACAATATCTCTACCCTGATTGGTGATACTGATTCGATACGCTCTTCTATCGTCCTTTTGTTTTTTTTTCTTAACAAACCCTTTCTTTACTAGTCTGTCTGTAGTTGCTCCTACCGTTGCGATATCTGCATTTAATCTATTAGCGATCTCCACCTGCATCAAATTATCCTCTACCGATAAAATCTTTAATTCAGTCCATTGTGGTATGGTGATACCAAATTCCATAACATAAACATCAAGTTTTCTCTTTATCAATCTTGCACTAAGATTCAATTTATACCCAAACAAGTCATTAATATCCATCTTTTCTCCTTATTCCATGTACACTTATTATATGTTCGCTTAGTATACTTCTTTTCGCCGATAAAATCAACTAAAAAGGTTCTATTCATATTTAATATTTCTTACTCTGATAATTTACTCAGATTAATATTTTTTGTTTATTTATATCTCCCTTGCCAAATAGTATCCACTTTGCCAAAACGTACAAAATTCCTTACCCCCCATCCCTGGAAAGTAAGGAATCCCACCTCAAATCTCTTCTAAAACACACCTACATCATCTCTTCAAAATCCCCGCAACCCTTGATTTCTCTAGCCTTTTAGCAGAACTACAGTTTCAACGTGCCTTGAGTAGGCAAAAATGATGTCTTGTAGACCCACTTGTTCCTTAGCAGGAGAACTTATTCATTTTTCTCCTTCTCTCTGTTTCGATATTCAGTTGGTGTCATACCATATTTCTTTTTGAACTGTGCAGCAAAATATCCCATCTCCGTAAAGCCGCATCCATCTCCGATTTCTGAGATCTGGCAATCCTTCTCTGCCAGATTTTGCGCTGCTACAAGCAGACGATACTGATTGACATACCGGAGCGGTGTTATACCAACAATTTCTCGAAAACATCTCAGACACTCACTTTTGCTGACTGCTGCAGCTTCTGCAATATCTTCAAGAAGAATTGCCTCGAAATAGTGATCCTGAATATATTTAAGCATTTGCTTCATGCGCTGCTCATTTCGATGTATCCTCTGCGGTATTGTAATGAATTCCTTCTGCTGATAATCACTTAGCTGTAGCAGAATCTCAGAAAGTTCGTTTCTCACTCTGAACTCATATCCATGTTTGTCTGCTGCAATCTCAATCCAGGCGCGTCGTATCCTGTCAAGAATGTCCTTCTGCCAGTCAGTATTTCTGGAAAGTAATTGAACCGAAAACTCAACATTATTGATTAACGGATGCAAATATTTCTTCCAATAAATACTATCCTCTATTCCACCAATCAGACGTGGATGAAAAACAATGGAATGAATCAGGGCACCCTGTTTTTCATTGGCAGCACTGGCCGTGTGCAGTATATCGGCATTCACAAACGCGCCATCCCCCTCTTCTAACAGGAACTGTCTCGCGCCAACATAAAGTTTACTTCGACCTTTTTCAACCATAATCAGCTCCAACTCACTATGCCAATGCCAGGGCACAGACACGTCTGAAAAATCAACTGAATAACAAGCTGCCGGAAAGAATACAGAGCCATGTGCCTTGGTTTCTCTTTTTGTAACATCAATATAACTTATACTTGATGAAACAGGCATAGCAGTTTCTCCTTTTGGCGTTTTTCTAATAGTATACAGTTATTATTTACTAATGTAAAGATAGATTTAGTGATATTATATTAGTAAAAGCGAGGAAACAAGATATGAAATCAATATATCGTAAATTTGGGAATAGAATTGGGTTAATGATGATAGGCATTATCGGAATGGGAGTATTTCTTTCTTTTCTGATTGAGGTAAACCTTGGCACCGACACTAGCTCTTTTATGAACCTGGCATTATCGGAGCGTTTCGGTATTTCCTTTGGAACCTGTATGGTACTTTCCAATATTCTCTTCTTCATCCCTGAGGCTTTGCTTCAACCGAAGCTGATCAATATCGGAACAATAATGAACATGTTTCTAATTGGCTATATCAGTGATTCTTGTCATGTTCTATGGTCACGCTATTTGCCACAGATAATGTTTACAGTTCAGCCATACCAAACGATTACATTTCTTATGGCACTTCTTCCCTTTCTGGTATCGGTTGCTTTTTACATGAATGCCGATATGGGACAAACACCATACGATGCCATACCGACTATTATCAGCCATCGTTCTCATCTTCCATACCTTGTCATAAGAATCATTTGGGATTTTAGCGCAATTCTTATTGGTATTCTAGCTGGGAAACATCTTTCAATTGCAACTGTTGTTATGGCACTTACAATCGGCCCTTCCGTTACATTCATCGGGAACTTCATGAGATCTCTTTCTTGGAAAAATCAAAAACGTGCTTCTGAAAATGAACTATAAGAAGTGAAGAAAGTGACTCTGATGTAATTTATAGGCACTAGCAAATAGCCACCCATAATTCTAGATTTCTGGGTAGAAAAAAATGTGCAGCGAGTAGCGGCGACTTTAATACCGGTACAACCGGTTAGATTATTGGAATAACGATTAAATATAAATTTGTGAGCTGTAGTTACGTTGATGTTTTCTTCGTGTCTGTGTCAATCATTTCCCTATATAGAACTTTAAAAAGATTTTCCATTGTCATGGAACAGACACACGTATACCGCCTCTGACTAGACAGCTTGCATAAACAAATGCGAACCAGCGGCTCATCGACTATTGCTTACTTTCTTTTCTGAATTTCGTTGGGGAAATCTTATAGTACCTGTTAAATAACCGATTGAAGTAACTGATACTGTCAAAGCCGCATTTCAGCGCGACTTCAGTGATGTTCAAGTCCGTTTGTTTCAGAAAACAGGCAGCCTTTTCAAGTCGGATTTCATTTACGTAATCGGTCAGTGTCCTACCTGTGATCTGTTTGAATGTTCTGCAAAAATGACATGCACTGAGATTTGCCGAATTCGCGAGCTCTTTTAAGCTGATCTTTTTATCGAAATTACAATCAATATACTGAAGAACGGCATTATAGCGTTTCAGGGAACGGGTCTTTTCCTCAAATTCTTTCTCCGACAGGATTTTGCAGACATAGCCGCGCAGCAACAGCACAATCAACTGATAAACCGATGATTTCACAGCAAGTTCGTACCCGACTTTTTTCGAATAATATTCCTGAAGGATCTTTGCTGCACATTCCAATACCCCCGTGTCATTTTCGATCAGATTCCGAAAAGAAATCCGGTTGGAAGTCAGTGGAGCCAGATATTTTGTCTGTAATAAGTCAACTTGATTGCTGAACAGAAATGTCGGGTCTATGCGGATCGCGTAAAATTCAAGGTCATCCGAAAGGCTTTCCAAATAGTGCAGTTCGTTACTGTTGATGACCACGATGCTTCCGGACGACACTTCGAAATGATTTTGACCGCATTCAAGAAGCGCCTCACCTTTCACAAAGTAATAGAACTGTAACTGCTCATGCCAATGTAAACGAATGTTTTCTCCTCGTTTTACATTGTTCTTTTTAAAAATATCAACGCAAAAATTAGAATCCGGCATTTCCCGGAGCCAATAGGTATTTAAATTTTTCATTTAGCCGCTCCATATCAATACAGTGCAAAAATCAAGCAATACCGTTCTTGTAAAACAGCGATATTTTCTCTATTATAGAACTTACGGTTGACAATGTAAACCGCAAAATAATACATAATAGAGTAAGGAGGTCGGCTTAAAACATGTCTGAACAAATTGAAAACAATAGCGGCAAAAAAGGGATCACCCTGTTTGTCGTAGTCGCCATGACTTTTATGGCCACACTGGATTCCAGCATTGTGAATGTTGCTATGCCTGTGATGTCCGGTAAGATGAATGTTCCTTTATCTTCCATTGAATGGGTAGTTGCCAGCTATTCCATCATCATATGCTCTACGCTGCTATTTTTTGGACGGCTGGGGGATATCATCGGCAAACCGAGGGTATTTCAATGCGGAACGGTTTTATTCACTGTTGCTTCCCTGCTTTGCGGGCTGTGCCACTCATTCACACCCCTCATTGCCTGCCGCTTCATTCAGGGAATTGGAGCCTCCTCTTATATGGCAAACAATCAGGGGATTATTACCGAGCTGTATCCGAAAGATGGACGTGGCAAAGCTCTTGGTATTCTGGCCACGGCGGTTGCGCTTGGGAACATGATCGGGCCGTCCGCCGGGGGATTCATCTTATCGGCTCTGAACTGGAATTTCATTTTCTGGGTCAATGTTCCGATTGGTATTGTTGTTTTTCTGCTTGGCCTCAGGCATCTGCCCCATAGCCGCAAAAGCGGCGAGCAAATGGATAAGACCGGTGCAGCGCTTCAATTCGGGGGAACGGTTTTATTGTTTGGACCGCTCATTGAAGCACAAACGGCAGGATTTGCCAGTCCGTACATCCTGACGGCACTTCTTCTGGCAGTTATTTTTATTGCGTTGTTTATCGGGTTCGAGAAAAAACGCAGGCAGCCGCTTCTGGACCTGATCATTTTCGAAAGTTCCAAGTTCTCATTAAATTTAATTTGCGCCCTTATTTCTTTCGTTTGTATCGCCGCTTCCGCCATTCTGCTTCCGTTTTATCTTCAGGATACCCTGAAGCTGACACCGGCACAGGCTGGGTTGTTTATGATGCTGTCGCCGCTGATTCTCGCCGTTCTTTCCCCCGTATGCGGCACAATTTCCGACAAAATTGGAGCTGAGGGATTGACTCTGGCAGGACTGCTGTTAATGGCCTTAGGTTTTCTTCTCATGTCGAGACTTACCGAGCATTCATGGGTCGGAATCTGTGCGTTTTTTGTGTCCATTATGGCGGTGGGACAGGCTTTCTTCCAGCCGGCGAATAATTCTTTGATTATGTCCACTTGCTCCAGAGACAAACTCGGGATCGTCGGTAGCGTCAATTCGCTGGTGAGAAATCTTGGGCAAATTGTTGGAATCACGCTTTCCACAACCTTGCTGTATGGTTTTATGAGTCAGAAAATAAATATTCGCGTTTCCGATTATGTTAAAGGACGAGACGACATATTCGTCTACGGAATGAGCAGTGTTTATCTGATTCTGGTCGCGGTCTGCCTTTTGGGGGCTGTACTGACTGCGATCAGGTTGTTTCAGGCGAAGAGAAGAACTGTATAGATAGGAAAGCAATAATTTTGTAAATGATTTTATACATTAGAAAACTTGATTATCCTAAAATGAATATTAAAAAATCCCCAAAACCAATGAAAGCTGGTTTGGGGATTTAATAAGTAGAATAACAGAACGCCAGAATGTCTATCAACAAAAAACTTTCTTTCTCAACCTATATCTTTCGCTCTCACGTACTCGTTTAATCTGTTTTCATGGTGGAACTATACGGTACTGCCGGGTTCATTGCCAAATACTTTTACTCCTGCATCATATACCGGAATATATGCGGTTTTTACGGTATTTCCGGAGGTAGCTCCAGAAAGGTCCGTATAGGAAAAATCATTGGCATTGTTCCAGGTTACTGCGGCTGGTGCTGCAATCCGAAACTGTACTTCTTTTCTGTAAGCAGACTGTCCGCCGGGATAAATCTTGGTTCCGGTAAAATCTACATTGACATAATAGATATTGGACGCTTCATCCCAGGGCAGTAATTTGGATACCACAGCTCCGTTATTGTAATTGGTCGTTACCGTAATATCAGAAGCTTTATATCCCAACTTTGTCACTTCTGAAATATCGATGAAATATTTAAAGGACAGCTTATCTCCCATTCTGGCAGGCCAGCCGGAACGGTTGTTTAGAAGTGCCTTGATTTCAACAAAATTACTGCTGGAGGCATTGATTCCGGCTTCAACAAAGAACTCATCATTGGTTACCGGTTCGATTGCTTTAAAATCAGCAATGGGCATTCCGCCGTACTTGCCATATAATTTAGCAAGGGCACCTACAAATCCTGCATTGTAATCGCAGGCAATTTCATTATTTACATAATTACCGATATCATCGGTGTAGCTGTCATCTTTTCCGGGACCGCCAACTAAAGCACCGTAGATTGTATGTCTGTGATAAGTGGGAACTGTCTGACTGTCAGCCCAAGAACTGTGAGCAGTTCTGTGGTGAGGTCTCTTCGGAGGATTTATACCGAAGCCAACCACAAAACTGTGTCCTGCGCTGCCCAGTGCATAATCCACCTGCTGCTTGGCAAAGGTATTATAAGCAGCTACCTTGGAAGCTGTACAGCCGGACCAGTCTGCATAAACACTTGCTAAGAAGGCTGTGGTAGTTGCATAACGCAAAGATCCCCAGGAATCCAGCCAGGCAAGGCCTTTTGGTGTATAGGAGATACGTTCTCCATTATAACCGGTGGTCCAGTAATCCAAATGCATTTCTGCTGCTGTCTTATAGATTGCTTTGTTTGTTATTCTGGCAAGGAGGATTTCTGTACCATAATGTACATCATCCCAGTTTTGAGCCCATTTATAAGCAATGGTATTGGACTGCGATTGTGTTCCCCAGTTTCCCACATAGGATTCTGCTTTGTTCAGATAATTGGTTTCTCGTGTTGCAAGATACAGCCAGGTACCTGCCCAGCTAAGTTCATCATAAAAACCGCTGTAGGAGGTGTAAAAACCATTGGCTGCAGTATAACCTGCATCACTCTTTGTGCTATCTGCAAAAGCAAAGAGCTCTTTGGCATGCCGGATGCATTCTGCGGCATAAGTCGGATTGCTCTCAGCAAATATAGCACCTGCGGCAGCTAAAGCTGCTGCTGCCCCACCTGCTACAGAAGAACCGGGCTTTGCTAAATCCACCTTAAAAGATGGACGTACCATCTGCATAACCTCGGCAGGTCCCCACCAGGAATGGTCAGCATTGCCGTCACCTACCTGGTAGTAGAATACATTGGCAGATGGATGGCATTTTATCAGATAGTCGGTTGCCCACTTAATTTCTTCCATCAGATAATCAAGCTGACCGCTCTGTTCTAAGGCAGCCCTTGATTCATAAACACTCCAGGCTAACATAGCAGCTGTGTACGCCATCGGTAGGTTAAATTTCGGGTGATCACCTGCATCGTACCAACCGCCAGTCAGATCGAGTCCGGCGTCTGATCCGTCCGTCAGACCGGAATCCCCTCTCCAGTTATTCCGGATGGTATCGGGCAGATTTCCTGAACGCTGGAACTCATAAAACATGATTGCTTTTTGTAATGCTTCTCCGTAATTATAATTCGTCTGCGCTTTTGCAGGTTTTGCTGTTTCAAGCCCTATTTTTACTGAAGAACTAACATTCATTTTTATTTCCTCCTTTAGATTTTTTAACATTTAGTTAAAATATAACCGAATAAATATATTGCCGGCATTTTATATTTTTTTCAGTTACATACTATAAAAAGAAATAAAAATTATTTTGTAAACTAATTTATAGTTATTATTAAATACCTTTAATTTTTTTACAATACTCCAAACTATCGTTTATAAGTGAAATAATATTATAAATAAAATTCGACCAGCTTATTTCTAATTGAACACCGGTTTTCTTCTTATCTACCTTTATTCTCTTGTCCAGTCTCCAAAATTTTTCTGATGAATCAGCGTCTTCACTTAGTAATTCTATGTATCCCTTATTGAGCCTTTCATAAAGGCTTCCTGCCAATCAGCAATATATTTTGGTGTTTTGAATGAGTAATCTTATAAAATCGATTCCATATGCTCTTTTATATTAATCCCTTAACCAATTACAGGCACTACCATCTTCTTGAACTATGGTCAGGAAGCACCTCTCGCTTTGCTCAGTCAATTCATATTTCAACTATTCAACTTTTCTTTACACTCGCTGCATTCCCTATCGTGAATAGAAATAATACCACCGCATTTTGAGCAAGTATATTTCTCTTTCTGCTTTTCCATAAAAATTTCCAAACCATACTGTCGGACAAACTCACTATTTGCCATAAGACTCGCTTGATACCTTTTGTTATAACTTTTTTCAAGATTTTTTATCAGCTTGCAAGGATAATCGGAACATTCAAAGCAATAAGCCAGTCCCTTATCTTTGATACAATATTTTATCTTACATTTACGACAGTGTTCTGGTTTTCCCTTATCACTGTTTAGACAGCCTGCACATGGGTTTTTATGATAGCAATGCTTATAACAGACCTTACAGTTCATTCCACAAGGGGCGAACATAATCGTGTCAATAGCTTCTTTCGGCATTTTCATAGATGGCTTCTTCCTGTGGCAATTCTTATTTATCAGTTAAACAAACTTGTCTATTTTTATCTGAATATCAATTCAAAATTTCATATACCCCAAACTATCTTTCAAAAAAGAGTCTTACAGTTTCCTTTAGCTCATCGCTAAACTCTTCGAGATCTTCTTTGATTTTTTCCTTATTCATTCAATCGAATTTCTCCTTGAAAATTATTAAAGAATTTTATAATACAACATATACATTTAATCCTGATTTTCCGAAACCTTATCAATCCTATTCGTCCAAACATAGCCGTTATATCCCTCTGGCAGCTTTTTCAGTTCTTCCAGACTGTCAAAGCCTTCAGACCACTCGCCGTTTCCATTAACGATAACGACCCTTGTGTTTACAGATTCCATCCGTTCGATAAACTTATAAGGCCAGCCCCACAGAAGCTTAGCATATTTCATAGGTAGATGCAGCTCGGTGTTTTTTATTGCATCGGGGATATAACCCATCCAGCCTATAGCCTCATAAGTCAATAATGCTTTGCCCATGCTGTCTTTGTTCATTACTCGCAGCACTGGAGACTGCTCACGCAGATAGTTAACCGGTTCCTTTGAGCCATAGATGGAGATTTTAGCTAACCTCTCCTTGCTCATTTTGTTAAGATATGACCATAATACCTTACCTGTCTCTACAGAATACGAGCGGATATGTATCAGCAGATCTGCGTCGGGAAAAGTTTCAAATACTTCTTCGATTGACGGCATCAGGCCGATGGCTTTACCTCTGAACGGGTAGGTTTTTCCTCCGTCCGCCGTATAGCCGTAGCCGATATCAAGCTGTTTAAGCTCCGCCATGGTATAATCGGCGATTTCTCCCTTACCGTCGGTTCGATACTCGAGGGTAAAGTCATGGAAGCAGGCAAGCTGGCCGTCTTTGGTAAGCTGAATATCAAATTCAACAGAGTCAGCCCCGTAATCAAAGGCTGCCTGCATTGACTCTATAGTGTTTTCCAGATAGGGATACTCAGGTTCGTAGATTACAGCGGCCGTATTGGTATCGCTTTCAACTTTTGAAATATCGAAGTTCTGCGCAAGACCCCGGTGGGCCATGAATTTCATTTTACCAGACGGGTGTATAAACAGCGATGTGTTATTTGCCCACATAAAAATAATAAGCAGTATTACAATCAACAGAATGGTTTTTAGTATACATCTTTTCTTTTTCATAGTTACCCCTTTATTCCTCTAAAACTTTTTCTCCCGATTTAAAGATTTATGTTTTGAAGCATACTGTTTCCAGTAGCCTATTCTCACCGTCATTCATGTCTTTATTCTTGATGGGAACCCCACATTGATGTTTTTTATCAGCGATGGCGAAGCATAATGCTTGCGATTTAAATTGTCTGCTGTCAGATTAATAAAATCAATTCCCATGCCTATCCTCCTGTCAGACTATATCGTTCTAAAGTAAAGCGCAGTATCCTCCAATATTATTAACTAACCATATAGTTAATATATAAGAGAAAATATATCAAATGTCAAGGAACGTCTTCTCGTTCACAGCAATCTCAACCTATTTTCTAGCCATTATTTGTTTGCCAAGCTTGGTTACCATGCTCCTTGGCGAGAATCTGATTGATTCTACCATTAACTTATTCCCTATTCCAGCAACAACTACCGCCTTCCCTTTCATCAAAGCTGAGTACCCAATCTCTGCAACTTTGCTTGGTTCCATAAGGCTGCCACTGAATATTCTTGTGTCCTCTATCTTTGCCCTCTTTGCAAAATTCGTTCTGGTAGCCCCAGGGCACAATGCTGTAACTGTTACCCCGGAACCTCTCAATTCTTCGGCAATTCCTTCTGAAAAGTGCAGTACAAAAGCTTTTGAAGCACAGTAAACAGCATTCAGAGGACAAGGCTGGAATGCACCGGTTGAAGCCAGGTTAAGAATTTTCCCATTCCCTCTTTTAACCATATCATCTAAAAAAAGCCGGGTTAGCTTTGTTAATGCAAACATATTTACATTCATCAATTGAATATTATCTTCGAGATTTGTTTCGTGAAAGTTTCCGTATACCTGAATACCTGCGTTATTGACCAGCACGTCCACCTGTATTGATTTCCCTTCAATAAGGTTGTAAATTTCCTGCGAACTCGATGGCTGTGATAAATCCATTGGCAAAGGTGTGATTTGAATGTTTTTACTATATTTATGTAATTTGGATACAGCTTCATTAAGTTTTTCTTCACTCTGGGAAACTAAAACCAGATTATACTCATTCTTTGCAAAAATTCTTGATAATTCAAAGCCTATACCACTTGATGCTCCGGTGATTAATGCTGTTTTTCCTGTTGTTGACATATAAAGACCTCCAATTCTTTATTTTACTGATGATACCATTGCTATCCAAGCTCTTTTCATGATATGATTATCTCAAAGATATTATCCTGTGTATAGGAGTGTATTTATCCTATGATCAATACTACCACCATTAAAAAACAGAGCTCTGATAAAATTCGACGAATTGAATTATCCAACTTCCTCCGGACTCGCAGAGAACGCTTAAATCCTGAGCAATTTGGAATACCTGTCTCTTCAAGAAGACGGACATCTGGACTTCGGCGTGAGGAATTAGCCCAACTGGCCGGAGTAAGTGTTTCCTGGTATACCTGGTTGGAACAAGGCCGGCCTATCGCAGTATCAGGGCAGGTACTGGAAAGCATATCACGTGTCCTTCAGCTTGACTGGGCGGAACGCAGACACTTATTCCTGCTTGCCAAAGATCACCTGCCCCCTTCGAATCCTTGCAGCGAAGATCTTCATCATATTAGTCCGCAGTTACAGCAAGTGCTTGATGCTTTTGGAATATGTCCTTCGTATATTCTGGACAAATATTGGAATATTGTCGCATGGAATAAAAGTGCCTCTAAAGTTTTTGTGGATTATACCACCTTATCGTCTCGTGAGAAAAACCTTATCTGGCTGTTATTTACTAATCCTTCACAAAAAGAGCTGCTGGTAGAATGGGAGAATGAAGCCAGAAAGTGCCTTGCGCAATTTCGATTCAGCAGTGATCAATATGTGGGGGAACTATGGTTTACAGAACTTGTCGATGATCTGAAATATGCCAGTCCTCATTTTAATGAATGGTGGACAAAGTATGATATTCAAGCTGCTCATGGGAAATGTAAGATCCTGAATCATCCGCTGGTTGGCAGATTGGTGCTGCAAGCCACAACTATGCTGTTTCCTGATTATTCTGAACTAAAGATAATCGTTTATACTCCTCTTGCCGAAGAAGATACTGCTGAAAAACTGGCAAAATTAGCGGAACTAAAATAAAATCAAAGGAAACTCAAACTGCTTTTGTTCTATCTTCATTTTTAAGCATTTTCTTGTTATAATATTTAGTATGGTCAATCATAAGTAATGACTTTAATGAATTAATACAAAAGAGTGAAGATAAAGCACTATGTCGAAATTCTTCTTCTAATATTTTTGCTCTCGACCTATTATGGGTTTTGTCAAAGTATTAAGAAATATGTCTTTTTTCATAATTTGAGCAACTTTGTCTGGCTCTTCATATATAGGACTGTGTGCTGAGTTTTCAAAAATATAAAATCCTTTTATGGGTGCTTCTAACTGTACTAAATATTCCTCTGTCATTTTATAATTTACAGTATAATCAAATAAACCGGAAAAAAAGTAGGTGGGAACATCCAATTTGGTGATGATTTTCCTTAAATCATCTTTCATTTTCAGCTGTGAATTTTTATTAAGCAACAGCTTGCCGCGCCATAGATTTATTTTTTCTGTAAGTGTATATTCTTTGCTTTTCAAAGAGGCAAGGACTACTCCGGTCACAATAGACTTCATGTCATGTGTTGTTCCTATGCCTGAACGATGCATAACAACATCCCTCAGAAACCCTTTTTCATATATTTTTTCGTATCCGTTTAATAAATAATTATTTTCTTTAAGCTTCTCTAAGGTTTTTTCATCACCTGCTTTTGAGTAATAATCCAACATATATTCATACGCCCGTTTCTCAGACTCATACTGATCAGTAACCTGTCCAACCCCTATGTAAGCATTGTAGAGCTGTGGTGCTTTTTGAACAGCCTGAATACCGAAATAAGTTCCCCATGAATGCGCCATAAGATAGATCTTATCCTGTCCAAAACGCTCTCGTAAATAGTTTGTTACCTGTATTGTATCATCTATATACTGTTCAACTGTTAAGGTGCTTTTATCAATATCACTACTATAAGATAATCCAGCACCTCTCTGCTCCCACCAGATCACTGTAAAATATTCTTCCAAGCCTGTAGGATAAGCTTCTGATAGAAAATATTCAGGCATACCGGGACCCCCATGAACAAATAATAGTACCGGATTTGAAATATCCTTGCTTTTGATTCTCATCCCCATTTTAACGCCATTGATTTTTACAAAGCATTTTTCTGCCATGCTATTTTCCTCCTATTTGTCTTTCAATTGTATATTTTGCTTAGACCCACTATGGGTAAAACTTCTAAGCAGGGAATAATAGTTGCTGCAACAGCACCAAGTAGAATTCACATCATGGTTTTATTTATTTTTGTTCCAAATGATATCTTCAATCCTGTTTTCCCAGCTTCCGTCATAAGAAACTCCTTTTATTGTCGCAATAGCAGCTATTCCATGAACGGTTGCCCATGCCAAAATAACCGAATCCTTAATTTTTTCATCAGTCAATCCATGTTGCCGCAATATTCTGAAATGCAACTCTTTTAAGAGTTCAAACGGAGGGAAGTTACTCTTTCCATCATCATTCATGTTCAAATCAACTCTTACGCAGGATTGCGAAAATAGAAACTCAAAATACTGCGGGTTTTTGATAAAAAACATGATATAGCTTTTTCCCATTTTGACCAATGTATATGGATTATCCAAATCTTCACCTTTAATAGAATTGTTTAATTCTTCGGCAAATTGTCCTGTCACATAGCTCTTCATTGCTTCAAGCAGCTCTTCCTTGCTTTTAAAATGGCTGTATGGAGCCGCATTGCTTACCCCGCACATGGCCGCAACTCTGCGCAAAGAAAAATGTTTTTCTCCTTCTGCATTAACAAGCTCTATACCCGCTTCGATGAGGCAATTTTTTAAATTTCCATGATGATATCTTTTGTCAGTCATTTTTCTCTCCTAATCTTTACAATGTAAATATTATAGCGCTCTATCTTTACATTGTAAAGATAGAGATTTTAATAGAGGGTTTAGCCAGCTGATTATTAATAAGAAACTACTAAAGGAAAACCATAATCCAAATACAAAAAATCAGTGCAGAAATCCATAAAAAAATTTCTGCACTGATTTTTATTTGTAATTGAGAAGCCTGTGACAACACACTCTGAGCCGTAACCCTTACCCCAATGATACTGGCATCTTATTCTGAAGAGGAAACTTACGTTTCTGGTAATTCTAAAATGTTAATTATGACACAATACGACGGCACGATTTAACCCAAATCTTCTCCATTAGATTCAATGACTTTCTTATACCAATAGAAACTCTTTTTCTTACTCCTTTTTAAAGTACCATTTCCATCATTATCTTTATCAACATAAATAAAACCATAACGCTTTTTCATTTCCCCCGTCGAAGCGCTTACTAAATCAACACATCCCCAAGGAGTATATCCAATTAAATCCACTCCATCATACACAGCTTCTTTCATTTGTTCAATATGTTCACTAAGGAATTTAATTCTATAAGAATCATTGATTTGACCATCCTCTTCAACAACATCAACTGCACCTAAGCCATTTTCAACAATCATTATTGGAATTCTATATCGATCATAAACATGATTTAGTACATAACGTAACCCAACAGGATCTATCTGCCATCCCCAATCATTTGACTTTAAGTATGGATTACTATACCCACCGAATACATTTCCTTGCGTTTTATCACCTTCCGGTCGTGTTCCAACCACATGAGACTTATAATAACTGAACGTATAAAAGTCAACACAACCATTTTTCAAAATCTCCTCATCACCTTCAGCTATTTGAATTGATATCCCTTTCTCTTTAAAGTAACGTTTTGTAAAAGGAGGATATTCTCCTCTGACTTGAACATCACCACATAACATATTGTTTATTTGATCCTTTTTTTGAGCAGTCACTATATCTTCCGGATTACAGGTACTCGCATAACCTAAACTATAATTAATCATACAACCAACTTTGAAATCTGGATTTATTTCATGTGCTAAATGAACTGCTTTAGCACTGGCTACAAATTGATGATGTAATGCCTGTAGCCTCATCTGTGTACTGTCAACTGACGTATTATTAAAAATTCCACTATCATCTAACAACATAGCTCCCGCTAAGTATGCACCTGCAGGAACAAGTAAACTATTGATTTCGTTGAAAGTAATCCAATATTTTACTACATCTTTATAACGATTAAAAATGGTATTGCAATAATTGATATAGCAATCTATTACTTCTCTCGAAATCCATCCATTAAACTTTTCAGTTAATGCAGCTGGTGCTTCATAATGTGAAATTGTAACAATCGGTTCTATATGATACTTCTTTAACTCAGCAAATACTTTGTCATAGAACTTAAGACCTTCTTCATTAGGAATTATATCATCCCCACCTGGAAATATTCTTGACCATGCAATAGACATACGAAAACATTTAAATCCCATTTCAGCAAATAATTGAATATCTTCTTGATAATGGTGGTAAAAATCTACTGCTTCATGGGAAGGATAATTGATTCCTGCCTCTACCTGTTTCGTGATCCGTCTTGGAATTGTATGAGTTCCAGCAGTCATCAAATCCGCTGTACTCGCCTTTTTTCCATCAAAATTCCATGCACCTTCATATTGGTTAGCAGCAGTTGCTCCTCCCCACATAAACCCAACAGGTAATATATTGTTTCTATTCATTTCTTATCCTCCTTAAATAATAGTCATCAAACTTTCTCCCATATTAATTCTTTTCTTATCAGAGGATAAAACATCCGTATATTGATTTGAATTACTTACGATAATAGGCGTTACTAAACTGTAACCCTCGGCTTTAATTGCATTAATATCAAATACAATCAGCACATCACCAACATTTACCTGATCACCTTTTTTTATCATTGCATTAAAATACTTTCCTTCCAATTTGACGGTATCCATTCCAATATGAATCAATAATTCAACACCATCCACTGATGTAATTCCAACAGCATGTAATGTTGGAAATATTGCTGTAATTTCACCTTTTACAGGAGATACCAACTTACCCTGTGACGGATTGACAGCAATTCCTTTTCCCAAGATACCACTTGAAAATGTTTCATCCTCAATTGCAGATAATTGAATAACTTCACCCTCTAAAGGAGCTTTAATTATAATATTATGATTTAAGGAAGTTATTACATTTCCTTTTGCACCCTGAGTTTCTTCCTCTACTGAAACATCTTCAAATCCCAAAATCAGAGTAAGAACAAATGAAACCGCAAAACCGATGATACAACCAATAATAGCATTTACTAAGTTAGAAGGGTTTTCCGTTATAAATGCAGGTAATGTCGCTAATCCCGTAATACCCATTGCAGATCTGGCAACCCCAAAGGCTCCAACATAGATACCGCCAATAACACCACCGGTAACAACCGCTATTAAAGGTTTTCTTAATCTTAAGTTAACACCATACATTGCCGGCTCTGTAATACCAAGAAGTGCTGTCATACTTGTAGAAATTGCAACTTGTCTGAACTCTTTATTTCTTGTTTTCAATGCAACTGCTAATGCAGCTCCACCTTGAGTCATACTGTGAATTAGCATTCCTGGTCCGATAATTGGTTCAAGTCCTGTAGTTGTATATGCTGTAATAGCAATCGGTCCTAAACTATAGTGCATTCCAGTCATAATAAGGAATGGAAATGTACCTCCAACAATTCCCGATACTAACCAGCCTGCATGTGTATTGATAAATCCTACACCGCTAGCCACGTAGGTACCGATAATAGATCCTATCGGTCCAATCACAATTAATGAAAGCGGTGCCATTACTAATACAATGATTAATGGTTTCAAAATGGTCTTAATTACCTTTGGCGAAACTTTCTCTGCAAATTTCTCAATATATGACATTACCCATACCACTAAAATAATGGGAACTACTGATGATGAATAGGTCACTTTTGTAATTGGCAGTCCCAAAAATGTTACAGGGTCTCCGGAACTCATTAATGTTGAAAAACTTGGATGTAGTAAAACACCTGCTAAAGCTAATGCTAAACCTACATTAGTTTTAAACTTAACCGCAGAACTCCATGCAATTAACATAGGTAAAAAATAGTATGCCGCATCACCGATAAAGGTTAAGATTGTAAAAAGTTGGCTATCCGCTGAAATTAAGTCGCTTGATTTTAATATGACAAGTACAGCTTTGATCATGGCGCAACCAATCATTGCTGGTAATATAGGAGTGAAAATTCCTGAAAGAGTATCTAACACTGCAGAAATCCCTTTCCTTTTTACCGATGTAGATGTGCTACTATTGAAACTTCCCAGTTTCATCAGTTCCTTATGAACATTATTTACTTCGTTTCCAATAATAACTTGATATTGTCCACCACTATTAGTAACACCCATAACACCTTTTACATTTTTAATCGCATTACTATCTGCTTTTGTTTCATCCTGTAAAGTAAACCTCAGCCTTGTTGCACAATGTGTAACATACGTAACATTTTTTTCACCACCAACAAAATTTAAAATATCAGCGGCTGTCTTTCCATAGTCCATATAAATCCTCCTTTTATTTTAATATAAAAAAGACCTAGAATCCCATAAGTGTATCGCTATCTATACCTACACTTATGGAGTTCCAGGTCTTGCCTGCTTTTTCAGTAACAATCCTAGCTATATTCATTCTTCAATTGTTTCATTACCTAACTTGATTCTTTTAATATGAACAGTTAAATATATCAATTCTTCTTCTGTTAACTCTTTATGATAATCTCGTCTTATTATTTCTGCAATCTTTAAACTGCATTGATATTCATCCTTGTATTTATTTTTTATAATATCGTTAAAATCTGTATCGCTATTTTCAATAATAATATTATTTCTGAACAAACGATACGCAAAGAATTTTAAATGAGTAACAAACCTTATATAATGCAACGAATCTTCGTTGAAATTAATTTTATATTGATACCTGACTATATTCAAAACTTTTTGAATTAACTTGGTTATCTCCATTGTCTCTACCATATCGGAGCCTAATTCAGCATTGACAATATGAAGCGCAATAGATCCAGCTTCATCCTCAGGTAATTGAATATTGAATTGTTTATTGATCATGTCTAAAGCTTTTTGAGCTATCTTAAATTCCTGGGAGTAAAATTTTTTGATTTCCCACAACAAAGCGTTATTAAAATTTAAACCCTGGTTATATCTTTCTACCGCAAAACTAATATGATCAGTCAAAGTCAGATATATATTTTCATTCAGTTCTTTATCCAACATACTTTTTGCAAATTCAATAATATTGTCCGACACTTTTGCATATTCTATCGGTATTTGAGCAAGCAATGCGTATAATTTTCCAGATACACTCTTAGATTTTAGAAAGAATTCTTTTTCGATTTTACTCTTATCTACTTCTTCACCCTTTATTTTTTGAAAACCAATGCCACTACCTAGGAGTATCAATTCTTGTCGTCTGGCATTCACAGCGCAAACTACATTGTTATTGATGATTCTAGTAATTTTCATTTCAGTCTCCTTCTAAAATATAATGTGTACATAAAAATAGACCATTATTCATGTAATAAAATATAACATTTACATAAATAAGGTCTTGCCTGCTTGTCAGTAACAATCCATATTAAATTCATTAATTCTTTTATTAAGTATATAGTATCATTACCTGTGGCGTTTGTCAATAATAATATCTTTTAAAAACAATGTTTCCTTAGGTAATGTCTGGAAATATGCAGTCAAACTCCCTTAAAAAGCTATTTCACCTAAAAACAAACAAAGCCGATAACCATGAGTATCCACCTCACTGTTTGTCGGCTCTGCGTCTATGCGTCTGGCTCTGTGATTTTTTTATACTTACTTTAATTTTCCATCGCCAGCCATTAAATCAGTCATTTCCTCAATTTTCTCAAGCGGGAACGGTGGAAGTGCTACGGGTTTCATTGCAATCGCCATTAGCTTCATGGGATTGTCGTCAGCCGCTATACGATTAGATGAAAGTTGGCCACATATATGACAACGGTGAATAATCGCCCATTCACCATTTTTGCGTACCCATACTGCTATCGGCTCCATATAACCACCACAATCAGATTCACGGTCACCGGGTTCATTATCCACATGAAGGCTATGCAAACAGTTTGGACAATGATTGCGGTGGTCGCTCCCAGCACCTGTCGGCACTACAAGCCTACCGCAGATTTTGCAGGTAAAACTATCGTTACATGCGTGGGTTTTGTAATATCCTTTTTCATATTGTTTCCGTTTGTTTTCTCTGTTCACGAGATATTATCCTCCTAAAAGTCTTTGTTATAGTCCTTTTGGGAGGCTTGGTAGAAATTGATTTATACGCAAACCTCCCGGTCAGCGCACAATGCTCCGGCAATAATTATTTTTCATAAACAATCCTCCTGTTTTCTGTTTTTATAAGTACAACTTTCGTTGGACTTTCTGAACTAGATATACTTCCGCTTATGTAGTCGTTTCTTCAACAACTTCTATTTTTAGGTTTTCTGCTGAAATAAGTTTTTCCTGTTTACACTTTGGGCAGAATAATGGATAATTTTTCAAAAATGTGTCCTCACGCAATTTCAATCGTGTCTTGTTACCGCACACAGGGCATAAAACCCACTCGAATTTCATATTCTCACCTTCACTATTTTATAACTTTTCTGTAGCATATTTTTCTATGAAACACTCAATATGTGTCGTAAAAAGATTTGTAATTTCTTCTTTTTCTTCTTTACCTGATGCTGCGTCCGAAATGCTTAATAATAAATAGAACGGAGCATAAAACTCAACTGCCATTTGTTTTGGACTTCCCTTGCGCCAAGTCCCTTGTTTCATCATTATACGAAATAAATCTTCTATAAAGTTGACTGGTCCACTGGTTAAAACCTTTTGATACATTTTTGTCATTTCAGGGCTTCGGTACTGTTCCAAAGTCAACATCCTACGGAAATTGCAGGCAATTTCATCTTCCGTCCAGTAATAAAACTGCGATTCCACGTATGCCTTAACGCTTCCCACAGAAGTATTGCTAAAAAAATCTTTTTCTTTTTCTGGAAAACCTGCCTTTTTAGAACGCTCAATATCTAATTGACATATACGTTCAAAAATGCTATTAAAAATATCGCGCTTATTTTTATAGTGTCTATATAGTGCACCCTTTGTCATACCCAACTCTCCAGCAATTTTGCTAACGGAAACAGACTCATAACCATCTTGTGCAAACAAACGGAGTGCAGTCATCAGAATATTTTCCTTTGTATCAGCCATTCGCTTTCACCTCCTGTGCAGTATACGATCGTTTACTACATTCTATATTGTAGTGAACGATCGTTTATTTGTCAAGAGGCTCCACATAAAAATTGTAGGTGCAGAATAAGAATTTTGAGATCTGAAAAAGAGCTGAGTCAAGAGGAACTTGCAGACAAAGCAGACATAGACCCTTCTCATATGGGCAGGCTAGAAAGAGGAGAAAGGAATCCTTCTTTACTCAGTTTGGAGAAAACTATCAAAGCGTTGGGAGAAACTTTCGAGGATCTGTTTAAATATACATACAGCCATCTAACATGGAAACCGTTAAGAACAACATAGCCAGATAGGATGGGCTTCGATTATCAATCGCTTCATTTTGAATTCGGCAGACCGCAATCCAAAGTATGGAAAAAATCTCATCCTCATTAGCCAACAGAGCAAGGGTATTGAAGCGGCAGGAAAGTGGGCGGGAATTTGCGGCAGGCAGCCGAAAATGACAGTCCGATTTCATATGATAATTGTTAATCCGTTTTATTGCTTTCTTAAATAATACCGACTTTTTTAAGAAGATATTGTGCGTTAGTTGTTTTAGATACTCCCTTTTTCATTTTATAATCAAAGAAAATTTCACCATTCGTATATCGTTCATAAAAGCAATAATTCTGAATGCGCTGATATGCGCTTTCTAATTTACAAACCTCTAAATCATGTGTCGTAATAATCCCACACACTCCAAGGGTATAAAGCTTTTGGAGAACACCCTCTGCCCCCATCAATCTATCCACAGAGTTTGTGCCCCGAAATATTTCGTCAATCAAAAACAGAAGATTTTCATTTACTTGCGCTGCATCTATAATTTCCTTAATTCGCTTAAGTTCTGCATGAAATGTAGAAATTCCCTCTGTTAATACATCCGCTATACGCATAGAAGTTATTACCTTCATCATTGAAAATGTCATTCGCTCTGCACATACATACCCTCCTGTGTTTGCCAAAATCATATTAATTCCTACAGTTCGCATAAATGTGGTCTTTCCTGACATATTGGAACCAGAAATAATCAAAATACTATTGTTTAGTTCTAAATCGTTACAAACTCTATTTTGATTATTTAAAAGGGGATGCCCCAAATTTTTTGCCTGAATAATATTAGGCTGTATAGAGATTTGAGGGATAGAGGTAACAGTACAGTTGCGAGGGAGATTGGCCAAACTCAATAAGCTTTCCAATTCTCCTAAAGCGGTAAACCATTGTGCAACTGAATCCCCATGTTTTTGTTTCCACATATCTAAATCTACAGCATTTTTATAATCCCATAGCCATGCAGCATTCAAAAGGAGACAGGCGATTCCATTTTGTCGTTGACTGATATTGCTTGATATTTTTGATAATTCTCGTAATGCCTCTTTGGCGGGAATCAAGATTAGTTGTATTTCTTTTAATCGAGAAGAGGAAAATTTCTTTTTGACAATTTCCTGTATGACATCATCATACCGCGTGATTTTATGAGGGATTTTATTCATTATTCCTACATATCTGTTTGCTTTCATAAAACCTATTACCCAAAGTAGAAGTTGAAACAAAATCATAGAGTTTGCAATCAGTATTCCGTATCTGTTCTTTGTCAATATAGAAAAAATGATAGACCCGCAAGTGAGCACACGGGAAATATCCAGCAACAGGTTTAGAAGCTTACTTTTGATGAAGCCATTTTGGGATTGCAATTCAGAAACAAGCGCAGGAAACAACGCATCAATTCCGATTCTTGAAAAGTAATATTCTAAGCGACTACTCCAAGAATAATCATTGCTCAATTCTGTAATAGCCTCTTGTCTTACCTGTATATCCTTTTGCGAATAATCAGGATTTAACAAGTCTTGAGAAAATCTTAATCTTCCACAATAAGTATTTGTACTGTTAAGAAACTGGAACAAGGAGTGCTTACCCACAATATCTAAATCCATCGCATAGCTATGATTATAGTCAATAAATTCTTCCCCAATATCATCAAATGTACCCCATTCCCCTGATATGCGGCATAAATTCTTTTTTGCAATAGCAATAAGCCCTGACTCATATGCAATACGTTCAAATATCTTTCTATGATAGACGCAAGCAATAATAAAAATGACCGTTTCTGCTGTCACTAATGCAATAAGCTTTAATGGAAAATGGTTTGTCCACATATTATAAATCGTATATCCACACATAACTATCCAAATCAGTTTGAATATACCGATTATATTAGCAAGTTTATCAAATTCGGTGTGGGTTAATTCTCTTTGCTTTATTTCAACTTCATATTTTGGGTTCATGAATAATAATCTCCATTATAAAAATTCAAACTTTATCTTCCATTTACTTATTTTATATGAAATAACAAGCAAAACATAAAATTTTATCTTCGCTTATATCTTTTTCCATATAGTTCTCCTTCTGATTTGTGTCAGCACTGCTGACACAAATATCTATTATCCAACGAGAAAATATCAGTCTTAAATTCCAATATAATCCCTTCTTTTCTCCTTTCTTATGCTATCATTTTACTTCTGTAAGCATTTCTTTTACCTCATCGAACTCTCCAATCGAATCCAATGTTTTAATGCCATCTACAGTCATGGTGGAATCATCCTTGTTTGCCATTTTACTTGATGCACAATATGCTAATCCGCATCCTTTGCGAAATAACCATACACAATTCAAATTTGTTTTCTTTCCTTCTTCTTGAATGATAACCGCATAAATTCTTTGCCGCCAAATGGTAAAAGCGGTATTGTAGTAGCAACAGGAATTTTTAAATTAGTCATTATTAACTTTCTCCTTAGTAGTAAATTTCTATTTTTCCCGAGAACAAACTGGTATCCTAACATATATTAGTTCTCTAGCATGAGTAAACATAATTCTCCATTTACTTCTTCCTCCTCATCATGCCAATTAAAAAAGGAATCATTCTACTTTTTCAAGAAATTCTGTAGGCACTTCTTTTATAAGCCATACACTATTTACAGAGCAATAGAATATATAACCAGCCTTTGCCATAGCTCCGGCATTAACCTGATATACAACAGGCCTTCCATGTCTGTTACCTACTTTAACAGCAGTTTCCATGTCTATTGATAAATGGACATATAGTCGACTCTTTGGAATTAACCCTATTTTATCAATAGATTCCACATATTTTTCACCGGTTCCATGCCATAAATATTCGGGTGGAATTTTTTCTTTCAATTCTACATCTACAGGAATGGAATGTCCCTGATTTGCACGGATCAGTGTCTTATCCTCGTTGAAAGAATACCGCTTTTTGTTATCCATCCGTACAATTTCTTCCAATATTTCTATGTTTATAGGATGCGTCCTGTTTACACCCTCAATCATTTCATTTACGTTTGCCCAGCCATGCTCATCCACTGTAATTCCTATGACATCCGGCTTATGCCTTAGTATCAGGCTAATGTATCTACTTGTATCAGTTAGATTCATTCTAATATCACATCCCTTTCTGCCTATATTCTTCCACCATTCTGGTAAATCCACTTTTCATCTCACCTAAAATTTAATGTGCATTATTTTGACACATTTCGCAATTATTTCTGTATGCCTTGAACAGTTAATAAAGATGCCGTATAAATAAGGTATCCCCTTGGTGAAAGGTATCCCCTTGGTGAAAGGTATTGCTTCATAAAATCTTCTTAGATCAGATCAACAGAAAATAAAATTTAAATTCTTTTTTTCTTTATTGTCTGAATGAATGATTTTAATTTGTCTATTTCCGCATCTGGAAATAGACCCCATTCTTTTTTATAATATTTGTCGTCTATTTCAAGTTGTCTGATTTTCTCAAAGGATTCAGCAACTTCTTTTATAAACCCAAGAAAATCGCCAGAAGTTTCAAAAACAACGCTGTTAATTTCTTCGGCTTCAAGCCGTAGTCTATCTTCGGAACCTATATCACATGAATCTCTCTTTGATGTGTATACACTAACTTTGATTATATCGTTTTGCCTTTCTAACCTCCAAATATAAGCGCCCGGTTCTTCATCCCAACATAACCATTTGGTTTTACATGTGTCATTTGGATTGACAATGCATAATTCATTAATTGCTGAAAGGAACTCATAAGGAGCATCATTACACAGATAATCAGAAGCGGTGACGATTATGTATTTAACTCTATCCGCTAATTGGATATCAAACCACCCTGCTTTAATCTTGGCGATATGAAAACCGGGATAATTGGTAAATCGCATATCTTCTAGTAAATCTTTTGTAAAATCACACCCATAAGCTGAGTTGTTATTAAAAGTAAGATTTATAAATTGCACAAATTTAAATTCTGTAGCATCAAGACAATTATTTTCAAATGATGAATCATCAAGATTGCAATAGCTAAAATTACATGTCTTCAGATTACATTTATCAAATACTGTTTTTGTTAGATTTGCACCGGAAAAGTCCGCAACAAAAAAACATTGTTCTAAGTGAAGACCGCTTAAATTTTATTTATGAATGTACCCTCAATATCATGTTCACGAAATTCAGTAGTTCCTGATTTTATCAAAGCGAATAGTTCGTCTGCCTTCATTATAATCTTCTAACCAATGTCATCTTTTTTCTCTACTCAAAGATCGCTCTACGTTCAGTTTCTTTCAACACGTCTTATATTTTTTATTTGCAAAGCTTTACCCCCGCTCTATCAGGCAACAGAATTCTGTATGCCTTGAGTGTGTAATAATGATAACCAAAGCATACAGTTCCACCTTTGCGCCAACCTATATTTCTTAAGAATTGTTTATCTACTGGAAAAATATGAAACGTACATTACCATTTGCTATTTTACTCGACATATTTCGACACAAATCTCACAATGTGTTGATGCTATAATACAGATTCCTGAAAGACGCACTTTGTCCTTGGCGTAGACAATCGATTAACTAATACTTATTGAAGATAGATCCCCGTTGGAGCCTTCGCCAGGCAGTTAGATACCACGCCGGCCGCTAACATCACTCTGGCCATATTCATTATTACCTACAGCAGCCACCGTGCAGTCTGCTTCTTATTCTTCATAATTTTCTATATTTAACCTTAACCTATAGAACTGTTGAAGCCATTCGCTTTGCTCCTCCATCGTTTCTTTCATCTTTCCGAGGCTTCTTTTACCAACTCGTCTATCTAACACAGCAAACATTCTTACTAATGGATTTTCAGATTGAATGCTGTCCTGAATACTTTGATTTCGGTAAATCTCCAATGACTTACAGAATTCATTATCCGTATATTCCTGTCTTGCTTGCATTGGAACAGAATCCATGAGTGCCCAAAACTCATCCCAGTATTCGCCTATACCAAAGTGATTTAGATTTTTTTTATATCCTTTTTCAATAAAATAAGTATTCACTGTCTCCCAAGAAAACCGTTTTACCAGTTTGTTATCAATATAGACTTCGAAAATATGACATCCATCCATGCCAACATAAGTAGTACAGTTATATCGAACCCGTCCGTGCAAACTGTCTGCAAGCATTTCCTGCTCAAGATATTTTCGCATTCCACTCCAAGATCCTAATATTTTCCCCATTCAATTCTCCCTATAACACCAAATCTATCGGCTTAAACTTTATCAACAGAAATACAATCTTAAATGTTATTTCTCCACCCCTGTCATAAATCCAACAAATAATAAGTTCTTATTGTGTTTCATTATTCCTTATCATGCCACATTTTAATTACCTTTTCAACCTCCGCAATTAGCTGTTCTTTACCAGGAATATAATAAGTATATTTTGAAGCAAAAATATTACTTGATAGGCCACCTAATGCATATTCAGCAGTCAGCGAATCTTTATCGGTACAAAGAATAATACCTATCGGTTTATTATCACCTTCATCATTTACTTCATTCTCATAATAATTTAAGTACATATTCAACTGACCTGCTGCTTCTGGCATAAGTTTGGTTGTTTTTAACTCTATGATAACATATGACTTTAAAGGTTTATTATAGAAAACCATATCTGCATAATAATGGGTATTATTTATTGTTATTCATGTGTTCCCACAAACATAAAACCTCTTCCCAATTCAAGGAGAAATTTTTCAATTTGATCCACAAGCGCTTTTTCTAAATCACTTTCCAACACTGGTTTATCTTCAGGTATCCCAAGAAACTCAAATACATATGGATCCTTAATAATATCTTTAGGTTCTGTAATTTCAATTCCATTTGTTGCTAACTTTAATACTTCCTGTCTATTTACTTCACCTTTTGATAGCAACAGCCGTTCATATAACGAAGTATTAATTTGTCGTTTTAATTCTCGTACAGACCAATTTGAATTAACTGCTTCTCTTTCATAAAAGCTACGTTTATCTTTTTCTGCAATACTTAATAGTTCGCAATAATGAGACCAACTCAATTTGCCAGACAGCGTCTGGCATTTTTCATAATTCATATAGAATGATCTCATATTCTGCAAATTGGACCGGGAAAATCCCTTTCCAAATTCAGCAGTCAATGTCTTAGAAAGTTGTTTTAGTGTTTGTACCCCATACTCAGCTCGAATACTATCATTTTGCTCGTAACGAATTATAATCTCCCCAATCTTCCAATAGGAAACGATTAATTCGTTATTAACTTCTCTTGCAATATTTCTCCTTGCTGTATCAAGAATATTTCTTATTTCACCTACTAACGGTTTAATAATTTTATTATCCATACTATCAACTCCTCTCTTAAACATGGTTCAACAAATTCCCACTTTATTTTCGACAGATTTCGACACAAATCTCACAATGAGTGGTTTATCGTTACCTTACTATACAATAGCACAAAAAGCCATTGAACGCTATAAAATCAAGGGTAAATAAGCTGCTTTAAAAGAAACACAAAAATATTGTTTTTTGTTAAACCATAAAATGCAATATCATGACATTTACACGGGGTTGACAAACGGTGGGCATTGACAACGAAAAAGAGTGTGACTTGATAGCACACTCTTTTTTAATAAATTTTAGTATAAAGATTTACGTTTTCGAGCCGCAATACTTACAAAATTATCAACATGCTGGTTGCGAACATTGATTAACTTCTTACATAAATAATCAAACTCACAATCAGTTAGAGTTAAAATGTTTTTGTAAATCTCCCATACTTTCTCTCCCTCTGAACACATACCCTCTAGCCTCCTTGGTGTCGCATCGCATAAAACCACGAAAAAAATTGTCCGCATGTACCGATTATTCTTTTACATTCCTCCCTCGCCAGTTTCTATTTTCGATACCCCCTTACAGTTTATGATTATAATTATAAGAACGTACGTTCGTCTTGTCAATAGCGTTAGATATTATTTGTTAACATTTTGTCACGTGACTTATAAGTAAATTATAACTGGTTGAAATTATAAATCAAAGTAATAATATGGTAAATATGGTAATTATTTCCAATAATAATTATAAATTTGTTAAGAAAGCGGATTGACACTGCACTGAACGTAAAATTTAATACGCTCAGTGCATATTTCAATTCACATTTTTGACGATATGACCAAACTATGTTGAGTGTAAAAAGCAAGCTTTCGCTCTATATCTTTAATGCAGCGCCACGATACGGGGATTCTTTCACCAGTTACCATAACAATTTGGTTATTTTCGTGGTCAATATTATTAATATAATTTATATTTACTATGTGCGACCTGTCACAGCGTAAAAGGGTAGAAATGTGCCGCTGCTGCATTATATCTTTAAGGGACATTGTAACAATTGTTTGCCCGGTTTTTCTGTGGATTACTGCTTTCCGTTTCATATCTGGTATGACATTTATGTAATAAATATCGTTCACATCTATTTCATAAGATCCAGAGACATTAAGATATATATTTTCTTCTGTTTTAGGCTCTTGCATTGACATTTCAATATCTATCAGGCACTCCTTGATTCTTTTTGCCACAACATCGGGATCAACTTTCATAATATAGTCTGTTACGCCGATTTTCATCCGGTAAGTTTCTAAGGCAAAATTATAACTTGTTATCATTATAATCGAGGCGCTATTATTGATTTTCCTGATTCTGGCAGCCAATTCAAGTCCACTTATTTTGTTTTCGCCTAATTCAACATCTAAAAAATAAACAGCCGGCTCATTTTCGCTCACTTTGTCGAGTATTTCCATAGGTTCTTTGGTCGCGCAAACAATTTTAATTTCGTGGAGTTCTTCAGATGTGATAATTTCGGTTATCATTTTTTTCAATAATTTAAGGTGTTGTGTTTCGTCATCGCAGATATATACCGGTATCATAGGTGTCCTCCGTGGTGTTTTTTATAGATATTAACACGAAGATTATCATATATTTTATGGTAAATAATTCCATATATAAAGCAAAAAAAGGCGGTCCCGATATGGAAACCGCCTTAAAAATATACGTATTAAGTCGCAAGGGTGACTTTCTTTCTTGTAGTTCCAACCGTGAAATAAAGATCAGTTCCGTTGTATTCAAGAAGTCCGTCCTGTACCGTTGGTTTCAAGTCACCTGATCTCAGTTTAATTGAGGCCATGTTGATAATGATTGCGCCTGCGCCGCCGTTTAGCGTAGATGCCGTTCCCTTGCCTGTCGATGGATAAACAATAGCCGCTTCTGCAAAAGCTCCCGCACCGTCTACCATAGGCACTGACGTTCCGATCTGGATACAATTAAGCAAGGTTGTAAGTCCGGTTGAATTCGTGACTACTGACGGTACCGAGGTTGTTGTGTGCGACACTGTGGCGGAGGTATATGTTGCTGTATCTGATACAACAGCCTGACCGTTTACCATATCAGCTGTGTGAGTAAATCCTACTGCGCCGCCGATGGCAAGGCATACATTGTTAGCATTATTAACCTTAAAGCTGACACGGTTTGCAATAAAGCTTCCTGCGGATCCTGTTGCACTATAAAAGCACCTTGCAGATGATCCAGACGCAGAAACATTACAAGTGCCGTCTTCAAAGTATATCTTGCTCGCAGAGTTTGTGTTGGTCCACCGGAAAGCATCACCGGATCCAGAGTTTACGCTACAGCCATTAACAAGCTGCAAGTTCTGCGCGCCGGTGCCGGAAAACGCAACTGTGATGCCAGTGCTTGATTGAAATATAATTCCGTCGCATACCACCGTTCCAGTAAACTCAGACGAAAGGTTCCCGACAATGTAAACGCCGAATTTTACTGGTGAAGTTAGGGATACGCCAGCTTTAAGAGTTATATTCTCTGTGTATGTACCCGGAAATATAAAGACTGTAGTTCCTGTACTTGCTGAATCAATCGCGTGTTGAACTGTAAAAAATGGTTTTTCAGCTGCGCCGGTTCCGGTTGTGTCGTTGCCATTCTTTGCAACATACAAATAATTAGTTGGCTTAACTCCGGTTTGCAATTCCGAAACCTTCTTAACAATTTGCCTCTTATAACTTTCTTCCCTTGTTATATCATCAGGAAGCCCCGCTTCTGATCCTGTGGCTATTGCCTGCAGATACTTTTCATCTCTTGTGATTGTTTCTGGATAACTCATTGTGTTGCTCCTTTCATTCAATCAATTTATGATACAAGTCCGGGGTATTTCAATGCTCCATCATTGTCAGGAGTAAATACCACTTCCTTTGTTGCCATTCTGCCGTTCTGGTCCAGATAATAGAACTTACCGTCAATGTACTTTAATCCTTTGACCATGGCTCCATCTTCGCCGAGATAATACCAATTACCCTCATACTGATACCAAACATTTGTTACCATGATCCCGGCAGCATTGAACCAGTACCACTTGCCATCAACGTCAAGATACCAGCTGTTGCGGACCGGTTCACCAGTGTTGCCAAGGTAGAAATGCCAACCGTCTGATCCTTTTTCCCAGCCTGACTTTTTAACCGGTTCCGGCTGCTGTGCCACATCGTCCTGAATGTATCTACGCACACATACAAGGCCCTTACGCCAGCCGCCGATGGCCCATGAGTTGTATCTACTCTTGCAGTATGCCACAAGGTCCTTGTAAGACGGGTTTCCGCTGCCATGACCGCAGATAATACCATTACCGCAATACATTTCAACATGGCCTATCTTTTCTGGTCTGCTTGCATCTGTGCCTGCGAATAGCAACATATCACCGGGGCGAAGCCTGGAAGTATCCGGTATGCCGTCCGCTATGTCTGCGTCAATGGTTGTCAGTTTATATGATGTGTACATTCCTGCTGTGTTCAAGATTCCAAATCCGCAGCCTGCTTCTTTGTAAGCGTAGCTTATAGAACTGCTGCAATCACTGTAATACTTACCGTCTTTGTATGGCGTATAGCAATAATCGCGCAAGTTCTGGTTATATATATTTCTGCCGATTATGATTGCGTATTTGCCGCATACCGCTTGTCTTTTTGGATCTGCTGTCATAGTTATTCCTCCAATGAAAAAGGACCGAGCATAACCCGGTCCCTCTGCTTAGTTTATTTTTGCTTTATCTTCCACTTGCCCTTTTATTAGCTTAACAATTGGCATCAGGAACGGCGGAATGTCCACGCCTATATCAATAAGATTTTCGAGTGTTGATATTACCTCATTGCAGATTAACCAGACAGTGACTACCGTTGCAACAATAAACGGTATTTTAATCCCAAGTCCCATATACTGCACAGTGTAATTAATAAGTATATCCATTACCCAGCCTATAATAATAAGTACCCACATAAAGACCTTTTTGTAAATTCCCCTTATGCTTCTATAGCTTGTTACTTTCTGCTCGCGGTATTTTGCTGCTGTTAATCCTGTGCCGTAGTCAATTATGTTCATACCAACAAGCAACAGCACCGGAATGGCAAGGATTCCAAGCCAACTGAATAATGCTCCAAATACCGTGATAAATATTGCCTTTATCTTTTCCATCTCTATATTCCCTTCTCTTCTGATCATTTCACATAGTCCTCACCTGTGATAAGCTTATACTCTTCTGGCGTAATCCAACGTCCTACGGCATTCCATACCGCCTGTTTAGGCCATAACTTTTCATCATAATACATTTTTACTTCTTCATACCTTGGACTGTTCATAACAAAGCACCTCCTAAATCGTATCCAGTCATCATAGAAAGATAATCTGCCAAAGCTTTAGTCTTTTTCAAGTCTTCTTTTGCTTTCTCTAATTCTTCCCTTACGTCAGGAAGTCTAAATCTTGCGATTAATATTGTGACTTTTGTGCCATTACCTATGTCATAGTTTTGGTTCTGGGTTATAATTCCATCAAATACAAGATTGGTTATACTCCAATCAACATTGCCAGATGTATTAATCTGGCGGATTGCTCCGTTGCTTTGTAAATTGTGTTCAATATCATCAAAGTTAGCAGATCCCCTTTGGAAGGTGATTGTACCGCCTTGATCGTTGAGATCAACACCTTTGACAACCAGATCAAACGTCTGATTACCAAATTGAATCTTTTCAATATCGCTCATGAGATTCCTTTCTGCCTTTCGGCATAAAAATAAGCCCCCGTCGGGACTGGTTTACAAGTTTATTAAGTTAGGTAAATAGCAATTTAGTGTGCTGTCCAGCCTGTGTCAAAGCTTTCGCTTACTGAGATAGCTCTGGTTATAATAGCAGACGACCTTGGAACTAAAAACTGCAAATATGCAATATCCGAAAATATCACCGTCCACTTTATAATGCCGTATTGATTACCACTGTAGGTATCAGGCGGTGCGTATGAAATGAGTGCTATATCTCCACCCTTATACCCTTGTGTGATTTTATCATTAATCATGCCGGATATATATCCTGTTGTCAGATTAATACGTGCATGATACTCCATATTGTATTTTGCAAAATTTGTATTAGTAGTATTTAAATCTGACTGATTTGCTTTTGTTGCTAAATTGCTATTTAGTGTGGTAACCGTATCTGATAAATTATTAAGCGCGGTGTTTAACGTGTTTACAATTGAAATTCCAGCAAACTTGTTTGGATCAGTAGAAAGCTGATTTGTGAGTGCACCTAGAATGCCATTCACTCCGTCTATTGCATCTTTTATTCCTTGCTCTACCTTGTTTAAATTAGTAGCGTCAAGGTCTGGCTCCGAATCGTTTACCCATGTCGTGGGTTCATATGGTGTTAAAGCCATCTTATTCCTCCTTAATTAGTAGTAACCATTTTAATGTTGTATATTGCTCCTGCGCCAGTAAACATCAAATACACATACGCATTTCCGGTAACGCCTCCAACCGAAGCAGTAAGGTCACCGCCAGTTCCGAACGATGTGGCAGAGGCAAGCGCTGATCCGCCGAGATTAGGGTTAAAGTTTGGCGAACTCCATATGTAGTCAGTTACTTTATTTCTGTACACATATACGCCAAAAGCGGTGCTACCGGATCCGGCTTCAATCAAGTGCGCCTCGTATCTAACTGTCAATGTACTTAATTGGTCAAAATTGATAGGGGAATCAAATACTATAGCTGTCTGCCTAAAGTTCGTAGAAACAGTAACCTTGATATTATCACGCTCTAGGCTTACTGCGCCGACTTCTCCGCCGGAGCTGTACTTAAATGCGGTTATGGTCTGAATTCCGTTAAACGTACCATATTTGTAAAGCGTCCGGGGATCGGTAATAACATATCCTTCAAATCCACCGATAACGCCTCCTACATTTTCGTTCTTTTTAATTACTGACGGGATAAGATTGTACGTGGTACGTATTGTGATGTTTCCAGTCATATATTTTCCTGCCGTTGGTATGGTTATCGCCTGCGCCCCTGGGCCTATACTCTGTGGCCCCATTGTAGGTATGGATTGCGAAACTGTTCCACCGGAATAATGTCCGGCAGGTAATGATTGCGAGCCGTTTATCGGTATTGAATAAGACGGGCTTCCGCGAAGCACAATAGCTCCTTGCTGATTTTCGTCACTTCCCGATCCAAGAAATGTTTCAGGAGATAATACATCGCCTGTGTCTGCGGTAAGCTCCGATGTGTCAGCCCCACCACCGATTTTATGTATAGGTAATTCCGCCATGATATCCTCCTTAATCAACAAACCCCTCAAATGTTCCTGTTACTGCTCCGGCGCCTTCGCCGACAATCGCTCCAAGTTTTACGTTTTCCGGTAAAAGATTATCTACGGCGAGCACTACAATATCACCTGTCAGGTACTTTCCTGCACATTCAATGATGATCTCGCCAACTCCCGGTGTTACGGTCTGCCCTGACATTGTAGGAACCGACTGAGATACAACATCGACACCGTTGTGAATTCCTGTCGGTATATTGTAAGTAGCATTTACCGCAAGGCTGTTATTTGATTGTGCATACTCTGGAACTGTCCCAGTGCGTATGTCATCCGATCCAGCTCCGATAAAGGTCTTACTATTTCTTACTTTTTGCTCAGTAGCGGTCAGAGTACTAAAATCAACGCTATTGCCTTTAAAGAATAAAGGGAGTTCTGCCATGTTACACTCCTTTCAACCCTATTGTAAAATCAGCAACAGGTTTTTTGAATGCGCACGTAGCCTTTACGCCGCCGAGAACTGTTTCAAGCTTTGTGATCATGCCTGCGCTTTTATCAATCTGTGACTTGAGTATTTCGGTGAGCGATTCCGGGTATATGATTCCAGGTGTTGGAATATCTTCGGCTGTTATGCCAGATACAGATACAGTCTGCAAATATGGTCCAGTTCCGATCCAACCAGATACAGTAAACGTCGCAGTTTTCACAGTTTTTAATGCCGTGAATGTGTTAGAATTTTCGGTGTTTTTGCTTCCGAACTCAGCATAAAAATCATTAACCGCCTGATTGGTAGTGTTTATATCTGCTGCAGCATATATGTCACCGTTCTGCTGATATGTGGTGTCATCTCTCAGGCTTAACGTACCGTCTGGATTATCAATTTTGGTGTACTTTCGCATTCCGGTGAATATGTCGTTTTTATAATCAGTTTTCAATGTATCCATTTATATTTCACCTCTGTTTCCGATTGGCCCACTTCCGAGCCTGAACGATAAATGCTGCTGACCAGGAGAACAATTTTCAACCAGTTTTCCAAGATCATAAAGTATTTTCTCAACAGCATTTGCCTGATATATTGACGTATAAGTGATTTTCTGTGGTGTCATAGGAGTGCTCGGAGGTGTAAAATAAACAGCCCTTAGAGCAATCATGTTTTGCCTTATACGCTCCATTTGAGCATCAGTCCTGCGATCTTCTGGCTTCCAGTTAACCTTGCAATTTTTGCTTATCTTGTTTTTATATCCATATATGTTTAGATTCTTAGAGGCCCATGCAATGGCACGTTCGACACGGTTTAAATCGGTGTGTGATATATAAGCCTTTGCTGTTAAACTGTCAATGTCAGATTGTGCACGATCAAATATAAGGCTGTCAATATACTCATTCATGGATCGTTACCTCCGCTTTGATACTGCCTGCAAAACTATACATAACCTTTTCGATTGTGCCAGTCTTTACGCCATCATAATCGGTATCTATGTCTACTACCTGACCAATTATCTTGTTCCCAAGAACAACGTCACAATTAACGTTCTCAGCTCTCTGGTAGTACTCATATACCCGGTCAAGGACTACATTTGCATTACCGGAATAAACAAGCGTTGCGTCCTGTACCTCCTTGATGTTTTTGTTATATGTGATGTTTGGGTTATCTTTTGAAACTGTAGTCATGTAGTGATTGTATTTCTTTCCAGTCAATGTAACTGTGCCACCGGTTCCAGTTATGTAAGCATAATTGTTTCCATGTGTGCCAATGGTGCCACCAGTAATAATCAAATCATGATATGGCTCTTGAAACACGATTTCCGCCGTTCCATTTAGTATGCCGTTATAAATCTCAGCCGTTTCATTTGAAGCCTGATAATCATGTACTGTGAGCCTTACACCAGTAACAACGTCAGAGTGTTCAAGGGTAAGTCCTCCAAATATCTCAGCTGATGTAAATTCTCCACTTTTAATAGTCTGCTTCGGATAGATAACCACTCCATCATAGTTTGATGTATCAACCACGGCCCCTATCGCAAAAGCAACTTGAACTAATGCGTTGCGCTTTGTGGTGTATGGAATATAGCCATATAAAGGTACATTGTCAAAATCATCTGATAGGAGGTAATTAAAATCCTCTCCGCTGAATATCTCGGCTATTACATCTGGCACAAGCTGACCGGTATAGATCCCGCCATGATATTCGTTACCGTCAAGTACGCCAAGCGCATCGTGAGAATCCATATAATAATCTGTCTTGCTTTTTCTCGATCCATTTTTAAGATAGAAACACCCGATCAATCCACCATTGAAATAAACTGATAGTTTCTGCTTTTTCTGCAAATCAAATGCTACACTGGATTTTGTTCCTGCGGTAAAATTCATTGTGTTTATGCTGATGTTTTCCGAGATAGCATTTATTTCCTGCAAGCAAGATATATTTCTTATTTCATCAGATAAAAATTCCCGGTAAATTCCGTAATCTATCCGGGTTAAGAATACTGGCCTATTTGGTTTTGATGTGGATAAAAATGTGATGATGATTTTGTCATAGTAAGTAACATAATTGCTGCAGAAATACTTTGTTGCATCTGGATTAAAGTCCATGCTTGAAAGCAACTCGCCGTCAGCAAACCACTGAATATTAATATGGCTTGCATAATCGCCAGACATTGTGTTGAATGTAAGCAGTATACCTACGCTTGTAAACTTCTGATTGAATGTAATTGTAAGCACCGGAGCGTCAGTGTACTTATTATAGGTGCTTGATGGATATAACCACATCTGCGGACGTAGTCCGGTGTGAGGTTTTAATCCCACTTGGCTTACAGTATATTTAAAGTTCCCGATATCGTTGGAAACTTCATCACTGACAAACCCATAATCGCCTGGATCATCAGGAAAGTTTATAAAGTTGCCATCAAGTAAAGCAAATCCAGGATAGCAAAATGCATACCCTGGATATGTTAAATCATCACGCTTCAAATCTGGATAATCTTGCCTTACCGTTGTAGCACGCGGGTGCAATCCTTTTCGCGGGTGCAATCCTGCGTGTGGGCGCAACCCCGGATCAATTACCTGGGGGTTACTGTTTTCTTTCGCATAGGGAGCCACATCATCATAGACAATTTTAAGCCCTTCGGTGTTTTCTGTAACATCAGATAATATTGTCTGTTTTAAAAACATCTTACGGCCTCCTTTGTGGTGATTTTGCTATGAACTGTACTGACAGCCCGGAATATTTATTTACTTGTGTGATTCCTTGCGTCATAGCCTTATAATCATCGTCACCAGAAGTGACATAAGCTTTAAATGCAAGCGTTTCTTGACCATAAGGAAATACTACATCGTGAAATGGTGTAGGTGCGCTTATTATCCCATAAAAGGTGTCATAATCGGCCCTATGATCGGGATCCGGCTCCACAGTCAATGTGTAGTTGTAAAACGTGCCAATCACATCACGAAACATTTCATAATTTTGGAGCCTGCCGCTATGTTCTGAATCCGTAACGGCAAAGCTTCTTTTCAATCCTGTTACCCATACACGAAGGTCAACCCCGTCTATGGTGAAAACTCCGTTACCTTCTTCCATGGGATTAACCTCCGTTCGTTACCATTCTTACGCCTACGCGGTCAGATTCTTTGTTATTGTACTTATAAACCAGTTGCCCGAACTTTGTACCATCTAAAACCATATCAGCTTGAACAGTGCCGCCGCCCATGCCCCCCATTTCTCCGATGGCTTCCTTAAATGCCTGCTTCATGGTTTCAAGTGGGGATACAACCTCATAATCTTTGTTGTTGTCTCCAAGCATAGCAAGGAAATTACCAGCTTTCGGAGGAACCACGGTTCCAGTGGCAAGCTGTGGAACATTGCTCGAATAAGCTGAGTAAGCAGATGTGGGATAACTCGATGAATAAGAGCTTGAAGAACTTGCCGCCCTGGCTCCTGCATTAATTGCAATTAGTGCCGCACCTATAGCCGCTGTTATGGCTGCCGCTTTCAGTGCCGCTCCTGCTGCTCCGGTTACTGCTCCCATTGCAATCGCAAGCATTGCCGCCGCCGAAGCCGCCGCAAGAAGTCCGCTTATAAGCTTTTCTGTCGGTGTCATTGCGCTCCAATTTTTATACATTTCATAAGCGGCAACTACAAGCGCAGAAATAGCCGCAATATTTGCAGCAAATCCAATTTTTGATAAGTTAAGTTTTGTAATGATATTCGCCAACGCACCAGCCAACCCGGTTTGTGATAAAGCTTTAATCATGTTTTGGACACCAGTTATAAATTCCGAAAATTTCCATGCGAGGAAAAATGCTAATACAAGCTCGGTCATGTATCTGACTTTTTCTTTATTTTCGTTTATCCAATCGGACACCACTTTCAACTTATCTGCCACGCCTTTTAATGCTGCAATGATTATTTCACCAGTCCATTCACCAAATGGTTTAATGAAATCTTCCCACAGCCACATAGCTAACGGTTTCAATGAATCAATCACGCCATTTAAAATGTCAAGTGCAACGGATATAAGGTCAAGAGCCGCAGGAATCAGGTTTTCAATGGCCCATTTAGCAAGCGGGAGTAAAACATTGTTGAGGAACCATAATAAAACGTCACCGATTTTTCCAACGATAGGAATTAAGCTTACAAGCAAATTATCAAACGAAGTAAGCAAAGGAGTAAAATCGAGGTTTGCCGCCCAGTCAGCTATTGACTTAGACGCTTCTCGGAAAAATCCCGTTATTTCAAGGACGATATCGCCCAAATGTCGCATGATACTTGTTCCGGTGTCAGCAGTTACCCACGCTTTGTCGAATTGTGTGGCAAGATTTGCAATGATTAAAGCAAAATTTCCAAACGTGATAATAAGGTCATCGGTTATTGCTTTCCCATATCCTTCGTCTTTCCATACTTTCATGAATGACGCGCCAACATCTGCCGCAAGCTGTTTAAGGCTCGAAAACATTGTTTTTACTGCGTTTGTGGTATATGGTCCATATTCGTCCCATGAATCCTTTATTGGCTTAAATAAATCAGATAAAGTACTTTTAACATCTTTTGCGAGAGCCTTTGCATCATTGCTGACTTGCTCTGTTTTAAACATTTGATCGGGCGTAGGTGCTTTATATTCATTTGTCGATTTATTGCCACCCTGGGCCTGAATCAATGTATCGAATGCAAATGTGGTTTTCTTTGCCTGATCTGCCGCATCTTTTGCCGCCTTTTGTGTATCTGTAAGGCTTGCGGCATAATCTTCCTGGACTTTTATTGCCTTTGTGTATGTATCTTTGCCGACCATTGCCGCAATCGTCTGAGCTATCCAGTTATTAACTTCTGCGAGCTGTGTTATAAAACGGCTCAATATGGGTGCCACAATTTCCACAATAGGGGCAACAGCAACAGCAAAACTATTCTTTAACATTGTGAGTGAAGAAACTACCGCTGATATTGCCGCGTTTGCATCACTGGAATAGCGAGCAAGATTCTGAAAACCGTCTTTTGCTGACTGGATAACAGCACGCATAGCCATTCTTATCAGCATCAACTTAAACATGTTCGATAGTTTGAATATGCTTTTTGACAACGGATCGGCTTCTTTTTTTGTGCCGCGTAAAGAAGAGTTCATCTTTCTCCCAGAGCTTGATACTTTCTTTTGCTCTTTGTCAGCGCCGGATAGCTGCTTTTTATATGTTCCTAACTCGGATTCAGCTCTTTGTAAGGCCGCATATGTTTTATCGTACTCTTCGTTTCCAAAATACAAGCCCTGTTTTTCGAGCGCATCTAATTTGCCTTTCAGAGCGTCAACTTTTTCGGCTGCATTCATGGCCTGATCTCCGCCAGATGCCAAACCGTCTTTTATTTTTCCGCCTGCCAATGAAGCAACAGCCGGTATATTTAAAAGCGAACGTTTTACAAGCTCAATAGCGTTTGAAAGCATATTTGGTGACTGCTCAGTTCCTTGGAAATCACTTTTCACTGCAGTTGTTGCTTGCGTGGTAGATTGCTTAACTTCTGCATTTTTGGCCTTAACTGTGTCCATTCCGGCTGCGTATTTATTAACAAACTCTTGGACGGTATTTCCGTAGTCAATGTATTCGCCTTTTGCATGACCGAATCTAGGCTCAGGATTATCGTTATATGTGGGTTCAAATCCTCGATCGACCGTGATCTTTGCCATTTGTTCCTCAAGGCTTTCAACACTGTCCGTTGCCGTTTTTGCGGAATCCGATATAGAATCTATATTGCTTGCGGCTCCCTGTGCATTGCTTCCGAAGTTTGTAAACGAACTTGCAAGGCCGGAGGTAAGTTCTTTTACCGCTGCGGTTAATTCTTTTAAGGCAGCTTTCAATGATCCGATATCATCAATAGCGTTTTCTTTTCTTATTTCCGTGTCTATAATTACCGATCCGTCAGCCTCAGCCGCCATACATATCCCTCCTTTCTCGGCTCTGGCTCATGGCTCTGGCTCTATCCAAATATTTTTTTAACCTCTTCAAGTTCCGCCTGATTTTTTTCGTAATCGAGATCGCACAAGGCTTTATTCTCTCGGTAAAATTCAGTTTCCCACTTTTCAAGTCTTTTATTTTTCGCTTTCTTCTGCCTGATATTCTGGATTTGTGAGTATAGACCATCACCGCCAATCTGCATATAAGCACCGAAAAAGGTCCACCAGTGCATATACTCAACACTGCGGACCTCTTTCCCTAAGTACTTATTTATTTCGGGTATGATGATCGGGCCATCTTTTACCCAATCCATTAATACAGGCTTTGGTTTGTTGTCTCCTGCCGGAAGCCCAGCATCAATAAACCACATTGCCTTTTTCACAGCTTCTTCCAAGCAATCAGGAGGAATAATATTAAAATCAGGATAAATGATCTCGATAAGTACTTGTGTCTTATCCGCTCCATCAAGTTCCGGGTCAGTGTAAGCGGTCAAGATGTCAAGTATGGCTCTGAAATCAGTCCTGATCTTGTAATTATGACCGCCTACCTCTAATTCTTCCGGCAGCCTAAACGGATCTGTCACTTATGGTATCTTTCTGTGTATTTGCTTGCCCGGCTCTTAGTCTTTTCTAAGCGAGTGCCTGTTTCATGCTCAATCACTCCCTGCACCGCCTTGATTACATTTTCAACAAAAAATTCACCGGAACCGAGAATTGAAAACGGGCCGGTGATTTTAAAGAATGTGCCTGATACGTCAGCATTGAAAAGATAATCAATTTCCTTTTTCATCTTTTCGCTCATTTCAGTGATAGCCGCTTCATCTGATTTGTCAGTAACGGAAGCCTGCAGTTCATCAAATACCTGGATTGTATGTTTGTATCGGTCAATGATTCCGATGTCGGACGGAACAAACGGGAACTGCCCCAGCAACTCGCCACGCTTGTTTCTGATATTATAAACCCGGCTGCCATCATCAATAGTAATATCGTTTGTATTAGCGGGTCTGTTTTTACTTATTTTGTTGCTCATGGCTTATTTTCTCCTTTAAGGCGTCGGGATTGCACCTTCTGCAAACACTGGCGCGCCTGCTGTGACAGATGCAGCTGTAACATAACCTTTTTTACGGCCTCCATTAAATGAAATATTAAAAGGAATGTTTATTCCGCCGTTAGGTCCGCCATAGCTTTGAGGCTTAACAATAACTTCCTCCACATATGCCAGATGGTTAGCAGCTGCGGTATCTTCAACGATAACCTCAAGCATCAACGTCTTGCAATCATCGCCTGTTTTTCTTCCAAGAGCAATATCGCGCAGCTTGGGGTATAGTGCTTCATCTGGATTTGCATAATATGGATCAGCGTCCATGGTAGGCTCATATCCATTGTCGGTTACACGCGATTCACCCCATACATTTTTAATAGATGATACATCAGGATTAAGATTTACAGATAAATCCTCAATATCAATACCGATTTTAAACCAAGCAACAGATGCCAGTACATTTCCAAAAGTTGAATCCAGATAGTGCGCTAACGCTGGTCTTGCTAATTTTGCCATTTAATTGCTCCTTTCAACGATCAAATTCATTTTCATATTCTACGGATACAGGCAATATCCAGTCCTGCACTCCGTTTTCCATTGGTTGCAGCCCGTATGAGTTGCTACGGGTTATTTTCTTAATTACACGGCCCTGTGATAAAGCCGGATAAGCAGATAGTTTATACTCTATGTCATTAATAACTACTTTCTCTTTGCATAACCACTTTCCAATGCCGTCCAGAAACGTTTGTGCTTCCATTTTAGGCTGTTCTAATATCGAGCCAACACGATACACTATGTAGAATGGATAGCGGCAAATCTGGCGCACATGAGCCGTCACAGATTCGTGTTCGCTATATACTAAGGCTCCGTTATCTGCTGAAAAAGCAATTCCTCCATCTTCTGTTAATTCTTCAAAAGATATTGATTCTCCGTCAAGATCAGGGTACTGATTAAGTAATATTTTCATTGCCTCTGTCAAAACTTCGTACCCAGTAACGTCATTGCCTATCGGTTGTGGTTGCTCAGCCACGTTTACCACCTCCTGCGTTCTTCTTTACATTTTTAACCCATGTGTTTATGTCTCTGCTCTTTGCTGCATCAAACCAGTAAGCCTGTGCTTCCGGGTGAGCGGTTTTGCTGTATGACAAATCTTCTTTAGCTTTTGTCTGTCCGCTATACTGGCTTACAAGCACCTTTCTTTCACCGAGACGCGCCCATGTGCTTCCGGTGACTTCGCTTACCATGGTTTTGCCTTTGTAAAGAAATTGTCCAGCCGGCCCATAAGCTGCATATACTTTTCCGGTACCTTGCACTGCCGCACTTGCTGCCCGGGTAACGTCAACAAATATTCCTGATTGCATAGGCATAAATGGGATCATGCTTGTCATTACATCGCCGTCAAGTCCATATTGTGCTTTCTGGTATTGCTTATTAAAGCGCGTCAAGTCAACATCAATCTTTACCCCGCTGTCAACTATGGCAAATTTACCGAAGTTTGTCGTTTTACTCGGCACGTTATTTCCCTCCAATCTCAAAATGGGGAATAACAGTATACGGACCGCCTGCAGTAGTAATCAGGTAAACATCGTCATGAGTTTTGTTAAAATAACTCTGGAATCCACCTTTGTATGCCTGATCAGATTCATTTATTGGAGTTTCCGAAAACTCTCCACGGGCGAAAAAGTCTGATCCACTGTTAAATGTAAGCGCTGTGGGTATTTCCAAATCGGAAAGAGCCACCCATTCTTTGGGGCGCTTATAAGTTTTTTCTGCAATCTTGATTGCTCCGTTATTCAAAGTATATCTGATATGCAGTTTTGCGGTATCTGCGCTTTCCAACCCTGTTTTAGCAACGTTTGCGCCTTTGTCAGTAATCAAGTCAACGTTATGTAGTACAGTAGGATACCATGTGATACCCACCTTTGAATCACCACGTTTATTGAATATTGTTACTGTGTCGGTATACATGGTATCTCTCCTTTCATATCACTATTTAACCCATAGTTGGAAGATAGATGGATCACGCTCCTTTCTATTCTGCTGTGTAGTAGATAGTTTTTGAAACGCTTAATTTCATCTTTCCACCTCTTTTCCACAAATAGCACACCGCTTGTTATATGTTTTTGAAATTGTACTGTAATGTTTATGATATCTGTGCTTACAAAGCTGCTGCATAATCCACTTAATCATTTTCCTTCTCCATTCTTAAAATCCTGCGTATAGCAACGGAACACCATCATCATTTAATACGCCAGATAGATATTCCCTTGCCGTATCATAGCAAAGCCTATTTTGCGCCTGTGTATCTCCTACCGCATTCATCACGGCACTTTTTACAGTAGATGTAGCACTGAATGAAATTGATTCGCTCCCGGAAGATTTACTTGTTGCTATCTTCCCGACAAGGTTCCCTGATTCATCGGTTGTGAACCCTCCGGCCTGCGCTGTCTTTTCTGCCTGCTCAATCTCGTTTATTTTATCAGCCACGGCGCACACGGCTTTCTGCACCTTTGTAGCTGCCCGCGTATCAGCTGGCAGACCAGACACCAGACGATCAAACGTCATAGTGTCCAGTTTGTCACAGGCCCGTGATTCCAGGCGTTCAAATTCAGTGCTTGTTGCTATGGCTGTGCCGTAATATGTGGTTGTGTAAAACTCATACGTTGTGTACGCCATGGCTGCAGCTCCTTATCCTCTGGTCTGAATACGTGCAATCGGGATAGCTTTGTGCGGGTAGTATGATTTTGTAGCTGCATTGTTTGAAGCCAATGACCAGTTAGATCCAGTTTCAAGCTGTGCCTCTGTTGGGGAAATAATGCTGTTTGTCACAAATGAAATGCCATAAGGCGCAAATACTTTGCGCTGTCTGGAATACAGGGTTGTTTCTCCACCGTTTGTTTTTGGGTCCCTATCCATTTCTGCCGGAACCTTTGCGCCGCAGTTTGTAAACTCAATAGCACCATTTCCGAGAACATAAGTTGTGTATCGGATATCCTTAACAACTTTGTCACCAGCTGCCAGTGTTTTTTCTCCGTAATATGGAGTTACGTCTGCAAGATTAATCTGCCCGTCAGTTGCGCCGGAAGCTACAACTTCTAACGCTCCTTCTTCTCCTGCCGTATCGAAGTATCCTTCATCTGCTGGCATATTATCATCAATCAGCACCATTCTTCCGTTGATTGTGGCAAGCGTTAAATCTCTTTCGATTCCATTAGCATCTGTGCCCTTCATGTAAGACACAAGTTTAAGATTTTCAAGATTAGTTGAAACCTGAGAATGCATAACAGCAAGAGCAAACTTTCCTTTATTATCTCCAAGTGCTTTCTGGATAGCATTATTAAGGGTAGTTTCTCCGAACTTTGGTGCCGTTGCATTGCAAATATTGTATGTATGGCCATTTACAAATTCGAGATTTTTTGTACCCGTCATGCTGAATACACCTTTTAATGTAGAAACCAATGTTGCCTGGTCCACATCGTCCCAATATTCTGCAACCTCTGCAGCTGCAGCACTGTAATCCGTACCGGAAATATCTGCAATAAAGTCTTTCTCAATCCAGCCGTTAGCCCTACCTACTACAATTCTACCCATGGTATAATTACCGCGGCTCGTAGATGTAATGTCGGTGTTACCGTCATAGTTTACAGGATTTCCGCCAATTCTGGCTTTAATTACAGTTGTGGCATAGTGACCGCCTAACTGATCAGGCAATAAAGATGCATACTTTGGTGCTGCAATAACAGCGCCACTTTTCAAAAGAGCATTAAGATTTAAGTTTGGAGTTTCTCTTACTGCCGCGTCAAATACTTCACCGTTAAAGTTTACTAAATCAAATAACATAGTTTAAATCCTCCTATTTCATATACTGGCTTATATCTAAGTCAGGGTTAGCGTTTTTAAGTTTCATAAGTTCAGCCATTGGCAACTTAGTTCCTGACTGTGGTGTCTTGATTTTTGGCTGTGTGAACTTAGCCGCGTTCTGCTGTGCTGCCTGCTGATTCTGGTCAACAAGAATGTTTGGAATCGGATTACCGTCTTTATCAGACACCAAGGCTTTGAAAATATCTTCAATAGCCCGGCCTTTTGCCGTATCCTTGCTTAATTCATCAGCGAGCTGTGATCTTAAACTGTTAGCCGTGAAGTCATTCACAAACTGCTTACCGCCCATAAATTTCTCAATGGTGGCATCTAACTGATGTTTTGATTCATCAGCCAGCCTTGCGGCCTTTTCAGCTTCAAGCTGTTCGGAAAGATCACCTATCTGTTTCTTATATGCTTCGGGGTCTACACCATCAAAGGCTTTTAACTGTTCCTGCACAGTATCAAGTGACGTTTGCAATTCGTCCCTCTTCGTGGTTGCCTTTGTGTACTCTGCAATGGTGCGGTAATTCTCTTTCCATTCCTTATCCAGAGTGGCTTTCTTATCCTCTGGAACCTCGATGCCTAAGCCTGCTAAAATTGCATATATATCTTTCATTTTCAATCCTCCTGAAATGATTTATTGACCGCTCTTTCTGCGGTAGGGATTTGCCAGTTAGACCACTGACGGGGTAATATAAAAGAGCCGGCGCATTTGCACCAGCCCAATGAATATTTGTTATTAAAAAATCAGTTCTGTATCAAAAGGTAAGTTCTTTCCAAGAACCATGTAATCACCATATATTTTCATAAACTCCCATAGTGGAAAACTTGAATACCCATTTTCATCAGTCTTTGGATAATCGGACTGAAAACATACAGGATAATAGCCGTTTTTCTCAACATATTCTTTTCTTATATCATCGTGTCGATGGAAATATATGTCTTTTCCCATTTGGTTAAGTTTTACTTTTACATAGTCATTTACATCTATTGTTACATTTTTTGCTTGCAACTCAATTCCCTCCCTCATATTTTTGAAATGTTAACTTTTCCTTGCGTGATATCAACCACGCTCTCATGCTTACATACTGGACACCATAAAGGAAACCTTTTAGCTTCGGTGTCTGCCCTGATCCTGTTTTTGGTTTTCCTGCCGCATACCGGGCAAGTCACCCATGATTCCATTGGTTTCATACTATTCCTTTCTGGCGTTATTATATCGTGTGGCTGCTCCATTTGCTGCAGCTGCCTGTTCTCTGTCCCATTTGGCTATACTCAACCGTTCTGACAGCTTCTTAAGATCGTTGTCTTTGCAGAATGTGTTATAGGCTTCATTCTGCTTTCTGAGTAACGCAGCCTTTTGATCGTACATTTGCTGCAATTCGAATTTTAATTCTTTATCCTCTATGGCATCTATTGCGGTTTTCGCACCGACAAGTCCCTGTTTAGTTTTTCTAATCCGGCGTTCAAGTTCTCTTTGCCGTTTATTCAGCTGTTCGATTCGGTTGTTGTCTTCTGTATCAATATCAGCAAACGGATTGTTCACACCGTCCCCTGGCCCGAAACTGTGACGGCAATTTACACCGCACAATCCCTCGATAGTCCCGTACCCGGTTGACTTTATGAAGTCTGGAAACTGTGACGTGCGCCCGGTACGTGAAAAGAACTGTCCTTGCCACCATAAATGGTTAGATGGATTCATTCCACCGTCCCCGGTTCTGGCTCCCAGGTGCGCAGATGTAAGAACAATGTCCCAGTCCATTTCAATCATACGGGTTAACTGGATATCTCCGGTAGCCTGTGCGATTCCAGTCCTCACAGAACGCGCCACGGCTGTTTCTAGCGTGTCTTTGTGTCCTGTTGGATAAGCAATAGCGCCACCGGAAGAAATGGCGTTGCTGACAGCTTCTTTAACCGCCTGCGTGTATGGTACTGCGCCAGAAGTAACGAGATTGTAAGCTTTGTCACATTCGTTTATGTATAGTTTTTGTGCTTCTAGTGCTGTTGTGCGTGTGAAGTTCCTTATCTCTCCGTTGGTGGCTTCGTATGCTCGTTGCATCTGCCGCATCATCAAAGGCGATTGTCTCAATGGTAGAGGGGTTAATCCGGCATCGGTATAAATCTTGTCGTCATACTCCATTGCCTTAATCCCTGATTCTTCCATTGCCGCCTTAACTTCTTTTTCCTGCACCTTTGTAAAACTGATAAGTTCTTTTTGAATATCTTCCAGGAGCATTCCGGAATCTTGCAATATATCAATCTGCCAACGGTCCGTAGCTGTTAAGAGATAATCAACGCCGCGCCCAATACGTGCAATCATTCTGCGCACAATCAATGAGATAATGGAAGTTCTGAACCGTGAAGCGTTTTCTTCTGACTGATCTGTTTTATCTCTGACATAATCGGGTGTTAGCATTTAATCACCTTTTTTCTTGTATTCTCTGATTTGATTAGGTGTACATGGTTCAGCGTCCCAACAAAACCAAGCATCGCCTGTATACCAACCATCAAATTTTCTGCATCGACCATCTTTCGCGTGTTGGACGCAGTCTACGCAATAACATTTTGCAGTAGGGGGTTTATCAAAGCGATGTTTCTGGTAGCGTCTTATTCTCATGTTTTCCATTGCTTCTTGCATGCGAAAATAGAATAGTGTAAGTATTCCACCTATGATTGTAATTAGTGACACAGCCCCAATTAATGCTAATATTTTCACTGTATTTTCCCTCCGTTAATTTAACACATAATCACCTTTTCCTGTCTTTTGTAATCATCACCAGCACAATCAGTGTAATGCAAACTATAAGAACATTCATTGTTGATACTGCCATTATGCGCTACCTCCTGAAATAATCTTCTGCAAATATTTCATACAGTTTCATATCGTATAGCTTACCGTCAAAAAGTTTTACGTGTTGTTTTTGAGTTCCAACTATGCAACCGTTGTATTTTTCCGTCATACGGTCATATGTGTGTTCTATAGGATTTCCTATCACAACACAAAAACTTATTTTTCTGAAATGGAATTTTTCAAAAATGTCTTTTATAGCATTACCGGTATCTATTCCAAAAGTAGCCTTGTTATCAGTAAAATTAATAATGCTTAATCCATCAACAAGGTCATTTGCTCTGTCAATGCTATATGCTATGTATCCAATAACTTCACCATTTGAATCAACCGATACAAACTGATGGCTGTTCCATGGGCCTTCTTTTGTCTCATGTTCATCATAGTAATTCGAGCAATTCCAGAACTTATATTTTTCAGAAAACCATGTGTCTCTAAATAGTTTTTTTAGTGTTTCCGAATGGTTAATTGCTAAATCTAACATACCTTTTTTACCTCCCGCAAGTATTTATTCCTGTCCAAATAGCGTAGGCTCTTTCTGTTCTCCCTGTGCTTCCGCAATCATAGCCTTTGCTTCTTCTTCGCTCATTCCTTCAAACTTCTGAAAGTAAACCCACGCCGAGATCTTTCCGAGTGTGACATACTTCCACCATGTCATTTTATCCTCTTCAAAATTATAGGTGATATTTCCGAAGTCATAAGTTGTTTCATATGTACCCACCGGAGCCAGACCATATAAGTCAGCAAACACATTCATGGCATAAATAAGACCGTCCATGCAATCCTCTAATTTATCTCTTACATCTTTGATAAACTGGATTGTACGGCGGTCATCTGATTCTACCTGTGTAGCTGTCACCATGCCTGTTTTCTGGTCAAATACGAAGTAGCCGGAGGAATATCCAACCTTCCAACCAATGAATGACAGTTCGTTGTTGATACCCTTGATTCTTGTATCGGTGTTCAGTTCCGGGTTGATTTCTTCATAGAAAGGTTTATCTCCATTTCCTCCGCCTATTACCATTTTTGCATAGTGTGGAAGCCCTTCGATAGTGCTACCGACATTGTAAGTATCAAGTGGCTGTCCGCTCGGCTTGGCAAGCTGATCGTCAACCAGAATAACACGGCGGCTGTCCTTGATCTCTTCGCTGTTCCGGCTATAAGCAATATCAAGATTCTTTAACTCTTCAAGCACATTCTGAAAGATCGGTAATCCCAGCGGACTGTTGATCTCCTTATTGTTTGCCTGAGGAGTTCGGAAAAATCCAAACAGCATACGCTCTAATGGCTCACCGTTCTGTTTTACCAGTGTCACATCTGGCTGTAATCCCGCCCATTTAGTTTCCTCTATTGGAACCATGCGGCCCTTACTACCTTCGCTGTTGCTGAGATATGTTCTATTGCTTATCAAGTACTCCCCGGATTCCGTGAACCGGTGATATTCGAACTTTGTGTAATACTTTCGTGTTAATACTCCGCTTTCTGTGTACTGGTCAACAAACACAACGCCTGTTACATTCCCGTCATCGTCTGAATCAACGATCTGGAAGCTGTTCGGTAGTAGGAAGTCAATCCCCTTGCCGTTCGGCTTTAATATAAACGTTCCAGCCGCGCAACCGTATTCCAGCCACTCCCTGAGTTTGAAGTATCTCTTATCTATCTGCTGCTGCAGCCATTCCGCCCTTGGCGATCCGTCTATGGTAACTTTAATAGCAAGCGTAGCCAGCCGCGCAGTCTCTTCACACAGCACCTTTGCGAATCCAATGGTACGTATATCATTCTCAACGCTCAGCCAGTGTGGGCGGTTCTGATACGCGTCCATGCACTGATTTATTACAATATCCATTTCCTGTGAGGTGACGGGCATAACGTCAAATTCTTCCAGCGCATCTTTCTTAAACAGCATGTTCCACCACCTCCTTATTGTGTCTGTTATCCACATTTAATCACCCGCCTGACCGTGTTATATCCACTATAAGTTTGGCAAGATATCTCTGGTCTGCCGCTTGTGCTTCTAAAACAACTTTATGTAGCATTTCTTCAATGAATCCCTCAGTTGATTTCTCTGTTTTATTAGGAAGTTGTGACACCATTTCAGCATCACTCTTAGGCTCGTCACCGGCTTTGCAATATTGGTGGTTTGTAAACTGTTTGTAAGTGCTTGGTGTCTTGTCTTTGTCAATGATGCGTTCTAAAGTATTTGGAATGCTCAGAAATTCGAGGTTTTTTAAATTGCCTGTGATTTCATATTTTGTTCCGCTTTCGCACCCACAAAACAACTTGAAGCTCGTTCCCTCAATTTCCATTTCATATATTTCACCACCTGTAAAAACTTTGTCATCTATCTTTATTGCAAAACTTCTATCTGTCATCTTCATTACGCGCTGTTCCCCCTTCTTCCTGATATCGGCTCAAACGCATAGCGCAGAGCATCAATAAAGTGATTGTTTTTATCTACAAATCCAGATACGATTTCTCCATTCTTGTCTCTGGCGTATTCATATTCCTTTATTTCTTTACCAGCCTTTGGTGTTCTGGCGTTGTCATATACGATCTTTCTGACTTGTAGCCATTTCATGCCGTATTCAACGCTTCCAGGCCCTTTAATAGCTGCACGTGTTTGAACTCCGCAATCCCTAAAGTCTGATACAGATTTCTTTTCTGCACTATCAGCTGTTATCAAGTAGTCATTGTATCCATGATCAATAATCCACTGTGCTGTTGATTGGTTGCTTTCTTTGTTTGTGCCATATTCGTCAATAAGGTAGATTGTTTCCTCTCTACGGTTATAATAGGCTCTAATAAATGCAAATGGATCTGGATACCAGCCCCAGTCAACTCCCTGATATATGGTGTCCATGGCTGCTATCTCTTCGTCAGTGATGGTCCGTTCTTCCACATAGGTAAATACATTTCCGCCGTTACCGTTTGGAATTCCCATGTACTCATGTTCATAGGCTTCTGGATTCATTCGTTTAAGTCGTTCAGCATCTTCGATGAAGCTTTCTCCTACCCATTCTTTCGGTACGTCTAAGTAAGTGCTATGACTTATAAATACATTTGGCTCATTCTTGATTTTTTCAACATATTCATTCGCCCAGTTATTAGCCGATTTCGGTGGGTTGAATGATTTAAACTTCAATGCTAAATCACCACCACGCAAAGCGGACTGTTCTATATTACGGACTTCATCTTCACCTAAAAATTGGTCTAACTCTTCAAACCATACAGCCCCAATATACCCAAATTCAGGGGCAATGGATTTAATCTTTAATGGATCATCAGCCCCACGGAAGTATATTTTCTGTCCGGTAGGCTTATATATGATTTCCAACGGAGATATCAAGCAACGGAATTCATCTTCCAACCCTTGCTTTTCTATCGCCCATTTAAATTTTGAATACACAGAATCTTTAAGAGTGGCAGCTACCTTTCTAACTGCAAGGATATGTACGTCTGGATAGTTCTTTATGATCTCTATCCCCTCGCTACCGAACCCCGTAGACTTTGCAGATGCACGTCCGCCCTTTGCAATATATTCTTTGTGGTTTCTATTTCTTATGCTTCTAATCATGGGGTGTAAAGCATCGCTGATCAGGTCAAGATCCATATGGTAGATTCCGGCGTTCCTGGCGGCTTCTGCGGCCCGTTGTTTCTCTTCCTCTGCTTCCTTGATTCTCAGTGCCTTTTCCAAATCATTGGCGGCTTTTAATTTATCAGCTGCAGCAATGTCAAGTTCGAACTGATCCTTTTCCTCGCCCCTGAGAACACGGGTCCTGAACTCCTGAATTTCTCTTATGGAGCATATGCGGGTGGAGTCTATCTCTTTCTGGCGTTCGGCTATGTAGGCTGAAACATCGTCAAATGTCAGCATTCGTTGTCCGGTTGATCTTGCGCTCCTTTGTGAATACCCCGCCTTTATAGCTGCCTGTGTTGCATTCCCGCCATTTTCTATGTACGCATCACAGAACGCTTTCTGCTTCGGTGTCAGCTTATCTGCCATACATTCACCGCCTTATGAATATCCGCAAGGCAATAAACTGTATCAATTGCTGATGCCGTGCGCAATATCTCATAATCTTTCGTCTTCATTGTCCCGTCTCTGCAATGCTGCCATGTGGGAGTTGCTATGTGATACACTGTAATGATTCTTCCCTGATCCTCTGAATAGAATTGACTGGTATTGATCTTAATTACCAGTCCTTTTCCTGTGATTGCTCTTTGCAGTTTCTTCATTATCAAGTTCAGATTCATAAGGTCATACCTCCAATCTATCTATTTAAACGGAATTGTACTGCTTTTTATCTATTTTCCTACATTTTCAGGCATATCGTGAACGGGATCGTCCTTGTTTTGCTCATACATTTTCAGTTCTTTAATTGCCTGCATATAAATGGCGTGTAATTGATCGTCAGCTAATTCAGAATATTCTCGGCTTACAAGTTCGTTTGCTCTGTCTATATACCACAGTGCTTTTTTAACATCTTCCTCGCCGTTCTTGTACTTGTGTCTCCACAAGTATTTGAATGCGGTTATCTTACAATGTGCAATCATATTATCAATTCCAAATGCCATTTTCATTGCATCGAAACATTCCATACTGCAACTGTCAGCATAATGTGATGGGTAATTTACCATGTCTTTGCTATTTTCCATGTCTCAATTCCTTTCTCTCTACGCAAAAGAAAACACCCATCAAGGAGTTATCCGAGACAGGTGTTTCCCAAAGGAGGTGTCAATATGAAGTTCTGGCTGATACGGAATAACCGGGTTCGCACCGATAATCCAAGGACAAGGCCGAGTGTTTTACTTAAACTATATTCCGTTATGCCGGATTACCCGGCACGCCTTAGAGTTTATAGTCTGGTAAGGGAAAGTCAGACTTGCACCTTTTTGTGCTATGTGCTTCCTTGGTGGAGAAGGAAAAACAGTAATTATGTGGGAGGTCTTTCGGTCTTACCTTTTGACCTAATTATAGTATAAAACGGAAAAACCGGATAAAACGGACAATTTTCAAATTGCTCCAATCTTTTTTAAGTAAGCGTCCCTGATGCATTTTCTTGGGTAATCATAATTCCCTTTGTACCCAGTTTTAGATGCAATCTTGATCCAGTTCATTCCCTCCATGTACCGCATTTTGAATATACATCGTGTCTGACCATCATCTATCGAATTGATCCATTGCTCCACGAACTTCACTTTCTCTTTCTTGCGGTCAAGAACTTTCTGCCTATGTTCATATAAGGGCCAGTCAAATCCTATGACGCTTTGTGGCTTCGGGTATCCTTCCCGGTAATCGAATACCGTATCATTGCCTATACCCGCATCTGTATGTTTCATTTCCCATAGTTCTGCTTCAAGGATTGGAATTTCTTTTTTCATCTTCATATAGTCTTGCAGGAGCTTCTTTGTGATTTTTATTTCCATGCTTTTTCCTCCCTTCCGCAAGTATTTTGTACCTGACTGCGTCCCATTTTAATCCTAAAACTTCGTCTTCTTCTTTGACAAATAAGTATCTTCCTTGGTATCTTGTTCGCTGATCTGCATAAACAGACACCTTATATTTTGATATCCCTAATAACTTTTCTGCTGCTTCGGAAGTGTAGCTGCCTATCCGACAGTCACCGGCCTGCTTATCATAAACCACATATAACTTGCCTGTTGGCATACTCATTCCTCCTTTACTTCATAAAAACTGAATGGCGACTTTCCGTTTCCTCTTGCGCAAATAATCATTCTTGATTCCATTTCTGGATTTTTCTGGATTAAGCCTTTCTCTGAAAGTATTGTGTATTTTAATGAATTGTCGTTTATAGCGTAGATTGTATTATGTTTAACAGGTGCTTCCACAAATACGATATTTTCAAGACTAATCCCATTTGATTTTTCTTTGATTGTTTCTATTGTTTCTTTGCTGGCAAACGCAACTTTATATTTTGTAAGTTCGATCATGCAAAGCGCATAATTCAAACCGCTCATTACTTCTTCCTCTGTTGGTTGTGGTCCCATACGGGCGTAAGTCATTGTTTCTTTGTCAAACATGCTCATTCCTCCTTTACTACTTTTGCTATGTCTTCCCTCATGTTCCTCATTGCCTGCACAACACGGTAGGCTATTTCCTTTGTCTTCGAATCATGGGTCTTTATAAATGTATCATCAAGGTTCTGTATGTGGTTGTCGATTATGCTCATTACCTGATCAAGCTTCGCTGCCGTGGTATCCATTTCATTCCGGTTGAAATTGCTTTCCTCAACTATGTGCTGCAGCTTCATTTCTGCAACGCTCACTGTCTTTTCTTCCATGGTACGCGCCCCTTTCTTGCAATGTTGAACATGATATTTAAGAATGTGGCAACTACCAGCAACCCTGTTCCAAGTTCTGGCTGTGCCAATCCAGTTCCTACCGCATACAATAAAACCATTAAGTTAACATATATTCCGACAACTTTTATAACTTCGCTTCCTGCTTCATACAATTTCTTTTTCAATTTGATTCCTCCTTTAAATATTCGTTTACCGGATCTTTCCCCACCCGTCTATATTGGCTGTTCTTTCTTTTCCGCACTTGCCGCATCTACGGGTTATTTCTTTATCTATTCCGCTATTTACCAAGTGGCTAGAAACAAACTCGTTATAACAATGCTTACAGAATAATCGTTTCATGAATCCTTTCATGTTGTATCCTCCTGTCATTTATTGGATCAGCCGTTTTCTGGCATATACTCAGGAAATTGTGTTATATCCATCTGCGGATCAGGAGCATACAAAAGCATTTCTTCCGTAGCCTTTTTATAAAACTCCTTAGATACTTCAAACCCGTAGCTATTGCGGCCCAGTTCCATACAAGCCCTTAAAGTGGTTCCGCTGCCCGCGCATGGATCAATTACGACATCCCCAGAATCGGTAAGCACCTGGATTAAATCTTTTAATGTATTGACTGGCTTCTGTGCCGGGTGAATTTTTGGAATATCTTTTCCATCCCGCTTCCACTCAAACCAGTTAAACACCATGCGCCCGGTTCCCCTGATTGTTTTACCTTCTTCGTCAAGCTGTGCACCATTGCGGAATTTAGGCAGCTTATCACGATATAGCAGTAATGCGTATTCAGTGGCCCCGACAATTCTCATGTTTGCTTTCAATACCTGTGGAGAATAATTTTTAATAAATACCAATGGTATGTAGTTCTTAAATCCATGCTTTTCCGCATATCGTAATACCGTCTGTATCTGTTCAAATGCGCAGAACACAATCATGCAAGGTGCGTCTGAACTTCGTCCTCTTTGCCCCGCTTTCGCAGGCTCCTTTTTCAATAACCGATTGCAGAAATGGAAGTACTCAGCAATGTTAAAATTGAAATCTGTGTTAAATGCCGCTTTCCCGGCTAATTTGCTTTCACCGTTCTTACTATCCCCGCCTTTATACCACATGGGATTGCTGCCATAGAAGTTATTTCCAATGTTGTACGGGATATCAGCTATTACAAGCTGTGCTTTCGGTATGTTATACCTCTTATAATTCTGGAAATTATCATTGAATAATTCTGTTTTCATATTTTTTGAAAGGAGCCAAGGATATCCTTCTCGCCCGGGCAGGCTCCGGTCCCCTTTCTTTATTTTTAGTGACTATCTCTATACAGTCTATCTCTGGTTTCTTTTATTGCATTGTGGCAATCCTCGCAGATTTCTTTTACTTCTTTTCTTCTGGTTTCGTCTCTTTGGATTCCTGTAATATCAGCCATTTCACACGGGTAGAAATCAATTCCGCTTACGGAATACGCATCTTCTACCAATTTATCACATATGTCGCATTTAAAGGCTTTTGCCATATTTTACCTTCTTTCTCATGCACTTATTTTCTACCATGGCGGTGAAGTCACCGTGATGGTTACTCATACCATTTTGCCGACGTTGGCAATATGGTTACTCATGCAAATTCTAATTTACTTGTCAAAATCCATTCCATATTTGATCTTGCTTATACACAAAACATTCTTTATCGTTACATTCTTCTGTAAGCAAGTCTTTAATTCTTTTCCTTGATTTGCTAATAAAAAGTTCTGATCTGATCTTTGTGTTTGGTTGCTGTTCTTCAAGCATCTGGTCAAATTCTACGGTTTTTTCATATTCCTCTTTGTTATTTTTCTTGATGTAGTCAAAAAAGTAATTTGTGTGAAACGGGCAGAAACAACATGCACTTGCTTTCGTTTCCAACCCCCATACATCTTTGATGTAGGCGTAATTATCTGCCCTTGTTAATCCCATATCGCAAAGGGGAAACTTATTAACAAACATTTTATGCGGATTTTCTTTGCATCTGCGTTCTTCTTCTTTACTAAACCCCAGGTGCATTTCATGGGATTTAATGTCCTCTGGCTTAGTCCGCTGTCCTTTTGCATAGCCTAAAAGGTGTTCTCTTGTAAATTTTTGCATGATGTTAATTTTATAATCGAGTGTACAATTTCGCATCATTTTACCCTTTTTACCATTCTCGTCTATACTCCAGAATGGTATTGACACCACTCTAGAATTTCCAAAGTTTTTGCTGTAGTCTTCATACAGATCGCTCTTTAGTATGTAGAATGGTATTCCCGCCCATTTGCACGCCTCTTTTATAAATTCCACCTGACTATAAACCCAGATCGGTTCTAGCCCCAGATCGCAGAACATAACTGCATCATAAATTGGTACACGTTCCTCATATGTAAAACTGAATTTATCTGCTTTGCCTTCTTGTATCAATTTATTTGCACATGATATAAGTGCAAGTGCGGTACTCTGCATTCCTGCCCCGCAGCTAAGTATTATCATATACACTTAGGAGTAAAGATATCTTTGCTGGTCGACCAAACCTCTTACTCCTTTCTTATTCAGTTAAACTTTGGATTTAGCTTAGTTGCCTGAGTTCCTCTTTTTTCATATCCCTTTTTTCAGAAAAATATTTTATGATTATATCCAGTAATTCCGCTTCAACCGGGATATCAGAACCGTATATATTGTCTTTTTCAAACACAATAATACGTGCTTTTGCATTATCTGTTTCCTTCTCCTTGTAATTAATAAGGCGCAACGTAAATTTCTTTTTATCACCATTGTTATCAGCACGTGCTACTTTGTATCTAAGGTCGGATACTACGTCTCCATAAAACTCAATATCTTTCTTTACTTCCACTGCTTTTGTAAATGTCTCATCTGTCACCTTGTTACCTCCTGTTATCAATTAAAGGGCAAGCCCTCGTCTTCTACTCCATCGGGTATATTCATGAACCCGTCGCCAATGCTGCTTGACGGTTCCGGTCTACTCTGCTGATGATTCTCTCCGGCTCCCTTGCTGCCTGCAAACTCCTGATCCTCAACAACAATATCTGTGGTGTAGACTTTCACTCCATCTTTGTTCGTGTAGCTTCCGGTCTGGATCCTGCCAGATATCAGCACTCTCATACCCTGACGGAAATACTTTTCTGCAAACTCCCCGGCCTTATCGAACGCCACGCAGTTAATGAAGTCCGTATTCTGCTCATTCTCTTGGCTTCTGCGTACTCTCCGGTCTACTGCCAGAGTGTACCTTGATATTGCCATGGAACGTTCTCCCTGGGAGTATCTTACTTCTGGATCACGGGTCAAGCGGCCCATTAAAATCACTCGATTCATACTTATATCACCTTTCCGCCATGCTTATATGGTCTGGTCTTGTTAAACTCGTGCTTTTCAGCGATAGCCGCTTCCAGATCAATCCCGTAGTGGTCGCACATATCCATGATCCTGATAACTGTGTCAGCTAGTTCGCTCGGTATACCTTCCGGCTTTTCTTTATCTCCGTAGTATGTAACTGTCGGCTTCCAGCCGTCCCGGTATTCCTGCAATGCTTCTGAAAGTTCACTATGGCACAGGGCGATTAACTCCCCGAACATTCTTTCTTCTCCGTCCCACCAGCCATGTTCACGGGCATTCAGTCCTACTTCTTTTACCATTTCATTTATCTGCATTTTTATTTTCCTCCTGTGGCTTCTCGCACCGTTCAAATTCGATCACCCACACCCACGGATTTGCATTCCAGCCATATCGGTCTATATCCTGTTTCTTTACCGTTGAATCCCATAAATAAGCAAATTGATGTCTTGATAACCCCTCTTCCTGTATATATGGGATGTTGTAGCGTTCCTCACCGAATGCTATATCCTCAAAGAACAGACTTCCAACTCCTTCATTGTCTGCCTGCGTGTGAGTTATATCCTGCAATCTCTCCACCCGTACATTTGTTACCTTTAGCCAAATCCTGCATGTTTCGTAAGTGGTCCAGTATGGTGATATGTAGCTTTCATCTGTATAGTCATATTTAGCAAGGCGTTTCCATTCTTTTTCGGAGACTCTAAAATCTTTTGATACTCCATCAGCCTTGTAATTAACCCTGATGTATTTGTCTCCCATATTATTAACTCGGTGAATACTTTGTGTTTCCCGTACATAAATGATGTCATTTGGTTGATATGGCGGTTTATTGGTCACTCTCATATTGTTAGATCTGTTAAACAATCCGGCGCATATAGCGCATTTACCTAGATATACTTTTTCTTGATCTCCGTCAAAATCTTTTACCACTCTCCTTGTCACCGTCTTTCTCCCGTCCAATATCGCTTTTACCATTTCTGTATTAAATAAAATTGGTTTAATGCTCATTTTTTCCTTTCTCGCGCCCAGTGGCGCACCATGATAGCCCGTATTCTGCTTGTTTTGTATTCCGTGGCGTATTCTTCGTCTCAGCTTTAAATCGGCTTTAAACGCTTACCACGCGCACCCGCGCCGCTGGAAATAAATCTCTTTATATGTCATGGTAGACTATACCTTTTCTGTCTTGCTCCCGCGTTTGGCGTTGTACTCGATAATTGCTAAATGCGGCAGCTTCTTCACGATCTTTGCTTTATGTAGCGTTCTTGTGTTCTTTTTGTTATCTTCCTGGAATTCCGTAACCGGAGTGTTGTATGTTACCTTGTCACCGGGTTTAAGAGATTCTTTCAGGGCTTCTATGTCTTTGAGTGATACTGTAACCTCTGTCATTTCTGCTCCTCTTTCGTGATGTCACCGGCCCATTGTTCTGCCATTGCTTTTGCTATTCCTTGGAATGTCTTGCTTCTCAGCTTCGCCCTTTCTGGACTTGGTGGAAGATAATGCAATCTCTCGCGCTGATTCTTAGGCAACTCCATCACCTGGTCATAGACATTGTTTGTCGATTGCAGTAATGGCAACCCTTTCAGCCACAAGCAAGTTTTTTTCTGCTCCATATGCCCGTATTCGTAAGGCTGCACAATCTGGCTCGGTTTCTTGTACACGCTCGACATTATCCCTACCGGGTTCTCTATTGCAATCCGTTCGCAGTCTGCGTTAGCAAATAGCATAAAAAAGTCAATACCTTCCTGCTGTCTGCCGTCCTTTCGTTTCTGTTCAAACCATGCAGCACCGCTGACTGCAAGGTGTGTACATGGAGGAAATGCGATAATCATATCCCAGTGCTGTTTTAACAGCGGCGTTACATCTTCTTGCAAATGCCACTCCGGGTGTCCTCCAGAACACGGTTCAATATCACAACTCCATGCCTCATGCCCCAATCTTCTTAACTCTTTTGTTACTGCCTGACTTTCTTCGCAAGCTACTAATATTTTCATTTTTTGTACTCAGAGTAAACAGCTGTTTCTGGTCGACCAAACCTCATTACTCCTTTCCTGTTTTTATTTAAAATCCATATTCGTACAGATCGTGGTCCTCGATATACCAGTCACCGCACACTTTGTAAATCCTCACATCGTCAAGCTGTTCGTCTGCCAGATCGCCCCACGGCTTCACCTTCCACAACATTTTCTTGATAAACTCACGCCGTAGCGTTATTTCTTCCGCCGTCATATCCTTTTCCATGTGCCTTGTGTGGTCCGGTACTTTCGGGCGGAACATACAAAGCTTAATTGCTCTCGATTCGTCCAATGTTATCCCCCTTCGCTTCAATCAGCTGTCTTATTCTCTCCTGTGCAATTCTGGCACTCTCTGGAAGTTTCCGTACCTCCATAGTCCTGCGGCATTCAGCCTCATAAGCGCGGTTGAATTGCGCCCTGAGCGTATTTAACTGGTCATACGGTGATTTGCATATATCCTGAAACCCGATACGCTCCACGGTCTTTCTGGTGGCTTCGCTCATGCTGTCAAGTGCTTTCCGTTCCTCCATGTATCCGAACCGCCTTATGGCCTTATGTACCTCTCCCCAAGCCTCATCCGTGTCTGGTAGCCTCTCATTCGTAACATCAGCTGCCAGAATGTTAAGATCAGCTATGGTGGGAGGGAATTTATTGTTGAGTATATATTTCTTCAACACCACTTTTGCAGCTTCAAAATCAATATGTCCGAGCATTTCAAACCATAATGTTGTCTGGTCTGGCGTGATAAGATCACATTTCGGATAAGCTGTATTAATCGTTGCAATAAATACTGCAAATTCTTGTTTTGTCATTTAATCATCTCCGTTCGCCCAATCTCTTAGCATATCCCTGACCTGTTGCTGTTTTCCAATCGGATCTGTTCCAGGACCATGCGGAAGACTGTTTTTGTTATCATAATTTCCATCAAGCACCTTTGCCATGTTCGAATCTTTTATCAGCCAATCAAATGTAGCTGACCAATCCCGATTGTTCTTTCCTTTCAGGAAATCGCTGTCCTCTGCCTTTTGGAACAATGTTGAAAAGTCACCAACGCTATATGTTTTCAATCTTGCCCTGATAGCCTTTTTACGAGAATCAGATATCGAAGTGAGCCGGGGGAATGACACGCAAGTGCCATTGTACATATCAGCTATTTGCTGATAGTTAATACTCTCCTTCTTATCTCCTTCTATTTCTCTTTCTTCTTCTCTTTCTTCTTCTCCTTCTAGGGCGCTAACATTAGCTTTACTGTTAGACTTACTGTAAACTTTACTGTTATCTTTACATTCGATTAAATCCTTCTGCTTTCCGCGGTACTTTCTCATATACTCTTTCATGTATTCCTTACGTTCTTCCAGCTGATCCAGGTTTTGATGTTTTGACCAATTCGGGATAGTGATTACATTGTCAATAATCTCAATCATTCCATACATTTCCAGAGATTTGAGGGCAAGCCTTACAGTGTTCACATCGCGGCGGAATATCGTGGAAAGCATTTCGTCAGTATAGGCAATCTTATCATTCAGCATAAACACACCGCTGTTGTTGTTCTTGCCTGCCAAACACAGGAGTTTAAACCAGATAACGATGATACTATCAGCACTCGGCATACTCTCAATTAAGAGAATCTTTTCATCGTCAAATATGTCTGTTACAATTTTTATCCATTTAACATCTCCCACATTATCACTCCTTAGGTAAAAGCTTTATCAGGTCTGCCGGGTCGATCCAGCGAAAGTATTCTTTAATCACTGGGTTTTTATCGTAATCAAACAATCTCCAAATGCTTCCATCGTAATAGCCACTATAGTTTGTGTTGTAAGATGTTTCATCACATATAATAATCACATTGCGCCTATTAAAAGGCTTCTCGTCCATTGGTCTAAGCAGCTTCGAAATATCCGGTGTATCAATCACGCAATCCAGTTCTTTTTCTGCTTCTAATACAGACAGGTGAGGCTTTTGCAGTTCTTCCCACCCTTCGTTAAATAAAACGTCTGTATCAAAACCATTAAATCCATTTGCGGCAGAATAATTAGTCTTATTCGTTTCATTAAAATACGTCTTGCCGTCCGCATTTGCCTTTATAATCATTTCATCAAGTCTCATTGTCTATCTCCTTCCCCAGTGCATTACCGGAGTTCCATTCCCGGTAAATCTCAATCCAATCCTCTAATCTCATTGTTACAAGCCAGCTGTGATTATTCTTACGGTGGAATACTGTCGGTAAATCATAGTCGAACGGCATTTTGTTTGCGCCTGAATCATTTATCGCCTGTTCCATGGCTTCGTAGATATTCAGCCGTTCAACTCTCTTCGCTTCAATATGTATCCCTGGAAGCCCTATTACATCAGCGTCCCCATTTGCACCGCAGTATTGCACTCCGCGTCTGGTATCGTATCCATATTCTTTCAAGAGCCGGGAGAGTTCGCGCTCTCCTTTGGCTCCCTTTGCTTTGCTGTTAATCTTTCCCAATCTAAACCTCCTAACATCAATTCTGAACGCCGTATTATATCATTCCTCAAACTTTATACCGTACACCTTATATTTGTTCGAAAAACTATCAAAACCCGTTGTATGGGCTTCTGTGTGATGAATACGGCACAGGCATATTTTCCGGTGTTGTGAATCATCAAGCGTTCGCCTATCGTTTCCCATGCCTATTGCATCTACGTGGTGGACTTCTCCATGCTTTCCGCAGATCACGCACTTTTTAAGTTTCAAGCAGGCATATAAGTAATGATCTATATCGTCTGTCCGGTTCAGTGCAAAATCCATAAGCGGGATTCCCATTTCAAGCGCATAATCAAGAATCACATTTATAAATTCTCTGGCAGTATCCATGGAGCAATCCTTTAGGGAAAAATATTCTCCACCAGTCTGACAAATATAACGATATTTCAGCCAGCCTTTCATTGCTTCTGGAACCTCTCCGGTATATGCAGCGATATCATTAATAGTCGCGTGTGCCTTTCTGTTTTGCGCACCGCTGATATGTCGCCCATCGTCAAGTTGTAAGGTGCATTCATGCATGTTTTTCTCAACGATAGGCTCCGTAAGGTTTTCCCCTTCAACCAGCACAATCAAATATGTTCCTTCTGGAGCAGGCTTATATCCGGTTATTTTCGCTGGCTTATACACTAAAAATCACTTCCTCTGTTTTTGGAAACTTTCCAAGGTCTAAGCATTCAGATAAATACCGAAACCGCGGAAGATATATTTTGTTGATAAATTCCTCATTATATTGGATTTCAAATAGCTGTCTGCGCATAGGATCAATGTCACGGTAGAAGTTGTTATAATCCTCTTCTAAAAGCCCGTAAGCCACAATATAGGCTTTCCTGATGTTAGATCCAAACATTTCAACCCATACTTGTTCCCGGTAGTGCTTTGGCACTTTGAAACCGTTCTGGTACTTATAAGTTTTGATTTCATAAATGGTGTCAGGCGTATTGCCGTCAAGGTTCACCCTCAGTCTTCCAGAAATAAATTGCTTATCTTTTTCCATTTCGAGAATGTTAAGGCTGTCAATGATCCGATGCTCATAAGCAGTGCCGGCCATCATTGCTTCAGTATGTATCTGGTTACTTGCAAATCCGAGCTTTTCAATCCACCATTTTTCAAAAGTGTTTGTATTCCAATTGCTTACAACTTGGCGTGTATCACTTGCTCCAATGTAATATGATCTATCTTGGCTTGAAATCATTTTGCTTTTCCTATAACTTCAATCAATTTTTTCTCCATGTTTGCAAGAGAAACATACATTTTGAACTTCATATCAAGATCATCTTCATCAGTGCCTATCATTTCAGCAATTTCGCCTTTGGTATACCCTTTTTTATTAAGGACTGTGAATTCCTGCAACACACGTTCTCTGACCTTCATTATGTCGTGGAATACATCTTCTTGTTTCTGTACCACTTGTTCTTTTTCTTCGTTGTCAAGCCATAAATCAAAGCCTAATCCGGTATGTATCGCTACCCCTTTTACAAATAAGCGGCATTGACTATTCCAAAGCCTTTGCTGGCTCATTGAATTGTCTTTTACTGGATTTGCTCCATTCATTACCGGTCCCTGGAAGTCAAACTCTAAATCATCAATAACAATGTGAACCGCAGTTTCATAAACAGAATTTTTCTTACCGCCCGAATCTTCAAAAATCATGCCGCAGCTTATCAATGAAGAACCAGTCTCAGTGCTTCTTATAGGTGAGAAATACACTTTTTCAGCACCATTTTGGTGTAATAAATCTATACATTTTGTATAACTGAGATAAGGTATCTTTTCTTTTCCTTCTTCCCGTATCTCGCAGAACGGCCTTACATCTATTTTGCGCATTTCAGGATAAGTCTTGAGCATTTGCATCTACCTCCTGTTGATCAAATTTTATAGTTATAACTGATTTGCTTCCGCGTCCCTTCCCGATACTACGGCTTACTGTATATCCTGCCTTTAACAGCAACTTTCCAAGTTCAAACTGTTCATCTTTGGTAAGAGATCCACCAATGATATCAATTTGCATTGTCTTCCTCCTTTACCCAATTACCGGAATAAAACCACTCTACAAACTCCTGCTGTTCTTCCGGTTTTCCATGTGCTATCCGTTCCAATGCATACTGGAATGCCTGTTCATCTGTTACTACAATACCTCGCTCTTTACATATGCCAACACGCATGTTAATCACGTCTTTCTGGAATTTCAAATCCAAAAATATCAGCCACTATTTCAGGCGTGATATAATCTTTTTCCTGCAAATACTCTTTTACTACTTCGATTTTTGCTAAAGCCGCTTTACCTTCGACATAATCTTTAATTGGCAAGTACGCCATTCTCTTTTTCTCTTCCATCTTGACTACCTCCTAATTATTAATCGATAATTTTATTGATCCTTTCTGCTATAGCCTGAAATGACACGCCATACTTTGGTGCAATTTCTCTACAGGTTAATCCAATTAATTTATAGATGAGCAATTCCTTTTGCATTTCGCTTAAACTTGACATATCAGTTTCCTTTAATTTGGTTTGTAACATTTCTTGCCTAATAACATTGTCTAAAGCCGTCTGGTTTACATCGCTCATTTTGCCGTAGCAAGATTTACATATTCTAAGTTTTGAATAGGTATCAGAATTGCAGAATCTACATTTATATTTTTTGATTAAATTCTTATAGGCGTGAACTTGATTTTCGGAGCATGTTACCCACTCAAGATTTAAAGCGTTATTATTTGATGGATCTCCGTCTTTGTGGTTTACATGTGGTTTGTTATCTGGATTTTCTATAAAAGCTTCTGCAACCAGCCTGTGTACATAAAACTGCCGTTTGATTTTTCCATCATAAAAATAAACCATGCGATATCTACCACCATTGCATCCGCCTATTTCATATTGCTTCATAATTTTTTCGATACCGTTCTTGACAATATAGATTTCGCCGTTGTCAAAAACTTTCAGTTTGCCATTTTTTAAAAATTTATATTGCGTATTCGTCACCTCTGTATTAAAATGAAAATGTTCTGGTTTTTAAAGTTCCATCTGCCAATCGGTGCGCCAACACCCTTTGGCATTTTTCTTTTTCCGCCGTTCTGCCAGGGATACTGGCTTAAGCCTGCGGCTGATCCGGCGCGGTTGGTTTTGTTTTTCCTCATGATTTAACCTCACAAAATAAAAATTTACACTCGGCTTCGTTGTGCTTTACAATGTCAAGAAATGTGTGGCTGCAATAAGCGCCTTTCATGTAGTAATTCTGGTAATCGTGTTTTAAACCTTCGCAAGTCCAGGTGTAATTGCATGAAATGATATAATCTTCTACCCTTCTCCACATCACACGTTCAGCCATACAGGCAATGCAATTTTTACTGAAATCAGTGCAAGGCTCTTTACAAGCAAGGCACCTAACATTGTTCATTGTTTATCAGCCTCCTTATATGGTTCTGGTGAAATATACGGTTTCCACGCTATTGCTTCAAATTTCATTGGCATACCGTTAGCATTTTTAAACTGGTTGTGACACCAAATCCCTTTGATGGTATGTATACCGGCTGGACATTTTTCAGTGATCCATACTTTTTGATACTGATTTCCTGCGGGCCATTGCTCGCCTACTGGAATCCATGGGTTATCATCTGGAAGACTTGGTTTAAGAAATTCATTCTTTCTTGCCTCTGGAAACCATATCTTTTCTCCGCTCTCAATTACTGTGTTTATGATTCCGTCTTCATGGCGATATCCATTGGTAATGATCCCGTTTTTCCATTCTTCTTTCCAGAATACCTTTACCGGATAACCTATTGTGTAGTACCATGGTTTGCTCATTTATCGTCTGCCTCCTCCGCGCATGGATCTTTTTCAGCAAGCAACGTTCCATCAAAATCCCAATACTGTAAAACCGATCTAACCGGATCTTCTTCTGATTTTCCAACGCCACGAATCGCCCGTGTCTCGATAACCTGGATTACTCCAGCCATTTGAAATATCTTTGCATTGCAAGCGCACCAGATAGCGCAAGCGATAACATACACGACAAAGCCAACCAGCGAGAATAAACCGCTTACACATGCGCCGATTCCCATTAAAGCCAATACCGCAATGGCTATTGTGTTGACTGTTGCAAATACTTTTCTATCCATATCCCCTCCTATCTCGCCAGTGCTAACACCAGCGCGCCGACCAGTAAAACAATTACAATACCCTCGGCCCTTGACATACTTTCAAAGAAATCTCTGCGTTCACATTCTCTGCGCCATAAGCGCGCCCAAAACTTCTCTCCCATGGTTAATCCTCCTTATCAGTTAATCAACATAGGCCGTTGGCAAGAATGGAATCTTAATGTCATACGTTGCCACGCCTATAAAAAATCTCACTATCTGATAATCCGAAAAATATCTGATCACTGGCTGTGGAGTAATATTGCCTTTAACCTTTCGGCTAATGGAAAAACCGTTTCTCAATTTTTTAAACTTAAACATTGCGATACCTCCTTAATTTGACTTAGCTACCTCGTTATACTGCTTGTGCCGTCTTTGTCTGTAATGTCAACAGAAATTATCATGCGGTTGAAAATAGATGTGCAGCGTTCCTTTATGACTTCTTTTGTTGTGTCTCTTACAACCCTGTTAAAATCTCTATTCATAGCATTATGCACCATTGAATCTACGTCTTTTTCATGCATTGCCTGAACACACGCTTTCTGTATTTCTTCTTGTAAAACCTCTTTCACCATGTCTTTCAAGGTGTTTTTGTTAACTCCCGCTTCATTAAGAAGCTGTCTCACTTCTTGCCTTATCGCAATCTGTTCTACTGTCACGGTTGCTTTCCTCCTTAATCTTTAATATCAATGAATCCATACGGGACCGCGTTACAGGTGGCTACGGGGATACCGCAAAGAGCTTCGCAAGTGAGACCCTTCGGAAGTCCTACCGGTTCAACCGTTGGATACTTACGTTTTATGGATTCGATTGTTTCTTCGCTCATGATTATGTAAGATGGGCGTGTGCGCCGGGTGAATAACTCTTTCTGCAGTGGAGCAAGGTCTATTCCGGTTGTGACGTTTATCATGCCTGCGGTCCTTTCTGCACTGGCTCATAATTTTCTATAAACGCTTCCAGGTCGGTTCCCCTGATCTTCATAGCTCCGAGCTTCAAGGCTTTAATCTTGCCTTTCTTGATAAAATCGCGTACTGTATCCGCATTTACCATCAATATTTCTGACGCTTCCTTTACTGTATAAAGTGGCTTATATGGCTCTACCATCGAAATCTCTCCTTTCTATTGTTGGAATAACACCGTTTGATTTAAGTAACTGATACAGGAACAATCTTCCTTTCTGTGTCCATTTGGTGTTCATCTTCACGTCCGGTCTGCCGTCTGAGTGCTCATAGTTGATGGTGTGAGAATGGGTATATCCGCAACCCTGGTAATCTCTGTATAAAAGCCATTGGTTACTTTGCTTATACTGCACTTTCAAATTATGTAGTAAATCGTTCATTGCCTGACCGCTCATTCCGTAATCTTTTGCTATCTGAGTGATGGTCACAAGCCCTGAGTTTTTAAGAATCCGGTCCATGTAATCCGCTTTCGGTTTAAGCTCACCAATAAGCTGATTTTTAACGTTCACTTCCTCACTTAATGCACGATTCTTTTCCCGTTCATCTTTCAAGGCTGTTAATGCCTGAATAGCAAGGTCTGGATTGTTTATCAGTTCATCAATGGCGTACATGCCATGTTTGCGAATAGAAGGAAGCACTTCATCAAATACCCATGATTCAAACTTTTCGGCTGATGGTAGCTTACTGTGAGTTATTAGGCGGTAGATATCTCCTTCTGGAATAAAATTAATCTTCTGTATTTTTCCGCTAATAGGGGTGTCGCGTTTTACGATAGCCCTGCAATGTCTTCCCATAGCGTCATTTGCATTTGAATATCCAAGAGCCTTAGCAATATCGCTACCGCAGAAATACGGTTTACCATCAATTTCAACTGTTCTTACCTGACCAAATTCAGCATTTTCAAAAATCTTTAATTCGTTCAAACAATATCCTCCTTTTCAATGTGCTGTTATGTAGTTATTCAAGAAAATACTCAATAGAAACACCAAAATGATCGGCAAGTTTCTTTAATTTCTCTGTTTTTGGAGTACTTCTTCCAGACTTCCAATTGCTTAAAGTGGATTGCTGCACCCCCGTAGCCTTGGATACTCTATACGTTGACTCTCCTGTTTTTTTTAAGAGAGCAAGGTATTTTTCGTACATTAATACACCTCCTTTCATTTAATGCTTGCAATTACTTTCGAAATGTGATATACTTTCTAAATCAAAACTACCACGTTTTAAAAGATAGTATATCGCAATCGTAATTATTTTTTACGCTTGCTTTTGTTTGCGTAAGTAAATAATACACCATTGCAAGTTAGTAGTCAATAGATTTTACTAACTTTTTCGAAAGTACTCTATCTTTGTGAAAGGAGCACAAAAATGTACGAAATATTTAAGCAACTTCTACAAAAATATGGCGTAACTTCTTATGAAGTGGCTAAGAAAGCCGGAGTAACGCAAACTGCATTGAGCAACTGGAAAGCAGGGAGAAGTACTCCAAAAGCCGAAACATTGCAGAAGATTGCTGATTATTTTAATGTAACTGTAGATTATTTACTTACAGGAAAAGAAACTGAAATTAATGATGAATCTGATATGAAGCCGATAGATGATCTTGACATTGCCAAAAAATTAGAAGCAGTAATCGGGGATATTAACGACAAGGATACAAGCCCCCTCTATTACAAAGGGGAAAAGATTGACCAAAAATCGCTTGCTGTGCTTGCTCTTACATTGGAAAACGCCATGAAGCAGGTGGAAATCATGCGGGAGAAGAAAAAGAAATAAGACAAGGGGTAAGAATATGAGTATAAAAGGGACCTCGCAAGAGTTGTATGTAGGCAAAAAAGAAAGCAATATAATATCTTTCGCAGGAAACAAAAAGAAAATAGATTATGACGATTTAAAGAGAATAGATTATATGTATGCAGCTTTTGGTGAATTGGGATATATTGATTTTGTGCATAACAATAATAAGGCTGACAGATTTGAATTTAATAAAAAAGCAAACGAGAAAATATTACGCACCGTAGAATTAATACAAGAAAATAATGATGGTATCAATATTGTCGAAAAGAGAGCGGAAGACCTGAAGTTTTATGAGCGATGGTGGTTTATTATATTGTCAATGTTTTTCTGCTGCGCTCCTATTGGTTTATTTTTGATTTGGTATAAGAGAAAATCAACCTTAAATAATCGAATATTTTTTACTATTATGGCTTTGATTTTATGTGGTACATGGTATTATGTGCCTTACAACAATTATAAATCATCTATGAATCAAGTAAATGAAGCAATGGCAGATTATCAAAATAATATAAACGGAATACAATCCAGTTCAGATCAGTCAAAAAAGAAATCATCAAACATGACAGAAACCGCAAAAGAGAAAATCGAATACGCTTCTTATAGTGTAGCTGATATGGTAGCGGATTTAAATTCTAACGCTTTAAATGCGAGTGAGAAATACAAAGATCAGTATGTTGAAATTACCGGTAAGTTAAGAAATATCGATTCTGATGGGAAGTATATATCGCTTGATCCAGACGATGAAGAATTTAACCTTATTGGCATACAATGCAATATAAAAGATGATGACCAAAAGGACAAAGTGTCAGGCATGACAATAGGGCAATCTGTTACGTTGAAAGGAAAGGTTACAAGCGTAGGTGAAGTATTGGGATATTCCTTAGATATAGACGAGATAAACTAAATATAATAAAAACCGCCCGGCTGGTAACCGGAACGGATTTTATATATCATACCTGACGTGCGCCAGATACAAGACTTTTGCAAACTCATTGTATCACTGATGCGCCAATCTGTCAAAGGTATGGCGTATTTTTTGTGCAAAAAATTAAGGAGGAATTATCATGGGAGAATTAAGGACCAGAAAAAGGGGAACAACTTGGCAATATAGTTTTGAGGCTGCCAAAATAGAAGGGAAAAGAAAATCTATATCAAAAGGGGGATTCAAGACAAAAGCAGAGGCATTAAGGGCCGGAAATCAAGCCATGAATGAGTATAACAATTCCGGTCAGTCATTTACTCCGTCAGAATTGAGTGTCTCGGATTATTTGGATTATTGGTTTGACAATTACTGCAAGACAAATTTAAAATATAATACTCAACTTGCGTATATTCAGCTTATCGAAAACCATTTAAAACCGCAATTCGGGCAATACAAATTAAAAGCTTTATCATCTGCTCCTGTGCAAGAATATATAAACAGGCTTAAAATACAAGGGCTTTCGAAATCATCAGTTGTCGGGATACTTTCTGTGTTGTCAGCTGCCTATGAGTATGCAATAGAACCGTTGGGATACATAAAAGAAAACCCATGTGAGCGCGCCAGAATGCCTAAATTTGAGCGCAAGCCGAAGGAACGTTACATTATTGCGCCGGAAGAGTTCAGAAGCATTATCGAACGGTTCCCGCAGGGAAATGTTTTTTATCTGCCTCTTATGATTGGATATTATACCGGTTTAAGGATCAGCGAAGCGTTCGGATTGACATGGGAAGATGTTGACATGGATAACTGGACAATAACTGTGAATAAGACAATACTCAAAAGGAATTATGGTGTTGATGTTAGAAAAGTAATGGAACAAAAAGGAAAAAAAGAAGAAAAATCAGCATGGTATTTTTCCACGCCTAAAACAGAAAGCTCAAATCGTACAATAAAATTTGGTGAGACGCTTTACAATGCACTGAAGCACGCAAAGGCAGCGCAGAAGAAGAATAGGCTTCTATACGGCGAATATTATATAGATCATTGTCTTAAACCAGAGAAAGACGAAAAGGGGAATACCATTCACCGGATCATACCGGTTGAGCGCAGCATTGAATGCCCCTTGAAAAAAGTTGAAATGGTATGCGTACGGGATAATGGAGAATATGTAAGCACAGATTCATTTAAATACTGCAGCCGAGTAATTCACAATGAATTAAAGCTTGCCTTTGACTACCATTCGTTGCGGCACACCCACGCTACGATGCTTATAGAGAACGGGGCTGACGTAAAGGACGTACAAGCGCGCCTGGGGCATTCAAACATAAGTACCACATTGCAGACCTATGTACATGTGACTGATACCATGGCTTCAAAGAGCGTTGATATATTCGAAAAGGCAGCTTCCATTTGACAACGCGTGAAAATTTGGTTGTCAAATGGTTGTCATTGCCTGCGGTTGTCAGTATACAAAACCGATTAAATCCTTATTTTATGGGGGTTAGTAAGCATATGGTTTCAATATGAGTGGTCCAAGGAAACATATCCACCCCCCACGCCTTCTTCGCCTCATATCCCTTTTTCTTAAAATACTCCAAATCCCTGACTAATGTCTCCGGCCCGCAAGACACATATACCACTTTATCCGGCCTCATTACAGCAACGGAGTCAATAAACTCTTCGGTGCTCCCGCTTCTGGGCGGATCCATAAACACAACGTCCACATGCTCCCCGGATTCTGCCATATTGACCATAAACCGACCAGCATCATTACAATAAAAGCTTGCATTCTTTACATTATTGATTTTTGCATTTTCAATTGCATCACGAACCGCATCCTTGTTTAATTCCACACCAATCACTTCTTTTACATGGCTGCTGGCAACAATTCCTATTGTGCCAATTCCGCAATATGCATCAACGATCCTCTCTTTTCCGGTCAGTCCCGCTGCTTCTATAGCCTTCTTATAAAGGACCTCTGTCTGAACCGGATTTACCTGATAAAAGGACTTAGAAGATATACGGAAACGACAGCCACAAAGAACATCTTCTATATAACCCTTACCATAAAGTACATGCTCCTTATCTCCCAGCACCATACTGGTTCCTCTGTTATTCACGTTCTGTATCACTGTCGTGATTTCCGGATGGCGATCCCTTAAAGCTTTAACAAAATTATTCTTTGAAGGAAATATTGGGGAAGCAGTCACAAGCACAACCATAATCTCACCTGTCACAAAACCACGGCGGATTAAGACATGACGCAGCAGGCCATATCCTGTATCCTCATCGTAAGTGCGGATTTTAAAAGATTTAAGCATCCCCCTGATCGTCCCAATAATCTCATCTGATTTCTGATCCTCAATCAGGCAGCTTTCCACTGGAACTACTATATGAGAATTAGCTTCATAAACACCAGAAATAGGGTTTCCCTTTCTGTCGTGGTCAAATACAGCATGTACCTTATTACGGTAGTGATAAGGATCACTCATTCCCATCATGGACTCCAGGCGGCAAAATGGCTTTAACAACGTTTCCAGATTCTTTTGTTTCTGTTCCAGCTGTTTTTTATAAGGCAGATGAAGTAACTGGCAGCTTCCGCACCTTCTATAAACCGGACACTGAGATGCATTGCCTTGTCCCCTGTCCTTATGCATCTTATTACCTGACCGCTCATCATTTCTTATCTTATCATTCCGCATCTTGCCAGTCTGTGTCTTATCACTTTGTGTTGTCCGGGTAAATGGCTTACCTGGTTGCGCTTTCCCAATCTCTGCCTTGCCATTTTGCGGCTTCCCATTCATTGTCTTCTCAACCTGTATCTTACCATCCTGCCTCTTCCCGTTCGCCTTTTTCTCATCTGTACGAAACTTTTCCTTCTTCAATCGATTATCTATCATTTCATTAATCCGCCTTTTCTTCTCTGTTATCAAAAGCTATTATAGTATATTCTTTCCCATAAAACCACCGAATTCCTTTGTTTAATGAAAAACTATTGCATTTTTGCCATCGAGGTTTATAATAATTCAAAAAAGAGAAAAGGAAGGAAACACTCATGATTGATGCAGGCACCAGCTTCTATATAGACAAAACACTTTACAATGGACGTCCGGCAAATTCTTCTGACAGAACAGACAAAGAACTCCGCACCTACGATCTCTTAGATCAGCTTCAAATCGCCTACCAGCGGCTCGACCACGCCCCGATCCCCACCATCGATGCCTGCCGGGATGTCGACTCCCTGCTAAACATCGATATCTGCAAAAACTTATTTCTCTGCAACGCAAAAAAGACGGAATTTTACTTGCTCCTGCTTCCGGGGAAAAAGAAATTCCGCACTGCCAGTCTTTCAAAACAAATCGGCTCCTCCAGACTCTCATTTGCTGATCCGGAGTTTATGATTCAGTTTTTAGATATCACTCCCGGTTCTGTCTCTGTTCTCGGGCTTATGAACGATAAAGATAACAAAGTTCAGCTGCTTATTGACAAAGATGTGCTCTCCTTTGAGTTCTTTGGCTGTCATCCCTGCATTAATACCAGCAGCTTAAAAATGAAAACATCTGACTTAATTAACCGGATTCTCCCTGCCATTAACCATAGCTTCATCCAGGTAGATCTTGAGCCGGATTCTATTCAGTAACAGCTCAACCAAAAAAAGGGCAGGATCTCTGTCTCCTGCCTGGTCTGCACTTATTCTACGTGACCTGCCAGATATTATCGTGGTAAGAGGCAATTCTGTTCTTGCCCGCCTGCTTGGCATAATACATGGCACGGTCCGCCTGTGAAAAAAGCTTCTGGTAATTTTCTTCTTTTTTCCCTGTACTGGAAACGATACCGATACTGACGGAAAGGCGTCCTTCCCCTTCCGGTACCGCTTTCTTTGCCCGCTTTAAGAGCTTTTCCGCCCGCATGTAAACATCGGATCCGACTGTAAATACCACGAACTCGTCACCGCCTACTCTGCCTACCAGATCCGGCTCCGGAAAAAGATCGCAGAGCATTCCGCCTACCTTCATCAGAATCCGGTCTCCTGTGGGGTGACCGTAGCAGTCATTGATTTCTTTGAAATTATCAATGTCGATCATGCAAAGCCAGCTGTCTGTGTCACTTTTTAACAGTTCATCAACCCGGTACTCGAAGGCTGATTTGTTGTAAACTCCGGTCAGTCCGTCTTTTATAGACTTTAGCAGCAGCTGTTCTTCTCTCGCTTTTGATCCGCTGATATCCTGAAGCTTACCGATCAATTTCAGCGGGCCTGTCTTTTTGTCTTCCCAGATAGCGGTTAATTTACAGCTGCACCAGTGGAATGGCTCCCCGATCTTTCCCATACTGAATTCAAAGGACCTCATCTCTCCCTCTTTTGGTGCATTGTCTCTGTGCTTTGAAAAAAAGCGTTCAAATGCCTGTAAATTAATATGACCTTTCGCATTAGCCGAAAGACACAGCCGCTTTTCCGGATAGGAATACTCGAACAATACAGTGTCAGTAAAAAAACTCATATTCCCGTACAGCTGTTCTGTCTGGCTGAAACGGAAAGACTCCTGTCCGATTCCCTTACTCTCACTTTCTAATTGTCTTTCTGAATTTCCTGTCATGATACTTCCCCCTGTACCTCATGGAATCCTTTATTTTCCGTCTTTTCTATTCGTATATCATACATGATAACGCTTTTTACCCGTATATGCAACTTGTTTTTGGAGCATTATTACGCATATAATACGTAATGTCTGGTTAAAATATCCTTTATGATAAACCAAGAGGTGATAATGTTGGATGAACAATTTGTCAGGAACCGAATCACAGAACTCCGCCTGAAGAAAAATATTTCAGAATATCAGATGAGCTTAGATCTGGGGAAGAATAAAAGCTATATACAGGGAATCTCTTCGGGACGTTCTATGCCTTCCATGAAACAGTTTTTCGAAATCTGTGATTATCTTGAAATTACTCCCATTGAGTTTTTTAATACAGAAAAAAAAGAGCAGGCGCTTTTCTGGGAGGCCGCCGCGATTATGAAAGAATTAAGCCACGAAGATCTGGAAGCAGTTTTTCCAATTTTACTGCGGCTCAGGGCGAAAACAGGCAGTAAAAAACAGGCAGAACCTTAATCAATAAGGTCCTGCCTGTTTTTTATATTGCTCTGGTCTGTTCTTTCAGCCAATGTGCTTCTTCCTCCGTAATATGAGGTGCCACCGCATCATAAACAGCTTTATGGTAATCATTTAAAAGTGTTTTATCCCGCTCTGTCATAAGTGATGGATCCAGTGCCTCCAGATCGATGGGGACCATGGTGAGAAATTCAAACTCCATAAACTGGCCGTACTCATTTAACTCCGCTTTTTTACATACGATCAGGTTTTCAGTTCTCACTCCGTGGCTTCCCTCGATATAAACTCCCGGCTCATCGGAAGTGACCATTCCTTCTTCCAGTATACAGTTATCCTGACGCTCCGGTACCATACGCCAGCGGATTCCGTTGGGACGTTCATGTACATTGAGCAGATATCCGACTCCATGCCCGGTACCGTGATCAAAATTGATTCCACGGCTCCAGAACGGCTCTCTGGCAACATAGTCTAACGTCAGCCCTCTGCAGCCATGAAGGAACTTTACGGCTGCCAGGCGGAGCATACTGATGACTGTGAGTGTAAAATGCTCCCGCTCCTCTTTGGTCAGCGGTCCCACCGCAACGGTTCTTGTTACATCAGTGGTTCCCTCATAGTACTGGCCGCCGGAATCCACCAGATAAAGGCCTCTTGGCTTAATCTCTGCATTGCTTTCCAAAGTTGCTTTATAATGACACATGGCGGCATTGGCGCCGTAAGCAGAAATGGTATCAAAGCTGATTCCCAGATTCCCTTCCTGCTCAGAACGGAGGTTATCCAAGTATTCCTGGGCGCTGACCTCAGTGATTGTTTCCTTTCCTACATTCTGCTTCAGCCAATAGATAAATTTCACCATGGCCGCTCCGTCTTTTACATGGGCTTTTCTCATGTTTTCCACTTCAACAGAATTCTTCATTGCTTTTGCAAGTACAGTCGGATTCATACGGTCAATGATACGGTTAGAGGAATCGATGCCTTTTACAATGGCATAATTGGTTCTGCCTGTCTCCAGAAGAATCCTCTGATCTCTCAGCTGGCTGACAGAAACATAGATGTCATTATAGGGGCAGACCGTAACGGATAAGTCTTTTAAATAGGCCTTTACCTGATCATTTAACACTTCTTCGTTAATGAACAGGTAGAAACGTTCCATCGTTACCAATCCATAGGAAAGAACAACCGGATTACAGCTCACATCATTTCCTCTGATATTTAAAAGCCAGACAATATCGTCCAGTGTGGTAAGGATATGAACGGTTGCCTTTTCTTTTTTCATTTCTTCTCTTAAATCGCTGATTTTCTCAGCTGCTGATTTACCGGCAAACTTTTCTTCAAGAATCCAGACCGGCTCTTTTGACAATTCAGGGCGCTGCTCCCAGATCTGATCCACAAGATCCTCTTCATAGGCCAGAGTCACATGTTTATCTGCCAGTTTCTCTTCAAAATCCTGTCCCTGGCGGCAGTTTACAACACGTCCGTCAAAGCCCAGCTTCCCGCCTTGTGGCAGTACTGCCTCTAAATAATCCAGGATATCAGGGACTCCCGGGTATCCCATCTTTCTAAGTTCCACGCCGGTGCCGGAAAGCTGCATTCCTGCCTGAACAAAATATCTTCCGTCTGTCCACAGACCTGCTTCGTCCTTTGTAATCACTGCGGTTCCTGCCGAACCGGTAAAGCCTGTCATAAATTCTCTGGCTTTAAAATACTCTCCGACATACTCTGATTCATGAAAATCAGAGGTTGGAATCATATAGGCGTCAATATGGCGCTCTGCCATTAAGTCTCTTAACTGTTTCAGTCTCTCACTTATCATTGCCTGCTTCTCCTTTGGTTTCAAAATAATTTTCTATGGCTGCTGTGATGCCCTCGCTGTATGTGGGATGGGCGCGCATGGCCAGCCGAAGCTGACTCGCCGTCAATCCGTTCGCAATAGCAGTTGCCATCTCGCTGATCATGTCTGTTGCTCTGGGGCAGACAATCTGGGCTCCAACCAGTGTACCGGAATATTCTTCAAATACCAGATGAACAAATCCGTTCTGCCTGCTGGTGATAATGGATTTCCCGTTTCCACTCATGGAATAATGGCCGCAGCGCACATTCATATTGTTTGCTACAGCTGATTCCCGGGTAATTCCCACAGATGCTATCTCAGGTTCTGTATAAATGCAGCTGGGAACTACCGGCAGTTTCACAAACATCCCGTTTGGCACAACAGAAAGCCGGATGGTATGCTCCGCTCCTGCGATCTTTTCCACCACATAGGTTCCCTGTGCAGCGGCAACGTGTGCCAGCAGGATATCCGACGCCACGTCTCCTATAGCATAAATACCGGGTTCACTGGTCTCAAATTCTGAATTCACCTTTAAACGGCCATGTTCCATCTTAAGACTTACATCTTCCCCCAGAAGGCCATCCAGACAGGGCGCTCTTCCTGCTGCAATCAGAATCTGTCCTGTACGAATGGTCTGCTCTTGTCCATCCATCTCAAAAACGCAGGAAAGCCCCTGATCTTCCTCTTCCCTGATTTCCTTAATATTCACCATGCAGTGAACTGTAATTCCTCTTTGCTTCAGCTCTTCTTCCAGCGCCTGGGACACTTCAGAATCCATAGGTCCGAGCAGATGGGTTTTCCGTTCCAGAATCGTCACATTGGAACAAAGTGCACTGAAAATGGTTGCGAATTCCACACCGATAACCCCTCCTCCAATTACGAGAAGCCGGTCATAATTCCATGTGTCCGACGCCAGCAGACGCTCACTGGTCAATACTCCCGGCAAATCTGCACCCGGGAAATCGGGAATTACACATTTTGCTCCTGTTGCTATGATGAGATGCTCTGCTGTATAGTAATCCTTTCCTTCCGGACCATTGACTTCCACCGTTTTATTTCTTCTAATGACTGCTGTTCCGGTAAGTACTGTAATATTTTCTGCTTCAATCAGGTCTGTAATGCCTTTTCGGTAAGATTTTACCGAACTTTTCTTATATAGCTGCATTTTCTTAAAATCAAAGGAAATAAAATCCGTAGATACACCAAACTCGTCACAGTTTTGCAGTTCTTTAAATTTACTGGCAGCATGAAGAAGAGATTTTGTGGGGATACAGCCTTTGTTCACGCAGGTTCCCCCCAGCTTTTCCTTTTCCACAATTGCCGTCTTAAATCCCAATGAAGCAGCTTTTAATGCAGCAGTATACCCGCCCGGTCCTCCTCCTATAATAATGATATCAAAATGTATCGCCATTAAATCTCCTCCTGCCGGATCATTTTAAAATGAAGGCAGGCGTTCTTAATTCCATCCTGATCGATGGAATCTGTAATATAATCGGCTGCTCTCTTCAGCTCTTCCATTGCATTGCCCATGGCAATTCCGATTCCTGCTGCCTTCACAATATCATAATCATTCATGCTGTCTCCAAATGCCACCGTCCTTGAAAGAGGAATCTTATAATATTCGCAGAGTCTGGCAAGCCCCACTGCCTTTGATGCCTTTCGCTCCACAACATCTGCACCTTTCTTATCCGCAAACATATGAACGTGGACCTCCGGGAATTCCTCTTCCATCTTTCTTGCACCATCTTCATCTCCGATATAGGCCATGGTTCTCACATCAAGCTGTACAAGCTTTTCGGCATCTGTAAAGTTTCTTCTGCATTCTCCCCATAGCTTTCTGTCGTGTTCCGCCACTGTCTCCGGATTTACATAATAGTCATATTCCCCTACGGTAGTACCAACACTGTAGGGCGTACTCTTTGCATAGGAAAGAATTTGCTTTAAAAGATTTTTATCAAAGGTGTGCTCATATATAACAGTCTCTCCCACAGTCACCTTGGTTCCATTAAGATGAATAATTGCCTCCGGCCGTACCTGGTCCCGTATTGCAGTACTGAATATGGAATCCATGTCTCTTCCGGTTGCCAGCACTATGGTGTAATTTTCTCTCAGTTTTTCTATTGTCTCCATCGCACTTGCAGGAATCGACCAGTCTTTATGATCAAGCAGCGTCATGTCTACATCAAAGCTAACGATTGGTTTCATCTATTTTCACCTTTTTTTCTTCCTGATTAGTCTTGTCTGTTCCATCATATATTAAATTTTGAATTTTTTCAACAAATATGCTTTACCAATTGGAAATTTTCTGCTATAATGTCTGAGTGTCAGGAAACGGAGTATGGCGTAGCTTGGTAGCGCGCTCGGCTGGGGGCCGAGAGGTCGCAGGTTCAAATCCTGTTACTCCGATTGACAATTGCGATATCAGTACCGGCTTTCCAAGCAGACAGGAAACCGGTGCTTTTGGTATACTGATAAATGTATGGAGACATAGCTCAGCTGGGAGAGCATCTGCTTGACGTGTAGAGGGTCGCAGGTTCGAGTCCTGTTGTCTCCATTATTTTTGAACCCTGGTAAATACAAGAATTCCTTGTAGATACTGGGGTTTTTGAATTTTGGGGTTTACAATAATTTGCTTAATAAAGCATGGATATACCCATAAATACAACACCATATCACACGAAACTACAATCTGAAAATGATATAATTCACTTTATTTAAGGCAGGTCCATAATGTCGGATACCTGCCTTTTGTATTATCCGGGATTTAATATTGGAAATGAACGTGTGTTCTTATAATTATTTTCAGGAGGTGGTTATAATGAAAGCAAAATGTGAACTTGATCCAGATATTAATAAATGCCCGCATTTTGATCCAGTGGAGCAGGAATGCAATTCAGAAAATATATGTTGCGGATTTTACAGAATACCAAGCCCAGAAAGTATCCCTCACTATTTTAGACAACCACGATGGTATGAGCAATACTATAAAAAACGATAATATAAGGCGGGTCCGAATGTCGGATACCCGCCTTTAGTCAAACTATTCTCTTACCCTTACGTAAACACGTCCAATGATATTTCCGTCTGCATCCTTTTCAATTACGTTGGCTATTGAAGAATCCATAGGAGCCCATATGTATTCACCACTGTTTATCAGGATCCCATCAGACCGTCATTGCTGCCTATCATAGTCCCAAACTTCCTACCTGCATAAACCTGGACAGTGACTATCTGTTTATCTAAAAGCTTCATGCTGCACCTTCTTCCTTGCGGGAGGCTTCCTGCGCTTCGGATCCGGACACAGGCTCGTGTATGTATAAGCTGGCATTGTCGCTGAATGGGTCATAACCGGCGGTGCTTTTATAGCTGCATCCGCCTTCGCCTGTATACGGCTGTTTACGCTTGCTCTGTCTGCTCTGCAGTCTTTTGATGATTTTCTCGATATATCACTCCTCTGGAATTTTCTCTTAACCCGCTTAAGATACCTTTAATTAAATACGATAATCTAAATGTATTATTTCAAAATATTTAAAGGGTAGGTATAAGTATGGAAAATGAAAATGTTTTAAAATTTGGATTAGGCATTAAAATATGGTGTGTAATCAGTATTTTAGGTAGTATTTTTAGTTCTTTAACAAATTTAATTTATGCTAATTACAGCGTAGCTATCGCATGTATTGCTACTGTGATATTCTACGTTTGGCTGCTCTTAAGTAAAAAGCGAATAGCATTTTACTTGATTGTTTTCGTAGCTGTCGCGCGTCTTATAATAGACCTTATTGTACTAAAAACCCCAATGGCGTTCTTGGGATTGGGTAATTGTTTAATTACATATGCTTTTCTGCATAAATACTGGAAGCAAATGAAGTGATTTTATTCTTACACGTACCCTGCTATTCTGCTTACAGGGTACGTTTTTTAATTAAAATTTCAGTTTATATGACATTCTAGTAGATTTAACAATCTGTCTTGCATATCGGTTATCGTGTCCACACAGCTGCTTATTACCGCATTCATTATTTTTCCTACTTCATTTTCAGTAAAAACCACATCTGTTTGAATGCATAGCGCCTGACATACCAAAAGCTTTTCTCAAAGGTGTTTTTTCTTGCTTCGATTTTATAGATATGCAACGTGGGGGATGGCAAAGTGACAATATCATGAAATCAGTGTAACGAAATGTCATTGATATGGAATCGGTAAAACAGAATAAGAAGGTAACCAAACACTTTGATAAAATATCACACGAAATATCACACAATGGCTGAAACCCCTTGTAATTACAGGCCTTATTTTGGGTTCGAGTCCTGTTGTCTCCATTCTTTCTGAACCCCAGTAAGAACAAGAACTTCTTGTACTTACTGGGGTTTTTGTAATTTAAGTCTTATAGTAATTATACTGTAATAATTTGTAGTTTTATGTCATATTTTCAGACATTAACAATCTATCCACAACTATTTCCACATTACTGTGGATAACTGTCGTATTGGATAAAAAAAAGACGGGATAGACCGCCTATGTTATAAAAAGGTCACATCCAATAATAAAAAGCTGCCAACTTTGTTGACAGTTGGCAGTTTAATATTAATAAAACTTACATTCCAGACATTTTTCTACACTCATCTGCACATGTCTGGCATTCTTTTGCACAGTCTTTGCAGTGCGGATCCTTAAACATATTACACTCTCTTGCGCAGCTATCACAAATCATTGCACAAATTCCACAATGTTCTTTCGAGTATTGTCCGTTCATCGACATCATAGACACTGACATCTGACACATCATTGCACATTCAACCAACATACTGACACAGTTCTTTCTTTCATTTAAATCAGGCTCATTTAAGCATGCATGAAAACATTCATAACATGCCTGTGCGCATTTTGCACATGCGTCAATACACGATTGATTCTTCTTGGTTTCCATTATTAGCATATCTGTTACCTCCAATTATTTTAATCAAAATTAATTATCTACAAATTCCCGAAAAATATTATAGGTAATTTTTTTATTTAAACCATAAATTTTATATTCTTAGCGTAAATTGTTATATTCACAATTATTCACATCTTCCAAAACTTTATTTTTTCAGCTTGATTTCAGAAATAAGTGTTATTCTATTTAAGAATAGACATATCATGTTCAAGCCGATAAAATTCTTCCCAAATTTTGTCGGCTGCTCTCTTTTTTGCGTAATTCTGAAAAGCTAAAAGTACTTGACCTTATAATAAAGTTGTAGTAAATTAAATACAATCAAATTCATATTTATACACGCAAACTTTGCCGCCGGGTAAAGTACAACACAAGCGTTCAGATTTCATACCGTTAGGCCATTGAAGGTGTGATATTTCTGGGCCTTTTTTTATGAGGAGGAAATAAAATGGATTTACAGATCATTGACAGGGAATTTTCAGTATGCAAAGTAAACGAGGTAAGTGCGGACCTATTAGAACATGATTTCACATTTATCAGTAAGACTGATAACGAGTTATCGGTGATATGCGAAACGAACCATGTACCCAATATAAATATAACCGCAGAACATGGCTGGACCTGTTTTCGGATTGCGGAGGATACATCATTTGAAAAATACGGCATGATTGCATTTTTATCCAAAATTATAGCCGATGAGAAGACCTGTATTTTAGTTGTTGCTACTTATGATACTGATTATATATTTTTAAAAGAAGAAAAATTAAGTGACGTAAAAAGGGCTTTGCTGGAAAATGGCTGTAAGTTTATCTGATTCCGGTGTTTTTATTTATTGAAACGAATACAACGCCCCCCGCAGCATATTATATAACATATGTCGTAAATGGATGGGATGCCTGTCATGCAAAAAATATTGGATGAAAATTATTACGATTTTATAATTGATAACTTTTTAGCCCCTGCATATAACACGGGAGATAACATTACATTGCTGAATGATACCCACTCACTGCTGCATATCTCCAAAAGTGTCATGGGCGTTTGTGACTTAGGCCTGACCCCATATTACGCCTTCCCATCTGTCTATACCCTTACTTCTTACGTCAGTGAGGAAGAATCGTCCGACCAGACAGCAAAGCATGATATTAACTATAATCTGCTTGGACAATGTACGCTCGTTGGGATAATTGATACCGGAATTGACTATCAGCATCCTGCATTCCGGAACGAAGATGGCAGTACTCGCATCTTCTCCATCTGGGATCAGACTGATCAGAGCAGCACTCCCCCTGAAGGCTTTACATTCGGTTCCGAATACAGCAGACAGCAGATCAATGCCGCACTGCTATCAAATGACGCCTTATTTCTGGTTCCCACTTCAGATACTGACGGACATGGGACAGCAATTGCCAGTATCATTTCTGGAAGTATTCATTCTGATAATTCCTTTAGCGGCATTGTTCCATACAGCGAACTGGTTGTGGTGAAGCTGAAACAGGCTAAACAAAACCTTAAAAATATTTTCTTTATACCAGAAGACAAACTATGTTTTCAGGAATCCGATATCATACTGGGAATCCGTTATCTGATTGCAATCGCAAAGAAAATGGCCCGTCCCCTTGTCATCTGTCTTGCAATGGGAAGCAACCATGGAAGCCATGACGGGCAGGGTGTAATGAGCGAGTATCTGGAAAATCTTGTACGCTTATCCGGTATTAATGTTTCCATTGCTGCCGGGGATGAGGGGAACCGGAACCGGCATTATTTTGAAAGAGTTAATTCAATTCCGTATGGAGCCGCTTTTCAGCTGAATGTTGGTGATGATAAGTTTGCAATGGAAATCTGGCCCAGTGTTCCCGGAAGACCTTCCATCGAGATCATTTCTCCAAATCAGATGACAACCGGAAGAATAGAACCTTCATTTGAAGAATGTATAAAATTCTCTTATGGCCAGAGTTCTGTCTGGGTAAATAATATTATTTTTGAGGAAGAAACCGGAGATCAGTTAATTCTTATACGTTTTGAAAACCCTGAACCGGGAATTTGGTCATTCCAGCTTGAAAGCACGGAAGGCCAGCCTTTTTATCTTCATTCCTGGCTTCCATCTGGTAATCTGATATCGGATAATACCTATTTTCTTAATGCAAGTCCGGATGTTACCATAACAAATCCCGGAAACTCATACAGTACCCTGACTGTCTCCGCTTACGATCAGTTCGATGACACCATATTAGAGCAGTCCGGTAGAGGCTATACCAGCGATGGACTGGTCAAACCGGATGTTGCGGCTCCCGGCTACCAAATCCCCTGCGCGATTACCGGAAACCTGTACGGAACAATGACCGGAACCGGGGCTGCTGCTGCATATGCTGCAGGCGGAATCGCCATGGTCATGGAATGGACCCTGTGCAAGGGGAATTACACCAGACTTACCGGAAAACAGATTAATCGCATGATTGTCCGGGGTGCCCGGCGCAGCAGTTCCTATTTCTATCCCAATAACGTCTGGGGCTATGGGCAGTTAGATGTCAATGAGATCATTAGCCGGCTTATTAAGATTTTAAAATTTTCCAGTGAACTTCCCCAGGACATATTTAGCCCAGACCATACTTCATCCATCAAAAAAGAGACGGTAACAGTAACCGCCCCTGTGTAATGTTCTAAAATTTTAAATCTTTTGTGGTCCTATGTACTCATCGCTTCCAAATGCCAGTATTGGGAAGAAAATTACTGGTAACAGAATTAAACCAACGGTGAAACCACCGCTCTTACCAAACGCTTTCGAAATATTAATGCAGTAAACGATGTGCAGAATGAATGTGCACAATGCTCCAAGACTATTTAAGCCTCCGACTTCAGAAGTCCTTCCAATAAAATTAATTACTGCTATAACTAAAAAAGCAATAAAGTAACCCAGATTTCCGAAAACGACATTTGATCTGACGTAAATATTGTAAATCGGAATCAATGCTGCCCAGCCTGGTCTTCCAGCCTTAGAAAAAATCTTCCATTCAGCAGCTAATAATAAGATGCCAACAGCTAATCCTAATAAAATAATGATCATACCAAATGCTGCAAATGCAGCGTAAAAACTACTATTCATACTCAATTCCTCCATATATTTTTAATTATTATACACTGAATATAAAATTTTTGACAATATTTACCACTATAAAAAGGACATCAATTACCGTCCACTCTCAATTACCCTGAGAATGGACGGTACCGACAAGACTATTACTGCTACTTTTTACGGGACACTCTGACCCAGATTTCTTCAAAGAATTTTTCATCTTTTTTCAAAAATTTTTCAATTTCAAAACCTTCCACAAGATCATAGCAGGAGGTCGGGAGCCACTCAGTATACACACGTGATACTGTCTGCTGGATTGCCTCTGATGTTTCTTCAATACTATGTGGCTCATTTTCAAATACTGCCCACGTAGCTTTCGGTACATTCAGGACTTTATATCCTTCCGTATTGCTTGCAGAGAGTTTTTCCACATACAACATATATGCATATTTTCCCTCGCCTAAGTTTTCATAATTGCACACGGAATTAACCCACCCTTTATTTCCAGAAGATCTTACCAGCGCCTCACATTCCCCATTAGCAACCTTTTCTTTCCAAAATTCTGAGATTCCCTCAAAATTTTCATCACTCGTCTCAAAAATACGTTCCAATCCATACACCTGAAATGCTTCTTTTTCTACTATTCTGTAATTCATCTCAACTACTCCCTTCACTGATAATTGAAAGGATATACGCGGAAATGCCTTGATGCTTACTCCTGAGCTGCGCGCAGCTGTTGGAGTAATTCCATGAAGACTCTGGAAAGCTCTGGAAAAGGCCTCTGGCGACTCGTAACCGTACTTCAAAGCCAAATCGATTATTTTTATATCACTGTTCTGTAACTCAAAGGCCGCCATTGTCATTTTTCTGCGCCGGACATATTCGGATAGTGTCAGGTTTGAAATCAGTGTAAACAGCCGTTGAAAATGATATACCGAACAGCAGGCTATCTGTGCAATTTTTTCATAATTGGTCTTTTCCATCAGATTACTTTCCACATAGTCCAAAGCATGATTCATATCTTCCAATATTTTCATATTCCGCTCCCCTTTCTTTATTTATCATAATACATCGCAATAACATATTCCTTGCAGCTATTGCTAAAAATAGTCAGGCTGATATGCAGGTCTGGGAGTGATACTACCTCATTTGAACTAATTGTATCCTGTTTTCTTTCCGGAAGCAAGAAAAGAAGGCACATTGTATATTTCCTATTGACTATTATTTTCTTCTATGCTATACTAAATCAGTATTTTAATAAAGTTTTGATTTCGCATATATTTGTAAGTCATTATTCTATTGATGATTTACAAGTATATGCGATTTTTAGTTTTAAGCAGAATACACAATAATTTAAAGGAGGTATCTTTTCATGAAAAAAGGTACAGTAAAATGGTTTAATGCACAAAAAGGTTTTGGTTTCATCTGTGACGAAGAAGGTAACGATATTTTCGTTCATTTCTCCGGTCTTGCTATGGAAGGTTTTAAGTCTTTAGAAGATGGTCAGTCTGTTGTATTCGAAACAATCAATGGCAACCGTGGTCTTCAGGCTGTTAACGTTCACGTCGCTTAATCTCATACAGATGTACGAATCACGTCTAATTTATCCATTTTCTTCAAATACCAATTTGATAATGTGAATCTGATAAAGTGAAAATGTACCAACTATCTGTATTTTAAAAAGTCAGAGCTATTTTTATTTATTACAGCTAAGCCAGCAGGGTTTATTCCATATTCCCGGCTGGCTCAAACTAATTTCAGGGTATAAAGCGAAAAAATGGCGGGTCCGTAATAACGGATCTCCGCCATAATTATATCAGCAATCATCATCATGGTGGTGATGGTGGCAGCGAGGATCATTGCATCCCGCTTTAAAGCCAGCCCAGTATGCTCTTCTTACTTTCTCTGCACAAGCCACTTCATCATCATGATCACAGTCGTTGTTACCATTGCAATTACAGCCGCAATTATTGTTGCCATTACAACCACAATTATTTCCACAACCCCAGAAACATCCCATAAAAATATCCTCCTTTTCTTAGTTGTACTGTATTATATGGTACAATAAGACAAGATGTGAATGGGATAGATAAGACATGTCCAGCTTGTTCACACACTATAAGAACATGCATATATTATTATTACAGAACGAGATATCAAAAAATACCGGAGATAACGGATACGAGCGCAAGCTGCCGCATAACCGCCTTTACCAATGTAAACAACTCATTTTTCGCGCTGCCAGACTTTATATACCGGTTGATGATGAGTTCTGTAACTGCCCGATCATAAGTATGAACCTCATTAGGGCGAAAACCAACGCATCCTGGTTTTCGCCCTTTTCATTAATCTGATCTTCTTTTGGTATTGGGTCCCATACCTTCCCTGCGGGAATTATGAGTCTGATTCTGATTTTTAACTTTTCCTTTATCTTCTGGATAATTTTCCACTGAATTGGTTTTCTTTGTATCATCCTTTGACATTGATCTCACCTCATAATTAATATGTCTGCTGAATCTGTATTTTATTCAGCACTTCTTTAAATGTATAATTAATTATGCCTGGGTAAATCCTAATTGTGAGGTGATTAAAATGTCATATATAGCTCCTGCAGTCCAGGCCAAATTTGAAACACTTTCCATTGATTTAAAAAATCAGATCCTGGAACGGAATGTGCAGATCAACAGCATTTACGACTTAATCCGTGTTCTGGAAGAAATCGTAAATGAAGGGAGCTGATCCCTTCACAGACAGCCATGGGCCGATTAAAGGCCTGTGGCTGTTTTTATCTGCCCCACGTACGCAAATAGAAATAAGGGCCGAACCCCTGAGGAACGACCCATGAAAAAATGATATTCAATTATCTGCAGCTTCTTAAGAATGAGGAAAGCTGACGGGTATTGCAGGAACTTCCCGTATTACAGCTTTTGCCAGCACAGGATGCACCTTTCTTGCCAGTGGAAGTATTGCAGTTTGAGCTGTTGCTGTTGCAGCCATACTTACTTAACAGGCTGTTTAAAGACTGTCCATTGCAGAATGAAGAATAGCTGTCAGATGAAAAACAGTTAGGCAATGAACGGGAACAGGTCGCCGCCTGTGCTGTCATTGGTGTTCCTGCTACGGTAAATACAGCTGCTGCTGCTAAAACAAATACTGGTAATTTTCTCATGGTAATATCCTCCTTATTTGTTACACAAATGTTACATTTCCTTTACAAAACGTATCATATCATACATAAATTGGATTTACACTAGGAGAAAAATGGCAATTAACCGATCTTTTCCAGTTGATACTCATCTACTGCCAGCTTTAAGGCACCCATGATTCCCTGATTGTCATTTAAGCTGGGCAGGACAATATAATGATCCATATCCTCCAGTTCTTTTGTCTTGATATAACCGCCCAGCTGGCGGGTTACCTCTTCTCTTACCAAAGGCATTAAATGCTCCTGGTGCATCACACCGCCTCCAAGGATAATACGCTGGGGCGACAGCACCATAATATAATCCACAAGCGCCTGGGCTATATAATAAGCTTCCAGCTCCCAGACCTCTTTCCTGTCGGCCAGCTCTGCCCCCTTCATTCCCCATCGTGCCTCTATGGCCGGACCTGCCGCCATGCCCTCCAGGCAGTTCTTATGGTATGGACACGCTCCCCCAAAGGAATCCTTTGGATGTCTGGCAAGAAACAGATGTCCGCCTTCCGGATGAAGCATACCGTGAAGCAGCTTTCCATTGGAAATAATGCCTGCTCCCACGCCCGTTCCGATGGTGATATACATACTGTTCTCAAGACCCCTTGTAATGCCCCAGGTAGCTTCTCCAAGGGCAGAACCATTGACATCGGTATCAAATCCCACCGGTATCTTTAAAGCCTCTTTAAATGCTCCCACGATATCGTAATTCAGCCATGCAAGCTTTGGAGTTGTTGTGATATAACCATAAGTCTCTGAATTCCTGTTAAGATCAATCGGACCAAAGCAGCCGATTCCCAGCGCCTCGATTTCCTTGTCCTTAAAATATGCAATCAGTTTGGGCATGGTAATCCCAGGTGTTTCCGTCGGTATGGAAACCCGCTCAAAAATCTCGCCGTTCTCATTGCCTATGGCACAAACCATCTTTGTGCCTCCTGCCTCTAATGCACCCAGTCTCATAACTTCTCCTCCTGTTTTATTCGGGATTGGAACAGATGACGGACATCTTTCCCTCAAATCTGCACTCACCGCTCTTTGCCGGTATAATAAAATTCTGACCTGCTTCCAGTGGGATACCATTGATGCAGCCTTTTCCGCTTATCACACTGACATTGGTAAAATATCTGGAAAACTCTTTTGTAAACACCCCTTCAATATCATACTTGTCCACTGAGTAGTACTTACAGGTTATTAAATGAGTATGCACGGCTCCGGGCAGTTTCCCGGTTACAGCTGCCGCATCACATTCTATAAATGGAGCTCTGATTGTGGCAATACTCTGTTCCACATGAAGCTGTCTTGGTTTTCCGTCTGCGAGACGGTCATAGTCATAGACACGATAAGTGATATCGCTGCTCTGCTGTGTCTCAAGGATTAAGGTTCCTCCCTTGATTGCATGAACGCATCCCGGATTAATCTGGAAGAAATCTCCTTTTTTAATGGGGACAGTCCGTATAAATTCCGACCACTGATGGTTTCTTATCATGGATTCCATCTCATCCCGGTCTTTTGCGTAGTGACCGATTACAATTTCAGTATGTGGTTCACAGTCCAGAATGTACCAGCATTCGGTCTTGCCAAGAGATCCATTCTCGTGAATCTTCGCATAACTGTCGTCAGGGTGCACCTGAATGCTTAAATCATTCTTTGCATCGATGACCTTAACCAAAAGGGGAAACTGATCTCCAGGATAAAAGCCGAATATCTCCGGTTTTTCCTTCCATAAGCGGCTTAAAAGCTTTCCGTCATAAATCCCCCCGGATATCTGGCAATCCCCATTCTTATGAGCGCTGATCCCCCAGCATTCCCCTGTCGTATCACTTGGAATGTCATATCCAAATACCTCCCGAAGCTTGTTACCGCCCCAGATGGCTTCCTTAAAAACCGGTTCAAGAAATAAAAACTCCATCTTACTTCCTCCTTATGTGTCAACCCTGTATGCTTACTGCCTATATTTTACATGAATATCAGGAAAAGGAAAAGAGGTAATTGAAGTTATAGAGAATCTTTTCCATATACCTGGATCTGGGTAAGAGCCGGAAATGGAGAAGGATCGTCTGCTTTTATTAAATTACTCAGCTTCAGCCAGGTAATATTCTTCTTTTTTAATGTAAATACATGGGGTTTTACACTTTTTTCCATTTTTACAACTTCTTCCGATCCATCAGAAAATGTGAAGGTGGCTTCCACCCACCAGTTATCATGTGGGAAATCGCCCCTTGTGTATAATACAATCTGATCAAAATCCACTTCACGTCCAAAATCCAGGGTTATTTCCGCATCATCCTGACGGTTAATTCCCCAGGACTCATACGGCCACTCTCCATGGGATTCATTGGCAAGAACTCCGTCAATTGCATTGCGTGCCGCAAAAACAGCTTCACCTCTTGTTTCCACATTTGCATATGCATGGGGAAAACAGCCGGTATCGCCATGCTGGTCCATGACATTGACTGCCAGGTTGCGGTATTGCTCTGTCTCACCGGCAGCTGTTTTGCGAATAGTAAGATAATGTCTCTCTCCGGTAAATGCTTTCGGATTGTAAGATACTTTTTTATCACCGAAGGGTATGGTAAAAATCACTTCCGGCTTTGTTAAATAAACAAGAGATTCATCCATGCAGTCATCGATCCGGATCACATAATGGCCGCCTATATGATCTGTCTTACAGACAATGACATCTCCTTCTTCATATCCGCCTTCATATACCAGGACCGCCTGATCTTCTCCTGATGCAGAAGCTTTTATCGTATTATCAGATCCTTTTACAGCTATGGAAACACTGGTCATCATTCGTCCTCCTGCTCTTCCTGTTCAAAATAGTCTTTATACTCTACCTCAATCTGGTGCTTCATACGTTTCATACTGTAAGTCAGGTGTTCTCTGAGGGATTGCTCCAGACCTTCAATGTCCTTTTTTTCCAGCAATTCAAAAAGCTCCGTATGTTCCCTGATGATTCTTGTAAAATCGGTTTCTGTTACAAAATCCAGCATCCGGAATCTTGTATAATGCAGCTGCTGTGCCTGAATCATATCCCAAAGCTTGCGTTTTCCCGTAGCACGGTACCAGATGGCGTGCATCTGTGCATCCATGCGGTAAAACTGCTCCGGCTCAAACCCTTTTTCCAGTATCAGCGCCTGCTGCCTGCGGATCATATACCGGACTTCTTCCATCCACAGCGGTGTTGCCATATTGGCAAAATCGCGCATAACCATGGTTTCCACAGCGACACGCATGTAAATCATCTGTTTAATCGTATCCAGATTAAGAAGCGTCACCTGCGTACCTGAATAGGGTACGGATATGACAAATCCCTGTTCCTGCAGCTTTCTTACCGCCTCTCTTACAGGCGTCCGCGATACACCAAACCGTTCGCAGATCTCATTCTCGCTTATGATCTGTCCGGGCTTTAATTCCAGGTCCAGAATCTCCTGCTTTAAAGTTTCAAACACCAGGTCGCCACGGTTTTTATAGGTCTTGGTCTTTCCTTCCATTGAACCCTCTCCGTCCTTTAAATTTAAAACATTATAAAATATGCCATGACTCCCGCCTTTTAAGGGCGGGCATCATGGCCATGTTTATCCCAGCCGGGACTTCCCTGTCAGGGCGATTAATTACTGAGGCTGTTTACCGATGTAAGCTAAAATACCACCGTCAACGTAGAGAATATGTCCATTTACAAAGTTGGAAGCATCAGAGGAGAGGAAGACTGCAGGACCTGCAAGATCCTCAGCTTCACCCCAGCGTCCTGCCGGTGTCTTGGCAATAATGAACTGATCAAACGGATGTCTGGAGCCGTCTGCCTGAACCTCACGCAGAGGTGCAGTCTGTGGTGTGGCAATATAACCAGGTCCGATACCGTTGCACTGAATGTTGAATTCGCCGTACTCGGAAGCAATGTTCTTTGTCAGCATCTTTAAACCGCCCTTTGCAGCTGCATAAGCAGATACGGTCTCACGGCCAAGCTCAGACATCATGGAACAGATGTTGATAATCTTTCCGTGTCCTTTCTTAATCATAGACGGGATAACTGCTTTTGCCACGATAAAAGGAGCATTTAAGTCTACGTCAATAACCTGTCTGAACTGTTCTGCTGTCATATCACACATAGGAATACGTTTGATAATGCCTGCGTTATTAAACAGGATATCGATTACGCCTACTTCCTTTTCTATCTGGGCAACCATGGCATTTACGCCTTCTTCACTTGTTACATCACAGACATATCCGTGAGCAGTAATGCCCTCTTCTTTATAAGCTGCGATTCCTTTCTCTACTAATTCCTGCTTAATATCATTAAAAACAATGGTAGCGCCAGCTGCTGCAAGAGACTTTGCAATAGCAAAGCCAATACCATAAGATGCGCCTGTTACAAGTGCAACTTTTCCTTCAAGAGAAAACTGGTTTGTTAAGTAATCCATATTCATGATTCTGATTCTCCTTTGCTTTTATTTTGGTCAGTTATTTCGTCATTAGAAAATTAGTTTGTATTCAAATATAAAAGTTTGTATACAAATTCAATGACTTGTATTTATGCTAACATAGTACAATTATTTTTTCAATATACATATTAGACAAAGTACGTCATTTTTATTTAGTTATAATTTTCCAAATGCTGGATTTGAGGAAAAAGAAAAAGTTCCGGTCTTCAGTAAATGAAAACCAGAACTTTTATCAGACTGAAATTATTTGCATCCGCAGCCATAATCGTAAGATCCCATTACATTCCCGCCGTAGGTTCTTCCGCAGCCGCTTGCGGTCCAGAATCCATCACGGAAGCCGGTCTCATAACCAGCTTTAAAGCCTTCTGCATATCCCTTACGATAGCACATATTCATGTTGCCGTTTCCAGTTGATGCATCACTGACATCACTGTTTTTCTCGCTGCACTTATTATCGTAATTACCTGCGTTGCTATATCCGCCTGGGCAATTGCAGCTGCAATTACAGCCGTTATTCCAATTATTACAACTCATTTTCATATACTCCTAACTTAATCAGTTCGTAGTATATCTTATGCCCCTGTCTCTCATATGTGAGTTAATACGGGTAATTTCTTACTTCAAAACCATCATTTTTCTGTTCTTAAACTCCTGGGCTTTTCCTTCATTCCAGTCACTGACCGGGCGGTAGTATCCGGCAATCCGGCTGTAAATATCCGTCTTTTCACCGCAGTTGGGACAGATCTCCTGGCTTCCCGGCAGATAACCGCAGTTCTGGCAGACGGAATATACAGGTGTGAATGTCATATAAGGAATCTCATACTGCTCTGTCATACTCCTTAATGTATCCCTCACAGTCTGATAATGTTCTTCTTCCTTTTCCATGTAAACAGAGAACACAGTTCCCGCCGTATACAGAGGCTGAACCCGATTCTGTATGGGCAGTGCCTGAGAAATGCTTCCTCCCCAGTCTGCCGCCAGTTTGGTGCTGTTGGTATAATAGGGCACATCTGAATTTTTACTTGCAGAATTAATCCCGGAAAGTTCCTCTCTGTCAATCAATGCCAGGCGGTATGCAGCCGATTCTGCAGGAGTTGCCTCAAGGCTGAACAGGCATTTATACTGTTCCTGATATCCAATCAGCTTCTCTTTTAAATACTCCATCACATTCACTGCAAATGCCTGAGTCTGTTCTGATTCCATTCCTGCACCCAGCCAGTCTGCATTCTTTCCGGCCTCATTCATACCAACAATGCCGATGGCTGAGAAATGATTGGTAAAGTTTTGGAGGTAACATGCAGTATAGGGGTAAAGGCCGTTTTTCAAAAGGCTGGTAATTACCTTTCGCTTAACATCAAGAGACCTGGCTGCAAGATCTGCCACCCGGTCCAGCCGGCGGTAAAAATCGGCTTCATCAGAAGCTGAATATGCAATTCTCGGCAGATTAAGAGTAACGACTCCTATGGAACCTGTATGTTCCCCATATCCGAAAAACCCGCCTGCCTTATTGCGCAGCTTTGTAAAATCAGGAGTGCTCTCCGGAGTAAAAGCACGTACATCTCCGGGAGTAAGGTTTCCATTTATATAGTTGGAAAAATAGGGAGTTCCATAGTGGGAAGCCAGTGTAAATAACAAACGGTTTCGTTCTGAATCAGACCAGTCAAACTCCTTTGTTATCCCAAAAACCGGAATTGGGTACTGAAATCCCATTCCTCCGGCATCTCCTTCCAGCATTGTTTCCAAAAATGCACGGTTTACCATATCCATTTCTGTCTGACATTCCCCGTAGGTAAAATCCATAAATTTTCCGCCAACAACAGCCTTTTTTGATTTCATATCCTCCGGCACTGTTAAGTCAAGGGAGATATGGGAAAATGGAGCCTGGGTACCCCATCGGCTTGGAGTATTCACTCCAAATACAAAGGCCTCCATACATTTTTTCACTTTCTCATAGTTCAGCTGATCTGCTTTAACAAACGGTGCCAGATAAGTATCAAAGGATGAAAATGACTGGGATGCCGCCCATTCGTTCTGCATGATACCAAGAAAGTTTACCATCTGATTGCACAGCGTTGCCAGATGTTTCGCCGGTGAAGCAGTAATTTTTCCGCTGATTCCGCCCAGACCATCTAAAAGAAGCTGCTTTAACGACCATCCGCAGCTGTAGCCTGTGAGCATGGAAAGATCATGGATGTGTATCTCTCCATGATTATGAGCATCTGCTATCTCCCTGTCATAGATTTCTGAAAGCCAGTAATTTGTGGTAACTGCCCCTGAATTATTCAGAATGAGACCGCCTACCGAATAGGTGACCGTGGAATTTTCTTTTACATGCCAGTCCTCTACTTTTACATACTGATCCACCACATCTTTGTAGTCCAGTGTGGTACTGCCTAAGTTTCTGATCTTTTCCCTCTGTTTCCGGTAAAGTATATAAGCCTTTGCCACTTCCGTATATCCCGTTTCTTCCAGAACCTTTTCCACACTGTCCTGAATGTCTTCCACAGGAATACTCTCTGTCTGAACCTTACTCTGAAAATCAGAAGCTACCCGCAAAGCAAGAAGCTCTACGATGCTGTCTGTATAATACTTACCTGTTGCCTCAAAGGCTTTTTTAACCGCTGCCTCAATCTTTAATAATTCAAATTCCGTAACTGTTCCATCCCTTTTAACTACGTTCAACGCGCCCATACACACCTCTTTTATTCATTTACCTGATAAATCATGATGCGGTCTCTGCTTTTTAATTCCTGCTGAAAGTATCCGCTTTCTCCATTGACCTCCAATATCACCTTCCCGGTAAGATTCTTAAAATCAAGTCCGGAATATTCCAGCATGTCCATCAGATAATATGGACGCTGATCCGGCTTTATCGGAAAAGTCATGGGTTTGTCGTTTAAGAAAAACGTGATTTTCCCATTGCTTTTATGAAAAGCTGCATCAGAAGAAGCTGCTGCATCCGTATGTCCGTCCAGTTTTAAACGGGATTCCTGATCAAGTTTTATGCCGGTAGTAGTCATCTGAACCGGGGGAGTTAAAATTCCGGGAACGCTTTGAGGTGCAGGAACTGTCTCATTTAAAAAGCTCTGCGCTTCCTCTGCATCATCATACAGATCTTCCTCTTTTGGAATTTCTTCTGTCTGGACTTCTTCAGCCTGGAGTACTTCTATTACAATGCTGTCACCGGTTTTCAGCGGAAGATCCTCTTTTGCCTCTGTGCCGTTTACCAGAATCATCTTTCCGGCTCCTGGCTTTTCAATATCAGAAAGCATGGCAAATGCGCTTTTTCCGTGGCTGGCAGGCACAAATACAATCCAGTCCTCCGCACTTACCTGGTCAGAAAGCTGTGCTTCTTCTCCATTTAGTGTGAGAACAGACGGCTCCGCCTTCTCACCGTAAAAAACAGTTCTTTTTCCGTTTACGCTTACAACCAGATTCTGACCGGAACGTCCGATCATATCCTGGTAGTTATAACCGTTCATCATTAAAACATCCATTACTGTAAAGGTACCGCCGCGGAAAAGCTTCGCCGGGCGGTCATTTAAAATAACCCGGAAACCGTCATTGACAATATTAAATCCGGCAGAAATGACGATTCCAAGAGGCGTCGCATATTCCGGATTCTCCAGATCATATTCATCGGAATAGGCGTTAATCTTAAAATTATTGCCTGCTATGGCCACACGCTTGGGATCAATCTTCAAATGTTCTACAATTCCCTCTTTCAGTCCTGACAGCCTGCTGCCGCCTCCTGCCAGAAAAACTGCCGACGGCATACCGCCGTTAACTTCCAGAATCTTATCAGAAATTTCCTGGCAAAGCCTGGAAGACGCCTCTTTGATGCTGTCAAAAACAGCTTCCCTGGTAATCGTCTGTTCAAATCCAAGGATATCTGTAAATGTAAGTTCCTCTTCTTCATCAATCTGGGACTTGATTTTTTCCGCAGTTGCAAAATCCACTAAGTATTCTTTCATAATGGTTTCCGTTATCTCATCTCCTGCAAGTATGGCCATGGTATAGCCGGTTACACTTCCATCCCGGCAGACAGCGATATCAGAGGTACCTGCACCGATATCCACCATAGCCAGGTTTAACAGACGGATGTTCTGGGGAATGGCCGCATTGATAGCTGCAATCGGCTCCAGGGTGAGGCTTGCAACCTCCAGACCAATCTTATGCATAGCGGAATAAAGGCTTTCAACAACCTCCGTCGGAAGAAATGTAGCAATGATATCTGCCTTTAAAACCCGCCCGTGGTGATCAATTAAATTAGAAATCATATAGTTATCCAGGAAATATCTGCTTACGGTATAGCCAACCAGATAAAACTGCCTGTCATTATCCCGGCCTTCCCGGTTCATAAACTGCTTTTCCGCTTCGCTTATGGCTCCTGCTTCCAGTCTGCTGACGGATTCTGCATCAATCTTCTGGGCTCTGGCAAGCTCCATCTCATAGGTCACACTTTCCGTTCTCAGTGCTCTTCCGGCAGCTGCCACACATACCTTTAACAGCTTGCAGCCCAGCTTTTTTTCCAGTCTTTCTTTCACCTGACCGGCAATTTTTGCAACCTGATCAATATCCTCGATCTGTCCGTCAATCATCGCCCGCTTTGTGTGCTCGGCTCTCTCTATGGCAACGATATGTATTCTGTCCCCATCCGGCATTCCTACCATGCCTATGATGCTTCTGGTTCCAATATCCAGAGCGAAAATAGCCTGATCCGGAAGTGTATCTGTCAAAATGCTATTTCTGTTATCCATAAATAATGCCCCATCCTCTTTCATATTTGTCTTTATTTTACTAGTATAAGGGTGCTCCGTCAATCGAATAAAGGAAACTTTTGTTGAAAAAGAAAGATTTTTGATACAAAAGAACCGGTTTATGTATTGAAAACATGGGATTTGTTACCATAAACAAGTGCCATTATTTTGTACATGTGGAGTGATTTGTGTTTCCTGTAATCTTAATAGTTCACCAACTCATACAAAGGGTGATACAGCCCCGTGGGTGTATAAAATTCCCTGCCGATGGATTGAAAACCTAATTTCAGCAGCAACTTTTCTGATGCTCTGTTCTGGGGGTGATGGCCTGCATACAGCTTCTTCGCTTTTAAGATGTGAAAGCTGTAATCAATAGCCGCTTTTGCTGCCTCAGAGGCATAGCCCTTCCCCCAGTATTTTTCCCGCAGATGAAAACCCAGTTCATAGGAATGAGTTTCGGATTTATAAGGACGAATACCGCAGCAGCCAATGAGTTCTTCTGTTGACAGTTCAAAAATCGGCCAGTATTGTATATGATACAATTCATAATTATGAATTTCCGTATTCAGGCGGTTCACAATATCTTCATGTGTAAACTTACCAGTAGAACAAATGTACCGGGTAACTTCATTTTCTCCCCATAGCTGGGACGCCAGACTTAAATCGGCGTTACTCCAGCTGGAGAAGCCAATTCTTGATGTTTTAATAAAATAATCCCGCATGTTTAATCCTCGTTTCTTCAGTAGTCTATATTTATCAATATGAAACCCGATAGTTTAACTTTTCATTTATCCAGGCCACCTTTCTCTTCCTGTTTCACAGACTCTTCACAAATCCGTCAAAATCCCGTCACACTTTCCCGGTATATTATTAAATGTAAAGAGGTCAATAACCTTTTAAATAAAACTTTTTTTCATACAGCCGACAAGACACCCCCTCTTGTCGGCTCCTCCCATTTATGGGGCAGCGTGATTATATTCTTTAGGGAAAGATCTAAATACTATTAAGTTATTATCAGGATCTAAAAAACTCATATTCGTTGCTCCCCACGGTCTTACAGTTGGTGGTTCCAGGATCTTAATACCAAGCGCTTTCAATCTTTCATACTGATAATCAATATCCTCTACTGTAAAAGCTATACAAATATTTTGTGAGTTCTCTTTCCGCTCTGTTCCATCATTGCAGACAGTTAATGCTGTTTCCTCTGATATGATAAATTGATGTATGTTATCATCACTGCCGTTATTGATATTAAATAAAGACTTATAAAAATTAGATAATTGAATAACATCTTTTGTAAATAAACATACTTCTCCGACTTTCATACATACCCACCTCGTTACTTTTTCTTATTATTTTCCTATAAGTTCCCCACCAGTCCTGTATTTACTTTTCACAAACTCTTCACAGATCCATCAAAATCCCGTCACACTTTTCCGGTATATTAATTAATGTAAAGAGGCCAATAACCTTTTAAATAAAACTTTTTTTCATACAGCCGGCAAGATCCCCCATCTTGTCGGCTTCCTCCAGTTACGGGGACAAAATAAATATGAGACGGGGTTAACCGCCTCCGATTCAGTCAATTCTTTTCCATTTCCCCCTGTCATCTTCCATAACATGACTTTATCTGGTCTTGCCACCTCTATTTTATACCATATTTACCAAAAGTAAAATAAGGTTTTTTTATATTTGATATCTTTGCTTGAGTTTTGTATACTTACATTAAAAATCATTCATATAAGCTTGTAGATTATATTGGAGGAACGATATGTACAATCATGCACCCACAGGGTATGTCTGCCCTTTTTGTTTAATTGCAGAAGGCGTAGAAAATGAACATTTAAATACCAAACAGGACGATATAATATTTAAAGACAGCTATGTTACTGCATTTATATCCTCTTGTTGGTGGAAAAATAATAAAGGCCATGTCATTATAATACCTAATAAACATATCGAGAATTTATATGATTTACAGTCAGAAATTTCACACCGAATTCATGATTTAGAAAGAGAAATTGCTCTGGCTTTAAAAGAAACTTACAAATGTGATGGAGTATCTTCCAGACAACACAATGAACCTTGTGGAAATCAAGATGTATGGCATTATCATCTTCATATATTTCCAAGATATAAAAATGATAACTTATATAAGACAGACAGGGAAAGCACAAAACCAGAAGAACGCTTAGAATATGCAAAAAAATTAAGAGATTATTTTATCATGAAGAATTAACAGGACGCTGATCCACAAAAAGTGAGCCAACGTCCTCTCGTTGCAACTAATTATTCATAATTTATTTATCTTCATTATCATCCGCAGCAGCTTCACCCTCTGTTTCAAGTTTTTGCACTCTCTTTTTATAAATGAATACGCAAAACGTCAATGCAGCAATGGATAATACAAAAATTTGAGCGAACATAAATATTCCTGTAGCAGCTGCACCCGCTAATTTACCATATTTATAATAAGATGATACGAAGAAAATAACACCGCACAATGTGCCTGATAAAAGACTGAGAATAATATTTGTTTTTAAATTTGGTTTCAGTTTCCTGTCCCATATGCCATTGATCAGACAGGCAATTAACATGTATATGGAAACAATCATAAATACCAGCCATTCACCAGCAATATTATGGAATAAATTTTTTACATCTGTAGCCAGGGTAACCTGCAGCAGAATCGCAGCTAACATCCCCCAATATACAAACCAGAATCCATAGTGTTCTATCTTTAGTAACTTTTGCTCCTGCATCTCATCCAGATTATTCTTTTTTCTAATCATTGCTTTCTTCCTCCCAGAACAAATCATCAAGACTTTTTCCTAATACTCTGCAAATTGCCCGGCATAATTTTATCGTCGGATTGTATTCACCCTGCTCAATAGCATTCATGGTCTGCCGTGATATGCCCACTTTTTCAGCAAGTTGTTTTTGTGTCAGATCCAGCTGGGCACGGGCAACTTTTATTGGTATATTTCGACCCACTGCAATCACCTCCGCATACAAATATTACTACATAGATTACTTAATGTCAAGTATATGCGACACTTTTTTAAAAAATTTACCACATCAAGATCATTCATCGTCTCGATCCTGGAAAGAGACTTTTCGAAGAACATACCGCCTCCGCCAAAGTACAGATCCAGATAGCTGTGATGCTCTGGCATATTTTCAATTATCCAGGATGTGATTCATTTCTTGCTTCCGGGATAATGTAATAATAATTTCATTCTTTTCCTTTCTGTTTCTAACAACAAAAAACTACCAGACCTCTTTATGCTTATTGAATTCCATTGCACAATATGGTACTATGCGAATTAACACAAATATCATTAAACTATAGGGGGTATTACTAGTGGATTTACAAAAGTACAAATTACTGGAGGATTATATGCTTTTATGTATGAAAGACAGCGCACACGATAACGATCATATTTACAGGGTTTTATATGTTGCATTGGACATTGCCAGTCATGAAGATAATGTAAATTACGATGTACTCATTTGCGCTTGTCTACTTCACGATATTGGCAGAAAGGAGCAATTCGAAAATCCCAAATTATGTCATGCTATAGTCGGTTCAAAAAAGGCCTATGATTTTCTTATATCTAATGGTATGGAAATTGAATACGCTAAAAAAGTAAGCTCATGTATAAAGACTCATCGCTTCCGTACTGATACGCCACCTCAAAGTATTGAGGCAAAGATACTCTTTGATTCTGATAAAATTGACGTCACGGGTACAATAGGGATTGCTCGCACAATTTTTTATAAAGGGCAGGTATCCGAACCCCTCTATTCTTTACAACCAAATGGACAGGTATCTGATGGATCTTCTGATAAAAATCCATCATTCTTTCAAGAATATAAATATAAATTGGAACATTTGTACTCCCGCTTTTATACAAAGCGTGGCAAAGAAATTGCTACTCAACGCCAAGCTTCTGCAAAATCCTTTTATGAAAATATGCTAAACGAAGTACAATCCTCTTATAGCGTAGGACAGGATTTTCTTTCTAACCATTTAATGACCACTAAAGATTAAGTTAAGTCTCCATTGAAAGAAAATATCCCCTCTCCCAGAGTAAAAGTCTGTATAGTGCTCTCCTTTCACAATCTCTTCACAGATCCATCAAACTCCCGTCACATTTTCCCGGTATATTAATACTTGTAAAGAGGCAAACAACCTTTTATATAAATACTTTTTTTCATACTTCAGCCGGTAGGATTTCCCCGATCTTACCGGCTACTCCTTTTTTTACACTATTATCTATAAATTTAAGCTTCATTTCAGGAATGAGTGATATATTTAATTTCGAAGAGACGTTTTTATCTTCATTTTTTAGCCGGCAGGTTCTATCACTCTGTCGGCTTCCCCTTTTTAAGGGAATCATTTATTCTTTTGAAATCTTTTAAATATTCCACCAGAGCGGATGGGTTTATGCCTTCACCCCCATGAGGTAATATTTTGGTTTCGGATCATCATTTTGCCGATTCAGATAGTTTCCAAATTCTCTCTTAACCAGAAAAATGGCATCATACTGCCTTCTGAGTTTCCATGCAGTCCATCATGATTTCTTCATCTTCTTTCTTGTAAAAATTTTCCATTTATTTTATAATCTATGGATAGGTTCCTATCAGAACCGAGTATAAATAAAAGGAGAAACCTAAGATGTCAGATACTAAATGTATTAATTATGACGTATGCAAACAATATGGCACATATGGTACAGATTGCGAACAAGACCTTGACTTAAATATCTATTCCGCTTGTGAAATTAGTGAAATTCAAAAAATAAAAATTTTAGCAAGCATTGATCAAAAACTTTCAAAACTTCTCGAAAAATAGCTTCATGTAATTACAATAGAAACAAGTAAATATACAAAATTGAACTCTATGATACTCTAGCCTCATGGAGTTCTTTTTTAAGCCATACCTCCTCCTTTCCTTATGGCTTGTCAGTGCCGACCGGACAATATAACGAATGTAGAAGCCAAAAAAGCAAATGATAAATCTCTTCTCAAACCGGTGGCTGCTCACGAACGTACAGATATAGAAGTGACCGAAGATATGAAAAAATATGATGATACTTTCTTTGATGAATAAATTAAATACCCAATATTCTTAATATAAAGCTTAGGAAACGGAATATTACTATAAATAAGTAATCTAAAGCTTAAGGGGAAATGAAAATGTTTTGTACAAAATGTGGAACTGAATTTAATGGGAATTTTTGCCCAATTTGCGGAGAACCGGCAGCACCATTAAAAGAAAATATGCAAACTTCAACTGTCATAAATGGCGTTATTTTGGATAGTTCATCATCTACCACACAAAAAAAAGAATCTGTTATATCCAAAACTTGGTTTGTTCTTCTTATGATGCTTTTCTGCTGTTTTCCTTTTGGAGTCTTTTTGATGTGGAAATACAAAAAGTTTAATAAGCCCACCAGAATTATTATAACTTCTTTTTTTACAATTTGCTTTATCTTTGCAGTTGCACACATTGGAAACTCTACGATGAATGCTACTACTAATATTTATTCTAACACAATTTACTCGAGAATCTATGAAACAAACGAAACAGATTCTCCGATAAAAGAAACAGAAACCGTTACAGCTCCAGATAGTAAAAAAATGGCTGAAGAAGCAGATAAACAAATATATGACCTTTTGAAGTCTGCGGAAGCTGAATATGAAAACATGGCTAACCTTATAAGTACTGATGGAATATCAATGGTCGATATGTATGATTCAGCTAGAGCTGCTGAAAAGAATTTTGAAGTATATTGGAATAATATTGATAACGTTAACTGTGATGGAATAGACGAATATAAGAAAGCGGCAAAATTCTATATTTTAAATATGCAAGGTATCGCCTCCTCAATAGAAAAGTATGCTGACAAACAGAATGTACAAGATCTATCTGATGCAAAAGCATTTATGACCGATTCTCAAAACTATGCTCTTCTAGTAGTAGATGAGCGCTTAAAGTTTTTAACAGGCTCCGGATATAGTGATGATGAAGCAATGAAAATAATTTCACCAGATTCAGAATCCTCTTCTAAATAAAAGTTGTTAATATAAGTCAAGACCACCCGTAATGGGTGGCTTGTGAAAAGGGTATAACCCTTTAATCTAGACTTAGTAGGTATCTGTGATATTGGTAGGGGAGCGGAGTACCCGCTCCCTGCTTAAAAGAATAATATTGTACTGTTAAATAGGAGTAATTCAGATTATTCCCTAACTCTTACATAAACACGGCCAATGATGTTTCCTTCTGCATCTTTTGCACTAATTAAAACCAATCCTTTGCTCAGTGCTGTGACTTTTCCTTTACTGGTTACATTTGCTATTGATGAATCCATCGGAGCCCATGTAATATTAGCTGTGTTAGTAAAATCATCTGCTGTCAATCTGGCTGTTTCTCCAATTTTTAAATCAATTGCAAGTCTGTAATCGTCTGCATTCTCTACAACTAATACGTTTATGTAATCTGTATAGGAGCCGTCCACACTCTTTACTGTTATAATAGTATTACCAGGGGTCAGAGCTGTTACGATTCCCTTTTCATTTACTGTTGCAACCGTTGGATCTGAAGAAGACCAGGACATTTGTGCATTGACATTTAGATCATCATCTACGCTTAATCGGAGTGATTCAGATACCTCTAATACCACTTTTAATTTAGAGTCGATTATAGGGGGCGTTTGAGACTCAGTAGGCTGTGCAGAAGCTTCGTTTGAATTTCCTATTTCAGCGCCTGTATTTATGGCACTTACAATATAATAATAGGTAGTTCCGTTTTTTACATCAGTATCTGTATAAGAGGTATTAGTTAGATCCGCTGCAATTGCTGTGTATGGACCTCCTGTAGTTGTGGCACGTTTAACAGTGTAACTTGCTGCTTTTTCTACTGCTTCCCAAGTTAGATCTATTTTAGATTTCCCGGCTGTAGCTTTTAAGTTCAATGGTGTAACAGGAGTTGATACATCTGGTATTATTACAGCATTGTAAATTTGGATATCGTCTAAATAACCCTGATATCCTTTACCAATAGTTGCGGGCGCTCCACTTCTTTCGGAATTATATTTAGGTGTTGTCTGAGCCACAGGAGTCTGCATATCATCTAAATACAGCTTGATTGAATTAACTTCCATTGTACCATCCCATGTAAATAAAGCATCATGCCACTGTCCATCACATACATTTTCTGGTGTCTGAATTTCAAAGTTCATTTGACGTTCTCCAGTAACATGTGAAATATAAAGACTACCAGGTGTTGATGAAAAGCCATAATTGCCTATTGTTTGATTTAGGATATCAGAACCTATACCAATAAAATATCCATAATTATAATTATCACCAGAGGTTCTTATAATATGCTCAGCTTTATTAGAAGCTGGTAAAGTATCTTTTTTGAACTTAAATCTAATAGATTTTGCTCCTGCATGTAAATAATAATTTCCCAAAGCTATATAATCATCATTTCCATTAAAAAACCTTGACCTACCTATACCATTATAGCCAGTATAAAACTTATCACGGTTTTCACCATATGAGGTTCCAATTTGCCTTTGCGTTCCTGTATCAATAACCGTTATATCACTTTCTCCGTCAAATTTATACTCATGTAATGGTTTACTATCTTCAGCAAAAACAGTAATCTGTCCAAAAAACAGTACACAAAGCATAAAACAAATACTCGTTGCCAATCTTAGCAATGCTCTCTTACTCATACAATGTACCTCCAAAGTTTATCTTTTGTAATTATTGTTGTTATAAATATTCTAAATCAATAAATAAAGTACAGAAAAGAAAGCCATCTGAATGTAACAAATGACTTGTAAATTTTTATTATAATCGATTATAGTATTCTGGGATTTCAGCTTTTTCATTTATGATATAGAATGCATTTATATTATCATCTTATGTCAATCCAAACAATTGGTAACCTTACCAAACAAATTCAGCACTATTTCACTAATCCAGGATACTGCAGCGTCCCATCCTGATCCGGCGTGAGCGTCACTGGCTCCGTTATCATCTTATCATCAGCGTCCACGGCATAGATCTTCCCGGAATTTTCAATCAGCTGTGACTGACACATAGCCCCGTTTACACTAAATAAGGAGGCTATTAAAAAATAGCAATAATCCTTTTGTGCACATTAATTTGTTATCTAAAAAAGCGCTGATCCACGAGAAGTGAATCAACGCCTTTTTTATTATGTCTGTATAAAAATTACCCCTGTTAACATTTTGTTTTGACATCAAAGCTGGGATTAAATGCATAAAAGTTTTTGCTGTCCAGATTATCCTGGGTGATTCTAAGTGCTTCACCGAATCTCTGGAAATGAACTATTTCACGCATCCGTAAGAACCGGATGGGATCACAGACATCAGGGTCCGTGATAACACGCAAAATGTTGTCGTAAGTACTCCTGGCTTTTTGTTCTGCTGCCATATCCTCTACAAGGTCGGTGATTGGGTCACCTTTGGACTGGAATTCACATGCATTAAAAGGAACTCCGCCCGCTGCCTGAGGCCAGATACCTGTGGTATGGTCAATATAATAAGGACCAAACCCTGATTCTACAACCTGCTCCGGAGTTAAGTTTCTGGTCAGTTGATGAACAATGGTTGCCACGATTTCAAGATGGGCCAGTTCTTCCGTTCCAATGTCAGTTAATACCGCCTTTCCTTCCTTATATGGCATAGCATATCGCTGGGAAAGATAACGCATGGAAGCGCCCATTTCTCCATCTGGTCCGCCAAACTTCAAAAACAGATTATTTTATTCACTTAATGCCGCAAATAAGGAAAAGAAGTGTTTTATCACTCCTCTTCCTTATCTTCATACACTTTAATGCTTTCTTCATGTCTCAAAGTATTGGGACCTAAGAATTTCCCTGTCTCCCAGTGATCCTGAAACGTTTCAGGCTTTTTGTTATCTTCCTTTGCACTGGAGCTGTAATTATCTTTTTTATTGTTTTTCATATTGTTCACCTCAAAGATAGTATGGTATAAACAGCTTTGAATATACATATCATATCCCTGATTCGTTCATTTTCCCGCAATAAAGAAGCTGAGTATTCATATAATATAAAAAGCTTTCTTTCCTGAGGTTCACATGCAGACAATCTATAAGAAAACGAAGTCAGATGTCCTCCTTCATAACAACGTACCTGTACTTACCTATACCATTCATTATCCTTCTTTTACATCAACCTGCAGTTCTGATACTGCCCTCGCCATCAGCCAGTTCTATGAGATACAGTCCCAGCAGGCAGAAAAATACTGTCGTGAGATTTTATACCCTCAGGCTGTTGAAAATGCCATGTATGCAAAAGACAATGATTTTCCCTTTCACAGCTATGAATTCTTGTCTGATTATGTGGTGACATATAACGAGGATTGCATTACAAGCCTCTATATCGACCAATATTCTTATTTGGGCGGAGCCCACGGTAATACACTGAGACAGTCTCAGACCTGGGACTTCCAGACAGGGAATCAGCTTCATCTGACAGATTTTTTCCCTGACGTGAAAACACTAAATAATACCATCTTTCAGGTGATTGAAAATGAAATCACAGCTCGCATGAAAGATGCTCCTGCCTCCTACTTTGACGATTATTCCCATCTGATCCGGGGGAACTTTGATATGAACGCCTTTTTCTTAAAGCCCTGCGACCTTGTCATCTACTACCAGCAGTACGATATTGCTCCATATGCCTCCGGTATTCCGGAATTTTTCTTTCCTTTTGAAGGATGCAAAGAAGATGCCAGTTCCTGAGCTGCCTGCTCAGCCCCGGCTAAACGAATGGCCCGGTCATCGATACAGATGGCCGGCTTTTTTCTGATGTCCTTATTAAATCGTAGCCAGCATGCTCCATTATCAGATCCCGGATCCTTTCACCAGCTTGCTTTTGCTTCTCCTCCGGCAGAATATCAAATAAAATCATTTCCCCGTTAAAATCTATGTAATTTTCAATCTGAATGTTTTTACTCATATTTCCATCTCCTTCCCTGTAAAATGTATGTGACACAGATTGTACCTGTTTCCAGGTATCTTCTCTTTTAATTATCGGAAAGAAGGGAACTCATTGGTTAAAAATGTAAAAAAGCCCATTGGCGCAGCTTATGTCCGGGTTAGCACAAACGATCAGACTGAACTTTCTCCTGCTGCACAGCTTCGGGAGATTAAAAATTCAGCAGGTGCTGATGGCGTACTGATCCCTGACGAGTACATTTTTATAGAAGAAAAAGGTATCAGCGGACGCCGGGCTGATAACCGAAAAGAGTTTCAGCGGATGATTTCCATTGCAAAAACACATCCATGTCCTTTTCAATATCTCTATTTATGGAAATTTTCACGTTTTGCACGAAATCAGGAAGAAAGCATGTTTTACAAAAGCGTACTTCGAAAGAAATGCGGAATCACTATAAAAAGTGTTTCAGAACCGATCATGGAAGGCATGTTCGGACGACTGATCGAAAGTATCATTGAATGGTTTGACGAATACTATTCCATTAACTTATCCGGGGAAGTCACACGGGGAATGACGGAAAAAGCGCTGAGAAACGGCTATCAGGCCGCTCCCTGTCTTGGCTACCGCGCAGTGGGGGAAGGAAAACCTTTTATTATAGAAGAAAAGGAATATGAAGCCGTTATATTTATACATCAGTCTTTTTTCAACGGGATGGATCTGGCTTCTATTGCAAAAGAGGCAAACAATCAGGGATATTGTACCAAACGTGGCAATTCATTTGACAGAAGATCGGTGGAACGGATATTAAAAAATAAATTCTATGAAGGAACCGTTACCTGGAACAATATCTCGTTTCAGGGTTCTCATGAAACAAGGAAGGAAGTCACTTCTGTGTTTAAGGCAAACCAGCAGCGGCTGAAACAGGAATACAGACCCAGAAACCGCAGGGAAGTCTCAGCCTGCAGGCATTGGGCTTCAGGACTTTTAGTCTGCGGCTATTGCGGAGCCAGCTTAGGATATAATGCTGGAAGCAAAACCGGACATCAGTCCGGCTACTTTCAGTGCTGGCGCTATGCAAAAGGGCTTCATAAGGAATCCTGCTGTATTTCTGATAAAAAGGCGGAGTCTCTCATTATTGAATCTTTACAACAGGTCACCGCTGAAGCCAGAACGTGTGAATACACCAAACGGGATGCATTTGATCAATATCTGGAAAAGCAGCAGTTAGAATCAGCACTGGAAAAGCTCCGTGCCAGGAAAAGTAAAATAAAAGCAGCTTATGAAAACGGAATTGATGACCTGGAAGAGTACCGCGCTGGAAAAGAACGCTTAAAGAAGACAGAAACAGAGTTGAAAATCAGGATGAATTCCATTGAGGCTTCAAAAAGCGCTGTGGACTCTCACAGCAGGGACGTATCTTTGTGCAGAATAAGCAGCGTCTGCGATATACTGACAGATCAGTCGGTCAGCAGCGAAGCCAAAGGAAGGGCGCTGCGCAGTGTGGTAAAAAAGATTATTTATGATAAGAAATCCGGAGAAATGAAGTTCATTTATTATATACATTTGCCTTAAGGTCCGCCATACTGACTCATAATGAAGGTAGCTATTTTGGGATTAGGTGTTTTAATATTTACAGGATACTGCAACCGTTTCTCATATCTCCACATTAGCCGCACACTCCTTCCCATGGCCATGGATCATTTACCCAGGACCAGTAATTTTCGTCCATAACATGATTTGACATTAACGGACCACAATACTCCTCATAGGCATGCACAGCCTGTTCCCGCATATTTGCAACATAATGATAATAATTCAATGCAGCCTGATCACATGGATGGGTATCAAGATACAGAATTACATCGTCCATTGCAAAACAGGACTGGAATATCTGCATTAATAACATATCGCAATCAACATTACAATTTGCCATCACTTGCACCCTCCCATCAAAAATGGTTTAAATAAATCCGGGAAAATAGTTCCCATTTCAATTGCTGTATCTACAGAATAAAGTTCCTGCCATCTCTGCCATGGAACATAGGCCATGGCAACAGGATACCGGTCAATGTTCTCAGCACCTGAACATTCAGCTGGCTTTGAACCGGTATACATGCCGGGAGCCATACCCATCGGCATATTCGGTTTCATGCAGCATGGGGGCATATCCGGATACATTCTCGGGCATGGAGGCATATCCGGGTATCTCATTACTGCAGGAGAGACTGCCTGTTCCGGACATTTCATTGGCTTATGAAGCATCTCCGGGCATTTCATTACTGCGGGGGAGACCGCCTGCTCCGGGCATTTCATTGGCTTATGAGGCATCTCCGGACATCTCATTACTGCAGGAGAGACTGCGTGCTCCGGGCATTTCATTGGCTTATGAGGCATCTCCGGGCATTTCATTACTGCGGGAGAGACTGCCTGTTCCGGACATTTCATTCGGCACGGGGGCATCTCCGGGTATCTCATTACTGCGGGAGAGACTGCCTGTTCCGGACATTTCATCGGCTTGGGAGGCATCTCAGGACGTCTCATTACTGCGGGGGAAACTGCCTGTTCCGGGCATTTCATTCGGCACGGAGGCATCTCCGGGTATCTCATTACTGCAGGGGAGACTGCCTGTTCCGGACATTTCATCGGCTTGGGAGGCATCTCCGGACATTTCATTACTGCAGGAGAGACTGCCTGTTCCGGGCATTTCATTGGCTTGGGAGGCATCTCCGGACATTTCATCATCGCAGGAGAAACGCCCTGCTGAGGACATTTTACCGGCATCTGGCATACCGGTTTTTCCGGACATTTCATTGGCGCGGAAGCAGCCGCCCTCTCCGGACATTTTACGGGCTCCGGGCAGTGTTTATCCGGGCATTTCATGGATCCATAGTAAGAGGGACATCTGGATAAATCCTGCTGTGTCATTGGAATCGGTGCTGACGGGTTTTGTAAGTTCTTTGCAGGACCGGAACCCAGAGGCATATCCGGACGAATCACTGTACCCGGACACACGGACATATCAAGTTCCATCGGGGAAGACCAGCCGGAACACCGTTGTTTCGTATTACCATCCATAGGATGTTTGACTCCTTTCATACTTGAAAAGTTTCTAATATCAATCTATGAATGGAATACTCTGTTGTGCAGGATTAGAAGATATTTTTCCGTTTATTTCAAAAGAAGATCCATGACATGGACATTCCCAGCGCTTGTCATGCCGGTTCCAGACTAAACGGCAGCCCATATGAGGACAGTTAACGGCGCCTTTTAAAACTCCGCCGGAAAGTCCCTTTACAGACTTAAGGCTATGAGAAACCAGCGTACCTGCTCCAGCCCTGATGTGATGCCTCCGGGGCGTAAAAACCTCATCAAAAGGAGTTTTCTTACCCAGAATCTGCATGCTGAGTATTTTTGCTGCAGCCATGGAAGTGCTCATGCCCCATTTGCCGAATCCTGTCGCCACATACCAGTCAGGCTTGAAAACGGAATAAGTTCCTATATAGGGGATTCCATCAAGAGTCATGCAGTCCTGGGCAGACCATTTTTTAACTTCCTCTGCCCCGGGGAACAGATGCTTTGCTGTCTGCTTCATGACCATATATGGATTTTCCTTTGGAATACTTCCGGTTCTGTGGCTTCCATATCCCATAAGCAGCTTGTCTCCTGCATTCCGGAAGGAATAGGATTTGGAATCAACTCCCAGATACATTCCGTGAACCGATGGAGCAGAACCCAATTCCATTACATAGCTTTTCTCCTGGTACATTTTTGCAAAATAAAATCCCGGAACATTGATAAATGGATAATGAGTTGCAAATACAACCTTTTCCGCTTTGACCACTCCTCTGTCAGTCACGACTTCGTGTCCCTGTACCTTCAAAACTCTGGTCCGTTCATAAATTGGAAGTCCTGAGGAAATATCTCTTAAAAATTCCAGAGGATGAAACTGTGCCTGTCCTGTAAACCGGACTGCTCCAAAAACTGGAAAAGGAAGACTGGTTTCTCTTACAAATGATGCCGGAAGGCCAAGCCGTTTTGCGCATTCCGCTTCTTTTAAGAGCTTTTCTGATTCCTGTACAGAATAAAGATAGGCATCTGTTTCTTCATAATGACAATCAATGCCATAACGTCTGATCAGCTTTCCATACTCCTCTACTGCCAGCTGATTGGCTCTTCCGTAAAGTCTTGCAGTCTCTTCCCCCACTGTTTTTACCAGTTTTCCATAAATCAGATTATGCTGGGACGTGATCTTTGCTGTGGTAAATCCAGTCTGACCGCTTCCGATCCGGTCTGCCTCCAGTACCATCACATGAACACCATGCCTCTGTAAATAAAAGGCAGTTAATATCCCTGCCATTCCTGCCCCGATCACCACCACTTCTGTCCGCCTGTTTCCAGGCAGAGGATTTCTTCCCGGTATGCGGGCTGTTTCCGTCCATATTGAATTCATTGATTTTCACCTCTGTTATTTGCCTTTCCATCGCTGTATCTGTATACATATTTCCTATTATTCTCACAATTGACAGAAGTAATGCCTGTTTTTTTGTTTCCAATTATTTCTTGCTTTCCTACCTTATATATAATAAAATAATACCAGACAGCCAAGAACAGGAGGCAAGCCCAATGCACTGGTTTCAAAAAAAAGATATTAAAATTCCAGATGATAATCTGGCGCTTAAGCCGGAACAGAATCGTGATTTTACGGTTAAACTGGAACGAGATGCCTGCTTAAAACATCTCAGTCATGCACTCGGCTCGAATGAACGGGGTGTTGTTTTAAAACTATACATAGAGAATTTTAAACAGCTCAACCAGTTGTTGGGCTACGAATACTGCGAAAATCTCCTGAATCAGATTCTTGCCTATTTGAAGGAAACCTGCGGGAACAACGTATATCATTATATCGGTGTGGAATATATGATCATTTTAGACCATCTTTCCCAGGGTCAGGCCATGTCTCTGGCGGAAGAGATCGCGGGAAGATTTGATCGTGCATGGAAGATTGACGGGACAGACTGCTTATGTTCCGTGCAGATGGGACTGTGTGCATATCCAGGTCATGCAGTTACTTCTGAGCAGATGCTCAAGTGCCTGGATCTGGCAGTGACAAAAGCCGGTGAGGGCGGCCCCAATCAGGCAGTGATTTTTGACAGCAGCTTACAGAACCAGCTTCTGCGGCGCCAGGCCATCGCTCTGTATTTAAAGACCGCCCTTGAAAAAGAAGAAGTGGAGATCCTTTACCGGCCCACCTTCTCCACTGAGGCGGATACATTTACAAGGGCAGAACTATCCATGCGTATTTTTATTAAGGGCCTGGGGTTAATCGGAGCCGGTGAATTTATGTCTGTGGCAGAGGATTCCGGGCAGATCCGGGCTTTGCTTTATTATGCCCTGGAAAAGGTCTGCCAGTGCATCAGGCAGGCGGAAGATGCCGGCTGCGAATTTCAATCCATTACACTTCCCGTATCTCCCGTTCTTTTTTTACAGGAGGACTTTATTGACGAGGTTACACGGGTTATAAAGGCTTACCGTATTCCCCAGGGGAAGCTGGCTTTAGAACTGAAAGAAAGCGCACTGACTATGGGATATTTAAACTTCAACATCATGCTTCAGAAGCTGGCAGATATGGGAGTGGAACTGATACTGAGTGAATTCGGCTCCGGATGTTCCAGTATTTCAGCCAGCCTGGATCTTCCCGTTCACACAGTGAAGCTGGAGCGCCTCTTTATCTGGCAGCTGGAAACCAATGAGAAATCCAGACATATCATACAGGGTCTGATTCGGATAGCGAACGATCTTAATCTGTCCATAATTGCAGAAGGCGTGGAAACGGAAAACCAGGTTTCTGTCTTAACAGCAGCCGGATGCAGCTGCCAGCAGGGATTTTATTATTCTCATCCATTAAAGCAGGAAAACCTGATCCGGATTTTGGGTAAAAACAGGGAGGAATCCGCTTCTTACCTTTCTGAACAATAGATATTTGGGGATGAAAAAAGCGTTTCCGGTCAATAAACCGGAAACGCTTTTACTTTACATCTGCTTAATTACTTACTATAGTCCTGACCTTGATCTCGTCGGACTTTTTCACTTCCTGGGACTTCTTGTAAAAGTAGCGTATGATATCCTTACGGGTTACTAACCCAATAAAATTCTTCTGATCATCCACTACCGGTACAAAATTCTGGTTCAAAGCCATATCAACCAGGTCTTCCATCGTGGAGTCTGCAAAAACGGGGCGGTTATCCGATCTTCTGTCAATAGCGGCTACCGTCACATTCTCCGCTTCCTTAAGACTTAAATTGAATTTATTCTTTATTCCCCAGAGCATGTCCCCTTCGGTTATGGTTCCAACATATTTGCCGTTCCTGTTGATTACAGGTATGGCGGAGTATTTGTGATACTCCATCTTCTCCAGCGCCTGACGCAGAGAATCATCTTCGTAAATATAAGCCACTTCATTCTTAGGTGTTAAAAAAAACAATATGTTCATAGCCACACTCCCCGTTTGATGTACGGACTTAGTATAGCAGATGACTCTTAATGACGTATGAACAAATTATTATTTTTTTATAACTTTTTCCTAATATTTCATGAGTATGATCACTGCATATAATCAAGAGGATCAATGGCCTTGTCTTCATGGGTCAATTCAAAGAATATGTTGGCTCCTTCTACGGAATAATACTTTGTGGGTTCTGCAATATAACCCAGTACCTGGCCTTCTTTCACATATTCATTGGCTGTTACTTTCAGTTCTTTTAACTGACCGCAGACAGCAGTGTACTTGTTGCCCATGTTCAAAACAACGTAGTTGCCAATTTCTTCATTGGAACCGATTTCCTGCACTTTTGCATTGGCAGGTGCGACTACCGGTGTACTTACATCTCCCTGAATTACCACGCCCGGATTACATTTATACTGATCCAGGGTTGGGAAGTAGATGGTTGTATCCATGCTGTAGTCCAAAATAACGTTTCCGCGTACCGGCCAGGTCATTCTGGTGGAGTCGTTAAAATTAAGTGCCAGTGACTTAGCTGCATTTTTGTCTGCTGCGGCTTTTGCTGCCTGTGTTTCTCTTTCGGCTGTGGCTTTGGCTGAATCAACAGCCTGCATTTCATCTTCAACATTTTTTGTCGCATTGGAATCTCCTGCAACAGCTACCTGTGTATCCTGGGGGACTGATTCTTCAACAATCATATCGCTCTGATCCGGTACTTTCAGATAAGGGCTTTCTCCTCCACCATTTCCTCTTTGAACGGTAATGACTCCTGCTGCAGCTACTATAGTCAGCAGGCCTAGAACCAACAGGACAAGGAATACTTTATCCTTGAACAATTGACTTATTTTCTCCTTCACGTTTATCACCTCGATAATATTCTTACCAAGAGTGAAAGAGTTATTCAGATTTCAAAACAATATTTTTATAAAAATAAGCAAGAATTTTTTCAGCCGTCCATCCTTCCTCACTTTTACATTTTGCCCCGTACTGGCTGAAGCCGTATCCATGTCCGATTCCCCGGCAGACAGCTCTTACTCCGCCTTCATAATCCTCAAATTCATAGGAAGGAGACGGCAAGGAAAGAGCATACTGAACTTCATCTCCGGTGAACGTGCGGGTGCCGATCTGGATTTGTACCACGTACCCGGAATCATCTCTTTGAGCAATCTGAATGCTTTGGGGAATCTGATCTGCCTTTACAGAACCATCTCCTGAAATCTGATTGATTTTATCTGCAAAATCATCTTTGCTGAACTGGACAATTGTTAAAAAGCCCTCTGCTTCCACATCTTTTTTGCATTCCACGGGCTGTAAGTATGGATGATTTTCATCTCCTGCCCTTGTCATTCCGCTGCTGGCACGGTGAAACAGCGGCTCAATTAAGTTTCCGTTGCAGGTAATAACAGTGCCTGCGGTGGAACGCACCGCTTCCTCAACCGCCTGATAGCTGGTGACAAAGGCTTCGCTTCCCCACATCTTTTCCATCTGCTTCTGCTCTAAATAATCCATATGGAGATCAGATTCCTTCACTTCCTTCTGGCCATTCATTTTTCCGTAAATGTAGGTCCTCGCTATAATCGCCTGGGCCCGGAGCGCTTCTTTTCCGTAATCAGCCGGCATCTGCTTTGCAACCACACCAGGAAGATACTCCTCAACATCCATGGCTGTCTCCCCGCCCTTTCTGTCCAGTATCACACGTTTTCCGCTGGGTGTCATGGGCATTTCTTTTTTCTCCTCCACTTTCCCTGTCCACGCCAGAGTAATGATATATGGAAATAAAAATGCCAGTATGCATGCCATTAAAATCTTCTTTCCCATGTTCCCGCCGCCTTTCTTCTTGTCTCAAATCCTTGTTCAATATATGCGAAAAAGCGCCCCGGAATCACTTCCGGAACGCTTTTCCTGTAACGTTCATCTATTCTATAGTTCTACTTTTACCTTTTCTAAATGCCAGATATCCCGGACATATTCAAGAATGGTACGGTCTGAGGTAAATTTACCGCTGTTTGCCACATTTAAAATGGCCGCTTTTGCCCACCAGGACTCATCCCTGTATGCCTGATCGATCCGCTTCTGGGCTTCCCCATAAGAAGGAAGGTCCTTTAAGATAAAATACGTATCGGCCCGGTCACTGCTCATGGTATTAAGCAGGGAATTATAGATATCGCGGAACAGCTCCGGATCCTGGGGCGAATAATAACCGTTGATCAGCTGCATCAAAACTCTGCGGATTTCATAATTATTGTTGAAAATCTCCATAGGATCGTATCCGCCTTCCCGCTCGTAACGGATTACCTCATCAGAAGTCATGCCGAAAATAAATGCATTCTCCGCTCCCACTTCCTCAACGATCTCCACATTGGCGCCATCCATGGTTCCAAGAGTCAAAGCACCATTTAACATGAATTTCATGTTGCCGGTTCCGGAAGCCTCCTTGCTGGCTGTGGATATCTGCTCACTGACATCCGCCGCAGCAAAAATGATTTCTGCATTGGATACTTTGTAATCTTCAATAAATACAACCTTTATTTTTCCGCCGATGCTTCTGTCCTGGTTGATCACCTCTGCCACGGAATTAATCAGCTTGATGGTAAGCTTTGCCCGGCGGTATCCGGCAGCAGCCTTGGCTCCAAAGATAAATGTTCTGGGAACCATATCTAAATTAGGATTATCCTTCAGCTGATTATACAGATACATCACATGAAGAATATTCATCAGCTGGCGTTTATACTCGTGAAGACGCTTCACCTGTACATCAAATATGGATCTGGGGTCCACCTCTATGCCGTTATGTTCCTTCATATATTTCGCCAGACGGACCTTGTTCTGGTATTTGATATCCATAAATTCCTGCTGGCATCTGGGATCATCTGCGTAAACAGCAAGTCGGTGAATATGAGGCAGATTGGTAATCCATTCATTTCCGATTTTCTTCGTCACCCACTCTGACAAAAGGGGATTCCCATGTAAGAGAAAACGTCTCTGGGTAATACCGTTGGTCTTGTTATTGAATTTCTCCGGCATCATCTCATAGAAATCCTTAAGTTCCTGATTCTTTAAGATCTCCGTATGAAGTCTGGCTACACCGTTGACAGAAAAACCACCCACAATGGCAAGATTGGCCATCCGCACCTGACCGTCATAGACAATGGCCATTTTGCGCACCTTTTCCTGATTTCCCGGATACATCTCACCGATCTTCTGCTGAAAACGGCGGTTGATCTCTTCCACAATCTGATAAATTCTTGGCAGGAGTCTGGAAAACAGCTCGATGGGCCATTTTTCCAGAGCCTCTGACATAATGGTGTGGTTGGTATAGGCACAGGTCTTCGTGGTAATCTCCCAGGCTTCATCCCAGCTTAATCCATAGTTATCAAGAAGAATCCGCATCAGCTCCGGAACAGCCACCGTCGGGTGGGTATCATTTAACTGAAATACGTTTTTCTCATAGAATTTATGAATGTCATCGTGGTTTTCCATATACTTTAAGACTGCTCTCTGCACACTGGCCGAGATAAAGAAGTACTGCTGCTTCAAGCGCAGCTCCTTGCCTGCATAATGGTTGTCATTGGGATAGAGGACTTCAACAATGGTTTTTGCCAGGTTCTCCTGTTCCACTGCTTTTTGGTAGTCCCCTTTATCAAAGGAATCCAGACTGAAGGTATTAATGGCCTGTGCATCCCAGATGCGCAGGGTATTTACCACATTATTTCCATATCCTATAATGGGCATGTCGTAAGGAACTGCAAGGACGGACTGATAACCCTCCTGTACAAAACGTTCCTTTCCATTCTCACGAACCACCTTTACGTATCCCCCGAACTTAACCTCTGTGGCATACTCTGCCCTGCGGATTTCAAAGGGATATCCGTTTTTCAGCCAGTCATCAGGAATCTCAATCTGGTAACCATTTTCGATCTTCTGTTTGAACATACCGTAACGATAGCGGATTCCGCAGCCGTAAGCCGGATATCCCAGTGTCGCCAGTGAATCGAGAAAGCATGCCGCAAGGCGGCCAAGCCCTCCGTTTCCAAGAGCCGGATCCGGCTCCTGGTCTTCAATTGCATTTAAGTCAAACCCAAGTTCCTCTAACACTTCCTTCACATCCGGCTGTGCCATGAAACTTATGATGCTGTTGCCCAGAGCACGGCCCATTAAAAACTCCATGGATAAATAATACAGGGTTTTCACGTCCTGCTTCTCGTACTCTTTGTGGGTTGCGATCCATTCATCAATGATCACATCCTTTACTGCATAGGCGACTGCCTGGTACATCTGCTCTTTCGTTGCCTCATCTACTGTCTTACGAAACACGTTCTTCATATTAAACAAGACACTCTTTTTAAAGGTTTCCTTATCAAATCCCATACTCATTTCACAAGACCTCCTGACTGTTTACTGGATTTTCTCCACGCCTAAGGTTACATTCTCGCCGTTAATATTCCATTCCTTCACATAGCCGGCCGCTTTGTTTAATATGATATCGTCTGCAAGGACCTCGTTCTTAACGTCATTTTCATGAGCCTTTAAAATGCTCTCGATTTTCTCATTGTCTTTGCTGTATACAATGATATGGTCAACGACCTCAAAACCGGCTTCTTTACGCATGGTCTGAATCTTACTGATCAGCTCGCGGACAAATCCTTCTGCTAAAAGCTCCGGAGTTAAATTGGTATCCAGAACAACGGTAATGCTGTTGTCTCCCTCTGATACATATCCTTCTGTCTGCGCTGTGTCAATGAGTAAATCTTCTTTGGTAAGCACCACTTCTGTTCCGTCAAAATCAAAGGTAAGAGCACCTTTTTCATTCAGGGTATCCATGGCCTCATTGCCGTTTATTTCTGCCAGGGCATTTTTAATGCTGCCTAACTGCTTTCCGTACTTCGGACCAACCGTCTTTAACTGAGGTTTAAAGCTGTAAGAAGTGAAGTCTCTTACATCATCTTTAAATACCACCTTTTTCACATTCAGCTCTTCTTCAATGATTTCCTGATAGAAGACAGGAAGCCCATGAGGAGCTTTTACAAACATCTGGCCGATTGGCTGGCGGTTCTTGATATTTGCAGTATTTCTGGCTGCACGGCCCATGACTACGATTTTTAAAACTTCATCCATATCTTCTTCTAACTGTTTGTCAATGAAGTTTTCTCTGGCCACCGGATAGTCGCACAGATGAATGCTTTCCGGTGCAGAGGAATCAACACTGCAGACCAGATTCTGATAAATCTGTTCTGTCATAAACGGAATAAGAGGAGCGGCAATCTTGCTCACATCCACAAGGGCAGTATAAAGTGTCATATAGGCGTTGATCTTATCCTGCTCCATTCCCTTTGCCCAAAAACGCTCTCTGCTTCTGCGCACATACCAGTTGCTCATATCATCTACAAATTCCTGCAGCGCTCTTGCTGATTCCGGAATCTGATAATTGCCAAGATAAGAATCCACCTGCTTTATTAATGTGTTTAATTTGGATAACAGCCATTTATCCATAACCGGCAGCTTCTCATAATCCAGTTCGTATTTTGTGGGGTCAAATTCATCAATATTCCCGTAGAGAACAAAGAATGCATAAGTATTCCATAAAGTACCCATGAATTTGCGCTGTCCTTCCATGACCGCTTTTCCATGGAACCGGTTAGGAAGCCAGGGAGCGCTGTTCACATAAAAATACCAGCGGATGGCATCGGCTCCGTAAGTCTCCAGTGCTTCAAACGGATCTACCGCATTGCCCTTGGATTTACTCATCTTCTGTCCGTTTTCATCCTGCACATGACCAAGTACGATAACATTCTTATAAGGTGCCTGATTAAAAATCAGAGTTGAGATGGCAAGAAGGGAGTAAAACCATCCTCTTGTCTGATCAACCGCTTCCGAGATAAAATCTGCCGGGAACTGCTTCTCAAATAAATCCTTGTTTTCGAATGGATAGTGATGCTGTGCAAATGGCATAGATCCGGAATCGAACCAGCAGTCTATTACTTCCGGTACTCTCTTCATCTGTTTCCCGCACTTTGGACAGGTAATGGTAACTGCGTCGATATATGGACGGTGAAGCTCAATTTCATCCGGACAGTTGTCAGACATACTCTTTAATTCTTCGATGCTGCCGATGGAATGCTGATGACCGCACTCACATTCCCATACATTTAAAGGAGTTCCCCAGTAACGGTTTCTGCTGACACCCCAGTCCTGAACATTCTCCAGCCAGTCGCCGAAACGGCCTTTTCCAATGCTCTCAGGAATCCAGTTAATGGTATTGTTGTTGCGGATTAAATCATCTTTTACAGCCGTCATCTTAATAAACCAGGATTCTCTTGCATAGTAGATGAGAGGAGTATCACATCTCCAGCAGTGAGGGTAGCTGTGTTCAAATACAGGAGCTGAAAATAACAGTCCTCTCTCTTCCAAATCTGTCAAAATCAGCGGATCCGCTTTCTTGCAGAACGTTCCTGCCCATTTGGTTTCTTCTGTCATCTCTCCTGCGCCGTTTACCAGCTGAACGAAAGGAAGATCGTATTTTCTTCCGACCTTGGAGTCATCTTCACCGAAAGCAGGGGCAATATGAACGACACCGGTACCGTCTGTTAAGGTAACGTAATTGTCGCAGGTAACATAGAACGCCTTCTTGTTTGGTTTTACAAAATCAAAGAGAGGCTCATATTCCTTAAATTCCAGATCTTTACCCACAAACTTCTCCAAAACCTTAAATTCTTCTCCCAATACCTTCTCACAGAGAGCCTCTGCCATATAATAGGTATAAACACCGCTTTGTACCTTAACATAGGTTTCCGACGGATTGACACAAAGTCCTACGTTGGAAGGAAGCGTCCACGGAGTTGTGGTCCATGCAAGAATATAGGCATCTTCATTTTTCACTTTAAATCTTACAATGGCGGAACGTTCTTTTACATCTTTATATCCCTGCGCAACCTCATGGCTGGATAAAGGAGTTCCGCAGCGGGGGCAATAGGGTACGATTTTAAAGCCTTTGTATAAAAGTCCTTTCTCCCAGATCTGCTTTAATGCCCACCATTCGGATTCAATAAAATTGTTATCATAGGTAACATAGGGATCGTCCATGTCTGCCCAGAAGCCGACTGTCTTTGAAAAATCTTCCCACATGCCTTTGTACTGCCAGACACTTTCCTTACAGTATTTGATAAATGGTTCCAGACCATATTCCTCAATCTGCTCCTTGCCGTCAAGTCCCAGCTTCTTTTCAACTTCCAGTTCTACCGGCAGTCCGTGGGTATCCCAGCCTGCTTTACGGGGAACATCATACCCTTTCATGGTACGGTATCTGGGAATCATATCTTTTATAACGCGGGTTAAAACGTGGCCGATGTGAGGCTTCCCGTTGGCGGTAGGCGGTCCGTCATAGAAGGTATAGGTTTCTGCTTCCTTCCGGTTATCCATGCTCTTCTGAAACACGTCATTTTCTTCCCAAAACTTTTCAATCTCTTTTTCTCTCTCCACAAAATTTAAATCTGTAGGGACTTTTCTGTACATCTTTATAACCTCCATTTAAATTTTTAATCAAAAAAACCTCCATCCTGTAATCAGGACGAAGGCTGCTCTCATTCTTCGTTATACCACCTAATACCGCATACTATCATATGCTGTTCTTTAACGCAGAAATTACGTCCTGACCTACTAAATGTATTCAGCCGGAAACTCCGGAGTGATGTTCGAATCCATCATACTCTCACCAGGTTTCCACCCTCCCCGGCTCTCTGTAGATTTCATATGGTTCTACTGTCTCCATCAAAGTCTTTCTTCTTATTATAAGGAGGTTAACACCTTATATGTCTACTAATTATAGGGATCAAAAAAAGAAATGTCAAGGTTATTTTTGTATTCCGCTGCCGCAGGCTCCTTTTATCAGCGTTCCTTCTATATTTAAAGGAGCCATTGCTCCACAAGTGACAGAATCACTTATTTTGCAACGGCCCCTCCTGCATTATGAAAGTACCAGTAAAAATGCCGCCGCCAGGACCCCGCATCTGATAAGATTTCCCATATAATAGAAATGCACCGCAGTCAGTGCCAGGCAGCCTGCATTGGCCAGAAGCAGCAAATATCTTGCTTTTCTTCTGAAATGTACCACTTCTTCCCGGTCCAGCTTTTTATTTTCATTATCTACCGGACTCTTAAAAAATATAACCGCATCAGATAAAGCGAATGCTCCCCACCAGAGGACCTGGTCGATTTCAGCTTTTGATATAAAAAGAATTATGGCTATATAGCAACAGGAAAATATGTAACATCCCATTTTAGTCTTCGCATGATAACCGCCTGCACTTCTTCTAAGCGGTATAAGAATACAGCCAATGACGATTAATTCCGGCACCATTTTAAAGCAGGCAGCAATGCATAAATAGGAAATACAGTGGACTGTTTTTAAAGCCAGACACTCTATTCCGAACTTATATAGATCTGCCTCTTTCGCATTGATCATTTCATTGGATACCAGTTTTTCTACAAATGTTTCTTCCCATCTTATCATCTGGATTTTCATCCTAGAATTTTCTTAACTTTCTCGCGTTGTCCGGTAGTTTAGGCTGGTAACCGATAAAAAAGCAGGAACTGTTAACCTCTGTTTTTGCGGAATTTAAAATGGCCTTTGATGCTATTTTAAATGATAATTTTTTCAATTCGGATCTCATAGGAATACCTTCTTTCTATTCTTTTATTTTTATTACTATATGACTTGTTTTTCTGTATTATACGGTTTTTTAGACCGTTACAGGATTTTATACATGAATCACCTTTAAATCCGGGGATACGTTTAAATGGGCTTCTGTTGCATTCTGGACATCTTCTACTGTCAGACCCGGGGCAATTTCCTTTAACAACAGACCCTTGTCCGGAACCACATCGATCACTGCCATATCCGTGACAATGGTCTTCACCACATTCACTGCAGTCAGCGGAAGCTTACATTTTTTCAGTATTTTCGGAGCCCCGTCTTTGTTTACATGTTCCATGGCTAAAATCACCTTTTTCGCTCCAACCACCAGGTCCATGGCGCCTCCCATTCCAGGTACCTTTTTGCCCGGAATCATCCAGTTGGCCACGTCACCTTTCTCATCAACCTCCAGAGCCCCCAAAACGGTAACATCTACGTGGCCTCCGCGGATAATGCAGAATGAAAATGAGCTGTCAAAATAGCTTGCGCCTTTTACGGTTGTGACGTAGTTTCCTCCTGCGTCAATACAGTCAAGGGTTTCCTCCTTCTGATCTGCATTTGGTCCTACTCCCAGAATTCCATTTTCAGCCTGCAGCATAATATGTATATTGTCCGGAATGTAGTTTGCAACCATAGTAGGCATACCGACTCCAAGATTTACAACATCCCCGTCTTTTAGTTCCTTCGCAATTCTTCTTACAATGGATTCTCTCTTATTCATACTTAATGGCCCACCTTTACAATTTTATCAATAAAAATTCCGGGAACCGTCACGTCATTGGGATCAATTTCCCCAGCCTTTACGTATTCATCCACCTCTGCTACGACATAATCCGCGGCGGTAGCCATCACCACATTAAAGTTGCGGGAGGAGCCGTTAATGATCAGATTTCCTGTTTCATCCGCTTTTTGGGCTTTAATAAATGCCACATTTGCCTTGAGCGGCATTTCAAGCAGATAATTCTTCTCGCCGATCTCTATTTTTCTCTTTCCTTCCTCAACAACGGTACCTAAGCCAACCGGCGTTAAAACCCCTCCCAGACCGGCGCCGCCTGCACGTATTTTTTCGGCAAGAGTGCCCTGTGGAAACAGCTGGACCTTTGCTTCTCCCGTCATGAGAAGCCTTCCGGTTTCCGGATTGGAACCGATGTAGGAGGCAAAAATCCGCTTTACTCTTCCGCTCTTTATCAGTTGATAGATAGAAAGCTCCTTTGTTCCTGTATCATTGGATATAATGGCAAGGTCACTGGCCGTACTGGTATTTAAAAGTGCATTTACCAGTTTTTCAGGATGGCCTCCCGCAAGAAATCCCCCAATCATAATTGTATCCCCATCTTTTACTTTTTTCACCGCTTCCCCGGCTGATATTAATTTGTTCATATAAGATAGCCTCCTTTCTTATTCACTCAGGTAGTCGTGGATCACGCGTCCATACGGTAAGGTTAAATCTGAAATGATATGAGTTCCGCCCATGCAGGCTCTAACGGGTAAATCTGCCACAGGGGCATTGACATGGGGAACCAGATGAAGTCTTGCAGGCCCGGACCATGCCTCTTTTACCAGAATGTCCTCCAGATTGTAAGCCACCAGCTGGGCAATCTTCGGACTGCCGTCTGCATCCGGAATCAGTTTTAAATTAACCTGCATTTTTCCCAGATTCTGTGCAACTGCCTTTTTATCAAGAACATTATATTTAAAAGGCATGGTTCCCATTGCCACAAGGATGTTATTATAAATTAAGGTGCCGGTTAATGTCTCAGTATCTTCAACCCTGAGACAGGGCTGTCCCCACTTCTTTGGAAATCCCCAGATTTCACGTCCTGCAAGAATGGCAGGACCGTTATTTAAATACATTTGTGCGGTAAAATTACAGGCTTCCCCATGGAACGTACAGGGAATTACAATCCCGCTTTCTTCATAGGCTCCCAGACCTGAGGAATCAGGCATCTGGATCCATTCGTATAAAACAAGATTGCTGCCATCTGGTTCCAATGGTTCCGGCACGGCCGCTTTAATCAGATCCGGGTCTGATTCATAGCTGACTGTAAAATATTGCCTGTTTATAAAACGGCACGGAGGGCGTCCATAACTGGCGCTTGCTGCAGGCATGGACTGCAGGGAAATAATCGTTTCTGATTTCATGAACATCTTCCTTTCTATGTAAAAATTGTTTATAAGTAAGCATTCTCAACCAGCATGGCAATTCCCATACCTCCGCCGATGCATAACGATGCCACACCCAAATGGGCGGATCTGCGCACCATCTCATGGACCAGGGTAACCAGTATCCGGGCACCGCTTGCTCCAAGAGGGTGTCCGATGGCAATTGCCCCGCCGTTCACATTCACCTTTGATTTGTCAACACCAAGCTCCTTTGTTACTGCCACGGACTGTGCCGCAAATGCTTCATTTAACTCCAGTAAATCGATATCATGAATGGTTAATCCCTGTTTTTCCAAAAGTGTGGAAACTGCCTTCACCGGTCCAATTCCCATGTATGCAGGATCAACGCCCACCAGCGAATAACCTTTTATATAAGCCATTGGTTTTAAATCATACTCTCTGCATTTATCTTCTGAGACCACAAGCACTGCTGCCGCACCATCACTGATCGGGGAAGCATTTCCGGCAGTGACTGTTCCGTCTGTTTTAAATACAGTTCTTAACCCGGAAAGCTTTTCCATTGTGGTATCTGCTTTGATATGTTCATCTTCTGAGAAACAGATTTCTTCCTTCTTCTTTTTGACCGTTACCGGGACAATCTGATTATCAAAAATCTTTGCTTTTTTTGCTTCTGCTGCCTTCATATGGCTGTTATAGGAAAACTCATCCTGCTCTTTCCTGGTCACCCTGTATTTTTCTGCTATATTTTCTGCCGTAATTCCCATATGATAATGATTCATGGCACAGGTGAGAGCATCCGTAACCAGACTGTCCACCAGCTCTCCATTTCCCATTCGGTAACCATTTCTTGCTTTCTTCAGAAGATAAGGTGCATTTGACATACTCTCCATTCCACCAGCTAAAATGATGCTGTTTTGTTCCGCCAGAATAGAATCGTAAGCCAGCGCAACCGTATGAAGTCCGGAGCCGCAGACTGTGTTCACGGTAGATGCAGGTATCTCAACCGGAATACCCGCGTTTAATGCAGCCTGTCTGGCAGGGTTTTGTCCAATTCCTGCCTGAAGCACATTACCCAGATATACCGCATCAATAAGAGAGCTGTCTAATTTACTTTGCTCAAGACAGGACTGAGTGACGGCTGTTCCCAATTCCGAAGCACTTAAGGTTGAAAGAGTACCGTTAAAGGAACCGACAGCAGTTCTTACGGGGCTTACTAAAGCTATTTTTTTCATATTATTTGCTCCTTTCTGTTCTCATTTCTTGTTTACAGCCACATTCTCCTACTTCTTCTTCTGATTTTCAACAAAAGTCGCACAACTTACAGTTTTTATGTATAATCTACAAAATTTTGAGTGTTTCAATAATGAAACACGAAAAGAAAGCACTCCCAATTGATTTTTATAAACCAGTCAGGGTGCTTTCTTTTCATCAGATGATAAAATTTAATTGAAAATTATTTTACAGGAAAATATCCTGTTTTCTTCTTCCAATACCATACTTCCATTATACTTTTTAATTACATTTTCCACATTCAAAAGACCAATTCCATGATTTTTGCCTTTCTTTGATACCGGCTTGCCATGATGCCACTTTTCTATGGGAGCAGTGCTGTTGGAAATATTTATAACTGTAAAATCATGATACTTATCAAGTTTCATTTTAATAAATCTGTCCCTGGGTACCAGATCGCATGCATCAATGGCGTTATCCAGCAGATTTCCAAATATTGTTGTCACTTCAATTGGCTCCATAAAGGAAAGATCGACAATACCTATTTCCAGATTGAATTCTATTTTATGGTAAATGGCTATTCTCTTCTTATCATTTAATATGACATTTAAAATAGGATTATTGGTATATTCCTCCAAAGACAGCGGAATCAGCATTTTTCCTATTTCCTTTGCGTAAGTAAGTGCTGTTTTATGCTCATTTGCCTGATACATCACCTCGATCATATTCAGATGCTTATATACATCATGCAGTATTTTAATTGACTCATTATACTTTTCTTTCTGCTCATCATAAAACTCATACTGCAGCAAAGACTGCTGCTCCAGTAATTTTAATTTCACTTTTAACTGGTTGTTTTCTTCTACAAATCTTGCCAGATATAAAAAATACAGATCTGCAAATAAGATACACCCTATATTTATGAGTATCAGTATATGTTCTGTTTTACTTGTTATTTTCGGTATTATCACAATAATTACGGCTAAATTGGCCATACTGAACAATATAATTATTATTTGTATTAAGCATTGGTTAATTGTGTACTTTACGGTGAAATCCTCCCGCCAGAGTCTCGTAATGACCAGATAATAAAAAATAAGAACAACTAACTTTGAAAAAGTAATTTCCATACTTTTTATCATAATTGGCTGAATGTTGTGAATCTGAAATTTCAGAAGTATGTATTCCAGCATTTCCACGCCCACAGTTTCGCAGACAGATAATATTAAGATCAAAACCGGTATTTCAAACAACCGGTATATTAATTTTTTATTGTTATTTCGATATAAAATATTATTTATTAAACTAAACAGTACAATCCAGATCACTATATTAAGAACTGGCTGCCCCAATCCATTTACCATTACAACCATAAGAAATGCGGCTGTTTTCATTAACTTGTAAAAAAAGCGGTTATTAAATTTCGGTTCATTTCTTTCTTCTATAAATTGAAATAGAATAATGATATTAATCATACATGAAATGAAGGTTCCGAATGTAAGAATCATATAATTTTCCATTTTTTCTCCTATACATTACTCTGTATGAATTTATTCAGTTTTTTCCTGAAATCCGCTGATTTTTTCTGGGAGACAGGAAGCTTATCATTATTATTTAACAAAACTTCGTAACCTTTTATATTTTTTATATGTCTTAAATTCACCAGAACACTTTGATGGCAGGCTTCAAAATTATACTTTTGCATCCTTTCTGCCAGATTTTTCATTTTATCTATAAAAAAATATTCTTCATTTAAAAGTTTAATTTTTATTTTTCTATTTATATATTCGAAGTAAAAAATATCATTTACTTCAAAACTTTTTATTCTGCTTTCCAATTCTCCTGCTTCTGTGACTTCTATAATCTCAAAATTTACAACCTCTATTTTGCCATGTTCTTCCTGAATATATTGTATAATTTCCTGAAGCTGACGTTCCACATTGTTTTTTGTAACAGGTTTTTCCAAAAAAGCAAATGCATGAACATAATTGACGGCTTGTCTGCAAAATTGTTTGTAACTGGTCGTATAGATGACTTTGACATTTCTGTTCATCTCCCATATCGTCTTACCAACCTGAATTCCATTGATTCCGGTTAAGGCAATATCAAGAAATATCAAATCAAACTTTCTCTCAAAACGGAGTAACTCTTCTCCTGACTTAAAAATATTGATCTGAAATGGAATAGATCCTGATTTCATGTAACTTTTAACAAATTTCGCAATTCTGGCAGAATCTTTTTTATTATCATCACAAATGGCGATAAAAAGCATTAATACCCTCCTCTCTAAAACGCTTTCATTCTATATCCTTTTTATGTGTATTACAACCCAACTGCCAAAATTGTACATACTGAGTACTAATATTTGCACATTCACCTTTAAATCGTAACTTCTATAAAGCAAAAACAGAGCGGGTACCGAATCCTTTCCTCAATTCGATACCCGCTCTACACGTTTTCATCCATTCGTTACTTGATACCTCTCTTTAGATTTTTGGTGATGCTTTTCTGGATGATTCTCTATATGAACTTGTTTTCGCTTCCCTTGCTGATCCCTTGTGCAATATCAATTATTCTGCATCTTATTTTCATTCTTCTATGCTGTCATGGAACCATTGGGTTTCAATCACTGGAAAGAACCAGCGAATAATTCTTAATATTGTCCTGACCAATCATAGGCACATCAATGAATTGCCGGATCGTTCTGCCATGTTCCACGTCAGTGAATCTGCTGGAATCGTCTGGCTGATTATAATGTGGGAAAACGTCTTATCTTTTGCCTGAGCGCTTTGTCAGTCAACAGGCGAACCAACTGTTTTTGGTGGAATCGACCTCCTTTGGCTCTTTCTTATGAATTATTTTTAAAAATCAGGTGTAACTGAATATCTTTTGTAGATGATATTATTATAAAACATAACGCTGAATTTTGCAATATATTTTAGATAATATTTATTATTTATTTTTCAATTATTAAATTGTATATGTTTATTCTGATAATTATGTTTTTTAAAACATTTTAATTGTTTATTCTTATTTTGTCGATATTGTTATTTTTTTGTCAATGTAATTGTATTTTTGTAAACATATGGTATAATGTGCGAAAAGGATTTGTAAAAAGGAGAAAAACTATGAGCCAGCGCAATTTAACTTTATTAACAGATCTCTATGAGTTAACCATGATGCAGGGTTACTTCAAAGAGAAAGATGCCAACGAGACCGTAATCTTCGATGCTTTTTACCGCAGTAATCCCGGCGGAAACGGTTACGCAATCTGCGCTGGTCTGGAACAGGTAATTGAATATATTAAAGAACTGGAATTTAACAGTGAGGATGTGGACTACTTAAGATCTACCGGACTGTTTGAGGAAGACTTTTTAGAATATCTGCTTCATTTTAGATTTTCAGGCGATATCTATGCCATACCGGAAGGAACCGTCATATTTCCCCGGGAACCCCTGGTAAAAGTCATCGCTCCCATTATGGAAGCACAGTTAGTCGAGACGGCACTTCTCACTATCATTAACCATCAAAGCTTAATTGCTACAAAGACTGCCCGTGTGGTGTATGCCGCTGAAGGTGACGGGGTTATGGAGTTCGGTCTGCGCCGCGCTCAGGGTCCTGATGCGGGAATCTATGGTGCCCGTGCCGCCATGATCGGAGGCTGTGTGGGAACTTCCAATGTCCTCGCAGGAAAGATGTTTAACGTTCCGGTTAAGGGTACACATGCCCACAGCTGGATTATGAGCTTTCCTGATGAACTGACTGCATTCCGCAGCTATGCGAAGCTATATCCAAAAGCATGCATTCTGCTAGTGGATACGTATGATACGCTTAAATCCGGTGTTCCAAATGCCATTAAAGTATTCAAAGAGATGAAAGAAGCGAATATTCCTCTGACCAGCTACGGAATCCGGTTAGACAGCGGAGACCTTGCCTATCTTTCTAAAAAAGCCAAGAAAATGCTTACGGAAGCAGGTTTTCCTGATGCCATTATTTCTGCCTCCAACGACCTTGACGAAACCCTGATCAACAGCTTAAAAATCCAGGGAGCAGCCATCAACTCCTGGGGAGTGGGGACAAATTTAATTACTTCCAAGGATTGTCCTTCTTTTGGAGGAGTCTATAAACTGGCAGCTGTACTGGATCGTAAAACCGGAGAGTTTAATCCGAAAATAAAGCTTTCAGAAAATGCTGAAAAGATTACTAATCCGGGCAATAAAGCCATCAAACGTATTTACAGCAGAGAGACCGGCAAGATTATTGCTGATTTAATCTGTCTGGAGGGCGAAGTATATGATGAAAACCACTCTCTGCTTCTCTTTGATCCCATTGAGACCTGGAAAAAAACACACCTTGCCCCAAATACTTATACCATGAGGGATTTACTGATTCCTGTATTCCAGGGTGGAAAATGTGTCTACGAGTCTCCTGCCGTTATGGATATCAAGGCTTATTGTAAAAAAGAGCTTGATACGCTCTGGGATGAATCCAGGCGTCTGGTAAATCCTCATGAGGTCCACGTTGACTTATCAAAGCCGCTCTGGAACATGAAAAACCAGCTGCTGGACAATTATCATTTTCAGGAATCCTGATTTTATTCAGACACAAAAAGCGGCGGTCCTCTACAGACTGCCGTTTTCCTTTTATTGTTCACATTCTGGTCACAATATTGTTACAAGCCGGACAAACTCTCTTCATATTTTACCGATATACTGAAATCATCAGAAAAAGATGTTGCCAACATACTTTGAGATAAGAATTTTTTTCATAATTGCCGGTATTCCTCGTAAGGGATACCGGCTCCTCCCTTTTTAAGGGGTATTTATTTTTTACATCTGCTTCTTCACTACAGAATAATCGTCACCATATTTAAAGTGAGGACAGCTTTGATGGGAATCACTTAGAAAACGCATCATTTCATCCTCGTCTAAATTTATTGCACACTCGTAATATTCATAGTCTTCATTGTATTGATAATACATACAATATTCACAACTGCTTTTCTTTGCCATTATTTTTCTCCTTTATCTGTCATTTTCCCGTTTCCATCTCAGTTTTGGAATCCTTTTTAACAGTTTCAGAACCGTTTCATCCAGTAACCAGGCCACGAACAGAGAAATGAAAAATGTCAGCGCTGTCAGGCATAGGATTTTAGGAATATAAAAATGTCTGATCCAGGTTTTTTCTATCATTACAGCGGAGAATTGTCCCAATACCAGATAATGGATTAAATACACGGAGTAACTGTGTCTGCTGATAAATCCGCATGCTTTTGTTATGAATGGAAATGATACGTTTCCATAAAACTCAAAAAACAGAAAGATGGATGAAGCCATGGCTATCACAGTAAGAGCCAGATCATGAATTCCCGGCGTATAGGAAGGCGTAAAACACTTCTGAAACATCGTCAGCGCAAATCCTGCAAGACCTGCTGCTGCAAAAGGCAGATAGCTGCTGTTATGATATAATCGCTTTAAGGAATACCCCAGCACAAAGTATATCAGCCAGCCTTTAAATATCATGTACTGAAAAGACTCTTCCGCGAAAAGCCCAAACGGACCCAGATAGACAAAAAGGCTTTGAATAATCAGCATCACGGCCAGAAAAATCTTTAGCTCATGGTCATTCATGGCACGGAGCATACGTGCCAAAAATGGTGCGCATATATATAACGCAAGAATCACATACATAAACCACATATGGGGAGCCATAGGTGTGGTTTCCGTCAGCCATCCCAAAAACCAGGCTTTCATATGTTCAAAGGCAGTGAGTTTTTCCTGCCCCAGATATACGTTATAATAGAAGTAATAAATCCCGGTATAGAAACCAAATGGTACGACAATGGTGCGAAACCTGTTTTTATAAAATGCCAGAATGTTCTCTGTGCCATGATCAAGGATAAACAAACCGCTGAGCATAAAATAGATACCTACAAAGGACAAAAGCACAGGCATGAAAGCAGCAGAAAAAAACCACTGTTTGTCATTGGCTGCTTCAGCCGGAATGGAATGCACCATAATAATTGCAATAACTGCAATTACCCGCAGATAATCAAACTGTACTTCCCGATTTTTCCGTTCCATACGTCACCTTAAGCCTCCTTTTTTCTATTGCAAAGTATATCATAAAAAATCTGCTTTTGACAATTTTTTTATTTTTACAAAAAAATAGTAGACAAACGGGGATACCTGTGATATTATAATGGAGCTGTCAGAGATGACAGGCAACGGCCTATTGGTCAAGCGGTCAAGACGCCGCCCTCTCACGGCGGAAACCCGGGTTCGATTCCCGGATAGGTCATAGTAAAAAAGCAGAGTTTTCGATTAGAAAACTCTGCTTTTTTATTTTAAACTATAATTTTCTCAAAAAAACATGGGCAGGACATTTTTAAACGTCTCATACCCATGTTTTCATTGATTATGCAAGAGCCTTTCCAAGTTCAATACACTGGGCAGCCCCGTCCTCATCAGGCTCATTATTACAGATCACGCTGTCATGCACCAGTACTGCACCCAGGGATTTCACAGAATCTTCCCAATTGCGCATCCATTCACCGTCTCCCCAGCCATAAGAGCCAAATAAAGCGATCTTCTTTCCATTCAGTTTCGATTCACAGCTCTTAAACATCGGCTCAAATTCGCCATCTTCTAATTCTTCACTTCCCATGGAAGGGCAGCCAAAAGAAACAGCATCGTATTCATCCATCTGATCTGCACTAAAATCAGAAGCTGTAAACAAAGCTGCATCTGCACCGGCTGCCTTAGCACCTTCCAGCACCTTATTTGCCATAGCTTCCGTATTACCGGTTCCGCTCCAATATACAACTGCGACTTTACTCATCTTATCCTACCTCTTTCTTTCCTTTTATTTGCTTAAGCAGCTACTGTAAGCTGCCAGACCGTCCTTCCATTTCTCCAGAGCCGCGAATATATGGTCCTGCATTTTTGATATCTGGCAAAGGTTTTCACCGCTTCACATTCATTGCAATAAACTTTCCAGCAGCCTAAGCACTTACAGTTTTTTCCTGAATTGCGGATAAATCCAATTACGTCTCCAAGTGGATATCCAAGAAATAACCCGATTTCATGAGGGAAACCTTCCTCCTCTTTCAGACGGATTTTTAATCTGGCAAGGGCAAGGTCCACATCCATCGTTTCATATCCGTAATTTTTTAAAAATCTGCTTACTCCCGGCCGGTTTAAATCCTTCATTAAATAGGACTTTCTATATACATAAATCAGAGCCTTATTTCCGCGTCTGTATAATTCAATCAGGGATATTCCTTTTTCTCCCAGCTGCAGGTTTAAATATTCCAGCTGGTGGTTCAGTTCCTCTTCCGTTGTAAAGGAATGATTGAACAGATTTGCGGTTTTTAAAGAAGCCAGGGTTGGGGAACAATGTTCAATTAAGCGCTTTTCCAGTAACATATCCATACCTCCATCTTGAAATTTGTTTCCCACTTATCATTTAAAAACTGTAAACCGCCTGTTTAGTACGGCGCATTGGTTAGTTTTAACTAACAACTATATAAATACCATATTTTGAACTGCCAGGCAATACTGTTTTTGCTTAATGGGAATTTTTCTACTATATGATAGTATCTGCAGAGAGGATTTTGTTACTGTACCAATTTCTGTCATAATTTCTTCATTGTTTTCATACTATTTTTAGATCCTGGTCAAAATTCCTTCACATTTACCATGTATGATACTATCATAAACATGAAAGATCCCACAAAGTGGCCAGAGCGCTTTCTACATATGTTTTCTAAGTCGGCAGAGTTGCTCTGAAAAGCTTCTTTGCCGGCTCAACCTAAAAAATGTGATTAAAATTTGTCAATATTGCATTCCTGAATCCAGGGATTTTATATATATATTCTAAAGAGGAAGCTCCAGCCAGTAATGGTCTGCAGCTTCCTCTTTATTATGGACTTACTCTATTTTACAAGATATCCGCCATCTACCGGAATGGCAGTTCCGTTTAAATAATCGGAAGCGGAAGATGCAAGGAAGAGTACGGGTCCCTTTAAATCTTCCGGTGTTCCCCATCTGCCGGCTGGTATTCTTACGGTGCATTCATCTTTTCTGGACTGAGTCATATTTGCACACATCTCAGTATCCATATAGCCGGGGCAGATGCAGTTGATGTTGATTCCCCGTCCCGCACAGTCAACGGCAAGACTCTTGGTCAGCTGAGAAACTGCGCCTTTTGTGGCGGTATAAGCAGGTACGGTGGTGCCACCAAACCATGTTACCATGGAACCGATGGTGATGATCTTACCTCCTGTTGACTGGGCAAGCATAACCTTTAACGCTTTCTGAATCATGATAAATACGTGGTTTAAATTAATATCCACGACCAGATCCCACTCTTCCATGGGGAATTCCTCAGGCAGATGTCTTCTTTGAATTCCGGCTGCCGGAATCAGCACATCAAGCTTTCCTTCTAAAAGATCCATGGACTCATCAAAGATCCGTTTTATATCCTCGCGGTCTGCCAGATTCCCCGCTACGCCGTAGGCTTCATAGCCTTTATCCTGATATTCCTTTACTACCTGTCTCAGTTTTTCTTCCTGTACATCAATCAGCACTACTTTACAGCCGGCTTCCAAAAGACCCTCTGCCATTCCTCTGGATAACCCCTGAGCACCTCCAGTTACAATACAATGCTTTCCTGTTACATCAAATTTGTTTGATATCATGTCTGTTCCTCCCTGCTAATCAAATAATATTACGGTCTTTTTTACTGCCGGATCCGGATTTTCCATATTCTTAAATACCTTTTCAATTTCACTGAATTTTACAAAGGTTGTGGCAAGACCTTCTAACTGGTATTTCGCCTCAGCCATGTTCTTTGCTACAGGCTGAAACTGATAGGCGCTCATTCTGCTTCCTATAATATCAAGTTCCCGCTTGTTAATATCCGCCTGACTGAAACTTTCCGGTTTATCTGAAAATCCCATGGGGATCACTCTGCCTGCGTTGCATACGATTCCCGGCTGTAAGAGGAGCGTGAGACTTCCCGGGAAGCAGGCGGAATCAAATGCAGCCGTACAGCCGTGTCCGCCGGTAATCTGAGATATTCTTTCGGCAATGTTTTCTGTTTTGCTGTTAATGGTTTCATCTGCTCCAAAGGATTTTGCCCGTTTTAAAGACTCGTTGTCAATATCACAGCAGACCACCTTTGCGCCGATCACCTTGCATGCCTGAAGAATAATGGTTCCAATGGTTCCTGTTCCTAGGATAAATACCGTATCATCAGGCTGAATTCTGCCCCGTTTTGTGCAGTGGGCCCCAATGGCAATTGGCTCGATTAAGGCAGCGTCTTTCCATGGAATGGAATCTTCTATTTTATATACATCATCTTCGGGTGCTGTAAAATATTCTCTCCACCCTCCGTCAGTACCGCTTCCTCTCACCAGCACATGCTCGCACACTTCTTCTCTTCCATGGGTGCACTGATAGCATTCGCCGCAGGTGATAATTAAGTCTACTACTACGTGGTCTCCAACTTTGACATTTGTAACATTTTTACCTGTTTTTGCCACAATTCCGGCATTTTCATGACCAGGCACCAGAGGATAGGTGGAGCAGGGATTCTCACCTCTGTAGATATGTAAATCGCTGCCGCATACACCGGCTGATTTCATCTGAATTAACACTTCATTATCTTTCGGTTCCGGTATGGGAATTTCACGTATCTCATAATGAAACGGACTGGTAATTACACAAGACTTCATTGTTATTTCCTCCTTGTTTCTTCTACGATTAATTAAGGGGTCTGAAGCGCTCCATCCCTGCGCCTGGTCTGAGTCCAGGTGACAACGGTACTTTCGCATGGATATTTTGCGGCTTCTTTTTCATTGATATCAACTCCAAGCCCTGGCTTGTCATTGGCATACACATAACCGTCACTAAATTCCGGAAGTCCGGGGAATACCTCTAACAGCGCTCCTCTTGGACCTTTTAAATCCTGGATGACAAAATTAGGCGGTTCGATTCCCGACCACTCCTGTACACCGAAATTCGGTGAGGAAAGGTCTAAATGAATATTGGCTGCATGGGCAATGGGTGACATGTCTCCAGGTCCGTGCCATGCCGTTCTTACCCCATACTGCTCTGCAAAAATCTGAAGCTTTCTGGCCGGAGTGATGCCACCGATCTGACTTAAATGAACCCGGATAAAGTCAATAAGGTGTTCCGCAATAATCTGCTTCCATTCCACAGCATGATTAAACAGTTCTCCCTCTGCAATGGGAATACTTGTCTGCTGCCGCAAATTTCTAAGCCAGGGAAGCTGTTCAATGGGAACCGGATCCTCAAGGAAAAATAAGTCATAAGGTTCCAGTGCTCTTGCCAGCTTGATGGAATCTACCGGAGCGATCCGTTCATGAACATCGTGAACCAGATTCATGTCATATCCGATCCGGTTCCTGATGTTCTCAAAAAGTTTGACCGTATTCTGGATATATTCCCTGGAATCAAGATACACACCGCTTAATGCGCCCTTTGGAGCTGTAGACGGAACGGTCCCATAGCTGTCTCCGCCATAACCGCCGCACTGGCACCGGATATTGGTTATACCCATTTCCTTAAAACGCAGGATATTATCACAGACTTCCTCAGCATCCCTTCCGTCTGCATGGCGGTAAACCGGAATTCCCTCCCTGCATTTTCCGCCAAACAGCTGGTATACGGGCATGCCTGCCATCTTTCCTTTAATATCCCACAATGCCATATCCACTCCGGAAATCGCATTATTCTCAATTGGCCCGTTTCTCCAATATCCGTTCTGGTGCATGAGCTGCCAGATATCTTCAATCCGGTCCACCTCTCTGCCTGTGAGAAGGGGCTTTAAATATTCCTCCACTACCGTCTTTACTGCCAGATGGCGGTAGGCAAATGTCGCACAGCCAAGCCCGTACAGTCCCGGCTGGTTGGTTATCACCTTTACAACCACCAGATTAATTCCTTCCGGTGCCGTAAGTATTACCTGAATGTCACTGATTTTTGTATCCATCATGTCCTCCCTGCTTCCATCTCTCTTGCTTTTTCCCTTGATTCTTCATAAAAATGGCAGGCTGCAAAATGGCCCGGTTCCACTTCTTTTAAATCCGGCTTCTGGGTTTTACAGATATCTCTGCATAAAAAGCACCTGGGTGCAAATCTGCAGCCTTCTCCCGGATTAATAGGACTTGGCACATCTCCGGTCAGTACAATCCTGCTTGTTTTCTCCTTAAAATTAATTTTGGGAACTGCTGACAGTAAGGCGATGGTATAGGGGTGACGCGCATTGGCAAATATCTCGTCTGTCTGCGCCATCTCTATGATCTGCCCTAAATACATCACCGCCACTTTCTGGGAGATATGCCTTACCACGCTTAAATCATGAGAAATAAACAGGAAGGATAAATTCATTTTTTTCTGCAGATCCATCAGAAGATTAATGATTGTGGCCTGAATAGACACATCCAGAGAGGAAACCGGTTCATCACAGACGATAAATTCCGGTCCTAAGGATAATGCTCTGGCGATCCCAACCAGCTGACGCTTTCCGCCATCCAGCTCATGAGGATATTTATCCAGTACGTATTTTTCCAGTCCGCAAAGCTCAATGATTTCTTCAATCCGCTCCCGCCGTTCATTTCCTGAACAGAGGTTATGGATCCGGTAGGACTCCTCCATTATGCTTTGTATGGTTTTTTTGGGGTTTAAAGAGGAATAGGGATCCTGGAAAATAATCTGGATTTTCTTTCTGAAATCCATGCTTTCATTGCCCTTGGAGTCCAGAACACTGCTTCCCTTATAAAGGACCTCTCCGTCTGTTGCTTTATGAAGCCTCATGATTACATTTCCCACTGTGGATTTTCCGCAGCCGGATTCCCCAACCAGTCCCAGAGTTTCTCCTGGCATGACAGAAAAGCTGATACCGTCAACCGCATGAAGGATTCCTTTGTTTTTTACTTTAAAATGCTTCTTTAAATTCCGGACTTCAATGACCGGAAGATTCTGCTTCTCCATTAATTTGCTTCCTCCCTTTCAAAGCAGGCCACCAGATGACCCGTACCATATTCCTGCAGCGGCGGCACTTCCTTCCTGCAGCGGTCTGTACAGGATGTACAGCGGGGATGGAATTTACAGCCGGAAGGCAGTAAACAGGCATTGGCCACATTTCCCGGAATGAAAGCCAGACGGTTTCTCGGACCGCTTAAGTTTGGAATGGCACCCAAAAGCCCTTTTGTATACCAATGCCTTGGGTTTGTAAAGACTTCTTCCACAGTGCCATATTCAATGATGGTTCCTGCATAAATGACCGCAACCTTCTGGCAAAGCTCCGCAATAATCCCCAGGTTATGGGCGATCATTAACAGCGAGCTGGAACGCTTCCTCTGAAGCTCCTTCATCAGTTCTAAAATCTGTGCCTGAATGGTCACATCAAGAGCTGTGGTAGGCTCATCGGCAATTAAAAGCTCCGGATTGCAGGCAAGAGCTGCTGCAATTCCTACTCTCTGTCTCATACCGCCGGAAAACTGATGAGGAAAATCATCTAAGCGGTATTTTGCAATTCCTACCAGTTCTAAAAGTTCCTGTGCTCTTTTTGCAGCCTCCTTTTTACTTAGCTTTTCATGCTTTCTGATTACCATGGAGATCTGTTCTCCAACGGTAAATAATGGATTTAAGGAGCTTAGAGGATTCTGGAATATCATGGATATTTTATTTCCTCTCATCTCCTCTAAGCTTTTGTTATTCATATCCAGAACCGATTTTCCATCAAAAAGTATGGAACCACCGGTTATGTTGCCCACTTCTCTGGGAAGAAGCTTTAAGGCGGATAAGGCAATGGTTGTCTTACCGGCTCCAGTCTCTCCCACAAGCCCCAGCGCCTCTCCCCGCTCAATGGTTAAATTAATTCCATTCAGCGCCTTTGCGGTCGCCCGCCCAGTTTTATATTCTACATGCAAATCTTTTATTTCCAACAATGGTGCCATGTTGTCGCCTCCAGCCTTAATCTTTGTTTTTGGGATCCAGAATGTCGCGTACTCCGTCACCAAGGAAGTTAAATGCCAGTACAATGATCATTAACGTCACTCCCGGAACGACTACCGTCCAGGGGGCAGTGGCGATATACTCTCTGCCATCTGCAATCATGGAGCCCAGCGACGGATTTGGAAGGGGAACTCCCATGCCAAGGAAGCTTAAGTTAGCCTCAGTCAGAATGACAAATCCGATCTGCTGGCTCATTAAGATAATGAGCGGAGTAAGCACGCAGGGAAGGACCTGGGTTATAAGTATCCTGGCATTGGAAGCGCCAAGTACTCTTGATGCCTGGATAAATTCGCTGTTGCGGATTCCCATTACGCTTCCCCGCACCACCCTCGTGTAAGAGGTCCAGCCCACAATGGCAAGAACCAGCAAAAGATTGGGTACGCTGTTGCCGAAAATTGCCATTACGGTAATTGCCAGAACCATGGTGGGAATAGAGAGCTGTATATCACAGATACGCATGATAACGTTATCGATGGTGCCGCCGAAAAATCCTGCAATTGCTCCCAGTGCAGTTCCGATTAAGGCAGGAATCAGCACCCCTGCTGCTGCTATTAATAAAGAAATACGGCAGCCGGTAACCAGCCTTGTAAAAATATCCTGTCCAAGGGCATCTGTGCCCAGTATGTATCCGTTTATTCCATTTCCAAGGAATTCCGGTGAAATCAGACGTTTGCGTAAATCCGACTGTATGGGATCATGAACCACAAACAGCGGTGAAGTGAAGGCTGCCAGAGTAACAAAAACAGCTATGACCAGCCCGATAACAAAAAACTTCGACTTTTTCATTCTTCGAAGCAATTCACTTTTTTTCATGTTGTTTCCTCCCTAATTCAGGCTCATGCGCGGATCAACAGCCACATAGATGATATCCACCAGAATATTGATGATTACGAACAGGGAAGCCGTTACAAGCAGGATGGACTGAATCAGAGGAAAATCCCTCATGTTAATGGCTTTTACAGTCAGACTTCCAAGTCCCGGCCAGCCAAATACCTGTTCCACAATAATGGCCCCTGCAAGAAGCTGTCCGATCTGCATTCCGATGATGGTAATGGTGGGAAGCAGAGCATTTTTTAAAGCATATCTGGTATAGATCTTAAAATTACCGATTCCTCTTGCCTTTGTCGCTGTGATGTAATCCTCTTCCAGAACCTCATACATTCCGGAACGAAGCATTCTTGTGACTAAAGCAGCAAGGGGAAGTCCAAGGGTTAGTGCCGGAAGAATCAGATTCCGGAAGGAACCGTACCCCTGGGTGGGAAGCAATCCCATAAAAACTCCGAAAAACAGGATAAAGAGCAGACCCAGCCATACCTGGGACATGGACATTCCTAAAAGAGCAAATACCATGGAGAAAAAATCAATTGCTGACCCCTTCTTGATTCCTGATATAATTCCCATGGGAAAGCTGACTAAGATGGACACAACTACTGCAGCAAAGGTCAGTAAACCAGTAGCCGGAAGACGTCCGAATATCAGTTCCCCGCAAGAACGGTTAAAAAAAATAGATGTACCCAGATTTCCGTGGAGAACATCTCCAATATAAATGAAGTATTGCTGGATAAGCGGTTTATTCAGTCCCATTTTGGCTTCTACGGCTGCGATCTGCTCCACTGTGGCATTATCCGGCAGCATGAGAGCTGCCGGATTGCCCGGGGCGAGACGCATAAGTCCAAAGGCTACAATGGATACGCCAAAAAGCACGATAACCGCTGACAGCAGTCTTTTTACCATAAACTGCATGAAATTCTGCATTTCATTACCCCCTGGTTATAGATTAGTTTTTCATGACTCTTGAAAGGTCAATAATGGTATCGTTGTAAAGCTTGACTCCGCTCAGCTTATTGGAATAAGCATTGATGGTATCCAGATTGATGAAGTAGCACATACGGCCTCCATCCTCCATCATAAGTGTAAACGCCTGCTTTAACAGTTCATCCTGTTTGCTTCTGTCAATGGTTTGTCTGGCTTCTGTTAACAGAGAAGTGATTTCAGGATTCTCAAGCTGGGTATTACAGGAATCGGACAGCCAGTGAGTAATCATATGTCTCCATGGAGATCCGTTGTTGTAAAATACATTGGAGAATGCAATATCATAATCTCCGGCAGAGCGCTTGGTTACAAAAGTAGCGCCTTCCATGATCTCCAGTTTTACGTTAAATCCTGCTTCCGTCATCATGGACATCACCGCCTGAAGGACCTCTTTTGTACGCGGCACTTTTCCGTCAATGGCCATAAAGTAGATTTCTTCTCCTTTGTAGCTGCTTTCTTTCAGAAGTTTCTTTGCAAGCTCGGGATCATACTGATTGTACTTACTTTCCAGGTCCTTATCATATCCTGTAACCCCCTCCATTACAGGCCAGAAAGCCGGAGATCCGGAACCAAGAATGCTCTCTACGATCAGCTTCCGGTCTATTGCATGGGTCAGGGCGAGACGCACATTTTTATCCGCAAAAGGTTTTCCCTGTCCGCACTGAAGAGCCATCCAGCTGATGGTTGTACCAGGCTTGGAATCCACTGTGACTCCATCTGTTCCGGAAAGTACATCCACCTGATCCGGAGGAATATTGGAAATCAAATCAAATTCACCGGTTCTCATGCTGGATACACGGGTGGTATCCTCAGAGATTGGCTTGTAAATGATCTTATCCACATTGGATTTCTGATCACCCCAATCCCAGTAATCATCGTTTCTTACGAATACCGCTTCATTACCCGGGTCCCAGCTGACAAATTTCCATGGACCTGTACCAGGGCTTGTCTTAAACATATCCTCTCCCTGCTCTGCCAGAGCCTTTGCCGGAAGCATGGGCATATAGGTAAGCTGGTTGAGCATATCTCCGATTGGCTTCTTACAGTGTACAACAGCTGTATATTCGTCTGCTGCTTCCACGGATTCAATATCAGACCAGAGGAAGTTCATATTTAAGGTATTGTTAAACGCACCTCTTTCCAGAGTTGCCTTAACACAATCTGCATTAAAATCTTCTCCATTATGGAATTTAACGCCCTGTCTTAATTTGAAGGTCCAGTCCAGACCATCATCGGATACGCTCCATTCTGTGGCGAGACCTGGTTCATAATTACCTGCGTGGTCCGTGCGCACCAGCATATCGTAAATCAAAAGCTGAATACTGTAAAACGGAACAACCGGCTGTCCCATGGGATCCCATGTATAAACATCCTCAGACATAGAAAACGTTACAACATTTTCTCCGCCTTCTTTTTTACCGGCAGAGTTTTCTGCACCGCCTGCCGCTTTCGTCTCTGGGGTACTGCTATTAGCACTGCCCCCGCAGCCCGACAGCGTGCCTACCCCCAGGGCAGCCGCCAGCAGACAGCAAATAATTCTTTTTTGCATAATGTTCTTTCCCTTTCTCCATAAAAATTCACATCAAACCGAGCTCGTTTTTTGTATCCTGAGTATAGCCCACCGGTATGCAGGCTGTAAATATCCCATTCTTCAACTAATTTCCATTATTTGCCCTGAAAAGATAATATTTGTTAATAGAACAAAATTTATCAAAAGAATCACTTCTTTCAGCACTTGTTATCAATCTTCAAATCTTATATACTTATTTTTGTAACATTTATATAATTTTTCTTCAGGGAGGGGCCATAAATCATGAATCATAATTTAAAAGACATCTTACGTAAATTCCAGAACAAAAAACTTCTGACACAGCTCTTCACTGTGATGGTGGCTTTCAGCGGAATTTTAATGACAGTGGTATCCATGGTAGTCAACCATCAGACTACGGCCACCTTTTTTAAAAATAATAACCTGATTTACAACAATACCCTGGAGGTATCCATAAAGACACTGGACACTTTGTTTTCCGGATTCCATAACTCACTGACTCATATTACATATGATGCCAGTATTGTGGATTCCGTCGTGACTCCGAAGCCTTTAGACTCTGTGGCAAATTACCAGGTATGGTCTGTTTTAAATGGTTACTGTCAGGAAACGGAAGGAATGGAAGAAATATATCTCTACATAAGAGAAACCAATCAGGTTCTTACTTCTACCTATGAGAAGTGCTCTCTGGACTTTTTCCGTGAAAGGGATCTGGTGGACAGGCACTTTGCCTCCCGCCCCTCCACGGTTCTGCTTAAAAGCGGGCGCACCACCTCCATTGAGATTTATAATGGCAGAGTCTATATGGTGAGGGACTTTCCCCTAAATGGAAAAAAGGGACTGGGAACGCTGTTTATGAAGATGAAATCCTCTATCCTTTATAATGCATTGGAAGCCGCCCAGACATCCTACAGCCATCTCCTGGCCTATGACAATGACTTTCATCCTCTCTTTCCAGGAATGCTGGATTATGACAGGGTGCCCGAAGGATTCATTGAGATGATACCAGGCTATATAAAAGAGGGCAAAAATACCGTATATTCAGAAAATCAGCATTATTATTTCTGTCAGTCTGATCAGACCGGTATTAATCTGATTCTGCTGGTAGATGACATGGCTTTCATGCCCTCCTTGCGCATAGTGCTGATGAATTCTCTTCCCTATTTTGCCCTGATTTTGATTTTAAGCACTCTTTTGTCGGTATGTGTCCTTTACTTAAGCTATATGCCTGTGCAGAAATTAAAGAAAATGATCTCTTCAAAGGAAAACGGCGGAAACAGTACTGACAGTAAAAATGAATGGGATTATCTGACGGAAAGCTTTTTAAAGATATCCAACCATAAATATCAGCTGGATTATATTTTAAGTAATATGATTCCAAAAATATCAAAGGAATTTTATTTTGATCTCCTGAATGGAAAGCCTATGGACCTTCCTTATATCCAAAACATACTTACAAATATAAGCAGTCCCTTAAATACAGAAAATCCCTGTAAAGTGATCACATTAACATTCCGGGATTTTGTTGAACCAATGTTAAGACACCAGCTGGCAGACCGTTTAAAGCAGATCCTTCAGCTGGATTCTGACGGTATCTGCAGATATGTACTGCAGCAGATTGACGATTCACTTTATGCTGTAATTATCCAGTTCGATGCAGACCTTGGATATAATAAAATAACGGATTTCGAAATTAAACTGGAACAGTCCTTCTTTCAATCCGCAGATAATCGCAGAAACGGTATATTGCTGGAAATTGGCCCAAAATGCAGCTCCATTCAAAATGTGTCCTTTTCCTATCAGGAAAGCCTGGAAAGACTTGCCAGACAAAAATACCCGTCCGAAAATGCAGATGGGATATCTGTGAGTACAGAAGAAGATTCTGTGAAGTACAACTACCATTTCTTCCAGCTGCAGATGAAATCCATTTCCGAATTAATTATGAAAGGCGATACTGATTCAGCTTTAAAAAAGGCTCTCCATATCTGCCACACCTTACCTCATGACGGTAATCCCGAGGAAATCTGCAGAGCTTTTGAATATTACCGCCTTGCTTTTTTAAGTACACTTGCCTCTTACCGCATCACGGATTCCGAGGAAAAAGAATATGCATTTCTTTTCGATCCGGAACCCTATCCGGACAAATGCGCAGGAAATCCCTCCTGTATGCAGGAATTTATGGTGCCGTTTTGTACGGCTGCTGTGAATTTACTGTCGGAAAAATATTTAAAACAGCAGCATAAGTATTTAATACGGGCAAAACGCTGCATTGAAGAGAATTATGCAGACCCAGACCTTTCTTTGAATCTGCTGGCGGACCAATGCAAAACCACCACCAGCTATTTGAGCAGGCTTTTTAAAGAGAGCTTTGGGATCAATTTTGTGGACTATTTAAATCAATACCGGATAGAAAAAGCAAAGGAACTGCTTTTGTCTGCCGGTAAGCCGATAAAAGAGATTGCCTCCACGACTGGCTTTAATTCCCAGCAGAACTTCATCCGTGTATTTAAAAAGCATACAGGAATGACACCCGGACAATTTAAATCTGAGAAGATTATTTCAAAATGAACAACCAAAGACATGCAGGAAAAGCATTTATTAATCCGCATGTCTTTTCCATTTCCAGCTATCACTCTTTTCAGACAAGTACATATAATATATGAGAAATACGTATTTCTAATCAGACGCAGAGGGGGCGTTTTCATGGCTAACTATAAACCGATTGTCAAAACAATCACACAGGCTTCTGCTGATTCAGGAATTCTTCTTCCTGTTAAGCTGTCAACAACAAGCTGGGGACTGCTTTTAACCAGAGGTACCGCAGTATTTAGCAATACCATCTTAAGAAGCGGCGCTGTTGCTGTCTGGGAGAGTACAAATCCCACAACTGCCACGCCGAACGGTTTGACATTTACAGATGCAAATGCTGTTTACGGTATTACGACCAGAGCTAATGTCCAGCTGACATTGAAATTCTACGCTCAGTAAATACTCCGGAGGTGTTCGTTTTTAGGGCACCTCCTACTTAGGAGGCGATAATATGTCATCTAAATTATGTTTCACCGGCTGCCAGCTGATCTGCTCCGAAATCGTAACTGCAGATGTGACTTTGTCCTGTGATTCATCTCTGGTTATCACAGGAACCGTGTACAGCCCGGACGGAATCCCCTTCCCAAATGCAGCAGTAGAGGTCCGTATCCTGGATGCTTCTGATCCCTCCCAGTTTATCCGGATCGGTGTGACCTTCTCTCTTTCTGACGGTACCTATGGATTTACTTTGCCCAAAATCCAGGGCAAACAATATCAGCTGCTTGCCTTTTCACCTTTATAGGTAAAAGCTTAGACCAACCTTCTTCCGGAGTAAACCATGAAAAAAATAAAAACTTCTGACGGATACCAGGTGTGCCGTATAAAAAAAGACGGGACATATGAGTATCTTGCAGACCTTATACATTATGAAGACCAAATCCATAAGCTTATGGATACACTGGAGGGAATCAGATTTGATTCCCTGATATTTCTGTTCGGTATTGATACAGGAGCTTATTTAGATCAATTAAAAAAATGTATTTGCGTCAGAAATACGGTCATTATCTTTGAACCAAACCGTTCCGTTTTTAAGCAGTATCCTGCATATTTAGGCGATAACATCCACCTGGTTTTTTTTAACGAAGAACTGATAAAACAGATATTTGATGAAACCATTACTTATAAGAATATCAATAATATCTATTTTCATGCATTCGGAAACTACGAAAGGATTTACAAAAAAGAACACGACCGGCTGATTGAACACCTGGACTGGACGATTATGAATGCCGCTTCTCAGATCCATTTAGCAAAACGGTTTAAAAATATATTTATTAAAAATATGATTGCTAACATGAAAATCATAGAAGAGACCACTCCCATTCACCGGTATATAAAAACCAACACGGATGTTCCTGCAATTATTGTATCAGGCGGATCATCACTGGATCAGAATATAAAGGATATGTTGAAGTACAAAGACAAACTGAAGGATTACTTTATTATTACAGGAAGCAGAACGGTGAATGCTCTCGTCAAAAACGGTATCATGCCTGATATGATTGTATCCGTTGACCCGGTTAATGCCAATTATGAAATGATGAAAGACCATTTGGATTTAAACGTGCCGCTGGCCTTTTATGAATACAGCAACCGTTATCTTATTAAGGATTATAAGGGAGAAAAAATATTTATCTCTCTCCTGTTTTCCCATACCATTAAGGGAATGGAGCACTTAAAAGCGGTGTACTGCGGAGGGTCCGTATCACACGCATGCATAGACATTGCAAATATGCTTGGCTGCTCTCCTATTCTCCTGGCCGGACAGGATTTTGCACACACAAATAATAAGCATCATGCAGACAGCGCACTGTTTCCTTATGACAGCAGTGTCAAATATGACACTCAGATATTAATTAAAGATATTCACGGCAAACCGACGGCAACTTCCATTACTCTGGATTCCTTCCGACGGAATCTGGAATATTATATCAGCCGTTATAAAGACCGGTCCCGCGTTCGTTTTATTAACTGTTCCTATGGAGCTGAGATAAAAGGGGCCCCTCACCGGGAATTAAGTGAAATACTGAAAAACGATTCCTGTGCAGGCAAAAAAAATGCCTGCCTGCCAGATCATGAGCTGAGGCTGAACCCAGAGGAGACGATTAATATCATAATCGAATTCCTCAATGAATACCTGTTACGAATACGTGAAGGGCTGGAATTGTGTCAAATCATTATTTCTGAAAATAAGACAAAATCTCTTGTGGAAGCTGAGGAAGATGATATTGATCTTCAGAGAATCCTATATATTCTGCAGATTGTAAATAATTTTGAGAATGACCCCCTGAGCCGCTATTTAGGAGGATATGTTACTGAATTTCTCTATGAAATGAAAGAAAGAAACGCTCAAATGTCTGCAAAGGATTTTGAAAAACTGACCTCTGATCTTCAATACCAGGCAGCTTTTTTCATGGAGTATTTAGAGCGGCTGTATAAAATACTTACAGAGGTAAGAGATACGATTCGTTCAACGGTATCAGAATTCTATCCATCGCATATAGTTTAGTAAATCCAAACGGAATTTGAGGAATTGAAAATGGACGGCGAAAATAAATTTGAAGCAATCAAGAACAATTACAAGGAAATGAAAGTATCCAGAATAATCGTGAACGGGAAAGAACAGGCTGGGAATATTATCAGCTCTGAGGATACAAAGGACACTCAGCAATTAAATGTGACCATTTATACCCAGAACGATTAAGGTAAAAAAAGGGGGCGTTACTGAAACCATGAACTGTAATAAAAAGTCCTCTTTTACCATTAGCGGTTCCAAGCTTCTGCCCTGCAGCAAAAAACATTTTAATTTTCATCTTGGCCGAATGAAATTTCAAATCATAAAGGGGACTGTTTACCGCCCTGATCACACCCCTTGCAGCGGTGCTGTCATTCAGATTACACAAGTGGACATGGGAACTCACGCAGCAACACCTCTTGGCTATGTGATTACAGATAAGGCAGGACGCTATGTCTTTTCACTTCAGGCACAGCCTGATATGAAATATGAACTTTCGGTCTTCGCCCCCTTAATTACCGGCAAAAAGGAGGATCGTATATGAGCAGCTATACGGAACTTATGATTGGACCAAAAGATTTTAATAACCAGAATATAGCCCAGGCTGCCATCACTCTGGAATCTTCTTTCGAGATTCTGCTCACCGGCACTGTTTTTAATTCACGCAATGAAGCTCTGGAAGGTGCCGTCGTCATAATTACAGCAGCGGGCCCCTGGGGAGAAAAAGACCTTGGTTATGTCATAACCAATCAGTATGGAGAATTTGCCATTGTAGCAGAAAAAGATTCTGAGATCGATTACCGGTTCGATATCTATGAACCGGTTCTTACCAGTTAGGTAAAGGTGAAAATCATGGCACATGGAATCATAAAAGGAATAGTCAGCTACAAAAACTGCGGCCCTGTGGGAGGAGCTGTCATTATTCTGGAACAAATGGACAGCGAGCAATTAAAAAGCGTTTATCTGGATTATACCCAGACAGACAGGTGTGGAGAATTCTGTTTTCCCGTCTCTGACACTACCGCAACTTACCATATAAAAGTCTTTGATAATCATCATGAAGGGGGCAGATCATGAAAAAGGTATTGGTCACAGGAGCTGACGGCTTTATCGGCAGCCATCTGACAGAGGAGCTTGTCAGGCGCGGATATCAGGTGAGAGCATTTGTCTATTATAACTCTTTTGGTACCTTTGGCTGGCTTGATACTCTTCCGGAACACATAAAGCAAGAAATCGAATTACAAAGCGGAGACATCAGAGACCCCAATGGGGTAAGAACTGCTGCCGCCGGTATAGATTCCATCTTTCATTTAGCAGCACTGATTGCCATTCCATACAGTTATGTATCTCCCGATTCTTATGTTGATACCAATGTGAAAGGGACTTTAAATATCCTTCAGGCTGCAAGAGCCTTAGAAACAGGCAAAGTATTAATTACCTCCACTTCAGAAGTCTACGGAAGTGCCGACTACGTTCCCATTGATGAATCCCATCCGTTTAAAGCCCAGTCCCCTTATTCTGCCACGAAAATAGGCGCAGACCGCCTGGCGGAATCATTTTACAGGAGTTTTTCTCTTCCTGTTGCAATTGTCCGGCCGTTTAATACCTATGGTCCAAGGCAGTCAGCAAGGGCAGTCATTCCAACCATCATCAGTCAGCTCCTGGCGGGTAAGGAAGACATCCATCTGGGAAGCCTCATCCCGACCAGAGATTTTAATTATGTGAAAGACACCGTCAATGGCTTTATTGAAATCGAGGCGTCTGAACAAACCGTAGGCGAGGAAATTAATATTGCCAGCGGAACCGAAATTTCTATCGGCGAACTTGCTTTAGAACTGATCCGTCAGATTAATCCAAAGGCAGAAATCATTTGCGAAAACGAGAGACTGCGTCCGGAAAAAAGCGAAGTGACAAGACTTCTGGGATCAAATGAAAAGCTGAAAGCCTTAACCTCCTGGAAGCAGCAATATACGTTATCACAGGGCCTTAAAGAAACCATTCTCTGGATGGAAAACAATTTGAACCGCTATCGGACGGACCGGTATAATATTTGACAAAAACGGCAGGAGGCGCCCCATGATTCCCCTATCTGTGCCTGTTATAAAAGGCAATGAAAGAAAATATGCAGATGAAGCAATTTCAAGCGGCTGGGTCTCTGCTTCGGGCAGTTATGTGACCAGATTTGAAAATGAAATGGCTGATTATTTAAAGGTGGAAAAAACGGCTGCGGTTCAAAGCGGCACGGCTGCTCTCCACCTGTCTTTGCTTCTTTCCGGTGTAAAACCAGGCCAGGAAGTGATCGTTCCCGCCCTGACTTTTATTGCAGCGGTGAATCCAGTAAAATATCTGGGTGCAGAACCTGTTTTCATGGATTGTGGCGATTCCCTGAATATTGACTGCAGAAAACTGGAAGATTTCTTAAAAAAGGAATGTACGAAGAGTACTCTGGGCCTTAGAAATAATAAATCAAAACGTATTATCAGGGCAATCATAGCCGTTCATATCTTTGGAAACATGGCAGACATGGAAACCCTTGTCCGGCTGGCTGATGAGTATGGCTTAAAGCTGATTGAAGATGCTACGGAAGCGCTTGGAACGAGATATAAAGATGGGATATATCAGGGGAAATTTGCGGGTACCATGGGTGATTTCGGAGCTTATTCCTTTAACGGCAATAAAATCATCACAACCGGCGGCGGTGGAATGGTGACTGCAAAAAATGCTGCAGACGTGGAGAAATGCACCTATCTGGCTGCCCAGGCAAAGGATGATCCTCTTGTCTATGTCCACAATCACATTGGTTACAATTACCGGATGACCAATGTGCAGGCCGCTCTCGGAGTGGGGCAGTTAGAATGTCTGGAAGATTATATCCGCATCAAGATACAAAATTATAATTATTACAGGGAAGGGCTGAAGACAATTCAGGATGCCGCACTTATGCCCTTTAACGAAAAAGCCAGGAATAATCACTGGTTCTACTCTCTTCTTTTAAGAAGCAAAACGGGAAAAAGAGATTCTCTTATCAGACAGCTGAAAGAAGCCGGAATCGAGACCAGACCCATCTGGAAATTAAACCACACCCAGACCATGTATCAGAACTGCCAGACCTATTTTATAGAAAAAGCGCCCTTCTATCAAAGCAGCATTATAAACCTGCCCTGCAGCGTTAACTTATCCGAGGCTGACATGGATTTTGTGATAGAGGCTTTAAAGAAAAGCTGACATATGGAAGGAGGGATTGGCTTGAACGTGGAAAAATTCTTTGTTGCACCGGACCTTCCAATCAGAGATGCAATCCGGCAGCTGGATGAGACTGCAAAAAAAATACTGATGGTTGTAAATGACGGGAAGCTGGCAGGCGTCATTACAGACGGAGATATCCGTCGATGGATTCTGCAAAATAAAGATCTGGCAATGCCGGTGCACCATATTATGAACCCCTCCCCCATTGTCATAAAAGAGGGGGAAGTCCGAGAAGCGTTGAAAATAATGAAGGAAAAGCAGATAGAAAGTCTACCCATCGTAAATGATGACGGCCAGGTCCTTGATATTGTCTTCTGGAATGAGCTGGAGCCGGATAAAAAACGGGTTTTAAGAAAAAAGAAAACTCCGGTAGTGATCATGGCAGGCGGGAAAGGTTCCAGGCTTTACCCTTATACAAAGATCATCCCAAAACCATTAATTCCCATCGGCGATACCCCGATTGTGGAACGGATCATGAATCAGATGATCTCCTATGGATTCACAGAGTTCTATTTAACTGTTAATTACAGAAAAGAACTGATTAAAGCATATTTTAACGGAGACCGGCGCTATGACCTTCACTTTGTTGATGAGAAGGAACCGCTTGGAACCGCAGGTTCCCTGACTCTTTTAAAAGACCAGATCACCGGAAGCTTTTTTGTCAGTAACTGTGATATCCTGGTTGATGTAAATTATACAAAACTTCTTCTTTATCATAAGAAAAACAGGAATCAGATCACGGTTGTGACTGCCATGAAAAATTACGAGATTCCATACGGTGTGATCACCTTAGATGAAAACGGCTGTATTCATTCCTTGAGTGAGAAACCAAAGTATGAATTTCTGGTCAGCACGGGGCTTTATGTTCTGGAGAAAGATATATTAAAGTATATTCCCCGGGATTTGCCGTTTGATATGCCTGATTTAATCCGCCTGTGCATGAAAAATAGAGAAAAAGTGGGTGCATACCCGGTTATGGACAGCACATGGCTTGATATGGGAGAGTTCAGTGAAATGAGAAAGATGGCTGAGAGAATGAAACTATGAAAAAAAAGCTAATCCTCCTGGGAGGAGGCGGTCATGCAGAAAGTGTGATTGATACCATTCATTCAAAAGAGGAATTCCAGATCATGGGCATCCTTGACAGCAGTAAAAGCCGGGGCATAACTGTCTCCGGCATCATGGTGCTAGGGTCTGACGAGCTGCTGCCCGATATTTACCGGAGAGGAGTTAAGTATGCCGCAATTGCAATCGGAAGCGTTGGAAATCCCCAGACGAGAATCCGGCTCTTTGAAGAATGTAAAGCCATTGGTTTTCATATGCCGTGCATCATTGATAAAAGTTCTGCATTATCTGGTAATCTTCTTATGGGGGACGGGATTTTTATCGGAAGAGGAACTTCCATAGGTCCGGGAGTCACTCTGGGAGACGGCTGCATTATTAACAGCGGAGCGGTCGTGGAACACGGCTGTGTTATCGGCAGTTTTGTTCACGCAGCCCCCGGCTGCATTCTCTGCGGAAATTCAAAAATCGGAAATAATACCCATATCGGCGCAGGAAGCACTGTGATCCAGAACAGAACCATAGGGAGCAATTCCATGATCGGAGCAGGGAGCCTGGTTCTGTCTGATATTTCTTCAAACAGGCTGGCTTATGGAAGCCCTGCAAGGGAGGTAGGTCGTTATGAATAAGATTATGATAATCGCGGAAGCAGGGGTAAATCATAATGGAGATTTAAATATTGCCAGACAGTTAGTTGATGCTGCATGGGCCGCAGGCGCAGATGCGGTCAAATTCCAGACCTTCCGCGCAGAACTTCTGGCTGCCCCCAGCGCGAAAAAGGCAGAATATCAGTCTCTCAATACAGGAAATAATAACTCCCAATACGAGATGTTAAAGGATCTGGAACTGTCCTGGAAGGATTTTAAGGTTCTCTCTCAGTACTGTGCCTTTCGTGGTATCCAGTTTCTCTCCTCCCCCTTTGATGAAGAAAGCATGGAGTATTTAGTCAGCCTGGGGATGGAGATAATTAAGATTCCATCAGGTGAGATTACAAACTACTGCTATTTAAAAAAAGCGGCAGAATTAAAAAAGCCAGTTATCCTGTCCACAGGAATGTCCTCTCCGGAAGAAATCGGGGAAGCACTGAATCTTCTTGATACAGGCGGACAGGATATTACTCTTCTGCACTGCTCCAGTATTTACCCCACTCCCCTGGAGGATGTTAATTTAAACGCCATGCTTACCATGAGAGAAGCATTTCACAAAAAGACAGGGTATTCTGACCACACTGCCGGAATTGAGGTGGCTGTGGCTGCTGCTGCCCTTGGAGCCTGCGTCATTGAAAAGCATATGTCTCTTGATAAAACCATGCCTGGGCCGGATCACCGGATGAGCCTGGAGCCGGATGAATTCAAGTGTATGGTTGACAGTATAAGAAATATCGAAAAGGCTATGGGAAGCGGGATAAAAGCTCCTGCTGGTGAAGAACTTAAAAACCGGGATCACGTTAGAAAGTTTCTGATAGCTGCAAGAGATATTCAGATGGGTGAACCCTTTACCATGGAAAATCTCTGTGCCAAACGCTGCTCTCCCGGGATATCTCCCATGAAGCTTCCCCAGATACTTGGCACCTGCGCAGACAGAGACTATCGAAAGGATGAAAAAATAGTGGAATGATAAAACTATGTGTGGTAACGGGCAGCCGGGCGGAATACGGGCTGCTGTATTCATTAATCCGCAGTATTATGGAAGACCGTGACTTTAAACTCCAGATTCTGGTCACAGGAACTCATCTGGATACCAGGTTCGGACTTGATTACCGGGAAATGGAACAGGACGGAATTGCAATTGATGAAACTGTGGAAATGAATCTGGCCAGCGATTCTTCCTATGGCATCTGCAGATCCATGGGACTTGAGCTGATTGGTATCTCCGGTGCCTTTGAACGGTTAAAACCGGATATGATACTGATTCTTGGAGACCGGTATGAGATTTTCACAGCAGCAAGCGCTGCCGTTATCTGTAAGATCCCAATTGCCCACATCCATGGAGGGGAACTGACCCAGGGAGCCTACGACGACTGCATGCGTCACGGAATCACAAAAATGAGCTATCTCCATTTTACAAGCACAGCAGAGTACCGAAAACGGGTGATACAGCTTGGTGAATCGCCTGACAGGGTTTTTTACGTTGGCGCACTGGGTATTGAACGGCTTAAAGGACTCACTCTTCTGACGAAACAGCAGCTGGAAAGGTCTTTCAATATCGCTCTGCCAGTCCCTCTTTCCCTGGTCACATACCACCCGGCGACTCTGGATCCTTCCAGTGCTGCGGATCAGTTTCAGCCGCTTTTAGATGCTCTGGATTCATTTCCAGGGCTTTTTGCGGTATTTACCGGAAGCAACTCCGATACAGGGGGAAATCAGGTCAATGAAATGGCAATCTCCTATGCCAGGCAGCATCCGGAACGGGCGTTATACGTTTCTTCTTTAGGCTCCCTTCGTTATTTAAGCCTGATGAACTTAAGCAGGCTTGTAATCGGCAACTCTTCCAGCGGAATCCTGGAGGCTCCCGCTTTCCATGTGCCGACAGTCGATATCGGGCTTCGGCAAAAAGGCAGAATAAAGCCAGATTCTGTCATCAGCTGTGAAACTTCAGCTGAAAGCATTCGTAATGCAATCTCCCAGGCAATGAATCTGGACATGAAATGCCATGTATTCGAAAATCCCTATGATTGCCCGGGTACCAGCGAAAAAATCCTTAATTGTATAAAAAAGACGTTTGAGAAAGGAATTCATTTAGAAAAAGAATTTTATGATATTGATTGGAGACTGTAATGGTTCAGAATAAAAGGTTTCTTGCAATTATACCGGCCAGAAGCGGATCAAAGGGAATCCTGGATAAAAACATAAAAGATATAAATGGGAAACCATTGATGGGATATACCGTTGATGCCTGTAAAAAAGCAGGATTTTTCGATGATATCCTTGTTTCTACAGACTCAAAGCTTTATCAGGAGATAGCTGTGGGTCTTGGTGCCGCGGCTCCATTTTTAAGACCGCACCGGCTCTCCGGTGATGAAGCAGCCTCTGGCGATGTGATCCTTCACGCACTTAGTGAAATGAAAAGGTTTGGGAAAAAATATGACTATTTTATGCTGCTTCAACCTACGTCTCCGCTCAGAAATGAAGAACATATCCTGGAAAGTGTGAAGCTTCTGTTTGAGAAAAAAGCAGATTCTGTGATCAGTGTCTGTCCTTACGATTGTATGTGTTATCTGTCTGCTGAAATTACTGAAACTGGTGAAATGAAAGTGCCGGACTCTTTAAAAAAACCAATAAGGAGACAGGATGCAAAGTCCGGTTGGCGGATTAACGGCGCCATCTATCTTGCATCTGTCCCCTGTTATTTGAAATACGGTAATTTTTACAGCGGAAAAACTTATCCCTATTTTATGGATCCTGTTGATTCCATCGATATAGACAATAACAGTCAGTTCTATCTGGCAAAACTCATTCTGCGTGACAGAGCCAATCCTGTTTAATCTCCGGATTGATCCTATTTTTTTATAGCTTCGATGAGACGAGGAATGACTGATTCAAAATTAACACCATACCAGGTTTCTTTTCCATCGTTTAAGGTTTCACGGATGCATTCCAGCGTATAGTCTGCTGCGATCTTTAAGGAATCCGGCAGACTTTTCCCGTTCATCAAAGCGCCTACACATGCGCTTGCAAAAATATCACCTGTTCCGTGGTAGCTGGTCTCAATCTTTTCATGATCATAGCTAAAATATTCTCCGCTTTCCACATACAGTCCGGCTATTCCGGTTCTGCCATTTTTTAGGCTGACTCCAGTTAGGACAACCGCTTTTTTTGTGCCAAGCGCTTTTAATTTCTGAAGAAGGTCCCTGATATATGCTTCATCATACTCCGTCTTATACTGGGTTCCCGTCATCAGACAGGCCTCTGTAATATTGGGGACAATAACATCTGCATATCCGCAAAATCCTGCCATCTTTTTGGCAAATGCCAGATCAAACGCAGGATAAAGCTTTCCGTTATCCGCCATAACCGGATCTACAAAGATCAGATTTTCATCCGTTTTATAATCTTTGAAAAAGTCTTTTATAATTCCGATTTGCTCCATGGAACCTAAGTATCCGGTATAAATGGCATCAAACCGGAACTTTTCCTGTTTCCAGTGATTGGATATAGGAACGATCTCGTCCGTTAAATCCCGGAATGTAAAGTTCTGAAACATGGTGTGGGTGGAAAGAACCGCCGTCGGTATTATAGCTGTCTCAACTCCCATGGCTGATATGATGGGCAAAGCCACTGTCAATGAGCATTTTCCCAGACATGAAATATCCTGAATTGTTACAACTCGTTTCATATTTCTTTTCTCCTGTTTTTTGAATTAAACTGCTTTAATTTTGGTCTGTCATAAGTCCCAGAGCCAGAAGAGTACTTTTTTCCAGCTGATCTACAGTCGTGTATTCACTTGTGGTATGCACCTCATTCATACCGCAGGCGACCACAATGCCCCTGATTCCGTTGCGTACAAAATGGTTGTTATCGCTGCCGCCCAATGTCTTATGGGTGATCGCCTCTACGCCAATGTCATCACAGACCCTTTTAAAACGCCTTACCACTTCTTCATCCTCACCAATTTCATAGGCCTCAATCTGCTTCTCAAACAAAAACTCTATGCTTCCTCCCCGGCAGGCTGCTGCTTCTTCAAAGACTTTTTTTAGCTTCTCCCATTCTTCCATGGCGCGATCGTCCTTTAAGCTTCGGATCTCACCGATTAAAATACACTCATCAGAAACAATATTGCCCTGCTTTCCACCACTTATCTTTCCGACGTTAACCGTAGTCTCTTTGTCTGCCCACCCCTGCTTTATGCGGGATATGGCTGTTGCTGCAATCTCTATGGCATTGATTCCAAGCTGGGGACAGAAACCTGCATGGGCATTTTTCCCCTTTACCCTGATTTCAAAGGACAAAAGGGTGGGGGCTGCCAACGCTGCATTGCCAATCTCACCGCTTAGATCGAATACATACGCCTGTCTGGAATGGATGGCAGAATAGTCTGCAAGCTGACTGCCTTTTCCGTAATTTTCTTCTGCAACGGGAAATAAAACTTCGATATCCGGATGGGGAATATTGTGTTCCCTTATGGTATGAACTGCTTCCAGTATTGCTGCAATGCCAGAAAGATCATCTGCTCCCAGCACCGTATCTCCCCTGGAAGTGATCACACCATTCCCATCCTCTGCAGCATGCTTCCCCACCCCCGGCCTGACCGTATCCATATGAGCGGATAAAAGAACTGGTGTCCCAGCCGTATTTCCTTTTAAAAAACCGTACAGATTACCTGTGGGGATTGCGTCACCATATTCTGCTATCCGTTCTTTCAGGAGGAAACCAGCATTGTCTTCTGTCACGGAAAAGCCCAGATGTTTCATCTCTTCTTTTAAATAATCTGCAATTTCTCTCTCATGATACGTCTCTGAATCAAATTCCACCATTCTTTTAAACTGGCTGACCAGCCTGCTTCTGTTAATCATTCAATCACCTGCCTGGAATTATTTTGTCACTGATTCCTGTCTATTAAATTACATTTTGTGTTTATTATATAGTTAATATCCACAAAAAACAACTGGCAATAAGAATATCTTATAACCAGCCGTTTTTTAAACATGGTAACTTATTATATTTTATGCAAATAAGGGTGTTGATAAATACCGGTCACCGGAATCAGGAAGCAATACAACAATGGTCTTACCCTTATTTTCAGGTCTTTCTGCAACAAGCTTAGCTGCCTTTAATGCAGCTCCTGATGAAATACCAACCAGAATTCCTTCTGTGACTGCAAATGACTTGCCCTCTTTAAAAGCATCTTCATTTTCAACAGTAATTACTTCATCATAAATTGCTGTATTTAATACCTCTGGTACAAATCCGGCTCCAATTCCCTGGATCTTATGAGGTCCAGGCTTGCCTCCGCTAAGCACGGGGCTGCTTGCCGGTTCCACTGCCACGATCTGTACATTCGGATTCTTTTCCTTTAAATATGCACCGACTCCAGTCACAGTTCCGCCTGTACCTACACCTGCAATGAAAATGTCAACGGTTCCGTCTGTCTGTTCCCAGATCTCCGGTCCTGTTGTTTCTTTATGCACTTTGGGGTTGGCAGGATTTACGAACTGCCCTAATATTACAGAGCCTTCAATGGAAGCCTTTAATTCATCTGCTTTTTCTATGGCGCCTCTCATACCCCTGGCACCATCCGTAAGAACCAGCTCTGCACCATAGGCCTTTAAAAGATTTCTTCTTTCCACACTCATGGTATCAGGAAGTGTCAGGATTGTTTTGTATCCCTTCGCTGCCGCTACAGCTGCAAGGCCGATTCCCGTATTACCGGAAGTTGGTTCAATAATGGTAGCTCCCGGCTTTAAAATTCCTCTTTCCTCTGCATCTTCAATCATCGCTAAAGCAATCCGGTCCTTTACTGATCCGGCTGGATTTAAATATTCCAGCTTCGCCAGAAGGGTAACCCCTTCTACTCCCTCTACTGCTCCGTAACGGCTGATCTTCAGTATCGGTGTTCCTCCAATAAGTTCTACTGCGCTTTCTTTAATTGATCCCATATCCTTATCCTCCATATTGTCATTATTCACTATCATTGTTTTAAAATTGAAAAGAAGCAGCTGCTCTTTCGGCACCTGCTTTCATCTTTCGAGGGATATATTGATATCCTCACGCCTGATGCTGCAAGGCATTATTATGAGCATTCCAACAAAACTGTTTCTTTCTTATGACAAACAGCCTGGCAACAACATATATATTGATTCCACTTACGATTCTTCTGATCTCTGTTATCTTTCATATTGAGCTGCCCCCTTTTTCTACCTACAACATTAATATGTTTATATGTTATAAATATATTAATGCAGAAAGAGGAATGTGTCAATACCTTTTTCAAAGATTCTATAAATTTTTAATTGCAGTCCTTAGTTTATCCAGCGCTTCCATGATAAAAGAGCGGGGACAGGCTATGTTGATCCGTTCAAAACCTTCTCCTATGGGGCCAAACATGGCACCGCTGTCAAGCCACAAACCTGCTCTTTTCACAATCAGCTCTTCTCGTCCCTGTTCACTGAGCCCTAATCCCCGGAAGTCCAGCCATATAAGATAAGTCCCATCCGGTTCAATCAGTTTAATTTCTGGCAAATTGTCTTCTAAATAAGTACGGACACACCGAATATTCTCTTTTAGATACTCCATCAGCTGGTCATGCCAGTCTTCTCCATACCTGTATGCGGCTTCGCAGGCGGTTAATCCCAATGCATTTAACTGACTGTAACCGGCGGCAGCGATTTCTTTTTTGAATTTACGTTTTAGTTCCGGATTTGATATAAAAATATTTGAGATCTGAAGTCCTGCAACATTAAACGTCTTACTTGGAGCAGTACAGGTAATTGTCCGATTTTTGAGTGTTTCGCTGATCGCTGCGAACACCTGATGCTCTCCCTTAAACACAAAATCCTGATGGATCTCATCACTGACAACAATAATATCAAGGCGCTCACAAATCTCACCAAGCTGAATCAGTTCTTCTCTTGTCCATACTCTTCCCACCGGATTATGAGGGCTGCAAAGGAAAAACAGTTTTACCTGATTTTCTGCAGCCTTTTTTTCGAAATCCCCAAGATCCATATGATAGATTCCATCTTCACCCAGATATAAAGTATTATCTACAATCTTTCTTCCGTTATCTTCTATTACTTCACTGAATGGATAATAAACCGGCTGCTGAATCATGACTCCGTCTCCCGGTTTTGTATATGCTTTTACCGCCATTGCAAGAGCGAAAACCACTCCCGGCGTTTTTACAAGCCAGTTTCTCTCAATTGTCCAGCCATGGCGGCGTTTCATCCAGTCCTTCACCGCCTCAAAGTATTCCTCTTTTCCCTCACTGTAGCCGAAAATCCCATGCTCCACACGGGCTTTCAGTGCATCGAGAACAGGCTGTGGTGCTTTAAAATCCATATCAGCTACCCATAGAGGCAGGATCCCTTCCGGTTTCCCCCTTTGAACTGCAAAATCATACTTGATGCAGCTTGTATTTTTTCTTTCTATCCGTTCATCAAAATCAATTCGTTCTTTACTCATGAAATACCCGCTCCAATTCATTTATTAAATCATGTACATCCTCAATTCCCACCGAAAGTCTTAAGATCCGGTCTGTGATCCCATTGGCAGCCAGGACATCCTCCGGCACATCCGCATGAGTCTGAGTGATGGGATACGTGATCAGCGTTTCCACTCCTCCAAGACTCTCTGCAAACCGGATCAGTCTCACATTCTTTAATATTCTATGGGCAAGCTCCTTTGATTCCACTTCAAAGGTCACCATACAGCCAAATCCTCTCGCCTGTTTTTTACAGACTTCATGTCCCGGATGGTCCGTAAGACCAGGATAATAGATCTTCTTTACCTTTTTCTCATTTTTCAGCCAGTCCACCAGATTTCCAGCATTCTTCTCTGCCTGATTCATACGAATCGCCAGTGTCTTGATTCCCCGCAGTATGAGCCAGCTGTCAAAGGGAGCCAGTCCGGAACCCACTGTTTTTATGATGAAACGGAGTCTTTCTGCTATTTCAACAGAAGAAGTAACAAGAAATCCGGCTATGGTATCGTTATGTCCCCCCAGGTACTTGGTTCCGCTGTGAACCACCAGGTCTGCGCCCAGTTTTAAAGGGTTCTGAAAATAAGGAGACATAAACGTATTATCCACAATCAGAAGAATCCCATGCTTTTTCGTAATTTTAGCCAGCTCTTCAATATCGGTTACATTCATCATGGGATTGGTAGGGGTTTCAATAAAAACAGCCTTTGTGTTTTCACCGATCAGTTCTTCTACTTTTTCATACGAGAAACCGGAACAGTCTGCGGAATCAATTAAGATACCGTTTTTTTTGCTGATGTTATCAAACAGCCGGATGCTGCCTCCATATAAGTCGCAGTCTGTAATAATGTGGTCACCAGGTGCAAAAAGCTCCATAAGAGCTGTAATTGCCGCCATTCCGCTGGAGAAAGCCAGGGCATCCACGCCGCTTTCCAAAGAAGCTACAATGTTTTCCAAATGCTCTCTGGTAGGGTTTTGCAGACGGCTGTAGTCGTAGCCGGTACCTTCTCCCACTCCTTTATGTGCAAATGTGGCAGTCTGATAAATGGGAAAGCTGATTGCTCCCGAATTATCCACAGGTATCTCCGCTCCGTCACCATATAAACATTTTGTAGAAATTCCATATTCCATATTATGTCACCACTTTCTTTTCTTTATCGTGATCCCTATAGAATAAGTATACCATCCCAGTAGGCAGAAGGGGTATGATTGAAAAGCAATAGCCTGCTATTTATTATTTCTATAACAACAAAATGGTTTCTACAATACCTGTTTTTCGAATTTCTTCAATTCCGCTATATACTTTTCTCCCAGAATGCTGAGAGGCATTTTTTTCTTTTTAATATAACCAATCCGCATCCGGTCGCTGGTATTAAGAGGAATGGCACAGTATTCGTCTCCATTTAGATCTTCGCAGATAATCCCGGAACAAAGGGTATAGCCGTTTAGTCCCACCATCAAGTTGAGCAGCGTAGCTCTGTCATCTGCCTTAATGATCTGCTTATATTCATAGGTGCTGAATACCTCTTCCGCAAGATAAAACGCATTATTCGTTCCCTGTTCAAAGGAAAGACAGGGATAATTTTTTAAATCCTCAAATTCGATCAGTTCCTTCCTGGCCAGAGGATTTCCTTTCCAAAGATAAACATAGATCTTGCACTGGAACAGCTCTGTAAATTCAAGATCACTGTCATGGAACAGCTTTTCCATGGATTTCTGATTAAATTCATTCAGATAAAGAATCCCCAATTCACTCTTCTGATTTTTTACATACTCAATGACATCGTATGTTCTGGTTTCATGAACCGCAAATTCATAATCATCCATGCCAAACTCTCTTGCCATGTGAATAAATGCCTGTACTGCGAAGGTATAATGCTGCATGGACACGCTGAATTTTTTCTTGAATTTCTCCTTTTTTACAAACCGTTCTTCCATCTGACGGTACTGCTCCAGCATTTGTCTTGCGTATCCTAAAAATTCTTCCCCCTCCGGCGTGATCACAATTCCCCGGTTGGACCGCAAAAACAGCTGAAGACCGATTTCTTCCTCTAAATCACGTATTGTACTGGATAAACTGGGCTGAGTAATAAATAACTCCGCAGCCGCTTTATTCATGGATTTCTGGTTTGCGATACATATGGCATAACGAAGCTGCTGTAATGTCATAGATCCTCCTTTTTTCTGCCTGCGCAAAAGCTGCCATAGAACCTATGGCAGCCTGCATATAATCTGATTCAGTTATTTTACCGCCTGAAATGCTTCTTCCAAGTCTTCGATAATATCTGATGCATGTTCTGTTCCGATAGAAAGACGGATGGTATTGGGCTTTATTCCGGAATTCTCCAGCTCTTCTTCTGTCATCTGTGAATGAGTGGTGGAGGCCGGATGAATCACTAAGGACTTTACATCTGCAACATTTGCAAGAAGTGAGAATAATTCCAGCTGGTCAATAAAATCCTTGGCTTTTCTTGCATCTCCCTTGATTTCGAAGGTGAAAATGGATCCGCCTCCATTGGGGAAATATTTGGCATATAATTCCTTCTGGCTCTCATCATCTGAAACAGATGGATGATGAACCTTTTCAACCTGTGGGTGATTTTTCAAATATTCCACAACCTTCAGCGCATTTTCTACATGACGCTCAACTCTTAATGATAAGGTCTCAAGTCCCTGTAAAAAGACAAATGCATGGATTGGAGATAAGCAGGCTCCTGTATCACGCAGTAAAATCGCACGGATCTTTGTCACATAAGCGGCAGGTCCGGCTGCCTTTGTAAAGCTGACTCCATGATAACTTGGGTTTGGTTCAGTCAGTGACGGGAATTTTCCAGATGCTTCCCAGTCAAATTTTCCGCTGTCTATAATCACACCGCCGATGCTGGTTCCGTGGCCGCCAATAAATTTTGTTGCGGAATGCACCACGATATCCGCGCCATATTCGATGGGTCTTACCAGGTAAGGGGTTGCAAATGTATTGTCTACAATCAGCGGGATTTTATGTGCATGTGCTATCTTTGCAAACTGTTCAATATCAACCACGTCAGAATTGGGATTTCCCAGTGTCTCGATAAAGACCAGCTTGGTATTTTCTTTAATGGCATTTTCCACTTCCTCATAATTAAAGGGATCCACAAACGTTGTGGTGATGCCATAATCAGGTAGTGTATGCTCCAGCAGGTTGTAAGTGCCTCCATAGATGTTCTTGGCTGCTACAACATGATCTCCGTTCTTTGCCAGGTTCTCAATGGAATAAGTGACTGCCGCCGCTCCGGAAGCTGTAGCCAGCGCTGCCACACCGCCCTCTAATGCTGCTATTCTCCGTTCAAATACATCCTGGGTCGGATTGGTCAGTCTGCCGTAAATATTTCCCGCATCAGTCAGATTAAATCTTGCAGCTGCATGATCGCTGTTATGGAACACATAGGAAGAGCTCTGATAAATGGGTACTGCCCTTGCATCTGTCACGGAATCTGCCTGTTCCTGGCCAACGTGTAACTGTAATGTTTCAAATTTAAGATTTCTTTCTGCTCTGGTTTTCTTGCTCATATTGGTATCCTCCTATGGGTAAAATGCTGTTTCATCTTTTCCTGTTAAGTGGTATTATACAGGATTTGCAGATTCTGTGTTAATATTTATAATTATTATCTGGTTATAGGTAAAATCTATAGCAAACTTTATAATTTAAAAATCAGGCCTGCTGGTCCAGAAGCTTTTCCAGTTCCTCATTCAGCTTTTCTTTCATGATAAAGAGAGTTTCATCTCCAGGCAGGTACTTATCATTATAAAGCTCTTCTATGGGCAACTTCCAGACCGGACCGGGAGTGGGTGTATCGCCAAGAGTTCTTGGATAAAAATGCCAGTGCATATGAGTAAAATTACCGCATCCTAATAGCTCATAATTTAGTTTATCCGGCCCAAAGGCGCGATAAACTGCCTCTGCTGTCAAAGCCATTTCCTGCAGAAAACGATTTTTAAATTCCTTTTCCAGAAAATGAAGCTCCGTTGCATGTACCTTACATAAAAAAAGAGTATAACCCTGAAATCTCTGATGATCCCCCAGCACCACATATCCTGTTTCCAGTTCCTTTACAAAATACGGGTTTCTGCCTTCTTTAATAAGCTGTATCCGTTCGCACACACCGCACATAGCTGCTCCTCTCCTTTATCCGCTTTTTCAATTCATCTTTTGTTATTATACAACAGTTTTTATTTCAGCACACTATTTTTTTATTCCTTGCTTATCCATCATATCTCTTTGGCTTTGGAATATATATATACAAAAATGCAAAAGGAAAAATCTGTCCATGAACGAACATTATCCATTTGTGAATCCACCGCTTCCCTATGCATACGACTCACTTGAACCTTATATTGATTCTCAGACCATGTACATTCACCACGACAGGCAGCTTCAAAGATATGTGGTGGAATTAAATACCATCCTTAGGGATTATCCGGAACTGCAGAATCTTTCCCTGGAAGAGCTTCTGACGAACACGGAAAGCCTGCCGGAAGAAATCCGTCAGGCCATCATCAATTACGGCGGCGGGGTTTACAATCATATTATCTACTTTAATGGTATGATTAATTCCCAGGAGCGCTCTCAGGCAGATACACTCTATCCTATTATATTAAGAGATTTTGGTACAGTGGAGGAATTCTTTAACGAATATAAAAGAAAAGCACTTTCTGTTTTTGGCTCCGGGTATGCATGGCTGGTTGTTGACCAGAATGGTACGTTAACAATTGTAACGACACCCAATCAGAACACACCGATTTCATTTGGATTTTGTGTAATCTCCGCTATTGATGTCTGGGAGCACGCCTATTTTCTGCAGCGTTTCAATGACAGAGCTGCGTACATAGAAGACTGGTTTCACGTCATTAACTGGCAGGTGGCGGATGCAAGGTATAAGCAATGCATGGGAATTGAAGAAGAGCAATGAGAATAAAAGGGAGAACCAGGCATTAACTTGGTTACTCCCTAATGATGCGCCCAAAGTCTCTCTGTTTCGCCAGCCTTCCACTTACTCCACCCCAATCCCCATTACCTTTAAGCCCAAAGATTCAGGCTCCTATTACCAGTCAGGAATCTGTTAATGTAAATGCTGAGTCAGATGAATGGAATTTATATGATGCATGGAAATGCCCCATTTGCAAAAGGATAAACGAAGGTCATGAAAAGACATGTGTATGTGGCCTAGAAAGAACTATATAACTGTGTCATAAAAGCGATCCGATGAACTTGAGGAAGCATTATTTCAAAAAGATATTACTCAAGAACAATTTAATCTAGCAATCAATACAAGTAATGAACTTAGAACTGGGTTACTGAATGATGTTAATGTTTTTATTGATTATACGCAGAAATGCCATGGAATAATTAAATAAATATATTTTTAAATTCCAAGTTAATACAAAGAAAATAAATGAACTACTGACTATGAAATATTAAGTTAGTAGTTTTTGGCTTCATCGGAACATGCGGTTGTATTTAATGGGATGTTATTGTTTGTACATGTATTAGAAATTGAACGTCTAACAGCAATTGCACTTAGTGAATCACTTAACAATTCAGTATCTGCTGCTAATATCGATAATTCATTATCATTTAAGCAATCTGCTATTTGACAAGCTAACGTAGTAATGAATAATAAATCGCAACAATAACTCATAATATCACCTCTGTTATGTATATGAAAAAAAACACCATATTATACCTCAAAACGTTATGCTAAGTGTGATCAAAAGCGTTTTCATAAAGTATTTCCTTATTTTATCAGGCTTACAAATGTATGCAAGTGCATAGAAGTAAAATGCTCATTACTAACATAGATGGAAAAAGAAAACGAATTACTAAAGGCGGTTATCGAACTATTAACCGGTACTCTCAATTATGCCGTTGAACCAATGCATTTTATTAAATACACCCCCGCTGTAGGAGTTAAACTTCCATCACACCGAGCAGTGCCAGAATCCCCTTCCAGAAAGAAAGATCGGAACATAATTCCCGCTGAACAATGGGAAGTCATTATAAACGCTTTCCCGAAGGTCATACCTGTTTTATTCCATTGCAGCTTGCTTACCGGTGCGGTCTACGCCTGGGAGAAGCATAAAATTTAGATGGTACGTGGGCGTTCACGAGTCCTCCAGCATTGCAGCCGGATCATACACCACCAACTTGGGTTTACTAATTTTGATTTTCATTCCCTCCGGCATACACATGCCACTATGCTTTTAGAGAATGGAGCCAATCCAAAAGATGTACAGGCAAGACTCGGTCATAAAAACATACAGGAGACACTTCAGATATATAATCATGTGACTTCTAAAATGCAAGACCAAACCGTCGACATACTTGAAAAGATATTATAGTTTGTCTACCACCAATAATTTTGGTAAACAAACGGTAGACAAACCCCATTTTTTAACCCCATCATGCAAAAAGAGGAGCCGCAAAGCGAACTCCTCTTTTCTATATCAAATGGTATTTTCCCTTGAAAAATCAAGGTTTTATCATTAGAATTTACCTGCGTTAGCAGCCTCTTCAATACCAACAGCTACAGCTACAGTAGCGCCTACCATTGGGTTGTTACCCATACCGATCAGACCCATCATCTCTACGTGAGCCGGAACGGAAGAGGAACCTGCGAACTGAGCATCAGAGTGCATACGTCCCATAGTATCTGTCATACCGTAGGAAGCTGGACCTGCTGCCATGTTATCCGGGTGAAGGGTACGTCCTGTACCACCGCCGGAAGCTACAGAGAAATACTTTTTGCCTTTTTCTGTACATTCCTTCTTGTAGGTACCTGCTACCGGATGCTGGAATCTGGTTGGGTTGGTGGAGTTACCTGTGATGGAAACGTCAACGCCTTCCTTCCACATGATAGCAACGCCTTCTGTTACGTCGTTTGCGCCGTAGCAGTTAACCTTTGATCTTAAACCTTCTGAATAGGACTTTCTGAACAGCTCTTTTACTTCGCCTGTGTAGTAATCCATCTCAGTTTCTACATATGTAAATCCGTTGATTCTGGAAATGACCTGAGCTGCATCTTTTCCCAAACCGTTTAAGATAACTCTTAATGGTTTCTGGCGTACTTTGTTTGCCTTCTCAGCAATACCGATTGCGCCTTCTGCTGCTGCAAAGGACTCATGACCAGCCAGGAAGCAGAAACAGTCTGTGCCTTCTTCCAGAAGCATCTTTCCAAGATTTCCGTGACCAATACCTACATTACGCTGGTCAGCTACGGAGCCTGGAATACAGAAAGCCTGAAGACCTTCACCAATTGCTGCTGCTGCATCTGCCGCTTTTCTGCAGCCTTTTTTGATTGCGATCGCTGCGCCTACTGTATAAGCCCAACAAGCATTTTCGAAACAGATAGGCTGGATCTTCTTCACCTGTTCGTAAACATCCAGACCTGCATCTTTAGTAATCTTTTCCGCTTCTTCAATAGAAGCGATGCCATAGCTGTTTAAAACAGAATTGATTTTGTCAATTCTTCTCTCATATGATTCAAATAAAGCCATTATCTTGTCCTCCTTATTATTGGCCAAATCTCTTCGCTTTCATAACCGGATACCGGCAGGCTTTTGCCGACCGATTATTCGTGTCTTGGGTCAATGATCTTTGCAGCTTCCGCTACACGGCCGTACTGTCCTTTTGCCTTCTCCCAGGCAGTATTGGGATCATCACCTTTCTTGATGAAATCAGTCATCTTACCAAGACTTACGAACTGATAACCGATGATCTGATCTTCCTCATCAAGAGCGATGCCTGTTACATAGCCTTCAGCCATTTCCAAATAGCGAGGACCTTTCTTTAATGTTCCATACATGGTACCAACCTGGGAACGAAGACCTTTTCCTAAGTCTTCCAGTCCCGCACCGACCGGAAGTCCGTCTTCTGAGAATGCACTCTGAGTTCTTCCGTATGCGATCTGTAAGAATAACTCTCTCATCGCTGTATTAATGGCATCACAAACAAGGTCTGTATTCAATGCCTCTAAAACGGTTAATCCTGGCAGAATCTCAGCTGCCATAGCAGCGGAGTGTGTCATACCGGAGCATCCGATTGTTTCCACTAATGCTTCCTGAATAATACCCTCTTTAACGTTAAGAGTCAGCTTGCATGCGCCCTGCTGGGGAGCACACCAGCCAACACCATGTGTCAGACCGGAGATATCTTTAACTTCTTTTGATTTTACCCATTTTGCTTCTTCTGGGATTGGAGCAGCGCCGTGATGAACGCCCTGTGCTACTGTGCACATCTCTTCTACTTCATGTGAATAAATCATGTTAAAACTCCTTTCAAATAAGTAATCATCATGAAAAGTACTTTGTTAATTATATCACATCATACTTGATATCATTTTCTCATATTCTGTCGAATTCCGCAAGTGTTTTTTAGGCCATACATACCAATAGCCGGAGAGTGGCACTGCCCCGTTCCTTCTCTCCGGCTTATGTACTGATTATTGTATTACTCTTCTTACCGACAATATGGTACGATAAGTGGCTGTTCCAACCTTGATACCGGTAGCCGGAGAACTGGCATGAACAATCTGGCCGTTCCCGATATAGATACCAATATGTCCTGCATAACAGATTAAATCTCCAGGCTGTGCTTCGGAATAAGAAACTTCTGCTCCCACAGAACGCTGTTCGGAGGAACTACGTGGCAGGGAATATCCAAAATGCCTGTATACGGACTGCACGAACCCGGAACAGTCTGTCCCGTTTGTCAGGCTGGTTCCGCCAAACACATAGGGGTTGCCCACAAACTGCAGACCATAATCTGCAACCGACCTTCCCTGAGCCGTTCCACCCGTGCTCTTTGATGCGGAAGGTCCGGAATATTTGCTGTTATTATTGGCGCTGCGGCCGCCGGTGTTGGAGGCTGCTTTTTTTCTGGCTTCCTCTTCCGCCTTTTTTCTGGCCTGTTCAGCCGCTTTTTTCCTGGCTTCTTCTTCCTTGGTCTTACGGATTTCTTCATTCTTTTTTGCTACCGTCTGTGCATAAAGATCCGCATCCTTCTTGGCCTTTGCCAGCTGGCTGTCAAAATTTGTGACTTCTTTTTTCTTGGTGGCGATGAGCGTTTCCAGCTGTTTCTTCTGGTCCTTATACTCCAGCTCCATCACTTCCATCTCATTCTTGTCCTCTTCCAGATCATCCTTATAATCCGCAACCTGCTGCTTTGTCTCCTGAAATTTAACAAGCATCTTCCGGTCATATGTATAGATACCTTCTACGTATTCCGCTTTATTAAGCAGATCTGACATATCCTTTACCTGAAGAAAAATATCCATGTATTGTGTATCACCCTTCTCATACATATACTGGATTCTTTTTTTCATGGCCACATACTGCTTTTCTTCTTCTTTTTTCGCTTCCTGGTAATCCGATTCTGCCTGTTTGATTTCCTTTTCCTTATTCGCCATATCGTTTTCCAGAACTTTAATATCTGATAAAAGAGCCGTTAAATCAGTGGTAAGCTTAGATACCTGATTCTGAGCCGTTTTTTTCTTATTCTCAGCTTCCTGCGCCTGTTTATTCGCCTCATTCAGCTTTTTCTGAGCTTCCTGCTTTTCTTTTTCTGCCTTGGAAGTTGCAAAGACCGGAACCGTCTGTGTGCAGACCATGGCACTTATCATGATTCCGCAGAACAGCCTTCGCAGTACTCCTGCATTTTTATGATACATAATCTGTACTTTTCGCTTCATCGTCAGTCCCTTTGCTTTTTTTCTATCTTTATCCCACCTATATGTTAACGTAAACCATAGGTAAAATTCAAGTCTAAAATGAAAAATTTATAAAAAAGATTTCTTCTGCCCTTCCACAAGCTTTCTGGAAACGATAATAAAACACAGGAAAAACAGAATTCCCTTTATAATACTGGATATGGAAAATGCCCACCAGATTCCGTCAAGTCCTAAAGCTGTGCTGCCTAAGAACATGGCAAGAGGAATCCTTGCCGAGGTAAATACGATACTGATAACAGAGCTTAACAAGGTTTTTCCAAGCCCCGATAATGCACCCACCGTGGTAAGTTCCACACACATAAACATCTGACTGACACCTAAAATAACCAGATAACGCACTCCCATTGGAATGACATCTGCCTCATGTATGAAAAGCCCGAATATCTGCTTTGGAAAAACAATCAGCAAAAAAGTGCAGAATAAACCCCAGCAAAACATCACTGCTGCTGCCGTAAAATATCCCTTTTTTACTCTCCCATACTGCTTCGCCCCATAATTCTGACCCACAAAGGAATTAATCGCTGCTGCAAAACCATCTGCAGTCATCCATGAGATGGATTCAATCTGCCCTCCTACCCGGAGTACAGCGACTGCCGTATCACCAAACCCGGCTACAAAACGGGTGAGTACCATGGAAATGCTGGTGTAGATTAAATTCTGAACAGAAGCCGGGAATCCGATCCGGATCATGGCCCCCATATAATTCCGGGGAACTCTCTGGAGCAAGCGTACTTTATCGAAAACCATTCTGTCTTTACGGATTGCTTTTAAAAATACAACCGTTACAACTGCCTGGGCAATTACCGTAGCTGCTGCTGCCCCGCCGACACCAAAACCTTTTACCGGTCCCGCTCCGAAAATTAAAAGCGGATCCAAAACCATGTTTAATACAAGTCCTGCCGTATTGGCCTTTAAGGGAGTTCTGCTGTCTCCCATGGCCGTGAGAATACCGGTCAGGATCACATTCATATAAGAAAATACAATCAGACCGCAGGTGATTTTTAAATAAATCCGGGCATTCTCCACGATCCATATGTCACTCAGTCCGAAAAAACCGATCAGCGGCCTTGCTCCAAATATGCAGAGACCGCCATAAAGAACAGAAAACAGGATTCCCAGCTGAAGTGCCCCTGATGCATATTTAGCTGCTTCCTCTTTCCTGCCTCCTCCAAGGGCATGGGCAACTTTTACCTGCCCTCCCATTTTAGCCAGTGCCACAACTCCCTGGGAAAGCCAGACATACATTCCGCCTGCTCCCACCGCAGCAACAGACGGGGCACCAGCAATGCCAATCCACGCCATATCCGTCAGGCTGTAAGCCATCTGAACCAGTGCGGTAACCATGATGGGCAGTGCCAGTTCTGTCAGTGAAGTAAAAATGTGTCCCTTTAGTAAATCAACTTTTTTATTCATAAATCATTTTCTCCGTTTCAAAAGGGCTGCCAGCTTAGCGGCAGCCCTTTACTGTCCGGATTATTCCCTGGCAGAAAGATATTCGTCAATTCCTCTTGCGCCGGCACGTCCGGCTTCCATAGCCAGAATCACAGTTGCAGCTCCTGTCACTGCATCTCCTCCGGCATATACGCCTTCCTTGCTTGTCTTTCCTGTAGATTCCTCTGCAATAATACATTTGCGCTTATTAATATCCAGTCCCTTAGTCGTATTGGATATTAAAGGATTGGGGGATGTTCCCAGTGACATGATGACAGTATCTACATCAATGACAAATTCAGATCCTTCCACCTCTACGGGTCTTCTTCTGCCGGAAGCATCCGGTTCTCCAAGTTCCATTCTGATACATTTCATTCCGCTTACCCAGCCCTTCTCATCGGTGAGAATCTCAATTGGGTTTGACAGAAGATCAAATATAATTCCTTCTTCTTTTGCATGGTGCACTTCTTCCGCTCTGGCAGGAAGTTCCGCCTCACTTCTTCTGTAGACAATGTGCACTTCAGCTCCAAGGCGAAGAGCAGTTCTCGCTGCATCCATCGCCACGTTACCTCCGCCGACAACTGCTACTTTCCTTCCCGCTACAATGGGAGTATCATAATCATCGCGGAATGCTTTCATTAAATTACTTCTTGTTAAATACTCATTGGCGGAGAATACACCGTTGGCATTCTCACCCGGAATTCCCATAAACATCGGAAGTCCGGCTCCTGAACCGATGAATACGGCCTGGAATCCTTCTTCATCAAGAAGTTCATCAATGGTCACAGACTTTCCAACAATCACATTGGTTTCAATCTTAACGCCCAGCTTCCTGACATTGTCGATCTCCGGCTGTACCACTCCCTCTTTTGGAAGACGGAACTCCGGAATACCGTAAGTAAGTACACCCCCCGGCTCATGAAGAGCTTCAAATATGGTAACTTCGTATCCCAGCTTTGCAAGATCGCCTGCGCAGGTGAGGCCGGAAGGACCGGAACCGATCACTGCCACCTTTTTGCCGTTGGTTTTTTCAGGTGCCTCCGGTACAATTCCATGCTCTCTGGACCAGTCTGCAACAAACCGCTCCAGCTTGCCGATAGAAACCGGTTCTCCCTTGATTCCGCGGATACACTGACCTTCACACTGGCTTTCTTGGGGACATACACGTCCGCATACAGCAGGGAGAGCGGAGGATTTTGCAATCACTTTTGCAGCTTCCTCGATATTGCCCTGTTCCACTTCCTTAATAAATCCTGGAATATTGATGGATACCGGGCATCCCTTTACGCACTTGGGATTCTTGCACTGGATACATCTGCTGGCTTCTTCTCTTGCTTCTTCTTCATTATATCCAAGACAAACTTCTTCAAAGTTTGTTGCTCTTACTTTTGGATCCTGTTCTCTGACTGGTACTTTCTTTAAAACATCCATTAGTTGTCACCTCCACACTGTCCGCAGCCGCCATGATGAGTATCGCCTTCCCGGGCTTTTAAAATCGCACGCCCTTCTTCGCTCTTATACATCATCTGACGCTTCATGGCTTCGTCAAAATTCACTTTATGACCGTCAAATTCCGGTCCATCCACACAGGCAAATTTGACCTCGTCCCCAACAGTGATACGGCAGGCTCCGCACATTCCCGTACCATCGACCATAACCGGGTTTAAGCTGACAATGGTTGGAATTCCCAGTTCCTTTGTCATAAGGCAGGTAAACTTCATCATAATCATTGGCCCGATGGCAACGCAGACATCATAATGTTTTCCCTGATTCACCACCAGATCCTTAATTACTTCGGTGACCATTCCTTTTCTTTCATAGGAACCGTCATCAGTTGTCACATATAAATTGCCGGCCTGTTCTCTCATGGCATCTTCTAAGATGAGTAAATCCTTTGTCTTTGCGCCCATGATAACATCAACCGATATTCCGTGTTCCCTCATCCATTTCACCTGGGGATAAACAGGAGCAGTTCCCACACCGCCGGCTACAAATAAATACTTTCTTTTTTTAACTTCTTCTAAATCTTCTTCCACAAATTCCGATGCATTACCCAAAGGTCCTACTACATCCTCAAAGCTGTCTCCTGTTTTTAAATCAGCCATCTTTTCCGTGCTGGCACCCACTGTCTGAAATACAATGGTAATTGATCCCTTATCACGATTATAATCACAGATTGTAAGCGGAATCCGCTCTCCTCTGTCATCCATCTTAACGATAACAAATTCTCCAGGCTGGCAGGCTTTGGCAATCCGGGGTGCTTCCACATCCATCAGATAGATCTTGTCAGCTAACATCTCTGCTTTTAAAATCCTGTACATCTTCATCCTCCTAATGTCTTCGTGAATATACCTTCGCACCGTTCCTGAAAGCATTCCTGACAATCAGGTGAAATGGTACTCGTTTCATATTATCATTTTTAAGTATCAAAAACAATATGATTTAAAAAATATCATTATTTTTTTATCGATTGACCAGTTCTCTGGTACATACGGAACGTATAGCATAAATCAAAGTATGTCTGTTCTTCACTTTCAGCAGTCATCACCCAGCCGTTGTCCTTATCCAGATCTGGGAAATGGGTATCAGCGCTGTATGCATAGTCAATATATGTCACATGAGCCGTATCACAATACGGCAGAAACTGTTCATAAATGCTCTGTCCGCCAATGACGAAGCATTCTTTTCCCGTGTGCTTATCAAGCTCATCCATCACTTCTTCTATACTGTGGCAGATTACGGCACCTTTCACTTTATAGCCGGGGTTTCTGGTAAGAACAATATTGGTTCTTCCATATAATGGCTGTTTTCCCGGAAGACTCTCCAATGTCCTACGGCCCATAATGATTACTTTTCCAAGAGTTTCCTCCCGGAACATTCGCTTATCCTCAGGTATGGATACCAGAAGCTGGCCCTGATTCCCGATGGACCAGTTTTTATCCACTGCTACAATCAAATTCATAAGCATGTCCACCTTTATTCTTCCTCTGCAAGAATCAGCTCCTTCGCATAGGGGAGCGTTTCAATCCAGCTGCAGAATGTATGCCATTCCTTTAATTTGTGCCCTCTTCTTGCAAAATAAATATTGATTAAAGTTTCATAATTCAATGTGCATGTGCGCATCTGGTTATAACTGGTGGGGAGAAGCTGGATCATATCATACCAGTCAGCCTTGTTTTTTGTTTCAATATAGCGCAGCCGGATCTTTTCCAATTCTTCCACAACCGTTCCCATAAAGGCAAGCGTTCCCTCTGTCATATGGTCATGGCTGAAGTCATCCATATCAAATGGTTTAGAATGCATCCTGTGCATGGTGCTTGTGGAGTTCGCTACGGTAGATACTTTATAGGTATCGTATTCCTTCCACCAATACAGGGGAGCCGTCACATCTACAGAAACAAAGATCTGGCGAATGAACTTTCTGTGGTCGCTGCCGGCCTTTCTTAAGCGTCTGGCAAGACCCAGATCGTTGGGTCCAAGAATGTATTCACCATCCTCGTTGTATTCGCTGTCCATACGGTCCCAGCTGTTCATCGGGTTTCTTGCACCACGAATGGCATTTTCTATGTTCATAACACTGGTTCTTTCACATTTTAACATGGTATCTTCCTTTCTGAATGCGGATTCCCTGTTTCATAGTCCCATCCATTATAAAACAAAACATGTGTTTCGTCTATTCCTTTATTACCGGATTTGTTTTGAATAAAGCAGCTGATGAGTCAGACCTTATTTTTGCAAAAATTTATATAATAAAAAAAATATTGTCTGTTTTCTATTGAATCATCGCAAATAGTCTTCTATAATTGTAATATTAAGTTTTTGGAAGGAGAATGATATCAATGGATGAGAATTACATACCGATAAGACTGGCACAGCTTCGGACAAAAAAAGGCATATCTGCCAGAGAAATGAGCCTATCGCTGGGACAGACAGAAAATTACATCAGCGATATCGAATCAAAAAATACGACACCGTCAATGGAACACTTTCTGTTGATTTGTGAATTTTTCGGAATATCGCCAAGGGAATTTTTTGATGAAGAAAATCCAAACCCCATCCTGCTTCATGAACTGATCACAGAACTGGAGCCATTAAAGGATCAGGATTTCGACAATCTGTTAAACCTTCTGTTTGAAGGTCAGAAAAAATTAAGGAGATAGCTGCAGGAAACAAGCGGGAAAACTGACAGTTATGATCCCAGTCTCCCGCTTTAAGCACTTATCAAATGGCAGTTATATGATCCAGATCCCACCGGATTTTACTGCCGCTCTCACTTTTTATAACAGTCAGCTTCTTATCAATCTGCTCTTTTAATTCGCTTACATGAGAGATAATTCCAATCAGCCTGTGTTCCCCTGCCAGCTCTAAAAGAATTCTCACTGCTCTTAATCTGGATTCCTCATCCAGTGATCCGAAGCCTTCATCAATAAACATGGCATCCATCCGCACATTTCCAGCCGTCCTCTGAATAATATCCGCCATTCCCAGAGCCATCGCCAGGGCTGCCATAAAGGATTCTCCGCCAGACAATGTTTTCACATCACGTACCTGGCCGGTGGCCAGACTGTACACATCAAGATCCAGTCCGACCTCTCCCTGTTTCCCTAAGGAATTTAAATCCCGGCATTGCAGAAGGAACTGACCGTCAGACATGACCTTTAACCGTTTATTTGCGGCATGGACCATCTGATTAAAGTACTGGCGCTGCACATAGGTCTGGAAATCCAGGCTTACGGAAAGCTTTCCATTGGCTGTCTGGTTTAGGCTGTGGTACAGCTGGTATTGCTTTTCCAGCTCTTTCCGTTCCTTCCAAAGCTTCTTTAAATTGCTTTCTGCCCGTTCTGCACGGCTTTTGATCCCTGCGATTTCCGCAGATTTCAGCTGTAGAATCTTTTGCTCTTTTTGCAGGGCTTCTGCTTCTTCCTCCCAGAGCGATGTATCGATTCGTTCCCGTCCTTTTGTCTCATCTTTATACTGATTAAAAATCGTTTCGGCAGTGAGACATGCTTCCTCGTAGCCCCTTACCTCCTGCTGCCAGGTTTTTCTCTGTTCTGAAGACATCTTTGCTTTCAGATATTCTTCTTCATCAGAAAAGCCCAGCCTGCAAAGCTGTGAGAAGTAAGCTTCTTTTGCGCTCTCCTGTGCAGTTAAAAGCACCTCTCTGTTCTCTTTTAATGAAGCAAGACGTCCCCTCTTCTCCCGTTCCTCTTCCGATAGCAGAAGAAACTTTTCATTTGCCTCCTTTTCTGCCGAAAGCAGCAGATCTCTTCTGTTTTTCAGCTTTTCCTGCTGGATTTTCGCCTGCCTCAAATCCGGATAGGGAAGTCTTTTTTCCAATTGCTCCCGTTGTGCAGACAGGGCGGAATTTTTCACTTTCTTATCCTGCCATACACTCCGGAGTTCTTCTCTTACCCTTTCCAGTATGGTTATGCGGTTTCGATCCTTCTGTTTATTTTCTATCAGGCTCTTTAGCTTTTCTTCTGCTTTTCTGGCTTGTTTTTCTTCATCCTCTGCTTTTATTAACAGAAGATTTGTTTCTTTTTCTTTAACAATTAACTGTTCTTCCAATGAATCCCAGTCACTGGAGGGGTCGAGCAGCAGACCGGCCTCCTTTTTTATCAGTTCTTCCTGGTGGCGGCAGCTTTCCTGTTTTTTAACAGCCAGCAGTTCTGCTTCAGACCGGCTCTCATTTGCCTGATCCCGTTTCATTCTGGCCTCATCTACCATTTCTGCAGTGATTCTCTCCCCGGAAAGCTTCGCTTTTTGAGGGTGATGGACAGAACCACAGACAGGGCAAGGATTTCCCTCAATCAGGTCACGGGCCAGCAGGCCTGCCTGCTGGTTAAAAAAACTTTGATAGCGGATGGAATATTGGAACTGAGCTTCTTCATATGCAGTCTGTACGGCTTCTTCAGACAGCCTGAGCCGGGCCAGTAAAAGCTGGTCAGAACGTATCTGTTTTAATGCCGGAAACAGATTTTTTAGAGCCTCTTCCTTTCCCGTATACTCAGCTTTCAAAAGTCTTAGCTCCGGGAGTTTTGCGGCGGCGGCTGATAAAAGTTCCTGCTGCTTTTCATATTCTTTTAAGCGCAGGCTGATTCTTCCATATTCATTTTCTGCTTCCTCAAACCGTTTTTCTGACTCCTCTTCTTCGTTTTTTCTGATCCGGCACAGTTCTTCTGTTTTTCTCCAATCCTCATACAGAGGCATGGATGAATTCAGCCGGTCTAAAAGAATCGAAAGTTTTGGTACTTCATTTTGTGATACCTCCCGGCTTTCCATAGCTGCTTTCTTTGCCACAGCCAGTATTTCCTCTGTTTTTTTAAGCTCTTCCTCAAGCCATTTTTCCCGCTTCAAAGCTGCTTCACAGTCACTTTTTTTATCCTTATACTGTATCTCCGCCGTATATGCTTTTTCAGCAAGCTCCCCCCTGGCAAGCTGTTCTTTCTTCCTGTTCCAGTCATCACTTTGAAGCTTAAGCGCTTCCACACGGTCAGAAGCTTCCTGTAACCTGTCAAAAAGCCGGTTCTGCTCCAGTGCCAGATTTCGTTTGCTTTGCACACCGGAAAGAAGTTCACTGTTTTTTTCCCTCTCATCAGACAGCAGCTTTTCTTTATCACGGATTTCATTTAAAATGGCGGACAGTCTGTTTATAATCTCTTCCGTTTTGGTCTCCGGATATTCCAGCAGTTTAAGCCACTCATCTTCATGAATGCTGTTCTGTAACAACTCCACGTTTCCTGTCTCATGGATGGTAAGCTTTCGGTTATCCTCCAGCTTTCCGGCATAAAAGTTATTTTTTTCCTTTAATTTATACTGGATGCGGCTGTAAATTCCTGTATTGAAAATTCTGGAAAAGATCTCTTTTCTCTCCCTGGAGGCAGCGAGAAGAAGTTTTAAATAATCTCCCTGTGCAATCATCGCAATCTGGGAAAACTGGCTTAAATCCACCCCGATGATCTCTTCAATCTTCTGGTTGATATCACGGAGATTACCCGCAAATTCCAGACCAGTTGGAAGAATCAGGGAGGCTTTTGCAGGAACTGAGATTTTAGCATACTCTCCGTCCTTATTCTTCCGTTTACTGATTCTTAAATAAGACGGGCTTCTGGTAATCTCATATATTTCCCCCTGTTCTAAAAAGCGTAAGGCAACAAAGGTTTCCCTGTCCCCGTCTGCATACTGGCTGCGCATCATGGAGGGTTCTCTTCTTTGTCCGCTGGTTTCACCAAAAAGGGCAAAGGAAACAGCATCAAAGATCGTAGTTTTTCCAGAACCGGTATCTCCGGTGATCAGAAAAATTCCATGTCCGGCTATTTCAAAATCTACCGTTTCCACATCTTTGTAGGAACCGAACGCCGACATCGTCAGTTTCAGCGGTTTCATAATCCTTCCTCCTCCTTTGCTTCCTGCACAATTTTCTCCATGGCTAGATAAGCTTCCTCTGTCATCTCTTCCCCGCTTACCGTCTTATAAAACTGCCGAAAGGCTTCCAGTGGATTTAAAACGGGTACCCGCTCCTCTTCCTCCATCATTTTTTCCCTGGTGCGCACATTGTCCACCTTCAGTTCCAGCAGATAATCGTAAATTTCCTTTAACTGTTCTCTGATCCGGTAAGGCTCCTCTTCATCAGTTAAGGTAACGCTCACAAAATCATGGCGGTTTTCATCATCTGCGCGGCTTAAAACCTCCTCTAAAGTACCTCTTTCCCGTCTGACCTCCTGAATTCCCCGAAGAGGAAGAGCTTCAAAGACAGGTTCTTCGCCCTTTGCTCCCATATGTATGACAGTGATTCCTTTCCTGTGATGCTCCTCACTGACCGAATATTTAAATGGCGTCCCGCAGTAGCGGATCCAGTCCTTTGAAACCTTCTGGGGTCCGTGAAGATGCCCAAGCGCTACATAATCAAACGCCGGAAGTACGGAAACGTTCACCCGGTCCAGTCCTCCGGCCATAATGACCGCCTGTTCTGATTCACAGGTTTCCGGATCTGTGCTTCCCCCGGTATAAAACTGATGGGATAAAAGGACATTTCGCTCCCCAGTATCTATGGTTTCTCTTGCCAGAACCTCCCTGACGGCATTTTCGTATCCTTCGGGCTGGTTGTCCGGGAAAAGATTTCTTACGTATCCGGGCTTTAAAAAAGGCAGCAGATAGAAATTAACTGGTCCGGATTCATCGGAAAGCACCACTTTTTTTAAGTACTCATCCTGACTTTGGGGCGGCATCACGGACAAATGAATGGAGTGCTTTTCCAAAAATGAACCCGCATAGGAAAGCCTTTCGGGAGAATCATGATTTCCGGCTATGATAAGAACTGCCGGCTGCGGTCTGATCATGGAAAGCGCATCTAAAAATCCCCCGAATATGGTATAGGATTCTGCTGAGGGAACTGTTTTATCATAAATATCGCCGCAGATTAAAATAGCATCGGGTTTTTCCACAGCTGCATGGTCCACAATCTGGTTTAACACAGCTTTCTGGTTTTCCGTTAAGCTGTAACCGTTTAACTGTTTTCCGATATGTAAGTCGGACAAATGAAAGAGTTTCATCGTTATTCCTCCCCTCTCTTTTTATCTATCATATCATAAGGAGCTTACTCTGAACAGAAGGAGGAAAAACAGACATCAGGTTGTCCTCTTAAGACTATCTGATGTCTGCTTCTCATCTGTTACCATGAAAATGGTTCTTTGGATGATCTTCCTCCCGTCTGCGAAACATTAATACTTTGCAATTGAACCGGCAGCAGCTGCTGATGCATGTTTCGTATCGTCAAAAAGTCCCCCGGACTTTGATCTGGCATGATTTGTATATTCCTCATGAAGCTTGAATTTTTTCACTTCCTGCTGCAGCATTTCAGCCTGCGCAGCAAGTTCTTCACTGGCCGCTGAGCTCTCTTCTGCCGTAGCTGCGTTAGTCTGTACAACTGCAGACACTTGTGACAGTCCCTGGTTAATCTGCTCGATGGCTCCTGCCTGTTCGGTGGAGGCAGCTTCGATCTCCTTAATAGCCTGTTCCACCATTTGAGCCTTTTCTTCCACCGTAAATAACAGTTTCAGTGTATCGTCGGCGAGACGTTCACCATGAGATACCATGGTGACGGATTTTTGAATTAAATCTGCCGTCTGTTTTGCGGCATCTGCAGATTTTGCTGCCAAATTGCGCACTTCGTCAGCCACTACAGCAAATCCTTTACCGGCATCGCCTGCACGGGCTGCTTCCACAGCAGCATTGAGCGCAAGAATGTTAGTCTGAAATGCAATATCCTCCACAAGTTTTGTGATTTTGGATATCTCCTGAGATGACTCTCCAATCTCCTTCATTGCAGTATTTAACTCCTGCATATGTTCGTTACTCTCCACAACGCCCTGGCCGGCCTGATTTACATATCCGGCTGCATTGGCAACGCTCTGGGCATTTTTTGATGCCTGTTCCGCCACACTGCCGATGGACGCATTTAACTCCTCCAGTGTTGCTGCCTGTTCGGTTGTTCCGCTGGATAAAGCCTGGGCACCGTCAGATACCTGACCGGATCCGGAATTAACCTGTTCCGCAATGGCTGTGATAGAAGATGCCAGGTTATGAAATTTTTCAACTAATTCTGCCAGCGCTTTACCAAGAATATCCTCTTCTGAACGTATGGTAACAACGGTTGTTAAATCACCGTCCGCAATAGCCCGGGTTGTCTCGGCCTGCTGGATATTATTGATAATCATCTGGTCGAACGCACTTGCCAGACCACCGACTTCATCTTTCCTTGCAGCCCAGGCTCTCTCTTTTTCACCCGCAATCCTGTCAACTCCAAAATCTCCCACAGCAACCATACTTGCAAACGACTCAAAAATATACAGGGGATAAGCAATGATATCTGACATATATCTGGACAGATATATGGAAAGAATAACAGAGACCAGCAGAATCAATGAAATTATAATGATAATAACCAGTGCAGCCCTGGTATTGGCATTTGCGGCCGCCACACTTTCACCTGAAATCTTATCAGACAGAGCAGATAAATCATTGAATAATTTGTCAGCCTGATCAGACACTGCATCATCAGATGCTGCTAACTGAGCAGCTGTATTATTTATATCGTTCAGCGCTTTATTATTTTCGTTGAAAATACGGCTATAGCTTCTATTAATATGCAGCACTGAAAAGATACCCACACCGGCAATAATAACGGTAAGTGCAACAACCAGAAGATAGCTGATTAACAGTTTCTTTGCAACTTTTAAATCCTCAAACCACTTTTTCACTTTACATTCCCTCTTTCATTTATTCCGGATAACTGACACCGGTCTCCTCTTTTGTATCTACCCGCAATTATTTAAGTTATTATCATAGGACACCTCCGTTTTCTCTGTCTTTTTAAGCTTTTTCACGCCTGCGTGCAATTTTCGCAGTATATCTCATACTGTGTACACGGCTATGAAAACATAAGAAATACGGTGGTTTATGGCAGTACTGACGGTTGTTGAGACGGCGATTAAACCTGTTATACTGGTATAGAGGGATAACATTAAAGAGGGGATAGATACTTACAGCAGTATTAATCCGGCAGAATATCAAGATGACGCAGTCCTTGACGGCGTTCTGAAATGAATGAGTTTATGTCATATAAATTTTAAGTAAAATTTCCTTTTTTTTCTTACAATTGTACTAAATATCCTTTTATAAACTGTTGTTTGACAAAGAAAACCAATTAATTTATAATGAGAATTGTCGAAATATATATAATTTTGCAACCGCAGTATGAGATATACTGCGCAAAAAGTCACCTTTTTTCCAACCATTATTGAATATAATTTACAAAAAATCCTCCAATAAAGACTGTTACAGATTCTAATTACTTTTCTAGGAAAGAAGCAATTATGACCTGAAAAACATCTTTTATTGGAGGATCTGTTTATACCCTTTTAACTATATTTAAAATAAGATCTGAGTCAGCAGACTTGCTACAATCAGAATGAGTGCACCGCAGATTCTGGTAGCAATCTGGGCAAATGGCAGAAGCTCCATTCTTTTGGCTGCAGAAAGTACCGCGATATCTCCTGTTCCGCCCATATTGGTTGTGCAAAGCCCGGCAGTAATAGCAGACTCTACCGGATAAAAACCGACCAGATAACCGCCGATAGCGGCACCTACGGAAACGCTTCCAACTACTACAAATACAAGAAGAAGATACATGGGGCTCACAGCTTTCGCTACTGCGCCTAAATCAATCATGGAAATTCCGATTCCCACTAAAAGCGCACTGGTCCAGTTTTTCATAACAAACTGGGACCACTGGCGGGCTGAATCCTCAAATTTCACAGGAATAAAGCCACAGGCCTTGCTCACAGCCACCAGAATAATCATCCATGCATAAGAGTGAACTGCTGGAACAAATTTATTGATAATAACACCAAGTAAAAAGAAAAACATAGCGGTAATCATACCGATTCCCAATTCTTCCAGACTGACAGAAGAATTCTTCTTTTCATTCATTTCAGAATTGTGATTTCTCATGAGACGGCCGTTTCCAGTTAAACCTGGTTTTACATCTCCCAGCTTTGCAAGGAGTCCGGCGCCAACAATTGCCATTACATTTCCCAGAGTAGAAGCCGGTATCATCCGCGATATGACAGCGGCAGAATCTGTGTGAAGCGCTTCCGCATACATGCCGGACAGCGGAACCACCCCGGCTCCCATTCCGCCTCCCATCATGGGGATTGCCACATACATTACTGCATCTACAAAGCCATAGCCAACCAATGCTCCCACTGCGCCCACACTTAAGATTGCAACGGTCATGGCGCAAAGAGCAACCGGGAGAAACCTTACTGCTGCTTTTAACAAAAGTGACCGGTCCATACCAAGGATACTTCCGGTAATTAAGGCTGCTATGTAGAAATTTAAAAATCCGGTTTTATTCATAAACTGGTCTACATTTTCCACTATGTTTTCCGGAATCAGACCGGTATAAACAAGAGCAGCTGAAGCAAAGATACACACAATCGCACCACCGCCCAAAAAGGTTTTGACAATGGGGAGATTATTTCCAATGATATTAAAAAGTCCTCCAAAAATCATCATAACAAGCAGCGCACCGATCATGCCGGACGGAAGCCATTTCATGGCAATGGAAACCGCAGTCACTGCGGTGAAAGCCAGATAAATGGGCAATGGAATTCCGGATATTTTAATGCTCATAATCGAAAACCCCGAAGTGCTTTTTTCTTTTTCCATCTATTTTACTACCCCCTGCTCCACAGCTTTTTGCTTCACCGCTTCTGCAACCACTTTTGCCACGCGTTCGTCAAATGCACCCGGTATGATATACTCTTCTGTCAGTTCCTCTTCCTTTATGATTCCTGCTATGGCATAAGCAGCCGCAATCTTCATCTCTTCCGTGATATCCGTGGCTTTCGCATCAAGAGCTCCACGGAAAATACCCGGAAATACCAGTACATTGTTGATCTGGTTCGGGAAATCGGAACGTCCTGTTGCAATGATTCTTGCTCCGCCTTCCTTTGCTTCATCAGGCATGATCTCAGGAGTTGGATTTGCCATTGCAAATACAATTGGATCCTCTGCCATAGAGGCAACCATCTGGGAAGTAACGATTCCAGGAGCAGAAACGCCGATAAAGACATCTCTTCCTTCCATGATATCTTTTAAATCTCCCCTCTTATTTTCCGGATTCGTAACCTCAGCCATCATCTTCTGGGCATCGTTCATCCACTCCTCCCCTTCTGCCAGTGCACCCTTTTTATCTACCAGAATAATATCTTTCATTCCGATGGATAATAAGAGCTTGCAGATTGAGATACCGGCTGATCCGGCTCCGTTGATCACTGTTTTTACCTCTCCGATTTTCTTTCCCACAACCTTTAACGCATTGATGATTCCGGCAGATACCACAATTGCGGTTCCGTGCTGATCATCATGGAATACAGGAATATCCAGTTCCTCTTTTAAACGGCGTTCTATTTCAAAACATCTGGGGGCTGAGATATCTTCCAGATTGATTCCACCAAAACCAGGCGCCAGATAACGGACCGTTTTAATGATTTCCTCTGTATCTTTTGTATCCAGACAAATCGGGAATGCATCCACTCCGCCAAAGGCTTTAAAAAGAATGGATTTGCCTTCCATTACGGGCATTGCTGCTTCGGGACCGATATCTCCCAAGCCCAGTACTGCTGTTCCGTCTGTTACCACAGCCACCAGATTTCCCTTTGCAGTATAACGGTACACTTCGGATTTATCATCTCTGATCTTTCTGCATGGCTCTGCCACACCCGGTGTATATGCAGTGCTCAAATCCTCTCTGCATTTTACTTCTACCTTTGAGATTACTTCGATTTTTCCTTTGTTTTTTTCATGAAGCTCCAGTGCAAGCTTGTTATAATCCATAACTTTTCACCTTTCCCTTTCGTTGACTTTTTGATATAACCGTATCGTATCACCGGTGCCGGCATTTTGAAATCTTGTGAACATTATTAAAAACTTATGTAAGTAAAGAAAACGGATATTAAGAATATCCCGATACTCGTTGATTTTCCCGCCCACATCTAATACAATAGTTTCATCAGGGGAGGTATTAAATGAAAGAAAAGCCATTGGAACACCAGATATATGTTTCCCAGATTTTCAGCATCATCCTTGCCATATTACTGTCTTTGGGTGTTTCGCTTCATTATAATCTGGTGACAAAAAGAAATTCTCTGGATATGAATATAAAAAATGCCGGTATTTTTATCTCCGGGATGCCGGAAGTAGCTGACATGTTAAAGAAGGGACAGCCCTCAGAAGCCTTTAACAAACGCATGGATCTGTTAGTGAAAGAACTGGACTATATTGATGTTGTTACCATCTGTAATAATGACAGTATCCGTTTTTATCATAATAATAAGGCACTGATCGGAAAAACCTTTGTAGGCGGTGACGAAACCGCTATCTTAAATGGCGCTTCCCCATATATTACAAACGGAAAAGGAACTCTTGGAAGTCAGCGCCGTGCTTTCTTTTCCATAAAAGACGATCAGGGGAAAATCATCGGCTTTGTGATGGTTTCTGTTCTGACCACCAGCATTTCCCAGCTTACCAGAAATATTCTGCTTGTTTTTTTACTCCTGGCTCTTGTACTCCTGTCCATGGGTTTTCTTGTATCCGGAATTCTGTATAACAGGTTAAAAAAAATACTTTTAGGTTATAAGCCGGAGGAATTCCGTAAGATTCACATCGAAAGAAAAGAAGTGCTTGATGCCCTGGAAGAGGGAATTTTTGCCATTAATACCGAAGGAGAGCTGATCCTTATCAATGAATCGGCTAAAAAAATACTGGATCTGGATACCATGCCTGAGTACGGAACACGGCTGACAAAGCTTTACCCGGAAACCAGACTTCCTCATGTCCTTAAGACAGGAATGCCGGAATATAATATCAGCCTTATGATAAAAGGAAAACACATTATGTCAAACCGGATTCCCATTATCGAAAATGGGAAAACTGCAGGGGCCGTATCCATCTTCCGAAACAAAACGGAATACACCCGTCTGGCAGAGGAACTGACGGGAGCCCGGTACATGGTGGAAACACTCCGCGCCTTAAATCATGAATTTAAAAATAAGCTCCATGTAATCCTTGGATTTATCGAGATGGGACAGCCGGAAAAGGTAACTGATTTTATCATTAACACCAGCATGGCATCCACACTGGCTGTGAGTGAGGTTACAAAACAGATACAGGTTTCCAGTATCGCAGCGCTTCTGATCGGGAAGATTATCCGTGCAGGCGAGCTGGGCATCCGTCTCACGGTCAAACCCGACAGCTCCTGTCTGGAATCAGAGCTCCATTTGCCCGTTGATTTATACATTACCATTCTGGGTAATCTAATTGAAAATGCCATTGAGGAATTAAATGAGCAGAGCAGCGGCATTAAAGAAATTGAGGTGGGGATCAATATATGGCAATCGGGAAGCATCCTTTCTGTTGATGATACCGGAAGAGGAATCCCTGCCGCCATGCGGGATAAAATCTTTGAAAAAGGATTTTCCACAAAGGGGGACGGGCGCGGATCCGGCATGTGTCTGATTAAGAAACTGGTAGATCAGCATCACGGAATCATTGAGATGGAATCCGAAGAAAATACAGGTACTTCATTTACTATCACCTTTACCGAGGAGGAACAGCATGTATCAGGTAATAATTATAGAGGATGACCCTATGGTAGCTTCTATTAACAGACAATATGTGGAGTTAAATAAATATTTAAAGGTAACCGGCCAGTTCTCCAATGGAAAAGACGCACTGAACTATCTGAAGGATCATACTGCGGATCTGGCGATTATGGATGTTTATATGCCCGTCATGGATGGAGTGGAGCTTCTTACTGAGATACGCAGGCTCCAGAAACACATAGATGTGATTATGGTAACTGCCGCAACCGATGCCTCTCATGTTAAAAAGCTGTTAGGGCTGGGAGTCATTGATTATCTGGTAAAGCCTTTTGAATACGTGCGTTTTAATCACGCACTGGCACGGTTTATGGAACATCAGGAACTGCTTAGGCAGGAGACCTTCTCCCAGGAACAGCTGGATTCTCTGTTTGAGCTTTCTTCCGGAACCGCTTCCCAACAGGAGGTTCTTCGAAAAGGTCTTCAGGAAAAAACTCTGGATACCATTTTATCCTACATGAAAGAGCACCCGGCAGATGCCCTCACCAGCGAAACAGTTGCAGAAGAGGTCCATTTGTCCCGTGTAACCGTGCGCAGGTACATGAATTATCTTCTGGATAAAAAACAGATTGTCAGTGACATCGATTATACCACCGGAGGTCGGCCCTCAATTATATACCGGTATGTAAAAGAATAACAGGTGAAAATTTTCACCTGTTACTCTTTTACTTTTGGAGCTCAATAATTTCATATAACCATTGTTCAAGTCCGGGAGTAAAGCTGACCCGGACAATCTCTTCATCTTTTCTGGCTTCTGCCTCCTCTTCGGGAGTCAGAGGAATAACAGTCACTCCCCGGTCAACCAGCTCTTTTTCCAGCCTCTCTTCTTCTGCCACAATTTCTGTTTTATTCCATTCTGAAGCCATTTGCCCGGCTTGTCTTAAGATATCCTGGTCCTCTTTGCTTAATGTGTTCCATTTTCTTTCTGACATCATAACTATCCCAGGACTGAAAACATGATTGCTTAGAAGATAATAAGGGGCAACCTCATAAAACCGGTTGGAAAGATATGCCGGTGTGGGATTTTCCGCACCTTCCACATCGCCGCTTTCCAGTGCATGATACAAATCCTCATAACGCATGGGAATGGGCTGAGCTCCCAGTGCTGATATGGTATCCATCATAAGTACAGATTCGGGAACTCTGATCCTTTTGTTTTTAATATCTGCAAGACCATTAATTGGCTCTGTAGTAAATATATTTCTGGCACCTTCATCGGTGTAAAAAAGACCTACCATATTGGCGCCGATCTCCTGCCCCTCACTTAAAAATGCCCTGCCAAGATCTTCACTTTCTAAAACCTTCCACATTCCCTCCCTATCCTTGAAAATATAGGGAAGACCAAATAAATTCAACTTTTTAAACCCATATCCGGTTAATGCATTCGTATTGGCACGGTATAGATCAAGCAGCCCATTCCCTGTTCTCAATGAATTGAGAGACGTTCTTTCATCTCCCAGAACAGCACCCGGATATATGTTAACTTTTATTCTTCCATTAGACAGTTCATATACGTATTGTGCAAACTTCTCGGCAACTCTGGTATCAATATTGCCCTCAGGGTTCACTTCTCCATACTTTAAGACAATTTCCGGCTCTGACGGAGTCGCTCTTTGTGCTTGTGTAGTTGCAAGCGCTGCTTCCGCTGTCGCCTGTGCAGCTTCTGCTTCCTTGGTCTTTTGGGAAGCTTCGCTGCTTTCTTTTACAGCGATACCGGATCCACAGCCGTTAAGACAGAGGATCATCGCAGTAATAAGCATTAAAGACAGTGGTTTTTTCATAAATTGCTCCTCCTGATTGTATCATAAAAGCATTCAAACATTATCAGTATTTTCTGTTTCATTATACCCAGAAATATGCGTTTCAATAAAAAATTCTGCCAGAAATCAGAACTGACATTTCCTGGCAGAATTAATTTATTCGATAATTTCTAAAAATCTTTCTCCATATTTTTCATATTTAAAAGCGCCCACACCGGACACCAGAAGCATCTCTTCGCGGCTTTTTGGTTTTTGTACAGACATATGTATCAGGGTTTTATCAGAAAATACGATGTAGGGGGGCACTTTCTCCTCTTTTGCTATTTTAAGACGAAGTGTTCTCAGCTTTTCAAACAGAGTTTCATCTGCCTTGGAAAGATCCAGTGCCGATGAACTGCTCTTCTTAGTCTTCCTGCTTCCCTTATCTTCCGAAACAGCTGCTTCCTCTTTTGCCATCTTCATCAGTATGGTTTCTCCTTCCTTTAAAACAGCACCAGCCTTTTTCGTCAGCTTTACAATGGCATATTCGTCATTGGTAACAGACAAATATTCATTTAAAAGAAGATGATTCATTACCTGCCTCAGTTTATAGACAGGAACCTTTGACAAAGAAGCGTAATGAGGATTCTCATTCATACGGTAATTCCTGATCTTAGCCGTATTGGCGCCATGCAAAGTATCCATAATCACGGCAGCACCATACCTCTGACTGCTGGTTTTGGCACACCCGATGATGGCTGCTGCAATATCTGTCACATCTACAGTTTCAAACCCGGTCAAACAATTGGAACAGTTCCCGCAGTAATTTTCCTTATATTCTCCAAAATAGCGAAGAATATAATCCCGCAGGCAGTCGTTTGTAAAACAGTAATAGGTCATTTTTTTCAGACGTTCTCTGTCCCGTTCTTCCACAAGCTTGCGGGTTATTGGATCCAGCTCCTGGTTATCCTGATTGCTGTCAATAAACATCTGATTGGTTATTACATCCTGGCCGCCATAAAGAAGCAGGCATTCTCCCGGCTCCCCGTCTCTGGAACAGCGCCCCACTTCCTGATAATAGGATTCTAAGTTTTTCGGCATATTATAATGAATGACATAGCGGACATTGGACTTATCAATGCCCATTCCAAACGCATTGGTAGCCACCATAATCAGACTTTTGTCATAAATGAAATCATCCTGATTCGTTCTGCGCTCTGCATCGCTTAACCCTGCATGATACCGGGTTGCAGAAAATCCTTCTTTATTTAATCTCCCGCAGACTTCCTCTACCATCTTTCTGGTAAGACAATAGATGATCCCGCATTGTCCCGGGTGTCTTTCCACAAAATTTTTCATCGTGGCATACTTATCCTTTGGAGACTGCACACTTAAATACAGATTTGGCCGGTCATAGCCGGTTGATACAACAGCCGGATCCTGAAGCATTAAAATGTCAATAATATCCTCACGGACCTCCTTGGTCGCAGTTGCCGTAAATGCGCTGATAACCGGACGTATGGGAAGTCTTTCAATAAAATCAACAATTTTTAAATAACTGGGTCTAAAATCCTGTCCCCACTGGGATACGCAATGAGCTTCGTCCACTGCCACCATGGAAATCCGGACGCTTAGGGAAAATTCCAAAAATTCTTCCGTCAAAAGCCGTTCCGGTGCAACGTAAATAATGGGATATCGCCCTTCCCGTGCATAAGCGAGGGCTTTCAGATACTGACTTGCGGACAAAGAACTGTTAAGATATGCGGCGTGAATGCCTGCCTGATTGAGTGAAGCGACCTGATCTTTCATCAGGGAAATCAAAGGGGAAATAACTAATGTAATTCCTTCCGTCATAAGAGCCGGAACCTGAAAGCAAAGAGACTTACCTGAACCAGTCGGCATAATCCCCAGGGCATCTCTCCCTGCCAGAATGCTGTCAATCAGCATTTCCTGCCCTTCCCGGAAACTGTCGTAACCGAAATAGTGCCTGAGTACTTGATATTTATCCATGTAACGTATGATTGTGCTCCTTTATCTTTATTTTTTTCATTATAACATCTTAAGCTAAGTTTTTCCAGATACCAGGTTGTAAATTTTAATTTTAACTGATTCATTTCGAAATAAAGAAAGAAGCAGGGAAATCGCCTCCTCTGCCTCTTTCTTTTGTTGTTTTTCCGATCATTCTATAATGATTGAAATCACAGCTTTTCATACATCATTGTTTGAGATCTTTATAGTTCAACACGGAACTGTAAAAACTGTATCTTACACGATCAATGTCAGAACTATGTAACCAAAACCGAAAATCAGAAAAAAGCCCCCTAAAACTTTAATCATCTTTTTTGATTTGGCTGCCGGGAAAATTTCGAGAAATTTCTCATATGGCATTAACATCAAAAACAATCCGATTACTATAAATGCTATAGCAGTAAAAATCTTATCTCCTCCCCTCCTGTTTTTATTTGAATTGATTATACTACAAAAGATTGCGTTTTTTTCGTTCATGTAATATTTAGCACTCTACATGTAATTTTTGGTAAATTAAAAAGCCGTTTTCAGCCAGTTTTCATATTTTTTTTGTTTATTAGGGGAAATTAGGGGTGGGTATTATATTTTTCCAATCAACTCTTTCTGCTTTCCGTCACGAAGGAAAACAGGAATCTGATCGATTTTAGCTGTCTGATGAACGATCTGCCCTCCTTCGTATACTGTTCCATCATAGATCAGGGTCCAGCCTGCTCCTTGTGGCAGATAGACCTCCCTATCATATGTATTCTCATATAGGATGGGGGCCACCAGTATATCGGAACCAAGCATATACTGGCCGGTTAAATCCCAGCATCTCTCATCCCGGGGGAACTCATAGAACATGGTACGCATGACAGGTTTGCCGGATTCATGGGCTTCGTTCATTAATGTACGTAAATAGGGCCGCATCGCCTCTCTGAATTGAATGAATTTTTCTAAGATGGGCGTATTTTCATCTCCAAAACTCCATATCTCATTGTCCGCACCGGTTGGCATTGACGGTGTGCCATCTGCATGATTAACCGGCTTTGACGGTGACCGGTCTCCATGAAGGCGCATAACCGGGCAGAACGTCCCCCACTGGAACCAGCGGACGAACAGCTGCCGGAATAAAGGATCTGCGGGATCTCCTCCCATGAACCCTCCGATGTCAGTTGTCCACCAGGGGATCCCTGCAATTCCCATATTTAATCCTGCACAGACCTGCTCTCTTAAGGTCTTCCAGTCGCTGTGAATATCGCCGGACCATACCAGTGCGCCATATCGCTGACTGCCTGCCCAGGCACAGCGCAGCAGGTTAACCGCTGTATCCATACCGGAAGCGATCTGACCGTCATAAAAGGTTTTTGCATAAAGCTGTGGATAGATGTTACCGATCTGGTTAACCGGTCCCATATAGTAACGGTAATTATCATACTCATAGGTGGAAAATTCCGGTTCCGCCTCGTCAAGCCAGAAGGTTTTAATCCCATAGTCATAATAATTCTTTCTGCATAAGTTCCAGACATAATCTCTTGCTTTTGGATTCGTCGCATCAAAGAAGGCGTTCTCTCCCTGAAACCGCATTGCTATGGGAACTCCCCGCTCTGATTTTACCAGAAGCCCTTTCTGTTTCATTTCCTCATAATTTTCACTGGTTAAATTCACCTGGGGCCAGACGGAAACCATCAGTTCCATTCCATATTTATTCAGTTCCTCAACCATTGCCTTGGGATCTGGAAAATCATTTTCATCAAAGCGGTAGTCACCGCATTTGGGCCAGTGGTAGAAATCAATTACGATCACGTCTACCGGAATTCCTCTTTTATGATATTCTCTGGCAACGTTTAAAAGCTCTTCCTGATTCCAGTATCTTAACTTGCACTGCCAGAATCCCAGACCATGCTCCGGCATTGGAGGAGGTGTTCCGGTGGCTTTTGCATAGGCCCCCACGATCTCTTCCGGAGTATCTCCTGCAGTGATCCAGTAATCCATCTGTTTCGTGCTCTGTGCATACCACTGGGTAATATTTTTTCCAAAGGAAGCCGTTCCGACTGCAGGATTGTGCCAGAAAAAACCATACCCTTTATCCGACAGTACAAACGGAACGGAGGCCTGGGAGTTTCTGTGGGCAAGTTCTAAAATGCAGTTTTTAATATTTAAAACTTCCTGCTGATACTGTCCCATGCCGTACAGCCGTTCCGACTGGTCTGAGGCAAATGTGACCGTCAGCTCATAGTCCCCTCCCAGCCTGGATTTGAAATCTCTGGTCTTTTTATTAAGGGCTCCCCCGGCTCTTTCTTCCTCCAGCAGAAGCTCCCCTTTCTGGTTAAAAAAGCTTACCCTGCATCGTTTGTGCCAGTCATCCACAGATAAAACTGCTGTGATTGTTCCGTTGGTGATCTCTCCGTTAAACCCATCTTTTATTATGATCCTGGCTGGCTTAAACGGTGCGGGAAGAAGGGCGTAATCCGTATCTTTGATTTCCCCCATCATCACAGCCCTGACCCGCAGGGAATTTTCACCCCACGGTTCAATACAGAGGGTTTCCCCGTCATTTTCAAAAATAATAGCTCCCTGGTCCTCTCTGATATAATTCATGCTTTGTTTTACTCCTTTCCTTTGAACTCATGCTATTATTTTAGTTGTATGCACGTAAAGTTACCCTGTTTTTATTGACCTCTTTTATTAAAAAAATAACTTTATGGGGGTGCGGCCTATTAAATATTGATTTTACTCCGGTATTTTGTAGGAATCATATGATAATGCTTTTTAAAACTGACTGTAAAGTAATTGGAATTGGAAAAACCGGTGCGGAAAGCGATCTCTTCCATACCCAGATGAGTGGTACGCACCAGATTTTCAGCTTCCCGCAGCCTTATATTGGTCAGGTACTCATGAAAAGTCATGTGAAATGCATTTTTAAAGTAGCGGCAAAAATATCCCCTGCTCATGGAAACGTGCTTTGCCGCATCACAAAGTTCGATTCTGTTGGTATAATTTTCTGTTATGTAATGATTAATATCTTTCATGAACAATCCGATTCTCGCATCGGTCTGCTCCGGGGTCTGTGATACTTTTCCGCTTTTTACCACTTCATAGAAGAACTCCAGTATCCTGGCTTTCAGAAGCAGTTCAAATCCCTTTCCGCCATTTTCATAAACGCCGTATGCATCATTTAACAAATGAAACAGTCTTTCACACTCCTGCTGCCCAGATGACAGAAAGATATAAGGTCCGGTTGTTACGGAAAACAGGGGATCAATGTAGTTCTGCCTGATAACATCATTTTCCATACTCCCCACAAACTCATAGCTAAATAATACGGTCCGGTAAATAAGGTCTTCTTTTAAACAGTCATTGGAGCCGTGAATTCTGTCCGGCCGGATTAACAGAACATCTCCCTTACTGACCTGAATCTCTTCATTTTCTATGCTGATTCTGGCAGTTCCTTTGCATACCCAGAACAGTTCCAGTTCCCTGTGACAGTGAAAATATAAGGGAGGTTCCTGTCCCAGCCCCACCAGACCTCCGAAATTTGCTCCATTCATAAAAAAGGTGTGAAAAGTCTTTCCTTCTTCCAGTCTGATGTCTGTTTCATGGGTGCTGAAAGGGAAAAATGCGTTTCCGTGCTGGATTGGTTCTTTATATTTTGATCTTCTTGCTGATTCCATGGGATCCATCTGGCTTATCACACCCTTTCCTGTTTTATAAATGCTTCAATAGATTTTAAATAATTATAACATATCTTTTTGGTGTATTACCAGATCCCTCCGCGGATCTTATAGGTATTATAAAAGGTTTTATCATCTGGATATTCCACTGTTGTGACTAAATTTCCCGTGCCATCATCTTCCACCAGTACTGTAACATTTATCGTTTTGCTGTCATAGTTCATATACGGGATGGGATCAGAAGGTTTTATTTCTCTGATCTGATACGTATGCTCACCCGGTTGATCATAGGATTCCATAAAGCCGACAGTGCCATCAGCCTTGTTTTCAGTTTTTTGTACGTCACCGGTCTCCATATCCTTCAGTTCAAATTCAAACAAGCCGGCCGTGAGCTGCATTCCGGTCAGAACCTTTTTCACTTCAATGGTTGCTGATTCCGTCTGGTAAGTAAAACTATTCTTAAAAATCTGATCGGGCCAATAGGAAACCTCTGCCTTCAGTTTTCCGCTGTTGTCCGTCACCACGACCTTAGCCGTGACGGTTTTTAAATCATAGGTAATATTCGGATCTGCAGGAATGGGCACGGACTCCCGGATCAGATACGTGTAGGTTCCTTCTTTTGTAAATGTCAACGGAGAAAAACTGATTTTTCCGGAACCATCATTTGGCACTGTCTCCACTCCCTCATTGTTTCCATTAAGAAGACGGAACTGGAACATTCCTTTCTTCAGAGTTCGTCCCAAAAGCTTTTTTTGAGCATTCAGGCTGACAGATACCGGCTGCGGCTCATAATGGTTGACAAAGGAAACATCTGCCGGATAACGGACCTGGACTTTCAGTTCATCCCCGGATCTGATGGCCTCTGCCTCTACCTGAATTGTCTTCGTATCGTATACCATGCCCGGTATTTTATCCTTTGGAATGATCTCTTTTACATGGAAAAGAAAAATCCCCGGTTTACTTATCTTTACTTCCGGAAACGTAATATTGCCTTCTGCATCATTAAAAACCGTTGCGACAGGAATTTCGTTTCCGTCCTGTACCCTGCTGATCTCAAACTGGAAACTTCCGGCTTCCAGTGTCTTTCCTGTCAGAACCTTTTTTAAACGGATTTCAGTCTGGACGGCATCCGGTTCAACAACCTGGACCACCGGCTTGTTGTAAGTATACTCAGCCCTGCCGCTTTTGCCGTATGAATAGGTAAGACCAGCCTTTGAATTGGAGTAAAATCCGGGCATTCCCGAACTGGTACTGTTGCCTGGATAATCCGTGCCGGAATCTCCTGTATGGGGATAGCTTTGGTTTGAATCATAGTAATCCAGAGCTTTATCGGAGGCGCGTACATTAAAAGACATGACATAACGGCTTGCCGGCAATGTAGCACTTAACAGCTTTATATTAATCCCTGCATTTTCAAAACCTGCCGTATAATCGCTGCCGACTGACAGATATTCCGGCTGTGCGCTGCCGGTCTGACGCATCACCTTTAAGTCCCCTAAATAATCAACGTACTCAGAAAGCTGATCATTGATTGTCACATCGTAAAACGAATTGCTGATTTGAGACACGAACCGGTTAATTGCATTGCTGATTTGTTCCGCACTGGCCGCCTGAACCATGTATTTTTCAATATTGGTATTTACCATCTGGGTAATGGTCTGCAGCGTCGATGCACCTCCGGTACTGCTCCCCATAAAAATAGAATAAAACCGGTCAACTCCCTGCATCTGTCTGGCTGCATCAGCGGCATAAACAGTTCCCACCTCCGTATAAACGGAATAGCCGAGTGCCTGTGCAGCAGGCGTTGCCGCCGTAGGCTGTCCGTCGGTAATGAAAAACACAACCTGCTCTGCTCCCGGTGATGACAGACCCCCGATCAGTTCAGACGCCTGATTCATGGACTGGTAATAATTTGTTCCGCCTTCCGAGCCTCCCGGCAGAGCCAGGGAATTTATAGTCTGAAGCAGACTGTTCCTGTCTGTGCTTCCTGAAACCACAAGTTTGGAATTCGTTCCGAAGGTGATGATGGAAAAGCGGTTATCCGGATTTTCTGCAAGAACCGATACCGCATTGTAAACAGTCTGTTTCATGACCTGGAACCTGGATGCACCTCCCATTGATTCTTCCATGGAATTACTGACATCCAAAACAAAAATAATATCCGATTTCCTTGCTTCCTCTTCCCTGCTGGTAGTTAAGTCCAGATAAATCCGGTAATCATTCACCCCATGGGCATCCGTATCCGGATTCCCCGCACCGTCGCCCAGATAATCAATTACTTTTTTATGATCCGGCTCCGGCACCTCCTCTGGCGGAACCTCATCAATGTCAGGATTGTATCTAAAATGCAGGGTGACTTTGACTTCGGCTGCATTACCGCCGATAGAAATCCAGTTATAGGCCTGGGTTGCAAATGGATTGGAAGCGTTCCCGGTTCCGTTATAGGTATAGGCGCTTACGTTTTTGCCGTATTCTACGGAGACAAGGCTCAAATGAGAATCGGTATATCCGTTTGCCCCGAACCAGACCGTATTGCAGTTTGTGCCTGAAGATTTTCCGGGGAACTTTACAGTTGATGTAAAGCCGTTTTTCACAGTTACTACTCCTGTTTCATATCCGGATGGATAATAAGCCGGATAGTTACTGGTTTTTGACATCTGGTATATCCGTTTTGCATCATATTTCGAATTTATCTGTCCGGCCTGATCCGGATATTCAGACGAATTATCAATGACGGTAGTTACATAAATTGTCAAAGGCTGGACAGAAGCTGCCAGGACCTTTGCAGGATAAAGAAACAGCCCAAAAAGTGCCAGCAGCATGACCGGCAGCCCTTTTCTTATTATTTTAAACATTGCTTTTACCTCCACACACGACTTTTCCGGCTAATCCTTCAGCTTTTTGATCCAATCTGTCAAAAAGCCTTCCGGATCCGTTACTTCGCCTGAAAATATAAGATCTAATTTCTCCGCACATAACGTTCTCTCTTCCTGAGACATGGTCTGAAAAAATGGAAAATAAACTTCCTTTTTCCCGCTTACCAGTTCGTAGGCCTGCCTGATTTCCTTATCATCCGGCTTTAAGCCTCTTACAGCCGGAAGCATTCCAAACTCTGCTGAAAATGCCAGCTGATTTTCCTGGGTAAGGAAATAGGAAAGGAATTTTTTTGCTTCCTTCACTGATTTGCCCTTTTTTGAAGCTCCGAACATATGATTTGCCTTCCAGACTCCTGCTTCTGTATAATCCTCTCCCGGCAGCATGAACCACCCAAAAGAAGATGCCATGCACTCATTTAACGCAGCAATGTCCTCTGTGGTGCCGCAGATCATGGCGTATTTGTTCTGTGCAAAATTTTCTAACAAAGCCTGATGCCCTTTCACACAGAGTCCCTTATCCAGGGACAATTCCATAGCGATTCCAAGCATGTCATAATAGCCGGTATTTTTATCCAGCAGCTTTTTAAAGTCCTGCTTCTCTGACTTTTTGCCATTAAGGCTCTTTCCGTTAGCCAGAATCCCGGCTGCAAAATCAAACGCATCAAATCTCCCCTCCTCTGTCAGCGACATGGCAAACGGCTGGCAGGAAGACTGTTTTAATATGGCACAGTTTGTCACAAAATCCGAAAGTGTTTCAGGAACCACAAGCTGGTTTTGTTCATAGATATCTTTATTATAAAAAATCACCGGAAGACTGCCGGCTGCAGGAAGAGCATAAGCCTTCTCTTTTCCTGGTCTGTTTATCAGAAATTCCTCTTCACTGCCTGCAGGGATAAGATCTGCATAGGTCAGCGCCTCAAGCTTTCTGCTGTTTACAAATTGATCCAGATTTTCAGGAGGTATGGCAAAAACGTCCGCAGTCTCCCCCTCTGAAGCCGCTTTCAGCCACTCCTCAGTATAGGTTTCATAGGGAACCAGCCTGATATCTATTTTTACTCCGTCATGCTCATTAGCATAATCCGATGCGATTTTCTCATAGAATTCCTGATGCCCGGTGTCCCAATGCCAGAATGTAAGTGTACACTCCCTGACTGGATTCTTTTTTAAAATAAAGCCGTTCTTTTTGCATGCAGTGAGCATACAGGCCGCTGCAAGCAGAAAAACGGCCACGGAAAAAACCTTCTTTTGCATTTTAAGTTACCTCATATTTTATCCGTTACCAGTCAGCCGGGATATCTGCGCTGTCATACTGGCAGCTTCCGTCAGGCTGGCTGGTATAAGAACCATTGTAGCTGGAAACCGGTAAAGCAGGATGCCATATGACGTCCGAAATCCCTTCTCCGTATGTTTCCCCCCCATCAAAATAGACGGTAATGGTAGTCGTATCAGCTCCGAAAATCTTCAAAAATGTATAAGAGTATTCTTCGCTGAGCTGTGTCCGTATCTTGTAATATCTGTAATTGGTTTCCGGCGTATCTTCTTTAAAATACACCTTCACCGTTCCATCAAAATGATTTCTTCTTATTGCTTCTTCTATCATGTTAAAGCTGTCCTTCCCCGGATTATCGGAATACCGGATTGAATCCTGGAACGTAAATCTGTCTTCCTTCACAAGCTGGCATAGATTCATCAGTGCATTACGCTTTAAATAAATGAGCCCCAGATCCATCGATATCCCGATAAAAAAAATCAGAACAGTCAGGCTGCCGGCGAAAAGCAGCAGAATATTTCCATCTTCCCGGCCAAAACAGGCAAACTTCTTTTTCCACCTGGTTTTACATTTCATGCTTTCCTCCCTTTTTTTGTTACCCAAAGCTACTCAGATCTATGCTGGGTGGATACGACCCGGCTGCAGCTTAAATTTTTTTCCTTTGTTACCCTGGATCCGAAAACCTGCCGCCCCAGAAAGGTAAGGGGGTATATATCATAGGACAGGGTTGCTTTTAAATCCATATAGCGGGTCCGGCTGATTGCCGTTACGGTATCGCCCGGTGTCCGCCCCGGCACCGAAAAGGATTTTTCTACATTTTTCATTGCTGCCTGTGCATCACTGACTGTTAAATTCTCCGGTAGGAAGCCCCAGAAACTGGCTTCTTTTATTCGTTCCACCAAAGGGTCTGATACCGTATTTCCGCTGTAGACAGCACTGGACGGGCAGGTATCTAACGGATCCGAATCCCCGAAATCCGACGCCTGGACGGACCAGCTGGAATACTGGTAACTCTGATCAAAAACAGTCTGTTGGTAAGTCATCCAGCCAACTTCGATTATAAAAAGAATGATTATAATAAAAATCGGAAACACCAGCGCAAATTCTACCATTCCCTGTCCTTTATCCTGTTTCAGAGCAAATAAACATTTCATAACTTATCCTCCTCCCGTCTTGCTACGGAGTATAGCCGTTTATATAAATATCACGGGAATAGACAGGTGTTTTCACTTTATATGTATTCCCCAGAAAGAACGTTCCCCAAAAGGTTACTGCAGAACGTTCATAAGATAGCTGCAGCTGTACCTCGGAATACTCATAACTGCCGGGGCGCACTTCAAACTGGCTGCCAAAGTCAGCAGGATTGGCCCGGTCACTGGAGTAAACGTAATAACTGTAATCGTTCTTTTGACTGCTCCCCGCGTTCAGTTCTTCAATATTAACCTTGGAAGGATCCAGCCGTTCCGTGAAATTCTGGGTAATGATCTGTGTCACCTTGCCGCTTACGGTTCCTGAAGATATATCAGAATAGTCCAAACGGCTGATACATTCGCTGGCAGCACTGCTTAATGTCATCTTCGTATTCATGCAGATAAAGAAATCCACAGGAGCAGTAAAAAGCAGCACTATAATAGGCAGAATCAGGGCAAATTCCAGGATTGACTGCCCGTTTTCATCCTTACCTTTAAAGTCAGCCAATGTTCTTTACCTCCCTGTTATTCTCGGCATATTCTCCTTCCATCACAGAGAACAATCCCCTGGCTTTCTGCATGGCTTTGTCACAGGTAAACAGTTCCGGGTCAGAAGACTCCCTTTCTGCGCTGACAGATGGCTGCTTTTCCGGCAGCACAGCCCTTTTCTCCCGTTCCACAGGTAAGGAAACCTTTTTCTGCAGCTCCATTCCTTTCTCCAGCTGCATATTCCTGGATTTCAGCTCCTCAATCTGGGCCAGCAGGCCTCTCTGGATATCTAACAGTTCCACATTCTGAAGCTTCAGAGCTGCCTGTTCCCCAATTGCTTTTTTAAGGGTATCCCGCTCCTGAGTCGTACGCTCCATGTAAAGGTTCATGCTTTCAGACTGAGTTTCCATCTGCTCCATAATCATCTGAATCGTTTCTTTTAAGGAATCTATGGTATCTTTTAATTTTTGATTTTCCTGGCGGGTCAGTATGGCCCCCTGTTCCTGCACCTGGTAATGTTTTAAAAGCATGTCCTTTTCTTCAATCTGCTGCTCCTGCCTTTTTATCCGGGTTGAGTTTTCCTCATAATTCTTATATAAAACGTCAACCTTTTCTTCCAGTTCTCTTTTATAGTTCTCCTGTTCTTCATACTGGTTCTTTAAGTCATTAAGCTTCTTTTCCCATTTTTCCTTTTCAGCCGCCAAAGCCTGCTGCTCCTGTTTTTCCCGTTCAGCGATGAAAGCCTGGTGTTCCGATCTCTCCTTTTCAGCTGACAAAATCTGCTGTTCCAGCTTTTCCCGTTCAACAATCAGAGCCTGCTGCTCCCATTTTCCCCGTTCAGTCATCAGATTCTGCTGCTCCTGCTCTTCCTTCCGGGCCTGGCGTTCCTGCTCCAGAGCTATGGCGTTTTCTTCCAGTTTCATAAGAAGCTTTTCATATTTTTGCTCAGCTTCCTCCTTCTGGCGCAGCATTTCTTCCATTTCCGGCTGAGGCAGCCCCAGGGAAACCTTCAGGAGATTTTCCTCCATATCCTTCATTTTCGCCTGAAGAGCCTCATAATCGTGCTGATAGTTTGATAATTGTCCATTCAAACGGATAATATCCTGTTCTTTTTGGGAAATCTCTTCCTCATACATTTCTTTCTGCAGCTGCATTTCTTCATAATCAGAATGCTGGTTCTCCCATTCTTCCAATTTTGCTGCTGACAGCCTGGCTTCCTGCATTGCCCTTTCCTTTAGCGCGATTGCGTCGGAAAGCTTTTCCTCTGCTGTGTTTAATTGCTCACGCAGCACCTGGCATTCCTGGGTCACACTGACTTTTTCAGCAGTCAGCTCACGGATCTGCTGCTCCAGCTGCATTTTTATCAGCATCAGATTATTCCTCATTTCCAAAGCGTATTCTTCCACACTCTTTTTGGTATATCCTCCCACTACCGTTGTCTGGAGCTTTGCAGCAAGCTCTGTCTGCATATTCTTACCTGTAAGACCTTCCATGCCGTCAGGAAGCATGCCCCCCATCTGTCCGCCGTTTCCTGCTTCCTGTCCGAAATCATTTACCTGATTGTAATTCATCTTGCGCCCTCCTTTCTTCAATAAAACTGATAAACAGCTGTTTTTCGGTCTTTAACTTTCTTGCAGCGCCTTTATTTAATTCTAATATCTTTCTGGTTCCTTTCACAAAGCTTCCCATCCGCCAGGGATAAACTGTTTCCCTTTTTAAAACCATATTAACATGGTCCAGATATACCACATCGATGGGAAAACGCATGAAGCATGTATGGATGCGGGAACAGGGATCTAAAAGCAGGGCACTGCCCTCATGCAGCTCCCTGCGAAACATCAGCCCCAGCAGTCTTTTTATGAAGGTATCGGCATATTGTGCCTGAACCTCAAAACCATTTTCCCCTTCTACAAGAACTATCATAATTACATACCTCCAAACATTTCCATAATTGACATGACTGCGGGTCCCAAAAGTACAATAAAGATGACAGGAAATATAAACAGCACCATGGGCAGCAGAATCTTTACAGATAATTTCTGCGCCTTTTCTTCTACATTCTGTTTATGGGTCTGCCGGATGGTAGTCGCCTGGATGGACAGGATATTCTGCATGGAGGATCCCATTTCATCGGCCTGAATGACAGCCGTGACAAATGTCCGGATCTCCATATTATCACACCGTTCTGCAAATCCGATCAGAGCCTCCTTGCGCCTGCGGCCCAGGGAAATTTCCCTCTGAGTCACATCCAGTTCGTCGATGAGCGCTCCCTTTGATTTCTCCACCACATATCCCAGGGCCTGGTCAAAACCCAATCCAGCTGAGACACTGACACTTAATAAATCCATCATTTCCGGAAGCTGGTGATATAGTTCTGCTTTTCGTTGTTTTATTTTGCTCTTTAAATGAAAACGGCTTAAGACTATTCCGGCATAAAGCCCCAGTGCACCAAAAAGGACAGACTGTAAAAAACCTCCCGTCCTGCCGTATAAAATGCCGAGCCCAATGCATACTGCCGTAAAAAAGGCAACCGCCGCGCTGTAGTTTTGGGATTTCATATGAATGCCGGCCTGCTTAAGCTGCTGCTCCATTCTCTCCAGAGCCGCGGGATTTTTAGGCGCAAATACGGAAAAAATAGTAAGGATGCGATTAAAAACCGGTCTCATGATCCGGTCTATGATCGAAACATCCAGTTCCCCTGTTTCCCGTTGCCGTTTTCCCATATCTTCCACGGATTTTAAGCGTTCATTCAAAGCAAGCGTTTTAGAAAAAGCTGCGGAAAAACACAGATCAACAAAAAAATAAGCAAACACTGAGCCGGCTATGGCTGTCAGAAATATCATCTTTTCTTCTCCTGTCTGAATCTCCTATGGTTTCATCAAAACTTTATATTTACGATTTTATTGATTATTAGAAAGCCAAAAATCTCCATACTTCCGCCAAGAAGCAGCAAAAGACGTCCCGGAAGAGACGAAAACAGCGGCGAAATATACCCTGGATTGGCAAATGAAAGAGCAAGAAGCAGCAGGACCGGAAGCACTCCAATCACCTGGCCGGTGATCCTTCCCTGAGCAGTCAGCGTCTTTATGGAACGCTTGATTGTCAGTCTGTCCCGTATGGTCTGGGAAATGATATCCAGTATTTCTGCCAGATTTCCGCCCACCCTCTGCTGTATGACAACAGCTGTAGTGAGCAGCTTTAAATCATCGCTTTCCATTCGGTCAGCTACTATCAGAAAAGACTGTTCCAGTTCCCCTCCCAGCTTAAGCTCCCTGACGATTGTATTCAATTCACCGCCAATGGGATTGGCTAAATCTCCGGAAACATTCTCCAGCGCCTGCTCAAAAGAAAAACCGGCTCTCAGACCATTGGAAAGCACCATCAGCGCATCCCCTAACTGAGCCTCAAACAGGGAGCGCTGTTTCGCAGCCGCCATTTTGAGAAAGAATGGAGGAACAACCAGTCCTATGAGGAAAAGCCCCATACACTGAATCAAATCCGGGGCAAATGCAAATAAGAGCATGGCCGGTGCAAAAATAAGAAGAAACCAGATCATGATAAACTCCTCCGGACGCAGCCTGATTCCGGATAAGCTGACTTCTTCCTTCAGCTTTTTTGAAATATGTATGAAACGCAAAAGCTGTCTGTCCTTTTTTTCTTCTCCATCTGCCGAACCTGCTGTTTCTTTTTTCACCTGGCTTAAATCACTTAACCGCTCATTAATCTGCAGCTGTTTTTTTAACAGAAATTCCAGAATCATTTCTATGGCACAATAGCTGAATAATGCCGCAGCAGCCAGACAAACCATTTTCATGCTGTCACCTCCTTTCCGCAAGGAACCAGTCATCCCTGCAATAGCCTCCATTATCCCTGATCTTATCAAGGATCTTCGGATGGATTCCCGTTGGTTCAAACTTCCCTGCGATTTTTCCGTTCCCATCCGTACCGTTCTGGCGGAAGCTGAAAATATCCTGCATGGTAACAGTATCACCTTCCATTCCCACCACCTCAGATATGTTGACAATCTTTCTGCTTCCATCCCGTAAACGGGACTGATGTACGATTAAGTCAATGGCAGAGGTGATCTGCTCTCTGATGGCTTTTGCAGGCAATTCCATTCCTGACATCAAAACCATTGTTTCCAGACGGGATATCACATCTCTGGAAGAATTTGCGTGTACCGTAGTCAGAGAACCGTCATGACCTGTATTCATGGCCTGCAGCATATCCAGAGTCTCTCCGGACCGGACCTCTCCTACAATAATCCGGTCGGGACGCATTCTAAGTGCATTCTTCACCAGATCACGGATTGAAACAATCCCTTTTCCTTCAATATTGCTTGGCCGCCCTTCCAGAGTCACTACATGATCCTGTTTCAGCTGGAGCTCGGCCGCGTCCTCTATGGTCACGATTCTTTCACTGTCCGGAATATACCCTGATAATACATTTAACAGCGTGGTTTTACCTGAACCGGTTCCCCCGGAAACAATGATATTGCAGCGTCCTTTTACTGCTGCCTCCAGAAATCCTGCCATCTGGGAAGATAAGGAGCCGTATCCAATTAAGTCTCCGATCTTAAGCGGTGTGGAAGAAAATTTTCTGATTGTGATGGAGGGACCTTTTAAAGCAATGGGCGGAATAATGGCATTTACACGGGAACCGTCTGCCAGACGTGCATCCACCATGGGGGTGGCTTCATCACAGCGCCTGCCTACGGATGAAACAATCCGGTTGATTACCTTTAATACATGGGCATCATCCCGGAAGCTGGCGGCTGTCTGTTCCAGTCTGCCTCCCCGCTCTATGTAAATCTGTCTTGCACTGTTCACCATGATTTCAGAAACAGAATCATCCCGCAGCAGTGGCTCTAAGGGGCCCAGTCCCATGACATCGTCGTAAATTTCCTGAGCAAGCTTTGATTCTTCCAGACGGGTCAGGCTCTCCTCCTGTCTGGCAATGGCCTGATGGATGATTTCCATAACATCAATGAATTTCCCATTGGTGCTGTCCGAGAAACGGTCATTGTATTCCCGTATTACCTCCTGGTGAACCGTCTGCTTTAATTTGTCATAATTTTTATCCGCTCTGTTTCCTGGCTCGGCGTTTGAAACATGGAACGCCTTTGAAACAGAATGGTCTGTTTCCTTTGGCTGACCCAGACGAGATACCCACTCCATGGCTTATCCAGTCTCCTTTCCTTTTTGAAGAAATGATATCCGTTTCTTTTTCCTGCTTTTCACACTTCTGTAACCCTCGTTCATTCCTTCCAGCCTTTCTGCTATATTGGAAATTTCCTTACAGATTTTACTTTTCGGATACGACAGTACAAGCGGCTGACCCTGATTTGCTGCTGCCACAGCTGATTTTTCATCATAGGGAATGGAACCCCACACCGGCATGCCAAGTACACGGGAAACATCGTTGTCTGATATTCCGTATCCATAGCACTTTCCGACAATCAGTTTGATCTTCTGTTTATCCGTCAGTTCTGCCAGCACCTGCAGACTTTTCTTTGCATTGTGCAGCGCAGGCACATCTTTTCCTGTTACAAATAAAACAGCTGAGGCACAGTCAATGCAGCAGGCCGATGTATCATCAAACCCCGAGACTGCGTCGACAATAACATAGTCATAGTAAACCCGCAAAGCAGCGATGATGCTCTCAACCTGCCTGGCAGTGATGGAGGCACCATATTCCGGGCTGTGGGGATTGGGAAGGAAGTTCACTCCGGAAAGATGGAGAGACAAAAACTGCCGGATCGTATCAACGTTTGGATTACTCTGTTCCTGGATCAGTTCCAGAATCGTATTTCTCGGATTCATCCCCAGCAGAATACCAACATCTCCGGACTGAAAGTCATAATCCAGGATAACCACCTTATTATTTTTCTGAGCCAGCTTTATTGACATATTTACTGCCAGAGTTGTCTTTCCCACTCCAGCCTTTGGACCGAAGACCATAATTACTTTTGATTTGGAAGATTTGGCTCCCGTATTCTCCAGTGCCAGAATCCGGTTTGATTCATTGCTGTAAATTCCCTTTAATTCTGCTATCAGATTAATGGGCTCTATATTTTCAGGCAGAATGTAGTGGACTCCGGACTGCAGGATCTTATACATCAGATCGCTGTCTTCCAGATCTGAAAGCACAATCGGAACAGAGCGCGGGCGCAGCAGATAAATCTGCTGGCAGGACCGCAGGGCCATGGGTGAAGTATCCGTAATCAGAATCAGATCCGGCATGGTCCTGTTTATCTCATTTAGTACCTGGTTCTCATCCACGACATATCCGACTATGGTAATCTCATCGTCTTTTATCTGCGTTTTGATCTGTGAACATTTCTCCGGTATCCCCAGGAGCAGAATTTTAATTTTCACAAGCTGATTCCCCTTTCCCAAAGAAAACTAATTTCCTTCATAATTCTTAAGTACAGATCCACGGGGTTCGTTTACAATACTGCTGTCCTCCTGAGGTCTGAGTGCCAGCTGTATTTTCCCTTCCCCGCTTTTCATGAGGGCAATCTGGGCTGCCTGGGAAGGAGTCACTTCCAATGTGACACTTACGTATTCCTCATCTTTATAGTCTTTCGTGCTGTCAAAGGAAAACGAACTTCCAAGTGCCGCAACCTTAATATTCTGCAGGGCAATAACAGAAAATTCATTTCCTACAGAATCATTTACAATCTGGGCATTGGCCGGATTCTGGGGGCCCATGATCCTCTCCATGGCCAGTCCTGCCGGAATTTCCTCTTCGCTCCCCTGCACAGACGATTTCAGGGTGCCTGTAAAAATAACGTCCACATAGTTTCCCACTCTGAGATTATTGGAAACTCCCTGTTCTAAATCCGTATTTATGGATATCGCCCGTTTTCCTTCCTCCAGTCTTGAGGAAAGCCCAAGAATTTCTGCATTATCTTCTGCGAGCCTCCGGTCTGTCAGCACTTCATCCTGAAAGACATTTGATACACATACCTTTCCCACTACTTCCTCCGGCTTTCTGTAATAGCCTTTCGTTTCTTCATCAACCAGTACCCTTTTAAGCTTTATCATATCCTTCGTCAGTGTTGTGTAGGGACTCAAATCCTGCGCCGCAACGACTACTTCGATTTTCTGTCCATCAGCCTTGGTTTGGGACTGATGGTTTTCCCGCAATGCAAGCATCCGGTATCCGGCTATGAACACAAGGAATGCAACTGCCAATGCAATCAAACGAATTTTTTTCACCTTAATTCCTCCCTGGTATAACACCTCATTACAATTCAAGACGAGGCTCGCAGATGTTCACTGAATATTCGCCTCGTCTTTCTATAAGCAACAGCCGGTTTGATTTTTTATGACTTTTTATTTACGGCATTGAAGTATTAATCTTATCAAATGTACCCTGAACCTTACCGCCAAGTGCCTGTAATCCAACAATAACAGCAACAGCGATCAGTGCGAGAATTAAACCATATTCAACCATTCCCTGTCCGCTTTCCTCAGAAACAAATTTATCCCAAAGTTTTTTCATATTTTTCACCTCCCCATCTTCTGTATATTTAGAACTGGTATAAAACTGCATTATGCCAGATTCCATATTTCATCTTTAATTTTTAATATGTATGAACCAAACCGGCTGGTTACTCCAAACATTATGGAAACATAGGCAGCAGACTGGTCTGAATCATATTATAAATCTTAACCGCGGCCTCAGACATATTTCCGAAGGTAATCGCGGCCACGATTACAACTGCTGCAAACAGAGTTGCATATTCAACCATAGCCTGTCCATTTTCAGATTTTAAGCTTCTCATATTCTCCTCATTTCACAAAATAGTGATTGAAATGTACGGCCAAAGCAATGCGATCAGGAAGCCCGCCATTATGTGTCCGCACATCGGGAAAGTACTGTCCCGGACCAGAAAACCACATTTCATTCCTGCCAGACAATAAAAACCGATGACACAGGCCATCCCGGTCAGGAAGTAAAAGACTCCGGGAAAGCCGACCGTTATTGCAATGATCATGGCCAGCTTAACGTCTCCCATTCCAACTCCGGCAGTTCCTTTCCTGGCATAGGTAAACATCATTGTGAAGCCGAAAACAACAATCACCAGCAGCAATGCCCCGGCTGAACCCAAGAGCCCTGGTAAGCCGTCTGAATGTATACGATATGTAAGACCTGCTGCCAGAATCACCCACAGCATTTCATTGGCGATGATTCTTATTAATCTGTCCACACAAATGCCAAAAGCTGCAATATAGCTGACAAGCACCGTAAATATGGCCTGATCAAACGGTAATAATAAGCAGGACAATCCTGTAATGCCTGTAGTAAAAACCAGGCTTAAACCGTTCCACCGGTAACCGTGGCTTCTTAACGGCGCCTGATATCCCTTCCTCCTGCATTTATAACAGGCAAAGGAATATGATAATTCCGGTATAAAATAACCAACCAGACTGCTCACACCGGTTAAAACGGCAGTACCTAAAATTCCATTCATCTTCTCCCCCATGTTCCTGATCTTATAAGGTTTGTATGCTGTTTCAATGACTGATTCATGAGTGGTTACAACAGAATACCTCTTTTGTTGTAAATAAAAGAAAATTTAACCAGAGGTGAGCCTTTTTAAAAAAAAAGAAGGACACCGCAAACAGGCTGGGGATTTTTTCACAACTCCAGCCTGTTTGCGCTATCCAAATTCAACAAATTTACACATTTTAAATAGTTTCTTAAAAAAATTGTAGACTTTTAAGTATTTATGTAGTATATTAAATAATAGATTCGACGTATTTTTACAACAAAAGAGGTATTCCGTTGTATTGTGCGACTAATAGATCCAATTGCTCCAGTATTTTCAAATGTGCATGACCACTTTCTTTTGTGTAAATACGGGTAGTATTCACATCACTGTGTCCCAATATATCTGCAAGCCTCGATAAATCCTTCTCCATCATGTAAAAGGTTCTGGCAAACAAATGACGAAGGTTATGAGGATATATCTTTTCTTCCGCAACTCCGGCCAGGCTTCCCAATGCTTTCATTTCCCTCCAGATATTGCTTCTGTCAATGGCTTTTCCATTACGGGTAATAAATATCATACCGGATATAATATGCCGCTTCTTTGCATACTCTGTCAATGCTTCGCATAATTGGCGGGTCAGAATGACGGTTCGGATCCTTCCTTTGCATTCAACCTCTGCTACACCGCTCCTCACTGCTTCAATTGTAATAAAGGGAAGTTCGGAAACACGGATGCCACTGGAACAGATCGTCTGCAGGATCATGGCTAAACGTTCATTTTTGTTTTCCTGCGCTGCTTTTACCAGCCTTTTATATTCACCTTTATTTAGCTCCTTTTGCTCTGTACAGAACACACTGCTGCTGACCTTGAAAAATCTCACCCTGCAATCCGGCCAGCCGCTGTATTTAAAAAATCCATTGACTGCGGCCAGAGCTCCGTTGGCAGTTACAGGAGAAAACCTTTTTCGCAGCTGGGCTTTCCATAAGATTACCAACTCTTTGTTTATGCTCCTTCCTTCCAGAAAGCATGAAAATTGTTCCAGATAATACCGGTATTTTTGAATGGTCACCTGGCTCTTTTCCTGGCAGTACAGCCATTTACAGTATTCTTCTATTACGCCTTCTGTTATAGTTCTTACTTCTCTCTGATTCTTTTTCATAATTCCCTCCATAGTCTGCTATTGATATAATTCAGAATTGAAAATGTTCTATATGCTTCAGTATTTGAAGATTATATCACTTATATGCAATATCGAATGATTTTTGTGATTAAGATAGCAGATAATGGGATTTTGTAAAAAATATGTTTTAAGAAAGAGAGGGATTTTATGCTATTTTTACAGCTTATGGCAAATTATTAACTTTGACTTCTGAATATGTTGCCTTAAAAATTCATAAAAAAATATAATAATTTTTATAAAAACACCCTTAATACAATTGCTAAAAACTTGTTTTATCTGGGGTGTTTGTTGAGTCACTTATTATGCATTCGGTTAACTATCCTGTTCAAAAATACAATTCTCTTCCTTCTTTGCCGACTGGATTGTCTCAAAAAGTTGGTTTCTTTTACCATACGTATATCGCCTCATTACATCTGACTTCCTTGTCGGATTTCCTAATGCTTTATTTCATTACCACAGCAAACATTTATAATAAAAGAAACCCTCGCAGACTTTTCCCTGACTGCTGTACCGATAGGTGATGTCACCTCCGTTTGGATCCGTGGTGCTGGTGACATTTCCCATTCTGTCATAGGTGTAACTTTCAATTCCGCCGTCTCCGTTGCTGATCCTTTGGATTCTTCCCCATTTGTCCATATCATAAGTGGTCCGATTTCCATTTCCATCGCCATCTGTGTGCGTGAGAATATTCCCATAAGAGTCATAGGCATAGGATAAGTTATTTTTATACTCTTTTTCTTGTCCATCTTCACTGTTTGGCAAAATTTCTTTTTCCAGGCGGTCATTTTTGTCGTATTCATATTTAAATACTGGCCCCAGCCAGTCTTTTACATATGTGATTCGGTTTTTTAAATCATAATTATAAGAAAGTTCCCACTGGTCATAGGTTATAGAGACTGTCCAGTCTACAAAGCGGTTATCTTAATATCAAGTAACTAAATAATTCTTGCTATCGCATGGCTTTCCCATTGTTTATCATCAAATAATTATATCTCCTTTCAAATGGTTAATTTCATCATATGAATAATGCAAATTAACATTGATATTGCTATGTCTATTTATGTAGTCAGATAAAATGTCATTAGCATTTTCATCATACATACCTATGTTACAGCACACACCTTTTTTATAGGCAAATTCTAGTAAGAACGGTTCTTCTTTTAATTCTCCTTGTTCATTTATAAAATCATCAAACTCATTAGTATTTGATATAAATAATAGTTCATCTACTGCTTCTTTATATTGATTATAAATATAATTAAAATTTTTTTCCTTAAATGTTTTTACAATATTACTTATGTCTAAATTTTTACTTTCTAGCAAATTATATAAATTCATTTTTTCTCCTTTACTTTAATTCAGTAACCATTCTATCAATTATTTTGTTATTTTTAGATTGAATGAATATATATAAAGAAAAATCTGGCTGCCTGTTATATATGCAGTATTATTTCTCTCATCCAGATGATACGCATGGTATCGTCCTGTCCTTCCACTTCACTGGCTGCCACTAACGGATAATAATGGTACCTCCTCTCCTCATCATATCGGGCTTCCTCCAGGATGATTGAATGAATATCTATAAAGGAAAATAGGTCAGACAGTTTGCCCACAACTGTCTGACCAGCCTATTCCTATATATGCCTACTACTCTATAATTTTCATTAATTCTGGATCTTGAAACATAGCAATAGTTTCTCGTATTGTTCGCTCTCCTGTTTTGAAATCTAAATCCGCTCCATATTCAAGCAAGAGTTGAACAATTTTAATTCTATTAGGAAGTTTTCTTCCAATAACATATGATAAAGGAGTACGGCCTTTACTATCTATATAATTTGGATTTGCTCCTCTTTGCAATAACAACTCCACTATATCTACCCTATCGTTAATAGCAGCAACATGTAAATATGACAATCCACCTGCATCACTCTTATCCACATTTTCTATAGCATCTAGCAATAATTTAACTTTCTCAAAACTTACTTGATGACCAATCATATAAAAAAGATCATCTCTTCCAAAATTATCCATATCCATTTCCTACTTTCTATTTGTTTTATTATTAATGTTTATCTTCCTTACTGTGACTTCGATTATCATGAATATCTTGCCAAGCATAGAAGCTAGAATTATTCATATAATCATTAAATTGAGATTGTGACATTCCCATGCTTTCAGCCTGATTACGTTCATACCAGAATTCATGTGATGGTACATGTCCAAGTTCTACTTTGCTTGAATCTACCCATTTGTCTCCTATTGTGTCGTAAATCTGTCCCTGAGCATTATATATAGTATTCTGATTAACCTCATTAATTACAGACTCTCTTATATATGGTCTATTTAAATAATGTTCACCTCCATTGGGATAACTCTCAGCCTTATATTGTGAAAATACCTCACTCATTTCCGTATTATTATATTTCCCTTTATTTGCAGCTTGAAATTCATTCCAACTCATTGGCTTCTCAGTTATTTCATTGCCCGAAACCTCATTATTAACATTTTTCTTCGCTGGAGTCTCATCTGGTTCCTTTGGACCTCCATCTTTACAATCATTATAACCACTAGGATCATAATACATCACCGGATTATTTGCGCAATACGCATACAGGTTCAGCCCATCACCCCGGTACACATCTTCCTGCAGAAATCTTCCCACCACCGGATTATAAAACCTGGCTCTAAGATAATATTGTGCTGTCTCCTGATCATACTGCTGACCCGTATACAATATCCGGTTATGAATTTTCTCCGTCTGTCTGCGGATAGCTCCAAAGGCATCATACTCATAGAAGTTCTCAACATTCCTCTGGCTGCCTGTTATATAAGCAGTATTATTTCTCTCATCCAGATGATACGCATGGTATTCGTCCTGTCCTTCCACTTCACTGGCTGCCACTCCATAGCCCGGAATATGCCTGCTTATAGCATTCCATTCCTCATCTGCTTCTGCCTGCATCTCTCCATTATAGAAGATGAAACGGGATACCTTTCCATTTACGGACTTTCCAGCTCTTAACTGCTCCCCGTCGTAGAAGTTCTCCAGCTTTAATTTATCTGATACTACTGCAGTCTGCTGCCCAAACGAATTATATAAGTACCTCCTCTCCTCACCATCCCCGGCTTCTTCCAGGACATTTCCCTGATCATCATACCGGTATGTATAGTTTCGTCCAGACGCATTCCTCTCTATCAGCTGGTTTCTTCTATTATAGCAGTACGTCTCTTTCCCTGCAACGGAAGTCTTCTCCAACCGGTTTCCGCAGCGGTCATAGACATAATGAGCTGCGTCTCCATCATAAATCTCATCAGTCAGACGGTTCATAGAATCGTAGCGGTAATAGACAGCGGTCTTTTGTGCACAGCTTTCTTCCGCCATAACGCAGACACCCTCTTTGGCCGTGCGGTTTCCATTGAGATCGTACTTATATCTGTAATCAAACAAAGGACTGCTTTCTGATAAAAATGTTGCAAGCCGGCTGACGTTTCCATCCGTATCATATTCATAAAGAGTCTTTATTCCGCTTAAATGGGTGATTGTCTCAAGCCTTCCGTCTTTCCGGTGACTGTATCGGACAATTTCTCTTCCTTCATCGTCTTTGATACTGGTAAGCTTTCCTCTCCAGTCATATCCGTAATGCAGTCTTTTTCCGGTCACATCGGTCATGGTCTTTAAGCTTCCATCTTTGCCGTAAGTGCAGGATATTAAGGTTTTTCCGCAGGAATCCTTTTTCACCAGCTTTCCATCGGGACGATACTCATAGGTATAGCAGAAACCGTCTGCGATTGCTTTTTTTCTCAGTCCAAAAGAATCGTATTCCCAGCTTCTGGTTACCGGATTCTTTCCCTCCCGGTCACATCCTGTTTCCATCACTGGATTTCCATCTACATTATAGACCGTTCTCACCTGATTATGATTCCTGTCTATATGCAGTATCTGACGCCCTTCTCTGTCATAGCGGAATATCTCGCTGCGTCCATCCTGATCAATGATCTCGCAAACCTTCCCCTGGCTGTTGTACCGATAGGTGATGACACCTCCGTTTGGATCTGTTGTACTGGTGATGTTCCCCATGCTGTCATAGGTGTAACTTTCAATTCCGCCGTCTCCATTGCTGACTTTCCTGATTCTTCCCCAGTTATCCGTATCGTAATTTGTCCGATTGCCATTTCCATCAGCAACTCCCGTAATCCGCCCATTTGCATCATACGTATAATACTGGGATGGCTTTCCTGCTTCTCTGCTTCTTAATGTTTCCAGTGCAGTTACCCTGCCATGAAATCCATATGTATAGGTACACTGATTTCCATCCGCCGTTCTTTTTATCTCCAGATTTCCATCCGGTAGATACTGGTTTTCTTCCAGAATGGTTCCTGCTCCATCTGTGTGTGTGAGAATATTGCCGTAAGAGTCATAGGCATAGGATAAGTCATTTCTATACTCTTTTTCCTGTCCATCTTCACTGTTTGGCAGAATTTCTTTTTCCAGACGGTCATTCTTGTCATATTCATATCTAAATACTGGCCCCAGACAATCTTTAACATCTGTAATCCGGTTCTTTAAATCATAATCATAAGAAAGTTCCCACAATTCACCGCCCTTTCCCTGGCGCGCGATTCTTGTTATATTTCCCGCCCGGTCATAGGTTATGGTAACTGTCCGGTCGATTCCGTTTTGCTTATCAAGTGTTCGTTCCGCAATCAGACGGTCACAGGTATCATATTCCCGAATGAACTCATATCCCTCTGGTGTTTGTATTCTGGTCCTGTTTCCATTTTCATCATAATTATAGCTGGTAATCGCATACTTTGCCTCACCTTTGACCGGAGTCAGTCCGCTGCTTAACTGTTCCTTTATCTCCGAAAGTCTGCCTGCTTTATCATAATTATAACGAATGATCTGATGTAAATCTTTTGAGACTGCCTTCTCTTCATAGATCTTTTTCCCCTGTACATCATACCGGTAAATGATATCAGCTCCATGCCCATCTTTTACCTGGATCAGCCGGTCTCTCTTATCATAAGTAAAACTCAGCTTCAGACCCGGGCCAGCCTCCTCAATCAGTTGTCCGTCTACGCTCCAGTATCCTCCATGACGCTGTTCCTCTACTTTGTTACCATTTGCATCATAGAGATAAGTAGTTCTCTGGTAAAGAACTTCACCTTCCTTTTTTTCTACTGGCTGCATTACCTGACGTAACTGATTTCTTCTGTCATAACTATATGTGACAGTTCTGCCCATAGCATCGGTCTTTTTAATCAGATTGCCGGAAATGTCATAACTATATTCTGCCTGCAGGATGCCGTCCGGACCGGTTACTGTCTCCAGCCGTCCGCCCACTCCATAAGTATACATCCAGCCTGCTCCGTCATCGGTCTGTGCATCATAATCCTCCGGCATGACGTGCTTAATCCTGTTTCCTGCAGCATCATAGAACAGCCTTTCACACCCTCCGTCCGGATAATGTATCCGAATCTGGTTTCCGTCACTGTCATAATCAAAAGAAACACCGGCTCCGTCATCGGTACTCGTATCGTAAGCATTGGGATGAATTTCCTTTAATACTTTTCCTTCCCCATCCAGAATCTGCCTGCTGTGGCTACCATCCGGAGAAATGCGGTCTGTCAGCCGGTCAAGGAAATCATACTTGTATGTATACTCGCCTTTTCTCTCTTTCCAGGCTTTTGGAGGGTACATGGCCATCAGTCTTCCCATTCCATCATAGAGATAACGGGATTCATTTCCTTCTCCATCTTTTATCATAGTCCGGAAGTTATTTGCATTATAGCCATATTCTTTTCTGCTGCATTCACTCTCTTCCTCCATCAGACGTCCCATGCAGTCATATTCGAACCGGACCTCTTCTCCGTCAGGATAAGTGATTACATCTGGTTTTCCAGAATTTTCCTGATAATGATATACTGTAGTATTTCCAATCGGATCTGACTCTTCTAAAAGCCTGCCTTTCCGGTCATAGTAATAACTGTGAGTAAACCAGATTCCCTCTTCTGCCTCTTCCTTTTTTTCAATCAGATTGTGATTTTCATCATACACATAGCTAAATCTTCTGCCTGTATTGTCTGTTTTCTCTTCCAGATCATCACTCTGATTATAGTGATAAACCGCTGCAAGACCGCCTGCCAGTTTTTCTTCTGCCAGCCTTCCCTTTGAATCATAGCTCCATTCTTTTCTGCAGCCTGATCTGTCCGTAACACTGGATCGGTATCCCTGTTTATCATATTCATAGAAGACCCCGGTTCCATCCTCATAATGTACGGCCAATATCTCCATATTTTTCCCATACTTATAAAGAACCGTTTTATTATCAACACTGCTGAATGCCCTGACACTCCGTTCCTCATCCAGATATTCTAACCGGTAAACATCTCCATTTGCCAGTGTCTGAAGTACCGCCCGTCCTCTTCTGTCATACTGATTCTCCAGATATGCCACTTTTGTCTGGTCAACCGCTTTGGTGAGAGATCCATTTTCATCATACTCGTAGTGAGTAATTCCCTGATCCATGTGGACAATATCAGTTAAAAGTCCTCTCTCATATCTGTACTGCATGGTTCTTCCCAGGTTGTCAGATATCTGAATTAAATGTCCGTCTTTCATGATCAGACTTAAATGGTATCCCAGTGAAGTGGTAATTCCTTCAAGAACATCTCCTCTGTATGTGAAGCTTATGGTTTGTCCATTCCGATCTCTGATTGACAGCAAAAATCCCTGGGCACTGTATATATATGTACGGTGTTCTTTTCTGTCAAACAAACTCCAGCCATCATTTTCTTTAACGAGATCAAACCAGCCGCACCCATAAGAGATATTCTCAGCCTTTTCTCCATCCCACTCAAAGGTCAGATGATGTCCGGTATCTAAAACAACATGACGTTTCGATCCAGCCTGATAAAGTCTTCCTTCATAAGGGAATCTCCAGCCCATTCCCATAATTCCCGGCTGCTTATTTGTAGAATAATATCTCCTGGTTATCTTTATGGACTCCCGTATATCAGGCAGAATAAAGTCGGTTGCCATAATTAAAAATGCTCCAGATACAGCGTCAATCGGCTCGCCTAACAGCTGAGCCAGACCGCTGGTAACAAAGTTCTCCTGGAGGGACCTCAATACATCCACATCTCTGTCCGGGAGCATTGCATCGCGGGTAACATCCATTGCCGTACCAGATAACGTTCCCACTCCTGCTCCCACCAGTTTATTAACCAGCCTGGAATCGGTTTTTAATGCTCCCTGCACCTTCCCAATCAGCTTTGTCTGGGCAACTCCCTTAAACATACCGAACATAAAGTTGCCAGCTGAATTCTTTATACTAACCTTTCCTGTTGTTTCATATTCCTGTATCATGCCAAAGAACAGGGATCCGGCTCCCTGGACGAATGTATTGGTGACCTGGGATTTTGAACACAGGATTTTGCTTAGCTTCCCTGCAGACGCTGCATTTTTCAGCGCCTTTCCAGTAACTACATCAAATACAACATCTGTAATTCCGGATGCAAGATTATACGCTGCCTCATTCCCCTGAAATACAGTATCCCTTATAAAATTTGCCGGCCGCGAGGCATCAAGTGCGTTTACTTTGCTATAACCATCAAGTCCTTCCGCTATATCAGCAACTGCAAAAGCGGTCTTTGCACCAGCGACCGCAATTAACAGCGGACCTGCAGCTCCTCCTGTGGCAACGGTCAGTGCGACCGCACCTACTACGGTGGCGATGCTCAGTATCCCATTTAAAACCTTCTGTTTACTTTCCTGCTTTCTGGCAGCAAGAGCAGATGCCAGCTGATTGTTATTTTCTTCGCGGGCTTCACTGTCCCCGCTTGTCAGATCTGCTTCAAGTTCTCCTGCTGACGGTGAAGCCGCCGAATGTGTTTCTGCTTTGTGGGTGACAAGAGCTGATTTGATATCCGCTTTTTCCTCCAGGGTAATGATATCATCTCCACTGTCACCAATCTGCAGCACCACTTTATTCTCACCGGAAATCATCAGCTTCTGAACCGGAGTTTCTCCTCCAGCCATTAAGCCTTTCTGAGTTTTTATATTGATGTTTTTCCCTGTGAGAGATACAAATCCGGATTTATTTAAATTGAGAACAATGGAACCGCTGGAATCCGGGGCATAGTTTAGGGAGTCCGGTGTCAGATTCATTGCACTGCCGCTGGGATCTGAAAAATTCTTATTATCCGGCTTCTTACTACCTCCGCCGCCGCTTCCGCTTCCTATTGCATGGACTGCAACAGCGCTCTGCTCATCATGCTCAGGAAAATAAATATGTACTCTGCTTCCAACTTCCGGCATACAGTAAAAGCTGCTGCTTTCAATTGCATAGGTAAAATATTTCATCTGAGCCGAGGGTTCGTAACGTTTATCTATATCAAAATGGACCCTGATCTGGTTTCCGCCCCGTTCCTTTACTGTAGCGGGTATGCTCATGCCATATATTCTTGGATTCTGCTCTTTTTCTCTCCGAATGCCTTCTTTCCTGGAAAGAGTATAATGATAAACCAGTTCTCCCTTACCAGTCGAAATATTCATAGCCGTAACAACTGCTGCTATTTTGTTAAAAGAGACCGCTTCTCCCATACGCAGATATTTACGGGTGCAAATATTCCAGTGCGAAGCTTCCTGGGACAAAATGCCTGATGGTTCCAGTACTTTAGCAAAATGATTCATGTCTTTTTCCAGAACATAATCCTCTTTTGCCAGTTCTGCTCCAAAGTTCATTTCGGGAACTCCAAAATACACTTTTCCCATTGGAGAAGAGGCATCTGCCAGCAGACTGGAACCAAAATGGCTTGCCAGCCTTCTTAAAAATACCCAGTCACTTTCTTCATACTGCAATAGCATTTCAGGTATCCTGGCATCTTTTGTAATTTCATCTTTGATATCAAACTGTCCATAATCAGCAAGTACCTTTCTTGCCACATCCATATATGTCATGCCGCCGTCAAGGAAACTTCTGCTCTTATCAGTCCGCTCCCAATCTTTTGTATAGGAGTAGGCTTCCAGATACAGATAGGATAAGCCTTTCTCTGTTTTTATATAGACAGTTTCAATCTTGCCCTGAAAGATTACCTGACCGCCGGTACGTTCCATTTCACGCACAATAACCGGCTGAACAGTTGCCATGTTTACATAATCTTCCGGATTCTCTCCGTCTGTCAATAGCTTCAGGGAAAGAAATTCATGATCATTTAATCTATGTGTCAGCTGAAACAGTTCAACCTGGATGACACCGTCAAGCGACAGTTCAATCTCCAGTTCTTTGTATTTCATTTTCATATGTCAAATTCCCCCTTTATTATGAAGCAGAGGTATGTCGCTTCATCTTGTATCTTTTGAATTTATCATGTTCCATCAACTCCCTGCCTCCGGCTGCCCGGACTCTATAATCTCAATCTCGCCTCCATAAATGCAGTACAGCTTTGCTCCTCCCATTAATGGCCGGTCGCTGTCAGTTTCCACTCCATCCTGCCCGTAATCCCACTCCTGGGCTATGATGTGGGGGGTACAGACGCCTAAAACCTGGGGAACGCCTTCTGCAGGTGCAGCCTCTTCCTTTTCTTTTTTCTTTTTTCCTCCGGTAAAAAATCCCATGACTTTATCAAGGAACGTGTCCGGACTTAATTCCTTTACTTTATCCTGAACTTTTTTTGCTTCTTCCTGCGTGCTTGGATTTTCCATGCTGTAGCATCCTCCAAAGCAGATCACATGATATTCTCCCTTACAATCCTTGACCGTCATTTGAGCCTGCTTTTTCAAAAACACTCCGTGAGTTTCATGAAGAACCACTCTGCTTTGTCTCATTCCCATACTGCACTGGGTACAGGCACCATGAACCACATAGGTATCAGTTAATTCTGCCATGCTTCCACCTCCACTTCCTTAAATACAATACCGATTATATTTCTGCGAAGCAGACTTTCCACTACTTCCAGGCTGACAAGCGGATTTGGGAAACGCTTGTCATTCAGCAGAAATACCTTATGTTCTCCTATCTTTACCGGATCCAGAACCAGACGTTTGATACTTCCGTTCGTATAGAATTCAGTTTTCTCCGAAAACATATCCAATCGTTCCAGCAGAAGGTGATGGTAAACCATTATGGTCTCCCGCTCCTTGCTGGCAATTGTAACCGTCTTAAAAACCATATCATCTTCATACATGTCAAGTACTGCCTTGACTTTATCCGAAACTAAGGAAACCGGATTCTGGATAAAATCCGGCGCCGTCTCACCGCTGTCTTTCGTCAGATACATCATATTTGATTCCGATATTTCCCCTGCATTCTCTTTATAAAAAATGTGTCTTGGACCGCAGATATCAAAATCACGGAACTGTATTACATCTGGCAGCCGTTTATCCTGTTCCATTGTGAAAAATCTCATTCCATTTCCCTCCTGTCTACAAAAATAACCTGCAGCTGCTGTGGATCCAGATGCAGAAACGGGATATCCTTCTCCTGGAAAACGGCATTTTCTACATCGGCCCCTGTGAAATCATTTTCTTCCCAGGTACAATTAGAAAAATCAGACTGCCGCATATTAGCATTGCAGAAGCTGCATCTTTTGATACTGCAGTTTCTGAACTGTACCCCTGTTAAGTCAGCTCCGTCAAAACAAAGGCCGGTTAAATCACAATTCTCAAACTGGCTGAACAAAAGAAGCTTATTGCTGCAATCCGAATCCTTTAAATCAGCCTCGTACCAGAACTTATTTATCATGACCTCTTCCTGCTCTTTTGAAAGGCGCAGGCATCTGTCCCAATCCTTCTGTTCCTTTTTTTCTCTGTCAGCAAAAGCTACAAGCTCGCTTTCATCCCGGTACTCACCCCAATAGATTCCCCATGTGGAGTGCTTTGGAATCTGTGCAAAGTCCTCATTCTCTTCCATATCCCGAAACATATAATGCAGCTGGAGAGAGAGTATCTGGTTCCACTCCATAACACAGTCCTGAATCATATTTACCACGTCATAGGAGTTGACCTTTCCCATGTATTTCCTTCTGTCAAGCTCCAGCTTCTCCCTAAGTTCCTTTACCGGTTCAAATAAATAATCAATGGAACATGTAGTTACAGCGGCATCCTCATCCATATGCCAGTTTGCGTCCATGGCACGCACCAATACCTGATAATGATCATTCAGCAGATCTGCCCGAAGAAGAGAAAAATAGATAAACATGATTTTTTCTTTCTCTTTTTTTGCTATCTCTTTCCTGATGACGGAAAGTACCTGTCTGATCGATTCAGAAAACTCTTCCGCCTTCTCCTCCAAACCAACGATAAACTGTTCTTTTTTCTCCTCAAATAAACGGAGTTCCTCATCCTGAAATGCTGACAATGCTTCCTGTCTGGTCATACAAACCTCCTAATTCACCTTTACCTCGGTTCCCTGAATATACACATTTCCATCCTCAGGCATCTGGATCATTCCTCCCTTGGAACAGGTGATTACTGCCTGTTCCAGCGCCTGCAGACTGACTGCTTCTTCTGCTGTGATATCCAGATTCTCGGCTGCTTCTATATTAATGGTTCCTTTTGCGCTTAATGTGATGTCTCCGCCCTTTCCGATCTTTACAGCAGAAGCTCCTTTACTGCTGGATAAATAGATCCCATCTGCTCCCAGTTTCATTTCCTGTCCATGGGGATTGCTTAAGTACTTGCTGGAAGAATCCCCCATACGGTCAGGTACTCCCCCGCTTTTCCCGTCATAAGAGCTTACCGCACTGACAGCAATCACATCTTTCGTATATTTTGACGCGAAATAAACGCGGATTTTATCACCTTTTTCCGGCATGTAATACCAACCGCTCCCATCCGGGGATGCGGAAAGGGTTGAAAATGGAAACCAGTATTGATCTCCAGCCCCCGCACTGCCGTCAATATCCAGATGAACTTTTATTTTGGTGCCTGAGACAGCAAGAACTGTTCCCTCAAGGGCCGTTCCAATGATATGCATGGGATATTTTGTTCTGGCAAGGATGCCCGTTTTTTTCTGAAGTTCCATACGGCAAAGCAGCATTCCTCTTTCTAACTGACAGGAATATTGCCGTATAACAAATGTCCGTCCTTTATCCTCCACCTGTTCAAACAGCTCGGGTAAATGTTCTGATTCAATCTGCATAATGAGAAAATCATTGTCACTCACTGCTTTCCCCCGCAATGTCCAGTCACTGTATTCTCCCATTTCCTTGGAAAACCCAGTTTTTTCATAACTCCACTTTCCCCATGGAATATCAGGAACACCTCCGTACAAGGTGATTGTTTCCGACTGACATCTGCATGCCAGAACTGCATTCAGCATGGAAAGCATTCGTTTCAGGAACTCCCAGTCTGTCTCCTGATACTGAACTGCGATCTCTCCAATCGGCTTGTCTTCAATGGATAGCCGGATATCACTGCCCGGATATTCGGAAAGGACTGTCTGGAAAAGCTGTCCGTAGGTCATGTTTATATCCTGAAACGATCTGGAACGTCTTTTCTGATCCATAAGTATACTTCTGCTTCGTGCTTCAGCAGTAATTTTAATCATGTTACCTTCCGAAGAAGTGGCCACGTCAGTCAGGACACCAGAAAATACAGGCTTTCCCTTTTCTGCATAGACAGTAATAGAATCATTTTCCGTGAGTCCAAACAGCGTCTCCTCTCCTTTCCCTTCCGGCAGGTAACCGCAAAGTCTCAGACTCCCATGCTCCCCTGGAACGCAGCTGATATGAAGCTCAGCTAATTGCTCCACTGAAATACCTTTTATTTCAATCTGTTCCGCTGTATACGCCATACAATCACCTCCTAATTCTCAAAAATCTCATTGCCGTGAAATGCTACCGTTCCCTTTTTTATCTCAATATCTGCTCCAGCCTGATTCACAATCTTTATGGAATCCTGAGATTTGATAGTTAAATCCTTTTTGGCAGAAAGATTTAAATTTACCACTGCTGAAATAGTAAGATCTTTGATTGCATTTAAGACAACTTCTCCATCTTTTTTCAGAAGAATGCTGCCCTGTCCATCCCCCGCCGCAATCAGGACTCCCTCCGGAGTCATCTGTACCTGGTTGCCCTGCGCGGTTTTAATATTTCTCTGATTAGGATTATCCGCAGAACCGGAGGCACCTCCGGCCTCTGGTTTGTTTCCCTTCACATTGGTGACTACATAGGCCTCTTTCTCGTCATCTACCGGAAAATAAACACGTACACTTTCTCCGTTTTCAGGCATACAGTACCAGCCGCTTCCGTCTGATGAGGCTGCAACAGTGGAAAATGGAAACCAGTACTTTTCTCCGGTTCCAGCTTCGATCCCCATATTTACCTGAACCTGGTTCCGTTTTATTGCAGCAATTATGCCTTCAATAGAAATTCCTGTAATTCTCTTATTAAAATAGGGCAGTATTTTCATACTTTCCCTCTGCCTCAGCCGGTATCTGTTTATCAACAGACCATCCTGCAGGCTGCGCATGGCAGTTTCCACAAACCAGGGAGTTCCCTTATAGGTAATCTGGCTCCCGATTGATACGATGTCATAGGATACAAGCTCATAAACCGTATTTTGAGATCTTGTTAAATCACCAAGTCCGTTTACTTTTAAATCATTCAGCCTGATAAAGTCCTGTGACAATTGATAAGGAAGCTCATCCCAATACTGCTTTTCCGGTTTGGGAGATAATCCCGCTTCAAATCGAATGTTGGGAAATGCAGGGTCAGGATAAAGAGCATCATTATATTTGGAAAGAAAACGTTTTAAGAACTCCCAGTCTGTCTCTTCGTACTGGACTACTAATTGCCCGATGGGGACATCCGGAATATGTACCATGTGGTCGGAGCCTACATAGGATTTCATGATCTCTGATACAAGCCCGGTCACACTCATCTGCGGATTTTGAAATATCCGTTTCCGCCGTGTTACATCCATCTGATGCGTTCCATCCCATGCCTCAATGGTAAGTATCTTTTCTCCCCCATCTCTGGATAAGGAAACCTTGTCCAGAATTCCGTAGAAAAGCACATGATCTTTTCCATCTTTTTTATAAACCAGGGACACCGAAGTGCTGATTCCATGAAGATCATTATCATCCATCTCACTGTCCACAACTGCTTCCGCATATAGAAAGGCATGCTCTCCCGGTTTTTCCCTGATATCAATCGTTCGGAAATATGCAAGTCCCTGTACTCCTAAAAAAAGATCTTTGTAGGTAACTGCTTCCTGTCCACTCCGTATCTGTGCCGTGTTACTGTTTCCCATCTCAATCCCCCCTTATTTTGCAGAAAACAGATTATTTAAAGTTATTACCATTGCTTCCAGAAACACTCCATACGTATCCTCATCCTGTTTTCTGCAGTTGTAATTTCCGGTAAACTGCTGCCCAGTTCCCTTTAGCCGGAATATAATGTTATAAAGCCTGTCTTTGCCGGATGGCACATCAAAACAGATATAGTCTACAAAATCCAGTTCCTCTGTCTTCACAATTTTCGCGTGCAGCCGGTTGGCAGCCATTCCGTTTACCAGAAGATTTGCCCACTGCTTCATGGATACCGGTTTGATGGGTTCCTTTGGCCAGGAAAGAATCTGGCTGACCTCATTGGTATGACTGACATATATGACTCCTTCCGCCTCCTCCTGGGATGCTTCAAAAAAATTCCGGAAGGTAACAACAGGGATCTGGCTGTCAGTAAAGGTTCTGGTTTCAAACTCAAATAGCTCTCCGCTTTCCAGTCTGAACTCTCCTGTTCGGATGCCTTCCATTGCTTCCTCTAATGTTAATTTTTTTACCGGCTCCTTTCGGGCATTCTCTTTCTGTTCTGCCAGAAGTTTTTCCTCTTTCTCCTGCTGTCTTCTTTCCCGTTCCAATAATGCAATCTTTTCATCTAATCTCATCGGTACCTCTCCTTTCTGTTAAATGCAGCATTGTCTTATTTACATTTTTAATTAAATCCAAATTCATAACCATAAACAGCCCCTCCTTTATACTTTTATTTTGACAGAATCGGACAGCCCCTTTTAAGTTTTTTTGTAATAAAATTTCTTATTTATTCGGCAAAAGTGCTTTCTGTTCTTTAGGATTCATCCCCTTTTTCTTGAAAATACAATCTTATTAACTGCCAGTATGGTTACAATTATTCTATTTTTTAAGTTATATTTTTATTTTTGTACCCATTTCACTTTGTTCAGCATAATATATAATGTGACACATTTCAACATAAGTGCTAAAATTATACACGTTAGATTCCAAAATTTGCACATGACCAATTTTATTAGTAGAAATAATTAGATTACACAACAAAAAAACACAACCAACATAAGGCTGTGCTTTTGTTCTCTGGTTAGTACCATTTTGTTATAATTTTAAAGTATAAAAACTTTTTTGTTCTGAGTAAAACAACAGTCCTTTAATTCACCTGATTGGCGAAGAACTGTTTTCACTTTTATACTTCTCTACATAATTATTTATGCCAGAAAAAAGTACATCACGCATAACTTCCTTATAGTCTCTATGAATTCCCTCTTTATCGATTATAATATCAAACATATCTTTTAATTTACCATCAATGATAATTGTAATACCTTCGACTTCTTCTCCTGTTTTTTCATTTTCAAACTTTTCTGATATAAAACTTACTTTATTCTCACCCATGAATAAGATACTCCCTTACTATAATTTAAAATAGGAATAATAACTGAAGTACTCTTGTTATTTTCCTAATACCTAATTGTTATATTTTCGAAAACCTTTTCTTTGTTAACTCTATTTTTATTTTTTACATTAATTGTAAAAAGACTAGGATTATAATAATTATATTTCTTATATTTTTTTGCTTCATCCTCTGTAATTAATACTTCCATACCTCTAGAGTCAATGATACATGAAATGAAATCTGAAAACATCTGTAATATTTCTAAATGATCCATTTCTCTTAATTTTCCCTCATAAACAATATTGTTATAAACATCGCTTGATGTATATGTTCCTTTTGAGTTTTCATCAATAAACATAATTTCTTTATCAAATATAAAAATTGATGTATGTACTCCATAAAAATTGATAAACAGGTTCTCATCATCGCCATCAAAAACTATCGTTTCAACTTTTATATCAGAATTTATATCAATTTCTTCGCCTTCATCGGATAAAACCCTTATATCAGTTGTTGCATTTTTTTTCACTCTTAATATTAAGTACTGTTTTAATTCTTCATTTGTAAAATTCATACAATAACCTTCATATTTAGTATCAATCAATTATAGTTCCTTTCTGAAATTGATTTTGCTGATAGGACTTTTTCATCGGGATCGGATTTACGATATTGGGGTCGTAACCGGGGTCGCACTTAAAGGAATTTACGGAGTTGTCATAACCTTTCTCTTTTATTAGATGGCTGTAATAAGGAGCACATCACCCATTAGGTAGCTGTGACCACTATGAAACCAGCTAAGTTTCAAGGTTTTAAGGTATCTGCTAGGTACACGGAAGAGATTAATCTAATCAAGCCATTTAATCTGTTGCAAAATATAAATCGTTTAAGCTAAATTTATTAGGATTAACAGCTTCTTCAGAAGCATGCCAGCTAATCTGCTTTACTTCTAATTTTAATTTTGCCAAATTAATAAACCACTCATCTTTATCATAATTTTCAGTAATAAAAACTTCATACATTGAAAAAAGAACTTGAGGTATCTTACTTTCATAACTTTTTCGGGCAAATATTATACCTATTTTAGAATTGATCATATAAACAATACCATGCTCCTGATGGTTCAATCTTGCCCATTCTTCACCAGCTCCTTCATCCCAATCTAAATTTAAATCTTTATCGAATTGTTTGATTTCATCCAATGCTCTTATAAAAACCTCTTCTTCTTTAAACAGACATTTAACTTTTGCTTTAATTAATATTTCCAATAAATCACTCACTGTTGACCTCCTTTACGGGTTTCCTGGACATCCATGTATAAACCCCGTTTTCGTTCTATAAATGTTAATATAGTTTGTTAATTCTCCTTTACCTGTAACTCCTACATTTCCATTAATAACAGGTACTTTAGCTTTATCTGCAAAATCTGCGGGGTTTCCAGAACTCGGTTTCCATTAATTGTTTTTATCCGCATATGCCGCTGCATCAAGAACAGCTTTCTCAGCATCCACATCATAAAGGAATTGGCTTTTTCCTGGTGTACCATTCAAATGTTTGTCCATTCCAGCAGAATCAATTGTATGTGTACCGTTTGTAATTTGTCCTTTTGCATCTTTATATTCTTTAGGCGGTTCAAAGTTTGTCTTCTCCGCCCCCTCAGGTGAAGTACTGAGATATCTGACGAACGGTAAAATTCTTTATTCAATTAAAAAAATTATAGCACGTTTTTGTGCTGTTTTTATATAGAAAAATTACTGTTCTTCTTTTGGAATCGGTTCCAGATACTCCGTCTTATTTTTCATCATTCCGTACACAATGTTTACCAAGCGGCTCATGATACAGACTAATGCTTGAGACTTTGTCTTTCCTTCGCTGATTTTTCGCATGTAATAGTCATAAAATACCGGATGATTGGGTACACCGTTCTTTGATTTGGAAACCATCGTTACTGCCAGGAAATAAAACAGTCCATGCAACTGGCGGTTTCCTTGTCTGGAGCTTTGCTCCTTGCCTTTTCCTGCAGAACTGAACTTTACAGGTGCCACTCCTGCAAATCTTGCCAGTTTGTCTGCACTGGGGAATCTTCGCGTTCGGCAAAGTATGCAGCTGGTTAATCAAAACCGTTGCCACACAATACGCATCATGCTCATCATTTTTACGGAGCATAGGTGCACTTTTTCTCTGGTCATATGCCAGAGCTGGATTAATGTCTTTTACTATGTAACCTTTTTCAATCAGCCAGACAGCTAAACTTCTGCCGTAGCCGTATTGGATTGCAAGTCATTTCTGGATTTATTTTTGAAAGATGGAACGTCAGAAAAAAGAACAGAAAAGGGAGCTACAGAAAGAGTATTCCCCCCCTGTAACCCCCCGGCAGCACCATTTTACCATAGAACCAGTTTGATGTAAATTCATGGTTCACCATGAACCATAGGGTAGATGATCTGGCTAAGTTTCTGGTGAAACAGAATCAATAGACCACTTTCGTTTTGCCCTGTGTCGCAAAATACTGCCCCTGTGTGACCTTTAAAACCGATGGTGGGATATGTATGCCATTCAGGTAATTAAACACCTCGTTGGGCAAATTTGAAAAACATAGGTTTTCCCATTGCACCTGATAGCTGTTTGGATTGCTATTGCATCCTGTTCGTCTTCCGGTTGCTTTTACGGAAAAATGTCGCATATAGGCCAGTTTTTCATATTCCTCAAGTCGCACAATCGCAACCATTTATAAATTCCTGAACTGGTAAATACTCGCCTTATTTTGTTTCAAAAGTAGGGCTGAACCATGGGGTCGAAAATGATGCAGCCGGCTATATATTTGTAAAGAGGAAGTTACAATATTTTTCAAAAAGCAAAAGTATAAATATTCAAATGTGGTATTAAAGGCCGCAGTTAACAAGCCCTTCAAAAATGATGGTTTTTAGAGTA
>JAEWJZ010000023.1 GCA_023386315.1 Bacillota bacterium | reverse complement strand
AGTTTTTAAGAAAAGATGGAAATTCTCACCTTGCGGCAGTCCTCTCTTCTATGCTATACTAATCTGTGCTATTTGAATAATGAAAAAGGAAGTCAGCATAACATGAATCGATTCAAAAGGCTCTCTCCCTTTTTGGGAGGCTGTGCAGCCATAGCGGTCCTGGCACTGCTGTTAGTCATCTACACTCTGACAAGACCGGTCCCCATGGCAGGAACCAAGAACATTACCGTAGACGTGGTATATGAAGACGGGGTAACGGACCACTATCAGTTAACGACAGAGGCGCAGTACTTATTGGAAGCCCTGAAAACCATACCGGATCTGACTATTGAAGGTACCACAACCGAAGAACTGGGCTTAATGGTTACTAAAGTTAACGGCAGACAGGCAGATTATAAAAAAGACGGGGCCTACTGGGAACTCCTGTGCGACGGGGAGCCATGCAGCTACGGTGTAAGCCAGCAGGCCATTAAGGACGGGGAACAATACACCTTCCAGTACACCCCCGCTGACACTGCAGGCGGCGGATCATGATTCCTGATCGCCCCATAACCACAAAGAAGCTGGTGACTGATGCGTTTTTATGTGCGCTTTTGTTTATCAGTCAGGTAAGCTTATCCTGGCTGCCCAATGTGGAGCTGGTTTCTTTATTTTTAATTTTATACACGCTGGTATTTGGCAGACACGTATGGATGATCCTGTACGTGTTTGTTCTGTTGGAAGGATTTTTCTGGGGCATCGGCATCTGGTGGTTTTCCTACTTATATGTGTGGGCTCTGATTCCGGCCGCCGTTTTTCTCCTTTACAAAAAGAACTGCCCTTCCCCCTTCTCGGCCGCACTTCTGTCAGGAACCTTTGGCATGCTGTTTGGTCTGTTATCCTCTCTGCCCACAATTCTGACCGGAGGCCTGGCTGCCGCCTTTGTCTGGTGGACTGCAGGAATACCATTTGACATTCTGCACGGAATGGGGAACTTTACTGTTACACTTATTTTATTTAAACCCTTATATCAGCTGCTTACCCGGCTGAGGCAGCACCAATCATAAAACAAAGGAGTAACTGACTATGGAAACAGCTATCGTAAAAATTAAAAAGGGGGAAGGCCGGTCTCTAAAAGCCGGTGGGATGTGGATTTACGACAACGAAATTGATACCATTACGGGAGATTATACAAACGGAGATATCATCACTGTCCAGGATTTTGACGGCTACTGCATGGGACGGGGTTTCATAAATACCAGTTCAAAAATCACAGTCCGCATGATGACCCGGAAAAAAGATGTGGAAATCGATGAGGATTTCATTGAAATGCGGGTGCGAAACGCATGGGAGTACCGAAAAACTACCGTAGATACCAGCAGCTGCCGTATCATCTTCGGAGAGGCCGATTTTCTTCCGGGAATCGTCGTAGACAAGTTCTCCGACGTCCTGGTAGTGGAGTCCCTGGCACTTGGAATCGACCGCTTAAAGCCAGTGATTCTGGAAAAGCTGAAATCCATTCTGGCAGAAGACGGAATCGAAATCCGTGGTATCTATGAGCGCAGTGATGCAAAGGTCCGGCTTCAGGAAGGGATGGAACGCTTCAAGGGATTCATCGGTAAACCCTTTGATACCAAGGTTGAGATTACGGAAAATGATGTGAGATATCTGGTGGATGTGGAAGACGGACAGAAGACAGGCTTCTTTCTGGACCAGAAATACAACCGCCTTGCCATAAAACGCTTATGCAGAGACAAACGGGTTTTAGACTGTTTCACCCACACCGGTTCTTTTGCATTAAACGCAGGTATCGCCGGAGCAAAAGAAGTGCTTGGTGTGGATGCCTCTGAGCTGGGCGTTGCCCAGGCAAGGGAGAATGCTGAGTTAAATGGTCTCTCAGACCGGGTATCCTTCCGCTGCGCCGATGTCTTTGAACTTCTCCCTGAGCTTGAGAAGACCGGGGAAAAGTTCGATGTGGTTATACTCGACCCTCCGGCATTTACCAAATCCAGAAACTCTGTAAAAAACGCAGTAAAGGGTTATCGGGAAATCAATCTCCGGGGTTTAAAGCTTGTTAAGGATGGCGGCTATCTGGCAACCTGCTCCTGTTCTCATTTCATGACCCCTGAACTGTTTACAAAAACCATAAGAGAAGCGGCTGTAAGCGCCCACAAGCGCCTGCGCCAGGTAGAATACCGCACCCAGTCTGCAGACCACCCCATTCTTTGGAGCGGAGACGAAAACTCTTACTATCTGAAGTTTTATATTTTTCAGGTTTGTGATGAGAAATAGGTAAGAAAAAAAGAAGAGACCGCAATCTCTTCTTTTTTCTTACCTGTAGAACTGTGAATAAACCCCGCCGGAAACCATTCCGCCCCGATAGCTTGCCAGCTCGCTGACGGTAACCAGCTGATATCCCTGCTCTGACAATCTCCGGATAATCTCAGCCGCTGCAGCCCCGCTTTGGGGATAAAGCTCATGCATCAGCACGATATCTCCATCTCTCACCCTGCTCATCACTTTCTGTACGGTCTTAGCCGTATTCCGGGTCTTCCAGTCCAGAGTGTCAATGCTCCACATAATCATGGGGGCGTGGACATTCTGAAGAACTGTGCTGTTTTTATTTCCTCCCGGCAGCCTGACCAATGCAGGCCTTACACCGCAGACAGCCTGTACCGCATCATTGCAGCGGTTAATCTGGCTTTGAATCTGCTGAGCATTTAATTTGTTTAAATACTTATGTTCATATGTATGATTTCCGATCTCATGTCCCTCTGCCGCCATGCGCTTTAACTCATCGGGATAATAGGCCGCCCTGTTTCCCACTACGAAAAAAGTTGCCTTTCCGCCGTACTGTGCCAGGCTGTCCATGATCTGATTTCCTACCGGGGCGTAAGGACCGTCGTCAAATGTCAGGGCTACCATTGGTCTTGAAGGGTCGATCACTCTTCCAGCCGGCTGTCCGCCACTATCAGATGACTCCTGCTGCCCTGATGTCTCTTCTGCAGCCTGACTTTGCGTCTCCGCCTGAGACTGCGTCGCTTTTTCCGTCTGGGTCTCTTCCTGCTTTCCCGGCTGCGAAGAGACATTCCCGTTTTCATCCACCCATCTGGCCACTCCCGGCCCCAGGTTTTCATCTATCCAGCTTCCCCGTACCTGTGCGGTTTCTTCTGCAGCAGCCGCCGTCTCATATGCCATGGACGGAAACGGAGAAGCCGGCACGAAGGCTGTAATAAGGGCAAGGGCTGTAATACCCAGACCCAGTTGTAAAAATTTCTTCATAAAACATCATTCCTTTCCCTGTAGCTAACTACTACTATACAGGAAATAAGGAAAATTGGAAAGCAAAAAGCGAAAAAAGACCTGAAGTACAAGTCTGCTGCCTGTACTTCAGAGCCTCTTCCCTTTTAAAAGGGAAGCAATTACTCCTTCCACGCTTTTTTCTTCCGCTTCAAGGGTTACCCCCTGCTCTTTGATATCTCCCAGCTGATGGGCATCAGAATTTTGTAAAATCAGGCATTTCTCAAGATAGGGATTTTGTCTGACCAGTTCAGGCAGCCGGTTCAAATTCCTCATTTCTGCGGCTGTAAAACGGCTGTCAGGAGGAACGAAACCCAGGTTTGACAGCAGGCTGTTGGCGTTTTTGTCCAAATGAGCCGGAAACATGACTCCGCCGAAAGAACGGACCAGATCCCAAAGCCCGTCAAATGATATCTCCGTGGAATTAATCAAAAGATTCTCCACCATTCCTGTGGCTTCATCTTCATTATTATATATCAGCTGCCTTCCAAAGATTTCCACATTGTTGGGAAAAGGGATCAGTTTTTTCTCCACATATGCGTCAAACTCCATAGCCTTTAAAAGAGTGGGAAAGAGGCAGACCGCATGAACCTCTTCCGACGTACACAGCTCCATTCCGGGAATTGCAAGAATTCCAAACTCCTCTGCAAAATGAAGAACTGCCGGACAGTTTTTACAGGTATTGTGATCTGTTACTGCAATTACATCAAGTCCTTTTAATGCAGCCATTCCTGCGATATTGCCGGGAGTCATATCGTCATCTCCGCAGGGGGATAAGCAGGAATGAATATGGAGATCATACTCAAGCCTCTTCATGGGAAAGCCTTTTTTCAATCAGCAGAGCTGCTTCAAAAATGGGAAGCCCGGTCTTCATTACTGTAATATTCTGTTCCTTTGCCTTTTGCTTTGCTGCCTCATCAGGCGCCACGCCCTCTGCCAGAATCACACAGGCTGCGTCCGTTAAGGAGGCAACAGCAAGAGTATTCATGTTTCCCATAACAGTCACCCATGCACATCCCTCTGGCGCTTTGCCCATGGCAATGCTTAATAAATCACAGCAAAATGGTTTTGTAATGCTTCTGTCCGTTCTCTCTCCCACATGGATGATCTCAAATTCTCCAGTATCAATCAGTTCCCTTATCGTCATTTTGATTTCTCCCCTCTTTCCTGTCAAGCTGGTTCATTTCATCAGAAATCCTTACTATATATGAAGTCATGGCTCTAAATTTACTGTAGCTGTCTCCATCTCCCTCCTCTATATCAGCTGCCAGTCTGGCAACCTCCTTTGTCAGTTTGTGGACATTGTCCCTGAGAAAATAAATGCAGTCCGATTCCGCCGCTTCCCCGCGGACAATATCCTCTGCCAGTGCCTTACAAGTGGGAGCACCGCAGGAGCCGCAGTCTAACCCCGGGAATTTTTTCAGCAGCCGTTCCACCTGATTCATCCTTGCAAAGCTTTCCATCATGGTATCTCCTAAATGAAATACCGGCTCATACTGGACCATGCTGTTCCATTTTACAAGTTCCTCTCCCTCTGATTCCATATGACTCCTGGCCACAGGCATATATTTGCGCAGGCGCTTTAATTTTACCTCTGCGACATAGGGATTCTCTACAGTGAGAACACCGCCGACACATCCTCCGTTGCAGGCATTTAACTCCACGAATTTTAAATTGGTAAATTTCTGGTCTTCCATATCCTCAAGAACCCGGATGACATTCTCGATCCCATCCGCAGCTAAATAATCCTCTGTAAACAGACCGCTTGCTTCTCCTCCGCTTCTTCCCCAGCTGACCCCGATTTTCCCGGAAGTTCCGATCTCGGGAGGTTCCTCTCCCACCGCCTTCATGCAGGAAAGAAGCCGTGGATAGACATCCTTGATGGCCAGGACCTTATCCACTTCACTATGATCTGTACCCAGGGGAGATCTGGCATAAGTCACCTTGGACGGGCAGGGAGAAATAAATATAATTCCTATCTTTTCCCTTGGAAGTCCGGTCTTTTCCATCGCCCTTCTGACTGCAAGTATGGCAGCCACTTCAACCGGCGGATTAAGCGGCAGAAGGTTTGGTATTAAATTAGGAAACCGGACCCGTATGAGCCGCACCACGGAAGGACAGGCTGTGCTGATAACCGGAAGCTTATCCGGATTTTTGCTTAAATACTCTCTGGTGGCCTCACTCACCAGCTCCGCTGCTGCGCTCACTTCAAAAACATCATCAAATCCCATGAGCAGCAGGGCATTGAGTACAATGTTCACATCATCCAAGTTATTGAACTGGCTGTAGAGGGAGGGAGCCGGCAGGGCTACCGTATATTCAAACTCCTTTAAATCCTCCATGGTATCGTAAATGGCATGTTTGGCATGATGAGGGCATACACGGATGCACTCACCGCAGTCAATGCAGAATTTACTGTTAATCTGTGCCTTTTTATTTCTGACTCTGATCGCCTGGGTGGGACAGCGCTTAATGCAGTTAATGCATCCCATACAGAGATCTTCGTCAAGTCTTACAGAATGATAAAATTTATCCAATGGTTCACCCCTTTTGCAATCCATTATTTTTAACGGCTATAGATTCACCACCATTCGAATGGTAGTTCCTTCTCCAATTACCGTATTTATCTCCATTACATCGGAATACTTTTTCATATTGGGCAGCCCCATGCCTGCCCCGAATCCCAGCGAACGCACCGCATCCGGAGCAGTGGAATATCCGGCCTGCATCGCAAGTTCAATATCCGGAATACCGGGACCTACATCCTCTAAAATCATCTCAATGCTCTCTGTGGTAATACGAACCGTGATCTCTCCGCCCTTTGCGTGTATTACCATATTGATTTCTCCTTCATACATGGCAATGGCAACCTTACGCACTGCTTCCGGTGTGACGCCCATTTTTTTTAATTTGCTCTTCACATCGCTGCTGGCCTCCCCTGCCCTTGTAAAATCATCCGGAGAAATGGTGTAATGAAACGTAATCACATCCATCATTAAATCGCACCTCCGTGAAGTCCTGCCTCATAGAGCATTCCGCAGGCAGAAAACATGCGGTGCCCGGTGGACAGAAGAATAATCCCCCTCTCGGCCGCCATCGAAAGCATGGCTTCGTCCGGCTTTTTCCCTCTTACAAACACGATACATACGATATCCAGCATTTCAGCAGTACGAACCACCTGGGGATTGCACAGGCCTGTGAGCAGAACGGAATGATCCTTTGAATAAGCAAGCACATCGCTCATCATATCAGAGCCGCACGCGCTTCTTACCTCCTCAGACAAATGCTCCTCTCCAACCAGCACTTTTGCGCCCAGTATTTTCCTGATATCTTCGACAGTCATACGGTCCTTTTCCTCCATTCATTCACTCTATTCGCACAATTCCAGACATTATTGATAATTATATCATAAATAGTGCCTCAGGTGTATAAAATTACCACGGAATTATCGTTATTTTTTTGTCGAATCTTGATTAAAACTATAGATTTTTTCTCAATAACATGATAAAATATCAGTTACATTGCATAAGCAACATTGAAGGAGGTTATCAAATGACTTGTAAAAAACAAGGCGTCCAGTTTAACGGGACAAAAGAGCAGGAAGCTGCTTTGAAAGAAGTGATTTCCCAGCTCAAAGATACAAAAGGATCTCTTATGCCGATCATGCAGAAGGCTCAGGAGATCTATGGCTATCTTCCAATTGAAGTTCAGACCATAATTTCTGATGAAGCGGGTATTCCCCTTGAGAAGATTTATGGTGTTGCCACTTTTTATTCCCAGTTTGCGCTTCAGCCTAAGGGCAAATATCAGGTTTCTGTCTGTCTTGGAACCGCATGCTATGTAAAAGGTTCCGGAGACATTTTCCATAAAATCGAGGAAATTCTCGGTATCACCAACGGAGAATGCACTCCGGATGGAAAGTTTTCTTTGGATTCCTGCCGCTGTGTAGGTGCCTGCGGTCTGGCTCCTGTCATGATGGTGAACGGAGAAGTTTACGGAAGACTGACAGTCGATGATGTTCCTGGTATTTTAGCCAAATACGAATAATTCCATACGCTTATGATGACAGAGATTTCATTAAATATTTTGGATGTGGCAGAGAACTCCACACGGGCAGGTGCCAGCCTCGTTACCATTCTTGTATCTGTGAACACCTTAACAGATGAACTGACCGTCGAACTTTCAGATAACGGCTGCGGAATGACAAAAGAACAGCTGGAACATGTAACAGACCCGTTTTTTACCACCCGCCGGACCAGAAAAGTGGGTCTTGGCATTCCGTTTTTCAAATATGCAGCGGAATCCACGGGAGGGAGCTTCTCCATTGAATCGGAACTGGGAACCGGTACGAAGACAACAGCTGTTTTCGGGCTCTCCCATATAGACCGAATGCCCTTAGGTGATATAAACTGTACGATTCAGACACTGATCACCTGCCATCCGGATACAGATTTTCTCTATATCTATCGTTATAACGAAGCGACCTTTGAGCTGGATACACGTCTCTTTCGGGAGATTCTCGGTGAGATTGCCTTTGACTCACCTGAAGTAGCCGCTTACATAAAGGATTATTTATTTGAAAACAAATTGGAGACTGATGGAGGCGCGGTCATCTAGACCCGTCAGAATTGGAGGATAAACATGAAGACTCTTGAAGAATTAAAAGCAATTCGTGAGAAGATGCAGAGTCAGGTCAGCATGCGCGGAGAAGATCACGCCCGTACCCGTATTTTAGTAGGTATGGCAACATGCGGAATTGCAAGCGGAGCAAGACCTGTTCTTAATAAATTGTCAGATCTGGTTCAGGAGAACCATATGACAGACCGCTTTTCTGTTACCCAGACAGGCTGTATCGGTTTATGCCAGTATGAGCCTATCGTAGAAGTTTTGGAACCGGGAAAAGAAAAAGTAACCTACATAAAGATGACAGCGGAGAAGGCAGAAGAAGTTTATAAAGAGCATCTTCTGGGCGGACACGTTGTTCAAAACTACACATTATCATCTGCTGATATCAAATAAGGAGGAATCAGGATGTATCGTTCACATGTATTGGTTTGCGGCGGCACCGGATGTACTTCCTCCGGAAGCCAGCAGATTATGGTTAAATTAAGAGATGAATTAGGAAAGCAGGGTCTTTCTGAAGAAGTATCCGTAGTACAGACAGGCTGTCATGGTCTCTGTGCTCTGGGTCCTATTATGATTATTTACCCGGATGCCACTTTTTATGCAATGGTAAAAGAAGAAGATATTCCGGAGATTGTAAGTGAACACTTATTAAAGGGACGTCCGGTTGAACGCCTTCTTTATGACGAGACCGTAACTCCGTCAGGAATCAAAGCCTTAAGTGATACGGATTTTTACAAAAAACAGCACAGAATCGCTTTAAGAAACTGCGGTGTTATTAATCCGGAGGAAATCGAAGAATACATCGGTACCGGCGGATATCAGGCACTTGGCAAGGTTCTTACCGAGATGACACCAGATGAAGTAATCCAGGTTCTTTTAGACAGCGGATTAAGAGGACGTGGCGGCGCTGGCTTCCCTACTGGAATGAAGTGGAAACTGGCTAAGCAGAATGATGCGGATCAGAAATACGTATGCTGTAATGCAGACGAAGGTGATCCAGGCGCATTCATGGACCGTTCCGTATTAGAGGGAGATCCTCATGCATTACTGGAAGCTATGACTATCGCAGGTTACGCCATCGGCGCATCCCAGGGTTATATCTATGTTCGTGCTGAGTATCCAATCGCTGTTGACCGTCTTAAAATTGCCATTGCACAGGCAAGAGAGATGGAACTTTTAGGCGATGATATCTTCGGAACAGGATTTTCCTTTAACATTGATCTCCGTTTGGGCGCTGGTGCATTCGTATGCGGCGAGGAAACTGCACTGATGGTATCCATTGAAGGAAACCGCGGTGAACCAAGACCAAGACCTCCGTTCCCTGCCCAGAAAGGTTTGTTCGGCAAACCAACCATCTTAAACAATGTTGAAACTTATGCAAATATCCCACAGATTATCTTAAACGGTCCGGAATGGTTTGCTTCCATGGGTACCGAGAAGTCCAAGGGAACAAAAGTATTCGCTTTAGGCGGCAAGATTCACAACACCGGTCTGGTAGAAGTTCCTATGGGTACCACTCTGCGTGAAATCATCGAGGAGATCGGCGGCGGCATTCCTAATGGAAAGAAATTCAAAGCTGCCCAGACCGGCGGACCTTCCGGCGGCTGTATTCCTACCGAACACTATGATATTCCCATCGATTACGACAACCTTCTGGCTATTGGCTCCATGATGGGCTCCGGCGGTTTAATCGTAATGGATGAGACCGACTGTATGGTCGATATCGCTAAATTCTTCTTAGAGTTTACAGTTGAGGAATCCTGCGGTAAATGTACCCCATGCCGTATCGGTACCAAGCGTATGCTTGAAATACTTGACAAAATCACAAAGGGACAGGCAAAACCGGAAGATTTAGACCGTCTGGAAGAACTGTGCTATTACGTTAAGGCCAACTCTGCCTGCGGACTTGGACAGACAGCTCCAAACCCGGTACTTTCAACCTTAAAGTACTTCCGTGACGAATACAATGCCCATATTTATGACAAGAAATGTCCGGCCGGTGTATGTAAGGCTCTTCTTTCCTACTACATCGATGCAGACAAGTGCAAGGGCTGTACGCTTTGTGCCAGAAACTGTCCGGCTAACGCCATTACCGGATCTGTTAAGAATTTACATGTCATTGATCCTGAGAAATGTATCAAATGCGGCGTTTGTATGGAAAAATGTAAATTCGGCGCTGTCTATAAAAAATAATGGAGGGAGATTGTATCATGGAGAATATCACTATAAAAATCAATGGCATGGACGTAAGCGCTCCGGCAGGCTCCACCATTCTGGAAGCTGCCAGACTTGCCCATGTTGAGATACCGACTTTATGCTTTTTAAAAGATACCAATGAAATCGCAGCATGCCGGATCTGTACCGTTGAGATCAACGGAGGCAGACTTGCCGCTTCCTGCGTATACCCAATCAATCCAGGCTTAGAAGTAAAGACCAACACTCCAAGCCTTCGGGAATACAGAAAGAAAACACTTCAGCTGATTCTTTCCAACCATGACCGTTCCTGCTTATCCTGTGTACGCAGCGGAAACTGCGAACTGCAGACCTTATGTAAGGAACTGGGTGTGGATGCAGATAACTACTTTGACGGTGACAAGACTCCCTCCCTTCTGGACGAGAGTGCTACTCACATGGTCAGAGACAACAGCAAATGTATCCTCTGCCGCCGCTGTACCGCAGTCTGTGAGAAAGTACAGGGAATCGGCGTAATCGGACCAAATGAGCGTGGATTTGCCACATTTATCGGTTCTGCCTTTGATATGGGCCTTGGAGAAACCAGCTGTGTTTCCTGCGGACAGTGTATCGCAGTCTGCCCGACAGGCGCCCTTTACGAAAAATCCAGTATTGACGAAGTAACTGCTGCCATTGCAGACCCCACAAAGCATGTCATCGTTCAGACTGCACCTTCTGTACGTGCTGCTCTGGGTGAAGAATTCGATAATCCGATCGGAACCAATGTGGAAGGCAAGATGGCTGCTGCTCTCAGAAGACTGGGCTTTGATAAAGTATTTGATACCAACTTCAGTGCAGATTTAACCATTATGGAAGAAGCTCACGAATTCATCCACCGTGTACAGCACGGAGGCGTACTTCCACTGATTACCTCCTGCTCCCCTGGCTGGGTTAAATACTGCGAGCACTACTTCCCGGATATGACAGAGAATTTATCTTCCTGTAAATCCCCGCAGCAGATGTTTGGTGCCATCGCAAAATCCTACTATGCAGAAAAGATGGGCTTAAAGCCGGAAGATATCGTATCTGTCAGCATTATGCCATGTACTGCCAAGAAATTTGAGATCGGCAGAGATGATCAGGATGCCAACGGCGTTGCTGATGTGGATTATGCCATGACAACCAGAGAATTAGCCAGAATGATCAAACAGGCTGGTATCCGTTTTAACAATCTTCCTGACGAAGAATTTGATGCACCTCTCGGAATCTATTCCGGTGCAGGCGTTATCTTCGGTGCTACCGGCGGTGTTATGGAGGCAGCTCTTCGTACTGCTGTTGAGACATTAACTGGTGAAGAACTGCAGAAGCTGGAATTCACTGATGTCCGTGGTACACAAGGCATCAAGGAAGCCACCTACCATGTAGGTGATATGGATGTAAAAGTTGCTGTTGCTTCCGGTCTTGGCAATGCAAGAGACCTTTTAAACAAGGTTAAATCCGGCGAAGCTGATTACCACTTCATTGAAATCATGGGTTGTCCAGGCGGCTGTGTAAACGGCGGCGGTCAGCCTCAGCAGCCAGGATATGTACGTAACACCACAGATATCCGTACTCTGCGTGCAAAAGTTCTCTACGATGCCGATGAAGCTTCATCTATCCGTAAATCCCATGAGAACCCGGCGATCAAGGAACTTTATGATACATTCCTTGGCGCACCTGGAAGCGAGAAGGCACATCACCTTCTTCACACCAGCTATGTAAAAAGATCAATTAATGAAAATTAACATTTTAAACTCCTTCTGCCTGGCCAGAAGGAGTTTTTTTTGGCATAAAAAGGAAATGAAATGAAAAATGCATGGATCGTCATAAATTCTCCATACTATGACTGGAGGTGATGAGACATGAGCCCAAAAGAATTAAATTATATTGAAGATGCTCTTGGTCATGAAAATTTTTTAAAAACCCAGTGCCAGGATGCTGCGCAGAATTTACAGGATCCTGAATTAAAAGCCTGTGTACAGCAGCTGCAGCAAAAGCACCAGCAAATTTTTGATAACTTTTATAACTTAGTGTAAGGAGGATGCACGATGGACGATAAGTGTATTATGGAAAATTTACTCAACACCACAAAGGGCGCCTGTGATCTGTACCTGCACGGAACCCTTGAATCCCCTACCATGAATGTACACCAGGCATTTGACAATGCGTTAAATGACAGTCTGTGCATGGAGAGCGATATCTATAAAAAGATGTCCGCCAAGGGGTGGTATACCACGGAACAGGCTGAACAGCAAAAGATTTCCAAGGTAAAGAACCAGTTTGCAGGCATGTAAACAAAATTTATTCAAAAAAGCGTCCCATACCGGAACAATCCGGCTGGGACGTTTTTCTGTTTCATTGATTTAACTTTTTTACTCGTGTCTGTGCATCTTAACTGCCTCAAGACCCATATTTTTCAGATTTTCGTGTACCATTCTGGAATCTGCCTTGCCTAAAAGCAAATCTCTGGCCTTTTTCGCTTCTCCCTCACTCTTATGCTTGCTTGGGCCTCCTACACAGCCTCCCACACATGCCATTCCCTCTGCAAAATCAGCAGGCAGCTTTCCAACCTTTAACAGCATCAAAGCTTTCTTGCATTCCGCAGCACCGTTGCATTTCATGACTTCAATATCTGTATTCTCTCCTGATTCTTTCAGACATTCTAAAACTGCAGCAGTAACTCCTCCGCCATTTCCAAACCGCTTTCCAAAGATGGAACCAGCCTGATATGTATTCTCCTCCGGTTCCAGCTCCACCCCCTTTGCCACCATCATGGCATGAGCCTCTCCAAGTGTCAGGACGTAATCTGCATTTCCCTTAACATTCAAATCCAGTGCCTCACTTTTTTTAGCAATGCAGGGACCGATGAAAACGGCAATAGTTTCCGGATCTTTTTCCTTTAACATTCGGGAAACTGCGCACATGGGAGACACGGTAGTGGACATATTATCCAACAGCATAGGATAATGCTGCTTAATCATGTTTACAAATGCCGGACAGCAGGAGGTGGTCATCTTCTTCCCTTCCTTATAGGCCTCTGCCCATTCTTCTGCTTCTGCTGCAGCAGTTAAGTCGCCTCCCAGGGCAACCTCAACCATATCCTCAAATCCAATTTTCTTAAGCGCCGTTCTCCAGCTCGCCATGGTGATCTCCGGACCATACTGGCCTTCTGTCGCCGGTGCAATCATAGCCACTACCTTTTTTCCCGCCTTAATCAGATTGATTACGTCAACCATGAAGGTCTTGGATCCAATTGCACCAAATGGGCAGCTGTGAATGCATGCTCCGCACTGAATGCATTTGCTTTCATCTATCACAACAATGCCATTGTCATCCATTGTGATCGCATCTACCGGGCAGCTTCTTTTACAGGGGCGGGTTAAGTCTGCAATCGCATTATAGGGACATGCCTGGGAACATTTTCCGCATTCCTTGCATTTGTCAGGATCGATATGGGCCCGGTCATGCCCCATGGTAATGGCTCCGAAATTACAGGAATTCTGGCAGGCCTTGCCCATACAGAGCTGGCAGTTATCCGTTACTACATATCTGGCGATGGGACACCCCTCACAGGCAGAATTGATTACCTGAACTACATTTTTTGTATCTCTGCCGCTGGGGCAAAAACCTTCTGCCAGCCGGACCCTCTCTCTGATAATTTCCCTCTCCCTGTAAATACAGCACCGAAACTGCGCCTTAGGCCCCTGAATCATATGATAGGGAATTTCATCCCTTTTCTGTTCCAATGTACCTTCCCAGGCAAGCCTGGCCACTTCATTTAAAACCTGATGCTTGATGCGAAGTAATGTTGCATCATTCGTTACCATATCGTTCCTCCTTGAAGCTTCCACAAAACGTGGCTGTGTGAATATTCTCTATTAATAATAAGCAACTGTAACCGTCTTCCCCATCTCTTCCACCGCATGCTTTAGCTGCTCCACCAGATTCTGCCGGATTCCCAAATCAAAGGGAAGTCCCGGATTCTGGTATGCGCTGTTAATAGCCTTCCCCACATACAGCTTTAATTCCGTACAGTCCTCAATAATCATCTTCGCTACCATGGACGCCCCGTTTGGTTTATCCAGTTCCAGGAAAAATTCTTCTGTCACCGATTCATTCTTAACATACCGCTTTAATAGTTTTAAAACCCGGTTCAGAGTTAATACCCCTTCTGTAACCAGTTCAATGCCGTCAATGTAGGCCACAGGCGGCAGATCCGGATCATAGTAATCAAGTGATACCGTCAGTTTCTTATCTATTGTTCTGGAAACAATATTGGCGCTGGTTCCTCCGCAGACAATTCTCTTTGTGGTATCATCTCCGGATAAAAAATCCTTTACCATACATACATCATCTTGCGGATCCTTTGGCGGTCCTGTCATTAAATGAACCGGTTTGCTGTCAATAACCCGCATAACAGCCACCGTGGTATCATCTCCGGGTCTGTACTGGTAAAGCTCATCGCATGCCCTGCATAAGGCATTAGCCAGACGAACCGCAGATATGGTAAGACGGTACTGCTTTACCGCATAAGCAGCCACATCTTCCCAGAGCCAGCCAAAATTTAAAAGCTGCCCCACACCGGCGTGTATGGTTCCGTCACTGAGCAGGATCAAAGCATCTCCCTTTTTCACACGAAACCGGTATTCATTGATCTTCTTGTCACGAATGACCCGCATGCTGTGAGGAATGGGAACCAGGCTCCCGTCCCTTATAAAGATACATCCCGGATTATCAAACTCCACAAGATAGGCATCTCCGTTGTGAAATACCTGAAGAATACTGAAGGTAGAATATGCAACCTGCCGCACCTGGCAGACAGGCAGGGTTTCCACAATCGTTTCCACACATTCCTCGAGAGTGGCACCGTTTAAAAACATGGTGCCCAGAATCTTGGATGTCATCGTAGCCAGTATGTTCGCCTTGACCCCGCTTCCCATACCGTCTGCCAGAATCATAATGTTGGAGTCTTCCGTATGGAGCAGCTCCACCTTGTCCCCGCAAAGCACCTCATTGAATTTATTTAAGCTTTTATAAGCAACGTCAACGGTAACTCCCATCATTTAACCTCGCTTTCGCCGCCCTCATCTAACAGAGACTTGCACAGTTTAGTCAGTGTGGTCTTCGTTTCCGCCGTAGTCTCTCCAAGAAGTCCCGCGATTTCCTGAGCCACCATCATCTGCTTATGAATTACCTTCTGAGCCAGATCAATGGTCTCAAGCTTCTTTTCGTATTCCTGTCTGGCCTGTTCTTCTTCTTTTGTGATATCGATAAAAGTAGCCAGCACTACATCTTCCTTGTTTACATAAACAATGTTTTGCAAAGTGGAAATTCTGTATTCCCCGTATGTGACTTTCTTTCCGTGAATTTTCTGATGGGTATCGTAAACCCATTGAAAATCCGAGGTGTCAATCAGTTCATACAGATACATATTTAAAGCTTCCTGTCTGGTCTTTCCGAAATATTTTTCCCCTACTGCAGAATATTCCAGAATCTTCATCTCCTTATCAACAATGAGTACAATATTGGGTGATGTTTCCATAACAAGATTGGATAAGGATTCCGCCTTTTCGTGCATAAATGGAATGCACATATTTAATTCGGCTTTTTTCTGAATTACAGCCACAGCCTTTTCCCTGCATGTGGAATAACCGCATGCTCCGCAGTTTAGTTCATCTTCCGGTCTTGTCTTTCCTGTCTTCTTTAAAATCTCCTGAATCTGAAGTTCTGTCGGTATCACGTCTCTGGGAGCACGGTTTAAGAAATGCTTTTCAAAAGTAAGTGACTGAAAAATCTCCCGGGTCTCCTCATCAGGAACCGCTTCTTTCTCAATGGTTTCTTCCATGTCCAGCTTTATCTTGAATCTGGATACGTGCTCATGATCCGCTGCCGGTCCCTTAATGCAGCCCCCAGAGCACATATTCATCTCTATAAAACACCCTGTAATATCTCCCCGAAGCATACTTTCACAAAGATCAATGCAGTTGCGGCATCCATGAACATAAAATTTCCGGTATCCATCCCGCTCTGCCTCCGTCGCCAGCACGGAGCTGACAATTCCACTGGTAACAGGATACAGCCGGTTCACTCTTGGATTCATATGAACAAAAGGAATATCCTCACAGTCCTCTATGGTTATTTCCTCCTGTGCAAACCACCGTTCTATATCATTAAAATTCAAGACAGCATCAATATAATCTCCGTGTCTTAAATCCTCAGCTTCTTTCTTCTTCGCAATACAGGGCCCTACAAATACCACTTTTGTATCCCTGCCGAATTCTTCCTTTAACATCTTCCCATGGGCGACCATTGGCGAAACCACCGGCGCCAGATAAGGGATCAAAGCCGGGTAATAGATTTCTATTAAATCATTTACACTGGGACAGCAGGTTGTAATTATATTCTCCATCCTGCCTTCTTTTAAAAGCCTGGTGTACTCTGCAGTCACCACAGCTGCTCCTTCGGAGGTCTCCCGTACTTCAGAGAATCCCAGCTTTTTAAGTGCACCGTTGACCTGGCCTGCAGTTCTGTATTTTAACAGCCCCATATAAGATGGAGCCAGAGATATAACCGTTTTATATCCGATATTAAGAAATCCTTTCACCAGATCAAGATCACTGATAAGCGTTTTGGCAGACTGGGGGCAGACCTGCATGCATTTTCCGCATAAAATGCACTTATCCGACATGATCTCTGCCCGTTCATCTTTAATCATGACAGCTTTGACTTCACAGTTACGAACACATTTATAGCAGTGCTTGCACTTGGTTGCCTTGAAATCAATGATTCCCATGATTAAAGCCTCCCCAGAATTTCTTTGTCAAAAAACTCCTTCGTATCTTCCGGCTTTAATGAATAAATCTGACCGTCAACCGTTACGCATACTCCATTGACGCAGTTGCCGCTGCAGAAAGAACCGTTTAAATCCACCTGGTCCTCTATATGCTTCTCTCTGACAAGATTCTGAAGCTGGGCAATGATCTCTCTGGAACCCTTTAAATGGCATGCACTTCCTATGCATATTGTTACTCTCATGAATATTCTCCCTCCGAATAAAATCCCCTGTTTGAACTTCCTTTTCGACCATTATGGCATATTGTTATATTTTTATCAATACTTTTTTACTTATTAAATGTATTTTTTGAAGTACTGAGAAAAATAGATTCCACAACCTCCTGTCTTTGTACATCAATCAGACCACAGGTATTTAACCGCAGCATGGGAATCACTGGAAGACTGGCAAAGGCAAGAGTCATAAATGGATCGATTTCCGTTCCGGTCCCAAGCTGTTTTGCCTGTTTTTTTAACTCTTCCAGCCGCTCATCAACCCACCTGGCAGACTCTGTACTCATCAGCCCTGCGATGGGCAGGGCAAGTGATCCAAGGACCTCACCGTCAGCCACAACTGCAATGCCTCCCCGGTTCATTCTCACAGTATTCCCCGCAAGCGCCATATCCCGGTCATTTGTCCCTGCTATAATCAGATTGTGGGAATCATGGGCAATACTGGTTGCTACTGCTCCCCGCTTCAGTCCGTATCCGGAAAGAAACCCAAGACCTGTATGACCGGTATTTTTGTGGCGCTCAATCACCGCCATTTTTACAATGTCCATGGCAGCAAAAGCCTCAGGATCTCTTTTCAGTTTTTCAGTCCAGGGAACGAGCATCTCCTTTGTCGTCAGTTCTCCGGGAGTGAGACATAAAACCCTTATGGTATCTCCCTCTTCTTTCATAGCAAAGTCTTCCGGTACAATTTCTTTTAACCGGAAAGAATCCCCTACTTTGTCTGGTATCCGTTTGTCTTCTTTTGTTCCGGTTCTGAAGTTATCAGCCAGCTTTCCGTCTTCTGCTATCAGAATCCCTTTCCGGTAGACCTTACTGACTTCAAACTCTGCCAGATCTGAAACAACAATGAGATTCGCCTGATATCCGGGCGCAATGGCACCAACATGATCCAGTCTGAAATACCGGGCAGCATGATAAGAGGCCATGATCACTGCACGCACCGGATCAGCCCCAAGCTTTACTGCCCTTCTGATAATATAATCCATATGACCAAGACGGGACAATTCTCCCGGATGTCTGTCATCGGTTACCAGCATGCAGCGATGATAATAGGGCTCTTGAAACAGGGGCAGCAGAGCCTTTAAATTCCTGGCTGCTGTACCTTCCCGTATCATCACCCACTGTCCCCGTTTCATCTTCTCCACTGCTTCTTCCATACAGGAGCACTCGTGATCAGACCGGACACCGGCTGTTATATATGCATTCAGCTGCTTTCCGGATAGAAATGGTGCGTGTCCGTCAATCAGCCGCCCGTGGTCTGTGGCGCTGGTTATTTTTTCCATTATACCGGGATCTGCCTGTATTGTTCCATGGAAATCCATGAGTTCTGCCAGTCCCAGCACCCGTTTCTCACTATAAAATGGAGCAAGATCATTCGCTGTCAAAACGGCTCCTGATTCATCAAGCTTTGCTGCAGGAACACAGGAAGGGAGCATGAAGTATACGTCTAAATCCAGGTTCCCGGAACGTTCCATCATAAACTGAATTCCCTCTGTTCCTGCCACATTGGCAATCTCATGAGGATCTGTAATAACTGCAGAAGTTCCATGAGGTATGACGGTCTTGGCAAACTCCTCCGGGGAGAGCATGGAGCTCTCCAGATGAATATGTCCGTCAATCAGCCCCGGGCAGACCACTTTACCGCCCAAATCCACCTCAGTCTCCCCCTCATAGGAACCAATTCCCACAATATATCCGCCCTCAATGGCGATATCACCGTCTTCCAGCTCTGAAGTAAATACATTCACCACTCTGGCATTCTTTAATACCAGAGAAGGCTTCTTTCTCCCTGACGCAGCAAAAATCCGTTCCGCCAGCATCCGATCCATAGGCCCCTTCCTCCTTATTTGCCGGCAAGCTTCGTAATGGATGCCGTAATCAGTTTCTTAAACAACGGTGCCACCCGGTCTGCCGTCTCCTGCACTTCCACGTGGCTTAGCGGCTGGTCGATGATACCGCAGGCCATATTGGTAATACAGGAAATACCGCACACCTTCATGCCCATATGGTTTGCAGCCACAGCCTCGCAGGCAGTGCTCATTCCAACCGCATCCGCTCCCAGAATCCGGCACATCTGCACTTCAGCAGGAGATTCATAGGCAGGACCTGTGAGCTGTAAATAAACGCCCTCCTGCAGCTCAATTCCCTCTTCCTTCGCCGCTTCCTTAATTACCGATCTCAGTTCTTTGCGGTAAATATCGCTCATATCCGGGAATCTGGTCCCCAGTTCCCCGATATTGGCTCCGATTAACGGTGAGGGGACAAATATTGCGATGTGATCCTTAAGGAGCATAAAATCACCCGGCTTAAACTCCTTGTTTACGCCTCCGCTGGCATTGGTTAAAAACAGAATCTTTGCACCCATAAGTCCCATAAGCCGTGTAGGGAGCACCACATCCGTCATGGGATAACCTTCATAATAATGAACCCGGCCCTGCATGATTACAACAGGAACTTTATTTACATAACCAAAGATAAATCTTCCTTTATGACCGGCTACAGTTGATACCGGAAATCCCTCAATGTCTTTATAATCTATCGTGGCAGCCACTTCAATCTCCTCTGCATATTCCCCAAGTCCGGAACCAAGAATAAGGGCCACTTCGGGAACAAAATCAGTTTTCTCCCGTACACTTTTTAAACAGCTTAACAGCTTCTCATATACATCGTTCATATTGTTTTTTCTCCTTTCAAAATCCTGACATAGTCACTTCCTGCAGGTGTTACAAGTATAACACATTTCCACGAAATTCTGCATAATATTTTGACAAACAAGGCTGAAAAATGGTATACTTTACCTGTTCGTACTAACCCGAAAGGAACACCTGACGGAGAAGGCGAGGAGAATACGTCAAACCGGAAATCCATGCCTGTCGGCGTGGTTTTTTTTCATCTGTTTGCATGGAAAACCAATATAAATGGTACGGACAGAAAGCGAGGATCTTATGAAAAAAGTTTTATCAGCACTTGCAGCACTTGCAATGACAGCCTCCCTCTTAACCGGCTGTGCAAAAAACAGTCCCCAGACATCCGCCCCTGCACAGGAAAGCACATCTGCGGCCCAGACATCAGCAGCTTCAGAAACAACAAAAGCACCGGAAACAACGAAGAAGGCTGAAGACTTGGCAGACACTTACACCTTAAAAATCGGCTCCCTGAAAGGCCCTACTTCCATGGGACTGGTTCAGCTGATGGACAAGGCAAAGAAAGGCGAAACCGGAAATTCCTATGAATTTACCATGGTAACCGCAGCCGATGAACTTCTTGGCAAAATTGTAAGCGGAGAGCTGGATGTGGCTCTCGTTCCGGCCAATATGGCATCCATTCTTTACACCAAAACCAATCATAATGTAACCGTTCTTGATATCAATACCATGGGCGTGCTTTATGCAGTCTCTGCTGATGATTCCATTCATACTACAGCTGACTTAAAGGGAAAGACCGTCTATTTAACAGGAAAAGGAACAACCCCTGATTACGCCCTGGCCCACGTTCTTAAGGCAAACGGACTGTCCTCAGACGACGTTAAGCTGGAATATAAATCAGAGGCCGCTGAAGTAGCCGCTGTTTTAAAAGAGAATCCCGATGCCATAGGTCTTCTCCCCCAGCCCTTTGTTACAGCTGCCATGGCCCAGAACGATCAGTTAAAAATGGTGCTTGATTTAACAAAAGAGTGGGATGCATCTGCCAAAGAAGGCAGCGGAAGTCTGGTAACCGGCGTTACGGTCTGCAGAAATGAAGTTTTAAAGGATCATAAAAACGCAATTGATCAGTTTCTTGCCGAACACAAAGAATCTGCAGAATTTGCCAATACTAACGTAAGTGATGCTGCTGCTTTAGTGGCTGCTGCAGGAATCATCGAAAAGGCTCCTATTGCGGAAAAAGCCATTCCTTACTGCAGCATTACCTATGTTGACGGTGAAAAAATGAAATCCCTTTTAAGCGGATATTTAAATGTACTTTTTGAAATGGACCCCCAGACAGTAGGAGGATCACTGCCTGGTGACGACTTCTACTACATGCAGTAATGAAACCCTCTAAGGAGATCCGATTATGAAAGCAGGCATTCTCCGGTTTAAAAAAGCCGGAATCATCTTATTCTGGCTTTTGGTATGGCAGGCGGCCAGTATGGCAGTGCACAACAGCATAATACTGGTTGGCCCGCCTGAGGTCTTACATGCTTTGATCCGGCAGGCCGGACTGGCGGATTTCTGGAAAACCATCGGTTTTTCCTTCGGAAAAATCAGTCTTGGATTTCTCATGGCTTTTGCAGCCGGGATTCTCGCCGGTGGAGCCGCCTGCCGCTTTCCTCTCATCGGTGATTTTTTATCGCCTGTTATGTCACTGATCAAATCGGTTCCAGTCGCCTCTTTTGTCATACTGGCGCTAATCTGGGCGGGATCTGAGAATCTCTCCGTGATAATCGCATTTCTTGTTGTATTTCCCATGATCTATATACAGACCATGGCCGGAATCCAAAGCGCGGACCTACAGCTTCTTGAGATGGCAGAAGTTTTCCAGATGCCGGGACTAAAAAAGCTTTTCTACCTTTACCGCCCCGCACTGCTCCCCTACCTGGCAAGCGGCTGCAGGGTGGCACTGGGAATGAGCTGGAAATCCGGAATTGCTGCAGAAGTCATCGGTGTTCCTCTTCACTCCATTGGTGAAAAGCTTTATCTTGCCAAGATTTATTTAAGCACTGCGGATTTATTAGCCTGGACACTGGTGATTATCCTGTTAAGCATGATGTCTGAAACCTTCTTCCTATGGCTTTTAAGCCTGGCATCTCCCGGTTTCAGAGATAAAAAAAGAGAGGAGCGATCCAAATGGAACTCATAATCAGCAAACTGTCCAAGTCCTTTCAGGAACTCCCCGTACTTAACGATGTCAGTCTCCATCTGGTCTCAGGCAATATTTACTGCCTTATGGGACCATCCGGATCGGGAAAAACCACACTGTTTCGTATTCTGCTGGGACTCTTAGATGCAGATTCAGGGGAGATAAACGGTCTGAAGAAAAAAAGAATTTCCGCTGTATTTCAGGAAAACCGTCTGTGTGAAGCATTCACTCCGGCAGAGAATGTGACAATGGTGATGCCTCCTTCTGCCGGGAATCATAAAAAGGCTGTGGAAGCGCTGGGACGGCTGCTTCCTGCAGAATCTCTGAACAGGCCGGTATCAACCCTGAGCGGAGGAATGAAGCGCCGTGTGGCCATTATACGCGCTCTCTCAATACCTTTTGATATGGTAATCATGGATGAACCTTTTACGGGCCTTGACGAGGATACAAAACAGCTGGTAATTTCCTATATAAAGGAAGTATGCAAGAATAAACTCGTTCTGATCAGCACTCATCAGGAAGAGGATGTGCAGCTGTTAAACGGAATTAAGATTCACTTATAAAAACATGGGGCGATAACCACACTTACCGGTTACCGCCCCATACTCTTTTCTATTAAATGATTAAAATGTTATTTCAGCTTCAGGGAATCCAAAGCTGCTTCGATCTGCTCTTCTACGCCGCTTTCTGTTGATGCGATGGTTCCTGCTGCGCTGATATAGGTTTTAGTCGCTGCGTTGTAAGAACCGGAAATGGCATAATAGCGGACCCCATCCTGCGGTGTCTTATACCGGAGTGCATACCGGAAGGTCTGACTGCCGTCACTGCTGTTTTTCACATCATAACGGACAAACTCCATATCCTCACCACGGCTGATTAACTTCTTATATTCATCCATGGTAGCCGGATAAACTTCCCGGGCTCCGTCTGCATCATCCCCCTGTACATAAGTAACTTCCAGGTAATCTTCGCCGTTAGGTGAAGTAATTGCTACCACACTCTCGTCTCCGTCTTCATCAAGAGACCAACCCTTTGGAGGCATGATTTCGTATTTGCCGGATTTGGAAGTAAATAAACCTTCCTTAATATCTCCCGCATCATTGGCTGTGATCGGCTGGGTTTCTTTTGTTTCCTCTTCCTGCGAAGTTTCCTCGCCTTCCGGTGTTTCCTGACCGGAACCTGTCACATCAGCATTTACTGCTGTGGTCTCTTCTGAGCCTGCTTCTGCCTGTGTCTCCTGTTTTGTCTCCTGCTTTGAATCCGCTTTAGTATTATTCTTTCCGCAGGCTGTAGCTGTCATCATTACTGCCATCGCAATCACGATTCCTGCAAAGATCTTATTTTTTCTCATAGAATCACTCCTCATCATAAAATTCTTTTCTGGTGACGTGGAGGATTATAACATGAACAGCCCGGAAAGTATAGCATTTTAAACGAACCGAAAGAATCACAATGAAATCTTAATAATTTTTCCAGGTGACACCCGGACACTCCAGATTTAATAATTTTACCTTTATATTCAGTCCGCCTCCATATCCCACCAGGCTTTTGTCTGCACCGACTACACGGTGACAGGGGATAATTATGGAGATGGGGTTGCGGTTATTGGCCATACCAACCGCACGGCAGGCTTTTTCATTTCCAATCTGTACTGCGATCTCTTTGTAGCTTCTTGTCTGTCCATAGGGAATCGTCAAAAGCGCCTCCCATACCTTTTTTTGGAATTCTGTTCCCTGAGGTTTTAACGGAACATCAAACTCCGTTCTTTTACCACTTAAATATTCTTTCAGCTGAAGAACTGTTTTCTTAGTCAGCTCTGTGGTTTTCTGCTGTCCCTCCTTAAGCTCTGCTCTGTTAAATTCCACGCCTAATACCCCTTCGTCATCACATACAATTTTAATTGGTCCCAGTTCACTTTCAAAAATATCCCAGTATCTCATAGGCACTCCTTTCTCTGCTGTATTTTCGCGTTACCCTGTCTCCTGCAATTATATCATAGGAAAGGATACAGGGAACAGTAAAATCTCCGGAACCATCTGTTTTGGAAAAACTTTCTATTTCTTCAAACATTACTTAGAATTCTTTTAGTTTTTTTATGAAATCTTTATCGACTGGTCAAACTTATGTCATAATTCCGGGGTATACTGATATTTGTAAAGGAACCCCACCCTTTTAACATTGACTTTTTATTTTTCATACTCAGACCGGCAGGAACATTTATGTACCTGCCGGTTCCTCCCATATCAGGAATATTATTTCTTCTCACACTCTTCCGAAATCCCGCAAATATCAGCTTTTTTCGAATTTTATTTTTTTTCCAAAATATTGTTGACAAATCTATATCCATCATATATAATAACTCTTGCGTTGCGGAAAAGAAGTAAAAATAAAGACGCAAAAAACCTTCGGGGTGTGGCTCAGCTTGGCTAGAGCGCCTGGTTTGGGACCAGGAAGTCGCAGGTTCGAATCCTGTCACCCCGACTTGAGATATCAAGTCAGTTATCTCTCAAAACCTTTGCGGGTGTAGTTCAATGGTAGAACACCAGCCTTCCAAGCTGGATACGTGGGTTCGATTCCCATCACCCGCTCTTGAGTCTGTAGCTCAGCTGGATAGAGCAACGGCCTTCTAAGCCGTGGGTCGGGGGTTCAAATCCCTTCAGGCTCGTTTCACACTGTTAACCAGCAGTGTGAAGCTTTTTATGGTGGGTATGGCGAAGTTGGTTATCGCGCCAGATTGTGGCTCTGGAGGCCCAGGGTTCGAATCCCTGTACTCACCTTTCCCTTAAAGGGAATTTTTTTTTATCAGGAGATGTTATTGGGCTATCGCCAAGCGGTAAGGCACAGGACTTTGACTCCTGCATTCGTTGGTTCAAATCCAACTAGCCCAGTATGGGATACTAGCTCAGGTGGTAGAGCACTTGACTTTTAATCAAGTTGTCCGGGGTTCGAATCCCCGGTGTCTCATTTAATATGATCTGTTTGCTGTCAGCGGGTATGGCGGAATTGGCAGACGCGCCAGATTTAGGTTCTGGTGGGAGACCGTGCAGGTTCAAGTCCTGTTACCCGCATGAATCATGAAATGATGGAAACACCGGAATTCCTTGTTAATGCGAGGTATTCCGGTGTTTTTGTATTTCAGGCAGAATTTTTTCATAACTCCCCCCCCAAAGCATAAAATATATTACAAATCTGTCAAATCAGAAGGGGAATAATCTTGTTAAAAATATTAGATGATGACTATTATGACTTAATCGTAAATAATGCTACCATCTCTTCCTATGACAGAGATGATATAACATTATTAAACAGTCTTCACTCATTACGGCATGTTATGAAATATGAAAAAGAAGCCTGCAGTCTGGAGCAAAGCCCTTATGAAACTCTTCCTGCACTGTTTACACTGATATCACCCCTGAGCATGGAAAAGCCTGATCTTCATCCGGCTTTGGTCTACTCAGATTTCAATTTGACCGGGCGTGGAATTATCGTTGGTATTATAGATACCGGTATTGATTATCAACACCCTGCATTTTTAAACAACGACAGATCCACCCGCATCCTGTCAATATGGGATCAGACAATACAGGAAGACTTACCGCCTTCTGACTTTACGTTTGGTACGGAATACAGTAAAAGTCGCATTAATAACGCATTAATGTCGAGAGATCCCTTCGAAGTTGTTCCCTCAACGGACACAAATGGGCATGGAACAGCGATTGCCAGCATTATTGCAGGAAATCCCAATTCCTATCAATCCTTTTCAGGAATTGTTCCGGAATCGGATCTGGTAGTGGTAAAATTAAAGGAAGCAAAGCAGAATCTTAAAAATATCTTTTTTGCTCCGCCAGATTCATTATGCTTCCAGGAATCTGATATCATGCTTGGCATACGTTACCTTATTACGGTATCGCAAAACTTAAACCGCCCTCTTGTCATATGCATCGCTCTTGGCAGCAGTCATGGAGGGCACGATGGTTATGATCCCTTGAGTACTTATCTGGACATGATTGCACGTTATCCCGGAATCGGAATTTCTATTGCTGCCGGAGACGAAGGAGGCAATAACAGGCATTATTTCAACAATATTGTTTCTGAACCCTACTACAGTGACTTCGAATTAAATATAGGGAACCGTGACAGACGGTTTTCTATGGAAATCTGGCCATATGCGCCTCAGAGATTCTCCATAGAGATTACTCCCCCAAATCTGGAACCCACGCAGATCGTTTATCCATCACTCAGTGATTGTCAGGGATTTATTTTTGAAGATAACCAGAGTTTTATATGGGTTAACAATATCGCCTTCGAGAGTATTTCCGGAGATCCTGTAATTTTAATACGGTTTGAAAATCCTATTCCAGGAACCTGGAAGCTCCGGGTTCGTAATAATGAAAATGAACCCTATTCGTTTCACTCTTGGCTTCCATCTGGTAATTTGATTTCCGATGAAACATTTTTTTTGATCGGGGATCCAAATACAACAATAACCACACCGGGAAATGCTATGAGCGTTCTGACTGTTACTGCCTATAATCAGTACAATAATACCATACTGGCTGAATCTGGAAGAGGTTATACAAGAAGCGGTCTCATTAAACCAGATATTGCAGCTCCCGGATACCAGCTTACCTGTGCAATACCACAGGATCAGTACAGCACGCTTACAGGAACAGGCTCTGCCGCTGCGCATACCGCCGGAATAATTGCCATGATCATGGAATGGGCTTATACCAGAGGGAACTTTACTGCTGTCACCGGTATTCAAATCAATCGAATGATTATACGGGAAGCCCAGCGCAGCAATCTATACGTTTATCCAAATAATATCTGGGGTTATGGTCAAATAAATATATACAATATATTAAATCGGTTTACTGGCATTTTGCATTCCTGATATTTATAGTTCCTATGTTATCCATTGGCGGGACCGAATACCGGATACCCGCCATTATCCTTTGTCAATTGTCCTTAATACTGGAGTAACTTAATATTTTCTATATTGTTTAATATATAATTCATTTATAATTCACCTGGAGGTGATAATTATGAATTTCAAAAAAGAAAAAAAACTGGCTGAAGAATTTGACCGTTTGGAAGCAGCATGCAAAGATATGGAAACTCCAGCTGCTCCGCCGGACGAATTTGAGAACATCTTACGTGAGATGAAACGCAGGGGAATCAACCCCAGAGTCAGAAAAGAATTAAGCGACGGGAAGTAGGCGGGCCGGGTTACCCATAACCCGCCAATAAGAATCAGGAAATAGGCAAAATATCAAAAGATTAATATTTCTTTAAAGATATTCTCAACATTGAGCTTCCCATATCCCCATATTCGATTGGGATAAACATAACCGGGATCCCGGTCTGCTGTTCTCATCATCAAACGGCTGATCTGATTGCCTGTAACTGTCGTATAATTGCCTTTGAAGTATGCCCATTCTATAATCATAGCGGCTATCCCCGCTGCATAAGCGGTTGCCACTCCGGTTCCTGTTGCCGTTCCGTACTGAAAATCCGGTATGGCACATGGAAGTCTGTATCCTGGTGCTGCCAGATCGGGTTTTATCTGCTCAAGTCTCGTATATCCTCTGCTGGATTCTGCCAGTATCGTTCCATCATTTTGATTGTATGCCGTAACAGTCAGAACACTGGCAGTATCTCCCTGCATGGTAATCGTTGTATTAGGGTCTGAATTGACAAAATAGGTTTCATTTGAAATCAAATTACCCGAAGGAAGCCAGCAGTGGAACGAAAAAGGCGCCAGATCCTCACTAAACAGTCTGATGTACCAAATCCCTGAAATCATATTCCGGAAACGGAGAAGGATGAACTGATTTCCCGTCCCTTCTTCAAAAAGAATATTGTTCACCCAGATATTCGTTTTTATGGATTGAAAAGATAGTTTGCGGCAATCTCCTTTCCAGGGTTTTATAACCTCAGAGGTCTCAAAGGTTGGAGCCGTTAGCTGTACAGAGAGTCCAGAAGGTATATAAGGCCAGATCTCCATGAAATATTCACTGTCAATCCCACCGGAATTCAGCTGAATGGTTTCAGCATACGGTTCTTTTGCAATTTCTCCAAAATAATGTCTGCGGCTGTTTCCCTCATTTCCAGCCGATGTTATAATACTTATCTTTGGCAGCTGCACCAGGCTCTCTAAGTACGTGCTTAAAGCCCCACGTCCATCATGTCCCCCCTGACTTGTTCCCAGGGCAAGACAGATAACCAGCGGCCGGTTCAGCCTGTTTGCCACGTTTATTAAATACCTGATTCCCATAATAATATCAGATTCCTGATAACACAGTGCATCTGTACGAACGCAAAAAAGTCTTTTTAAATTTTCTTTTGCCTCCTTCAGCTTTACCACCACGATATCCGCCTGAGGCACTACGCCGGAGAAGCCTTCCTTCTCACTGGGACGCCCTGCAATAATGCTGGCAATGGCGGTCCCATGCCGATAGGTATCCTTACTTGGAACAATGGTATAAGGATATTCAGATAAAAGAGCAAAATTAATCAGTTCCTTTGTGTATTCTGAACCGAAGGCAAACCCCCTGGGCGGCGTGCCCTCAACTGTCTGATCCCAGATTGAAAGAATACGGGTAGTTCTATCATTGTTCATAAAAGAGGGATGGCGGTAATCAATTCCTGTATCAACAATCCCTACTATGACTCCTCTTCCAAAAAGCCCCGCTGCAGGGTTTATCTCCTCCGGCTCTTCACCGGAATTTTCGGTACTGACGGCAGATTCCAGAGTATATAGCTTTGGAAAGCTGTGATAAGGATTTACTCCCAGATCACAAGGATCCATACGATCCTTTGGTATGTGCAACAGAGAAAACAGATCGTTCATTGTAGTAATGTTATCACCGGCATTATATGAAGTAACCAATGTATTACTGACGATTAGATCATAATATCGATTGTCCAGAATTTTATTCATTCCTACCTCCGGTTATTTCGAGTGGAGCATATGGTATAATCTATGCAGCTCCATTTCTGATATGAAATAAATTTTCAACTGCAAAATAACATTGCTGTTCTCACTTATATAATCGCAATTACGCATTGTTTTTATAAAGTTTTCACTAATTAATAAAAAAATTTATATATTTATCTTTACTTAAACGATTTCTTGCGTTATACTTTATGTAACTCTTCTTAGGAGTACCGTATTTCCCCAATCCTGCGGTGCTCCATTTTTTATTCTTTATTAAATCAGGTAAATATCAATCATTCCTGTTCAACCCCAAAAAAGAACCGCAATTATTACGAACTTTAAAAAGCAACTTGGCAACATCTGCATTGTTCCTGTCCTATTCCCATGATACAATAAAAGCGGCAAAGAACTGGAACCGCAGACTGCGGAGAATGGAGTTTCTATGAAAAAACATTACGAAAGAATCATTATATACAGTGACCGGAAAACAGAAGAAATAATGAATCAGCAGGTCATGGACCAGAACTCGGAGTTCTACGGAGGTTTTCGGGACCATGACGGGCTGGTGGAACCAAAGCTTGCCATATTTCAGGTAACCACCATGACCGCATGCTTATTTAACCATAAGAGCAGATTTTACGGCAGCAAAACGATTTACGAAAGAATTACCATCGCCCTTTCCTACATTGCCAGCGGGCAGCGGGAAAACGGCTTTTTTGATCTTATAAACTGTAATTTTTATTCCGGTGCAGATACCGCATTCTGCCTTGACGGTCTTCTTCCTGCATATATCTACTTAAACCAGCTGTCCCTGAAAGACGAATGCCCCGCTTTAGAGAAAAACATGCTTTCCACTCTTCTTCCAGTTATGGAGTCCATACTGGTGAAAGGAGGAAAAGCGATGATAAACGGAGGATTCCACACTCCCAATCACCGCTGGGCCATTGCTTCCGTCTTAATGATGCTTTACCGCCTCACATCAGACGATTCCATGAAAAAGGGAGCTGAAAAATTCTTAATTGAAGGCTGTGACTGCAACGAAGACGGAGAATATGCAGAACGTTCTGCAGGAGGCTACAACCTGGTGAATAACAACGCCATGATGCTGCTGGCCGCTGCAACCGATGATGATTCCTGGTATGAACCGGTAAAAAGAAACTTAACCATGATGCTCAATTATATTGAACCGGATGGGAGTATCTTTACTAATAACTCCACAAGACAGGACCGGGGAACTAAGATCTATCCAACCGGTTATTATCTGGAATATTTATATATGGGTATTAAATTCCACAATGAAACCTTTTTGCAGGCTGCCTGCTTTATCATGGACCAGGCCGTTGCGAAGGGAATCGGACCTCTGGACTGGCTGATCCATTTCATGCTTCATCCGGAACTGGAAGAATTTGAATATGAGGAAAGTAAGATTCTTACAAACTACTGCCGCCACTATACCGATTCCGGAATTGTACGGCTTCGGAGAGAAGCTTATTCCTGCTCCATATTAAAAAGCAGTCCCTCCTTTCTCTATTTTCTCCATGGGGATTTATGCGTCAGCATGAAAATCGGGGCCAGCTTCTGCGAGCACAGGTATTTCGTTCCTGAGAACCTGGTACAGCTTCCGGAAGAAGAGGGGTTCGTTCTGAATCAGAAGATGGCTGGCTGGTATTATCTGCCCTTTAAGGAACCGCAGGATACTTCAGACTGGTGGAAAATGGATCATACGAAAAGAGAAAAGTTAAACGGACCTGATATGAATTTTGTAATTACCGTTGCAGAGGCAAAGGATGGCGTTGATATCACCATAGAAACTGCCGGAATTGACCGCGCTCCTCTCCGTGTGGAACTTGCATTTGATGCAGGATGCCGAGTGGAATCCCCGTATTTTATTGCCGAGGGCAATGCCGGCGGTGGAATCGTAGCAAAAGAAGGAACAGTGACTGCCTCAAAGGGCAAATACGCCATAACAGCCGGCCCCGGCTTTGGCTCCCATAACTATGTAGCAGGCAAGTTCGGAAGCCAGGGACGCTCACAGGACTGCTATACAGTCTATTTTACTGACTTCACCTGCTTTAAGCATACCATTTCACTACGGGCGGTTCCTGCAGCCTATTAGTCCAGAAGAGGTGGTGCCCCACTTACTGTTTGTGCGGTACCACCTCTTTTTATTTATTAAAGTGAGCTTTAATGATATCAATCTGCCTGTTAACCCGTTCAGGAATGGATTTTTTCAGTCCATCCCAGGTCATCAGCTTCTCATCTTCTAAAATAAATGGTTCAAATTCCATGGAGGGACAAAAACCAAATACTTCCTTAATATATGTTTCCGTCATTTTCTGAAGGTCATCATCCGTATGAATCTGATCCTCAAACATATCCTGAACAAGAACCCCGTCCGTTCCAGCCTTTTCCTGACAGCTTTCCAGCCAGTCGGGAATGATGCGGATTACCCGGGGATCAGGCACAAGCGCATGCTTGCCAGGCTGTGCATAGACCACCGGATGAGTACCGTCTTTCAGTATCAACTCTCCATTATCCAGATTCACCATATTTAAAAATTTGCCGTGGAAGCTGGCTTCTACTTTTTTTACAGTTCCGTCCTTTTTTACGTAAACCCAGACATGCTCCAGCTCATATAAATGCTGTATATCAAAATCATACCAGATCGCATACTCAATGGCAAAATCCACTTCTTCCCTGTTAATCACGATTTCACGTTTGGGAAAGGAACTGCTTCTCTTTGTTTCCCGAAAAATGGTACAGCCCATGGCAGTAATGGAAAATGGTTCCTTTTTATCCTGCATGACAACAGGTTTATAGGCTGCCAGTATCTCAAAGTCTTTGTTCATGTTTTTATCCTCCAAAGCAAAAGAGCGGATTGCCGTAAATAGATCCGCCCTTCATTTTATATTATTTTGATGCTTCTAACAGGAACAGCATAGCCATTGCCTGTCCGTATGGCATTGGGCGAAGTTCAATATCTTTATAGAACTGTACACTTTCTCTTCCCATGGGAGTACCATAGGATACCTGATGCACCACACCTTCTGCGTCGATACACTGAAGAACGGGCAAAAGTGCTTTTCTGGCACTGGCTTCAAAAGAGGGATCCACAAGTCCCAGATGAACTGCTTTCAATATTCCATATCCGAAACCGCAGGTTGCACTTGCCTCAACGTAAGAGGTATTATCATCGATTACCGTATGCCACATGCCGTTTTCGTTCTGATAGGAAACCAACGCATCAATCTGATTTTTCAATGCTTCTGTCAAATAGTGTTTGACTGCACCGCTGCATGGAATAATGCCGAATAATTCCGGAATGGCCATAGTAATCCAGCTGTTGCCTCTTCCCCAGAATGCGCCGGCAAAATTATGGCAGCCATGGAATGTCCAGCCATGATACCAAAGACCGGTCTTTCTGTCAGCTAAGTATTTCACATGGATTAAAAACTGGTACTCAGCCTCATCAATCCATTCCTGCTTCTTAAGAATCACACCCATACGTGCCAGGAATAAAACAGACATAAACAGGGTGTCATCCCAAAGTTCCTGTTCGTTGAGCGTATCAGAAGTCAAATGCTGAAATCCGCCTTCTTCAGTTTTTGGAAGTTCATCCACAAGCCACTGCGCCCAGTCCCGGCAGATTTCCATATATGTCTCATTTCCCTCTTTTTCAACCAGGTAGGTTAAGGCTAAAAGCGGGGCTGTTGTATTAATATTCCGGGCAGGCAAACCAATGGTAAGCTGTCTTTCATAATACTTATTCAGTTTGTTTATAATTTCTTCTTCGCCGGTTTCCTCATAGATCTTCCATAACCCGAATAAACCGACTCCCTGTGTCCATTCCCAGTAGCGGTACCGTTCCGGATTATCTCCAGCCAGATTATTGGTCTGCATATTTTTTAAAAAGATATCATCTTCATCATACAAAATTTTTTCAAAGCTGGATACAAGCAGGTTAATTTTCTCTTTTAAATTTTCCATTCTTTTGCCACTTCCTTTCTGCTGCCAACCAACGAAACAGTTGGGGGGCACATTGCAATCTCTACAATATTTTTCTTTTTTATTCGCCAATGTATTGCACATCTTGTCATCATTCTGCTATAATGAATATCCGATACATGACTATTTCATAGAAAGTATAAAGGTGGTTCCTATGACAAATCCTGATGATACACTGCTTTATAAGAAAAGACATAATATCACCATTAACGATATCCAGCATTCCCTTTATTATTACTTTGATTATGATGAACGATCCTTTGATATCAACATGCCATTTCAGCATTTTCATTCTTTTTATGAACTGATGATACTGATCAGCCCCCAGGCATACCATCTGGTAGAAGGTATCCCTTATTCCATCCGGTCAGGCGATATCGTACTTCTCCGGCCATCGGTGCTTCACCGCTCCGAATATCAGAAAGGCGCTCCCAGCAAACGGCTGATCATCGGTTTTTTATATCCCCCATCACTTTGGGGAATGCCGGAAACCTACCAGAAGCTCTTTGAACCCTTTTACTCCCCGCTTCCTATTTTTCGTTTCCCTTCCAAACAGCAGCAGCTGATTAACGAAAAACTCAATCGCATTTACCGCTACTCCTTTCAGGATGAGGAACCCGAACTTAAATCACTGATTGTTCACGGAATGTTCGTGGAGTTTCTCTATACTTTACGACAGCTGGCACCATTTAACACCTATACCAACGAACCACTAAAGGATGAAGCTTCCCAAAAAATATACACCATCGCCAACTTCATTCATAATCATTATTCTGAAGAATTAACACTGGACTCCCTTTCCAGGGAATTTTATATCAGTCCCTACTATCTGTCCCATCAGTTTAAAGATGTGACGGGCTACACCCTGACCCAGTACATTCAGATGACACGGATCCGAAACGTACAATACCTGCTTTTAAACACGAAAAAGAAGATTTCTGAACTGGCGGAAGAATGCGGATTTACAAGCTTTTCACAATTTAACCGAATCTTTCAAAAGTATTGCAGCCAGTCGCCCTCTGAATTTCGTAAAGACGGAGGCGGAAACAGCATTCCGACAATTCTTTAACGATCATTTGGGCAGAAAAAGCCCGTTACAGCTTCCCGGCATCATCATTATTTCGATGAGAAAGAGCTGTAACGAGCTTCTTATAGCCTGCTGCCCCGTAAAAGGAATTACTTTATTGTGTCAAAATATTCTGCTCTTGCGTCAAGAATCTTCTGCAGACCTGCATTTACAAGGTTGTCATATTCTGTCTTCTGCAGAGCATCGAATTGATCCGGTGTACAGCTGATCAGCTTGTAAACATATTCTATCATCATGTTCTCTACATTCTGTCCATAGTCACTTTCAGCCTGTGAAATGTTGGAATATACAGGATAACGGAACTTTCCTTCGGAACGTACATCGTAGAAGTTTGAGAACCAATCAGTATTTCCTACACCAGGATAATCTTTTGCCCATTTTCCAACAATAGATTCTTTCTTTGTTGTCCACTCCATTGCAAGGTTTACGATATTTAAATCATCCAGTGTCTTAGGATAACCCTTTGCATAGAGCTCTTCATCTGTAAACTTAAGCGGTACGCCATTTTCGTCTCTTTTATGCTCTGTTGTATAAACAATATTTTCTGCAACTTCCGGATCAGCCTGCCAGTTTAAGTATTTCATACAAGCATCAACTTTCTTCTCGCTGGTCTTTGGAATCATGATAAACATACCATATCTCTGCTCAAACGGTGTGCGGTAAGAACCATCTGCCAGTTCAAAACACTGTACCGGAACAAAAGTTTTGCTGCCTAAAGTCTGATTTAATACAGAGATAAAATCAAACGTACGCTCTGTATCATCTAAATAGAATCCTACGTTGCCTGCAGTTAACTGAGCTTTGTAGATATCTTCCTGAGTATCTGTTGCAAAATCTTTAGAAATAAGTCCTTTATTATAAAGCTCATTTAACTTCTTAATTCCATCAACTGCTCCAGGAGCAACTGCTGCGTAACCTTCACTATACATATAAGCATCTTTGTCATTTGCATAGTTTACATAGGATGCTACGAAATTCAAATAACCCTTCTCTGTATCATTACGTCCGCTCATTGCCCACGGAATTACATTGTCTACTCCGCCTGGATTTTTATCTTTTACTGCCTGTAAATAAGCTACGAGATCTTCTTTTGTTTTTGGCATCTGCATTCCCAGTTTATCCAGCCAGTCCTGACGGATAAAAGCAGTATGACGAGGAGATTCCACACCTCTCTGTTTCATAATAGCAAGCTGTTTTCCCTCAATCTGGCCCATATTCTGTGCATCAGAAACATATTTCTTAATGTCGGTACCATAGGTTTCATAAGCCTGTGTTAAATCTGCCAGACCGCCGTTCTGTGCAAAGTTATAGAAGATACCCTGATTGTAGGTAAAAACGATATCAGGTGCGCTTCCGCCAGACATCATGATATTTAACTTATCATCAGAAGAGGATCTTGGAACAGAAACGTATTCAACATTAATGTTGTACTTTTCTTTCACCTGCTGTTTGATCCATTCTGTCTGGGTGTTTTTCTCCACGGTTGTTCCAGGAGCTGCATCACCTCTGTCCCATACCATAACCTTAATGGTTACTTCTTCTCCCTTATCTGCTGCAGTTGTTGCCTCTGCTTTTGTTTCTGTACCGCCTGCTGCGGTGGTTGCTGCTGCTGTTGTTGCATCTTTACCTGCACTGGAACCGCATCCGGTTACCAGAGCTGCTGCTGCAAATACTGCCATACAGCTTCTTAATAATCTTGCTTTTTTCATTAATAAAACCTCCCTTTCTTTTCTTCATTTATTTATTATAAAAAAATAAATAATCAACCTTTTACTGCACCAAGCATGATTCCCTTTGTAAAGTACTTCTGGATAAACGGATAAGCAATCAGCATAGGTGTCATGGAAATTACAATACTTGCTGATTTAATATTATCGGCTACAAGCTGGGAAGCTACTCCTTCCTGCTGTGATATTGCAACAGATTCTATCAACTGCTTTAATATCATCTGAACAGTATACAGTCTGGAGCTGTTTACATAGTATAAAACATCGCTTAAACGATTCCATCTTCCCACAGCGTAGAACAAAGCAAGTGTTGCCAATGTCGGGTATACCAGCGGAAGTGCTACTTTGAACAATGTCTGAATCTCGTTGCAGCCGTCTATTTTTGCAGCTTCATATAATGAGGAATCCAGTCCCTTGAAAGCAGTACACATGATGATCATGTTATATGCACTCAGCGCCTCTGGTATAATCAGTGCCCATACCGTATCAATCATCTTGAAATCTTTAACATTTAAATATTTCGGAATAATACCCGGATCCAGATACATGGTCAGTACGAACATTGTCATAATGATCGTTCCGCCCTTTAAATTCTTTTTTGAGAGAGGGTATGCTGCTGCAATAGTCATGACAATACAGACTGCAGTTGAACCCAGCATCAGGAAAACGGAATAAACAAATGAGGAAAGGAAACTTCCGCTTCTAAATGCACGGACATAAGCTTCCGTTGTAAACTGAATCGGATAAAGGAATACTTTACCACCTAAAATTGCGTCTTTGGAACTTAATGACATGGAAATTACGCGGAAAATAGGGATCAGCGCTACGATACTGATTATTATAAATGCTGTGTTCCAGAACAACTGGAACCGTCTGTCTGATTTGCTTTTTAATTCTGCCATTACATAATTCCCTCCTCTCCCATTTTTTTAGATATTTGATTAACGGACAGGATCATTACGATACCAACTACTGACTGGAATAAACCAACTGCAGTGGCAAAATCAAACCGGCCGGCCTGAAGACCCACGCTGTAAACATAGGTACTGATAACGTCGGAGGCACTTTTAACAAGTGTGTTACCCATCATATAAGGACGGTCAAAATCGATGGAGACGATCTTTCCAAGCTGCATAATCAGCATAATGGAAATGGTAGCTCTGATCTGCGGGATCGTAACGTGTGCAATTCTCTGAAGTCTTGTGGCACCATCAATATAAGCTGCTTCTCCCAGAGAAGGATCTGTAGCTGACAGTGCTGCCAGATAAATAATTAAAGAATAACCTGCTGACTGCCATATTCCGGCGAACCAGTATACAAATCTCCAGATAAAGGTATTACTTAAGAAATTAATTTCCCTTAAACCTACTTTACGTATGATATCATTAACAAGTCCGCTGGTTGAAAACAGCTGTGTAATAATACCTGCAATGATAACCCAGGAAAGGAAGTTTGGCAGATATAAAATTGTCTGTGTTGCTTTCCGGATCTTTAAATTTCTGATTTCAAACAGGAATACTGCAATTAGTACCGGAATCGGGAAACCGATAATCAAGTCACCCGCATTTAAAATCAACGTGTTTTTCAGTGCATTCCAGAAGTCCTTAGAACCAAAAGCTTCTTTAAAATTGGCTAAACCAACCCATGGGCTGTTCCACACCCCTGCAAACACATTAAACTTCTTAAAGGCAATTACGCCACCGATCATGGGCTTATAACGGAACATAAGCATATAAATGACCGGGATCAGAAGCATTAAGTAAAGCTGCCAGGTATTGCGTATATACACCTTAAAAGGAATCTTATGCGCCTTTTCCTTCGTTGTCTTTTCTTTCATAATATCCATACCCTCCTTCTATTCATTTCCGTCTTTTTGAAGCTCTGCCTCCAGACTCTCAATCAGTGCCAGAAGCTCCTTCGGCTCGTGGACGGTATAGTCCGGCGTTTCCCACTCATCAGCCGGATTCATATCATAGCGCGGAGACCAGTCTATGAGAATTGAAGTGATTCCAAAGCGGTTGGCTCCTGCAACATCCTTTCTCACATTGTTTCCAATCATAACCACCCTCTTTTTGTCTTCTTCTGTCAGGTGATTTTTCTCCATAGCATCTATAAACATTCTCTCGGAAGGTTTCTGGATACCAACGATCTCGGAAATTGTTCTGGTGTGGAAGCAATAACCAAGGCCATTTTCTTCATAAACATTGGTGAAAGACTGTTCTTCCCCGTCAGCCACCATGGCAATGACATAACCGGCGTCGTAAAGAGCTTTTAGCGTCTCCCCCGCACCGGGAATCAATTCTGCGTGGACTACAATACCGTCAGCATTGCGTATTTCGGTGCCTTCGTCAATAATGGTATCCCCACTGTCTGTAAAAATGATTAGCTTCTTTTGCATTTTGTTAACTCCATATTAAATTTTGGTATGATTTTTCTTAAAGCTGATGAAAACATTATAATATTTTGGGTACATTGTTGCTATGCGTAATTTGTTTTTATTGAAACCATCTTACTCGCATTTTTTGCGTTTATAAAATCAGACGTAGCGTTTTTATTTCAAAAGGAGCAAAATTCAGGAGAAACTCACTTTCGTTTCCAAGGTGTTTTACAGGGAGCGGCGTTTTTGAAACCTCGTTCTCTTCCATGGTAGTTTCCCACAACTTGCTGATTTTAAAACCAGCAGTTACTGTACAGGAGGAATGCTTTCCAATTGCCTCATAAAGCCTTAAAATCAGATGCTTTTCCCCATCTTCCGCCATTTTGGCCGTCTCTAAAATCACGTTATCTGCCAGAATCCGGAAATACTCTTTCTTACCAGTTCCTTTTCCCCAGAATGTCAGCGGGCTGTTTAACTGCATTCCTTCCCGAACCACTCCGCTGTCAGCAAAATCACTGCTTTTCACGTAAAAGGAATAAGTAAATTCCTGTATTCCTTTATCCGCATTCATATCCGGCCATACAGGAGCCTTTAACAGAGTAAGCTCCATTGCATTCCCGTCAGTGCTGATTCCATATTTGGAATCATTGAGCACAGCTGCCGTTCTTCCTGGTTCCGTCATTGCAGTATACCGGTGATTACACACCTCAAAACGGTCCGCATCATAACGGCGGTTGTGATGGGTAGGACGTTTTACATATCCGAACTGGATTTCTTCCAAAGCTTCTTCTGTGCGGATTGTAACCGGAAATGAGACCTTTAGCAGCTTGTGAGTCTCTTTCCAGTCAATTATGGTAGCAAAATCAATACGCCTGCTGTGATAGGACAATGAGATCCTCTGTGTCATGAAGGACTGGTGTATCTGCCGTTTTACCATAAGCACCGCTTTTAGCGGGCCTGTCTCCTCAATGGTGAGATCTGCCCTCTGATCCAGCTCAATGGGCACATTTTTATAGAAAGAGCTCATTTCCCACGCATCATAATCCACATTAATATCCTGATAAAGAAGAAGCTGGTTTGCGGTTCCGTCAACGAATTCGGTTCTGGTATCCTGCTCCAATACGCTTCTAACCTGGCCAAGACCATCGACGACCACCTTCACGAACCCGTTTTCCAGGATAAAGGAACCGTTTTCCTCATATATCCTGCACTCATTTTCTGAAATTACGGAACTTTCAAAAGTACCACCATCCTTTGATCCAAGCTGGGCATAACCGCAGGAAGGAACCTTTACCGGTATCAGTAATTTGTCACCGATTCTCTGACTTAGCAGCAGTCTGCCGGTGCGGATCAGATGTTCCCCCTCTTCCACGGGTATTTCTGCCAGCTCTTCCCGTTCCCAGGAAAGTGGGTTAAATACCAAAAGACCGTCTTCCTTAGATCCAGTAATCTGTCTTTTTGCCTCCTCATAAAGACAGTCCGCTTTTTCTCCTGTTACTTTTAATGCATCCCACGCATCTTCATAAACCCTGGTGATGGAGGTGCCGGGAATGATATCATGAAACTGATTAAACAGCAGCACTTTCCATAAAGCTTCCAGTTCCGCTCTTCGGTTCTCTCCGTTTTCCACAAAGCATACAATGGAATTCAACAGCTCTGTCTCCCGAAGCTTCCGTTCAATCAGCCGGTTCTCCTTCTTTATCCACGCCTGTGAGGTATAGGTCCCTCTATGCCACGGAAGGTACAGCTCCCCTCTGTAAACCTCTTTTACAGAGTTTTCTTCTTCCAGTCTCTGAAAAAAATTAACCGGGCTCTCCATACGGGTACGGGGTGCGCCTTCTAAATCCTTCACCCGCTTTGCCACCTCTGCCATCTCTCTGGTAGCACCTCCGCCGCCGTCACCGAATCCGAAGGGAAAAATAAAGGTATCAATATTCTCCTGCTGCACCCTGTCTTCCTCCCATCTGGTAATCAGATCAAGAGGGTCAAGCCTTGCATTGTTCTTTTTATAAAAATGGGTCAGTATCCTCGTCCCGTCTATGCCTTCCCACCAGAAATTATTATATGGAAACACATCACAGCCCTTCAGCGCTCTTGCCATCTTCTGTGTGGCAAAATAACGGATTCCACAGCCTTTCATAATCTGGGGCAGCTGCCCGTTAAAACCAAAGCAGTCCGGCAGCCAGACCATAACACTGTCTTTTCCCAGTTCTTCCCGAAACCACTTTCTTCCATAAAGGCACTGACGGATCAGACTCTCTCCAGAAACCAGATTCGTATCCGGTTCCACATACATTCCGCCCTCAGGAATAAAGGATCCCTCCTCTACTTTCTTTAAAAGGCGTCCGTACAGTTCCGGGTAATGTTCTTTTACATTCTCCATGATGGGCGGTTCACATAAAAGGAATTTATAGTCCTCATATTCATCAGATAAGGCGATCTGGGTAGATAAAGTTCTTGCACATTTCCGCTTTGTCTCTTCCCAGGGCCAGAGCCATGCCAGATCCAAATGGGATTGTCCGAATATCGTGAACTCCGGAGCCGTCGTTCCGTTGACGCAGGCAAGAAGAGGCGAAAGCCTTTTTCTGGCCTCACGGAAGGATTCATTGCGTCTTTCCCTGTCCAGTTCAAAATCGGCCGTAAATGTAAATTCCAAAAGTCCCTGGTTTATCTTCATTGCTCTTAAGGATTTGGGATCAAGTCCTTCCGAAAGTTTGTATAAGGTAAATACATCCATAAGAAGCTGAAATGCATCCTCATTCCAGATTCCATAATCAGATTCGCCCACTTTCACCTGAAACGCAGGCGGTTCCGGAACCGCAGTACGAAAATCAGGGCATGGTCCGCCCTTTTCCAGTCTCGGTCCATGCCCTGCATAGCTTTCTGCCACTACAAAAAAACGCTCACCTGCCTTTGCGTGGCGGGTCAGTGTAATTCCATCGTGCTTTAAATCTCTGGAACCTGCCGCTGTTCCATTCACCCATAAAAGCATCTCGCCGCCCACCTCAGGATGAAGAAAAATCCGTTTTCCCTCCGCCTCTTTCGGCATGACGATCTCTGTTAAAAACCAGCCGTATTCCCATTTGGCGCCCCAGGGGGTTCCCTGAGGCATGGGGTAAAACTCCTGTTTTAACGCTTCCTCATAAGATAAATGCTCTTTTGTCATAAATCCGGTAAATGACACCGTTGAAAGTCTGTCAAACAAATGGCTTTTTAGTTCTTCCATCCATATGTTAATCCGTCCGTTTCGTTCTGCAGCAAGCTCCATCTGCATATCCTCCCTTTTCTGATACAGTCATATTGCTTCATTATATGATATCTCACAGGCAGTGACTATGCAAAGTTTGTCAAGTTACTGTATATCTTTTGCAAATATTGCAAAAATATAATTTTACAATTGAATCTTAATTGTTTTTATCTCATATGGCTTAAAGGAAAGCACAATACGTCCATTTTCTGACGGCACCTGTTCTTTCTCTTCTTCCATACAGGTGCATTCTGTAAACCGGGCATTCTCTGTCATGGAGAATATCACCTGTGTGCTGGTCCGCATACCATAGGACTCATAAAAACGTACAATGAAACCGTCTCCGTCTTCAGAAAGCTTTACTGTGTCAGCGAGTATATTCTCATTTTCAATCTCTAAGAAGGAACAGGAGAGAACACCATCTCCTTTTACTTCCGAAGAAACAAGAGGACAGTTTAAATCATAAGCTTCCTGCACCACCCTTCCAGTACGGAAATCGCCTTTATGAGGCAGCAGTGAATAGGTAAACATATGCTCTCCCTGGTCTGCATCCGGATTCGGGAAAATGCCGGATTTTAACAGAGTAAGGCGAATGATGGAATCGTGAACGTCATACCCGTATTTACAGTCGTTTAAAACGGCCGCGCCATAACCTGCTTCCGAGACATCTGCCCATTTATGGGCACATACTTCAAATCTCGCCTGATCCCAGGTGGTATTCCTGTGGGTTGGACGGCTGACATTGCCAAATTGAATGTCATAATTGGCCTCATTACATAAAATATCCAGAGGAAAGGCAGCCTTTAACAGCATCTGATGTTCATTCCAGTCAATTCTGGTCTTGAAATCAATTCTCTTTGTATGGCTGTAAAAACAGATCTGCTGTTCAATCATTGAATCCATGAATTTTCGTTTCACAAGAACAACGGCTCTGACCGGACCATTTTCCAGAAGCTTCATTTCTGTCACTTCATCCACGCGCCATTTCTTCTCCTCAAAGGTGGAATCAATATTCCATGCATCAAATTCCAGCGGACGGTCTTCAAATACAACCAGTTCATTTCCCGCCTTTCCTTCCTTTAACAGGCTTCTTTCTTCTGTTTTGTCATAAATCCGGGAAAGATTTCCTGCCTTGTCAAATTCTACTTCATAATAAGAGCTGACTGCTTTTATCACTGCTCCGTACTCATCACATTCCACAGAATGAAATACAGAGTCCGCTATCTCAAAATCAGTCCCCTGGCGGATCACCTTTACGCCCTTGGAAGGAACCGCCTCAGCCAAAGCGATCATACCGCCATTCCAGGTTTGCTGTGTGACTGCCGAAAGATCCTTAACCGGTGTCTCAAACTCAACAATTCCGGTTCTTTTGAAACTTAGAGAGTTCCACACTGCAAGTGCAGAAGGCTTCTCCTTCTCTCGTTCAAATCCAGCTGCATTTAAGATGCTTTCATGGCTCTTATTAATCATGCAAAGATCTGATTCAATGATTTTCTCATACTGAATCTCTGAATCTTCATATACCTCTTTGATGGAAGAACCTGGAAGAATATCGTGAAACTGGTTCAGCAGGAGAAGCTTCCAGTTTTCTTCCAGCTGGTTCTGGGGATACTCCCCGCCTTTTGTAAGAAGGGATTCCAGTACCGAGTAAAATTCTGCATCTCCATTTAAAAACTCACAGCTTCTGTTGTATTTTTTATTTTTTGCCATGGAAGTGTAAGTTCCCCGGTGGAACTCTAAATACAATTCCCCCGCCCATACAGGGAGCCTTTTTTCATCCAGTTCCTCTTCCAGCCTGTGAAAGAAGTCCTTGACAAAGGTCTGTTTTGTCTTTGGGCAGCGGGCAACATTCCATTCCATTCTCCGGCTCTGTTCCAGCATCTCCTCTGTCGGGCCACCGCCTCCGTCACCATAGCCGTAACAGGTCAGCACTTCTTTGCTGGCATCCTTGTTCTGGAACCTCTGCCAGGTTCCCATGATCTGTTTTGGATCCTGTCTGCCGTTGTAGGTTGTGCTGTAGCCTTTGGATGGCTGGCCGTTTTTATAATAATCCTTGGTGGAAATCAGATAGGTTAAAACTTCACTGCCGTCAATCCCCCGCCAGATGAAGGTATCATAGGGGAACTGGTTGTATTCGTTCCAGCCAAGCTTAGTTGTCATAAAGTATGACAATCCGGATTGCTTCATGATCTGGGGTATGGCAGCGCTGTAGCCGAATACATCCGGCAGCCAGAGCACTTCATTTACCGGGCCGGAAAGTTCCTTTTCAAAGAATCTTCTTCCATAAAGAATATGACGGACTAAGGATTCCCCGGATGCCAGGTTGCAGTCCGGCTCCAGCCACATGGCTCCTTCTGTCTCCCAGCGGCCTTCTTTTATCTTTTCCTTTATCTCTTCAAACAGCTGGGGAGCCTCTTCTTTTACAAAGTCATAAAGCTGGGGCTGACTGGACATAAACTTATATTCCGGATACCGCTCCATCAGGTTTAAAACCGTACGGAAGCTTCTGACCGCCTTTTGTCTTGTCTGCTTTAAAGGCCATTTCCATGCTACGTCAATATGTGTGTGGCCGATGCTGTGGACAGTCACCGGATTTTCGGGCCTGTCTTTATAATAGGTTTTCACGAGAAATTCATCCGCTTCTCTTACAGAAGTAAAAAACTGTCCGGAATGAGGTCTGGTAAAATCAATCCGGTTGACTGCTTCTGCCAGAACCTTAAATCCATCGATCTGTTCCAGGTCATCCTCTTCCAGAAGATCAGCTGCTTCAAAGGGAACCGCCAGATCGTAATAAAGCTTTGCCACCACTTCTTCATAAGCTCCCAGATCCAGATGAAAGAAATTGGTGCTGCCAGGACTGTTGGAGTAGGCATAAAAGGCCAGTTCATGTGTTTCTCCCTGTATCGCATGTTCCGTCAGAATAAAGTCCTGATGGTTCATATCCATGGTACCGGAATGCTTTCCGTCTAAGAACACCATGATCTGGGGATTGTCCGTATTCCAGATATCCGTAGCTCCGGTATTCAAGACTGCTCTGACCTGCTTTCCTTTTAACTCAGCCGGTACAGTAATACAGGTCTTAAACCAGTAATGCCGGTCCGATCCTCCCCAGGTTTCATCCCTGCCAAAAGATTCCCAATTTAAAATGCTGCTGTCAAACTCTTCTTTCCACTCATAACTACCCGGGCTGATCCATACCTCATCTGCCGGTTTTAAATTGGAATAGCATAACGGCCTTAGTGCCTCCAATGCCGCCATTAATCTGTTTCTGATCGGATTCATTCGTCATTCCACCTTTTGTTTTAAATTTTAAAAAAGGCAGGAAACACCGCATTTGCGGGTCTCCCACCTAAAAAGCCTTATTAGCCCTTTATTCCTGTAGATGCGATTCCTTCTACCAGATATTTCTGCATTGTTAAGAAAATGAAGAAAATCGGAATCAAAGATAAAGTTGCCATTGCAAACATTGCGCCCCAGTCGGAACCAGCTGTCGGATCGGAAAACATCTTTAACGCATAGCTGACCGGATATTTTAACGGGTCGCTTAAATAGAGCAAAGCTGCAAGGAAATCATCCCATCTCCACATGAAGGAGAAAATTGCGCTTGTAACCAGAGATGGCTTCACGAGCGGAAGAATGATCCTGATAAATATAGAATAGATCGAACAACCGTCCATTCTGGCAGCCTCGTCTAAATCAATGGGAATACCCTTGATAAACTGAACATTTAAGAAGATAAAAAAGCCCTGTCCAAAAAACTGCGGTACAATAATGGGAAGATAACTTCCAACCCAGCCCATTTTATTAAAGATAATGTACTGCGGAATCATGATAACCTGGAAAGGCAGCATCATTGCGAGAAGCATACATGCAAACCAGAAGCCTTTAAACTTAAAGTCAATTCTTGCAAATCCATATCCTACGACTGCAGAGGAAATAACTGCACCTACTGTGGATAATCCTGCAATAATAAAGGAATTCTTAAAGAAGTTTCCAAAACCGTAGCCTGCAAAGCCTTTCCAGCCCACCTTATAGTTTTCTAAGGAAAAGTGTTCGGGCAGAAGACTGGCAGCAGTCCTGAAAATTTCATTGGTGTTTTTAAAGGAACTCATCACCATCCATACAAGCGGATATATCATAACACATGCAAACAAAAAGGTAAACACATGATAAATCGCTGTGGTGACTAATTTTTTTTCCTGATATCCTGTTTTCATATTTCATCACCCTTCTGCTTCGTAATGTACCCACTTTTTCTGTGTTTTGAACAGTATCAGTGTCAGCATGCCTACAACGAATACCATGAACCATGCCATTGCACAGCCATATCCAAGCTTATTATAAGTAAAGGAATTCTGATACATGTATACGGTATAAAACAATGTGGTATCTCTTGGCTTTCCCTGGGTAATAATATAGCTTTGTGTAAATGCCATAAACCCATTGATCAGCTGGTTAATGAGATTGAAGAAAATGGTAGGAGTCAGCATTGGAATTGTGATTTTGAAAAATCTCTGTATTCCATTTGCACCGTCAACGGTGGCTGCCTCATAAAGGCTGACTGGAATCTGTTTTAAACCGGATAAAAAGATGAGCATGGAAGAACCAAACTGCCAGACTGCCAATATAATCAGAGTCCAGATCGCTGTATCTGTTCTTCCCAGCCACGCTATGTCAGACGGAAGTCCAATAATCTTTAAAAGTGCGTTTACAACACCGTCGCTTGCAAACATTCTCTTCCAGAGAATTGCAACAGCCACACTGGATCCGATAATGGAAGGCAGGTAATAAACAGCCCTGTAAAATCCGGAGAGCTTGGTGCTTTTTACTAATAGCATGGCAACTGCTAACGCCATGATAAGCCGGAGAGGAACCGAAAACAGAACATAGTACATGGTAACACCAAATACTTTCCAGAACTTTGGATCCGCCGTAAACATCGTTTTATAATTTTCCAGTCCTATAAAAACCGGTGATTTTAATATATTGTATCTGGTGAATGAAAACCCTAAAGATAAAATCATTGGAAGAGCCATAAAGGCAAGAAATCCTATAATGAAGGGCAGGATAAATACATATCCTGCAACCTTCGGTGTGTTTAAGATCTGGCTCACTGATTTTTTTCTTTTCGGGATCATTTGATTGTTCTTCATCTTATCCCCTCCAGAATTTTACCTGTTATTTTGCCGCTTGTTCAAGTATACTTTTTGCTTCAGGCACAAACTGGCCAACTGCATCTTCTGCTGTTGCATCTCCGTAACGAACTGCTTCAACAACTGTTTTTCCTAATGCTTCTACTTCACCTTTACCAGATGGGTCTGGAGCATCAATTGGGGTTGCAATTTCCGTAACTTTTGCAACATAATCAAATACGGTCTGAGCTGCTGCATCTGCCTTTGGTTTGATTGCATCTGCAACTTCTGTATTGATCGGAATTCCTCTTTCAGCAAGAAGGATTTCATTACACTCTGCGCTGTTTGTAAACCAGTCAATGAACTTTGCAGCCTCTTCCTTATTCTTGGAAGTTTCAGCGATAGAGAAGAACATACTTGGTTTTAAATACAGTGGCTGTGCTTTTGCATTGGTAAGAGTTGGGAACATGGTAATTCCAAGATCTCTTCCTGCAGTCTTAGAGATACTGATAAACTGGTTGGATAAGCTTAAATCATTCCAGGTTGTTCCATCGATGATTGGTTTTGTCTCAACTACATCAGGATTTTTCTCTGCTAATAAATCAGCGGAAATGCTGGCGTCAGATTTTGCAAACTTCTCCATGGTGTCAAAATAAATTTTCATGGAATCTTCGGTTCCAGCTGTTAATTCGTCAAATAAATGAGAACCATTTGCTCTTGCCATGATCTGCATCATGTTGATGCCGCCGTCATAAAGAGTTTTAACACCGGTTTTCTCATTGATGGTCTTGGAAAGGTCATAAAGCTCGTCCATTGTCATCTGATCTGGAATGGTAACTCCTGCCTTTTCAACCACTGCTTTGTCATAAACCATCATAGGAGCGTTGCTTCCAAGGCTGATTGCATAGGTCTTTCCGTCAACATCACCACTTTTAATGATGCTTTCCGGGATCTTTGAAGTATCAATCACTCCGCTGCTCATGAATTCAGATAAGTCAGCAAGCTGACCGCTCTTCTGGTACTGGTTTAAATAGGAGTAATCCATCTGAATGATGTCAGGAAGATTTCCGCCGGCTGCCATAGCAGAAAGCTTGTCCCAGTAACCGGACCAGTCTGTAAACTCAACCTTGATGTCTACATTTGGATTTTTACTCATGTAAAGATCAACTGCTTTTTTTGTTACATCGTTTCTTGTCTGATTTCCCCACCAGCAAAGGCTTAAGGATACCTTACCGCCGGCTGCTGCTGTTGTGTCAGCAGTTGCTGCTGTTGTGGCTGCCTGTGTGGTAGCCGCGTCTGCTTTTGTGGTTTCAGTCGGTTCAGTCTTTGAACCGCAGGCAGCTAATGATGATGCTGCAAGAATTGCTGCAAGTGTTGTTGCTAAGATTCTTTTCTTCATTTTGCAAAACCTCCCATTTGATTTCTTTAAGATAACCACATTTTATGTCAAATATGCACAAACGTAAAGTTAAAATACGGCTTTTTATGGTTGAAAAAACAGCTTTATGTAATTTGAGACTGTTTACCAATTTATTTTTTCGATGTTTTACTATATAATACGATTATCTGAGAAAGGAAATCTGATTATGAAACGATGTACGGTCTGGTTTAACAACCTGTCTTTATACAAAAAAATACTGACGGTTTTTCTCCTTGCTCTTTTCACCCTGTGCCTCACAATCCTGATCAGCATACGGATTCTGACCCACCGCTATAACGAAGTACTTTACCAGGCAAATGCCGACTCCTTAAGCCACGTAACCACCTATCTGGAATCGGAAATGCAGATGGTTGAAAATGTGACGGACAACATAATTGGAGATTCCGTTTTGCAGGAGAATTTGTCTTTTCTTATGGAAAAGCCATACAGTGACCGGAGAGCTCTTGCAAAAAGAGACATTTATCAGCAGCTCTACTCCTATATTTACCAGAGCAGATATGTCAAATCCATCAACATCGTATTAGATGACGGATCCAATATCTGCATGGGACGTTCGGATGATATTGACAGATTCAACCGTATGGAGCTTGGTCAGGCAATTGACCGCTTAAAGGGCAAAGCCATATGGTACTCCGCCATTGAACCAGGTGACGATACCGTATGTGCAAGGCAGATCTTAAAGCTGAAATATTTAAGCCTGAAAAAGCTGGCAGGACTCTATGTTACCGTTGATATGGAGCGTATGATTGAGGATGGTTTAAAAAGTTCCGGAAGTCTGGCGGACAATTCCAGATTCGTTTTGATGACCGGAGAAAAGCGGATCTATCCGGAGGAGTCCTATCACCAGGAATACTGTCTGGAACTCATCGCTGACAGACAGGACAGGGAAAACACCTATACAATAGCCTCTCTGGATCATAAAAAGGAGTTTATAATAACCGGCTATATTCCCTATACTGGCTGGGACTACCTCTATTTCAGAGATTATAACCCCCTGTTTAACAACGTCCGCCTTATCACCATGCAGATTCTTTTATTTACCTTTTTCATTATCCTGGTTACAGCAATTCTGGTGAATTTACTTTTCCGCTATATTTTCCGCCACCTGGATTACTTAATTGAAAAAATCCAGCGTTTTGGAAACGGGGAAGCTCCTGACCTTAGCATAAAGCCCTATGATTATGAGAACAGACAGGATGAAATCGGCCAGCTCCACCGCAGCTTTGATGAGATGACCCACAGCGTAAAAGTACTAAGAGATGAAAATTATGACAAACAGCTGCTTTTAAGGGATTCCACGATTAAGATGCTTCAGCAGCAGATTAATCCCCACTTTTTATACAACACGCTGGATACCATCAACTGGATGGCCCAAAAATACGGAGCTGACGATATCTCCATGATGGTCCGCTCTCTCGGCAACTTATTCCGTGCTTCCATTGCAGGGCAAAAGGATATCATCCCTCTCTCTGACGAGCTGGAAGTGTTAAATGACTACATCCGGATTCAGGAAATGCGCTTTAAGGACAGGCTGAACTTTGAGCTGGATATTCCGGAGAATATTTCCCACATTTTTGTCCCAAAACTATGTATACAGCCTCTTGTGGAAAATGCGCTGAAGCATGCCATGGAAGCTACGGACGAAATGTGCTGCATTCGGGTTACAATTAAGGAAATGGAACTGGATTATCAGATCAAGGTATCCAATACCGGTTCCAGTTTTGAACCTGACTTACTCTCCAAAATTGAAAGCAGGGAAATCCTGCCCCAGGGATCAGGTGTGGGGCTGGTGAACATTAATTCCAGGTTAAAATTACTCTATGGCAACAATTACGGACTGAATTTTTATAATAAGAACGGAATGGCAGTTGTTATGCTGTCTATTCCAAAAGAACAGGAGGTTTGACATGCTGAGATTAATGATTGTGGATGATGAACAAATTATCAGAGAAGCGCTTTCCCAAATGGTCGATTATGAATCCTTAGGCTATGAGCTGATTGCAACTGCCAAAAATGGAATGGAAGCTTATGACATCATATGTGATGAATATCCGGATGTGGTAATCACCGATATCCGGATGCCCATTTTAAACGGGCTGGATTTAATCGAACGATCCATGAAAACAGATTCTAAAATCTCCTTTATTCTGCTTTCCGGCTACAATGACTTTGAATATGCCAAGCAGGCGATGAAATACGGAGTCCGTTTTTATTTATTAAAGCCTACGGATAAAAATGAACTGATCGATTCCCTTGTTTCCATCCGGAAAGAACGCCTGCAGGAGGAGTCCCGCCGCATATCCCAGCAGCAGGACCTTTTAAAAACTCTGCACATTCCGTTGGAACAAAGCTTCATCATGGAGCTTCTGGAACATCAGGATACCTTTTCAGGCGTATTTTGCAAATATAAGGAGTTGTTATCCCTGCCTGAAAACTGCCTCAATGCATGCATCTGCTCCTTTGTAGAAGAACCGTATTTAAAAAATTTCACTTCTGATATCGTTAAAATTCTGGGTTCAGAAGGACTCCACATGGATTTTTCCATACTTTATGTAAAAAACACTGCAGTCTTAATCTTTCCTGCTTCCACTCTCGCAATACAGGAAAGGGTTAAAAACTCCATACTAAAACTGCATTATCCCAATCAGTCCGTCACCTTTGAAACGGAATTTATCCACATGGAAACCTCCGAAAAACTTTTTCACTTTGTGATCCAGAAAATTTCCCGTTTTGAACGGATTCTTCTGCTCAGCGAAAAAGGGGAAAGCTATGAGATCAGGAATCATATTACGGCTCCATGGATGATCAGCCGCTTAGAGGATTCCATTACCTCTGCACCGGACATCGTCCAGGCTACGGAACTTTTAAATTCCGTTTTTATTGATTCCATGCCGCCGGCCACTGCCAGAAGTCTTGCACTTGGCCTCTTTCTGCAGGCAGACTTAAATCAGGAAAAACCGCCCATTGATGCAGCCTGTGACTTTTTCAGACGGCTGTATTCCTGCGATAACGTTTCCGAAATCCGAAACCTTCTGTCAGTCGTTCTGGTACAGAAGGAGTATGAAACAGGAGGCCATAAGTCAAGCTCCAATATCGCTCTTTTAAAAACTTATATCAGGGAACATCTGGATTCTGAAAATCTGTCTTTAAAATGGCTGGCTGAAAATTACCTGTTTGTCAGCGTCGGATATTTAAGCAAGCAGTTTGTGAAGGAAGAAGGAATGCGCTTTTCTGATTATTTAAATAAGGAGCGTATGGAGGAAGCCATACGGCTGATGACCTTCTATCACAACGACAACATCAAACAGATCGCAAGGCAGGTGGGATTTGGAAGCAATCCCCAGTATTTCAGCCAGGTATTCAAACGATATACGGGTCTTCCGCCCACAGATTACATTGAAAAACTAAAAAACACAAAGCATAAAGGAGAATGACAACAATGACAAACGAAAGACTGCTTGAAAAAATCCATCTGGTGGTGGAAAAGCTTATGAATCTGGGAGGCTGTGACTATGACAAAGATAAAGCCGTCAGTTCTACAGACACCAAAAAGGGAATCATCCAGAGAGATTTCGGAATTGAAGAATGGGACTGGCCTCAGGGCGTTGGTCTTTACGGCTTATATAAACTGCAGGAATTCTACGGAGACGACCGGTACCTTCCTTTCTTTGAAACCTGGTACAGCGGTCATTTAAAAAACGGGCTCCCCTCCAAAAACATCAATACAACCGCCCCATTTCTTCCCCTTTCCTGCCTTCACAGCAGGCTTAAGGACTCAGAGAGCTTTTATAAGCTCTGCACACAACAGGCAGACTGGCTGATTAACGAGCTTCCCAGGACGGCAGACAATGGCTTTCAGCACGTAACCAGCGCTATTGGGGACCGGAACGGGGTAACGCTCAATGAAGGTCAGATATGGATCGACACTCTGTTTATGTCCGTACTCTTCTTAAACAGAATGGGACAGCAGGCAGAAAATCCGGCCTGGAAAAATGAAGCCCTCCATCAGTTTCTGGTACACATCAAATATTTATTTGATAAACAGACCGGACTTTTCCATCATGGATTCAGTTTTGAACGAATGGATAATTTTGGCGGTGTCTTCTGGTGCAGGGGAAATTCCTGGTTCACTTACGGAATCATGGAATTTATAGATACCTGCGGGGATGATTTAAATGAAGGAGTAAGAACCTATCTGATTGATACATTTAAGTCACAGGCAGCGGCGCTCTTAAAGCTCCAGGCGCCCTCCGGATTGTGGCGGACAGTTCTGACAGATGAAACCAGCTACGAAGAGGTATCCGGCTCAGCTGCCATTGCCGCCGGAATTTTAAGAGGCGTAAAAGGAGGAGTTCTGGGCGATGAGTATAGAGAAGCTGCTGATCGTGCAATCTTAGCGATCTGCGATAATGTTTCCGAGGACGGAACTGTACTGAATGTATCTGCAGGAACCGGAATCGGAATGGACGGCAACCACTATAAGAATGTCCTGATCATGCCTATGGCTTATGGTCAGGCACTTGCTCTCACCGCACTCTGTGAGGCACTTGTGAAATAGCTGTCTGACCATAAAAAGAGAGACGAAAAGAACGTTTACTGCTCCGTTCTTTTCGTCTCTTTTCTATATTTCAAAGGCGTGGCATCGGTATGCTTTTTAAATACCCGTTCAAAATATGTGACACTCTCAAACCCCAGAAGTTCTGATATCTCTGTCACTGAATATTCACTGTTTAAAAGAAGCTCTCTGGCTTTTCGCACCCTTGCTAAATTCCGGTATTCATTGACAGAGAATCCCGTCACTTCCCGGAAGATCCTGCTTAAATAGGATTTGCTGATAAAAAAACGTTCCGCCAGTTCCTCCAGACTTTCCGCTGACTCACAATGGAGCGTTAAATACTCCGCCACCTCATGTACTTTTCCATGCTTTGATGTCTGAACCGTAGGAGGCATATCCTTTAATACATTTTTCTTCCGGCTTCTGTAAACCATAAGAAGAATTCTGGAAATCATAAGACGGACCATGACTTCATACCGCTCCCTCCTGCCCCTTAATTCGTCTCTGATTGACAGAAGCAGGGTCTTCATCTCCTCCCATTCCTTTTCCGAAAGTCTGGCTACACCATAATAATCTCCGAAAAGCTTTTCCAGGGAATAAACTCCCGCATGGTTTAACCAGGTTTCTAAATACCTCCCGTTAAGCTGAAGTAAAATCCGGTCATGGCTTCCGCTCCCTGCCTGGCTCGTCTTATGCACCTGCTGCCGGTTGACCAAAACCACATCTCCTGTTTTCACGTAATAGGTCTCTTTATCAATAAAATAATATCGTTCCCCGCTTAAGAGAAAATACAGTTCATAAGTATCATGAAAATGCTTCATTGTCATGGAAAATCCATCATCCCGCACCACCTCATCGATGACAACGCCTTCCATGCTCTCCTCAAATATGATACGTTCCATTTCCTCCTCCAAATCAGTAGCCAAAAGTATGATTATCATGAAATAAGCATCAATTATATAAGTATTATAATACTATAATGCATTATAATATGCAATAGAGAGTGATACGAACCTATTTAATATTTCTTAGTTTCAGGAGGAAACCTTTATGAAATACGAAAACAACAAAGTAAGCGACATTCAGATCGCTTACATCGGCGGAGGCTCCAGAGGCTGGGCCTGGACCTTTATGACGGACCTATCCATGGATGATTCCATGAGCGGAACCATCCGGCTTTATGACATTGATCCCGCTGCTTCCAAAAACAATGAAATCATCGGCAGCCATCTGAGCGCACGCAGGGACACCATTGGAAAATGGGATTACGTCCAGTCTGAATCCTTAAAAGATGCGCTGACAGGCTGCGATTTTGCAGTAATCTCCATTCTCCCCGGTACCTTTGACGAGATGGATTCCGATGTTCATCTTCCGGAAAGACTTGGTATCTATCAGTCAGTCGGGGATACGGCCGGCCCTGGCGGAATGATCCGTGCACTGCGCACCATACCAATGTTTGTAACCATTGCGGAGGCAATAAAGGAATATGCACCCGATGTATGGGTAATTAACTATACCAATCCCATGTCTTTGTGTGTTAAGACTCTTTATCATGTATTTCCCCAGATTAAAGCCTTTGGCTGCTGCCATGAAGTATTCGGCACCCAGAAGGTATTAAAGGGAATCTGCGAGGAAACCTTTGGACTGGAATCCATTGACCGCAGAGACATTCATGTAAACGTTCTGGGTATTAACCATTTTACCTGGTTTGATGAGGCTTCCTATAAAGGAATCGATTTATTCCCCGTTTACCGTGATTATATCGATGCTCATTATGAGGAGGGCTATGAAGAGCCGGATAAGAACTGGGCAAACAGCACTTTTGAGTGTGCGCACCGGGTAAAATTCGACCTTTTCCGCCGCTATGGCCTGATTGCAGCTGCGGGAGACCGTCATCTTGCAGAATTCATGCCTGGAACCGACTATCTCAAAGACCCGGAGACTGTGAAATCCTGGAAATTCGGACTCACCACAGTTGACTGGAGAAAGAATGACTTAAAAGAACGTCTGGCAAAGAGCCGCCGCCTGGCAAATGGAGAAGAAGAAATTGAATTAAAGCCGTCAGGAGAAGAAGGAATTCTTTTAATTAAATCTTTATGCGGCCTGGACCGCACCATCAGCAATGTAAACATACCAAACTCCTTCTTACAGATTGCAAACCTGCCAAAAGATGCCGTTGTAGAGACAAATGCAGTATTCAGCCGCGACAGCATTAAGCCAGTCATAGCAGGAACAATTCCGGAAGAAGTACTGGAACTTATCAAGCCTCACGTTGCTAATCACGAACGGATTTTAAACGCAGCGCTTACCTGTGACCGCAAACTGGTTTATGAAGCTTTCTTAAGTGATCCTCTGGTTAAGGGCAGAGCAGGCGACGCAGAGGTGAAGAAACTTGCAGACGATATGATTGCAAACACCCTGGCATACCTGCCAGAGGGCTGGAACTAATTATAAATAATAAACAAAACCCTGACAGAGCCCATGAGTCATCAAGTCTCTCTGTCAGGGTTTTATTTGTATCTATACTTTTTCCAGAAAATTCAGAGTAAAATGAACTTCGCCCTGCTCATCCAGTTCCATGATCATATAAGAGGGTCTTCTGCCTTCCTGGCGGGGATAGGACATACTTCCGGGATTTAAGATTATAACCCCGTTATGTACCTCATAAAACGGTCTGTGGGTATGTCCATACATGGCGATCTGAATATTCCGCTCTAAGGCCTCCGCTTCCAGCCGCTCCACTCCCAGAGATACATTATAGTAATGTCCATGAGTCAGAAGTATCCGGTAACTGCCCACTTTAATTTCCTTTTCCCGTTCCAGATCTGAGAAAAAGTCATTGTTTCCAAGAACCATGTGAAGCTCACAGCCTTCATCCAGCCAGCCCTCAATCTTCTTTTCACTGCCTTCTGAATCTCCCAGGTGGATCAACATGTCAAAGGGTTTGTTTTCCCCGATCACCCTCAGAAGATTTTCATCCTTCCGGTGGGTATCACTGACAATCAGTACTTTCATGATTCTCCTCCCCAAACTGTTCTTTCAGCTTATCTTTCATGGCTTCAAGCGCTTTCCCTCTGTGACTGATCCGGTTTTTCTGGTCCATGGTAAGCTCCGCTGCAGTCATATGAAACTCTGGTATATAAAGAATCGGGTCATAACCAAAACCCCCGCCTCCAGCCGGCTTATCAGCAATCAGTCCCTCCATGGCTGCTTCCGTATGAAGCACAGACCCGTCGGGAAGTACTGCAGCAATGTTACAGACAAAACGCGCACTCCTCTCCTCTCCAACCGCAAGGGCTGCACGGTTTAAAATGGTCTGATTTTTGATTTCATAGGAAGTATCCTCTCCCATATACCGGGCAGAGTAAATTCCAGGCTCTCCGCCCAGGCAGTCTACCACCAGACCGGAATCATCAGCCAGAACGATGCCTCCGGACTTTTTCCACACTGCCATGGCTTTTATTTCTGCGTTTTCCCCAAAAGTAGCTCCGTTTTCCTCTATATCAAGATGAATGCCGGCATCTTTCATGGAACACACTTCCATTCCCAAATCCTTTAAGATTTCACGGATCTCCCGCATTTTTCCTTCGTTTCCAGTTGCAAAAATAATTCTTTTCTCCCTCATCTGTTCTCTCCTTCAAACCTTTTTCTATTGAGCAGCCGTATACGCCTTCAGACACAAATTGCAGTTCTGTTTTTCTTCCACTCTCTCCCACACTCTGCCTTCCGGACTGATATAACCCTCCCCATCAGATAAATCTACAAAGGTTCTTCCGTCTCCTGCATCATACTCAATCGCTGCAGGGTGAACTGTATCGGGAGTGGTAATTTTCACAATGACTGCAAACCGCTCTCCCTTTTTTAATTTCAGTTCTTTTTTCATCTTTTTGTCAAAGGATACGGTATAGTAACCAGCATTCTCAAACTCTCCGTCTGTAAGGAAAATTTTCCGGTCAAACTCATTGCCGTTTATAATGTCAGATTCTTTTCCAGTCTTATGCACCGCGTAAATCTCATAAGATGTATGGGGTGCAGTCGCATAGAATCCGGCAGCCTTCAAATATTGGGATTCTTCCGCCTCATACACATTGGAAAACCAGACTGTGTCGCTGCCATACCCCAGCTGGCCTGCCCAGCCCCGTAAATCCGACTGATAGATCCTGTCATATCTGCCCGGATCCTCTACTGCGGAATACACTATATTATTCATACCGATGTTGGAATCATAATAGGATACATAAAAAAAGCCCTGGTCACCAAATCCATCTCCCCAGCTGTTCATACAGATAAACGCTCCGTCACCATTCACCGGGACATTAAAATTCTCTCTGGAAAATCCATCATCCCAGCCGATAATCACGGAATCGTGATTGGGCGGCTCAGAGCCTATGTAACAATAAGCGGACGCCTCTTCATTATAGCTGGCTGACTGGCTCTTAGCCCCATTCATAGCAGTATAGAGTGAACTCTGAACTCCTCCGTAACGGAGAACTGCCCGCTTTATTTTTTCGTAATCTTTCCCAGGTATCATCTGGATCTCCTGAACATGTTTTACCGCTTTCAGTCCTTTTGGGGATATTCCGTCCCCATATGGATCATCTGTCTCCAGTACCGGTCCCTGCCAGGAAAGGAGGTAAGCCATTGACATGGTATACTCCCCTCCCTCTTCCTGGGGGATGAGAAATCCATTATTTAAAGACATATGATCTTCGGAAAAATTGAAGGATTCTTCCGGTAATAGTCTGGCTTCTAACGCCTGTAAAGATGCAAATGCCCAGCAGGTACCAAGAGATCCCTGATTTTTCACTGCCGGGGCACGGCCATTTTTCCTTCCGTCATAGACAGCTGGAAGCTGTCCCATATACGGATTATCCGCCTGTAAGGGAACAAATTTATCCGCCCCTAAGACGGCAGCTGCGCACAGCACAACAAGAAAAAAGGCAAACCGGGTCTTATTTTTCAAACTCATCTCCTGCTTTTCTTTTCGGAGGCTTCGGCCCCATAAACTGATAGAAATAGGTTTTCATCATTCCATTATAAATCTTTCGGTTCTTATCTGCTTTTCTGCCGATATATCTTTCCGCCTCCTCGTACGCAGTGATCATATACAGAGACCATGCATCAAGGGCGGCATAGCGTTCTCCAATCTGACGGTACAATTCCGGAAGATTCTTCTTCTCCTCAATACGCTCACCATAAGGAGGATTGGTGATAATAAAGCCGTATTTTTTCGGGTGGCTTAATGCATCGACTGACCGCTGCTGGAAATGAATGAGATGGTCCACACCTGCAGATTCTGCGTTAGCTCTGGCTGCTTTTATAATTTCAGGATCAATATCATATCCCTGTATGTCCACCTTAACATCATTCATCACCAGATCATTGGCTTCATCCATGGTATCATACCAGCACTTTCTTGGTATGATATTCTTCCAGTCTTCTGATAAGAAGGACCGGTTCATTCCCGGAGCCATATTGGCTGCCATCATGGCCGCCTCAATGACAAACGTACCGCTTCCGCAAAAAGGATCCACCAGAATCCTGTCTTTGTTCCATGGGGTAAGCATGATCAGCGCTGCAGCCAGGGTTTCCGTAATGGGAGCCTTGCTGGTGAGTGTACGGTAACCTCTTTTATGAAGGGAATCTCCCGTCGTATCAATCCCAACGGTAACCTCATCTTTATACAGAAAAACACGAAGAGGAAAGCTTGCACCATTCTCTTCAAACCACTCCACTTTGTAAGCGCCCTTCATTCGTTCCACCATGGCTTTCTTCATAATGGACTGAATGTCGGAAGGGCTGAACAGCTTACTCTTAATAGATGAGGCCTTTGCCACCCAGAATTTTCCGTCAGAAGGGATATATTCTTCCCATGGAATTATCTTAGTCGCCTGAAAAAGCTCTTCAAAGGACTCGGCATGGAAGCTTCCTGCTTTTAAAAGAACCCGTTCAGCAGTTCTTAAAAATACATTGGCACGGCAAATTGCCTCATCATCACCCAGAAAGGTCACTCTTCCGTCTTCCACTAAAGTAATATCGTAACCAAGTTCTGTAATTTCTTTTTTTAATACCGCTTCCATACCAAAATGGCAGGGTGCAATCAGTTCATATGTTTTTTTCACATTAATCTCCTAAGTTCATTTCTTTTACAATATTACCTTCAAAGTCCATTATCCGGAAAATCCGGTCTTCAAGCAGCGCATACGTAGGCGGATTTCCTCCTTTTGGAATTGAAACAGAGCCTGGATTCAGTATGGTGATATCTCCTGAGGTTTCAGCAGTCAGAATATGCGTATGTCCGTGAAGCAGAATATCTCCCTTTTGCATCGGCAGAAGATGTTCCTTATTGTAGATATGTCCGTGAGTGGCATAAATAGTAAGACCGTCAATCACAAACAACGCGTAATCAGAAAGGACCGGGAACTCCAGGACCATCTGATCAACTTCCGTATCACAGTTTCCCCGCACATTGTAAATCTGGTCCTTATAGCTGTTCAGCATGGAGATGACCTCTTTGGGCGCATATTCTTTGGGAAGATCATTTCTCGGTCCATGGTAAAGAATATCTCCAAGGAGGATCAGTCTCTCTGCTCCTGAATTTTTATATGCATCTAACAGCTTCCTGCAATAATAAGCGGAGCCGTGAATGTCGGAAGCAATCATATATTTCATACGTATTTTCTCCTTCTGTTGGTTATCAGGTATATTTTAAGACCTGAATGGTATATCTGTCAATGAATACCTATCCACGTACCATATATTTTCCCTTGTAATAGGCAATTCCATTAGCCAGATTGATCACATGAAAGCCCATTGCCTCCAAATGTCTGCATACCATCATGCTTTGTCCGCCTCTGGAACAATAGAAGATCAGACGTTTTTCTCTGGGCAGCTGTTTTTTCCATATATCATACTGCTCATAAGGAAGATTCACTGCTCCTTTTAAATGCCCTCTTTGGTAAGAATACGGGCTTCGAAGGTCTATGAGCATCACATTTTCATTATTTTCTATATATTGATCGACTTCCCACACCGGTATTGTCGTGAACATACTATCACCTGTCCTTTCTAGTAATAATATATTCGGAATTTTTCAGAATGGGAAAAAGCAAAAAAAAGCGCGGGAAAGGACCCCGTTGTCTCTTTCCCACGCCTTTTTTTAATATTGTCTGATATTAGAAAGATTTGTTCTGGTTGTTGTTGCGGCTGGAGTCACGGCTGGAATCACGGCTGCAATTACGGTTTGTATCCTGCATCTTGTTCTGGCTGTTGTTACGGCTGTTGTTCTGATTATTGTTTTGACTGTTGTTCCGGCTGTTGTTCTGGTTATTGTTCTGGCTGTTGTTCTGGTTGTTGTTCTGGTTGTTGTTCTGGTTGTTGTTCTGGCTTGATGTGTGGTAATTCCTTGTAGAATTATCCATATCGTTGTAGCTGTCATTATAATTATTATTAGACATTTTCATACCTCCTGTGGGTGTTTTTTGTTACACGGTGTAGTATGGCGAATATCCGGCATAATATACTTATTTTTTTGTTTTGGAAAATTCTTTTTTTAAATTTGTTTTTAAAATAACTTTGCATTTTTACATAGCCTATATTATAATTTACTTGAGGAATATTATTCCTCATCCTTATTAATTATTTATACTCCCCTCAGAAGCAGCCGAATAGCTCCCCTATTACGGTTGCTTCTCTTTGACATGAAACCTATGCAATTACTTGCTTGATTCGTCAAGGAAGTAATCTCTTCCAATCTCCCTGATGGTTATCTCTAAAGTTAATGACATTGCGTTGGAACGTGTGCCCGCCTGGCACACAAAACAAAAGACCTCCGGCAATCCCATGCCGAAGGCCCTATATCCCTTTCCAAAATCCGGTAATCCGCTATTTCATTAATCGCCAAGCACGTTGACAATTTTTACAGGTGTCCGATAATTCCACGGAGATGTCTTAATACCTGTACTGTAAGTTGAGGAATGTACTACTTGTCCATTCCCGATGTACATGGCAACATGATTGATGGAGCTTCCGCTTCCATAAAAAATCAGGTCGCCTGGACGCATCTGATCTGCACTGACTGCTCTTCCCTGTGTAGCCTGTCCTCCTGAAGAACGGCTGATGGAAAGGCCTGCTGCGTGCTGCATCACATATCTTGTAAATCCGGAGCAATCCACTCCTGTATGAGGATCACTGCCGCCATAGGAATAACGTCCGCCTACGAACTGCAGTGCATAATTAACAATGCCTTGTCTGAAATTAACGGTTGACTGTGCCTGAGCTTTTTCTTCCAGTGCTTTTAACGTCGCTTCATCGGTTGCGGTTACAGTGGCACTTCCCTCCGCCGGCAAATAGCCATATGTATCATTCACCTTAACCTTTAAATATCCATCTCCCATATCTTCCACAACTTCAAAGGCGGTTCCTTTGGAAGCGTTCATTAAGGGTTCTGTACCCTCTTCATCTTTACTGATTGTAACCTGATCGGAATTTACGGTTACCATATAGTTTCCAAAACTTAATCCTGGACCAGATATCTCATCTGCTCTTACATCTGAAGGAACTGTAACGATCATTGTTCCACAAAAAGCCATAAGTCCTAACGTTTTCCATACTTTGTTTATCATCGGGAAATCTGCTCCTATTTTTACTTTTTGAGTTTCAAATGTTACGTAATTATTAATTTCATTACGGTTATTATACATTTATTTTATCTTTTCGTCAAGTATTATTTAAAACTGCACGAATTTAAAATTATATTAGTTTAAAACACTGACAAATTTCACAGGTTTGCGATACATGACGTTTGTTACGATAATTCCTGTTTTTTCGGTGGATGCATGGACTACTTTACCGTCACCCATATACAAAGCAACATGATTGATGGATCCGTTTTTTCCATAAAATACCAGATCTCCGGGACGGGCCTGTTCGTAGCTTATGATTTTTCCTTCCCCCGACTGTGACCTGGAACTGTGATCTAACTCAACATTTGCAGACTTTTTCAGAACATATCTGGTAAAACCGGAACAGTCCACACCTGTGTTGGGATTTACACCGCCGTATACATAACGTCCTCCCACGAACTGAAGAGCATAGTCCACAACCTCTTTGCGTTCCCTGGCAGACTCGTCCACCTTTTCCTGTGTCTTTTCGATCAGTGTCGCAGAGTCACTGCGTATGTATCCATCGCCCTCAGGCATTTTCACCTTCAGCCAGCCATCCTTTTCAGGTTCTATCACCTCACAGGTCTGGCCTTCCAAAGCAGCGGTCACAACTGCCCCGTCATCCCCTGCAGTTAATCTGACAGATACAGGCTTGTCCAGTCTTGCATAGAGTGTTGTACTGGTTTCTACTGTGATCTCCGCAGCTTTCGCCTCTGTCTGGAAATTTAAATTTAAAGCAGTTAAAAGTCCTAAAAGTCCCATGACCTTCCACATTCTGAATTTCATATTGAATCTCCTGTCTGCGTATGATAATTCCTACCGCAAATATTTGACTTAAATGTTACATAATTGTTACATTTCGAATTATATCCTCTCTTTCAGTATTTGTCAAGCAAAAACGGCATTTATGACCATTGTCAGTCATAAATGCCGTTACATTTTTGTAATATATTCCATTTATATTGTTACATAATAGTGACATTATCGTTTCAATCCTTTTATAAACCAGTAAATAAGTCCAACTAAAAGCAGCGGTCCCATCAGAGGCGCCAGAAGGCTGAAAATACCGGTAACGATTGTTGCAGCGAGGAAGAAAAAAAGAATAATTGCAACGACTCCAAGGAGCTTCCAATACCATTTACTTAAATCATAATAATGCATTCCCCGTCTTTCCTGCCCGGGTTTCTCATAAACATTCTGATCCTTTCCGGAAAAGGAGCTGTAAAAACTGCCGCTGCTGCTTTCTTTTGCATTCTCACTGGCCTCTATAATTGTCTTGGCAATCAGTCTCGGGTCTCCGATCGCTTCGGTAACAGCTTCTTCCGAAGAGCCCTTCAAAACTTCTCCACGGATATATTCTTCGTAATATCTGATATTTTCTTCAACCACGCTGCCGGAAACTTCCCCTGTCAGGGTATCCCTTAAACGCTGTAAAAATTCCTGTCTGCTCATCTGAGCCTCCTTCAATAAAGTAAGTAACTTTCGACTATTCTACCATTTGACAGGGGTTCCGTAAAGAAATCTTATCTGAAAAAAATCTTAATTTTTCATAATGTGCCAGACTACTCTACCCGTTCTTTCATGATTCCCTCCCTGTAAGCTGCCACCAGCTCCTTTAAATCCTCAATTCTTCCAGCCAGCTCCGTTCCCTTATCCGTATCGGCCACCATCACCCGGTGTTTCATGTTCTCAACAACCGAAACCTTTGGTGTACTCTCCTTATCCGGATCAAAAGGCTTATGTTCAGCTAAAGCCAGGTGGTTGGAGTTATAGATCAGCGTATAGCCTGCAATACCTGTTTTTGACTGATATGCCTTCGACAGCCCGCCGTCTATAAGAAAAAGCCTTCCTCCTGCTTTTACCGGAGATTCCCCTTCTTTTATCTTAACCGGAACATGGCCGTTAATAATATGGGCGCTCTCTCCGCAAAGTCCAAATTCTTTTAATATTTTTTCGCAGTATTCTTCCTTTATACTCAATCGGTAATATGGATTCATCGGCTCCATGTGCGTCTGATGGTCTTCAATAAAATAATGCTCAAAGGTTGTCATCTTTCCTTTTCCATATACCGGAGATTTGGCTCCGCACCATAGATACCACATAAAATCCCTGGCATCCCTGCTCTCTAAAGTATGCTCCGGAAGAAAATAGGCATTCTGGACCTTATTATCAACATAATCCATAAGCGCTTTCCCGGAATAGGAGGCACCTTCCATCAGAAGTTCATCAAATGTACCATCTTCCCGCATGGGGATACAGCCATGATAAAGAAGATTGGAATTATAGCACTTATACATGCTCCCATGAGAATAGAGGAAACGGACATGGCGGTGAAGCAGCTCATTATGCAGAAATGACAGCTGCAGAGTTCTCAAAAGCTCCTCTTCCTCTTCATTCAGTGCCAGCGGGTTTTCAGGATCAATGGTCGGGAAGGAAGCATCAAGAAGCGGATATTCTTTTCCTTCCACAGTTACGGTCCCCTTCCCGTAATCAATGGATTCCAATAAAATTCTGTCATTCATTTCATACTCCGGATGGCGCTTTATAATCTGCCCCTCTACTTTAAACTGAATCACAGCAATTGCCTTATGCATCTTGGCTGCCAGGCCCGGATCCACAGCATCGTAAATATTTTCATCAAGAATCTGGGGAGAAAAACGATCGCATGAATCATTGCGGTATACTCTTGCCGCAAACATGGAAAGCGGTCTTAAATTAATCCCATAACCATCCTCCAGAACATCAAAACTGTTGTAGCTGATGGCAATTCTTAAAACATTGCAGATACATGCAAGATTGCCGGTTGCTGCTCCCATCCAGGATATATCATGGTTTCCCCACTGAATGTCCACATCGTGAAACTGCAGGAGTTCATTCATAATCATATCCGCTCTCGGCCCCCGGTCAAAAATATCTCCAATGATATGAAGGCAGTCAATGGTTAAATTCTGAATCAGTTCACAAAGAGCTATGATAAATTTATCTCCAATGCGAATATCAATAATCGACCTTATGATTTCGCTGTAGTATACCCTTTTATTATCATCGTTATAATCCACATGAAGAAGTTCGTCTATGATATAGGCAAATTCCGGAGGCATCTTTTTTCTGACCTTGGATCTGGTGTATTTTGAAGATACTACCTTGCAGATCTGAACCAGACGGTAAATCGTCACTCTCTGCCAGTCATCATCTGCCTGTCCGTTAAGCTCCAGCTGATTCATAATGCGGTCCGGATAGTAGATTAAGTTTGCTAACTCCACCTCCTCCTTTTCCGGCAAAATATGACTGAACGTTTCTGATATCTTTTCCCGGATCACACCGGAAGCGCTCCTCAGCAGATGAATAAATGCCTCATGTTCCCCATGCAAGTCACTGAAAAAATACTCTGTACCCTTGGGAAGTCCCTGAATGGCCGTCAGATTAATAATCTCACTGGAAGCTGCCCGGATGGTGGGATATTCCCTTGCCATAAGCTTTAAATAAGCCAAATCTTTCATAAATACGTTCTCCCTTTTTTTTGACACGGTTGCATTGCTTTGAATTTTATAGTATCATAAAAAACGTCAATTTTAAACCCCTTTCGCCTGCATGTCTTTCATAATTCGCCAGGCTTTGAACGTGAAACCGGGAACACCCGCAACTATAAGGAGACACCTATGGAACAATTATATGTTTTCGGAACTGGCAACGCCGCTGCCACCAGATGCTATAATACCTGCTTTGCAATAAAAAAAGACGAGGATTATTTTATGATTGACGCCGGAGGCGGCAACGGAATCCTCTCTATATTAAATGATATGAAAGTGGATCTGTCCCATATCCATCACATATTTGCAACTCATGAACATACCGATCACATTCTGGGCATTATCTGGATGGTACGTTTTATCGGAACCAGAATCAAATCCGGGAATTACGATGGAGACTTAAATATTTACAGCCATAAAAATCTGGTTTCCGTAATCGACACACTATGCCGTCTGACTCTGCAGAAAAAATTTTATGAGCTGATCGGAACCAGGATTCATATCATTCCGGTAGAAGACGGAGAAACCAAATCCATACTTGGATATGATATCACCTTTTTTGATATCCATTCCACAAAAGCAGAACAGTACGGATTCACCACAGTTCTTAATAATGGGAAACGCTTAACCTTTTGCGGTGATGAGCCCTATAATCCCGAATATGCCGGATTTGCTGAGGGAAGCAGCTGGCTGCTCCACGAAACATTCTGCCTTTACAGAGACCGGGAAATTTTTAAGCCTTACGAAAAGCATCACAGTACGGTTGCCGATGCCTGCCGGGTTGCGGAAGAATTAAAAGCGGACCATTTAATTCTGTGGCATACAGAAGACAAAAATCTGGAAAACAGGAAAGAGCTTTATACCACCGAAGGCAGTCCTCTCTTTTCCGGAGAACTTCTTATTCCGGAAGACAGGGAAATCATTGAACTTTCCTGATAAAAGATGAAAAAAACTCACGCTCGTCCCCGGTGCTGCATATGATATAACAATAGAAAAAGCAAAGGAGTTTCTCATATGTTGTGCCCGGGCGGCTTTACCCCTTACCGTGACGTCGACTGCAGAGACCTGGCTATTTTCTATGAGGCCACCAGGGATTTACGCGGCACTACCTACAAGCCCTATCTGGTGGCAACACAGGAAGCCAGGGGAGTCAACTTCCGATTTATCTGCAACTCCACGATTATGACCAGACCTCCTCAGAATGCAATCACTATGGTGTGCATTTTTAAACCCTTTTGCAAAGAACACGATAAGGTCAGGGCGGTTGTGACGAGTATCTGTAAAATGGGATGCTACAATTGTTATTAAAATATAAATCGGAACGGTTTTCGCACCGTCCCGATTTTTTAATTCAGAGTATATTTACTTTTCTTAAAATGCCATACGGTAGATTTCTATCATGTCTTCTCTTCCCAGCTCCCGGATTCCTGCCAGGGTCTTTTCTCCTTTTGCGGAACATTTGTCTGCCATAACTTCAAAATCAGCTTCCCCGATGGAGGAACTTAATTCCCGTAAGGAAATTGGCATCTCCAGGCTTTTAAAATACTCTTCCAACCGTTCAATCCCTTTTAATGCTGTATAAACCGGGTTTTCAAAATCCATCTCCTGATTGAATACCCTTACGGAAAGCTGGGCAAACCTCATTGGTGCATCCTTGCATACATACCTTGCCCAGGAGCAAAAGAGAGCGGACAAGCCGGCGCCGTGGGCGATCTCAGGATACAGCCCGGAGAGTTCATGTTCCAGCTGATGAACCTGCATGAGATAATCTCTTCCAAGGCCGGTCAGCCCATCATGGGAAAGACTTCCAGCCCACATGAGAGTGGCGCGTGCTTCATAATCAGTTGGATTCTTATCCGCCTTTTCCCCCGCTTCCATTACAGACTTTAAAAGTCCTTCTGCAATCCGGTCTGTAAGAGGCGTATCCTTTGTCGGTCCTCCCAGATAACGCTCCAGCGTATGCATCATAATATCCACCGTTCCGCAGCCTGTCTGAAATTTATTCACAGTAAAAGTCAGCTCCGGATTCAGCACTGCAAACAATGGTCTGTGAGTGGGACTGTTAAATCCTCTTTTTAAGCCTTCCTCTTCCTTTGTAATTACACAGGATAAGCTGGTTTCGCTGCCGGAGGCAGACAGAGTCAGGATATTCCCGTGTGGCAGGGCTTTCTTAGGAACTGCTGCTTTCATAAAATAGTTCCATGGATCAACATCCGGATTCAAGGTTCCGTCTGCAATGCACTTTGCAGAATCAATCACACTTCCCCCTCCCACTGCAAGAATAAATTCCACATTTTCCCTTCTGCACAGTTTCATTCCTTCCATTGCAAGCCCAAGACCCGGATTTGGACTAACTCCTCCAAAAAGGACATATTCAATTCCATTACGCTTTAAGGAATCCTGAACCAGATCCAAAAGTCCGCTTTTCTTTACACTTCCTCCGCCAAAATGAACCATGATCTTATGAAATCCGTATCCGGCAACCACTTCTCCAATATTTTTATGGGTATCACGGCCAAAGATCACCCTTGTTGGTACACAATATTCAAAATTAATCATTTTAAGCCCCTCTTTCTCTATCATATTGATTCTTAGCTAAAATTATAGCATGAACCCTCCCTTTTTCCAACACTGACCCGCTTTCCGCTTTTTCCGTCATAAACTCCGTTCTTTTCGCATATCATATATGGGAAAGCCAAAGAAAGCTGCTTTCCCTTTTCACATGCATCTTTCATGGAACGACAAGGAGAATTCTTATGAACCTATTCAAAAAGAGTTTTACATCTTTCCCAGCAGCACGGCATCATCTCATTATTTACATAGAAGTGATCATTCTTACGTTTCTTTTAGTCTCTCTTTTTTTTATATCTCCCAGAGGCAGATTCTCATTTCCAGTTGTGAACCAGGAAGAAAAAGCCAGTTCATCGGAAGCAAAAAAATATATAAAATGGGTGGATTTTGACGTAACTGCAAGAGCTATGCAGGAAGCCTTCCGCTATGACGTCAACACCTGCCAGTCTGATGTTCATTTAAACTGGGTGGATTTGCTTGCCTATCTGGGGGCCAGATATGGGGGGGATTTCTCCAGATATTCCAGCAAAGATTTAGATTCACTGGCTGAACAGCTTCTCTCAGGAAAAACCATGGAAGAGCTGACCGGCAAAATGAAATACTACACTTATTACAGGGAAGCCTATGGAGCAGTGTTAGACGGTCTGGTAGGACAATATGAGATTCAGATTCCTTCTGCTAATGCCCCGCTCTACGCCACACCGGACTTACTTCCGGATGGTTCCGTAAATCCCGATAAGGTCTGGGTGACCAAATACGGTTTAAAAGGTTATTGCCCCATTGCCAAAGGATATCCATACAATGATTTTGACGATTTCGGAACTGCCAGATCCTACGGATTCAAACGCCAGCACTTAGGCCATGATATGATGGGTCAGGTCGGGACTCCTGTTATTGCGGTGGAAAGCGGCTATGTGGAAGCCATCGGGTGGAATCAATACGGCGGGTGGAGGCTTGGTATCCGCAGTTTTGATGGAAAACGCTACTACTATTACGCCCATTTAAGGAAAAACTATCCCTATCACAAATCATTAAAGCTGGGCAGCATTGTAAACGCAGGAGATGTCATAGGATATCTGGGCCGGACCGGATACAGCAGGACAGAAAATACCAATAACATTAACCAGCCTCATCTTCATTTCGGGCTCCAGCTTATTTTTGATGAGTCCCAGAAAGAAGGAAACAATGAAATCTGGGTGGACTGCTACGAACTGACCAAATTTCTGTCTATGAACCGCTCTGAAACAGTAAAGAATCAGGAGACCAAGGAATACAGCCGGGTCTATGGCATGAGGGATCCAGCCATTCCTGAAAATTTCGTTGCTCCGCCTCCGCCTCCTGAAAAGGAGCAATAAAAAAAATGATAAGAAGCTTATTCCGGATTCTTTCAATCAATCTGTGAATAAGCTCCTTTTTTTTATTTTACATTCTTTTCCAGTATAAAAAATGTTATAATATAGGGCAGGCGTTAAAGCAGCACAGCAGGAAAAATCAGATCAGATTCAGGGGAAGGGGATTTCAATGGAAAAGCAAATCAGTTATCAGATTGGAAATGAAACAGAATGTAGTTTTAAGAATCATGCAGATTACTGTGTCGGAACCGGGCGTATGGGGCTGGCCCTGCAGCAGCAGTATCAGGAACAGTTAAAGCTGGTGCAGGAACAGATTGGTTTCAGCCATATCAGAGGGCATGGGATCTTTTGTGATGATATGGCGATTTATCAGGAATATACGGATGAATCAGGCAGCATCAGGGTGGAATACAATTTTACATATTTAGATATGGTCATGGATGCTTATCAGAAGCTGGGGATTAAACCGTTTATAGAACTGGGATTTATGCCTTATAAAATGGCTTCCGGTGATCAGACCGTATTTTACTGGAAAGGAAATGTCACGCCGCCCAAAAGCTATGAGACATGGTCCGGTCTGGTACAGGCTGTTCTTTTACACCTTATGGAGCGTTATGGAAAGGAAGAGGTAGTGACCTGGCCGGTAGAGGTATGGAACGAGCCAAATCTTCCCGGTTTCTGGAAAGATGCCGACAGAGAAGAATATTTCCGCCTGTTTCAGGAAACCTTTTATGCAGTAAAAAAGACGGACAGCCGCTTTCTGACAGGCGGACCGGCAATCTGCGGAGTTGAGGACGTTGTCTGGCTTAAGAAATTCCTGGAATTTTGTGACGCACAGAACCTGAAACCGGATTTTATTACAAGGCACCATTACATGTTTGAGAAACCGGAACAATGCGGCCATTACAGCTATGGAGCCTTACGGGATCCTGCAGCCGCTTTGGATGAACTGAAGGTATCCCGGGAAATTATAGACAGCTTTGAAACGTTTAAAGGACTGCCCATGCATATAACGGAATTCAACACCAGCTACAGCCCTGACAGTCCCATTCACGATACTACAGTCAACGCCGCCTATGTGGCATGGCTTCTGTCTAAGCTGGGGGATTTCTGCGAATCCTATTCTTACTGGACGTTCGGCGATATTTTTGAGGAGAAGGGAGTACCCTTTACCCCATTTCACGGCGGATTTGGTCTGGTTGCAAACGGAACCATTCCAAAACCAACATTCTGGACCTTTGCCTTCTTTAAAAAACTCCAGGGCAGATGTATCCACCGTTCCGATGAACTGATTGTTTTACAAAAAGATGATGGGAGCTATTGCGGAACCGCCTGGAATTTATGTCTGGAACAGAAGGAATGTCTGCGGCTTTATTTGACTTTACCGGAAAAAGAGGCAGGAGAATACTGTCTGCTCACTAAAACCGTCGATGAAACCCATGGAAACCCCAGAAAAATCTGGCATGATATGGGAGAACCTTCCTGGCTCTCAAAAGAAGAAACTCAGATATTAAAAGACAGCGCACAGCCATTCATACATACAGAGACTCTCAGCGCTTCGCCCTCCGGCATTTCATTTTCCATATTGCTTCAGCCATGGGCAGTTGTATGGTTCCAGCTTAAGAAAATTAAAAATTGCAAGGACAGGGGGTATGATTACTTCCGCGGAGAGGACCCTGCGGCAGGTACCGGAAATAAATAAATAAATAAATTTCCTGTCCTGCCGCCGTCTTTCCTATCCCTTAACGCCTCCAATGGTAAGACCTGTAACAAAATACCGCTGTAAAAACGGATACAGGCAGACAATCGGCAGCATGGTAAGTATGGTGGCAGCAGAACGGACCGAAGTGGGCGTTACGGCTGCCACCGCATTCTTCATGGATTCTACAGAATTACTTTGATTACTTACAGATGACAATAACTTCATCAGTTCATACTGCAGTGTGGTCAGATTGGCATTCATCCGATTGTAGAGCATGGCATCAAACCAGGAATTCCAATGTCCTACTGCACAGAATAATGCAATGGTTGCATATACCGGTTTGCATAAAGGTGAGATAATTTTCGTAAATATAACCAGGTCTCCGGCTCCGTCTAACTGAGCCGACTCTTCCAGGCTATCAGGAAGCCCTACCATATATGTCCGGATCACCATCATATTAAAGGCTCCTACCATTCCAGGAATTATATAGACCAGAAAGCTGTTGGTAAGGCCTAAGCCCTTATATAAAAGAAAAACAGGAATCATTCCACCGTTTACGTACATGGTAATAACCCAGAATAAGGAGAGCTGTCTCTTAAAAAGAAAGCGTTTCCGGCTTACTATATAAGCAAGAAGGGCATTGGCGGCCAGTGCAGTAATGGTGCCGATCGCCGTCCTTGCAACACTTACATAAGCTCCCACAAGCAGATTTTTTTTATGAAGTACTGTAATATAATTCTGAAGTGTCCATTTTCTGGGCCATAAATACAGCCCTCCCCTCAGAGCATCAGTCCCGTCATTAAAGGCCAGGACCAGTGTATTCCAAACCGGATAGAGGGTAATGATCACAAACAGAACCATGAATATGGTATTAATGAAAACAAATATCTTATTACCCAGTGAACTTTTCCTTTTATGTAACGTTCTATGATTAATCATATCTGCCCCCTTAGAATAAGCGTTCTTCGCCGGCCCGCTTTGCCATCTCATTTGCAATTAATATAATGGAAATACTTACCACGCTTTTAAATATTCCTGCTGCAGTACCCAGGGAATAATCTCCCTGACTGATACCCCATTTCAAAACGTATATATCAATAGTCTGGGATACACTCTGCACCAGTCCGTTTCCTAACAGATACTGGACTTCGAAACCGGCATTTAAAACATTTCCTGCATTCATTAAAAGAAGAATAATAATCGTAGGCTTTATACCAGGAAGCGTAATGTATTTGATTCTGGCCCACCTTCCCGCTCCGTCTATGGCCGCCGCTTCATAGAGAGATGTGTCTATGGCTGTGATGGATGCCAGGTAGATAATGGCATTCCAGCCCGTTTCCTTCCAGACATTGGCAAAGGCAACAATCCACCAGAAATATTTAGGATATGCAAAAAAATTCAGAGGTTCCTTTAGCAGTTGAAAACGAAGCAGAAGATCATTGACTATCCCCGTCCCAGACAGAGCATCGTGCAAAATGCCGGTAACAATAATCCAGGATAAGAAATGTGGAAGATATGATATTGTCTGCACAACCTTTTTACCACCCTGTGACTTTACTTCGTTTAAGAGAATTGCAAATATAATAGCTGCAACCATGGTAGTAACTAAATTAATGACTCCCATAGCCAGCGTATTTCTGATGACATGGATAAATCCATCATCAAGAAACAGCTGCCGGAATTTTGCAAGCCCTATAAATTTTGAGTGAAAAAAACCTTCCTTCGGCTTATAGTTCTCAAATGCCATGAGCCAGCCTGCAAGAGGCAGATAACAGAATATAAATCCATAAATCACATAGCCTGCAGATAACAGCAGGAGCACTTTCTGCTTTTTTATTTCTTTCCAATTGATACGTTCTTTTTTAACCTTTCCAATGGATGTCATGGTATCACTCCTTTGCTAAAAAACAGGCTGGCGCAGAAATATATGATTGCACCGCCTGTTTTCTACTATTTAATTTGCTGCCGCTTCTCCTGCAATTTTAATTCTCCTGTCTACCTCCGGCTGTACTTCATCAAGAAATGCCTGTGGATTGCAGGTCTCATAAGCAGATAAGTATTCCTCCCAGCCAGCTTCAAAATCAGGCGCCATCACAACTTTTGGTAAATACTCATGTTTTAATTCTCTCATCTTAATCCATGCGGTTCCGCCGGGTGTTGCCGTAGTCATGGTTCCAACAAACGTATAAATCGGATACCAGGGTCCAGGAATTTCATTTTCTCCTACCATGTCTACATAGGTTTTGCAGCCATATGCCTGAAGGCATTCCTGTACATTCTTTGGTAGACTATCCAGGAACTCATTGGGCTGCAGCTCTGGTTTTGCTGCATTGATTCCATCCTGGCTCATTCCGCCCCAGACCGGGAAATAGGAATAAGGGCATAAATGAGAGGCTTTGTATGCGGTATTGGTAACTTTCATACGAATTTCAGGTGTCCGGTAGAATAAGCCATCCTGATCCACCAGGTAATCCACATCCTTTTCTCCCCAGTTTCTGAGAGTGATCACTTCTTCACTTAACAGATCATCTACGAATTTTAAGGCTCCTCTGACATCTTTACAGCTTATGGTAATGGACAGACCGGAACCTACATTTACCGTATCCCCGGAGGTATGCCATCTGTTTTTTATTCCCTTGTCAATGGTAACCGGAAGGGGTACATAATTACAGCCCTGGTCTTCCAGCCCCTGCTGCTTGATAGCATCATTAACGTGCGCATAAAAATCCCACCACTGATCAATCATTCCAAGTACACGGCCTGTGGAAAGCTTTGCAATATATTCATCATAGATCTGAGTAAAGGATTCCGGATCAACGATTCCCTTTTTAAATTCTTCATTCAGCTTCTGGAAATAGCGTTTTGCCGTAGGTGTAGTATTGTAATCAATTACTTTCTTCGTTTCAGGATCTACAATACAGCTTCCATCATTGGGATATCCGTCCAGGAACAACGGAGCATTCTCAAGGCAGAAATATCTCCAGTCATCACATAATATAGTGTATGGAATGTTCTTGGTTCCATCCTCCATGGTGGGATTGGCTTCCTGATAACGCTCGATTAAGTCAAAATATTCGTCCATGGTGGTGATCTTCGGATATCCGGCCCATTTTAGTACACGGGTCTGAATCCAGAAAGCCTCATCGTTGTGAGTAGTCTGCATATCCTTTTCATAGCTGTTGTTGAACTGAGGGATCCAGTAGATATGGCCATCAGCCTGACGCAGCTGTTCCCATTCCTGCTTGGTAAAGAAATTCTTGATATTGGGATAATCATCAATATAATCGTCAAGTGCAACCAGTGCTCCTGCATCATAAAGCTGGCTGGTTCCGTCACTGCCGCATATAAAATCGGGATATTCTCCTCCTGCTATTAAGGTTCCCACAGCTTCTTCTGCTGTCTGTCCGGTCAGCCAGGTTTCCTTCACTTTGGCTCCTGTAATCTCTGCAATGTGCTGTTGAATTTCATTGTCATCATTGATTTCGTCTCCCGGTACAGCAAAGAAAGCGGTGAATTCTTTGATACCCCCGTTCTCCTCTTTGGCTGTACTGCTGCCGGTAGCTGCTGTCCCCTTAGAGCAGCCAGTCAGAGTTTGCAACACCATGGCACCGATCACAAGCAGAGCTGTAAACTGTTTCTTTCTCAACGTCATATCCTCCCTTTTCTTTTATATTAATAGTTTACTTCAAAGCTGTGTTTTCACAACTGGAGAAAGCTAATAAAAACACAGGGGAAATTATAGAAGCAGTATCCATAATCTGCCCTATTTCACTCTATTTTCCCCTCCCTTTCTAAACTTTGACGGTGTACAGCCCTTAACGGAAATAAAACGGTTCACAAAGTAGTCCAGGTCCCGGTACCCAACCTCCTCCGCAATCTGGTATATTTTAAGATCGGTTCTTAACAGCCTGACTGCCGCCTGCTCAATACGGCAGTTATTTAAATAATCCTTAAAGGACATTCCGTACTTTTTCCGGAACAGCTGACCTAAATAGGCGCTGTTTAAATAATATTTATTGCTGTATTCTCTTAACGAAAGATTTTTTGCGTAATTTTTTCTGATATCCTTCTCCACCTCATGGAGAATATCCTTTGATACATGGTTTCGCAGCTGTTCTAAGTAAGCCGCATACTCACAGGATAACCGGATTAAATGCTCTTTTCCGCCTCTGAGCATATCTCCTTCAAAGACATTTTCACTGATATAGAGCATGATTTCTTCCTGGTTTACATATCCGTCCTGCTCGGATGCCAGATGGATCAGCTGGAATAAAAGATAGTTAATATTCAAATTAACCGTGTCCATGGCAAATCTTAAATGATTCATTTCTTCATACAGCCGCTCTACGCTTTCCTCAATTCTTCCCCGTTCATTCTGCTCCACTGCAAACAGCAGATCATCCAGATATTGCTTACATAATACGATCCCATTGTTATTTACCTGTACCTCTTTTTCATAATAATAGATGGGCTGCTTTTTGCGAAAGGCCTGAAAAGAGCGGAGAATTCTGGCTGCCCCATAGGAATTAGAGATTTTTGAAATATCATTTACCTTTTTTCCTACCAGCATGACAACCGACAGGCTCATGGCATCATTTAAGTACTTTCTGAACCGCTCCAGATACGCTTTCTGAGTCTCCCCTGCATTTTCTGCCATATAATCACAATATATAAAACCAATATCATAGCTTTTTTCATGACTTGAAACATCAAAAATACAATGATCCCCATCTCCTTTTAAAAATGCCAGGCAAGCACGGTAAAGTTCTCTCTGCTGGTTTCGCTTTTCCTCATCCATCAGCTCTTCCATCTGCTCAATATTGTCAATCTCGATGTCCACGTAACTGATTCCTTCCGACCATTGCATCTGTTCTCTGATATAATCGAGATTGATCTGGTCGTATTTCCCAAAGATAAGAGATATCATATTTCTGGCAAGATATGCCTTCTCCATCTTGATTTTGTTAAGCTGTTGCTTTTTACTGCCCTGTCTCTGATAATTCAGCCGGTGCAGCACCCGGATCAGTTCTTCTTTCACAACCGGCTTTAAAATATAGTCAAAGCAATCAAATCGAATTGCCTGCTGGGCATAGGAAAAATCACTGAAACCGCTTAATATGATAAAATCTGCATGGGAAATTTTGTCTCTTCTCAATATCTCCAGCAGCTCCATTCCTGACATAACAGGCATCTTAATATCTGCAATGATTAAATCCACCTGATTATTTTTCAGGTATTCAAGTGCCTCCATTCCATTTGCAGCCGTTTTGACAATCTCATAGCCTTCTTCCTCCCAGTCAATCAGTACCTTTAATCCCTGAACAATAAATGGTTCATCATCCACTAATAAGACACGTATCATAGTTACCCCCCATTATTTCGATATATTTGATACCGGAACTTTAATTGTTACCATGGTTGAAATTCCCGCTTCACTTTCTAACTCAAAGCTTACCATATTATCCGTTGCCATCTTAAGCCGCAGGCAGGCATTTAATATGCCGACTCCTTTCTTAGCTTTTAGCATCTCAATACTGGCATGGTTCATCTTGTATTTCAATTCATCCAAAAATGACTCTTCCATTCCGTCCCCGGTGTCTTCGATTTCAATATAAAACACTTGATCTTCTAAATATACATGGACAAAAATCCACCCATCTGCTGTTTTACTCTCAATGCCATGAATACAGGCATTTTCAACAAATGTAACAATGGTCAGCTTTGGAATCTGGTAGTCCATACATTCTTCCATAATATCAAGCCGATAAGACAGCCGATCTCCAAAACGGTACTTCTGCAGCTGCAAATATGCCTCTACAAATGAAATCTCTTCCCTTACTGTGATAAAATCCGTACCCCAGTCAAAGTTCTGGCGCTCCATTATTGCCAGCCGTTCCACCATGCTGGCGGTTTCTGTTTCATTTTTAAGCAGACTGTGCATACGGATGCTCTCCAATGCGTTAAACAGGAAATGGGGATTAATCTGGCTGTGAAGCGCTAAAAGTTCCGCTTTCTGCCGTTCAATATCCATCTCCTGTTCTCTTAAACGGTTAATATAAACAGTCTGGATTAACTCATTAATAGTAGCCACCATGCGATTATAATTGCGCATTACAATTCCAATTTCATCTTCTCCCCTGATGTTCTCAATCTTCATAAGCTTTTCATCATCAATGCGCTTAAAGGCCTGACTCAGCTCCTTCAGCCGTTCGGTAAAGGATTGGTTGATGGCTATCATAAATCCCAGAGGCAGCAGGATGTTTATAAAAACCAGCAGGATGAACAGGGGAATATTCTTTAACATCTGCCTTACGATAACTGTCTGGGGCTTTAAAACATAAATGGTTAACTCAGCCCCGAAGGAAGCAAAGGTCATCTGATAGCCCACTTTTTCCTGCAGATCAAAGGTCTCAAAATCCTTCCATTGTCCGTAATTGCCCTGATTGGACAAAATGATTTTATCATTCCAGCATACATAAACCGGGGCCTCGTAATTCATTTTTACAAAGCTCCGTGCCATGGTGCTATAGTCTATATCCATTTTTACAAGCTTTTCGCAGCCATCTCTTTTGTAAAAATTCAATTTCCTGATAAAGGATATTTTCCGTTTGGAATCTACAGTGGGAATTCTGCTCTCATCATAATACATATAAAGCACCCCATCCCTGCTTGAGCCCTTTAAATACTGGTACCACTCCTGGTCTTTCACTGTAGAAAGCTGTTTAAATTCCCCTCCGCTTACAATGGTGGGATTGTCCGCATACATGGTGATGGAAGACGCTGTCGTTCCAATGCTGCTTTCAAATAATGAGTCTTTCATAAAAGCCTGATAACTTAAAAAATAGTCCAGCTCAGACTCAAACTGTTTATCCATGAACTGGTTTACATACTTGTTCATATATATTTTCTTTGTTGTGCCGGCTGCTTCTTCAATATCATAAAAAAAGTTATATTTCACGGCACTTGCAATATTCTCCATGCCCTTTTGCATGGAGGAATTTTCCGACGCAATAAATATGGTAACAATTACACTGTCCGTTATAAAAATCGGCAGCAGGACACTGTAAATATAAAGTATCCTGAGCTTCTTTTTTAATTTAAAATCATCCAGTTTGGTGCTGATCCTTTTTAAAATCTGTTTCATCTCTGGTCCCCCTGTTAAATCCTGTCCAATCCTATTATAACTCTTTATACTAATTATACGGGATAAACTTTTTCTATACTCCTGACAAACTATATAAATTTGCCAGACAAATTTTCATTCTATGGCTGAAATATAAAAAAGCGCATCTGACTCTGTGAAATGAGTCTGATGCGCGTCTGGTATTTTTTTAATTATCTTAACCTTTCACTTTCGGCTGCTGCTGAGTAATACAGTGTATATTACCGCCTCCAAATGCAATCTCTTCGGTGCGTACTCCTACTACCTTCCGTTCCGGGAACATTTCCTGAATCTGTTCTAAAGCAAGTGCATCATTTTCATCACCGTACTGGGGAACGATTACACCGCCGTTTACAATAAGGAAATTCATATAGGAAGCAATGGAGATTTCTCCGTTTTCTCTTGGCAGAGTACCCTCTACCATATCAATGGAGTCTGCTCCGTTTAACCGTACAGGTTCTTTCGTAAGGCAGAGCTTATGAACCTTCAGTCTGCGTCCCTTTGCATCAACCGCTTCAGAAAGAGTTTTGTACGCGGCCTGTGCTTCTTCATAGAAAGGATTTTCCTTATCCTCCGTCCAGATACAGGCAACCTCACCCGGTCTTACATACTGGGCAACATCATCGATGTGGCCGTTTGTTTCATTTGGATCAATTCCGTCCTTAATCCATATCACTTTATCACAGTTTAAGTACTGATAAAGCATTTCCTCTATCTCTTCTTTTGTCATATGGGGGTTCCTGCCCTCACTTAACAGACACATTTCTGTTGTAATGACAGTTCCCTCACCATCTACATGGAAGGATCCTCCCTCCAGAACAAATCCTTCTGTCCGGTAGGAATCGATTCCCTCCAGATCACATACCTTCTGTGCTACCAGATCGTCCTGATCCCATGGGAAGTACAGTCCGTCAACCAGACCGCCCCATGCATTAAACGTCCAGTCACAGCCTCTGATCCCGCCTTTATCATTGATCACAAATGTGGGACCGCAGTCACGAATCCATGCATCGTTGCTGGTAACTTCCACGACGCGGATGTCTGCTGGCAGATGTGCGCGGCAGTTCTGAAACTGGGCTGGAGAGGCACATACCGTGACCGGTTCAAACTGCCTGATCGTTTTAGCAACCTGGGCAAATACGGTCTGTGCAGGCTTTGCACCGTTTCTCCAGTTATCCGGTCTCTCCGGCCAGAGCATCCAGATTCTTTCCTGTTCTTCAAATTCTGCAGGCATGCGGTATCCATCCTGCTTTGGGGTTGTATGTAAAATTCTCTTTGCCATAATTTATACCTTCTCTCTTATTTCTCTCTTTTCCTGTTAACGATTACCTCACCGATTATAATGAATATTACTGCGCCTATGGTGATGGGAAGTTTTGATTCTAAAGTCTCCGTATCAAAGCTTAATGGAATTGCCGTAAATATCAGAGCAATTACAATCAGTAACATGGGCAAACCTGCCAATAGCTTTAAAAATGATGGACTGCCGGGAACCCGAAATGGCCGTTCTGTGTCTGCATCAGTCTTTCTCAGCTTTAAAAATGCGGGAAATACAGGCAGGTAGGAAAGCAGAAACATAACCAGGTTCAGTGCAAAGAAGCTCCAGAACACATCCTCATTTGGCATAAACGGAGCTATAATCAGAACCAGGCTGGCAACCAGTCCGTTCATGATTGCTGCACCGATAGGCATATTTGTTTTTTTGCTTCGTATTTTGAATACTCCTGGCATATCTCCATTTTCTGCGGAATAAGCAGCCACATTGTTCACTCCCAATGACCAGGAAATCATATTTCCGAAAAGTGTCAGCAGAAAACCAATTGCTACAGCAATTACAATCGTGCCTCTGGTTGTACCGGTTAAAATCTGAACACTTGCAACAAGCCCTGTGCTGGTGCTGATCTGATCGGAAGGAATTGCAACGCCAATTCCAAACGCCATAAAGATGTAAATAGCTGCTATGACCAGACCTCCGGCAATGATTGACTGGGGAATCTGCTTTTTGGGATTTTCCATGTCTCCCGCAAAGGTGCAGACTACTTCAAATCCAAGGCAGTTAAACAAAATTACGGATATATAGGATAAGCTGTTTAAATCGAATTTGGGCAGCATAGAAGATAAGGTGTATTCATTTGCCACACCATGGGTAACCGCTCCGTAAATTCCAAGCACGCCCAAAGTGAGGGCAATTAAAATTTTAATCACAGCTGCTCCATTTAAAATCCATGCACTGTCACAAATTGAATTAAAACTGATTAATACGATAATCCATACAAAGGCTAATTCTATCAGCAGTGAGGGAATCACTCCCATCTCGGTGCCTGTCAGCAAACTGATAATTTTAGGGAACATCAGCGCCAAAGAAGCCATCCAGAGGGGAAAATTAATCCAGTAATACCACGATACTCTTCCTCCCCATTTATTTCCAAAAGCCTTTGATACCCAGTCATATATTCCGCCATCCCCTTCATAGGTGGTACCGAGTTCTGATGAAATCAAGCCATAAGGCAGTAAAAACGTAATCAGGAGAAAGATCCACCAGAAATACTGGGAATTGCCAATTGCTGCTACCGGTGCTGCTGCTTCTGCCACAAATACGACACAGATTACGGTCATAATGGCATCGATCAAACGAAATTTTTTCTTTGGCGCTTCTGACATGGTGACTCCCCCTTATCTGATATGTCTCTCATCCATGAATTTTTCTAACTGCTCTTTTGCTGCTGCGATCTGCAGTTCGCTTGCTGCCTGTTCTCTCTGGTATTGAGTGAAATAAACCAGCAGACCTCTCATTGCAGTCAGACGGTTTCCTGCCTCTAAGAATGCGATGGAGCTTTCACTGTCAAGCACCTCATCAGTCACGTCCTCTCCTCTTGTAGCCGGGAGACAGTGCATGAATTTGCATCCGATGTTTCCAAGAGACATCAAATCTTTGTTTACCTGGTAATCTTTAAATGTAGCAACCCGCTCTTCTTTCGGAGTCTCGTTTTCGTATAGGCCATACCATACATCTGTATAGATGAAGTCTGCTCCTCTTACGCTTTCACGATTGTCGGTCACTTCCCATGTGCCGCCTGATCCCTTGCAGTTCTCTTCCATGATTTTTTTGTGTTCTTCCAAAAGCTGGTTCTTTTTGGGGCCATAATGAACAAAGTGCATGCCAAGCTTTGTTGTGATAAATCCCAGAGAAGCGCATACCTGAGTGCCATCGCCTACGAATACCACCTTGCAGTCTTCCAGTTTCTTTCCTCTTGGAAGATGCTCCACAATCGTGCAGAGATCGCCGATTTCCTGAGTTGGGTGATTATAATCGCTCATGCCGTTTAATACAGGAATTGAGCTTGCACTTGCCAGTTCCACTACGCTCTTATGCTCGATCACCCGTGCCATAACCACATCAATCATCTGTGATAAAACTCTTCCTGTGTCGCCAATAGTCTCATGACCGCCAAGCTGAATCATACCAGGTCCTAAGTACTGGGCATGTCCGCCAAGCTGTTCCATTGCTGTTTCAAAGGATACACGGGTTCTTGTAGAAGACTGCTGAAAAATCATTCCAAGTGTTTTTCCCTTCATAAGGGGTGGATTGTATCCTGCCTTTATGCTTTTTTTAATTTCTAAGGAAAGATGAATTATGTCCAATAGTTCCTCCTTTGTAAAATCATTGGTGTCAATAAAATGACGAATATCGTTTGCTCTCATGGTAAATCCTCCTGTGTTTTTTATTTAATTAAAAGTAAATACAGTTCCGGTTTTTCCGTCTAAAGCTTCAATGGCTTTATCCAGGGAAGTGATAATTGCACGCTTGGAGGGATTGGATCTTACAAATTTCATGGCTGCCTGCACCTTTGGAAGCATACTTCCGGGAGCAAACTGTCCCTCTTCGCAATATTTATTTGCCTCATAAATACTGAGATGATCCAGGTTCTTCTGATCCGGCTTATTGTAATTAACCGCTACCTTCTCAACCTCAGTCAGAATCATAAGGATATCTGCTTCTACCTGCTCTGCAAGAAGCTCAGCTGCAAAATCCTTGTCAATAACCGCTGCAGTGCCGCAAAGAGAACCAGCCGGGTGTTCAATTACCGGAATCCCTCCGCCGCCGCAGGTAATTACGATTGCTTTTGGCCAAAGCTCCTTAACTGCATCAATTTCAACAATTTTCTGAGGCAGGGGTGAAGCCACAACTCTCCGGTATCCCCGTCCTGCATCTTCCTTCATCACATATCCGTTTGATGCTGCCAGCTCATCGGCCTCTTCTTTTGAATAAAAAGGACCAATTGGTTTGGTTGGATTTTTAAATGCCGGATCCTTCTCATCCACCACCACCTGGGTTGCAATGGTGACAACAGGGAAATTCTGATTTCTCTTATTAAGCGCATACTTCAGTGCCTGCTGCAGATGATATCCGATATATCCCTGTGACATGGCTCCGCATACATCAAACGGCATCGGGGGTGTTACATCCTTTGCTGCCTCAGATGCCATCAGGATTCTTCCGACCTGGGGGCCGTTTCCATGTACAATGGCCATTTCATACCCGCGTTCGTTCATTTCTGCAATGTACTCACAGGTCTTATGAACGACTGAAAGCTGTGCCTTTGCAGTTGCTTCTCCTTTTCCTGACTGAAGGGCATTTCCGCCTAAGGCAAGAACTATTTTTACAGCCACTGGTGAAACCTCCTTTATTTTCATTTTGCTGTGATCGCCGGTCTGAACCGCTCTCACAAGATGAAAATAACAGTTTTCGTACCGGTTGAGAATGTAGCTGATGGGTAGAAATTTATAACACTTTTTACTGTTATATACATAAACTCTTCCAATCTTTTGTGCATATTGCACTAATTTTTTGTCGATTTTTGTAATTTGGCAGTTGAAAAAAGTTTTTATTTTGATATACTGATAATAACTTACAACAGCGGCTTAAAAACTGGAGGCACATATGGCAAAGGGTATTATCTTTCTCTACAATCTGTTTTTAATCATTGTCTATTCCGGGATTTTGTGGACGTCTTTTTTTCTGTTTATGAATGGAAAAGATAAAATTCTGCTTTGGATCGGAATCATTTTCACAGCAATTTTAATAGATGATATCGTAATTTTCGCTTCAGAAATCTTTCAGAGCTTTGCTGAACATTATAATCAGATTTTTATGATCGTACCGACTCATAAAACATTGATTTATTTAATTGAATCTCTTGGTTGTCTGATCATTTTCAAAAGCCTGATCAACAAAAAAATAACCTGGTATGACTTCAGTATTCTTGCACTTTATGTAACCTTCATGTTTTTTGTACCCGTAATGGGTAACAGCGCGTGGAAGATCTGGCTCTATTACCTGCCGAGCCAGCTTTACAATGCTTACGTCGGTGCGGAGGTTTTATGGACAATAAAAAAGAACCCTGATTTTTATCAGAATTCTTTTTACCGCTGGTGCAAACGTCTTTTTTATTTTACTGTATTTATGAACTTTTGTATTATTGCTGAAGATACCATCGTCATTTTTAATTTTGATGTATATTCCAAATATTATATCAACATGAACAACAGAAGCTTTACTTCAGATATTTTATATCTTACTTACTCCGTATTTGCCGGCGGATATTTAATGTATTATTTAAAAACCTCTCTGCGCAATAATACAATTGTAGACTATATCAATAGCCATACCCACTCAAATCTGCCTTCTGATATTGAGGAAAGTATCCTGTACCGTTTCAGTGAGGCATACCACTTAACGGTAAGAGAACGGGAAATTTTAAAAGTGCTGCTCTTAGATAAAACAAATCAGGAAATCAGCGATGATTTATTTATCTCTCTTGGAACAGCGAAAACCCATGTCCATAACATCTTTCAGAAAATAGGCGTAGTAAAACGCCCCCAGCTTCTGAGTATTTATGAGGTCTACCGGAAAGAACAGCTGAATGCAAAGCCGGAAAATGAAACACCGTCCCCGTAGCCTGCCGGCTTCGGGAACGGTGTTATTTTCATTTCAGCATATGAATGAACAGCCCGCTTCTTAACTTCGGTTCAAACCAGGTTGATTTTGGCGGCATCAAAAGACCGGCATCAGCTACGGAGAAGAGCTCTTTGATGGAGGTGGGGTATATGGAAAATGCCACTGTCATATCTTCCTCACACCGTTTTTCCAGTTCCTTTAACCCCCGGATTCCACCGATGAAATCGATCCGTTTATCAATTCTGGGATCTCCGATTCCAAGAATGGGACCTAAAAGATTGTCCTGTAAAATAGATACGTCAAGACCTTTTACCGGATCTTCACTCATTAACGCATCCTTTGCTTTTAAGCAATACCAGGTCTTATTTAAATACATTCCAAAGGTTCCCTTTTCAGACGGTCCATACGCTTCTTCTCCAACAGAAGTTACTGTAAAGCCGTCTGAAAGCTCTGTAAGGAATGCTTCCCGGGATAATCCGTTTAAATCCTTTACCACACGGTTGTAAGGAAGAATCATCAGCTGGTCATCAGGAAAGAGAACCGAAAGGAAGAAGTTAAACTCCTCTTCTCCTGTATATTGAAGCGTTTCTTTCCGTCTCTTTAAGCCTACCTTTACGGCAGAAGCAGCACGGTGATGTCCATCGGCGATATAAGTGGCGGGAATGCGTAAAAAGCTTTCTTCAATCACCTTCACTGTTTCCGGATCGGCAATTCTCCATACCTTATGGCTGATTCCGTCATCTGCAGTAAAATCATAGAGCGGTTCCGTCTTCTTTTTATCCTCTACCAGCCGGTTAATTTCTAAAACAGAACGGTATGCCAGAAAGATAGGACCAGTCTGGGCGTCTGTGGTATCTACATGGCGAATCCGGTCCAGTTCTTTCTCCTCTCTGGTATTTTCATGTTTTTTTATCACGCCGTTTAAATAATCATCAATGGATGAACAGGCCACAATTCCAGTCTGGCTTCTTCCTTCCATAATCAGCTCATAAATATAATAGGCTTTCACACCGTCCAGTGCAAAAGTTCCGTCTTTGATCCAGTCCTTTAACATACCTGCAGCTTTTTCGTAAACACGGTCATCGTATATATCCACATCCCGGGGAAACTGTGTTTCCGGGCGGTCAATATTTAAAAATGATTTGGGATTTTCAGCCGTCACCTGACAGGCTTCCTTCCTGTTATATACGTCGTAAGGAAGGGCCGCCACCAGGCTGGCCTCTTCCTTATTAGGTCTTACACATTGAAATGGTTTTACTATTGCCATGTTTATTCTCCTATTTGATTACTCTGACCCGTATCACGCCCTTAATGGCATTCAGTTTCTGAATGCTTACGGCATCCGGTACATTCTCTAAATCAAGGAGTGTATATGCATACTTTTCACGGCTCTTATTGGTCATGTCGGAGATATTTACATCACCGGCTGCCAGAGTTCCCGTAATCTGTCCGATCATATTTGGAATGTTTAAATGCAGGACTGCAATACGGCTTGCAGCGTTGCAGATTCCCATATCACAGGCAGGGAAATTCACGGAATTACGGATATTTCCATTGTCTATATAATCCATGATTTCTTCCACTGCCATCTTCGCACAGTTATCTTCTGATTCCTCTGTGGAAGCTCCCAGATGAGGAATGACGATGGCGCCTTCCATATGTACAGAAGTCGGATTTGGGAAATCAGTCACATATTTTTTGATCTTCCCGGACTTTAATGCCTCCGCTATATCATTTTCATTCACCAGAATATCTCTTGCAAAATTAAGGATTACTGCTCCGTCCTTCATATTGTCAAGGGCAGCTTTATTGATCATTCCCTTTGTGGCATCCACTAACGGAACATGAAGGGTAATGTAATCACATTCTTTATAAATCGTATCCACAGCGGTAATATGCTTTACATTTCTGGAAAGTCTCCAGGCAGCATTAACTGAAATAAAGGGATCATATCCGTATACATCCATTCCAAGGGAAGAGCAGGCATTGGCGACCTCTGCACCGATTGCACCAAGGCCGATAACTCCAAGCTTCTTGCCTCTGATTTCACATCCGGCAAATGCACTTTTTGCCTTTTCTGCTGATTTGGCAATATTTTCATCTTCCTGATTTTCCTTACACCAGCGGATTCCGCCTTCAATATCACGGGAAGCTAACATCAGTCCGGCAATAACCAGCTCCTTTACTCCGTTTGCATTGGCTCCCGGTGTATTGAATACCACGATTCCTTCTGCAGCGCATGCTTCTAATGGAATGTTATTGACGCCTGCTCCTGCTCTTGCGATTGCAAGAAGCCCGTCCGGAAGCTTCATTTCATGCATGGAGGCACTTCTGACCAGCACCCCTTCTGCGTCTTCCAACTGATTTGTCAGCTCGTAATCTTCTGTTAACAGTGCGGTTCCGTATGTAGAAATCGCATTAAGGCAATGAATCTTTTTCATGGCTGTGATCTCCTTTCAGTCTGCCTGACTCGTGTGTTTTTCTTCAAAATCCTTCATAAAGGAAACCAGCTTCTCCACTCCTTCAACAGGCATGGCGTTATAAATGCTGGCACGCATACCGCCTACGGACCTGTGACCTTTTAAATTCTCAAGTCCTGCTGCTTTTGACTCTTTCACAAATAAGGCATCCAGTTCTTCATCACCGGTAACAAAGGGTACGTTCATAAGAGAGCGGTCCTTTTCTACAACAGTGCCGTGAAACATCTTACTGTGATCCAGGAAATCATAAAGAATTGCCGCTTTTTTCTCATTAATCTTTTTCATTGCTTCCAGCCCGCCTAAGTTCTTTAACCACTTAAAGACCTTACCGCAGATATAGATTCCATAGGCAGGCGGTGTATTATAAAGGGATTTTGCATCTGCATGAGTCTTATAGCGAAGCATGGTCGGCGTTTCTTTTAAAACGTCCTCCCGGATTAAATCTTCCCGGATAATGACAATTACAACGCCCGCTGGTCCCACATTCTTCTGGGCTCCGGCAAAAATAAGTCCATACTTACTCACATCAACAGGTTCCGATAAGAAGCATGAGGAGAGATCTGCTACCAGTATTTTTCCTTTGGTATCAGGCAGTGTTTTATATTTGGTCCCGTAAATGGTATTATTTTCACAGATATATACGTAATCCGCATCTTCTGAGATAGGAAGATCGGAAACATCCGGTATATAACTGAATGTTTTATCAGCACTGGAAGCTACCGCGTTGGCTGTACCATAAAGCTTCGCTTCCTGGTACGCTTTCTTTGCCCATTGGCCGGTGATGATGTAATCTCCAACCCCATTCTTAAATAAATTCATGGGAACCATGGCAAACTGCTGGGAAGCTCCGCCCTGTAAAAACAGCACCCTGTAATTATCCGGAATCGCCAGTAAGTCTCTTAAATCAGCTTCTGCTTCGTTGATGATGGTTTCATAAGCCTTGGACCGGTGACTCATTTCCATAACCGACATGCCGGTTCCCTTATAATCCATCATCTCCTCAGCTGCTTCTTTTAAGACTTCTTCCGGCAGGACTGCAGGTCCTGCAGAAAAATTGTACACTCTGCTCATATCTCTTCCTCCTCAAATTCGGGACTCTTATCCCTTTCCTTACTGATGTTAAATCTTTAAATCTTCTTCGTCAAATGCATCCTCGATGGGCGCACCCGGTGAAACCATTGGGAATACCTTATCATCGCAGTGAATCTGACAATCTATAACAACAGGAACATTGAGGGCAATGGCTTCTTTTAAGACTTCTTCGAACTCCTCTTTCCCGGTAACCCGGTAAGCCTTTGCTCCCATTCCTTCTGCTATCTTTACAAAATCAACCTGGTCATTAAGAACTGTATGTGAGTACCTCTTTCCATAGAACAGGGTCTGCCACTGACGCACCATACCCAGTACATGATTGTTTAATACAACCTGGATAACAGGAATATTATAACGGGTTGCTGTTGCAATCTCATTTAAATTCATGCGGAAGCAGCCGTCTCCAGCCACATTGATGACTGTTTTGTCCTTACAGCCCATCTTTGCTCCAAGAGAAGCACCAAGACCATAGCCCATGGTGCCAAGCCCTCCTGAAGTGATAAAGCTTCTGGGCTTTTTGTACTGATAGTACTGAGCTGCCCACATCTGATGCTGCCCTACCTCTGTGGTGATAATGGCATCTCCTTTTGTCACCTCATAGATTTTTTCTATAATATAGGGCCCTGTGAGAATGCTTTTTTCATAACGCATGGGATACATATCTTTCATTCGGTCAATATGAGCAACCCATTCCTCATGATTGATGGGATCCAGCCTTGCATTTAATTTTCTTAAAATGGATTTTACATCACCGATTACGCTTGCATAAGTCTTTACGTTTTTATTGATCTCAGCAGGATCCACATCAAAATGCAGGATCTTTGCATTTCTTGCAAAACGGGATGCATTGCCGGTCACACGGTCACTGAATCTGGCACCCACTACGATTAATAGATCGCATTCCGTAATTCCGAAATTGGAGGTTTTGGTTCCGTGCATTCCCACCATTCCGGTATAGAGCTCATCGGTTCCGTCAAAGGCTCCTTTTCCCATCAGACTGTCTGCAACAGGGGCCTGAATCTTATGGGCAAAGGAGGCAAGCTCCTCAGAAGCATTGGCAATGACCGCACCTCCGCCTACAAAAATGTAAGGCTTCTGTGATTTGCGGATGAGCTGCAGCGCCTGCTCTAAATCCTCTTCCAAAATGGTATCTTCCTGGCGGATGATGGGATCAGGCTGCTTTCCTTCATAATCATAAGTACTGGCAGTTACATCCTTTGTAATATCAATGAGAACCGGACCTGGTCTTCCTGTCTGGGCTATCTTAAATGCCCTGCGTATGGTATCCGTCAGTTTACTGATATCCTTTACGATAAAATTATATTTTGTTATGGGCATGGTGACGCCCGCAATGTCGATCTCCTGAAAGGAGTCTCTGCCAAGGAGTCCCACCGCCACGTTGCAGGTAATCGCTACCATTGGAACGGAATCCATGAAAGCAGTTGCGATTCCGGTTACTAAGTTGGTAGCCCCCGGCCCTGAGGTCGCCAGACATACTCCCACTTTTCCGGTTGCTCTCGCATAACCATCCGCTGCATGGGCAGCTCCCTGTTCATGGGAGGTAAGAATATGGGTGATCTCGTCCTGATGCTTATAAAGGGCATCATATATATTTAAAATGGTGCCGCCCGGATATCCGAAAACGGTATCCACGCCCTGTTCCTTCAAGCACTCGATTACGATCTCTGCTCCAGTTAATGTCTTCATAAGCTGCTCCTTTTCTTTTATATTTCCAGGATCGCCCCACGGCTTGCAGGGGCTGCCATAGCCGCATATCTTGCCAGATATCCGGAGGTAACTTCAGGTTTTCTTGGCTGCCATTTTGCCTTTCTTGCTGCCATCTCTTCGTCAGATACCTTTACATCCAGTTTGTGATTGTCAATATCAATGGATATGATGTCGCCTTCCTCCACCAGTGCAATAGGACCTCCTACTGCTGCTTCGGGACAGGTATGACCGATGGAAGCGCCTCTGGAAGCCCCGCTGAACCGTCCGTCTGTGATGAGAGCTACTGTGGAACCAAGCCCCATACCTGCAATGGCAGAGGTAGGGTTTAACATCTCTCTCATTCCCGGACCGCCCTTTGGACCTTCATAACGAATGACCACCACATCTCCTGCTACGATCTTTCCGCCCTTGATGGCTTCGATCGCATCCTCTTCACAGTCAAAGACTCTTGCAGGACCTTCATGCTTTAACATCTCAGGAGCAACGGCAGAGCGTTTTACAACCGCACTGTCGGGTGCTAAATTTCCTTTTAATATGGCGATTCCGCCGGTTTTGCTATAGGGGTTTTCCACCGGACGAATTACCTGTGGATCTTTATTTACACATCCTTTGATGTTCTCTCCCACCGTTTTTCCAGTTGCCGTAATGCAGTCCAGCTCCAAAAGTCCAAGCTTGCTGATCTCATTCATCACTGCATAAATGCCGCCTGCTTCATTTAAATCTTCTATATAAGTAGGACCTGCCGGAGCAAGGTGGCAGAGGTTTGGAGTTTTTGCGCTGATCTCATTGGCAAGCTCCAGATTTAAGTCCACACCTGCTTCATGGGCAATAGCCGGAAGATGAAGCATACTGTTGGTGCTGCATCCAAGAGCCATATCCATGGTAAGGGCATTTTTAAATGCCTTCTCACTCATAATGTCACGGGGACAGATATTCTTCTTTAACAACTCCATAACCGCCATACCTGCATGTTTTGCAAGTTTCAGACGTTCGGAGTAGACAGCCGGAATTGTTCCGTTGCCCTTTAAGCCCATTCCAAGAACCTCGGTTAAACAGTTCATACTGTTTGCAGTATACATACCGGAACAGGAACCGCAGGTCGGACACGCCTTCTGCTCGTATTCCTTTACATCCTCTTCCGTCATCTTACCTGCTGTATAAGCTCCTACTGCTTCAAACATGCTGGAAAGGCTGGTCTTATGACCCTGCACACGTCCAGCCAACATTGGTCCGCCGCTGACGAACACTGTGGGTATGTTAATACGTGCTGCCGCCATCAAAAGTCCGGGAACATTCTTATCACAATTAGGTACCATAACCAGTGCATCAAAGGCGTGGGCTCTTGCAAGACATTCTGTGGAGTCTGCAACTAAATCCCTGGTGACCAGCGAATACTTCATACCAATATGTCCCATGGCAATTCCGTCACATACTGCAATGGCTGGAACCATAACCGGTGTTCCGCCTGCCATGGCAACTCCCATTTTGACGGCATCGACTATTTTATCCAGATTCATATGGCCTGGTACGATTTCATTATAGGAACTGACAATACCGATTAAAGGCCTTTCCATCTCTTCCTCTGTCATTCCCAGCGCATTAAAAAGGGAACGATGAGGTGCCTGCTGCATACCTTTTTTAACTGAATCACTTTTCATCTGCTGCACACTCCTTTTCTTTTTTCATAACTTTCTGATTATATGGAAATCCGGGAGCGTATAAAATCAAATGTTTTATCCGCTTCCGGCAATTTTCATGTTCTGAATTGTTGGATAAACGGCCGGGCTAAATAATCCGTTCTGCGATCAGATCTCCCATTTCCGTTGTCGATACCTTTTTTAATCCTTCGGAGTAAATATCTCCGGTCCGGTATCCTTCTTTTAAAACCTGCTCGACTGCTGCTTCCACCGCATCTGCTTCCTTATCTAAATCAAAGGAATACCGAAGCATCATGGCTGCAGAAAGAATGGTAGCGATGGGATTGGCAATATTCTTTCCTGCGATATCCGGAGCAGAACCATGGCTTGGTTCATACATCCCGAATTTGCTTTCATTCATGCTGGCTGAGGAGAGCATTCCGATGGATCCCGTAATCATGCTGGCTTCATCGGATAATATATCTCCAAACATGTTCTCAGTAAGAATCACGTCAAACTGTCCCGGATTCATCACCAGCTGCATGGCACAGTTGTCTACCAGCATATGCTTAAGTGTCACTTCCGGATAATCCTGTGCAACCTCTTCCACCACGTTTCTCCACAGTCTTGAGGAATCCAGCACATTGGCCTTATCTACGCTGATCACCTGTTTTTTCCGCTTCATGGCAATCTCAAATGCCTTTACTGCGATTCTGCGGATCTCATTTTCATTGTAGGTAAGAGTATCCACTGCTGTCATCACACCGTCCACTTCTTTGGTGTAACGGTCCCCAAAATAGAGTCCGCCGGTGAGTTCCCGCATGATGACCATATCAAAGCCGTCTCCGATAATCTCTTTTTTTAAAGGACATGCATCAGCCAGTTCTTTATAAAGATAAGCGGGGCGGATATTTGCAAATAAATTAAGACCTTTGCGGATGGCCAGCAGCCCCGCTTCAGGTCTCAGATTCGGTGCCACATCGTACCATTTTGAATTTCCCACATTTCCCCCGACTGCTCCCAGGAGAACGGAGTCGCTTTTTTTTGCTGTTTCTAATGCTTCGTCCGTTAATGGGACGCCGTAAGTATCAATGGATATCCCTCCCATTAAGACTTCTGTATACTCAAACAGGTGGTGGTAAACCGCTCCAACCTTATCTAATATCTTTCTCGCCTCTCCAATGATTTCAGGCCCTATCCCGTCGCCAGGGATTACTGCAATGTTATAATTCATTTGTACTCTCCCTCTGTGTCACTGTAATCTGCTGATATATTTCTTCTCATAATAGAACATTTGTCAGGATTTTTCAACTAAAATAAAATATTTTTACTGGAAAACATATATGAGAAAGGAATTGATACCATAATTGGCAGTTATGAAAGAAACGATCAGCCTATTAAAACCTGGTAATGACAGTCTTATTAATCCCTCTGTCTACCGGCGTCCGATTAACATGATATTCTGACTGTGGTAATAAATTTTCTATAAAGGGAATAGAGGGAGTATAAATCCATCTCCCACCTGCAGCAAGTGATTTCAATATTTTCATATATGTTCCCGCATACAATAGATCAATGCCATCATTCTGCAAAAAATGATGAAGGAAATGACTGCTAAATGAAAGATGGGAAATAATCGTTCCCCATTTTTGATCACCATACATAAATTCCAGCCAATCACAGTTACAATAATAATCTTTATTTTGCTGTAAACGATCTATTCCATACACGGTCAAATGCCGGGCCCTCAAATATTCAACCAGACACCCATGTTCTCCGCAACCAATATCTAATATTGGATCAATTAAAAAACTGCTGTCTATTTTTAACAAATTCAATTGAAATTCAGGTGAATATTCAGCGCATACAAAATGCTTCGCATCCCGATTTGAATTATGGTTAATTTGATAAACAGCTGGATTCGTCTCTTTTACTAACATGCAGATTCTTTGAAAATGCCCTCTTTCAATCTCATCAACTGGCAATTGCCTGGTTATATCACGTATTAGCAGCGAATATATTGTTTGAATGATTAAATTATCTTCATTACTAAAATTAATATACGGATCTGTCTGATAAAGTGTTTTGACGAAACCACATGATAAATTCAGCAATAAAACTTTCTTATCTTCATTGGAAAGATTTAATAATTCTTCACTTAGCAGTGTAATTTCTTTTCTGGTAGTTCTATTAAAATGTAACTGGCTTCCCATCGTACAAAATAAATTCTTATATGAATTCTCCTGAAATTGTTGCTCAGCAATCTCATTTAATTTAGTCAGGTCAGATTGCATTCCTATCTATCATGCTCCTCTCTAAACATAGTGTGAATATCATCAGGCATGTATCAGCAATATGGTTTTTGAGTTCTTCTTCACCCGAAATTAATCTCCTTCCATTGAAATAGTTAGATACTTCCCCAATTATATAACAGTGAACATTGTGCAATACCCAATAAATCTTTTCCCTGTCCACCACCTCATGACAGCTTTCTTCCCAAATGTTCTTTAAAACTTCAACCATGGAGCTTACTGCTTCCTCAGTAGCAATTATGTCATTGTCTGGACGTACATCATCAATATAATCTAACCAGGCAAGTCTGAACCATCCCCTATGCTCTAAATATTGATCAGCCAGCGTAGAAAAGAAACACTGTAATTTATGGCTTTGATCCTGCATATTCCATAACCTTACATGCAATTCTGTAATAATTTTTTTTTGAATGACTATATGTGCTTCCCAAAGCAGGTCATTAAAAGAAGGGAAATAATTATATAAATTCGTATGAGCACAGCCAAGGGCACGCGCAATTTCCCGTAGATTGATGCTGCGAATATCACTCCTGTCTTTCATCAAATCAAGAGCCATTTCTATTATCTGATCTTTTGATATACTTTTGTTCATAAATTCCTCCTGCATTACCATTGGTAATTACCAACGGTAATATGATGTTACAATATTTTATTTAACAAGTCAACTGATCTTTATAAAAACGTTTCCAATGCTGCCCTCGGATTCAGGACCAACACTGGTTTGAACGACTGCCGGACAAACCGGAAAAAGCAGTTCCGGCATCATCACAATCCGGAACTGCTTTTTTGATATATACTTATCCCTCTATTTACTGATTTCCCCATTTATAGTCAGGCATTTATCAATGGATGCCTTTTCTATCTCATTAACAAAAACAGAATTCTCTGTCCGTGTATAATAACAGCTTGAGTCCTCGTTCAGGCTGCCTACAGACAGGCTGAATGTCTCATCCTTACCATTCTTGTTATAAGTATACGTAATAACGGCTGAAGGCTGATCAAGCCCATAATCCTTTAACTGGGAATCGTTTACATTATAGTTTGGACAACTCTTTACCTTCAGGCTGGTGAGTGAATCAGCCAGTACATTTAATGGAGAATTATCCTCCACCTTATTCTCCTGGGAGTCTGCAGAGTCCTTATACCATTCTATAGTCCCTTTTTCATCATCCAGCTTTTTCTTTACAAAATGTTTGCTGCTTTCTCCCTTAGTAACAGTAATTTCTGTGACATCAGTTCCTGCAACAGCTGGAAATTCTTCCAGAGCCATAAAATCATCAAGGCCGCTGTCTGTCTCCGTAAACAGAGAGGAGCTGATGAGATAAGGGGTATCCTCGCCCTGTAATGCAGCATAGTAATCTCCGTCCTCTGTTGCATTACCAAGAAGAATCACTGATTTTTTATTGTCCGCAGCAGTCACTGTAACAGTACGGATTGGCTGATCCAGCCCATATGCGCCAAATCCGTCGCCTCCCTCCAGTTTTCTGACTGCCTCCAGCTTAGAAACAGTGTTGGCAATGCCATCCATCTTTTCCTGTTTTACAGGGAATTTATCATCCTGGTCATAGATCCATGTACCGTCTTTTTTTGTAAAGGAAAGCTCCTTACCGTCCCGATCATAAGAAACCGACAAAACATCGGAAACGTCGGTCATATAGACCTTGGAAGCCTCCTCTTTATTTTCAGTCTTCTTCTGGGATCGGTCCATATACTGACCCACTCCCACATACACCGCACAAAGCAATGCCAGAGCGGCAGCTCCATATATCAGGCCGTTTTTTTTCTTCATAATCATGCCTCCTTCTACAGACGCCTGCGCTTTAACCAGATCATAAGTCCACAGCAAAGGGCTGCCGCAGGAATGACAATGATAAACAGGACTCCCCACATGCCGCCATGAGTCACAGTATTGTAGGTCACTTCAAGACTCTTGGAAGGAATGGAAACATTGGCAACGTCATTAAAGTTGGAGGTTACTGCATTCATAAACAGGGTTAAATTGCTTAAATTGGTGAAGCTGGTATTGAGGTTTTCATCAATGAGTGAAGGAGTGGAAAAAACGGTCAGGCGGGCAGAACCCGTATCCAGTTTTTTTTCTGAAACAGCTCCCAGAATGTATGTGCCTTTCTTCTGGGCGTCCGGAGTAACAAGCATTCCTCCGTCACTGGTCCGCATAAACGGGGTTACACTAATTCCCTCAGGGAGATTTTGAATCTGGGTCAATGCGCCTGACTGGAGAACCAGTGCCGCACTCTTTGTATCCACACCGTTTGTCACTTCACTTCCGGACTCAATGGTTGGGAAAATGTAGTAAGGATTATTCTGATAAAAGTTCTTGGTATCTGCAGCCATTCCATTTTCTAAGTTAAGGCCATATGCACTGATAACAGAAGTCAGGTTCGGACGCTCTTTCTCAGAATATCCGGCAAATATTAATACGTGTCCCCCTTTGTCCAAATAATCAGAAACCATGGTTTTTTCATCATTTGCAAGATCAGAAGCCGGTGCATTTATAAAAAGAAGCTCACAATCCTCAGGAATCTTTCCGTCTTTTAAGAGGTTAATGCCTGTAACTGTTAAATTGGATTTGCCCAGCATATCAGTTACGGTTTTTCCAAATTCAGCCTCTCCGTGTCCCTCTGTGACATAGATGGTTTTGGAAACATCACTGGTCACATGGGAAATGGCTCCTGTCAGCTGACCTTCACCGTCAAACTCGGTTTCTTTTGCCTGCCCGTAATAGTAATAAGAGGATTCATCCATTTTAATAATATCGTTAAATGGAATGGACTGAGTTTTATTTGTAGCCTCACAGCTTACAAGCAGAGTGCTGTCTGTAGCATTCAGTTTTTTAACCTGTTCCGGGTGAAGTACGGAATCCACCGTCTCTACTTTGATATGGCCGGATAAATCCCCGTAACGTTTTACAAAGCTTGTGATCCGTTTATCCACGTTTGCCGGATCTCCCACCACGTAGATCGTCACATCCTTATCAAGTGCTTTTAACAGGTCACTGGTGGTCCCTCCCAGGGTGTAGATCTGGCTGCTGCTCATATCCCATTGCCGCACCTTTTCCGGAAGACGTCCCACAATCATATTCAGTATAATAACAGCAGCAATCACAATTACGGAAAGAATTGCCGTATAGCCGCCTTTTTTTAATTTTCTGGTCATTTCCATCCTCCTAACTCCATCTGCGTTTCTCTATGGACTGCACAGTCAAGAATACCAACAGGAATATAATGCTGATATAGGAAACCAGACCGCCTGCATCAAAGATATAACGGTTAGCAAAGTTCTGGAATACGCCGGTGATTGCAACCTTCTCCATAACATTGGTCAGCGCCCGGTCAAACAGACCTTTTTTGATTAAATACAATCCAGCCATAACAATAATTCCAACTGCCTCCAAAATCACCGCAAGCCCGTTGTGGCTGGTGATACGGTTGACAATTAATACGGCAAAAGACCAGAGAAGGAAAAAACCAATCAGTGACCCCAGCGCGGTTGTAGGTAAAAATCCCACAAGATTGGGCCACAAAATCAGCAGCAGAATGATTCCAAAGGTGCCTACTGCCGCGATGATCTGGCTCTCTGTCAGGGAAGAAATAAACATTCCTATGGCAATATAAACACATCCCAGTAAGAAAAATGCCAGAATTGCCGCATAATCCGCTTTTAAATGGGCAGTTCCGTTCATTCTGATGATCAGCGGACAAAGGCAGGATAACAAAACAGGGACTGCGAATACGGTGACCATGGACAGATATTTTCCAACGACTATTTTTCCTACGGAAACCGGAGATGTTAACAGCAGCTGATCCGTCTTTGTCTTTCTGTCATCTGCAAAGCTTCTCATGGTAAGAACCGGGATGCCGATCATAATAATTGTCACCATTCCCGATAAAGTATAGGAAAAATATGGATACCCGCTCATCATGTTGTACGCCATGAAGTAGATACCGATGAACAGCACCATAAAGGCAATGAAAACATATCCGGTCATGGACTGGAAGTAAGATTTCAGCTCTCTTCTATAAATAGCAGCCATTATAATTCCTCCTCTCCATCTTTCTCAGTATTTTCTGTATCTGTGTTTTCCGTTTCCATATCTGTATAAACTTCTTCCTGGGTTTCCATCCCCATATCTGCGGACTCGGCATCTGCAGTCAGCTCTAAGAATACCTCTTCCAATGATGCCTTATTTACATGCATGGAAAGAATCGGGAGTCTGTTGTCTGCAAAAGCAAAGAAGATAATTTCCCGGATATCCGCTCCGTCTTCCCCTGTACCGGCCATACGGAATGTTACTTTTTTTACAAGCGCTTCGCCGCTCTCCTTAATGCTCACGTCTGCTGTCTGGGGGATGGTGTCAAGAATCTCACGGATTTCTTCCTCTTCTCCTTTTACCAGCAGCTCCATTCCGGAAGCATCTGCCATCTGGCGCTCTAAGTTTTCCGGTGTATCACTGGCAATCAGGCGTCCCCGGTCTATAATCAGCACATGGTCACAGACTGCACTGACTTCGGAAAGAATGTGAGAGCTTAAAATAACGGTATGCCTTTGTCCCAGTTCCCTAATGGTATCACGAATCTCAATAATCTGCTTTGGATCAAGTCCCACAGTGGGTTCATCTAAAATAATCACTGGCGGAAATCCCAGAACTGCCTGGGCAAGCCCTACTCTCTGTCGGTAACCCTTGGAGAGGTTTCGGATCAGGCGTCCGCTTACATCTGTAAGCTTCGCCAGGCTCATCACCTTAAGGACTTCCTCTTCCCTGTCCTTTTTTGGTATTTTCTTTAGCTCTGCTGCAAAATCAAGCTGTTCCTTTACCGTCATATCCACATAAAGAGGCGGAAGCTCCGGCAGATATCCAATACATCTTTTCGCTTCCTCCGGATCCTCTAAAATGTTATGTCCGTTAATCCACACATCCCCTTCGGTAGCACCTATGTAACCGGTTATAATATTCATTGTGGTGGACTTTCCTGCTCCATTGGGTCCCAGGAAACCATAGATCCTGCCATCCTCAATGGTAAAGTTTAAATGATCCACAGCCAGATGTCCGCCGTAATCTTTTACCAGGTTTTTGACTTCAATCAACTCTCTCTCCTCCTGTTCTTTTTCACATAATCGTGTCCTTACTTAGGGTAAAAGGGAATTGTGAAGATTGTGTGATTTAACTTTGTTTATTGTGTGATAAAAGTATGAATTATTTCGACAGGAGAAAAGACAGGAACAGCCTGGGACATCCTGCGCCCCAGACTGCCAATTACAATGAAATGATTTATTCAGCCGCTAACCGGTTGATTTTGTGGTAAAACATATATTGCTGCAAAATACCTGCACAGCCCTCATACCTCTTAAGCGGAAAGCCCTCCGGATAATATGTTGTAAGGATCTGCTTCACATGGGTATCCACAGGGAACGCTCCCACATGGTGGAGTCCAAAAAGGCAGACACAGTCCGCCACCTTCTTTCCGATTCCCAGCTGCTTAAGCAGCATAGCATGAGCACATTCATAATCCGCTTCCTTTAAACCGGCAAGCCACTTCTTTCCCTCCGGCCCGCTGCAGCACTCCGCAATGGAAAGAATATACTTGTCCCGGTATCCCAGCCCCAGGCCAGAAAGACCGCTAAGACCAGCCGACGCAATGGATTCCGGTGAAGGAAACGTCATATAGCTTTTCCAAACCTCTTCCCACCTTCCGCCAGAAGAAAGTACCAGGCCTTTTCCCGTCTTCTCCATTCCGAATCTCTGGCAGAGTTCTTTTACACTGCCCTTAATCCGGGGGATATTATTATTCTGGGATATGATAAATGTGACCAGCATCTCCCATAAATCCTGGCGTAAAATTCTCACTCCCCAGCCGCACCTGATGGCCTCCCTAAGGTAAGAATCCTCCGATGGCACCCGTTTTTTATATCCGGCATAATCCTCTTCCAGATCAAAATAATGAGACCATATGGTTTGAAATTCTTCCTCTTCACAGGAAAAAAGAAATTCTTCCTCTTCCCTCACTGCTTCTATGTACCCGGCCCCAGCCGTGACAGACCAGACACCCTGTTCCAGCTCTTTCATGCGGAAGCATTGCCCGGACTTCGCAATCTGCCCCAGATCCATATCGGTAATCTTAATCCGGTACATGACTGACTTCTCCATTCTCACTGCTTCCAGCTAAATATTTCTCATACTGGTCAGTAAAATACTTAATCTTATGGTCCACCTTGCATAAGTATTTCTGCATTCCGGCGATCTGGTCCTCCACATCCTTTTTATGGGTTTCCAGCATGGAACAGCGTTCTTTTAACGTCTCTTTTCCCTGTAAGCTCAGCTCCACAAATTCCCGGATCTGTCTGATGGCCATTCCAGTGTTTTTCAGACAGCAGATTAAAGAAAGCCACTCTAAGTCCTCCTCCGAATAACGGCGGATTCCGCTCTCACTCCTGTCCACGAATGGAAGAAGCCCTTCCCGTTCATAATACCGGAGAACGTGGGGCTTTAAGTTTGTCTTTTCTGATACCTGTTTTATCGTATAATTCATATTTATCCTGTTCCGGCAGATTTTCCAATCTGTCTCTTGACTTAAAGTTAACGTTAAGGTTTACAATACTAACTATACAATAGTTTGGTCCCGTGATCAAGCAAAATCAATAAGGAGGTACCTGAATGAAATCTTTATCAGACAGTTTTATACTGGCTAACGGTGTCAAAATTCCCTGCATTGGCTTTGGCACCTGGAAAGCGCAGAATGGTGAAACAGCGGTCAACGCAGTGAAACAGGCCCTGGACACAGGCTACCGTCACATCGATACTGCAGCACTATATTACAATGAGGAAAGCGTTGGAATCGGCATAAAGGAAAGCGGTATTCCGAGAGAAGAGATCTTTGTAACCAGCAAGCTTCAAAACGGAGAACATGGATATCAGGAAACATTAAACGCCTTTGAGGCAACCATGAAAAACTTAAATCTGGATTATTTAGACTTGTACTTAATCCACTGGCCCAATCCCATTAAGACCAGATCCAACTGGCAGAAGGCTAACGCAGGCACCTGGAAAGCATTTGAAGAGCTTTATGAGGCAGGACGCATCCGTTCCATCGGCGTCAGCAATTTCCGCCGCCATCACCTGGAAGAGCTCAAGAAAACAGCAAAAATTGCTCCTATGGTAAACCAGATCAGGCTCTGCCCGGGCGAAACCCAGGATGAACTGGTTTCTTACTTAAGGGAACAGAATATACTGGCAGAAGCCTACAGCCCCCTTGGTTCCGGTAAAATCTTCGAAGTTCCGGAAATGATTGCGCTGTCAGAGAAATACGGAAAATCCATTGCACAGATCTGTATCAGATGGAGCTTACAGATGGGCTTTCTTCCTTTACCCAAGTCCGTCACAAAGGAGCGTATTGAGGAAAATGCCCATGTGTTTGATTTTGAGCTTACAGCCGAAGACGTATCCATCATAGCCGGCTTAGATGGATGCTGCGGTTATTCCACCAATCCGGACACCACAGATTTTTAAATAATGTATAGAAGAGAGGGGTATTACCATGTTAAATTTTGATTTTCACATTCCCACACGCATCTGTTTTGGAAAAGACTCCCATATGGAAATCGGAAGTCTTCTGGCTCCTTATGCCAAAAAGGTCCTTTTACATTACAGCGGAGACAGAATCAAAAAGAACGGTCTGTATGATACCGTCGTTCAGTCTTTAAAGGAAAACGGAATTGAATTTGCAGAACTGGGAGGGGTTGTACCCAATCCCCGTCTGTCACTGGTATATGAGGGAATAAAATTATGCAAAGACCAGGATGTTGACTTAATTCTGGCGGTTGGCGGCGGCAGTGTCATTGACTCTGCAAAAGCCATCGCTATTGGAGTCTGCTATGAAGGTGACGTATGGGACGTTTATGAACAGGGAAAGGCAATCACCGCTGCACTTCCGGTTGCTACGATTTTAACCATTCCGGCTGCCGGCAGCGAATCCAGCAACAGTACAGTCATTACCAATGAAGAAAAACAGATGAAGCTGGGATTTGGAAGCGATCTGGTCCGTCCGGTTTTAAGCGTCATGAACCCGGAATTTTTCTTCACTCTTCCGAAAAACCAGATTGCCAACGGTGTGGCAGACATGATGAGCCATATATTCGAGCGTTATTTCACCAATACCCTGCATACGGATTTAACAGATGGTCTTTGCGAAACCACTCTGAAATCAATTATGAAACACGCACTTCTGGTTTCTGAAGATCCGAAAAACTACGATGCCTGGTGCCAGGTGGGACTGGGAGGCACCATTGCCCACAACGATTTACTGGGACTGGGCCGTAGACAGGACTGGGCATGCCATGGTATGGAGCATGAGCTGAGTGCCATCTACGATGTGGCTCACGGTGCCGGACTGGCTGTTCTCACTCCCGCCTGGATGAAATACGTGTATAAAACAAATATTAACATGTTTGTACAGTTTGCTGTTAATGTCATGGGTGTGGAAGGAAGCTTCCGGGATCCTGATGCCATTGTTCTGGAAGGAATCAATCGTCTGTCCCAGTTCTTTGTAAAAATGGGGCTTCCCACAACCCTTGATGAACTGGGAATTGACGGCACCAATTTAGAGCTGATGGCTAAAAAATCAACCGGAGAAGCCTACGGCGTGGAACACCCGTTAGGCGGGTTGAAAAAGCTGTATTGGCAGGATGTTCTGGAAATTTATAAAATGGCTTCAAAATCATAAGGCAGGAAACAGGGAGACAAGTCAAGATTAGCAAAAAGAGGACAGCCAAAATCAGTCTTTTGGCTGTCCTAATTGTAATTAGGTACTGCTTTCAAAAATATCAGTCCAGGCTATCTTTTTTGTGCCTTAAACGAAAGACTAACTTTCCAAACGCTTTAACAAAAATACACAAAATCAGCCAGTTCACTCCTACATTACCTAAAAACTGTATTAGATTAATTCCTAGCCCAGCAGGAAATTCAGAAATATGCCCATGCAGAGTAACAAATATATCAGGAAATCCCAAGCTATATACATGTTCGATATTTCCCCTACTGATTGGTAATACCCATGGGAAGAAAGAAATTGCTATTGCAGGAATAAGCAATCTAATCTTTTTACTTTTCAACAAATTTCTCATATTCCATGCCTCACGATGCGTCTGGTATACTAATTAACAGAATCAAGGCTATGCCTTTGTGCCACCTTTTATTCCCTTCTGATTTATTCCCAATAAACCACAACATTTTTTGCCGCATCATCTACATACGTCATATACCGTATGGATTTCTCAAACTGACTTCTGGGCATACTGATTAAACCAGAAGTATCCCACGGATTTATTACTACGACCGTGTTTTTATTTACACTCTTTATGGAATAGGAATGACCTCCATCCCCGATAATTCCTTTGCTTGGATCTGCTATATTAAAATCGCAGGCTGCTGTAATTCCCTCTCCGTTCTGGCATTTTGCAGCCATTGTATTCATAATTTCAGTTTTATTTGAGGACCTGTATGTTCTTTGTCTGAATCCTGTCATTCTTGTAAAAACATCACAGGCAAAACAACCATTATAAACATTCATGGCCTTTTGTAAACCGGCCTCAATCACTCTGGCATCAAGATCACCTTCTATGTATGCATTATAAACATCATCCTCAGTGACTGTTACTCTTCCACCGCCGAAATTAAGGGTGTAGGTGCCATTATAATTATCCGTAATCATTTTTCTGAAAATTTTTCTGCCATATTTGCTGTTGTCCAATGCCTGTATGGCTGAAACTGCTCCACAATCACCGATACTTCCCTGATAAATTGTATCTAACTTTCCATCCAGCTGTGATTCAGAATAACCACCTGTTGCTGCCAAAGCAGTAACTGGTGTAAACAAAGTACTTGCAGCAATTCCTAACGCCAAACATAAAGCACCTATTCTCTTTTTGATTTTTCTCATTTTCATACTTAAATCCATTCCTTTCGCTTCGCTCAGGCACAAAGCATGATGAAAACGCCGGCTTGAGCTGTTTTTCTTTTATTATTTTTATTGCAGGAACTCTGGCGGACTTCGCAGTTCTAAAAGAGTTCCTATAGTTTAAAAATCATGTACAAATCTGCTTTGGCCCTGATATCCACAAGACTATTTCATACTTCCCTTCTTTAACAGCATGTTTCACCTCCTTGTTTCTTAATTGTCTCCAGGAATCTCCACCCATATTTCCTATCGCAGTTTATAGCAAGATTTAAAACTCTCGTATATCCATTTATTATAGCTTATTTTGTCACAAAAACATGTACCATGTAATAAATGACGCTCTGAATGTAACTTTTGGTACTATTTTGTAGGTTTTTGCCTCTTTTATGGCAAAAAAATTATGCGCAAAAAAAGATCAGGCAGTTTAGGCTCCTGATCTTTTTCGCGTTTAATCTGCGCTTAATTTAATTTTCTCAGACACTCCTTAAGACCTTCTAAATCCCGGTCAGCAAAGCAGTATCCTTCCATACCGCATTCCCTTGCCCCTTCCACATTCATCAACAGGTCATCAATAAAAAAGCATTCCTCCGGTTTTAGGTGGAACCGTTTAAAGAGATGACCGTACATCTCCTTTTGAGGCTTCATGCACTTCACTTCTGCAGAAAAGAGAACTCCGTCAAAATATTCAATTCCCGGAATAACAGACGTATAGGTCAGCAGGCGGAGGGAGGCGTTGGAACACAGGTAAATTCCATAACCCTGTTCTTTTAACTCTCTCACAAGTTCACCCATTTCTTTTACCGGATGCATATTATATTCATGCCAGTGCTTCAGACAAAGCTCTGCCATTTCCTTTGCGTGATCTGTGGACAGACGGGACTGCATTCTCTTTAATGCATCCTCCTCTGAAATCAGCCCCATATCAAGCAGCAGCCATTCCTGGGAATCAAAGACCGATGTACAGACTTCTTTTCGTTCCGCTTCATCTTCCATAAAAACGGTTCCCACCTTGTGGCCTTCGTAATCAACCAGTACTTTTCCCATATCAAATACAATGTTTTTTATCATCTGTCTCTCTCCTGTAGTAATTCATTTCTGTTCTTAAACCAAAAATAATAAGGTACTTCTGCAAAAAGCATGCAGGCCCATCCAATCAGGCTGGCATATGCAACCCCCTTCAGTCCCATTACAGGAACGAAAAGTGATACAAATACCACCCGCACAGAGATCTGGATCAGTGTGGAAATCAGCGTAATGGACATATTTCCCATTCCCCTGAAGAACCCCTGAATTCCATTGGTAAATGCAGGCATGAGGTAGAAAAAAGCCATCAGTCCCAGATATTTTACTCCGATTTCCACCATTCCCGTATCGTTCCCAGATACGAACAGCTTCATCACAGGCTCTTTTATAATGAAAATTAAAATACAGATGAAAACCCAGTATCCTGCCTCAATCATAAGTCCTGTGCGAAATCCCCTCTTTATGCGGCCGCTGTTTTTAGCTCCCCTGTTCTGAGCCACAAAGGTCATGATTCCGCTGGAGATGCTCTGCTCCGGCGTAAACGCAAAATCATCCACCCTGTTTACTGCATTAAATGCTGCAATGGTGCTGACACCTAGGGGATTAATCATTCCCTGAATCAGCAGCTTCCCGATTGGCTGGCAGGATTGCTGCAGCGCTGTAATGGCTCCCTGTCTTAAAGTCAGATTTAAAAGATCCCGGTCCAGCCGTATTTCATTCCTGCTCACCCTGAGAAGGGGAACCCTTTTATATATGTAAAGGATGCAAAGCCCGGCAGATACTGCCTCTGCAATATCCGTGGCAAGGGCCGCTCCTGTCACATCCATATGAAACCATGCCACAAAAACCACATCAAGCAGTCCATTTAACACAGAAGCCCCGGCCAGGAACCGCACCGGAGTTTTAGAATCTCCAACGCTCCTCAGTGCAGAAGCCACTGCATTATAAAAAAATGTAAAAGGCATTCCCAAAAAAATGATCCGCAGATACATGGCTGCATCCTCTAAAATCTGGTCAGGAACCCGAAGCAGCCTTAAGATGCCCCTGGAAGAGATAAATCCCAGCGCAGCAATGATAAAGGAAAAGAAGCACCCAAAAAGAAGTACCGTTGAAACCTCCTCCTTTAGTCTTTTTTCATCACCTGCTCCGAAGAATTCGCTCATCAGCACCGATGCCCCGATACAGATTCCTGTAATTCCTAAAATTACAATGTTCATAACGGGGTTTGCAGTCCCCACTGCCGCCAGAGCATCTTCTCCTGCAAAACGCCCCACTATTATGGAGTCCACCGCATTGTAAGTCAGCTGAAATAAATTACCCAGAACCAGAGGAATGGAAAAACGGATCAGCTGGGAGGAAATATTGCCTTTTGTCAGATCTTTCATCTAATAACCTTCCTTTGCCGGATCAGTAACTTCTCAGCTGATCGCTTCCATCATCCTTTGTATTTTCCAGACGCTTCACCACTACATAATAACCAGCTTTCTCATTTACCTTAACATAGATCCTGTCTCCTACTTTATGCCCCAGAATGGCACTGCCTAACGGCGATTCTGAGCTTATCAGTCCTTTCATGGAATTTCCCCGGACAGTTGTCACCAGTTTATAGGTCTCCACCTCATCGTCGTCTTCAAAATACAAATCCACTGTGTTATAAAGCCCTATTTCATCCTCTTTGGAATCGTCAGAAATGATCTGAGCAGTCTTTATCATTTTCTCCAGATAACGAATTCTGCTTTCATTCTGGTTCTTATCCTTTTTAGCCGCATGGTATTCAAAGTTTTCACTTAGATCGCCATGAGCTCTCGCTTCCTTAACCGCTTCCAGGGCTTCCTTGCGCACCACCAGCTTACGGTATTCGATTTCCTGCTTCATTTTGTCAATATCATTCTCTGTCAATTTGTCAAACACGTGTCTGCATCCTCTTTCTTCGTTTTGGTTAAGAAAGGCCCTCATTCCCCTTTGGACCTGCTTCCACCGGTTTTCTCTTATAAAGAGACAAAAGCCTGTCTAAATATATGGATTTCAGCTGCTTACTTGCCAATGCCTGTTTCACCGGCGGCAGCTTTAAAATGGTCTCAAATAATGCTGCCATGGCACGATGGCTGGCAAATGCCTGATTATCAAAAATAAGGTTCTGTAAGGTTCCCTTTTCAATGGCCTGCAGCACAAAACGATGGGTGCTGTTCACCGGAGTGATGATCTGCTTTGGTCTCCGTTCCAGTTTTATCGCTTTCACACTGCAGTTTCTTGCACATACGCCGCAGCCAAGGCAGATTTCTTCATCCACCGCTGCCTTTCTATTTCCATTTTCATTCTTTTCCATGGAAATAGCCAGAATCGGACACACCTTCTCACATTTTCCACATCCTACGCAAGTCTCCTCTGATATGCGGGGAATGTAATTGGTGGTAGCAACGGGCTGCATGGGGCTGAATTTTCTGGCTGCCTGAAGTGCTTCACAGCAGCATCCGCAGCAGTTACAGATAAATGCCGGATGCTCCCGCACATTTTCTCCGATCTGCACCAGATTGCTGGCATAAGACCGCTCCAGCGCATCCATGGCCTCCTCTTTGGAAACCAGTCTGGTATAATCCCCATGCTCTGCCAGAGAACGGGCAACATTGTCAAAGGTCAGACATACATCCCAGGGAGCATTGATTTCACAGGGATGGCCGGCATGCGACATCTTATGCCGGCAATAGCAAAGCCCCAAACCTATGTAATCTGCTTCCTCCACAATGTGTGAGGCTCTTTCATAATCCAGGATATGGTTGGTTTTATCCGTCATCAGTACAGGTTCCTGAACATAAACTCTTCCCAGTTTTGTTTCCGTAGCAAAAAATAAGTCCTTGATAAAGTCCTCTTCCACGTTCATGTATTGATAATAAAGCTCACCTAAGTATTTCTGGTCAATGTCTCCTCTTGTCCTCATCAGGGCAAATTCAATAAAACCTGCCATGGGAGGCGGCATGACAAACTTCCGGATTCCGTTATGATAGGAATCCACCAAAAGAGCTTTTTCGCAGAGGTGATTTAAAAGCCGCTCTGCCTTAAACTCCGTAGTCTCCCAGATTTTTGCTGCTTTTTTCACCGTAAACGGCCGTACCGGCAGCAGTGCCACCCATTTTGCTTCTTTCTCCGAATACAAAACCTGAAGAATTTTGTAAAGCGTCTCCGACTCAGGCGCCCCTTGTGTGAACCAGTTAATGCGGTCACTTAAATTTAAGTACGCATCACGGGCTGTCAGATGACCCATTTCCATTCCTTCTTTCTTTATGCTTTTTTTGCAATTATTTCAATTCGTCCCCGGGTGGTTCCCACTCTCTTTAAGGACTTTACAGTAAGCCCGAACAGCTTTGCCAGATTCTTAGTTCCCTCTCTGGTCAGATAAACCTCCGAAGCAGCTTCCCGCCACATCACACTCCCCTTCTTTTCCAGAAGATCCATTGACTTATCCAGATCCGGTCCGTCAAACCAGAGAATTCCTCCATCTGTCAGACAGTCAGCTGCCTTATCAAGAATCGCATTCATATCACGGCTGTCCGTAAGATGTTCAATGATGACCACTCCATAGCTTCCTTTTTTGCCGGAGTTCATTGCCTCGGCCTCAATGAAAGAACTGATCTCATAACCTGCACTGACCGCCTCTTTATATAATTGACTGTTTTGGCTGCCGATAAACAGCATGGAATCATCAGAAGCCAATCCTTTAATATCAGCAAGTATTCTGTTACATCTTGCCCGGGAGCGTTCTGCTCTCTTTTTTCTTTTTATAATCCAGGGCTCTTCCTTTGCAAGATAATAATTTCCGCACTCCCCGCACTTCATAAAAATGCGGACTGGTTTTAGCAGCTCTTTCCCCGCTTCATCCCCCTCCATGTAAAGAGATGCTCCATAATGTACCGCACCTTTACCGGAGCAGACGGGACAAATCTCAATCTCTGCAAACATTAAATTTCTAAGCTCTTTTAAAGCCTTAAAATACCAGCGGTACAGACGGTCCCGGAATTCCCGGTCATAGACAAACAACCAGTTTTTTATGACTTCAGCCATCCATCTTGTTTCGTGGATTACAGACTTGTCCGCCTGAAGTCCCTTTAAATTTTCTTCCAGCGTGAGAAGTCCGGAAACAGCATCCTCTTTCAGCCGGTCATTTCCCTGAGAAGTAATCAGATGTTCGATCCCTTCCACTACGCTGCTGCACAAATTGACCATCACTACCAGCTGATTCATTCTGCCTGTCGCCATACATCCATCCTTTCCTGTCAATCGTTTCAGTATTTCGTACATACTCTGTTATTTTAGCACTTTTAAAAGGGGAATGGCAAACACTTTCTTGTAGAGAACCGGTAAACCTACCCTTCCTTTATCACAGGATGATTAATAAACTTGTTTTGCATCCGCAGGAAGTTCTCTGACATGGTCTAAATATTTCATACAGTTTGCGGCTTCCGTCTTGTCATATAAAAAACCAAGCTCTCCCGATACAAATCCCGCCGTCTCATGAAACAGATTACACATTCTTTCAACTGACTCCCAGATATGTTCTGTATCAGCATCCGCATATGTCTTTAAAAAGCTTTCCCACTCTCTGTTTGACAGCCACCGGTACATATCCTTACCCGATTTTCCAATACTGCATGAAAAACCTGTTGCGATTCCGATTTTCCAGGATAAAAGTGTCACCAGCTGGGGCCGTATGTGATAATTGAGCATATCCTGCACATATGGAATCTCTTTCCTCCACAATCCCTTAGCCACGTTATCAAGACACCACCAGAATTCATTGCAGGTACATAAAAATTCTGTTTTCGAAGGTCTTTTCACCCAATGACTTTGGTCTGATGGTTCATATATCACCGGAAGAATGTCATCTTTATCCATCAGGATTGCGCAAAGCAGGTCGGAAGAAATATCCGTTAGGGCACAATCCAGAGTCATAACATGAAGGTCCAGCCTGTTTCCATCTGAAAACTGCATTAACCATCCATAGCTCTCGTCTTTGTTATGGGGATAAGCCGGGTTTTCATCCGGATACTGCATAAAAAGCCGGTCACCAAACCGGTCAATCCATGAAGTATCATTGATAAAAGATCCCGTCTCTTTTACTATGTAAACTACATCATAATCCTGAAACATATCCGGGACTGCGTTTGGATTTGTTCTGGAACCGCCCATGTAAACCCCTCTGATCCTGTCATCAGCACGAGCTGTACCAAGAATCAGATCATACATCTCTTTTTCTGTTCTCATATTTCCCATTCCTCCTCAAAATCTCCCCCATTCTGCTTCCAGACAATCAATCAGACCAGAGAATTTTTTAATATGATAATCCGCATATTTTAAAATCTTTATTCTTTCCACTTCCTGTTTCTCTTCCAGATATTCAGAAAAAACCGTTTTCATTCCAGCCGTTTTTGCCCCCCGCAGCTCGTCAGAACCGCCATCACCTATAAATACACTCTTTTCCGGCGTGATATTCATTTGTTCCATGGCATATTTATATATTTTAATGTCCGGCTTTAACATTTTCACATTACATGAAAATACAGATAAGTCGAACAGTTCATAAAGTGGTGAATCTTTCCAATATTTACAGTCTATTACATCTGCATTGCTGATCAGGCATATTTTTATCCCCCGCCTTCCAATAATTCTCAGTGTTTGAAGTACATCCTGATCCACGTTGCTCATGGCCATCCTCATTCTCTCCAGACGCCTTTTTAAAAGCAGATCTTCCTGTTCTTTTGTTACTGGAAATGGGAGTAACTTCCCAATTCGCCCGATTATCTCCTGTTCTGTATTCACCATACCCAAAGCCCGTTCCATATAAAGAGCTGAATTCTCTGCATAATTTTCCCATTCCAGTGGAGTAAGATTTAGAACATCGCATTCTTTTTCACTTTGGTAGTATGGGACGATCAATGTAAAAAATAAATCGCAAAAAAGTACTCTATCCATTTTTAACCTCCGGTTCAAAAAAAACTCTTGACATTAAAATAGTAATACGTTATGCTAATTATGATAGTTTTATCTATCGTTTAGTATTTAAAAATACCGAAGAGGGCGAAGATATGAATCAAAAAAATAAAAAAAGCAGACATGAAGAAATTCTGGAATCTGCAACAGAACTGCTGTCTTTAAGACCAACCGCTACCCTGCAGGAAATTGCAGATTATGCAAATATAGGAATTGCAACTCTGCACCGCCATTTTTCATCAAGAGAAGCACTGCTCAATGAACTTGCCATTAATGCAATTCATTTAGTTGAAAATGCGTTACAGAATATGAGCTTTCAGCCGGAGGAGATGGAAAAAACGCTGGAAGAACTGTTTCTGAGGCTCATACCTCTTGGTGACAAGATCTATTTTCTTGCATATGCGGCTTCTGTTGATGAGGATCCCAGGGTTTCAGAGAGTGATGCACAATTAAAGAAACCACTTGCAGATGCCATTGAAAACTGGAAACAGGCTGGTCTGTTAAATCCCTCCATACCCGTGCAGTGGATGGTCACAGTCATCTATAATCTGCTGTTTGGCATCTGGCAGGAAATTCATTCCGGCAATCTGGCAAAAAACGATGCAGCCAGGCTGTTATTAACCACCGTACTTCAGGGGTTTCAACCAGCGCACTTACAGCCATGAAAGGAGAATCTATGGAAAATGACAATATAAGAATTACAAATGTACTCACACGGGTTCAGAAAAAGCAGGTGGCCCGCCTGTATTATGAGGCATTTACGAAAAAATTTCACGCATTATGGATCTTTACCAAAGACCGTTCAAAAGCGGCAGAAGTACTTTTTAAAAGCCTGCGATATAAAAACGGTCTTTATGCAGTAAAGGAAGAGCGGGTTCTGGGATTTATAGGTCTGGAAAAGGGGGCTGATTACTTTTCCCCCCTTTACTATTCCGCTTTTTGCAAGGTATTCTCTCCAATTGATGCACTATGGAGATATCTCGCCTATCAGATATACCGGCTCATTCACAGGCCTGCAGGCAAAGACGTTTTGCACATTGATCCCATTGTTGTGTCAGAGCAGGCCCGCGGCAAAGGAATCGGCTCCGGCCTTCTTTTACGTACCTTTGAGCTGGCAAAAAAGATTGGGCGCAGGCAGATAGTACTGGAGGTAGTAGATACTAATCCCCAGGCCAAAAGGCTTTATGAAAGACTGGGTTTTCGGGTTTTTAAGGAAAAAAATACGGGGCTGCTCACTAAAAGAGCCGGTTTTGAGAAGGTGTATTATATGGTAAAAGATATAAGCTGAAACAGTTGACCAATGCAATGCCCTCCTGGAATTATCTGCTATTTCCCTCCAGCAGTTTTCTCACATTCCCGGAAGTAATTGCCTCTAAATTTGCTTTCACTTTCTCTTCGGGCCAATCCCACCATTTTAAAGAGAGCAGCGCATCAACCACCGGCAGATCAAAACGGGGACGAATTGTTTTTGCCGGAATCCCTCCCACGATGGAGTAAGGCTCCACATCCTTTGTTACTACAGCTCTGGTCCCGATCACTGCCCCATCACCGATATGTACTCCCTGCATAATAACTGCTTCATAACCGATCCACACATCATTTCCGATCACAATGTCCCCTTTATTATCCCAGGTATCCGCAATACGTTCCACAGGAAGATCCCACTCATCAAAAAATATCCCAAACGGATACGTAGCCAGAGATCTCTGGGTGTGATTGGCGGAAGTAAATATAAACTTTGCTCCGCATGCAATCGAACAGTACCTGCCAATAGTCAGACGTTCTTTATTAACCGGATAATGATAAAGCACATTATTTTTTTCAAAATCCACAGGATCATTTACATAATCATTATAAATCGTATAATCCCCGACCTCAATTGCCGGATCTTTCACAACATTTTTTAGATATACTGTTTCTCTGTCATGTTTTCTTGGATAAATCAAATTTCTATTCATACTTCTCCTTCCAAAATAACTTTCTGGCATTTTTATAAAATACCTTCTCCGCCCCAGCTCTGCCGAATTTTCCAAGTACGGAATCGTAAAAGCCATCATAGCGGCCATAACTGTCCCTGCCAAACACAAGGGCGTCTGTTCCAAAAAGTATTTTCTCTGGTCCGCATTTTTCAATGGCTTTTCGCATTTCCTCTTTGGAAACGAGAGTGGTATCCCCGTAAAGGTTTGGTAAGCGTGCGATAAAGTCACCGGCTCTTTCCCTGTCACCGCCTAAATCCATATGGACAGCAACAAACGTGACATCCGGGTTCTTAGCGGCTGCTTCATACACATATTCCATATTGCAGTAACCATCCCCCTGGGTGTGGATACAAAACGGTATTTTCTGTGTTCTGCAGATCTCTATGTAAGGACTGTAATCAGAAGAGGAAAAAGGAACACCTGCTGTTTTGGGGTGAACCTTTAATCCTCCGATCCGTTCTCTGTTTTCGCTAAGAAAGCGGGTCAGCTGTTCCTCATTCCGGTCAAAAAGAGGACGGATCCAGAATAATAATAAAAACCTGTCACCGTATTTGTTTATGGTATTAAGAGAACGGCTGTTTAAGGTAATCGTATCTATATCCGGGAATCTTTCAACTCCCTGTTCATCAAGGGAATTGAGTCCGATATCAGAGATCACTGCCTGTGCCACTCCGGAACGGTCCATCTCTTTTGCCAGATCCTCTATTTTTATTTCATAAGGGCCATAGGTTCCCATATGCACATGGGAGTCAATGATCTTATTTCCATATTCTGAAATCATGTAATATCACGGCTGAATAAATCCGTCTCCTCCAAAAGGCTTTCAATGGTGTCAAGATTTAAACGGTGAAGCAGCTCAATTACGTAAGGATTTTCAGCCGGATGCTGATATGTGGCCTTTTCCCCATATTCGTTTACCAGTCCGGTTCCCTCTTCTCTTCCCAGAATGGATCTGGGTCCGCCTACGCAGCCGCCCACACAGCCCATACCTTCATAAAAGTTGGCATCAATATTTCCATCCATAATATCCTGAATCATTTTTTTGCAACCGGGAACTCCATCCGCCTGTTTGGTCTTAATCTGAATTTCCTTCTGAGGGCTGATGGCTTTTAAGGTATTCTCCACTGCTTCGCTGACTCCGCCCTTTCTTGCATAGATCCGTCCGGCTTTGGAGGAATGATCCTTTTCACTTTCTTCCATCGCTGCGGGGTCAATTCCCAGTGCATCAAAAATATTTTTCACTTCCTGGAATGTCAGAACATAATCTACTGCACCGGCTAAATCCTTTTCTCTTGCCTCTGCTTTTTTCGCAAGACACGGACCAATGAACACAGTTAATGCATCGGGATGGAGTACTTTTATCACTTTAGCGCAGGCAACCATGGGAGACACAGAACCGGGTACATGAGGCAGAAGCTGATGGTAAACCTTACGGATCATACCGATCCACATGGGACAGCAGCAGCTGGTCAGCTGATAGTCCCCGCTGCCTTTGATATTTTTATCAAATTCCAGAGCTTCTTTCAGTGTCAGGATATCAGCAAATAAAGCCACCTCCAGCATTCCGTCAAATCCCACTTCTTTTAATGCACTTCTAAGCTTTCCAGGTGTGACATCACTGGAAAACTGTCCTAAAAATGCCGGAGCTATCATGGCATAAACAAGCCCTTTCGCGCCTCTTACCGCTTTGAGGGCAGGAATGATATCCGTACTGGCTGTCAGCTTCTCACTGGCACAGCCGTCAATGCACTTTTCACAGCCCAGACATAATTCCGGATCAACCACAACCCCGTCTTCCTCTGCCTTAAGCGCTCCAAACGGACACCTTTTAAGACATTCCTTCTGTTCTCCGTCCCCGCAGTCGCAGGTACCCGTACGAATCACAATCGGATGCTTGCTGGGATTTAACAGGCAGTCAAGATGATTGGGATCATAAGAATTTCCATTATCTGTTTCTGCCGGATCAAAATTTCCCGCCAGTGCGGCACTTACCGTGCGCTCATATAGTTCTTTAAATGTCTGCATAAATTACCTCCCGCATGTATGCTTTATGTTTCGTATCGCATAATTCTCTGTATTGCTTCAGACTTTCATGCAATTACCATTATCATACCTTTTTTCTTTCTTACTATTCCGGTAAAATACTCAAAACAACGAACTGTTAATATATTGGTCCTTTGTAATAGCGTATAAAGTGCAGTCACAGATTCCCCTGTTGTTTTTCCCCGCCTGGCGCATGGTACCCTCATACTGCATACCGGCCGCTTTCATCACTCTGCCGGAATTGGGATTATCGGTATCATGCCTTGCACATACCCGGTTGAAGCCAGCTTTTTCAAACAGAAACCGGATCACAGCCTTTAAGGCTTCTGTCATAATGCCCTGTCTCCAGTATTCTTCGCCGATACAGTATCCCACTTCGGCCTCCTCAATCTCTTCTTTCATATGTACAACCCCTATGCTGCCGATGGCCTGATGGTTCTCTTTCCACTCAATACACCAGTTATAATTCTTAGGATCTTCATAATCCTTCACCCATATGTTAAGAATTTCACCTGAATCCGCCTCCGTCTCATGTACCGGCCAGGTTAAATACCTTGTTACATGACTGCTGTTTGCCCAGTTATGAAACATATCATGGGCGTCCCCGGTGCTAAACGGACGTATTATTAACCTCTCTGTTTCCAGAACAACTGTTCCCAAAAAATTCATTTCAAATTTTCTCCTGTCTGACTGACACATTCAGCCCTTTCCCACAGCAATTAAAAGCATTATATTTAAAATTGTCAATATCACACCAATGGCAATAAGAAAAATCTTATCCCGAAGTCCATTTTTATATTTCCCCATAACTTTCTCTGAAGATGTAAGATAGATCTGTAAAAATACAGTAACCGGAAGCTGGACACTTAAAAGCATCTGACTATAAACCAGCCCTTTAAAAGGATCACGAATCAAAAATATAACAAACGCAGCAATCACCAGTATCCATGTCACACCAAACCTGGTATGTGGATCGTCCGGATCATAAGGCTCCCCGAACATTCCCGCAAATATGGAACCTCCTGCCATACCGGCAGTCGTAGTGGAAGCAATTCCCGAAAACAGCAGTGCTACGGCAAATATGATGCTTGCCCCCTGGCCAACCAGCGGTTTTAACATCTGCGCGGCCTGTCCAAGCTCTGAGACATGCTCTCCTTTACTGAAAAATGTAGTGGCTGCCAGTATAATCATGGCGCTGTTGATCGCCCAGCCGATAATCATGGATAATAAGGTATCAGCAAATTCGTATTTTAACTGAAGCTTCTGAATGGATTCATCCTCTAAATTCCATTGTCTGCTTTGTATAATCTCTGAGTGGAGAAATAAATTATGAGGCATAACCACTGCCCCCAGTACTGACATAATGATGAGCATGGAGCCCTTTGGAAACCGGATGGTTGTCCAGCCCGCTACCGCCTGATTCCAATCCACATTCACCATACTCAGTTCATAAATAAAAGACAGCCCGATGATGGAGACAAAACCGATGATCCATTTTTCCAGCTTCTGGTATGAATTGGTAAACAGCATCCACAGGATCAGGGCCAGTATCAGAACAGAAGCCAGTTTAACAGGAATTCGAAACAGCAGATTCAAAGCAATCGCCGCTCCCAGGATCTCCGCCATGGCCGTAGATATCGCCGCCAGAACTGCAGTTGACAGAACAATTTTTGAAAGCCAGGGTTTTAAATGCTTGTGGGCTGCCTCAGCCAGACAGTCCCCTGTTACAATTCCCAAATGTGCCACATTGTGCTGAAGTATAATCAGCATTATGGTTGACAGTGTTACCATCCAAAGTAATGTATATCCAAAATCCGATCCTGCTGCAATATTAGAAGCCCAGTTACCCGGATCTATAAAACCTACCGTAACCAAAAGCCCTGGTCCCACATAATGGAGCAATTCCTTTAATCCTAATTTAGGTCTGTGGTGTTTTGTTTTTTCCTTTTTAAACAAATCGAACATCTCACATAACCTCCCTTCCGTATCTTCCGTTATTTCTCTTCTTCATGTATTTGTTTTGAATTAAAACCGCCGTCTCGTAAGCTTCTACATGAGCGGTTTCATTGGATTCGGCTGCCATAGGTCTCTCCTGCTATTGCTGTTCCTTATATTCTGAAATTGTATCACCAGTCAGTAAAACCGTCAATTTTTTCATGGCAGCCAGTTAAAAATCATCACAAATCATTCAGCAAAAAATATTTAGGTATGAGCCAGTTCAGGAATCCTTAAACAATCCCGCTCAATACAATTTAACGCTGAACCTTTTACATGCAGCACTGTATCATGTCCCCCGGCCTTTTTGCATGTAAAGCCCTGTTTATCAATGGGAGTAAAGCCCAGAACCAGCGTCTTTACCTCTCTGCCAAAAGCAGCCGCAATCCGGTTTACATCCACCTGTTTGGGAGCAAAGACCTGGTGGAGATTCAATTGTCCTTTCTCGAGGCTGGCAATGACATATGCACCGTACTCCGGCAGGAAATATATATTTTTTCTCATGTAGTCCAGCGCATAAAACATGGTAAGTTCCTCATGGCTTTCCAGCCACAGGCTGCTTTGGGGACAGCTTTCTTTCATACTCTGCCTAAACCTTATAAGCTCATCTTTTTCTTCTATCTGAACTTTTACCGCAGTTGCCTCCGCATCAATGATCACATCTTTTGCATATTCAAACTCATCGGATCTTCTAAAACCAAACTTCGGATAAAAATTCAGTACACTTTCATTTGCAAATAAAAACCATCCGTCTGTCTTTCCATCATAATCTTTCTGGATTTCCTGTATCAGCTGTCTGATCAGTCCCTGATTCCTGCAGGTTTTGCAGGTCATTACCGTCCCCAGCTGTATGTAATGCTTCGGCACTCCATTCTCTAAAAATAACATGGGGCTTACCGAAACATTTGCAAGTACCTCATCCCCTTCCAGAATCGAATAAGGAATATAGTTGTCCTTCCAATAACCGTTCTGATACCATTTTTCAAAATCCAGGCCGAATATCTGCCCTGCAAGCCGGTTAAAACTTTTCCTTGCCCTTTCGTCATCCTGATATCCTATTCTTAACACATAACTGTCTCTCACCTTTCATTTCTCCTTTTACGAACTTGCGCTGTTATAACGCCGAATTCCCTGCTTCCACACAAAAGCCGTCAGCAGGGTAAAAACCACTGCAACCAATATTCCCCACCCAGCACCTCCTGCAGTCAGCTCTGCTGTGAGAAACTGAACCGGCAGGGTTGCCATGATCCCATAAGGAAGAATCATATAAAAAATCACTTTGTAAAACCCATAAAATACAATTCCCGGCAGCTGCATACATAAGGTAAGTCCTGCCTCTTCCAGTATCACTGCATTTCCACTGGATAAGATAAAAAACGAAAGGGAGCGGATCAATACTTCAACCAGATAATATAACACGGTCATTACCGCCACCCAGAACACATATCCCAGTACCAGAAAAGGAGTGACCTTTATTCCGCCCTCTTTCATCCCATAAGCAATGATTATTCCGCTTAAGAGAAGGAGAGGAACAGACCCCGGATTGATCCGTTCAAAGGTCAGCCGCAGCAAAGGACTTACCGGTTTCGTCAGATATAAATCCATATCTCCATTCTTGATTTTATCCGGGATATTATTAATCCCGAAAAAATATATCACCATATTTAAAGCATTGATCATGGAAAATGTCCCAATATAAAGAATCATCTGGCCCTTTCCCCATGTTCCGATCCGGTCCACATTGGAATAAACTGCCTGAAACACACACAGCTGAATCAGGAACACACAGCTGTCAACAAAAAAAGGTCCGAAAAAACTGAGCCGGAACATCATCAAATTCTGAAGCCGCATATCTATTAATACTCTGACCACCCGTAAATTTCTTTTCATTCTGTCCATTATATCCCCACCCCATCATACTTAATCCTGTAATTATGCCATGTAACATGAATGACTGCCTGTAGAATTACGCACCAGCAGGAAAGAACCAGTAGTCCCATTCCCAGTTCTCCCTTAAGCCTTCCGATGAGCAGCATGGAAGGCAGATATGTCACATAATAAAATGGAAACGCCTTCATAACCGTGACAAACCCTTCCGGCAGCAAAGCAAGTGGAATAATGCTTCCAGTAACAAAAGCCACCAGATTGTCTTTTATCATCAGAAATGTTCCTATTTCCTCATATTTCAAGGTGAGCAGACCCAGATAATAATTTAACTGAACCATGAAAAAGAGCCCAAGAAGAATCAAAACCGCTGCTCCCAGCAGCGCAGCAGGGTCTGACACAAATACTAACCTGATACGAAATACGAAAATCCATAAGATTGATGTCATGAAATCCAGAAAGAGATAAAAAAGCACGATTCCCATTTCCATGGAAATAAAATACCCCTGTATATTTACAGGTAGGACCATATATTTGGAAAAGGTCCCATTCCTGATCCTCTGGCTGATCTCACCGCTCACACGGGAAGACATATCCAGCTGTCTGAGAAAAGAGCTGATGATATAATAAGACAGCATGCTGTTAATGGTAAACCCGGCCACCTCATCCCGGTCCTTAAATATCATTCCCCATAGCAGACAGGCAAATAAAATCTTTGTCAGAGTAAACAGAGTCTGAATCACCGCATCTCCCCGCCAGGCTAGCTGGGTCTTTATAAAAATTTTAATAATCTCCAGGTATTTACGCAAGTCTGTTTCCCCCTTCCTGATAAATTCTCTCCACCACAGTTCCAATTTCCTCCTCTTCCACTGATATATCACTGGGCATTAAACTCATAAGTTCTCCCAGTAAACCTGCGGCATTTTCTTTCGGTACCATAATTACCTTCTTATAAGGTGTCTGTTCCATAATCCGTGCTTCAGACTCCAGCTTTGGAAGTGAAGTTGGTTCCTGAAATGCAACTGTTATCTTTTTATACTTCTGGTACCGCTCAAAAAGCTTCTCTGTATCACCATCATAAATTTTACATCCATGATTGATAACAATTGACCGTTTGCACAATGCCTTGATGTCCTCCATGTAATGGGAGGTAAGTATAATCGTAGTCCCCTTTCTTTCATTAATTTCCGCTAAAAATCCCCGGATCTGTTTGGATGCCACTGCATCTAACCCAATCGTCGGTTCATCTAAGAAAATAATCTTCGGATTGTGAAGCAGTGCAGCAATCAGCTCCATCTTCATACGTTCCCCAAGAGACAGTGTCCTGACCTGTACATGCATCAGCTCCTGTACCTGAAACAGATTTACAAAGTAATTCCTGGAAGCCTGGTATTCCTCTTCCGGCAACCCATAGATTTCTTTGAACAGCCGAAGCGTATCTTCCACAGTCAGTTCAAAAAACAGCTGGCTCTTCTGCCCCATAACGACAGCATACTGCTGTTTAAATTCATGCTCTAAATCGTTGGGATAATACCCCAACACACTTAAGATTCCGTTAGTGGGCGCAATGATTCCCGTAAGCATTTTAACCAAAGTTGTTTTTCCCGCTCCATTGGGACCAATCAACCCCACAAACTCGCCTTCCCTGATCGTAAGATCCAAATTGCTCACTGCCTGTTTCACTTCGTATTCCCGTCTTATAAGCCCCTTAATGCTTCCTATAATACCCGCCTGTTTCTTAAATCTTCTGTAATTCTTTGTTAATCCTGCAGTTTGAATGATATCCATGTCTTTTCCCCTTTTAATAAATAAAAATGACCACCGATTCATCTGCCCCACAGGCATAAGCTTTTGCGATCTCAAATAAGACCTGCTCCCAGACAGCTTTCACAAAAAAGTACAAAAAAAGCATAACATTACCGTTATGCTTTCAAAAAGTCCGTCTGTTACAGACATATATTTGGAAGGTATGAGCTTTCGCAGTGCAAAAGTCAAGCATTCAGTAAGGCAGATTTATCGGCATAGTAGCCGAAAAAGGGCAGACTAATCACGTAAAGCTTCTTCGTCTTTCCTTTTCAACTATTTAATTAGTTGCGATCTCCAATACTGACACACATAACATACACATACCTCTCTTTTCTTTATAATAATCTGATATTACTCTATTTGGCAATATCTGTCAATCGCTTTTCGTGCCCTCTTATTTATACGCAGCAAGAATCGTAGTCTTTCCCATGCGGAATACCGATTCTATCCTGTCAAATCCGCCCTGACTTAGCATTGCAATCTGATTTGTGACAGTACAGGGTGTATCATAATGATAAAATTCCCTTTCAGGAATATTCAGCTCTTTTCTGATCCTTTTATTTTCGGCAAAGTAAAAATCCTCCTCATCCTGATTCTCAACCATGTAATCGCATTCAATGTAGAGTCCATGATCTTTCAGGGCGCTAAAAATTTTCCGGTATAAGCCAATCTTTGCTTCATGGCTGAAATGATGCATTGTCTGAAAAGATATTGCACTGTCATACTCTTCCGTTTTCAAATCAACATCGAAATAACTTCCACATATTAAATTAATTTTCCTGTCCTGAAAATTACGTTTTAATTGATCAAGCATTTCCCTGGTTAAATCAATCCCCGTGACAGAAAGATCCGGAAATCTTTTAAAAATCTGTTTCAGTTCCAGGCCTGTTCCGCACCCCAGATCCAGTAAATTACTGCATGATACAGGGAGAAGAGATGGGACCAGAGCATACGCCTGCTCACATCCTTCTACACCAGAAAGCATGTGTTCCTCATATCCGTCAACCCGTGCCGCGAAAAAATCCTCCATCCGTTCCATTTCGGCATCACCTTTCCATTTCTAATACTATACAGATAAGAATACAGCGGGTGGAGAATTCACGCAACCTCAAACTTTTCTCTGAATCATTCAGCTCCTTAAAATAATTTTTTTCGCGCCGGTACAGGCCTGGATATCCAACTGGGTATCTTTAAAAAACTCCCGAAATCTTTTTGGGCTGGTTATAATTACTTCTGGTATTTCATCTTTCATAGACAGTTGTTTTTCTGTCTTTTCTCTGCGAACCGCCCCAATCAGCTCTTTTACCTGATCCCCAAATTCCAGATAAGCCTTATTGGCTTCTTTCCTGTCCCACACCATCTGGTGAATCGACAGGTTTTTCTCATGGCTCCGATAATAGTCCTGGTAAATATACTCTGTTATGAAAGGCGTATAAACAGCATACAGCTTTAATATACCAAGCAGGCTGTGATACAGAGCATATTGGCCGGAATATCGTTCCTTTACGCCATGCTTTTCCGGCTGATAGAGGCGTTCCTTCACAATTTCAATATAGTAATCACAAAAATCCTTCCAGAACAGTTCATCAATTTCATGCCTTGCCTGACCGATCTCAAATTCGTCTAAAAGCGCCTTTACAACACCGGTGGTTTCAATTACACGTTCCAACATCCACCGGTCAATAGGGAGCAGCATCTCCTGATTAAACTCTTCCTTCTTTTCATAATCTCCCAGTTGTAAGACTGCAAATTTTGCCGCGTTGTAAAGCTTTGTCAAAAATCTTCTGGATACCTTCATTTCATCTTCGCTGAAAAATGTATCCGTTCCAAGCTTATTGCTGGCGGCCCAATACCGGATTGCATCAGCCGAATGCATTTCAATAAGGGCCAGAGGTGATTCTGATCCATTGTTTTTGGATTTACTGATCTTCTCCCCAGGTTTTGCCAGTACAAACCCACTGATCATAATATCCTTCCAGGGAATTTCCCCAGTATGGTAGAGGCTTTTTACAATAGTATAAAAAGCCCAGGTACGAATGATCTCGTGAGCCTGATTTCTCATTCCCATGGGCAGAATTTCCCTGCTTCTGTCATAGCTTTCTCCATATCCGGCATTGATGAAAGGGGTCATAGACGATGTTGCCCAGGTATCAAAAACAGCTTCCTCCGACAGAAACTGCCTGCATCCGCAGCTGCATGCCTTGCGGGGCATTTCTTCCATTGAATTTACCGGCAGCTGGTCTTCCTCTGCAAAGACAGGTTCTTTACAATCTTTACAATACCAGACCGGGAATGGAACTCCGAAATACCTCTGCCTGGAAATACACCAGTCCCATTTTAAATTCTCCACCCATATCTGATATCGTTTCTTCATATGAGCCGGATGCCAGCTGATCTCATCAGCTGCCTTTAAAAATCTGTCCTTTTCAGACAATACATCGATATACCATTGATTGGAAGAAATGATCTCTACTGCACTGCCGCACCGTTCATGAACTGCAACGCTATGAGAGACTGCTTCCTGCTTAACAAGGAGATCCCTGCTTTTTAATTCTTCCACTATGGTCCGTCTTGCCAGGCTGATTTCCATTCCCCCTATATAGGGAACCTCTCCGCTTATGGTTCCGTCAGGGAGAATTACCTTTTTATAAGGAAGATGATATGTCTGGTACCATGAAACATCTGCCGTGTCTCCAAAGGTTGCGCACATAACAGCACCTGTTCCTTTTTCCATGGAAACCATTTCATCTGCCATAATCGGTATCTCAAAGCCGTATAAGGGAACTCTGGCTGTCTCTCCAATGAATTTAAGGTATCTTTCATCCTCAGGATGAACAAACACGCATACACAGCCATATAAAAGCTCCGGTCTGGTTGTTGCTATCAGTAAATCTCCCAGAGACGTTTTAAAATTCAGATAGTGAAAGCTGGATTCTAAATCTCTGGTTTCCAGCTCCGCCTGTGCAATGGAGGTCTGACACTGGGTGCACCATAAAACAGGTGACTCCTTCCTGTACGCCTTTTTCATTTTTACCAGATTAAGAAATGATCTCTGGGAAATTTTTTGGGACAGTGAAGAGACTGTCTGATAACTCAAATCCCAGTCTACGCTGAATCCCAGTTTTTTAAAAAGTTCTGTGAAATCATTCTCATACTTCTCAATCGTCTCCACACAAACATTCCGAAACTGATTTCTGGGCAACTGTCCGGCCCGGATCTTCCTATCCCGCTCCACCAGCCGCTCTGTGGGAAGCCCATTGTCATCAAAGCCCAGCGGATAGAATACATCAAATCCCTGCATACGTTTAAACCTGGCAATTATTTCAGCCTGAGTATAGGAAAATACATGACCGATATGAAGCTTCCCGCTGACAGTTGGCGGCGGTGTGTCAATGGAATATACCGGCCGTTCCTTCCCCTGTCTGTACTTGTAAATTTCATTCTCTTCCCAAAACTCTGCAAACCGCTTCTCTGATTTTTGAAAATCATACTTCTTATCCATGATGGATACCTCCTGTAATTTTTACTCCAAAACAGACAAAAAAATTCACCCCAAGCCATGCTTAGGGCGAATTAACGTGTCCGCGGTACCACCTAAATTCAGAAATGATTTTCTGCTCTCAATACAATACGGGAAGACAAAAAATCTCTTCCGATATCGCTTCCCCTGATAACGGTGGGAATCTCCGTTGAAGTCTACTGGGATCAAATCCGTTCAATCCAAAGCTCAAAGGCTACTTCCATGCTCCCATCACGAAGATTTTCACCAGCCATCTTCTCTCTGTTCATCCGGAATCGCATGTACTCCTCCTCGTCAACGCTTTTGTCTGTGTTTGTTATCCTTATTTTAGCACATAATTTTTTGGTGTCAACATGGATTTGCTTTTCTCTGGCATATGTGATATACTTATATTACTTGAATAAAAAAGAACCGTCTATTGAAGAAGGGCTTTTGTTGATTTCATTCTATAATGAAACCATGAAAGCCCTTCTTTTTTCAATAGCAACCAAATTTATTCAATAAAAAAATTCACGAGGAGGATCACAATGGATACTATTACAGTAGAAAAACGTAATGAACAATTAAAGGCAAAACAATTGCGGAGAAAAGGCATTGTGCCTTGCTGCATTTTTGGAGGCAGCCTTCCTAATTCCATATCGATTCAGATGGAAGAGAAGTCTGCTGAAAAACTGCTTCGTAAACTACGGCTGGGGAGCAAGATTCAGCTTAAATTAGAGGATCAGACAATCATTACACAAATTAAGGACAGCCGCAGATGTTTTGCAGATAGTAAAATTGAGTATATTGATTTCCAGGCATTGGACCCAAAGACAAAGGTAAACAGCCTGGCACACGTCATTTTAGAAAATGCCGAATTTGTTACCGGGGTACTGGATAAGATGCTGATGGAAATCCCATATGCTTCTTTACCGGAAGATATGATTGATACTGTTACTGTAGACTTAGAGGGAAAGCCTGTTGGAACAATTGTAACAGTGGGAGATATTCCAGAATTCTTAAGTGACCGGATTGATCTGCAGGTAGAGACAGACAGCATTGTCTTAAGAATTACAGAAAAAAGATATGCGGCTGCAACGGATACTGAACAGGCAGCCGAATAACGATACATAGAATAAGGGTGCTTCCAAAAAGAGCCTTGATTGTCAATTTGTGATAAGACATGACAGGCTCTGTGTTTTATTTATAAAAAGAGGTACAGGCAGCGATTACGAACAGGAACTATCATGAATACAGGAGGACCAAATGTCGGAAGCGAAACAGCAGAATGTGGATGCAGCGGTTTTAGAAAAACAACTTGATTTAAATATAGACGATCCCATAAAAATGTATTTATTACAGGCAGGGGAAGCACCTTTACTAACCCAGGAGGAAGAATACCAGCTTGCACAGCTCTCCGCGCAAGGCAACAAGAAAGCAAAAAACAGACTCATTTGTTCGAATCTCAGGCTTGTGGTCAGTATTGCAAAAAAGCATGAATCATATGTTCAGTCGCTAACCCTGCTTGACCTCATTCAGGAAGGAAATATTGGCCTCATGAAAGCTGTTGAGCGGTATGATTATACACTGGGATACCGTTTCTCCACCTACGCTACATGGTGGATTCGCCAGGCAGTCACCCGGGGAATTGCAGAGCAGGACCGCACAATCCGATTACCAGTTCATTACAGAGAAGATGTAAACATGTTAAATAGTACCCTGCGTCAGCTGAACCAGGAACAGGACTCCTTTACAACTCAGGACGTATCGGATATCACAGGATTCTCTGTGGAAAGAATAGAACGGATTATGGTAGATTCTGCATCAACAATTTCACTGGATACTCCCATAGGTGACGATAATGCAAGCTTTTTGAGTGATTTTATTGAAGACAAAACCATATTGTCCCCCGAAGAAAGTGTGGTCGATACTATGCTCAAAGAAGAAATTAAAAAGCAGTTGTTATCGTTAAAACCGAGAGAGCAAATGGTCATGAATATGAGATTTGGTCTAAATGGATATATGCCCCATACTCTGGAAGAAGTGGGAAATCATATCGGTGTGACCAGAGAACGAATAAGGCAGATTGAAGCACGGGCCTTACGCACACTGCGCTCTCCAAACCGCAGAAAATTCCTGATTGATTTTATGTAAACTGCATAAAACTCACACTACTGCAGATGCCAGAAATAGCAGACAGCAAAATATGCTGTCTGCCTGATTTTTTCATCTCTTTTTATACTTCTAAAAGATAATTATTTTCCTCATTTGCATGCTCCAATGTTCTGATCTCGAATGTCTTGCACCCTGATGAAATAAACGGATCAGCCTTCGCAATATCAGTGGCTTCTTCCATATTCTCAGCCAGGAAAACAACCATTCCTCCCGGATAGTCGGTGAACGGTCCGCAGAGTACGAGTTTTCCCTGGCTTTTCAGATTTTTCAAATGCTCTACGTGACTCTTAATAAGTTCTTCATTGAGAGGTTTTTCGTTTTTCATTAAATAAACATACATGGTTCCATCTCCTTTTTTATGCCCGCTCCATAACAAAGTGTGCAAGCCGGACGTTTCCATCAATCTGACTTCCATCAATTTTAAATCCGCATTTTTTTGTATAGAAACTAACATTTTCTCCTTTATCTATCGGTGTAATTAAGGTAATCTTATTCCAGTCCGGATGACTGCCCAGCAAATAATCAATTGCCTGAGTACCAAGCCCCTTTCCCTGGTATGGAGGAATAATACAAAGACAGCCAAGATAATATTCTCCGTTTCCCTTATCTTCTACGGATATGACACCAACTGCAATATCATCATAGTAAATAATATCCTTAGGATACTTTTTCAGGGATTCCTCCATACGTTCCCTGGTCCTTCCGTAAGCGGGACATTCCCCATATCTGATGTAATCGTCGTAGAATGCTGCATTATAAATCTGAATTAATAAATCAGCATCTTCTTTTTGTGCTTTCCTATATGATATATTCATAACTATCCTCTCCAATATATTTTTCATGTGATTTGTCTCTTATTGAAACTCTTTTTCATACTTTTTAAAAAATTGATAATAAGCCTGCACATTGGAAAGCTCTGTCCAATTTTTTATATCAACCGGATCCTCATCCATATCGTAAATTTTTGCCCCCTTCATAGACAGCAGAAACGGGGAATGAGTTGCTATAACAAACTGACAATGAAAGAACCGTGCGGAATCTTCTAGAAATTTCAATAATTCCTGCTGCCGTCCCGGCGATAGACTGTTCTCCGGCTCGTCCAGTAAATATAATCCATTTTCCTTAATCTTCTCACAAAAGAACAGATAAGCGCTCTCCCCATTGGAATGCTCCCTTACGTTTCCCATCAGGTTCTTTCTGATGTATCGGGACTGGGTATTTCTCCGGGACATGTTAACCTTCTTTAGCTGATCATAGTCATCCAAAGATCTCATCTGAAAACTGGAATACTTTGAATCTAAGTATTCATCAAACAGTTCTTCCCGCTTTTGATGGATCCCCTCATTCAAAGACCTGATATTAAGCATGAAATCAAAGACATCGTCACTGGTTATAATCCGGCTGTCTCGTGTAACCGGCTCTTCCACTTCATAAGAACACAGATCCGTGTAGTTCTTAAAAAAATTGGACCGGTTGTAAAGGGCTTCCCGAGTAAGGCAAAGCTTCTCTGCAATCACGTTTAAAGCGGTTGTCTTACCCGACCCATTGCCCCCATATAAAATCGTAACCGGCTCAAAATCCAGCCTGGTCAGATGATTCTTTGACAAAATCTGAAATGGATAAAAGGTATCATAGCAAGTTCGTTTCTCTCCCATTGTGAAGCTATATTCCACTTCTATATCAGGAAAAGAAAATTGTGATAAATAAATCATTATAAAACTCCCCCTGTTTCTGCTTTATCTGCCTGCTTTATCCACTATTGTACTATTTTAAATATGAGATATCCACTCTTTTTTCAAATATGCTTCATATCCGATGACTCGTTCATCAATCCTCCGGTGATAACTGTAAGTGTAGTTTTTAAAATATTTCCCCCAAAAGCGGAGTGCAGTAGGATTTAAGGTCTCACAATCCACACCAAGATATTGAAACCCTTCCCTCTTACATACATCGCAGACATAAGACAGCAGATCATACGCCACATGCTTACCCCGATATTCTTCTTTCACAAATGCACCGCAGATGTTTATCATCGAATTAGTTTCACTGATAAAATTCTCTCCTTCATCCTGTATTGCTAAAAAACCAATCACCTCATCTGCCCTTAATGCTGCAAATACGCGCGTTTTTTCTCCGGGAAACCGATTCATATATTGGCGGATATCAGTCGGATAAAAAACCGGTGAATCCAGCAAATGCTTTACTAATCCATATCTTAAATCAAGAATACGCCTCTTTTCATCATCAATAAACTCTGTAAAAGTAAGATCACCGTGAAATGTTTCTCTTATTTTAAACTCATTCAAACTCATAACCGCATCGCTGCACCGGATTCCGAAACCATTTAATACCAGTGACCGGTCTACGAAAGGATCATTCGCATACCGGCTCAGAGCAAAACTGGTAACCTGGGCTTCTTTCATCAATTGTTCCATTGCTGCTGCCAGCAGTTTTGAGCATAGTTTTCCCCTGTCATTACCGGAAAAGGCGCTTCCACCCAACGGAGAACAGGCTCCCGTGCATTTCCCGAAGAATCCCTCGATGGGTCCTGTAAATGCAAGATATCCCGCCATTACCCCCCCGATCATTGCAACGACTCCATAGTTTTTCCGGAATAAACCGGTAATCAACTCTCTAAGCTGTTTTGTAACATCAATCTCCGGCAATTGTTTTATCTGCCTGCACTCACTTTTGTATTCAACTATTGCTAACTTCAGCGCTTCTTCCACATGCACTTCTTCTGCCTTAACAATCTTCATTTACCATTCTCCCCCTGTTTCATTCATTTTTGAAAAATGCCCCTGCTTTTTCTTGTTACTCTTCTTTCTTACAACAGCCTGCTGCCTGCTTTCTTTTGCCGCCTGAAACTTAGACTCCTTTTGGATTTTCCGGTAGTTTTTCCATCTTTTCTCTGTCAATGTACCATCTTCCATTGCCTGAGCTACTGCACACCCCGGTTCTCCGTTATGGGTACAGTTACTGAATCTGCACTGCATTATTAAATCATTGATGTCAGAAAAGCTGAAATCCATCCCATCGTCCACAATCCACATTCCCAATTCCCGCATCCCCGGTGTATCAATAATCCTGGACCCATTATCCAATACAAATAGCTGACGGTGGGTAGTTGTATGATGTCCTTTTGAATCATCTTCTCTGATTTCTCCAGTTTTCATAAGCTCTCTTCCCAGCAGATAATTGGTGAATGTGGACTTTCCCACTCCAGATGATCCCAGGAATACAGTAGTCTTATCAGGCTCCAGATAGGGCTTTAGCTGCTCCATGCCTTCACCTGTCACTGCACTGACCATGCAGATATCCGTACCCATTGCAATCTGTTTTACAAGTTCCAGTTTTTCTTCCGTTTCTTCTGCAATGTCTGCTTTTGTGAGGACAATAACCGGCTGCCCACCGCTTTGCCACGAGGCGGTCAAATATCGCTCCAGCCGTTTTAAATTAAAATCATAGTTCAGAGACATTAAAATAAACACGTAATCAAAATTTGCTGCGATAATCTGCTCCCCCATTCCCACATCCGGATCTTTCCTGGAAAATGCAGATTTCCGTTCCAGTGTCTTTATAATCAGACAGTCACCCAGGGGATTATACTCCAATTCCACATTGTCACCAATCGTCGGGAATTCTTCCTCGCATTGATCGATAAAATATATTCCCGCTTTTAATCTGGCATACAAATCTTCCCCATTTACTTTTACTTCATAACGTTCCCTGTGAACCGCGGTTATAAAACCTTTCATTCTTTCTTTCAAAAAGCAACCTCTCTTCCAGTTTTTCGTTGGCATACGAAATTGCCAACGGTTAAAAAGGGCATAAAAATGCCGCGGTAATAGCCCTTATGGCTGTCACTGCGGTTGGCTTTCTAAAAAAAGGCACAAAAAAAACACATCTTATCGTGTGTTTAACAGAGTTAAGCGATATATAAGAGTCTACAGGCGGCATATTAAACATAATTGTCATATGCCCAATATTCAGTTATTCATTCATTACCTCTTTTACAAATAATACATCTGACATATCACATTCTCCTTTCAGGTCCGCTAATGGGTTATTTTGGTAATAACACTTCCAATTACAAATAAGATAGCACATTTTTTCAGCAACGTCAATCTATACTTTCAAACCTCCCGCAAGAATTCTGGCGGGAGGTCTGCCCATAAAATTACTTATTAATTTTTACAAATCTTTTTTTGCCAATCTTCATGACATCTCCGTTAAAAAGGACATTGTTTATTTCATCTTCATTCATTTTCTCACCATTGATCTGAATTCCACCTTGTCTTATCAGACGGATAAATTCACTTTTGCTTTTAATATATCCCAGTTCAATCAGACCGGGAATACTGTCATTTACTGTATCTTTCTCCAGATCCAAAAGCAATATGGGGATATCATCTGGAATTGCTTTTTTACTGAACGCCATATCATAGTAAGAAATGGCGCTTTGCACCTCTTCCTCCTCGTGGTAAAGCCCTGTAATAATTTTTGCTAATTGGAACTTAATATCCCGCGGATTGGCTCCATTTGATAATTCCGCTTTTATCCTGTCAATTTCATCCGGATGTTCATCTGTTGCCAGCTCATAATATCTGATTATCAAATCATCCGGTACTTCCATCACCTTCTTAAACATAACTTCTGCCGGCTCACTTACCCCGATATAGTTTCCTAAGCTTTTGCTCATTTTCTCCACACCATCGAGTCCTTCCAGAATTGGCATAAATAAAGCAATTTGCTGGTCGATCCCCATTGATTTCTGTAATGTGCGGGCCATCAGAATGTTAAAGGTCTGATCTGTCCCTCCTAATTCAATATCTGCTTTTATTTCCACAGAATCATAAGCCTGCATGAGCGGGTAAAAAAATTCATGGATACCGATAGGAACACCATTCTTATAACGGTTTTGAAAATCATCCCGTTCCAGCATTCTCGCAACCGTTGACGTCGCAGCCAGTTTGATGACATCTTCAAAATTCAGCTTTGAAAGCCACTCACTGTTAAATCTTACCATTGTTTTCTCTTTGTCCAGTATTTTAAATATTTGTTCACAATAAGTCAGTGCATTTTCCTTCACTTTCTCATTGGTTAAAGCCACTCTGCCTTTTGATTTCCCCGTCGGATCCCCTATTTTTCCTGTAAAGTCCCCAATGATAATAACTGCCTGATGTCCCAGCTCCTGCATCTGCCTGATCTTTCTTAAAACTACAGCATGCCCCAGATGAATGTCCGGTGCAGAAGGATCAAGTCCTAACTTAATGATCAATGGTTCTTCCCGCTTATAAGATTTTTCCAGTCTGACAAGCAGCTCCTCTTCATTCACACACTGGTGAACCCCTTTGCAGATCATACGCATCTGTTCTTTTGGTGTTAACATAACTCAAACTCTCCTTGTAATATTATTATTAATATTTGCATGCTCTATAAGAAATCCAGAAAACAAAGAGCTGAGTTAAATCAAATAAAAAAACTCCCGTCCTCATGTTTCCAAAAGGACGAGAGTTACTCTCGTGTTACCACCTTTAGTTTATAGACAACTCACATTGTCTACCTCATCGGGTACGGCCCTGGCGATACCCTTGCACCTGATTACGGTGTGCTCTCCGTCGCAGCCTACTTCTTAAATCGGTTCGGTGCGCAGCTCCAAGATGTATTCACACTTTCTATCCATGAGCCTCTCATCAAACGGCATCTTTCTGTTTGGAATTGAAAATGCTACTCTTTCTTTTCATAGCCTTTTCTTATACTCCGAATTATTTTATAATTCTTTGTAATGCAAATATTTAATTGAACAAATATTATCATGCTTTTTTTGATTCGTCAAGACCAGGATTGAGAAATAATTTTGCGTTATTTCGTCCATAATTGAATCAGATCTTCCCTGATTTCCTCATAATGTTTCCCAGTCAGTCCAAAATCCATCTCTTTATAAGTCCATATGGAACATCCGATCTGATATTTTTCAAATATAGCATGTACATCACGAAACCACCGCAGCGTATCCAAAACCGGTGCCTGGTCAATCACTCCGAATTCTCCGCAGTACAGCTGAGTACCTGCCTTCTCCGCTGCCAGAACCGCTTCTTTTACTATCTCCTCTAAGAATTCTTTCCCCATGGTCTCAGCCGTTGAATTTAAGACAGCCTCTCCCTGCTCTCCCAGTGAGACAGACTGTGACCGGTAATAATCCATGCTCTCGGGATAAAAAATATCCTTGTGGGGATCCATCTGTCTGACCCAGTGCGCCTTTTGATGGGTAAACAGAAGCGGCTCATAAAAGTGAAAGGTAAAGATAATATTCTTATCTTCTGGTATTTTTAGTAATTTTAATGTGCTTGCGCTATTCCACTGAATTCCTCCATAAATAATGGGTACATATGAATTAATTTTCCGTATTGCTGATACCGTTTTGTCGATCAGCTCATTCCAAAGCAAAGCATTTTCCTTTTCTACAACCTCATTCAGCAATTCGAAGGCGACATTATCACGATTTTTAAACTCTGCCGCAATGCTGTTCCACAGGCTGACAAAACGGTCCTGCAAATATGGATTGTGAAACAAGTCATTCTTCTGCCTGTTTCCGGCATCATTAAAATCGTAGCCATATGCCTTATGCAGATCAAGTATTACATCCAGTCTGTTATCGTTGCAGCAGTCACATACAGAACGGACAAGTTCATACCCTTCTTCTATAGGATTGCCATCCTTATCTTCCAAAACCTCGTAATCAATGGGTAACCGGATATGATCAAACCCCCATGCTGCTATCTGTTCAATATCCGATTTCCCGATAAATGTACTGTAATGATGCATATTGTGAGTACACTGAGATAAATATCCCCCTAAATTAAGCCCTCTTTTCAGTTTCATACAACCTCACTGCCTTTCCTTTCAGATAGCTTTATACTATCTGATATTACTGGCAAAGGATATCGTTTTTTTTTCTTTTATATTGTTTTCATGATATAATATCAAAAGAAAATAACCGCATAAAGAGGATCTCAACAATGAATATTAAAAAGGAACTTGCTTTTCAGGAATTTGTGAGACGAGAAAACAATCTTGTACGGGCACCTTATACCCAGGAGCAGGAATTCTATTCAGTAATAAAATCGGGCAACACCGCAAAAGTAAAGGAGCTCTGCCAGGAGTCTCTTTTATCCAAAAAAGGACTTGGCACTCTTTCTGTCAATTCCCTTCAAAATATAAAATACCATTTTGCTATTACTGCTGCTATGGTCGCCAGATATTGTATGGAGGGAGGAATGGAACTGTCAACCGCCTATGGTCTCAGTGATTTCTATATTCTAAAAGCTGACGGCTGCATGAAACCGGAGGATGTTGCCGCGCTTCATCCTGTCATGTGCCTGGACTATGCGAAACGTATGAAGAATCTGCGGAAAAACAAAGTTACATCCAGGCATATTTCAGCATGCATTGACTACATCCTGGACAACCTGCATACCCGGATCACCATAGAGACACTTGCGTCTCTTGTAGATTTAAATCCCTCCTATTTATCCCGTCTTTTTAAGAAAGAAGCCGGGATGACAGTCAGCCAGTATATTCAGGATAAGAAAATCGAGACAGCCCGGAATATGCTGATTTATTCCGACTATACACCTTCAGAAATCTCCTCTGTTTTAGCTTTTCCAAATCAAAGCTATTTTACAGAGATTTTTCATAAGAAAACAGGCATGACACCATTGAAATATCGAAATCTCAACTTTCGTAATACAGAGATGGGAGGAGAGGACTAACTTCCGGAAGATATTATTTTCCCAAGTGTATCAATGAGCCGCTTCATTATCATTCCAAAAACACGTTTTATCAGATTTAAATCCACATCATAAAAGTAAGGGGCATCAATCCAGCCCTTTTCTTTCCAATACATACGGTCTGCATCTGATGTATATATTTTACTTCGCAGGCAGTTAAATAGAAATATATCATAATATGTAATTGCCTTTTTGTTATGCTGACTCATTTTTTCATATAATTTTTTTGATAAGGTTCTAATTTTCTTCTGTCCTTTCTCAAAAGTACGTTTATTATACTTGAAAACCCCTTTTGGTTCCCTGTTTTCAAAATACATCGGTGAAATTATCTGTACATCACCAACCAGATCCATTGCCCAGCCGGATACCGTCATTTTCAAATACCTGCAGACCTGTTTACTCCCCCCGCCATCTGTCGTTACCACTATAAGTACAGGTTTTTGGCATAGTTCCTGTCTGTGAAATAGATAAGACAAACGATCAATAAACTTTTTTAACTGCCCAGTAACCTGATAGGCATAGACGGGGCTGGAAATAATGATTGCATCTGCTTTCTTCATCTTTTCTTTTATCATTCCAATCTCATCCTCTCTGCAGGGACATAATAATTCACTTTTTTGAAAGCAGATACCACAACCCTTACATTCCTCAATATAAGACTCACTCAATTGTAAATACTCAAAGTCAATTTCAGAATCATACTTCTTTAATTCATTTCCGATCTCCATGCATATGAGGTAACTGTCTTTTTTTCTCGGACTTCCCGAAATAACCAAAACATTCATATTTTACTCCTTACTATCCAACATTGGATATATTTAAATTTTTTTACACCAAAACGATCTTAAATCATTTTGGTGCATGACTAATTACTTATCATTCATATTTCATAAAATCTGTTTCTTTAATCAGCTTTACAATCTTATTTGTATCCTGAATGATATTGTCCAGATTTTCTAACATCATTTTATGCCAGACTATCTGACTGTCTACAGTTGTTATCATATAATCTAATGTGATAGCTTCCATTGAACAGGCTTTTTGTTCCTTCTCTTTTCTCCAATCATTAATCCGAATCTTCTGCTCTTCTAAATCACTGATATGTTTTTCGACACATTGTATTATTTCTTCCTTTTGCAGGCTGGCAATAATGGGATATAGAAGAAATTTTTCCGATGCTGCTCCCTGCAAAGGCTTACACATCTCTTTATATGCCAGTTTCTTAAGTACGTCTCTGCCTGTTTCCGTTATTTCATATATCTGCTTTTTCTTTTCACCTTCTTCCGGTTTATCAATCATGCGGATGTAGCCGTCTTTTTCCAATTTTTTAATTGCATAGTAGATCGACCCGGATTTTATATTATTCCATTCAGACATACGGTTCAGACTAATAAACCTTTGAATTTCATAGCCATGTGCAGACTTAATGTTAAAAAAGAAAAGAATAAATAATTGTACCATTGAAAGCACCTCACCAGTAAAGTTAAATCAATTATATATCCAACGTTGGATAATATCAAGTCTTTTATCTGCCAATTAAATCACCGCAATTTGAAGTGTGCCCTCCAGAATTGACTTTATCTGCTCCGATGACAGCCTCATGCCCTCTTCCACCCATCTGATCAGCATTCCATTTAAACCTCCAAGACTATAAGATAACGAATAGGAAAGTGTCAAGTCATCGAGTTTCATATCAGGCTTCACTTTTTGAAAGATAACCGGTGCTATTTCCCCTGATAAACGGTAAATTATTTCAAGCATTTTATTCTTTTTAAGCAGATTTAAAAAATTTCCATGCTGTTTCCAGAATTCAAAATAAACCGCAGCAACTTCAGTATAGTGATGAGGAGATACGTCGGCCACCATATGAATAAAATCCTCTGCCAGCGTACTCATATATTCATCTAAAACATCTTCCCTGGTATTATATAATCGATAGAAAGTTCTGCGCGACAATCCCGCTTCCTGACAAATCTGAGTCACGGTAATCATAGAAAAATCATATGTCTCCATAAGCTTAATTAAACCATCCATCAACATCGTTCTCGATTGCAGCGCAATTCTGTAATTCATTTTATTCATATAATTTTCCCCTAATCTGTCACGATTCCCATGAATCTGTAACACAATAATCAATACCATTGTAAAGTCCATACCGGATCATTATAATAAGTTTCGTAATATGCGTCAATTGTAACACATTAGAAAAAGGAGGAATAAAAGATGGCTTATATAAAGAATATAACAGGAATTCAGCAGTTTGATTTTCAAATTAACCGAATAATCGCCTATGGAGATGAAGCTGCCGATGCAGAAAAAATTATTGAAAAAACGAGGGGCATCAAAGACCTGACAACATGGTATAACGTGTGGTCGGATCTGGCTGATTACTACAGGAATACTTCCCAGTATATGCGTACAGCTTATGCCTTCAGATTAGCCGAATTTTTTTTAAATGAAGATCACCCGCAAAAAAATCATATGTATGAAGAGTCGTGTAACTATTTTCATCTGGCATTCAGGCAAATGAAATTAAACTATACCATACACGAAATACCCTTTATGAATTCACACATGCATAGTCTCTATTTTAAAAGTGAAAATGAAAAAAGTATTTTATTAATTTGCGGTGGCTACGATTCCTTTATTGAAGAATTTGTTCCTGCCATCATTGACTATACAAACAATGGCTTCACCGTAATACTGTTTGAAGGCGGAGGGCAGGGAAAAACATTAAAAAACGGGCTGAAATTCATGGCGGACTGGGAAAAACCGACTTCCTGTGTACTGGATTATTATAATGTAAAATCCTGTACTATGATTGGCATCTCCTGGGGCGGATATCTGGCGGTCAGAGCCGCGGCTTTTGAACCAAGAATTAACGCAGTGGCTGCTTTTGATGTTCTTGAAAATGGTTTTCTCTGCATGACTAACATATTCCCCTCTATGCTCAAATATATGGTAAGATATTTTGTAATGCACAGGAAAAAGCAAACAGCAAACCTGATTCTTCGGTTTCTCAGAAAAAAAAGCCTGATTGCCGATTGGGCGATGATGCAGGGAATGTACATAACAGGAACGAAAACACCTTATGATTTTTACAGAGAATTATTAAAGCACTCCCTGCCCCAGGATGTATGTGATAAGCTTACCTGCCATGTACTGCTGCTTGCCGGTGAAAAGGACCATTATATCCCCAATGACCAGTTTTACCGCCTGTCAGATAAAATCAAACATGCAAAAAGTCTTTCCACAAGGATGTTTACAGAGGCAGAGGGAGGGGAACAGCACTGCCAGACCGGAAATTATCAGTTAGCGGTTGACGAAATACTGCATTGGATGAATCATACGGTTACAGCTTTCTCATCTAAATAAAAGATCACTTCCAGTAAAGATGGCAGAATTATCTCTGTCATCTTTTGAAATTTTATCGCAGGCTTTTTCATATCAGGCACGCAGATCACAGGAATGCCGGCAGAATAAGAAGCCTGTATTCCAGCCTCGCTATCTTCCAGGACAAGACAGTTTTCAGGATCAATTTTTACTTTTTCACATGCTTTCAGAAATATATCCGGATTTGGTTTACCTTTTTCTACTTCCGTACCAAATACCATTTCATCAAAATAACTTTCGATTCCATGTTGTATCAAAGCATACAAAGCTCTCTCTCTGGTACTGGAGGAAGCCAAAGCAATTTTATATTTATTTTTCTTTAAATAATCCAACAGCTCTCTGACACCAGATTTTAATGAAACTCCTTTTATGAAATACTCTTTCTCCCTTGACAGAGTGAAATCTAATCCTTCCTGTATAGAAACAGGCAGCTGATAATTCTTTACAATTGCTTCCATATTCCCTAATTCTGTTTTTCCGCTGTAATTTTGCGCATAGTCCTCTATGGTAAAGGAATACCCATATTTATTTAATAGCTCCTGATACAATTGATATGAAATGACTTCACTATCAATGATCAATCCGTCCAAATCAAAAATAACTGCTTTTATCATAATCTGTCCCTTTCTCTTTTTAAATAAATGATAACCAAAGCGGAGGTTGTCTAAAGCAAATTCTCTGCGATAAACAATCGGAGCTGTCAAAATAACCAGAGCACAGATCCCCCATAAGACAGGTTCGCAGATACATACAGCTATGTACCCCCAGACGCGCCAAAGCTCCATCCCCTAAAAGATGGCCTGCGATCGAAGTATCTGTCAGACTATAGAGCTGCTGCAACAGGTTTCCGAAAAAAAGCGGCAGAGAAAAATAGAGAAGCAGTTGAAACGGACTGCCCTTTGTCATATCAAGAATGCGACTTTTGTAATCCGACTGCATGAAAATCCTCCCTTTTGATCATTTACAGATGCAGCACCCGAAATCCACGATTCTATCTGTATATTTTATTTTTATTATAAGCGTAAATTCCCATTGCTGCTTTCACGAAAACGTCATATACTATAAAAAAAGCGACAAAAGAGGGGGATTCTATGATACGGAACAGAACTTTTGTTTCAACAGATTGTCACAGGAAGGAATTGCAGGAACAAGGCTTACAGCTTTTTAATATGTATGCAAATAAAGGGGATATCCACCAATACATTGCTGATTGTATCCCTTCCCACTGGCACCGGGAATTAGAAGTCTTTCTTTTATTGCAGGGCAGCGTGCTAATTCAGATCGGAGATAATATATATCACGCGGAAGCGGGGGAAGGGTACTTTATTAACACCGGAGTACTGCATTCTTTTGCCGCAGCTGTACCTTCCCCCTGTATCTATCATTCCTTTGTATTTGACTCTGGCATCATAGGCGGCACCCCTGGAAGTGTCTTTGACACAATGTATGTCCGCCCCTTATTGGATGTAGGGCCGGATTTTCTGAAATTTCAAAAGGAGGCAGGAGATGAAGCCTTTTTTCAGCAGTTTGATTCAGCCTTTACTGCCTGTGAGAAGGAGAAATCCGGATATGAGTTTGAAGTTCGGGAAGCGCTGTCAAAAATATTGCTATACACAAAGGAAAAGCATCAGACCATGCCCTCCCGCAGAATGCCAACTCTGCAGGAATCCCGTTTGAAGCAAATGTTAGAATGGATTGACGGAAATTTAAGAAGTGTAATGACGGTAAAAGAAATTGCAGATACGGCAAATATCTGTACCAGAGAATGTCAGCGTATCTTTAGCCGGTATCTGCATTACAGCCCGATGGAGTATATTCAGCGGAGGCGTCTTTTTAGAGCTGCAGAGCAGCTTTCAACCACAAATGCACCCATAACAGAAATCGCTTTTGACTGTGGTTTTTCCAGCCCCAGCTATTTCACGAAACAATTCAGGACATTGGTAGGTGCCACCCCTACGGAGTACCGCGCTGCAATACAGGAAAACCGGCTCTAAAACACCATTTTAAATTAAATAATGACCTGCGGTATTAATCACTGTTCCCAATACAGCTGACATGACGGTCATCGGCACTGTTGATTTTTTATCTTCCCTGGCCGCAAGAATGATAACTGGTAATGCTAAACCCAATCCAACCATTCCGCCTTTTAACCACCATGCAATTCCATTTAATTTAATATTAAATATGATAAATGGAAGAATCAGATAAAATATAAATGCAGAAGCAATCGAATATTTATCAAGCTTCATTTTTATCATTGGCATCACATCAATAACACCTGCCGCTATACCTATTAGTAACGTCAATAAAAATTCCTTCATACGGTTATTTCCTCCCCTGCATTTCCGGCAATAACTCTCATTGCATAGGTATCCAGAAGATCTTTAATAAATTTATGGATCACATCTGGAGAACGGTATTTTGGAAGCTGTGCAAAAACAAATGACATCTGGTCCATTTCTTCCATTGCCTGAGTGAAATTTAAAATCGTATTTTCATCAGCTCTGGACATATTACTATACTCTAAATTCTGGGGATCTAACCTTCTCGTATGTATGGCATATCCCACACGCTTCTTACAATTACATTTGCCTGTCTGAGACAAACCACAATATACACTTAAAAACTCTCCAACCTGTTTTCGAATGCGTGACAGGCGCTGGCGGTATGCTTCCGGTGAAATCTCCAGAATTTCACCGCAAATCTTACTGTCCACCTTAAACATAACACCAAGAACATAGATCAGGCGGCTTTCCGGGTCAAGGCACTGAAGCATAACATTGGTACAGGAATGTTTTAACTCTTCAGCCAGAAGATTCTCGTCCACGTTTTGCGTTAATTGATTCGTGTTATGAATGAACCCATTATCAATATCCTGCCCGTAAAACTCAAAGCTGAGCTGATGCTGTGCAAACATAGACTTTTTGTAATTAATTAAATAGTTGGCTGCGATGCGATACACCCATGTGGAAAATGCACTCTCTTTCCGAAATGCAGAGAGCTGAGTAATAACCTTAATAATAATTTCCTGCGTCGCATCCTCTGCATCACAAGGCATTCCCAGCATTCGAAGAGAAAGGTTATAAATCATATCCTGTATGCTTAGAATCAGTCCTTCAAGGGCCTCCTTATCCCCTTCCACTGCCCTGTCAAATAAATGAAATATTTCGCTTTGCATGACTTGTTCCTCCTTAATTTTATGTGTCTATAATTAGACAGCCAGAACTTGGCAGTTGTGACAAAATATTTTATTAATCTGTGAATAATAAATAAAAGTACATACAAAAGGATAATGAACAGCCACTATGACCATCATTATCCTTTTTGTTATGGGTTAATTTATTTCTGCAACATCCTCGTACTCAAACGGCGTGCTGCATGAATAAATCTCATGAAAAAAACCTTTAAACAGAATATTATCATTCAGGCATTTTGTCAGATACAACCATTCTTTATCAAACAAATCAGGTTCTTCATTATTGTTTCTTAACGTTTCAAATTCATCAACGATGTTTTCCAAAATGGTTGCCTGAATAAATAATGGCAACTTATCCAACATTGAATCATCTAATTTTGTCTCTGACCTATATCCATCTAGAATGGTTGAAAAATATTCCTCCATGAACCGTCTGCGTTTATCAGCATCTTTTTCAAATTGTATCCACCCCACACCATGAGTCCATAGTTCCGCCAAATCATACATATACCATCCAAAGCATGTATTATCAAAATCATATACCGTAATTTGTCCATTATCAAAATCAATATGATAATTCCCATCACTATAGTCAAAATGAATCATCCCGTAAGAATCAATATCCTGAGGAATTTCTTTCAACTCTTCTAATATTCCAGCCATACTCTGTTTTAATAAGGATAATGAATCAGGTAATAATGTTTGAATATACTCAACAGTAAATTTATCAAAAAAAGAATACCTTCGATGAGTTGGTATATATTCCTTGGATAACTGATGTATTTTCCCCAGGACCTTACCGCAGTTATAAAAATATTCAGTTATGGGAACCCCTTCACGATAACAGTAATTATTTTCTGCCAGCATCTTACCTCTTGCCTTGTCAAACAGCGAAACAAAAAAAGTATGCTCAGCCCACCGGACTTCTTCCAGTATCCTGCCATTAACAGAATCGATGACATTGGATACACTTGCACCGTTATTATGTAAAAACCTTATATATTCTAGTTCCGCAAGGAAATCTTCCCGTGATCGGTCAGGTAAAAAAGCAATTCTAATAATTCTTGATTCCGATTTAAGCTTCTCACATGTAAAAATAACATTACGTCCACCATAGTGTCCTTCTACAGGTCTCATGTCATAATCTTCCAAATCATATAGATCTGAAATAATCGGCAGTAAATTCTCTTGTATGATGCTGATTGCTTGATTAAAATTCATATTTTCCTCCTTGTTATTCAGGAGGGGTACAGTATAGTCGCCCTCCTGTTTGCAGAAAGTTTAACTGATACTGTGTTTTTCATTAAATCATCCTTTCCATAGCATTTATACGAATGCCAGAACCTTAAATTTACCAGTTACATTACTTATACTACCATTATTATCAGATAGAATCAATCAAAATTCTCTTCTTCATAAGCGTCTTCCATCTTTATAGAATCTTCCACCTGCTCTTCAATGAATTTCACGCGAATGATTGCCTGAGGCCAGTTTATAGAAATTTGACTGTGTCTGCCTTTCTCCCTGGCCGCTCCTGCAATAATTTCCAGTAATTCCTCCATGACCGCCCTGGTGAGATATCCGCCTCTCCAATGAAAGGTTAAGACCTTTCCTTTTTTGATTGCCTGCTGGCAGCGTTTTTTAATATCTTCTAATTTGGTGAAGGAAAGTTTCTTATCCTTATAGAAGAAATGATCTCCATCTCCGCATGCCGGAACCTTATATATCACAGGCTCATGATCCTTAAAGATCCCTTTATCATCCAGATTAAAATAGTCATACCTCAATTCTTTTTTTCCTAATGTATTATCAAATGTGGCATCCAGATGATACCACACCCCATTTATCCGAACCACGTTCCAGGCGTGCCTGTATTTGATGTTCTTTTCCAAATTGTTTTCTGAAATAACAACAATACAGGGAATGGAAAGCCGGTCACAAAGGATCTTAACCGACTTTGCGATTCCCTCACAAACGCCCACTCCCTGCCCCAGAGGGCCCAGGATTTCATGGGAATACTGTTTTTTTAATTTATCATAAGTAACATTTTCACAGATAAAATCATGAATGTATTGTTCTTTCTCCCAATCACTTTTATCTTTCACCACCCTGGCGAGCTTCTCCACCCTGGCGGTCATAGCCACCTGATGTTCTTTGATTTTATTCTTATCAAATAAATAAACCGGCTTCATCTTTACCAGTGTCGAGTTATCGTAAAAGGAATATTGAAATGTGGAAGCATAAAATATCTCCGGACAATCCAATCTCAACTTAAAAAAGATATCGCTCAGCTCAGCCCCATCGATTCTTTGCACATCAAAACTCTGTGAAAGTGACTCCAGGCCGATCTTAATGACCTGATAGATTCTTTGTTGCTGCTTATTCATCTGACTATAGTAATATGGTTCCATTTATTATATCTCCTCTTCTATCTCAACCCCCATACGCACTACCTCCAGCAAAGTTCTTTCAGCGTTTGTAAATACAAATCTTTATCCCATCTCTGAACAATGTCTATCTTGGAAAACTCTCCCTTACCCTGGGTAATCTTATACCCCTTGTAACCAGCCCTGATTGCCTCGCTGAATATTTCAAGACAAGTGCTTTCCAGATATTCCAGATCTCCATAGCAAACATCTTCAAATTGTTCTTTCATAAAATTAAGCAGCTCTTCATCTGTAATCTCATCCTGCATTTCATTCTTATACAGAAAGAAAATTTCCTGGAGCCGGATCAACGTATCCAAATAGTTATCCTGAGAAATAAATGCAGAATCGCAGAAGATATATATAATCTGCGGTACAACGCTTTGATCAAATTCAACTCTGCGCTCTGCTTTCAACGTATGGTTTTTCTCTTCAATCAAAATTTTCGTATCTTCTTCCGATAATTGAAGACCATATTTTGATGTATACTGATTCGTTTCCTGTATCTGCTTCATCCATTGCTGCCAATTCATGACCTCAAGCCAATTTTGCTCATCCATATACATACCTCCGTTAATGTATGTAGTATATTCCTTTATGGCTGAATTTTGTAGTCTTGAGTTATAACCGTTTTCGTGTTAAAATATAAGTGTAGAGAGGAGTTTATCCTCTCTACAAAATCGTTTACTGCATGTTCTTATGATAAATTCATCAAATGTTCCCTGTTCAACGATATGACCATTATAAAATCACTTATCGCCATAATGGTATCTACAAGCCAAAATATAGATATTTTCATTATCAATTTTATAGATCAACCGATCTTTATCATTTATTCTTCTGTTCCAAAAACCAGCTAGATTCCCACTTAGAGCTTCTGGCTTTCCAACTCCTTCGTTCCCATTTCTAGCTATATCTTCAATTAAATGATTTATTTTTCTTAATGTTTTTCTATCTTCCGTCTGCCAATAAATATAATCATCCCATCCATTTTTTGTAAACACCTTATTCATCAGCTTCTACCTCAGGAAGATCATGTGTGGATACCATTCCATTTTCTAACTGAGTCTTTGATTCCATTAACCAATCATAATTACTTTTATTTCCCATCACATATATATTTTCCATCATATTGTTATAGGATTCTTCAGATAGCATAACAACATTTTTGTTATCCTTTCTTGTAACTATCATTGTTTCATAGTCATCTGTGATTTTATCCATATATGTCTTCATATTATCTCTTAACGTTGTATAGTTAACTGCCAACATAAAAGCACCTCCCTCTGGTACAGTTTTCTGTACTTTCATTATACCGTACAGATATCTGTACGTCAATAGTAATAGTATATGCCAAATAATAAAAAAAATCCCCAGAACATCTCTGTTCTGAGGACTTGAATTTTGCAAATATTATCTCTTTGAGAACTGCGGCGCACGACGAGCTGCCTTTAAGCCGTATTTCTTTCTTTCTTTCATTCTTGGATCTCTTGTTAAGAATCCTGCTTTCTTAAGAACCGGACGGAATTCAATGTCTGCCTTAAGTAAAGCTCTCGCGATACCGTGTCTTACTGCACCAGCCTGTCCGGTGAAACCACCGCCGTGTACGTTTACTAAAACGTCAAACTTATCTACTGTCTCTGTTGCTGTTAATGGCTGACGAACAACAACCTTTAATGTCTCAAGACCGAAGTACTGATCGATGTCTCTCTTATTGATGGTGATCTTACCTGTACCTGGTACTAAATATACTCTTGCGATAGATTTTTTTCTTCTACCTGTTCCGTAAAATTTTGCATTAGCCATGATAACTTCCTCCTTTCAGCACCTCTGATTAAAATTTGAATTCTAAAACTTCTGGTTTCTGAGCAGCGTTATCATGTTCTGCGCCAGCGTATACGTGAAGTTTTGTTATCATGCTTCTTCCTAAAGGTCCCTTTGGAAGCATTCCCTTAACTGCTAATTCAATAACTCTTTCAGGCTTTTTAGCCATCATTTCTCTTAAAGTTGTTTCTTTCATACCGCCAACATAGTCAGAATGGCTGTAGTAAATCTTCTGATCTAACTTCTTACCGGTAACTTCAATCTTATTTGCGTTCACTACGATTACATAATCACCGCAATCCATATGTGGTGTGTAAATCGGTTTGTTCTTTCCTCTTAATACTTTAGCTACTTCTGAAGCCAAGCGTCCTAATGTATATCCTGTAGCGTCAACTACGTACCATTTTCTTTCAATTGTTGCTGGACTAGCCATAAAAGTCTTCATTGGACAACCTCCTGTAAATTATGGTGTTTTTAAGCATTTCCATATTACGAAAACATGTTTTCATAACCGGATAGACGGCGCGAAAAGCGGCACCTTTTCTCGAAAAGCTGAAAACAACTTTCCAAAAGTTATATTACAAAATGCTCATTCCGGGGCTTGGCTTGAACATTTTCGTCTAACGTCACAGTTATACATTATATTACATTTTGACCTGTGTGTCAACCTTTTTTCCTGTAAAAGCAGGGGTTTTTTCCTTTAAAATCAAGGCTTTGCTGACTGGTTTCCAGTTACCATCCATCCATTTCCTGATTCGTCAGGTGAAAAGCTGTAAAATCCATATGCCCTGCCTGTAATAATCCGGCCTTCCTGTTCTTCGTCCTTTACCAAAACAGTACGAGCTCCGTTTCTTACCGCCTGATGCACGACACGGATCAGAAGCCGTTCAAAATCCTCTTCCCTGCATCTGTGGATCACCAGACCTGCTTCCTTATGAGAAGCAATCCGATCCTGATACAGAGTATAACTCCACTCCTTATTTTCACCCTTAATTTCTTTCTCAAGTTCTTTTTCATACTCAAGGCTCACCAGGGTAAGACCTTTCGCCGCAGCCTTCGGTCCCGCTGCATTCCGGTCCCTGGCGTCTAAAATCTCCTCCACATGCCCGGGAGGATAAACTCCCATGCCCACTTTCATCAGTGTTCCTGCAATGATTCTTACCATATTATATAAAAATCCATTGCCCTTAATCCGGATTGTAATAAGATCATCAGTCTTTAAAACCTCCAGACTGTAAATGGTCCGTACCGTTTCCTCTGCCTGCCCTCTGGCCGTGCAGAAGCTTTTAAAATCATGTTCTCCGATCAGACAGGCCGCGCCCTCCCGCATCTTTTCCACATCAAGGGGGAAGTAACAGAAATAGCTGTACAGCCGCATGGTCGGAATTTCGATCTTCCGATTCATAATCTTATACTCGTAAGTTTTAACACAGTTTTGCTTCCTGGGGTGGTAACTACCCGGAACTTCCTCCGAGTGAAGCACCCGAATATCTTCCGGCAGCCTCTGATTTAAGGCAAAACAAATCTTGTCTGCAGGCATTCGGTTTTCTGTATCAAAAACTGCCACATTTCCCTCCGAATGCACTCCGGAATCTGTCCTGCTGGCACCTGTTACAGTGACCGGCTCCTTTAATAAGTCTGTCAGAGTGCGGTTTAAAACCTCCTCAATGGTGATTCCATTGTTCTGGATCTGCCAGCCGCAGTAATTGGTTCCGTCGTAGGCAACGATCATCTTAACCCGTTTCATAAATCCTCCTTTGTTCTTAAAAGCTCTGCACTCTCAGGATCCGGAGACCTATGATGACAGCAAGGTAAATAAAATATACCAGATACGTGACTTTGTCCTGGTTTCCATACTTAAGCGGCTTCATTTTCGTCCGCCCTTCTCCGCCCCGGTAGCATCTGGCTTCCATCGCCATGGCAAGATCTGTGGCACGGCGGAACGCAGAGATAAAAAGAGGCACCAGAAGAGGAATCATATTCTTCGCTTTCTGAATCAGATTCCCGGTCTCAAAGTCCGCACCTCTTGCCATCTGTGCCTTCATGATCTTATCAGTTTCTTCCACCAGAATCGGTATGAAACGCAGCGCAATGGACATCATCATGGATACCTCATGCACCGGTACACGCAAACGGTTTAAGAATCCAAGACTCTTCTCCAGACCGTCAGTCAGCTGGTTCGGAGTGGTCGTAAGAGTCATGATGGAAGATCCAACCACCAGATAAATCAGCCGGATTCCCATAAAACCAGCCACCATAATTCCTTCCTTTGTGATCTTTAAAAATCCCAAAGCCAGAACTGCCTTGCCGGGTGTGAGAAACAGATTGAAGCTGACGCTGATCAGAAGCAGAAATACAATCGCCTTCAAGCCTCTGACCATAAACTTAAAAGGTACATTACTGAGCTTTATGGCCGCTGCAAGAAACACAGTAGCTATTACATAAGCCCAGATATCATTTGCAATAAATAGGGATATGATAAAAACCATGGTCCCAAACAGCTTTGTCCGGGGATCCAGCTTATGAAGAATGGATTCCACCGGATAATACTGCCCTAATGTAATATCTTTCAGCATAATATCTCCCTGTCTATTTTCCCAGAAGCTTTAAAATCTCGTCTCTGGCTTCTTCTATTGTTGTAATGCTGGTATCAATGGGAACACCGTGGGATTTCAGTGTCTGAACCACATAGGTGATCTCAGGAGCTGCCAGTCCCATTGCTTCCAGTTCCTTATAATGCTGAAACACTTCCTTTGGTGTATCGTCAAATACCTTTTCTCCATGATTCATGACCAGAATCCGGTCTACATACCGGGCCACATCTTCCATGCTGTGAGAGACTAAAATAATAGTCATGTTCCGTTCCTTATGAAGCCTGCTGATCTGATCCAGAATCTCATCTCTCCCTTTTGGATCCAAACCGGCTGTGGGCTCATCAAGAATCAGAACATCCGGATTCATGGCGAGAACACCAGCGATTGCAACACGCCTTTTCTGACCTCCGGAAAGTTCAAAGGGAGAACGTTTATAGTAACTTTCATCAAGACCTACCATGGTAAGTGCTTCTCTCGCCCGTTTGGCCGTTTCTTCCTTGTTCAGCCCCTGATTTTTAGGTCCAAAGCAGACATCGGTAAATACATCAATTTCAAAAAGCTGATGTTCGGGATACTGAAACACAAGTCCTACATGACTTCTCAAAGCCCTGAGGTCATAGCCGTCATCATAAATATTACTTCCATTATAATATAGTTTTCCATCTGTTGCACGGAGCAGTCCGTTTAAATGCTGGATTAGGGTGGACTTTCCGGAACCGGTATGACCGATTAACCCAACGAATTCTCCATCCTGTATCTCTAAGTTCACATCCTTTAATGCATGCTGCTCAAAGGCTGTCCCTTTTCCATAGATATAATTGATACGCTCTGCTTTAATTGCCATGGCTTCCTCCGTTCTCCAGAATCACTTTTCCGGGAAAACGTTCTGCAAACCGTGGTAGAAGGTTCTCCATCAGCTCATCCAGTGTCAATATCCCATCAGGCAGATCAAGACCTTTTTGTTTTAACTCATAAGCAAGCTCTGTAACCTGGGGAACGTCCAGCCGGTAGGATTTAAGCTTCTCCACCTGAGAGAATATCTCACGGGGCGTACCATCCATGACTACTCTGCCTTCATCCATAACGATCACTCTGTCAGCACCTGTTACCTCTTCCATGTAATGGGTGATAAGAAGAACCGTGATTCCCTCTTTCCGGTTCAGTTCATGAACCGTTTTAACCACCTCTTTGCGTCCGTTAGGATCTAACATGGCTGTAGGTTCATCTAATACGATACACTGAGGTCTCATTGCCATTACACCTGCTATGGCAACCCGCTGCTTCTGACCACCAGACAGCCTGTTAGGGGACTTTAAGCGGTATGCAGCCATTCCCACGCTTTTTAAACTCTCGTCCACCCGTTTCCAGATCTCCTCTGTAGGCACACCAAGATTCTCAGGGCCGAATCCCACATCCTCTTCTACAATATTTCCAATGATCTGATTATCCGGATTCTGAAAAACCATTCCTGTCTTCTTGCGGACTTCCCAGAGATTCTCTTCCCTGGAAGTATCTAAATCCTGAATCCATACCGTACCTTCGGTAGGCAGCAATATGGCATTGAGCTGTTTTGCAAAGGTTGATTTACCAGATCCATTATGGCCAAGGACCGCAATGAACTGGCCCTTTTCCAGATCCAGGCTCACACCGTCGATGGCACGTTTAATTTCTTCAATATTTTCTTCTTCATCTTTTCTGATATAATCAAATATCAGTTTAGACGTTTTAATTATTCCCATAGTAAACCTTTCTTTAAAAAGTGATACATCCGTATGCCACATAATTTTAGTTGAATATTGCATAACAGTCAAGCATCGGTAAGTATCTTTTGCAAAAACACAGGATTAAAAGCAAGAATTGGTGAAAATATAGTTTTTCCTCACAAAAACAGATAGATGGTACAGATGTTTCCATCCATACCATCTATCTGCTTTATTGTATCCATAAGCCTGATTCATTAACCTTATAACTTCCATCCACCGTTGTATTCATAGCCAAGCTTCCGTCTCCGTTGAGATAATACCATTTGCCTGGAGTCGGCTGAATCCATCCGGTCGCCATATCTCCGTCAGTATTAAAGTAGTACCATATTCCATTGAGTTCCTGCCAGCCGGTCTTCATTACAGCTTCTGCGTCCATATAGTACCATTTCTCATCAACCTTCTGCCAGCCGATTACAGCATAGCCATCCTGCTTAAAATAATACCATTTACCGCTGATCATCTTCCAGCCGTCAGTCACATAGTTGCCGTCTTCTCCGCGGTACTTCTTACCTTCCTGGTAAGTTGCCCATACACCTAACGTCTCGCCCAGTTCCTGCACTACAGAATCATCAGAAGTAGTGATATCTCCTTCTTTTAAATAATCCTCTTCCGATGAATCCTTTAAGATGGCTTTCACTGTGTAGAAGTATTTATAACCACTGCTCATATAAGGAAGAAGATCTGCTGATGTGGAAGATGTGGTCAGGCTTTTAATCCAGATACCGCCTTCCTGATACAGGACTACCTGATATCTGGAAGCGTACGGCACCTTCTTCCAGGAGGCTTTGGTTTTTGCAGCATCGCTCCAGCCTGCCTTTTCCGGGCATTCCAGTTTTGCAACCGGAACATATGAGAAGGTGATGACAGTCTCCCCGTCTTCACTGTTCACAGAAAGCAGATTTGCACCTTTCACGGTGCAATCCGATCTCTCATAAGAACCGGATACCCGAATGGTCCCCTTTACTTTCTTTCCAGGCTCCCATTGATCCTCTTTCTTGCTCCAGTCGGGGCTTTCTTCCGAATAATTCACTTTTACAGTGGGAACATTAATTCCCTCCGTCCAGGAACTCTTACTGCCATTCTCCACGTAGATCCTTAAGCTGCCTGACGCTGATGCTGTTATTCCGGTTCCAAGAATCATGATCATGCATAAAAGCAGAAACCATATTCCTTTCCCTTTTCTCCAATTCATCAATATCTACTTCCTTTCTCCCTACTTTCTCCAGATTCCCTCTCCATCCACTGCAAAACCACTGATGGTGGTGTTCACTGCTTTTGAGCCATCACCTGGATAAAAATAGAACCAATTGCCATCGATCTGCTTCCAGCCTTCCTGCATGATGCCCTTGGAATCAGCATAATACCACTTGTTATTGTAGGAAATCCAGCCAGTTATCAATGCACCCTCAACTCCGTTTGTAGTGGAAGGATTTAAATAGTACCATTTATTATCGGATTTGTACCAGCCTGTCAGCATTGCTCCGTCATTATTCAGGAAATAGGTTTTGTCTCCTTTTTGCTGCCAGCCGGTAAGCATTGTACCATTGCCGTCAAAAAGATACCACTTGTCACTGATTTTAGACCAGTTATTCTTTAAGTAGGTTCCATCAGGATAGCGGTAACTCCAGGAGTTACCATTCTTGATCCAGCCTACGGCTCCGGTGGATGCCGTCCCGCTATCCTGTCCGCTGCCGTCTGATACCTTTTCTTTGGGCACATATACCTCATCAGATTCCGTCCAGTCACTGTTTTTTCCATGTTTATCCTCAGTACTGCTGTACGGTACCGTACGTACTTTAAAGCTGTAGGTACCTTCCTTGGTCATATAAGGATAGAAATTATAAGTGGTGGCTTTCAGTTTCTCAACTTTTTTAATAATCGTGCTGCCTCGATACAGATATACGTCATAAGCACCAGATCCATTCTCCGGCTCACTCCACTTGGCATTCCCGTAGCCGGAATCCTTCCAGTAAGCATCTTCCGGAGAATCATAGGTTCCCTTGATCGGTTTAAAAGTAAATGTTACATATAATGTATCTGTACCAGAACGGTTTGAGGAAACATAGGTGCCGCCCTTGATCGTAATATTGCTCGACTGATAACCGCCTTTAAATGCATATTCATCAGCATTCGTAGCATGCAGCGTAACCTTCATCTTCGGTTCAGATCCAATTTTCATTTCCTTGCTGTCAGATGTAATCCAATCCAGGTCTGACACTTCATATCTGTTATTGTTGGTGTAAACGTAATTGCCGCTTTCCGATGTGGTAGAAAAAGAAGTTTCAGAAGGCAGAGTGTCTCCATTGGATATCTCTTCCAACCCTACGTTAATCGTTACAGACGTTATGGTTTTTACGGTAGCTGCCATTGTCGTAAATGGTATGCTTGCCGTCAATACCCCCAATGCAGAGACGAAAGTCACCAGTCTCTTTAAACGCTTCATACTTAATACCTCCCGATTTTATTTTAGCGCATTTTAACAATAGAACCATAATATTCTACAATTTACATTATAGCCCTGAAAGCAATTGTCCGTCAACTTACGATATTCTTTCTTTATTCTTGCGTTTCTTAACTATTGGGAGGAATAAAAAATCCCGATAAGGAATTGCTTCCATACCGGGATATTAATATTAATTATACAAGCTCAAGAACTACTTCCATCGCTGCATCACCTTTACGCTGGCCGATCTTAACGATACGTGTGTAACCACCGTTGCGGGATACATACTTTGGTGCAACCTCATCAAACAGCTTCTTTGGAAGATCAACAGACTTTGTATTCTTCTTTCTTCCTGCAGCTTCAGACGGAACTTCTGTTACATCGTAAAGGACCTTTAACATCTGTCTTCTTGCATGAAGTCTGGAAGGAAGATCTTTCTTGATCTCTTTTTCCACTTCATCATAAACAGTTACTTTCTTGCCGTTTACAACATCTTTTACTCTCTTGCCGTCTTTATCTTTACGTGCAACCTTAGCTGTAACTTTAACAGTCTCGAAGTTATCTTTCTCCTTAACTGCCAGAGCAATCAGACCTTCTGCAACTTTGCGGATTTCCTTTGCTCTTGCTTCTGTTGTCACGATCTTACCATTATAGATTAATGCGGTTACCTGGCTTCTGATTAATGCTTTTCTCTGACTGGAAGTTTTTCCCAGTTTTCTATATCCTGCCATCTCAATATTCCTCCATTTGTGGAACACGGATACATGCTTCTTCGGTCTTACTGTATCAGTGCTTAATCTCCATAAATCAACTGCTAAGCGAATCAATTATGCATTGGTATCATCGCTTGGATTCAGCTGTAAGCCTAATTCCTTCAACTTTGCCAACACTTCTTCTAAAGACTTGCGGCCTAAGTTTCGAACCTTCATCATATCCTCAGAAGTTCTGTTGCACAGTTCTTCTACCGTATTGATTCCGGCTCTCTTGAGACAATTATAAGAACGGACAGAAAGCTCCAGTTCATCAATGTTCATCTCCAGAACTTTTTCCTTCTCATTGTCTTCCTTCTCCACCATAACTTCTGCAGTCTTGGCGTTCTCAGATAAATCAATGAATAAGTTCAAATGCTCACTCAGTACCTTTGCAGCCAGGCTGACTGCTTCATCCGGTGCCAGAGTTCCATTTGTAAATACATCTAATGTCAGCTTATCATAATCGGTAACCTGACCAACTCGGGTGTTTTCTACCGTCATGTTGACGCGCTCTACTGGTGTATAAATAGAATCAACAGCAATCACACCTATCGGTAAATCTTCACTCTTATTCTTGTCTGCACTCACATAACCACGGCCCTTTGTGATAGTAAGTTCCATATAGAACTTACTGTCTGTGCCGCCGCTAAGCGTAGCGATAACCTGATCCTGGTTCATGATCTCGATATCGGGATCAGCCTGGATATCAGCAGCAGTTACAACACCTTCGCCTTCAAACTCAATGTATGCAACCTTTGCCTCGTTGGTATCGCTGTTGTTTTTAATAGATAAGCTCTTGATGTTCATAATGATCTCAGTCACATCTTCCTTAACTCCAGGAATAGAACTGAATTCATGCAAAACGCCGTCGATTTTTACCTGACTGACTGCAGCGCCCGGTAAGGAAGAAAGCATGATTCTTCTTAAGGAATTACCTAAAGTCGTGCCATAACCTCTTTCAAGCGGTTCAACTACAAACTTGCCATATTTTTTGTCTTCTGAGATTTCAGCAATCTCAATGTTTGGTTTTTCAAAATCGAACACTAATAGCCCCTCCTTTTGGGTATTTTGTATCGAGGGTCTTATACTCAAACCTTGCCCGGAAGCATAACGCCCCCGGGCGAAAGCCAGCTTCTATCAACAGACTTTCAATTATTTGGAGTACAACTCGACGATAAGCATTTCATTCACTGGAACATCAATCTCATCTCTTGTTGGTAACTCTTTAACAGTACCACGTAAATTCTCATGGTCAACATCAAGCCATGCAGGAACCATACGGCCAGCCGTTGTTTCCTGAACACTTTTAAATCTTGCATTGGTTTTGCATTTTTCTTTTACTTCGATCACATCTCCAACCTTTACGATGAAGGAAGGAATGTTTACGCATTTGCCATTAACAAGAATGCTCTTGTGGTCAACCATCTGTCTGGTCTCTCTTCTTGTTCTTCCGAATCCCATACGGAATACTACATTGTCAAGTCTTCTCTCAAGAAGAATCATAAGGTTTTCACCAACCATACCATTCATTCTTTCAGCCTTGGCATAATAGTTACGGAAAGGTTTCTCAAGCACACCGTAGATGAATTTAGCTTTCTGCTTTTCTCTCAGCTGAATGCCGTACTCACTCATCTTTCTGTTTGCTCTTTTTAATTCTCTCTTTGATTTTTTATCTATTCCTAAATAGATTGGATCAAGACCAAGGGATCTACATCTTTTAAGAACAGGAACTCTATCAACTGCCACTGTAATTACCTCCTAATTAGACTCTTCTACGTTTTGGTGGA
>JAEWJZ010000016.1 GCA_023386315.1 Bacillota bacterium | reverse complement strand
AACTCTCAAATTAAATGGTGTTCAATCCACGGTCAAAATCAACTACTAGCTAATTTATTTCCCGTTTTACTTGTTGTTTGGTTCGTATACAATTTCTTGTATTCGTTCTGAATTTCTCATTCAAAGCCGCTCAAACGCAGCTTATTATTAGAATTTTCAGGGTTTTACATACTGTTCAATCTTCTGTTTTCAAAGTGCTTTTTGTTGTTCTCTCTCGATCAGCAACTCATTTATTCTATCATGTTGCCGTTTCTTTGTCAACAACTTTTTTTACTTTTTCAATCGGTATAATTCGATCGCCTTTGCGGTGTGTTCCGCATCGGAACTATAATATAACATGTACCCAAGAGATTGTCAAGGGGATTTGTGTCATTTATTGATACAATTTTTTGAGCCTTACTTTCACTACTATATATATACGTTTTTACCTAATTTTTCTATATCTTGGGATGAAAATAAAAAACTGCAGAAAAGGCATTTAGGCCTTTAACCTGCAGATTTGTTTTAATTGCATATATCATAAATACAATTATTTTCTCAGATCAGTCCACGCAATACCCCCATAACCATCAGGTTCAGAAGATTGTGGCTGTAAAGAAACGACAGCCATTGACTTGACTCAATCTGCCGGGTAATAATCATACCCCATTCTGTACCAGAGAATGCAGTAACAAGCAGACATGCCAGCCAAAGGAACAACAATCCCTCAAGACCGCCGGCAATCGCTCCTGCTATTTTATTAATTCCCGATATAATAGGAAGTCTTGCAATAATATCCAGCCATCTGATAACCAGCTTAGATGCCAGATAAACAGCCGCAAACAGCAAAACAAATCCGGCTGAATTAATAATTGTATCTGCAAGATAGTTCCCTACATAATCAGTGAACGCCTGGACTCCCATCATCTGATAAATCTCACTGTTGTTATTTTCAATCAGCGCTGACTTAACCGTACGAGGTAAATTCAGGTTCTCTATAATCGTTCTTTGAGCAGACGGCTTGTCTGAGGTCTCTTCCTGGGTACTCTGTTCCTGCCCAAGACCTGCTGCCTTTACGATATTCTGAGCTACTGTCTGCTGAAGAGTCGTGTTCTCTTTTAAATAAGTGGTTACAGCTGGCAGTGATACACGAACAATGGTCAAAGATAAAATCATTGCAAATATTGATACAACCAGCCGGATAAATCCTCTGTGATGTCCGTAAAGAACCATCCCAAGCAGATATACTCCGGCAATCACAGATAACCAGTTTTCCATATACAGTCTTGTCATATTTCCATTTCCAATACCAAATTCCTGATGGCAGAAGCTACTCCGTCCTCATCGTTGGTCTCCGTTACATAGTCTGCTGCTTCAATGAGCTCTTTGCTGCCATTTTTCATGGCAACTCCGACTCCGGCTTTTAATATCATGGTAAAATCATTCTCTCCGTCACCGATTCCCATGGTTTGACTGGGGCTGATTCCCAGATGGGACGAAAGCCGTATGATCGCATCCCCTTTTGTTGCATCAAGTGCGTTGATCTCCAGGTTATTGGAAATCGACGAGGTGACCAAAATATCATTTCTTTTTTCCAGCTCTGCCCTCAGCTTCGCTCTTTCTTCCATATCAGGAAAAAACAGATTAATCTTTTCAACTGGCTTATTGGCCTTTTCTACGAACTCTATAATGTTAGGGCAGATATCACGGGTATTTCGAACCAGATCCTGCAGCTCAGAGGTCAAAGCAAACTCTGGCAAATGATCGATGAAACGGGATTCCGTGATCCCACGTCTTTCTATGTATGGATCGTACATCACACGATACGGATCCACAAACCGCAAGAGCTCCAATGCAAGATCACAGGTCAGCATTCTGGTATCTATTACTATATTTTCTTTCATGTCCTCAATGACAGCACCGTTGGTGGTGATGGCATACCGGATTCCGGGTATGTCTTTTACCTCAGCGGGTATTCCATCAACGGTCCGTCCGGTACATGGAACAATGTGTATTCCTTTACGGATACAGCTTTTCAGAACTTCACGATTATGATCAGACAAACATTTTCTGCTGTTTAATAAGGTTCCGTCCAGATCAATCGCAATGAGTTTAATATCCACGTTTTATCTCCATTTAATAAATAAAATGTTCCTCTTTTAAAATAAGCAATCCATCTTTATCGTATTTTGTAGAGAACAGACCCTTGATTCGCTTTCCAACGGTTGGTTTTTCAGCACGGTCTGCGGCCTCTTCAATCAGACCTTCTGCATTAGCTCTGTTTAAAGGAACGCCATCTTCCTCCATGATTTCAATTCTCTCGTAGAGTGCAAGCATGCTCTTCCCGGTAATGTTGCAGTCAATCTCATTGGCGTATCTGCAGGCATACTGAGCAAATTCATCGATATCCATTTCCTCATCAGAATATTCTGGTGCAGCCTGTTGTCTGGAGGAGGGCTCGTCCACAGGCTCATCGTAAAAATCTTTTTCATCATAGCCTCCCTCCTGTTCATATTCATCATAGCCAGAGTAATTATACTCCTGATTCTGCTGATATTCCACAGCACTGTTTTGGATTACCGGATCTTGCTGATACATATCTCTTCCCCTGACTACTCCGGCATCACTGTCTGCAGGCACGGGATCAGGAGCCGAAGCTTCTTCTCCGGTTCCAATGCATTCGAATTTACTCGCCAGAACCGGGTGATCCTGATGCAGCGCTTCCATCTGTTTGGGATTATCGATCAGTACTACGATCATTCCGCTTGCATCTCTTTCCATGAGTTGGTTTAATTCATCAAGAGCCTGTGGTGTTAAATCGCCAGCTTCTTCTATTACCAGATCTTTTCCGGTAAGCCTGTCCGCAGATGCAAAGACACCCCGATTAGACAGCTTTGCTCCAGTGATCTTAGCAACAGGATTGTTCACACCGCTTTCCCTGTGGATCTGCTTTAATGCTTCCACTGCCATCTGAAGTCCTTTTTCCGGAGTTCTGGCTTCAATCATGAGGTGATTACGAACAGGCGTCTCCGGAATATCCTCTTCATCCTCTTCTCCGTACAACTCTTCAAAATCAAGCTCTTCCTCTTCTTCTGCCTGAGGGAAATTATAACCGCTTGCGTCAGCCTCCGGGAACTCATTATCTTCTGCTTCATAGTAATTGGAATATTGTTCTTCCTCATTATCAAAACTTTCTTCCCGAGGCAGATCATAGTCTTCATCACTTTCTGCAGTAGCAGCTGACTGGGTTCCGTAGATCTCCTGACCGAAATTCTGGGGTTCTTCCTCTTCGATGACTGGCTCCGAGTACGTTTCCTCTTCTTCCTCTTCGGGCATATAGTTTTCCACTGATCTGGGGAATACAGATATGTTGTGTCCAACTCTCCGGATATCTTCCAGCACTCTGGTATGCTCCGCTGCCGGTTCTGCTTCATTGACTGGTTCATCATAGGAAATCTTGGACATTTCCCTTGCAAGAGACTCCTGGACTTCCGCATCCTGCATACTGGCTTCATAATCATCTTCCACCGACTCCTCATACACCATGTTGGTGTACTGACCGGCTTCCGGTTCTTCCTGATAATAATCAATTTCCGGTTCCAGCTGCACACTGACTTTTTTCCCGGTTCCATACTCCTGCTCTACTGCCCGAAGCCTGGCTTCGTATTTGTCTCTGTTTTCTATCAGATCCATCTGATAATTTGTCAGGGGGGCATACTGTACTTTTAAGTCCATTGCCTTTTCCACATATTTTCCAAGTCCAAACATCAGCATAATGCGGTCGCAGGTTTCTACACAGCGCTCCGCCATACCGGCAAGACTGTAAAGCTCCGCCAGCTCGTAAAGCCATTTTTCATCAAGCTCCACACTGGTGTAGGATTCAAGTGAATGAATGAGCTGCTGGGCCGGCGCCCCTTTTGCTTTTAAAATCATATAGCGGAGGAGCTGCTGCCTGGGATCTTCAGAAGCCAGATCTCCGAATTCCTTGTAATAGCTTTCTGCTTCTTCGATATTACCCTCTTTAACTGCAAGCTCGGCCAGTTTATAGAGAAGCCTTTTTCCAATAGGGGCCCGCTCAAAGGCCTGTAAAAGGATCTCTTTTGCCTCCTGATAATCTTCATTTTTTTCGTATACCATGGCTACCATGGAAAGCAAATTGGTGTTACGGACTCTTCTCCAGTCGATTGTATCGGCGATCTTCATAGCCGTCTCATAGTCGTTTTTGCCGACCAGTTTTTTAATTTGTTCAACTTTTATATTAAACTCGTACTTATCCATTCTTTGCATCTCCTAACAAGGCAAATGAGTTACAGTTCGACTCTGCCCTCCAGAGCCCGTAACAATGTCACCTCATCTATGTACTCTAAGTCTCCGCCAACGGGAACACCGCTGGCTATGCGGGTAACCCTGATTCCTGTAGGTTTGATCAGCTTACTGATATACATGGCTGTTGTCTCACCTTCGAGACTGGAATTCGTGGCAATGATCACCTCTTCCACATCTCCCTGCAGCCTCTGCATTAATTCTTTCAGTTTTATATCTCCAGGTCCGATTCCCAGCATAGGGGATATGGCTCCATGGAGCACATGGTAAACGCCTTCAAACTTTCCGGTTTTTTCATAGGCAGCTAAATCTCTGGTATCTTCCACCACCATAATCACCTTATGATTGCGTTTCTCACTCTTGCAAATGGGGCAGCGGTCCTGATCCGTCAAGGTAAAACACTCTTTGCAGTAATGCACGTTACGTTTTGCTTCGGTTATGGATGAAGCAAGACCTGTTACCTGTTCTTCCGGCATATTAATAATATGGAACGCCAGTCGCTGTGCAGATTTACTGCCAATGCCGGGAAGTTTTGAAAGCTCTTCAATTAATCTGGTTATCTGACTGCTGTAGTAATCCATAGTTAGAACGGAAAGCCTCCGCCTAATCCACCCATACCACCGGTTAATTTAGACATGGCAGAACTGCTGTCTTCTTCCATCTGGCGGAATGCTTCATTGGTAGCCGCCATAATTAAATCTTCCAGCATCTCAATGTCATCGGGATCAACCACTTCCTGGGATAATTTTACGGAAGTCACTTCTTTTTTGCCGGAAACTGTGACAGAAACCGCTCCGCCGCCTGCTGCAGCTGTATATTCCTTCTCTTCAAGAGCTTTTGTCGTCTCTTCCATCTGACGCTGCATCTTCTGTGCCTGCTTCATTAAATTATTCATATTGCCAGGCATAGCGCCTGGAAAACCGCCACGTTTTGCCATGGTGTATATCCTCCTATATTTTCATAATCATTTATTCTTCTATTGTAATATCCATTAAAATATTGGCTTTTAATTCTTCGTCGCTGACGTAAATGGTATCCATACGTTCGCCTCCGCCCCTGAGCCTTGTCTGAAAAGCAATGGATTTTTTATAATGATCTTCCACATACCGTTCAATCTCCGCAATTGTAGTCTCTCGGCTTCCGATCATGTAATTACTCTGATCAGAAAAGACAACACAAAGGCGGCTCTCACCAGCCGGTTCAACCACTGTTTCCCGAAAGCTGGCACGTATGGGCCCGCCCAGCTCCCGTATGATTTTTCCCCAGTCACTTCGGATCAGATTTAAGTCTTCCAACTGCCCCTGAGGAAGTGCAACTCTCTGGGCCGGAGTCAGGGAATCGGACTCTGCGTTACCTGACCCCGATTCGGCAGATACAGGCGCTGCTCCTTCGCCCTTTTGGAGAAATGTCCCGCTCTCCAGCTGCTGTTCAATGTTTTTAAGCCGCTGAAGAATGGAATCATAATTCTGCTCCATCTGCGGACGTGTCAGCTTGATGAGCGCTACTTCTATGAGTACACGCTTTTGGGAAGCGTAGCGAAGCTGATTGGATAAATCTGAGAACACACGGATATACCGGAGAAGTGTCTCATGATCCGCAAGCGCACTGTCTTCTCTTAAAAAATTCTGGTTCTCCGTTGACATATCTAGCAGATTCTCTCCGTCTTCCACGGATTTAATGATAAGCAGATTTCTTAAATACCAGATAAAATCAACTACAAACTGCCCCAATTCTCTCCCCTGTATCACCATATCTTCCAGACATGTGATACAGTCTTTGGTTTTATTTTGTGCAACGGCTCTGAAAAGTCTTCCAAATACCGTGATATCCACTGCACCTAGTACATCAAGTACATTGTCATAGGTAAGAAGCTCCCCGTAATGGAAAGCGATGCACTGATCCAACAGGCTTAATGCGTCTCTCAACGCTCCGTCTGCCGACTTTGCAATGTAATTCAGTGCTTTCTCCTCTACCCGGATCTGTTCTGCTTCTGTAAGTTCTTTCAGATGTTCTGCAATTGTCTCAACCGTGATCCGTTTGAAATCATAGCGCTGACATCTGGATAATACTGTGACGGGAATCTTGTGCACTTCTGTTGTCGCCAGAATAAATATAACATACGAAGGAGGTTCTTCCAGAGTTTTCAGCAACGCATTAAATGCTCCTGTAGAAAGCATATGAACCTCATCGATAATATAAACCCGGTATTTTCCTTCTGTAGGCGGATACTGGACCTGCTCCCTGATCTCCCGGATGTTTTCCACACCATTATTAGATGCCGCATCAATCTCAACAACATTCAGAGAAGCACCTGCTGCTATATTCCTGCAGGTCCGGCATTCCCCGCACGGACTGCCATCTACCGGCTGCTCACAATTGACTGCTTTCGCGAAAATCTTTGCGATACTGGTCTTACCGGTTCCCCGAGTTCCGCAGAACAGATATGCATGCCCGATACGCTGGGATATAATCTGGTTTTTAAGTGTTTGCACAATATGGTCCTGCCCCTTCACATCTGTAAAGGATGAAGGGCGCCATTTCCGATATAATGCCGTATATGACATGCCTGTTACTCCTTATTTGTCGCCGAAGCTGATTCCTATCATCTTGGCTTCCTTAACGATGGAACATTCCGGATCGATGGTCTTTAATTTACCGGCCACCTCGGCTAAGGGCGCCTTAACAATCTCATTGTTTTTGACTGCCACCATGTAGCCGTATTCCCTGTTCTTTATCAGTTTTGCTGCTTCTGCCCCAAGGCGGGTGGAAATTACTCTGTCATAAGGACATGGTTCTCCGCCCCTCTGCATATGACCTGGAACGGTAACCCTGACTTCCTGTCCGGTCCGTTCCGTGATCTGGGCTCCGATCTCATAGGCCACAGAAGGATAAATCACACCGCTCTTCTTTTTTTCTTTCAGTTCTTTTTTCGTCAGGACCGCATTCTCTTTGGAAATCGCTCCTTCTGCAACGGCAATGATGGAAAATTTCTTACCTTCTCCGGTTCTTTTCTTTAAAGCTTCTATAATTACATCCAGATCATATGGAATCTCCGGAACCAGAATAATGTCGGCTCCTCCGGCGATTCCCGCATAGAGAGTCAGCCAGCCTACCTTATGACCCATAACTTCAACAATAAAGACTCGTCCATGGGAAGCAGCCGTTGTATGAATACAGTCAATGGCGTTGGTGGCCACATTAACCGCACTCTGGAAGCCAAAGGTTATGTCCGTTCCCCATAAGTCATTATCTATGGTCTTTGGCAGCGATACAACATTTAACCCTTCCTCCCGTAAGAGGTTGGCTGTCTTCTGGCTGCCGTTGCCGCCAAGAACGACCAGACACTCCAGCTTTAAGTTTCTATAGGTGTGCTTCATTGCTTCTACCTTATCAAGACCGTTCCCGTCCGGTATCCGCATCAGTTTAAACGGCTGTCTGGAGGTTCCAAGAATCGTTCCCCCTTTTGTCAGAATTCCGGAAAACTCTTCAGGCTTCATTACGCGGTAATTTGCATAAATAAGACCCTTATAGCCATCTTCAAATCCAACAATCTCGATATCATCAAACAGCCGGTATAATGCCTTGGCAACGCCCCGCATGGTAGCATTTAAGCTTTGACAGTCACCGCCGCTTGTAAGAATTCCAATTCTCATCATAAAAGCACACCTCTTCTTTGATTAGATTTGTTATTTGGAAATAGGTACTATTATACCCATTTTATTCTCAATTATAATACAAAGGGGATTGTGGGGCAAGGGAAAACTTTATTTCATAAGATAATGTAAGGAAATATTAAAAATGAAAAAACACCGCAAAGCAAATCACTGCTCTCCGGCGTCCTGAAAACTATATTTAATCCGTGCGTCTCACTTTGAACCGCTATCACAGGCGTTACCCTGACAGTTAACTCGGTCCAGGCACCCTCACGGCACACAGAAGGTTCCACTTAGTGCTGCTGCATTCCTGCCCTGACACGGTTCATGAAGATCTGTTGCGTAAGACCCAAACGTCATCGTCACTTATCAGGGGCAGCCCTGCAATAGCCGGCCCTGGGTGAGACATCACCCCTGCTGGAGCGGATTGCAGGTACAGGGCACCGCTATCTCCCCGGCTGCACGGAAACTTTATGACGTATTATGACTTAATCGCAGTTAAGTATACATGGAAACCTTGGGATTGTCAAGGATTTACGGGGCAATTGTATCTTCCATTTTCTGTTTTTTATTATCACGTAATTCTTTGAAAAATTTTTTCATCATCTGCGTGCATTCCTCACCCAAAACCCCGGATTCCATTTCCACCTGATGATTAAATCCGCTCTCATGAAATAAATCCAGGACAGAGCCTGCACAGCCCGCCTTTGGATTCATACAGCCAATGACGACCTTTTTCATTCTGGCCTGGACAATTGCCCCTGCACACATGGGGCACGGCTCCAGAGTCACATACATCGTACAATCTTCCAGTCTCCAGTCCCCCAGCTTTTTACAAGCCTTCCGGATTGCAAGGATCTCTGCATGGGACAGTACATTTTTATCTGCTGTCCGCCGGTTGTATCCTCTGGCAATGACTTTATCTTCATATACAATAACACAGCCAATCGGCACTTCACCAACTGCTCCGGCTTTCTTTGCCTGTGTAACTGCCTGACGCATATATTTTTCATCTGTGGTCATAATCATTCCTCTTTGCTGTTTAATGTGGTATACTTGTCCTTAGTATATCATGAAATAAAGGAATGGTGAAGAGATGAAGCTTTGCGGCCTTCAAAAAACAACACTTCTGGATTATCCGGGTCATGTAGCTGCCACGATTTTTCTGGGCGGCTGCAATTTCCGCTGTCCTTTTTGCCATAACAGCGGGTTGATTGGAAGCGAAGCTAAGCCGCTGTTCTCAGAAGAAGAAATTATAAATTTTCTTATAAAGAGAAAGGGAATCCTGGAAGGTGTCTGTATTACAGGAGGAGAGCCTACACTCTCAGGAGAGCTTGAATCATTTATCCGGAGAATCCGGGAGCTGGGTTATCTTATTAAGCTGGATACCAACGGCTATCGTCCTGATGTATTAAAGAAGCTGATCGCAGACGGCCTTCTGGACTATGCAGCTATGGATATTAAATCAGGGCGGGAGCATTATAAAAAAGCCTCAGGAATCGGAGATCTTAAAATAAGAAATGTGGAAGAAAGTGCAGAATTTTTAATGGAAAACCATATACCTTACGAGTTCCGCACTACAGTTGTAAAAGGAATTCATACTATGGGAGATTTCGTGGATATTGGTAAATGGCTGGAAGGTAATTCCCCGTACTTTCTTCAGAATTATGTGGACTCAGATCAGGTTTTATATCCGGGCTATACCTCTTTTTCTGACAGTGAACTCCAGGGTTTTTTAAAAATATTAAATCCATTTATTCCCGGGGCTGTTATTAGGGGTGAATCTTTCTGACGTAAAGCAGGGGGCTTTATCAGCCCCCTATTTTTATATCAGTATACCAGAATCCAAAACGCCCGTCTTCAATGGGCTGGTCTTTTGAAAGCACAAAATTAGGAAAGCCGAACATTGATGCCATATATCGCTCATTGCTGTAATAATGACCCGGGATACCCAGCAGATAACGGGGTATTCCTTTAGGATTAAACAGTTTGGCGAGAATTAAGTATCGGTAATTATAGTAACCATGAAGTAAAAAACTGTTATTTCCATACACCCATGCATCTCTGGGGAGAAGTCCGATATCCTGAGGTTTGATGGTCAGGATCTCGCATCCGTCTTCATAATCAAATGCCAGTATCCTGGTATGTTCTTTTCTCAGTCTATCCCAGACTACGCTATGTGAATTTTCCTCCAGATTTTCTCTCTGGCGCAGCTGCTCCAGTGCCTTCGGATCTCCCAGCTTTGGATCAATCTGATTTTGGTTTTCTGTTTCTTTTATTACTGCGTCTGCACGATACAAACGGGTAGTTCCTGCGTCGGGCTCATTGAGCACCTCTGCGTTCTCAGCCAGACTGGATGTATTGGAACTCATCTGAAGAGTTTCTTTTATTCCAGCATCCTCTGTCTCAGCCATGATCGGTTTTGGCATCAGGGGCACAGCCTCCTGCTGTCTTTGTACAGCGGCATCATCCTCAGCTGGCGGATCCGTGAGTACGGATTCGGCAGACATGGGTGCTGTCGGCATTGGTCCCGTCGCCATTGGCGCTGTGGGCATCGGCCCGGTCGCCATTGGCGCTGTCGGCATTGGTCCCGTCGGCATTGGCGCTGTCGGCATTGGTCCCGTCACCATTGGCGCTGTGGGCATCGGCCCGGTCGGACGTGGCTCCTGCCACCAGCCGGGTATTGGTCCGGTCATTACTGGTCGGGTATTTTGCTGCCAATCCGGCATAGGTGCAGTGATAGGAGGTGGATTTCCCTGCCTCCAGCCTGCCGTAGGGCCAGTTACCGTGGTTCCTGTATTCCTACCTGCCGGTACAGAACCGGTCATTTGCTGGATCTCAGGCATGATGGAGTCATCATCCTGGGGAATCTCCGTCTTTTGATTTTCCTGGCTTGGCTCACTCCCGGTTGGCACCGAACTTTCTGTTTGGAGAGCATTCTCTTCTTCCTGAGACTTAAGATTCTCTGTTTTAACAGGCATCTCCTTTGTATCCTGACTGCCGCCATCTTCCAGCGGAAACTCTTTTTCTATTTCCTGAACAGCTTCTTTTATCTGTTCTTCCGATATTGCGGAGGTCTCTTTCAATGCAGAATCTGTATGCTCCAGATCTACTTCTGCCGCATGGGCGACTGCGTCCTCCCATATGGTAGTATAAGATCTCCATGTATTTTTTACATCATGTATGGTCAGTCCAAAACATTGGTCCATATTAATCCCGGAATGTTCAATATCATTTACAGATACTGTGGCTCTGAATTCACCGGAACCGCCTCGTATGAAAATATTACCCAGGTAAATTTCCTTCTCTCCGGCTAACAGATATACTCCAATGTCGTTACCGCCTACATAAATTTTTTTCACACTTACCGTAATTTTGCACTGGATTCCTCTCGTCTCTATCTTGGCAAATCCGATGTTTTTTCCTTTGATTCCGCCTTCATAGGCATAAATATATGAGATTAGTCTTCGATAGTTAGACATGCCACCACTCCTTTATCACTATTTTATGCAAAATGCCATTGCATCTATGACATAAAAATGATATCCTGATAAAAGAATAAAATAAAAATTTTTTCCAAAATATGGAGGATGAAAAAAATGAAGCTCTACCGTGCGAAAGACTACTATGATATGAGCCGAAAGGCAGCAAATATCATCTCTGCTCAGATCATTATGAAACCAAACTGTGTTCTTGGTCTTGCTACTGGTTCTACACCTGTAGGCGCTTATAAACAGCTGATTGAATGGTATAACAAAGGTGATTTGGATTTCTCCCGTGTAAAAACAGCAAATCTTGATGAATACAAGGGACTAAACAGAGACAATGACCAAAGCTACTACTGCTTTATGAAGCAGAATTTATTTAAGCACGTAAATATCGATGAAGCCAACACCCATATTCCTGACGGAATGGAAGCAGACGCAGAAAAAGAGGCGGCCAGATATGAAGAAATCCTGAAAAATCTGGGCGGTATAGACTTACAGATTCTGGGTCTTGGTCATAACGGTCACATCGGGTTTAATGAGCCATCTGATATATTTCCAAAGGATACACATATAGTTGACTTACAGGAAAGCACCATTGAGGCAAACAAACGATTCTTCACTTCTGCCGACCAGGTTCCGCGCCAGGCTTATACGATGGGAATCGGCACCATTATCAGAGCGAAAAAAATTCTGTTAATGATAAGCGGAGAAGATAAGGCGGAGATTCTTCATACTGCCCTTTGCGGGCCGGTAACACCAAAAGTTCCCGCCTCCATTCTGCAGCTCCATCCGGATGTAATAATCGTTGCAGATGAGGCAGCACTTTCCAGATGGGAAACGATCTGATCTTGACGTGATTTGCTTTTAGTGATATAATAAGCTAAATTTTTTTAAGGAGGTGAGACGCTGTGGGACATATTTCAATTCAGGCTACTTCATTATGGACTAATATTGTTAATATCTCTGCAGTTTTCGGTAATTTTGACGCGTCCGTGTATCAGTGCGCCCATTTTTACGAAAAAGGCAGCGTCTCATCTGAAAATCATTCTGTTAGCCGGTAGTTTTTACCACTGGTTTTTCGGTTGATTTTCCGCCCGGATGCTCCTGCACCGGGTTTTTTTGTGCGTTTTTTTCGAAATGGCAGTCTGAACGGACGTTAAACCAATTTGAATACATAACACACAAAATGGAGGATATAACCTATGAAACAGATAAAAACGCTTCTGTCCGGCTGCGGCTTTCTCTCAAAAGCCGTATGCTCCACAATATTAATCTGCTCGAAACAAATCTTTGACGGAGGTTTTCTCTGCATAGCCGGAGGCTACTTTGTTCAGATTGTCCAGTTTGTTCTGCTGACATTTATCTGGAAGGCTCTGGAGAAAACCAATGCTCTGCCATTAAACGTTTCTTTGGGTCAGCTGATGACCTATACTCTGATGTCTACTGTATTACATCAGGAATTAAATATTATTTCCCCGGCCACCTCATCCTTATGGGAGGGGTCTGTGATCGGACGCTTCCTAAGACCTGTGTCAATTGAAGCCAGTTTTATATCCGAAACGATCGGCAGATTCTGGATTCCCAACTTTTTATTTCTAGGCATTCCATTATTGCTTTTTGCACCGGCTCTGTCTGTCAGCCCATTGCCGGCTTCTCTAAGTCTGGGAGTCCTTTCCCTCATAAGCCTGATACTGGCAGTTTCTATTGGATTTGCGGTAGATTTGCTTTTCGCTTCACTGGCCATGAATCTTAAAAACGGCTGCTTTGCAGCCCTTCATATCAGGGAAGCTGTTTATTCCCTGCTTTCCGGAGAAATGATCCCCTTTTCCTTATTTCCGGAGAAGCTTGGAACGCTGTTTTCCCTGCTGCCATTGGGTTCAGTCGCCCATGGGCCTTTAACCATCTACACGGGTACTGCCATTTTTCCCATTAAGGTTCTGGCACTCCAGCTTTTCTGGGCTGTTGTTTTATGGATTCTGGCTATATATGTATTTGAAAAAAGTAAAGAAAGGATGATCTCTTTTGGCGGATAAATTTAAAACACTATTCAGGCTTTACAGGCAATACGCAAAAATGGATTTATTATGGTTTCTCAGGGATACCCGCTATTTCTTTATTCAGCTGGTTTCCGATATTGTAAGCGGTGGCTGCACCATTGCGGGTGTATGCCTGTTATCTGCTAATTTTAAAAACTTTTCCGGAATGAACCAAAACGAAATTTTGTTTATGATGGGCTACTCTCTCTTCATTGACGGAATCTATATGGTATTTTTTATCGGTAATAATACCGGCATGGTCAGCAGGATTATCGGGCGGGGACAGCTTGATCACATTATGATCCAGCCGGTCCCCATATGGGCAGAGCTTCTTGCACAGGGTTTTTCCCCTGTTTCCGGTTCTCCTATGCTGATTTTCGGAATAGCGCTTACTTATTATGGCGCTGCGAAAGCTGTAATGCCTATAAATGTTTTTATGATTTTGCTGTTTCTATTTTACAGTACATGCTCCATCATCATCGTATTGTCATTTATTTACCTGCTCTCCTGCTCGGCGTTCTATGCTCCGGCTGCTGCAGAAGAGATAGCTTGCGTGGGAAAGGATTTGTTTTCTACCATCAAAACCTACCCCCTGGGAAATATGAGGGGCTTTCAAAAGCACATCTTTTTGTCAATTATTCCGGTAGGCCTTTGTGCGTGGTTTCCTTCCACACTTTTAATAAAGGCCGGGAAATACGGAGCAGGAGCGGTTTTCGTTCCCGAAGCACTTTATCTGCCTGCGGCAGCTGCAATATTTCTGATTATAGCAATTGTAACGTTCAAGAAAGGAATGAAGCATTATGAAACCTACGGTTCTCCAAGATACTCCGGCTTTGGCCATCGATAATATTACAAAAGAATACTGCCAGTGGCAGCGAAGCGGCAATGCCCGCGATATCATTAAAAATCTGATCCATCCGGAAAAACGGGTGGTAACAGCTCTTGACCGGGTATCTCTTCAGGTAAAAAAGGGCGAATTCGTTGCTTACGCAGGCGCCAACGGCGCCGGCAAAAGCACCACAATAAAGATTCTTTCCGGAATCCTCATGCCTACAGAGGGAACTGTTTCTGTCCTTGGACTTAATCCTGCCAAAGACCGGATTAAACTCATGCGCCATATTGGAGTCCTTTTCGGCCAGCGTACAGAACTGTGGTGGGACCATCCGGTGATATCCAGTTTTGAATGGAAGAAACAGGTATGGAACATACCGGATTCCACCTTCCGCAAAAACCTTGAGATGGTTACGGAACTTTTAGACCTCTCGGGCATTTTAAAAACTTTTGCCAGAGAATTAAGTCTGGGGCAGAGAATGCGGGCGGATATTGCCATGCTTCTTCTGCACAGTCCGGAGCTGATTTTTCTTGATGAACCTACACTTGGTCTTGATGTTCTTGCCAAACAGCAGATGATCCGGTTTTTAAAGAAGATAAACCTGGAGAGCAAAACCACAGTGGTCGTTACCAGCCATGATATGGACGATCTGGAGGAAATGGCCCAGAGAATTGTTCTTATTAACAAGGGAAGGATCGCATTTGACGGTAACTTTGATGAACTTCGAAATGTGATGGGAGGATTTTACAGGATTGTGCTTACCACCGCATCGGAGGAGGCACCTCTTTCTCTGCCCGGAATGAAACTTCTAAAAACAGACAGCGGAATCCATGAGTACGAATTTGACCGGAATATCCTGGGAATTCATAAGGTTATGGCGCTGCTTTCCGACTATCCCCAGATCCTTGATGTGGAGATTAAAAAGGCTCCTATTGAGGATGTCGTGGCAAATTTATATTTGAGCTGGCGCGAAAATTAACGGTTGGTTTTTTCAAATTATTAGTGTAGAATATAGTTACATAATTTTAAAACGAAAGAGGTGTACTTATGGCATACGCATTTACTAAAGATCTGGAGACCGGCAACCAGTTAATTGATTCCGAACACCGTCAGCTCATTGATGCAATCAACAATTTACTGACTGCATGTTCCACCGGCAAAGGCCGTGCAGAGCTGGCTAATACAACTAAATTTTTACAGGATTATACTGCCAAGCATTTTGGAGACGAGGAGAAACTTCAGCTTCAGAGCCAGTATCCGGATTATGCAAATCACAAACGTTACCATGAAGAATTTAAGAAGGTAGTTGCAGGAATTTGTCAGAAGCTTGATAAAGATGGACCTACCGTTGCACTTGTGGGCGAAGTAAACAGCGCTATTGCAGGCTGGCTGATCAACCATATCAAAAAAGAGGATGTCAAAGTAGCAACCCATATTAAAAGCAGATCCTGACACTAATAAACCTTACAATCAAGCAGTTTCTTACCAGAGGCCTGGCAGGAAGCTGCTTTTTTATTATGAGGCACAAAATAATTGCTGTGCTCTCTTTTCATTCTGTCTGTATTTTGATAAAATAGATTCAGAAATGAAAAACAAATTACTGGAAAGAAGGTACATGATTATGAAAGACCCAAACTGCGCATATTGTATGAAAGGAGACTTAGTTGCCAAATTCGGTTATCCTGTCTGCGAGATGGAAACAGGCTTTTTATATTTATTTAAGGAACAGAGCAAAAAAGGCAGAGTTATTCTGGCATATAAAGATCATGTCAGCGAGATGATTGATATCAGTGATGAGGAGAGAGATGCATTTTTTGCTGAGGTTTCCAAAGTATCCAGAGCTATTCACAAAGTTTTTAATCCGGACAAGGTAAATTATGGCGCTTATGGAGATACCGGCTGTCATCTGCACATGCACATTGTTCCGAAATACAATGGAGGAGATGAGTGGGGCGGTACATTTGCCATGAATCCGGATAAGGTATATTTAACAGAAGATGAATATGAGAAAATGGCGGAAGCCATTCGTGCGGCTTTATAATCAGTAAGATAATCGTACAGGGAAGGAAGGTGCCGGAGAATGTTGGATGAAATCAGAAAACAGGCAGGCAAAGCTGCAAAAGAGCTTTTGGAAGCATCACATTTGAAGGAAAAGGACTTAGTGGTCATCGGCTGTTCTTCCAGTGAGATATCCGATCACAGAATCGGTTCCCATTCCAGTGCAGAGATTGGCCAGGCAGTATTTTCCGCAATCTATGAAGTGTTTCATAAACAGGGGATTTATGTGGCTGCCCAGTGCTGTGAGCACTTAAACAGGGCACTTATTTTAGAAAGGGAAGCGGCAGAATTCTATCATTATGAACCCGTCAATGTAGTTCCCCAGCTAAAAGCCGGGGGCTCCTTCTCTCTCGCCGCCTATCATGGTTTTGAACATCCGGTTGCAGTTGAATCCATTAAGGCTCATGCAGGAATTGATATTGGAGATACACTGATTGGAATGCATTTAAAAGCTGTGGCAGTTCCCGTGCGTATAAAAACCCAGTATATCGGTTCTGCCCATGTGGTTGCAGCCCGTACCAGACCGAAATACATCGGCGGTATCCGCTCCTCCTATGATGATACCATAGAATAATAAAAAACCTGCTGTCAGGCGGTAATTGCCGCGTACAGCAGGTTTTTTATTACTCTATTCCATCGTTGCGTACATAAAGTACCAGTAGCCGTAAGGAGAATGCCATGTTCCTTTTAACTCAGGTTTCTGCAGATAAAAATCACTGGAATATACGAGAGGAGATACCGCAGCATCTTCCATCATGATCTTTTCTGCCTGATGAAGCTTATTATAATGCTCTGCTTTATCAGCTGTGCTTCTGGCCTCAGCCAAAAGTTTATCTACTTCCGCACTGGAATACTTTCCGTCATTGTTTCCGCTCTCTGTTGAAAGCAGATTCAGCATGTTGGATGGATCATCGTAATCATATACCCAGCCTCCGCGGCAGATTTCAAAATCACCGGCACGACGGGTAGGCGTGAATGTGGACCACTCGACAATCTTAATATCCATTCTGATGCCAAGCTCGCTCCAGGCATTCTGTAAGTATTCTGCAATTGGTTTATTATAGCCGGCATCATTAGTCATGTATTCAATGACAGGGAATCCTTCACCATTTGGATATCCTGCCTCAGCAAGCAGTGCTTTTGCCTTTTCCAGATCTGCTTCATAATTGTCTACGCTGAAGTAATCTCCGCCATTATTTGTACGGCTTACCTCTTCAAAAGAAGAACCTTCCGTTTCGTCAGAAATTCCAGGTCCTACAAAATTGGCTGCTGGAAGTGCAGTTCCCATCATAAGGGTATCGGCTATGTAACTGCGATCAACCGCAAGACTTAATGCACGGCGGACTTTCGCATTGGTAAATGGTTCCTTCTGGGTATTGAAAATTGTATAGGATGTTGCCATTCGTGGTTCTAAATGGAATTCAGGTGAATCCTTAAGGCTTGGAATCTCATCAGTTGGAACATCACGGATCATCTGGACCTCACCTGTCTGATATGCGCTGTATGCAGCATTGGAATCTTCCATAAGAACAAACTTTAATGTATTTAAAGTAACCTTATCTGCATTCCAGTAATTTTCATTCTTAGCAAATGTGATATGAGATCCCGGTACCCACTCAATCATCTTTAACGGACCATTAGAAATATATGTTTCAGGTGTGAGGGACCACTGGTCACCTTTCGCTTCGACTACATCTTTCTTTACAGGGGCCATACTTGCATGAGTAATAATCTTGTCAAAGTATACACAAGGACCAGAAAGCTCAACTACAAAGGTTTTTGCATCAGGTGCAGAAACTGCCAGGGCATCAATATTTCCTGCTGCAGCTTCATCATAGCCTTTGATCATGGAAAGCATATCCGCTGCATATGGTGCTGCAGTTGCAGGATCAGCCATACGTTTCCAGGAGTACACAAAGTCCTCAGCAGTAAAATCGGAACCATCACTCCATTTCAAACCGTCTCTTAAATGAAATGTGTAGGTAAGTCCGTCATCACTGACATCATAGGATTCTGCCTGACCGGGAACAATATTGTTCTTCTCATCAAATGTCAGAAGTGTCTCAAACGCATGCAAAATCATATTGGATGCATCAATTGCCGAGTTGAGAGCTGGATCAATGGTTTCCGGATCCGGTCCTATTTCTACTGCCAGGTCAAGACCCCCTGTTGAGGTATTGGCCGCTGCCTCTGTCTTCTCAGTGCCGCTCTGCGTTGTGCCTGACTTTCCGGAACCTCCGCATGCACTTAAAACCAGGCCAGAGACAAGAACAGCTGCTAATACGAGTGCTGTTTTTTTCATAATACTTCCCTCCGTATCTATGTTCGTTCTATCGTCCGTCCTTCAAGGACAGTACGGGTTATAGCATACCACAAAAGAACCAATCATGCAATCAGGTTTTTCGCTTTAAACTCTTGTGTTGTAAGGCGATAGCGTGATAACGCGTCAAAGGGCCAGACGATTTTCATTCCTCATTCGTCTGGCTCACAAAGACATTCTATATATTTTTTTAACGATAGGAAGTGTGCAGTGCCTTCAGTAATACTTTGGGATTTTTTACATATGGAGTAACGGGGCAGATCTTTTTGTCTATCCCCATCAGAGTATAAACGGCAATTCTTGCAGCACGTACCGAATACTCTTCAGTAAAGACCATATCCTCCGGTATTTCAACGAACTGACTGACCATGGCAAAGTTCGTGGAACCCTCTGGAACCACCTCCGGCCGGTCAACCATCTTCCTCGGCTGGAACTGGGCATCGACATAGGGCATCATGCAGGGGATTACATTTATTATATCTGCCATAATCTCTTCTTTTCGGTTTTCCATATGAAGGTGGCAGAGAAGTTCTGTAAGAAGTTCCTCTCCCGTACAGTCTTTCATCGGTTTTTTTACATAATCACCTAATTTATCCGTATATAAACCATATCCCCAGAATATGGTCTGATCCATGGGCTGATTGACAAAATGAGGCTGAGCTGCAACAACAATGCTCATAAGCCAGCTGGAATCCTTAAAAGTCATTAAAGCTCCGCTGCCAGGAACATTGCCGGAATAGTCCTCTATAAGCTTTAGCAGCCGGTTTCCTTTGCTGGTCACGGTAAAGCTCTCCCAGTTTGTCTCACTGGCATCTCCAAAAAATGGATATGGATTTCCAAGTCCCTGCTTTTTAGCTGCCACTTTACTCCATAATTCTCCGGAGATCGGTCTTAAAGAAGGGGCAGGTGCGGGAGTATGGAGATCTCCTAAAGTAGCACTGTCTGTCATGCATGCATTTGTCATAATGCAGATGTCGCCATCATCAAGCTCCAGGACACGTGTGACTCCATGGTCTGTTAAGTGGAGAACCTTTGCGGTGATCTGATCCCCCTCCGCAAAATCGATGTCTGTTACGGTGCAGTTTTCTGCAAATATGACTCCTTCTTTTCTTAAGTAAGCTTCGAGTGGGCGAATCACACTGTCGTACTGATTAAGGGGCGTTCTTGTGACACCCTCCAAGGTATCTATACGGGAAAATTCCAGTATCATTCTGCGCATATAACGGCGGAACTCAAATAAGCTGCTCCATTTCTGAAAAGCAAAGGTGGTCTGCCACATATACCAGAAATTCGTTGTGAAAAAGTGGGGCATGTCTGCAAACCATTCTTCAATGGTCATATCATCAAGCTTATCCTCAGGTGTGTTCATCAGTCTTAAAAGAGCCATCCGCTCTTTCTGGTTAAATCCCATGCTCTTCACATCAAGTATCGTTCCGTCTTTATCAATTAATCGTGCTTTGGCTGATGTTGGGTGGGCATGGTCAAAATCCAGGATCTCTTCCGTCACGCTTTTTCCCTGTTTGCTAAGAGAGGGAATGGAGCGAAACAGCTCCCAGAAGTTCTCGTAGGTCTCTTCATTAAGCATACGCCCGCCCCTGCAGACAAATCCCTTTTCTGACGTGCCGATACCGTCATTGCTTCCTCCGAATATTGGCATACCTTCAAAAATGGTAATCTGATTTCCAGGCATTTTGCAATCCCGGATCAAATAGGCTGCTCCCGCAAGACTTCCAAGCCCGCCTCCCACAAAATACGCCTTTCCTTCTGGTATCACCGGATTTTTCCCGTCATCAATCTGCTTTACCTTCTTTAGATCCCCGTTCCGTTTATAAAGCGTCCTGGCGGCCACTCCCGCTGCTGTAGCTGCTAATCCCAGTGCAAGTAATTTAATCATGTTGCTTTTTTCCATTTTTTTCTTCATAAGCCACGCTCCAATCTCATTTTAAATCAGCTGATAAGCTTATATTATCATACTACATTTTTTCCGTCACCATACATGCTTTTATTCCTGTATAAAAAAACGACACCCAGAATATGGTGTCGAAAAACCAGACAATTTTTCTATATTGTCTATCGTAATTTTTATTATATTCTTTTACAATAAAAATAATGAATAAGGAGGACAATCCATGTCGGGTACATTACACAAACATATACGGGAAAGCGTTTTAAGAACCGCACTTCTTCATCAGTTGAAAAATGGTCAGAAGGCTCCGGAACGGACCGCCCGCAACTTAAGCGAACTGCTGCTGAAGTTCAGCCCTGCATCGAGTGAACTTTTTACTTACGATGAGCTTCTCATTATGATAAAACGTTGTTCCATAGAGGAATGCCTGAATCTGATTATACAGAAACTGGCTTAAAGCTCCGCCTGGCTGCGAATGTAACCGATCCGTTCTGTGGCTCTGGCGAGGCTTTTTAACCGATCGGATACCTCTTTCGGCTCCATCTTCATTCCTTCTTTCACCCATTTCATGATAACTCCGCAAAGACCGTAGGCATAAAATCCCGCGTCGAAATCCCGTTCTTCATACGTCAGTCTGCCCTTCTCATCCAGAACCTCAATTGCTTCCGAAAACAAAGCTTTTGTCATTTCATACAGATAACTCTCAAATGTATGCTCTTGTTCTTTTATGGTATTCATATAGAAAACTTTTTCCCGCCTCATATTATTTAAAAGCTCATATATTTTTTCACTCCAGTTTTCAAGACTGATATCATCTGCAATAGCAGCAAAATTTTCATTATAATAAATCCAGCTTAACAGCTCATACTTGTCCTGATAGTGATAATAAAAGGTCTGCCGGTTCAGACCACATACTGCAGTAATATCTGATATGGATATCTTATCAAATGGTTTCTCTTTGCATATCTGCTTCAATGCTTCTGCAATCGCACGTTTTGTAATAAGCGAATCCGACATAAGCCCTCCTGTTATACTACTCTTTCATGTCTGTAAAAAAATTGGCAATTGCCGCAAACTGCTCTAAATTAAGTGCCTCTCCTCTCACTGAAGGGGAAAGACCCAGGCTTTCAATAGCATCTGCGATCTGTTCTTTGGTATAAGGTACCTCAGGAGAATTATTTAAACCGTTTTGAAGTGTTTTTCTTCTCTGGTTAAACGAGGCCCGGATCAGCCGGAACATCAACCCCGGATCCTTCGCATTGACCGGAGGATTTTTGTGCCGGGTCAGGCGGATTACAGCAGATCCAACATTAGGCCGGGGCATGAAGCAGTTAGGGGGAACATTGGCCACAATATAAGGTTTTGCATAATACTGAACAGCCAGAGACAAGGCTCCGTAATCCTTAGATCCAGGGCCTACCTGCATACGGTCTGCTACCTCCTTTTGTACCATGACAGTAATGTTGTCAATAGGTACATTTCCCTCAAAAAGACCCATAATGATAGGAGTCGTAATGTAATAAGGAAGATTCGCTACTACCTTAATGGGACGGCCTCCGTTATACTGTTCAGCAATCTGATTAATATCAACCTTAAGGATATCATCATGAATTATGGTAACATTATCATAATCCTCAAGAGTCTCATTCAGAATGGGAATCAGCTTTGAATCAATCTCCACCGCTACTACCTGCCCGGCATTTTCTGCAAGATACTGAGTCATGGTCCCGATTCCGGGTCCGATTTCCAGAACGCAGTCATCCTTTGTCACTCCCGCAGCCGCAATAATTTTATCCAGTACATGGGTATCTATTAAAAAGTTCTGCCCGAACTTTTTCTGAAAGGCAAATTCATATTTCTGTATGATTTCAATGGTTTTTTGGGGATTTCCTAATTTATTCTGCATATAACCTCTTTTTCCGCATATTTTTAAATTTATGGTATCTTATTATATGTAAAAAGTCAATAATTTAAAAATTGGAACGGGGTTACACATACTCGCTGTAATGGTAATATTCTGATCAGCCAACAGGGGCAATCACAATTTTTCCGTCTGCTTCAATCGGAACGGCGCCAGCATCTCTAAGAACAACTGCAACAGCGGCATCCAACCGTGATGGAAGCTCCGGCCATTTCAAGGAAGCCTTGAATTTTATGTACTTATTATCCGATTTGAGTAATTCCTTTACGATTTCGCCGATGGTTGCCCGGCCAATCCGGCGATGTGCTGCAAGTATCTCTTTCTTCATTTCTTTATAATAAGTGCAGAAGAAGTCAAAAAAAGCTTCGCTGTCAGCACTGGTACCAGTATACATCTCCAGCTCATATTTATTGATCAGTGTTTCATTCGCCTTAAGTATTTTGTTCATGTCATGAGATCTGTGGGCATCCATGGCATAGACAATATAGCCCTCCCGCGCCATGATCCTGTATTTATTAGTGATGTCTATCAGTCTGTCCAGAGAGCTGTACAAAAATGGCGGATTAATCTCAATCGTAGTATCCCCGCTGAAAATGATTTTATATTTAGGATCGTAGATGCAGATATGTCCCCGGGAATGAGATCCGTCAAAGGATAAGAAAAACCGTCCCAGTTCCCAGCCGGTAAGAGTCACACTGCCGTATTGTCTGGTAATTCTTGAACCGGGTCTTAAAATAGTTGCCTCATCCACCATGTGATTATCGTCATGGCCTACCGTTTCCTCCACGATCTGCTGCATTACATTCTGGGTGAGCCGATGAGACCTTTTTTCAGTCATTTCAAACAACGGATTTCCCGGAAATTCCGTGGCGAGCACATCTTCCCATTTTTCCAGTTCCGCGAAATCATTCATTATATCGGTTATCATACTTCTTGTAGTTCCGATTTCTTCTTCAGGAAGATAGAATTTCCAGGGAAGTCCTGTCTCCTTCACAACGTCACTATTTGCTGCATGATCAAAATGCCCCTGTGTTACCAGCATGACGACCTCATTTACGCCCCTTTTCTCATACATATCAACCAGGTCCAGCATTTTTTTCTTGTAATACGGAAGTGTACCCGGATCTATGATGTATACTTTATCTTCGTCTCTTAATACATAGGTGGTGGAAGACGGCGCGCTGCCCCAGAAATTACCGCTTAAAAATCCCTCGATTCTCCAAACGTCGGGCAGCACTTCTTGTACGAGAGCGTCAGCTTTTTCTCCATTTTTTAATTTTACCATAATGAATTCCTCCTGAGTTATTATAATATTTATGAAATATTTTTATATTTATATTTCATAAATTCGTCTTCATTATAGATTCCTGCTATTGAATAATCAAATAGTTATAATATATAATAATTAATAAATTTCATATTTTATTTTTATGGAATTTTTTATGTCTTAACATAATTTGTATTTTTACTACTTAGGAGATTGATATGAACGGATTTGAAAAAAGACGGCAAGAAAAAAAAGAAGCCATATTGTTTGCAGCAAAAGAGCTGTTTAAACTATATGGCTACAATAAAGTCAGTATCGCGGAAATTGCAAAAAAGGCATCTGTTTCACAGGTGTCTATTTATAATTTCTTTGAAAGCAAGGAAAATCTTAAAAATCAATTGCTGAAAACACTTTGGGAAGATTATTACCAGACAATCATGTCCATTCTTAACAATACTGGGACTATAGAGAAAAAAGTTGAGAGCTTCTTCTATACAGTGGCTGTCTATTCGAAAAATTATTCTACAAATTTTATTGCAGAGTCCTTACGCAGCCAATTGGAACTGGAAGAAGACACTACAGAAATGCAGCTGGGAAAAATTAAGCAGGCAGTGGCTTCTCTTATTGAGCAGGGAAAACAGGAGGGTGTAATCAAAGATACAATTACGACAACTGCCATGATGAATTTAATAGATATGTTTCGATTCTATATGATTCACAATCCTTTGGCAGGTCTGAATTATGATCAAAACCCACAGCTTCTGGATGAACTGATATCTCTGCTTTTGACTGCACTTCTGGTTTAGTCTAAAAAATTATACCAGCGCATAAAGCCTTTTAGCATTTCTGCATGTAATCTCCATTATCGTTTCTTCCGGAATTCCCTTGATCATGCTGATTTCCTGCACCACAAAAGACAGGTTTAAAGAAGTATTGCGTTTACCACGGTTGGGTACTGGAGCCAGATAAGGACAGTCGGTTTCCAGAACCAGCTGTTCCAAAGGCATGTACTCCACCACTTCTTTGAGTTTTCTTGCATTCTTAAAGGTAAGCACACCTCCAATTCCCAGATAGAAACCCATGTTCAAATATTCTCTTGCCATCTCTTTCCCATAGGAGAAACAATGAATTACACCACCAATATCTTCAGCCTTCTCTGCCTTCATGATATCCAGAGTATCCTTTGCTGCGTCTCGGCTGTGAATAATAACCGGAAGTTTTACCTCCCTCGCCAGATTCAGCTGCTTAATAAACCAGGTCTTTTGTGTGTTATGATCTGGTTCCTCCCAGTAATAATCGAGTCCGATCTCTCCAATAGCTACAATCTTTTTTCTCTTGGAGTTTTCTTTGAGCCAGTTTAATTTATCCTCATCAAGCTCTGCAGTCTCATTAGGGTGGACACCGATAGCCCCATAAACATGTGGATATTTTTCCGTCAGTTCCAGAGTATTTTTCGATGTTTTTATACTGGCTCCCACATTAGTAACCGCTTCTATACCATGAGACTGCAGGCTGCCAAGCAGATCTTCTCTGTCCTCATCAAATGCCTCATCATCGTAATGGGCGTGCGTATCAAAAATCATAAATATCTCCTTTAAGCGTTTGTCATGCTGTTATCATCAGCCTCAGAATGTAAAGCAGGATTAGATGAAAAGGGTAAAACCAGTAAAAAAGATATTTTAAATTCCTCTCCCCTTTTTTCCCGTTATACATGTGTATGGGCAGGAGAGCAAGCGCCCCCGCTCCGAGGCAGCTTACGCTTATTAATGCTGCCGTAATTCCTGTAAATACAGTCTGAAGCTTTTTATTATTCCGAAATACGTATATGGTCAGAATCAGTACAATTCCATATATGTTATAATCCGATTTCAGCAGTATGGATACCCCGCATCCCACTCCTATTGCCAGAAACTGCCTGAATGGATCACCCATGGCCTTCTGGTACCAGACCAGCACCCACAGACCAATAAAAAGGGTAAAGAACACATTCTGATATCCGGGGTGAAACCAGCTGTTAAAAACTGCCAGATCAAAAGGAATCTCTGAGATTAAAGCGAAAGCAAACAGCCTGATTCCATACTTTTTAATATCTCTGGTATGAAGAAACCCTTCTACCAGTAAATAGCAGAAAATTGGAAAAGCAATTCTCCCTATGGTTCGAAGAACAAAATCAATGGCATTCCACCTCGCGCCTGCCGGCGTAGCCAGTATTGTCTGCATCAATAAAGGATTCTGATATTTTAATATCCCGTTTTCAATCACAACCGCACCAATATGGTCAATCAGCATGGTTATGACCGCAATCATCTTTAAGGTATTCCCGGAAATTCCTTTTCTATGGGAAGCGGCAGATTCTGTCATGGAGTCCTCCTTTTAAATGACAAGACCGGATTATTAAAATCCGGCCTTTTATATCTTTTTCTATCCTTAAGACAATTTTTATCAGCAGATCTCTGCTCCGGATGGCATTGCCTTTTCCGGAACCATAAGAGATAAATTGCCCTGTGCATCTTCCGCGCATAAAAGCATGCCTTCAGATAAAACTCCGGCCAGCTTCGCTGGTTTTAAGTTTACCACAACCATAACCTTTTTTCCAACCATTTCTTCCGGTGAGTAATGAGCCTTAATTCCGCTCACAATCTGTTTTACCTGACTGCCTATTTTTACTTTCGAACATAATAGCTTTTTTGACTTGGCTACCGCTTCACAGGCAATTATTTCACCCACCTGAAACTGCAGTTTTGCAAAATCCTCATACTCAATTTCCGGTTTTGCTTCTATATCGATTCCGTCATCCGCCTGTTCTTCCTTCTCCTCTTTGCCGCTTTCCGCTGCTGTATGCATTGCCTCCACCTTCTCCATCACTTCTTTTATATCCATGCGGGCGAATAATATCTCCGGCTTATCCGTCACCTTGTTTCCTGATGGGTATAAACCAAATTCATTCATCTGCAACAGCTCTCTTTTTGTTGTGTTAAGCTGGGCAAGGATCTTTTCAGAGGTTTTGGGCATAAAAGAGGCCAGAAGGGAAGCTCCAATGGTAATGGCTTCTGTAAGGTTATAAAGAACCGTTTCCAGGCGGGCTTTTGAAGCCTCATCCTTTGCAAGAGTCCACGGTGCTGTCTCATCAATATATTTATTGCTTCTTCTGAAGATATTAAAAATTGAAGTAATTGCATCTGCGACGCGGAGTTTCTCCATCTTCTCGCTGACCTTCTTCACTTCATCAAGCACAACAGTCTTTAAATCCTCATCAAATTCATCTGTCGTACCGCCGTCTCTTACCACACCTTCAAAATATTTATTGGACATGGAAATAGTACGGTTCACAAGATTGCCCAGAATATTGGCAAGATCAGAATTCATGCGCTCAACCATAAGCTCCCAGGAAATGATTCCATCATTGTCAAAAGGCATCTCGTGAAGCACAAAATAACGGACTGCATCCACTCCGAAGAAATCCACCAGTGTATCAGCGTAAAGAACGTTACCCTTGGATTTACTCATCTTTCCATCTCCCTGCAGCAGCCATGGATGGCCAAATACCTGTTTGGGAAGGGGCACATTAAGTGCCATTAAGAAAATAGGCCAGTAAATGGTATGGAAACGGATAATATCCTTACCAATCAGATGAAGGTCTGCAGGCCAGAGCTTTGAAAACTGGTCACTGTTTTTTCCATCGCAGTCATAACCGATTCCAGTAATATAATTTGTCAGTGCATCCAGCCATACATAAGTAACATGCCTTGGATCAAATGTCACCGGGATTCCCCATGTAAAAGTAGTTCTTGACACGCATAAATCCTGAAGCCCTGGAAGAAGAAAGTTGTTCATCATCTCATTCTTTCTTGATACCGGCTGTATAAAATCAGGATTCTCATTAATATGGCGGATCAATCGGTCGGCATACTTGCTCATACGGAAGAAATAAGCTTCTTCCTTTGCCGGTTTTACTTCCCGACCGCAATCCGGACATTTTCCGTCTACAAGCTGGGACTCCGTAAAGAAAGACTCACATGGGGTACAGTATAAGCCTTCATAATATCCTTTATAGATATCTCCCTGGTCATAGAGCTTTTTAAAGATTTTCTGAACCTGTTCTTCATGCTCCGGATCAGTCGTACGGATAAATTTGTCATAAGAGGTATTCATCAGATCCCAGATTGTTTTAATCTGACCTGCTGCCTGATCCACGAATTCCTTAGGAGTTATGCCTGCTGCTGCCGCTTTCTCCTCAATCTTCTGTCCGTGCTCATCAGTTCCTGTCTGAAAGAACACATCATATCCTTCTTCTCTTTTAAACCGTGCTATAGCATCAGCCAGGACTGCCTCATAGGTGTTGCCGATATGAGGTTTACCGGATGCATATGCAATGGCTGTGGTAATGTAATATGGCTTTTTGTTCGAATCTTTACACATAATCTTTTCCTCCAGAAATATAATGAGATGCAGGGTGAATCATTTCCCAACAAAGAAAAACCCGTCTTAAAAAATCCTCATAGGAAATTTAAAGACGGGGCACTATCCCGTGATACCACTTTAATTTATCCATGCCTTACAGCACAGACCTCACCGGCTGCGTTCTAATCAAAAGCTTTTCAGAATAGAGCTTATGGTATATAATAACAGTCTGACACGATAACGGGTGTGACCGTCGAAATTTAAAGGCTCAGAAAGCCAATTCAACTTCGCTGCTCCAAGGCCATGTTGGGAAATACGCTCAGGCTTCCTTTTCAGCTACCGGAATTCTCTGTACATGAGGCGGGTTTCTTACTCTTCTTTTCTCAGCATTCTCAAATGAATTAATTGTCAGTAACCCTAGTGTAATAGTTTCATACCCGTTTGTCAAGCAGGTAAGTTTCAGGATCTGACCTTTTGTCATTACTTTTTTCTTATATACATATAAATAATATTAGTGAATTGCGGAGGATCTTAATATGAAAAACATTATTATCAGGCAGGGACGCCGTATCCTTTCCATTGTCTTGGCGGCTTCTCTGTTTTGTGCCTGTACACCGCCTCCAAGACAGACAGGAACTCCTTCTGACGCTCTATATGAAAAATACCATGCAGAAGATTTATCCATGCAGAAATCATTTGATCAGTTTACTGCCGATTTATTCCGTGATGAAATCAGCGATTCCGGTATCAGCTTTCATTTCAGCATTGCCGATCCCGCTACCAGAGGAATTGATACGGTTCCTTTAACTCTTGGTGATTACTCTCTGGATAAGATGAAGCAGGGCACTAAGGACCTACAGGAGGTAAAGAAAAAGCTGGAAGGGTTTAACCCCCGCAAGCTGACTGCTGATCAAAGACTTACATACCAGATTCTGTATTCCTACACCGATACCGAATTAACTTCTGATGGAATGGAGCTCTACGCCCAGCCGCTGACCACCACAATTGGAATTCAGGCCCAGCTTCCTGTCCTCTTTGCAGAGTATTCGTTCTACAACAAAGCGGATGTAGACCACTATCTCTCACTGCTTTCCACCATTGACGAGTATTACGGACAGATTCTGGAATTTGAGAAGCAGAAATCTGCTGCAGGACTGTTTATGTCAGATGCTGCTGCCGATCATGTTCTCAAGTCCTGTGAGGCTTATTTAATACAACCGGATCACAGCTTTCTTGCTGAAACCTTCAATACAAGGATTGATGCCCTGACGGATTTAACTGACGAGGAAAAAGCCGAATATAAAAAGCAAAATTTAAAAATACTGGAAGAACATTTTATTCCTGCCTATAAAAACTTAATAAGCGGAATTACGGCTCTTATGGGGACCGGAACCAATGATAAAGGTCTATCCTGGTTTCCTGATGGAAAAAAATACTTTGAATATCTGGTTCATTCCAATACTGGAACCTCCTATGACTCAGTCAAAAGTTTAAAAAAAGCAATTGAAAGGCAGATGACTTCTGATATCAGGGCATTGGGACAAATCACTAAGGATCATCCTGAAGTGATTGACTCTCTGGACCACTACTCTTTCAAGTATACAAAACCAGAAGAAATCCTGGAATCCCTGAAGTCCCAGATTACCACAGATTTTCCGGAACTTCCGCCCTGCAGCTACACAGTCAAGTATGTGCCCAATGCTTTGGAATCATCCTTAAGCCCGGCATTTTACCTTGTTCCCCCTTTGGACCGGTACCAGGATAATGTTATATACATTAACAATAACCCTCGTTTTAAAAACGAAGACCTTTTTACAACCCTTGCCCATGAAGGCTACCCGGGACATTTATATCAGAATGTATATTTCCTGAGCAAAAAGCCAAATGATTTAAGAAGCATACTATCTTTTTCCAGCTATTCCGAAGGATGGGCTACCTATGTGGAATATTATTCCTATACATTAGACAACGGACTGGATCCGGAGCTGGGAAAGCTGCTGGCACATAATACAGCAGTGACACTGGGAATCTACGCCTACCTTGATATCTGCATCAATTATGAAGGATGGGATAAGGAAGCGACCGCTAAATATCTGGGAACCTTCTATAACGTGGAAAATACAGATATCACAGATTCCATATTTAACAGTCTGGTTGAAAATCCAACCAATTATATGGAGTATTATGTAGGATATCTGGAGATTATGGAAATGCGAAACACTGCAGAGAGAATCTTAAAGGATGATTTCAACTTAAAGGATTTTCACACCTTTCTGCTTGATGTGGGGCCTGCACCCTTTTCTGTAATCCAGCCGGCTTTCCGCAACTGGCTGGCTAAACAGCTGAGAAGTTAAACTGGAATTAAAAAAGAGGCAGAAGCCGTAAATTCATGGCTTTTGCCTCTTTCTTTATTTGATTTCTTTATAATTCTTTACATATTCCACATAATCGCTGTCGCCCTGTTTGATCGAACCGCTGGAATAATTTTTACCGTTTACCAGAAGTTTTAATTTATCCAGTTCAAAGTTTTCAATAAAGGTGTTGCCTATAGCAGCAATCGTAAGTTTGTCATCACCCTGGGGCACTGCAGACAAATCCAGGGTACCAATTCCATCAGCAGCTTCATATTTCAAAACCTTGGTACCTTCCTCTAATACACCGTACTCAATGAGTTTGCTCACTATTGCTTCGGCAGTCAGCTTATCCACTGCATCCATAGCCTGATTTAAACCGGTTTTATTATCATTCTTACTGTATACGGATATAATCTCCATAGGCTCTGCATTGGGGTCAGGGACTTTATCGCTGGCGCCTCCTGTTGATGCCATAACCTGAGGATCAGGCGGTGTTGTTTCCATCTTCGGCTGAGTTGGTGTACAGGCCGCAAGGGATACCATCAGCATTGCGCTCATTAAATACAAGATGATTTTTTTCATAAATGCGTATTGCCTCCTTTAATTCTGTTAAAGGCTCCGAAACCATTTATTCAGTTTGGTCAGAGCTTTGATTAAAACTTCTACCTCATCCTCACTTAACCCTTCTATCACTCCGGCTATCATCTCCCGATGAAATGTGGCATGATGGTCATAGGCTTGTTTTCCTTTATCTGAAAGAGAAATATAAACAACACGCCGGTCCTCTTCTCCCCTTTGGCGGGTAACATAACCTTTTTTAACAAGACTGTTCATGGCTATAGTCAATGTCCCCACCGTGACGGACAATTCCCTTGCTATCGCGGACATATTCTTAGGTTCTCCGACTCCGATCGCCTCAATTACATGCATATCATTATTGGTGATATTATTAAATTCCTGTGTAATGATAGCCTGCTGTTCGATATCCATTATATCCCGAAACAGCCTTACCAGTACTTCGTTAAGAGTTCCGTAAGTATCCACGTTTATCCCCTTCAAATCTATATGACAATAAAAGCTTCTTCGTAATTATACATGATTATGTATTTGAAGACAACCACTTGAATTCTTATGAAATTCTTAAATCAAAATGATTAATTTCCTTTTATACCAAAATCCGGCTTAAAAATACGCTGGCTGCTATTCCGGCTGCAGTGGCAGTCAATGCCCCCGCAAGAGTGTATCTTGTTTTTCTTATTTTTACAGTACCAAAATAAACACTGAGACAGTAAAACAGCGTCTCCGTGCAGCTCATAAGAACAGAAGTCATAAATCCAATATAAGTGTCTGTGCCATATTTTTTAAAAATATCCAAAACCAATCCAATGGCCGCTGAATTCGAAACCAGCCGAACTAAAATAACCGGCACGACCGGTGCCGGAAGATATAAATAAGAAGCCGGTTTTGTAAGCAGTTTTGCCAGAAAATCCAAAAAGCCGGAAGCTCTAAGTACTCCTACCGCCGTCATAAGACCAATCAGTGTAGGCATAATGCCCGCAACGGTTTTCATACCATCTTTCGCACCGTCTAAAAAATCATCAAATACCGGACGCTTTGACAAAAAGCCAAATCCGACAATATAAAAAATGATCAGCGGAACCGCAGCTTCAGAGAGAAATAATAAAAATCCCATAGTTTTACTCACTATCCGTTAATTATTATAATCTATTCCGGCTGTTTCCTTTTCATACTATGGAATAATTTCAAAATTTTTCTTCGAATGATTAAGGCAGACTTTTGTAAGCAGCAAATGACTGAATTCCAGTAGTACAGTATTCTCAGCTGCTTTCTCACAACGGTTTTTGATCCCCTTTTATTAAATTCAGTCATGATCTTCTGGAATTCATCCGGCGGAGGAGCAGGCGCAGCCGGTGTTAATTCCGGATGTTTCTGCATATAATCAAGCAAATGGGCTTCCAGTTTTTCTATTGAATTTTGATTAGTATTTAACAAATGAAAGATGGAATACTTATTTATAGAATCTTTCTTCTGCTCCACATCTATACCTCTTAATTGCTGGTTATCCTCTGGTTCCCATACGCTTTGGGGTTGACTTTTTACCACTAACGTTTACTATAATAGTATATCGAATTTGGGAGGCAGCTTTTTTATGAAAAAAATAATTTTAACTGGCGGCGGTACTGCTGGTCATGTTACCCCGAACCTTGCTTTGATTCCTTCTTTAAAAGAAAAAAATTATGAGATTCGTTACATCGGTTCGTATCAGGGAATTGAACGAAAGTTGATTGAGAATGCACAGATCCCATACAGTGGAATCTCAACAGGTAAATTCCGAAGATATTTTGACATTAAAAACTTTACTGATCCTTTTCGTGTAATAAAGGGATTTGGAGAGGCGCTGAAACTCATTAAACGCTACAAACCTGATATGGTATTTTCCAAAGGAGGGTTTGTGGCCGTCCCAGTGGTACTGGCAGCGAAGCACTTAAAGATTCCGGTAATCATTCACGAATCAGATATGACTCCCGGCCTCGCCAACCGCATCTGCATTCCTGCTGCAACCCGTGTTTGTTGTAATTTTCCGGAAACTCTAAGCTATCTTCCTAAAAACAAGGCAGTACTGACTGGTTCTCCTATTCGGAAAGAACTGTTAGAAGGAGACCGTATGACTGGATTAAATTATGCAAAGCTCAGCGAAAATAAGCCTGTCATCCTGATCATCGGCGGCAGCCTGGGTTCTGTTACGGTTAACAACGCCATAAGGGGCATCCTGCCAAAACTCTTAAATAATTACCAGGTAATACATATCTGCGGAAAGGGCAATCTGGATGAAAGCCTTGCGGGTGTCCGTGGATATGTACAATACGAATATGTAGATGCCCCGTTGAAACATCTTTTTGCTGCTGCCGATTTGATGATTTCCAGAGCTGGCGCCAACTCTATCTGTGAAATACTGGCACTTAGAAAACTTAATATTCTGATCCCGCTTTCAGCTGCCGCCAGCAGAGGTGATCAGATTTTAAATGCCCGTTCCTTCTCAAAACAGGGATTCAGTTATCTTCTGGAAGAAGAAAACTTAAATGGAAGCACCTTACTTCAGGCCATAACAGATACATTCGCAAACCGTCAGAATTATCTTTCAAAAATGGAAAGCAGCGAACTCCATGATGCAGTAGATACCATCATTGAAATGATCGAGAACCTGATTTCCAAAAATTAATCCAAATTATAATTGGGACCGAGTATATTCTTTAAACAGACTCTTGTCCGATAGATCCGGGAACGGCAGACCGTTCCCGGAATTTCAAGCCTTTCACAGATTTCCGGAATCGTCAGCTGTTCCAGGAAATACAGTACGGCCATCTCCTTCCACTCATCTCTCATATTGGAAATTTCACTGGTGATTTTTAAAACAGACTCTTCCCCAAGAACAACATCCAGCGGATCGGTAACCACATACCTGGCAAGTAATGCCATCTCATTGGATGCATCCTCTTCATCAAGGCTCACTTTTTCATAATGACCATTTTTTCGAAGAGAGTCTATACATTTTCGTTTTAATATCTTAATCAGCATGCTCTTTTTCCGCGTATCTGTCCAGGTTAATGAATAATTTTCAAAGTAAGAGATAAATGTCTCCTGTACCACATCATCAAGTTCCAGATCCGGTACATTGAGTGTTTTTGCAATTCGGCGCAGCAGTCCCTGATATTTACCATATATGGACTGCAGCAGCAGATTTTCATCTTCATGTATGCTCATATCATATGCCCCTCTGATTACAGGGCGCTCCTGATGGCGGCTCCTGTCTGTGCTAGTTCTTCCGGACTTGCTTTACCCGGCATCCATGAAACCATAACAGGACCTTCCTCATAACGGGGAATCAAATGCACGTGAAAATGAAAAACCGTCTGGCCTGCCTCTTTTCCATTATTCTGCACTACATTGAACCCGGAGCATCCCAGCGCCTTTTTCATGGCGACTCCTATTTTTGCTGCTAATGGAAGGACCTTTGCTGCTGTTTCTTCATCCAGATCACAGATATCTCTGTAATGCTGCTTCGGAAGAATCAGGGCATGCCCTTTGGAAGCCGGTCCTAAATCCAAAATTACACGAAACGTATCATCCTCATAAATTGTCTCCGAAAGAATCCCTCCATTTGCAATTTTGCAGAAAATGCAGTCATCTTCTCTCACACGCTCACCTCCTTCCAGCGTCATACCCCTATATTTATTATATGCTGCGGCTTCTGGGTCTTCGGTATAAAATAACTCCCATGATAACACCTGTAATCAAACCTGCCACATGGGCAGCATTATCAACACCTGTGCTGGTAAAACCAAAATACAGGGAACATAGAATTACCACCACCAACTGGCGGGTACTTAAATCTTCCAGCTGACCGCGGTTAACTGCCACGGCATATAAAAGACCGCCGATCACACCGAAAATCGCACCGGATGCCCCTGCGGATACCACACTTCGGTATCCGGACAGATTCACAATCATGGAAACTACATTCGCTCCTACACCGCAGATTAAATAAAAGACCAGATATTTAATATGACCAAGTGCACGTTCCAGATTATCTCCCAGAATAAATAAAATAAGCATGTTGTTCATAATATGATTGATACCAAAATGCATAAATGCAGAAGTAATCAGTCTGTAATATTCTCCTCTTTCAATTACCAGCGGCGCATACATGGCTCCCTGGGAAACCATAAACTGGGTATTCTCGGTAGATCCATTCATCTCCAGGTATAGAAAATAAATGACATTTAACGCAATGAGACCAATATTTACATAGGCCTTCTTACGTCTGCTAAATTCATCCATGGAAGCGCTCCTTCTGAATTATAATATGCTTATTTTATCATAAACTGACAGATTATGTAAATATAAACGCAAAATTTGCGATAAAAATTTCATCTCCCAGGTTTAATAAAACAGTTTCATTTGTTTCAAGAAGCCGTCCATTGACATATGTACCATTGGTGGAGTTCAAATCACTGATACAGTAATCACTCCCAGCCTTTTCTATTTTCGCATGAATCCTGCTGATTGTGTCCCCGTCAATTACATAATCCACCAGACCCTCCTGCTTTCCAATGAGAAAGGGCGTATATGTAATTGCTATATCCTGATTACCCGGACCCACCGACTTTAGAATACGTACTTCTGTGTCTTTTTGATTATTGGTTAGAAGTACCGTCTGTATAAGTTCTCCTTCTGCAGATTTTAACGGAGTCTGGGGTTCCTCCTCACTCTCATAAAATGCAGTCTTCCATTCCTCCTGCTCCTCCTCATAATCGGAGTAACCCTTTACGTGCTTTAATTCATTTTTGCTGCCTGATTTGATTATTCCATACAAAAAAGACAATATTCCTGCTGCCAGCACTATGTACCAGTATTTTTTAATTCCTCTGCAACCAAATATACTCCAAAACAGGGCCGCAGCTACAGTTATGACCGCAGATGATATCATTAATGGCCTCCATGAAACAGATCTGGAAGCTTTTATTTGTTCAGTCTGAGTAAATTCCTGAATAACCTGTATTTCGTCTCTCTCTGCATCCCTAAACCCTGATTGAGACTCCCCGGCCTCCGTAAGATTCTGGCGGTTTCTTTCTTCCCTCTCCTGTCCTGCCGCCGGCCTGGTATTATGACTACCGACCAGCTCTGTAAGAGTGTCAATACTATAATTATCCTTTAGGCTTTCCTGATATAGAGCATAAGCCATTACCACGCATTCTTTATCCTGGTGATTTACTTTCCCCAGAAGATAATGTAACAGTTCGGTCATCTCTTCCGGAAATTTTCTGTCTCTTCCCGGTACCAGACAGAGTGAAACAAAAAAATGGTCAGGTTCCAGATAGATAAACTCCGGCTGCAGTAGTATCTGATCCTCTTTCAGCAGATAGACAGGAATGCGGTTAAGAATCTGGGCAATCCCGGCAATGAGGCCCTTAAGTTCTTCTTTATTTAAGCTGTGAAATTCTAAAATCCGGTTTAAGGGCTGCTTAGAGGTGATTTCATAATAAAAATATCTATGTGAATCGATCTGTTTTAAATGAAATTTCAGCAGACCATTAATGTGATTTTCTTTAAGCATATTAATCTCATATCCCTCTGTCCAAGATTTGTCCTGCTCTATAATCAAATAATTATGCTTCATTTCCCGCCTGTATGTAACATTCATCTCACTCCTCCTGACTAATCAGCGTAAGCTTTCTTAGAAAGTTCTCGGGATCAAATACCCGCTGTTCCAGCTGAAGTCTCCATTTGCCGCCCATTCCTGTTCCTTTAATCTGTCTTCCTGTAAGTGAATTCCCAGACATATTTAATTCAAATCGGTATTCCTTCCATGAGAAAGGAACGCCGGCTCTGTGAATTGCCCAGTCTGAGGCGTCTTCAGGGGATTCCGTCTCATTGTGCCTCAGTCTTTGCACGGATTCTGCAAGTGCCATAGACCCCGCCACCTCGTCTCTTAAGCGATAAGCGGACTGAATCGAAATCATGAGAGCGAATAAAATGACAGCCATAACAAAAGCGGCCTCTACGGTATAGCTTCCGTTTAAGCGCCTGTTCATCTTAGCACCATAATAAGCCAGACCGGAACCAGAAACGGGATAAATGGAATTTTTTCTTTTCCAACATCAACTCCATTAACACGATTTATAAGAAAAAACAGGCTGCAGAAAATACCGCATAGGCTTAATCCATAAACCAATAGCTTTAAGTTAAATAAAACAGGAAAAAACAACCCGCTTATGATAAAGAAACAGCCATCTCCAGTGCCCACAGATTCGTTAGTCAATCTGCTTACCACCAGTAAAGCAAGGCCAACCAGACAGCCAGTTAAGCGGCTGATCAGATCTTCTCTCTGTAATAAACACAGAATAATTCCTGCCGTACCAGCGCTTATAAAGAGTTGGATACTAATACTTTTTCTGCGTCCATCCTCCCAGGCTGCTGCCAGAAGAAATATTCCAAAAAATATACGATTCATTTGTTCTGCCATCTTTTCCCCCTTACTGAGAACAATAGGAACAGGCACCTAAGTGAGCCACTTCCGATAATGGTACAAGCTTTACATATGCGGTGATAGCCGTACAGTCTTTATTACTATGATATTTCTCACCTGACGGCATTATATAGACCACACTTCCTTCTTCTGCCAGACCGGCGCATCTGCTGCAGGGCTTATATTTTCCTCCGTTTATATTGCGCATACTCTCAAGATCCTTTTTATTAACCGCCTTAATATGATTGTATAAATAGTGGCAGGTCCTTTTTTTATGATACCTGGTACTGTCTCTTCCCACGTAAACCATTTCCTCTGAGTAATCAGATTCCTCATTATTAAGCAATGTATTTCCTATCCATGCTCTTCGGCAGCATCTGGCTGTCATATTAATACTTTTCAGTCCCAGCACGGGAAATGGCAGACGTATACGATAATCCATAATTAAATCAATGGTTTCGTTATCTTTTAAAATGGAAGAACGGGAAAAAGATACAGAATCGAGGTATTCACAGACATCATACCTGCCCATTTTCATTCTTACATAAAGAAGAATTCCCTGTTCTTTCATTCCATTCAGGAAACCGTCGGGCAATTCATTTACCCCTGCAGCATTAAGATCTTCTCCTTTCTCCAGCTCTTTTAAAACAGAAACATACTGGCTTAACTCTTCCCCTGTAATCTCAAGGGCCGTCTGCACCTTTCTCCCATCATTTAATAGTTTCATAGGCATCATCAGAATTATTACAGCAAACAGAAAAAGAGGAAGTGCCATTGCTGCTTCTATGGTCAGACTTGCGGAGCCCGCCTTTAAGGAGGCGGATGACAATACCCTTTTTACAGAGATCTTTCTTTTTATCAAGGGGATTTGTACCTGGAGAGTAACCTTTGCTTTACGGATAATTTTAATAAACTCTCTGAAAAAGGGCATGATCATTCGCCTCCTTAATATGCTTTTTCGGTCCGTACGTCCATACGAAAAACAGGTTCCAGCCCTCCGAAAAAGAAATGCCGCGAAACACCTGTTCCTTTCATTTCCGCCCGATATATACAATGAGACATGCGAAACTCTTCATCTGCTGCACAAAGATTCATCTGAATGATATCCATAAGACGGTAATACTGCAGGCTGCTGTGGGAGATAAAAAGAATCAGTTTTAAATATCCGGTATAATCAACGCCGTTATTGTCACTTCCTCCTCCCTCAAACTTCCCCTGGATTCCCGAGTTCAGCAAACTCCCAAGTGAAAGCCTCCAGTTTTCCTTTGATTTGATAAGGGAGACCTTTTCTCCCTGAAGAAGACGCCTTATATCAACAATGGCTTCCCCCATTGCCCATATGCTCATTACGAAAAAAGCCACAAGTCCGGTAAGAGGCGTGAGTCCGGTAACGCCGGTAATTACTCCTGCCAAAGCATTTGCTTCTTCTCTTTTTTCCTGGTCCGTCAAAATATGCACCAGATTCAGACCTTCCCTCATAACCAGAATATCGGATACGGCCTGAGAAAAATTTTTTTCATCGGTATTCTTACCTGCAATTAAGTATTCCATCTCATACTTGATATCCTTACCTTCTTCTGATAAAAAGTTAGTCAGAAATCGTCCACAGTACTCCTCAAATAAAATTCGGTCTATTAATCCGTCAATCTCCCCCTGTTCTCCTGTATAAAGCAGGGATGGAAATGAGTTATTATTTAAAATTCCTTTTGATACCTCCTTCCCTTCCGGAAGAACCAGAGCCATTAGACCGTTTTTTACAAGATCCTGTACCTTTTCTAATATTTTTTCTTTTTCAGGATCTTTTACACCGTTGGTATAGGAAAGGGCAGAAATATGTATCTCACACCAGATATCCCTAACAGAGCCCCATAGTTCGGATAAATCAGGCCCATCATCATCATCATCATCATCATCATCATCGTCTGAACTGCTATCCCATTCATCTATAATTTGTTCTACCTCCATAGCCCGGTCTTTCGAACGTTCTATCTTTTCCTTAATATGAATGTCTCCTTCAAGAGCTTCAACTTCCTTTCTCCTCTCTCCATCCTGCCTGACGTAGGAATCATACCAGTCTGTGTCACTGCTTATTGTTTTTTGAACCGGTGCGCTTAACTGGTTTATGGCTTCTGCTTTTTTATTTTTTGTATTTTGTAATTGGATATTTAATTTATCTGCAATGTCATCGTAAGTTTTTATAAGGGTTGGAATCCGGTTAATCTCTTTCTTTAAATCGTCCGCTTTTTCTATGAATCCATACCCATCGTAATTGTTTAAACATGAATCCGCCTCCTGCCATATTTGCTTTTGCTTTTCTAAGGAACTATTTATATCCTCAATCACATGCTCCAGACGTACTGCTTCCTTTGTGTGTTCCACATAGGATTTAGAAAGATCTTTTACAGCTGCGGCTTCCTTAAGATCTGCAAGTATTGTAACGGCTCCAGTCTCATCTGGTATATGATCAAAAATACCGTACTTCATATAATCCAGTATTTCCTGCTTCATGTATTTCCCTCTGCCATCGGTTATCTGAACACGCTGCATCAGATTTGCACTCTCTATATCCATAGAATACCAGCCGGAATGCTCCATATAAGGTTTTATATAATCCAGCCAGTCCTGTTCCAATTGATTGCCGCTTTTATCCTCCAGAAGAAAGATCCGGTACTTATCCCATGCCTCTCTGTGATATTTGCTGAATACAGAATCCATGGCAGAATCCGCTGCAAGCTTTAAATACCATCTTGTCCCGGCAGTCCGTGCGGACTCTAAAAGTCCGCACATCAGACTGAGAATGCATAAAAGAGTTAAGCTGAGAAAGACCGTTATATGGCCATTGTTATGCATTAATACACCTCTTTCGACTGCTTGTTAATCTCTTCAAAAATACTATCCAGCAGTTTTTTGATGTTGGTTTTGAAAATAATCACAAGACCAATTAAAACCACCAGAATCAATACAATTTCGATAACCCCTACTCCATCCTCCTCTCTTATAAAGTCTTTGATCTGTTCTCTCATTGATACAGCCATGGTATCACCTCCTCTCTAGTAAAATGCAAGAAATGCTGGAACTACTATCATAATCATAACCACTAAAAGCATTAGAAGGAGCGGAAGTAAAAGTCTGGTTCCCGCCTCTTCTCCCAGCTTCCTCGCTGCATTCTTTCTCTGCTCAAATGCAGAAGCCATCTCAATATCAAGCGCATTTCTTAGCTGTCTGCCTCCGTTTTTTTGATTTTGCTCCAGCAAAGCTGCAAGCTTTATGTATGGCTGAAGTCCGCACCGCCTTCCAAATTCACTGTAAGCACGACCTTCGGACAGGCCGCTTTTTATCTGCGTTGCTGCCTTAACCATCTCTTCGTAGACAGGACGAATAGTCTGCTTTCCGTTTTTAAGTGACTCCCCATAGCCAGCAGCAATCCGATCCCATGCTCCCCTGACTGTATAGCCTGCTCCAATATAGACCACAAGTTTTGAAACCACTTCTGAATAATCCAGTAAAAGCTGCTGTTCTCTCAACCTGCCTGCTTTCTGCTTTTCAACCTGGGTCCTGACCTGTAAAAGGACTGCCAGTGAAAAACCAAGCACAGGCAATATCCCATAGCTTCCATCCCTGGGTTTAAAATACTTTAGTTTCTGTCCTTCAAATTCCTGAGGTAAAACCAGCGCATCCTCTGTCTGCTGCATTGCATCAATCTCATCAGCCCATTTTCGAAAAGCAGCCTTCTGCTTCTCTTCCATTGTCAGAGCAGGCGGAATTACCTTACCCTTAAATTGATATCCATGCTCATGGGTCCCGTCCGATACTGCTGCAATTATCATAATTTCTTTTCCCCCATCAGGAAGATCCTCGTTATAAACCGTGCCAAAGGAATCAATCAGGTCAGGATCACTTGTCTCCCAGCAGACCGATAGTCCGAAGCTGTCCAGTCTCGTTTTGAAATTCAGATTATGTTTTATGGTATTAAGGGAATCATTCTCTGAAAGCATCTGAGATTCCAGCTCGTTTTCCAGTCTGTCAAAGAGATCTTCTGCTTCTTCTTCTGTATAATGACGCTCCCGCACTGGAATTTCTATCATTAATTTCTTATCATCCTGTTCTTTATCCAGTCCTTTTACTAAAACTTCATAAATGCTTTCTCCCTGCCCGGGTCCCGCTCTTTTTAATCCATATCCTTCGAACTCATTCTGCCTGCCCCATAGAGAGACAACCTCCATAACTGCATACAAAAGTACTCCGCCTGCCATGCATGCAGCCTGAATCTTTGTTACAGGCAATTTCCATCTGATTTTTAACTGATCTTTCATCCAACCTCCTGGTTATATTTCAATATCCATAATCCGCTTTGCTGTCCAAAAAGCAACCATATATATCACCATGCAGATGGTCATTAGAATTCTTCCTGCACCAGTGGTATACATGATCTGAAAAAAACCTGGAGAGGTGAAGTCTATATAAATGACAATTAAAAAAGGAATGAGATTCATGATCTTTAGTTCGAACTGTTTAGAAGCCGTCATGGTAAGAATTTCCTGTCTTACCTGCACCTTATCCCTAATAACATCTGCGGTATGGCTGATAATGGAAACCAGCTCTCCTCCACTTCGTTTTGCGGTGGAAAACACCTCTGCAAAATTCTTTACATCATCCAGCCCGCTTCTTATGGCAAATTCAAGAAATGCCTGCTCTACCGACCGGTTAATACGAATCTGGCTTTCAATCAACTGAAATTCCTTCGTTATAAGCCCCTCCCCGCCAAAAAGAACAGACAGCTCTCTTGAAGAGGAAAGCAATGCGTTTTCAACGGAATATCCGGCACTCAAAAAAGAGGATAGAAGTAAAATGCCTTCTTTAAATTCCAGATTCAGCTTCCTGAGCCGCTTTTCTTTTAATTCTTTTCTTTTTGCAAATGGAACAATGATTCCGAACGGAATAAAAATCAGAAATACCGCCAGACTGCGATAGAAAATATATGAAAATAGTGCTGCGATTAATACCCCCTGTCCGCTATAAACAATCCATTCCCTCAGAGACAGAATATATGTATCATAATTCAATGCCTGCTGCTTTGAGTTTTTCTGTATTTTTAAGACTCCCCACTTTTTTAAGGCTTCCACAAACTGTCCTGGCATTACCCTGCACCGTCTTTTCTTCCTCAAATCTATAAAGGGGATTAAGTCTGATTTCACCATCTTCATAGCCTGCTACCTCCACAATAGACAGTACCCGTCTGCTTTTATCTCTCAGTCTGCCTAAATGAATCAAGACATCAATCGCAGCTGCAACCTGGCTGCGTACAGCCAAAAGGGGAATGTCTGCTCCCATGAGCACCATGGTCTCCAGTCTGGACAGCATGTCCTTAGGGCTGTTACCATGTCCTGTGCTTAAGCTTCCGTCATGTCCCGTATTCATGGCAGAAATCATATCAAGCGCTTCTTTACCTCTGACTTCACCTACAATGATCCTGGACGGATTCATTCGAAGAGCTGCCCTGATTAAATCACCAATTGTCACCTCTCCCTCCCCTTCTCCATTGGCACCTCTTGTCTCTAACCGGACCAGGTTGGGGATGTGAGTGATTTGAAGCTCTGCCGAGTCCTCTATGGTTACTACGCGCTCATTTTTTGGTATATAAGCTGAAAGAGCATTTAAAAAAGTACTCTTGCCGGAATTTGTTCCGCCGCTGATAAAAATGTTATATCCGGCTTCCACAATAATTTTTAAAAAATCTGCTGCTTCTCTGGTAATCGAACCAAGCTTTAAAAGTCTGTCTATGGTTATAGGCTCCGGAAACTTTCTGATTGTGACAGCCGGACCGTCAATGGAAACCGGCGGCAGCACAACATGAACTCTGGATCCATCAGCCAGCCTGGCATCTGCTATGGGTCTTGAAACATTCACAGTCCTGTTTATACGGCTGACAATCTGCTGAATCATATCTTCCAGCTGTTCCTGATTCTCAAACACCTTCTCCCAACGTTCCATATGTCCGTTTCTTTCAACAAAAATCTGATTTGCCCCATTTACCATGATTTCCGTAACTGTTTTATCATCTACCAGTTCCTGAAGTACACCTAAGCGCCTGAAGGAATCAAACAACCAGCCCCGCAGCAACAGCTTTTCTCTTAATGGCAGATACTCTGTCATTCCCAGTTTTATTATCTTCTCATCTATCATGGTATACAGCTCTTCGTCTGATATCTGCTGATGCTGATTTAATTCCACCATGATATCTTCCCGCATCGCTCTGCGCTGTTCCTCTTTCAAATCCTTTCCCTCCCTATAGCTGCTTTCTTAAGAGCTGCCGGGTAAAATCACCTAATTCGCTCCATAAAAGCTGATCCAGATAATTGTCTCTCCTGCCAAAGGTACAATGATAGGGAAGTTTAATTTTCTGAATTCGCTTCAACATGGTATCATGGCCTGAGGCCGCCAGATATGTTTCAAATTCCTCTACCTTGGCAGCTGATACACAGTCTTCTTTTACCGGCATATAGATTCCATCACATACTTCAAGAACATCCGCCGCTCTTTTCCCCATCTGTCCCAGATCAAGTATGATGGTGCCGTATGTGCTTTGTTCCGATATCTGCCTGATTAATCCTGCTATCTCCTGTGATGAAACGAAAGCAAGATCTTCCGGATACTGAACCGGAGGCACATAATCTAAATCACCCCATGTATAAACGGCAGCACCAAGTCTGCTAAAGGAAAAGGTCCCCTGCCTGTAATAATAAAACAGATCTGACATTCCCCTCTCGTACTCTTCCCCTGTTAATCCTGCCAGGCCGGAGCAGTCTTCCAGATTTAAATAAAGAACTTTTAAATCCCGGGAGAGAAGCTGTGCCATGGTCAGAGAAAAAGATGTCTTTAAGCAGCGGTTTACCGGCGAATAAACGCCTACCACCCTGCTTCTTTCAGACAGTACGGTATACCCCTGGTCTTCTGATACCACACAGTATTCCTCCATAATTTCCCGAAGAAGGTGATCAGCAGCCTGATACTTATAAACACAGGGATACGGCTCACCGAAAGAAATCATCTTCTCTTCTGTAAGAAGAACCACCCTGTCCGCTCCTATCTGTTCAATCTCCTGGTTTGATACGCCGGAGCTGATAAGAAGAAGCTCTATGTCATGATCACTGCTGTAATTGATCAGTTCCTTAAGCGTTGTAAAGGACACAATGGATATGGGAACACGTTCCTTATCATTCACAAATTCTGCAAACTGTTCCCCAAATGCAGAGTCCGCATCGTATACCGCCATAATACGTTTTTTCATAGCAACCTCCTGTTAAAAGAAAACAACAGCAAGAACCACTCCTAAAAACATGCATAATCCCAATGGTATTACTGCATCGTACCCATTCAGGGAGGAACTATAATAAGCTGTAATTTTTTTTGTTTGAAATATGGACCTGATATAGGTCAGAAAATAAGAAAACCGCTGAAAGGCACAGCCTTTCACAATCATTAGAACCAGGGACCAGAATGCTCCTATTAAAAATCCCCATGCTACCGCTGCAAAACCGGTGCCAAATCCCAGATAACCGCATATCAGGGAGATAATCTTAATATCACCTGCGCCGATCATACGGCATATAAACAAGAAAAAAAACGCCGCTGTAACTACCAGGAACCGGCATGCAAAAAATATCATCTCCTGCAGTACAGACTCACCCCCTCCCTTCCCGCCCGGATCCAGCCAGGATAAAAAAAGTCCTGCTGCTATACCGGCAAGCACCAGCCAATTTGGTATCCGGTGTTCTCTTACATCAAAATAAGAACCGGATGCGAGTATAAACAATAATACTACGATTTTAACAATACCATCTCCTCTTTTCTAAACTTTAAATCTGGAAATAATGCCGGAAAATCGGCTTTGGACCATGGAACAATGAATTCCATGTCATTGAAAATGAGAAAGTCCGTATACAGAATGTATTCGGGATTCTGACCCTATTATGCACAAGATGATAACAAAAGTCAACTGTTTTTTACAATTTTTTCCAGAAGTAAATAAACGGAGCAACACCATCCGACAATATTTTTATTGTTATATTTTACAATTTTTTATTGTTATTTTAAAATATATAAGTAATTTTATACAATTTTAGTTGACCTTTCCCTGTCCGGATGTTAATATAATATTAGTTCACTATTTTAAACCAAAGGAGATGTTTCAGGTGGCAAATGGGGATTTTTCCGAGCTCTTTAAAAGCTGCATGCCGCTTTTTATTGCCTTAGGAGACGAGGTCCGGCTTACAATTATCGAAGTTCTTGCCAGGACTGATTCGTTCCAGACAGAAGGCTTAACTTACATGGGAGATCAGACCGCAGTCCGGGGGATGAATGTGAATGAAATTACGGACAGAACAAGTTTATCCCGCCCGGCTATTTCTCATCATTTAAAGATACTAAAGGAAGCAGGTTTGGTATCCGTCAGGCAGGAAGGAACTGCCAATTATTACTTTCTTACCTTTGGAGAAAGCACAAAAAAACTGTGCACTCTTGGGCAGTATCTCCAGAATTTTATGGATCCAGTCCAAATAATTTATGGAGATTCAGGCAATAGATGAATAAAGTTCCAATTTCCAGATATACTGAGATTTATAGGAACCTCGTTAATACGTTATCTGGAGATGATCATATGAAAAATTTATTGTTAGGAAAACACTTTTCCCTTACGGAAGAGGAACGGAATTTACGCAATGAGATTGAACGTTCCAAAACCGCCATTGATGCAGCAAGGAATCATTTTGAGCAGGTCGTTGACCCGACATTAATTGACTGCTATATCTACGAGCTTAATGCCGCACAGCTTCGTTACCAGTTTCTTTTGCGCCGTTTTAAAAGCCGTGAGGTATAATCAGCCACAAATTCCGCTTTGATACGGACCTGTTATAAACGCTGTTTCAGCCTGTGGAATCGTGTACCAAAATGGAGGGGTGAGCAAATGGAAGATTTAACAAAAGAATTGGAAACAGGTTTTATTACGGAACTTGACCGGTATTTGTACAACAACGGCCGGCATTACGAGATTTATGAAAAACTGGGTGCTCATCCGAAAACATACAACGGAAAACAGGGGATGTATTTTGCAGTCTGGGCTCCTCATGCCAGCCAGGTTGGCGTAGTCGGTGATTTCAACGGCTGGAACCCCGACTTAAATCCCATGGTTTCCCTGGCCGACTCGGGGATCTGGGAAGTATTTGTACCGGAGGTCGGTCCGGGTCAGCTGTATAAATATTCTGTGACCACAAGCAGCGGAAAGATTCTCTTTAAAGCGGATCCCTATGCTTTTTATGCGGAATTCCGCCCTCAGACTGCATCTGTTACTTACGATTTATCCGCATACCAGTGGAAAGACCAGACATGGTTGAAAGAAAGAGAAAAGCAGGATCCTTTATCCGGGCCTGTCAGCATTTATGAAGTCCACTTAGGATCGTGGAAGAGAAAAAACCGGGAAGATAAAGAAGGTTTTTATACATACAAAGAAGCCGCTCATGAACTGGCGGAATATATAAAGGATATGGGTTATACCCACATAGAGCTTCTGGGCATTGCTGAGCATCCATACGATGGTTCCTGGGGATATCAGGTAACTGGTTATTATGCTCCTACTTCCCGTTATGGGACTCCGGACGAGTTCATGTATTTTGTTGATTACATGCACCAGAATGGAATTGGAGTCATATTGGACTGGGTTCCTGCACATTTTCCAAAAGATGCTCACGGACTTTCCGAATTTGATGGGGAAGCCTGTTACGAATACGCAGATCCTCGCAAAGGGGAGCATCCGGACTGGGGGACAAAGGTCTTTGATTACAGCAAATATGAGGTAGATAATTTTCTTATTGCCAACGCTCTCTACTGGGTGGAAAAGTATCATGTAGACGGGTTGAGAGTGGATGCTGTCGCTTCCATGCTGTATCTGGACTACGGAAGAGACCAGGGCGAGTGGGTTAAAAACTGCTGCGGTGGAAACGAAAATCTTGAAGCCATCGAATTCTTTAAGCATTTAAACAGTGTGATAAAGAAACGGGGAAAAGGAGCCGTTGTAATTGCAGAAGAATCCACTGCCTGGCCAAAGGTTACGGACCAGCCTGAGAATTCCGGACTGGGTTTTACTTTTAAGTGGAATATGGGCTGGATGCATGATTTTCTGGAATACATGAAGCTGGATCCCTATTTCAGAAAATATAATCACCATAAAATGACTTTCGGACTTACATATTTTACCAGTGAAAAATATATACTTGTATTGTCCCATGATGAAGTCGTTCATCTAAAAGGCTCCATGATCAATAAAATGCCCGGACTTCTGGAGGATAAGTTTTCTAATTTAAAGCTTGGTTATACTTTCATGCTCGGACACCCGGGAAAGAAGCTGCTTTTTATGGGACAGGATTTCGGTCAGTTCCATGAGTGGGATGAAAAGGACTCCTTAGACTGGTATCTGGCCAGGGAACCTCTTGGGGAAAATCTGCTTAATTATGTCAGAGACCTTCTTCACCTATACCGGAAATTCCCTGCACTTTATGATAATGATTACGTCTGGGAGGGATTCTCCTGGGTAAATGCCAATGACAATGAACATAGTATTTTCAGTTTTATCCGGCATGGTAAGAGCAGCCAGAACAGCCTGCTGTTTGTTTTGAACTTTACTCCTGTGAAGCGGCCCGAGTACCGGGTGGGCGTTCCCAAACAGGGAAAATACACCCTTGTTCTTGATACCTCTCACGGACTGTATGAAAAAGACAAAACAGCTCTGGTTTATAAATCTGAAAAGACTCCATGGGATGGCCAGGATAATTCCATTGCGTATCCGCTTCCGGCTTATGGAGCCGCCATATTTTGTTTTTGATTTGCTAATTATTTGGTTATATTTTATAAATTTTTCTATAATTCACTATACTTTTTCGCTATTTAGTAGTAAAATATAGGTAAGAAATTACATAATATGCTAGATTCAAAGACGGAAGGAGAGGTTCATATGGCAGCAGAATTAATCGCTACAACAGCAACAAAAAAGGTCTATCACGATGGTGAAAAGGCAATCAAGGTTTTCAACGCTGAATTTCCTAAGGCTGAAGTTTTAAATGAAGCACTGATCAGCGCCAGAGTAGAAGAAGTCGGCGGCATTAACGTTCCCAGAGTACTGGAAGTCGGTGTTTTTGATAACCAGTGGTCCATTACCTTTGATTTTATTGAAGGAAAAACCCTCCAGCAGCTTATGGATGAGAATCCTGAAAAACTGCCAGAATATATGGAACAGATGGTCAATCTTCACCTCAATGTCATGTCTAAGCATTGTCCTCATTTAAATAAGCTGAAAGATAAGATATCCAAGCAGATCCAGGATATTGAAGAGCTTGGTGACGTAACAAGATATGACATGCGCACTCAGCTTGACAGCATGCCAAAGCACACAAAACTCTGTCACGGCGATTTTAACCCCTCCAACATTATCGTAAAAAGCGATGGTACAATGTATGTTCTGGACTGGGTTCATGCCACTCAGGGCAATGCCAGTGCAGATGTTGCAAGAACCTATCTGCTGTTCTGTCTGCAGGATCAGACTAAGGCAGATATGTATATGAACCTGTTCTGTAAGAAGACCGGAACTGCGAAAAAATATGTTCAGTCATGGCTTCCCATTGTTGCAGCTGCCCAGCTTTCCAAAAAACGGCCGGAAGAAGCAGAGCTTCTGAATAAATGGGCTGGAGTCTGTGATTATCAGTAATGAGATGTTCAAAAGGGAACGGACCTTAAGTCGTCCGCTCCCTTTTTATGAATCATATTGTGCCATAACCATTTCATAATATCTGCCCCGTTTTTCCATCAGACTCTGATGAGTTCCCTGTTCCGCAACTTCGCCCTGATGTATAACCGCTATTAAATCCGCATTCTGAATGGTAGAAAGACGGTGTGCTATCACAAAACATGTTTTTCCAGCCATCAGGCGGCGCATGGCCTGCTGGATGCGGATTTCAGTTCTTGTGTCCACATTGGATGTTGCTTCGTCCAGAATCAGTATTTTGGAGTCCAGGAGCATGGCTCTTGCAATGGTTAAAAGCTGCTTCTGTCCCTTAGAAATATTAGTTCCATCTTCTTTTAAAATGGTATCATAACCATTCGGCAGCTGTTCGATAAAGGAATGAATCCGTGAAGCCTTAGCCGCTTCCATCACTTCCTCCAAAGTTGCGCCTTCTTTACCATAAGCCAGATTTTCATAGATTGTCCCCTGAAAAAGCCAGGTTTCCTGTAATACCATGGAAAAAGCCTTTCGAAGGCTCTCCCTTGTCACATCTCTTATATCCAGCTCATCAATTAAAATTTTGCCTCCATTCACATCATAGAAGCGCATCAGAAGATTTATAATTGTTGTTTTACCCGCTCCTGTGGGACCCACTATTGCAATCAGCCTTCCAGGATCCGCTTTTAAGGATAAATCCTGCAGTATGGGTTTTCCAGGTTCATATCCGAAATTCACATGAGAGAACTCCACACAGCCTCTGATTGGGTGATTTAAGTCAGAAAGCACTACCGCATCTCTTCTGTCTTCCTGCTCCGGAATTTCATCCATGAGCTTAAACACCCTCTCTGCTGCAGCAAGAGCAGACTGAAGATCATTCATGATATTTGCCGCTTCATTAATGGGACCGGAAAACTTTCTTGAATAAAGAACAAATGAGGAAATCTGTCCCACTGTCATGGATCCGGTCAGATAAAGGAACGCTCCAAATATGCTGATTAAGGTCAGGGATAAATTGTTAATAAAATTTACCATGGGTCCTGTCATGCTTCCATAATATTCTGATTTGTAGTAGCTTTCCACTGCCTCTCTGTTCCGGATGGAGAATTTATTTATTACCACTTCTTCCTCACAATAGGCTTTAATGGTTTTCTGCCCCGTCACCTTCTCTTCCACGAAGCCATTGAGCGCTCCAAGACTTTTCGACCGCGCCCGAAACAAAGGTCTTGTGCGGCTTGTGATAAATCTGGTCATCAGACCTGATAAGGGCACCGTTATTGCGAATACCAGTACCAGTCTGGGGGAGATAATTACCATCATATAAAGAGCTCCCACAACCGTCACCAGAGTGGTAAGAATCTGAATTAAGTCACTGGAAAGTGATTCATTCACCGTATCAATATCATAAGATATCCGGCTTATAATATCTCCTGTCTGGTGGGTGTCATAATATCCGGCAGGCAGGCTGAGCATCCGGTCAAACACATCCTTGCGCATCTCATATACTACCTTACGGCTGATGGTGATCATTAATACCGACAGGATATAAGACAGGACGGAGGATGCCAGATAGAACACTGCCATTAGGCCTGCATATTGAAACACGCGTGGGAAATTTACCAGTCCTTTTCCAGGTTCTATCGCATCAACAGCATAGCCGGAAAGCAGCGGTCCCAACAGTGCAAGCAGGTTGCCGGCTATTGTCATAACAAAAGCAAGAAGGAGCAGAAACCGGTACTTCATAAGATAAGGCATCAGGCGTTTTATTGTGCTTTTGTGTAAGCCCTTCATCCGTTTTCTCCCCTTTCCGCTCCCATCTGTGAAATAACAATTTCCCGGTAGCCTTCACAGGTTTTCATCAATTCCTCATGAGTTCCCATACCAATAGCAGCACCGTCTTCCAGTACCAGAATCTGATTTAAGTTCATAACAGAGCTCACTCTCTGGGCGATGAGTATGCAGGTAGTATGGGAAAAATTCTCCCTTAATTCTTTTCTTAACAGAGAATCCGTTTTGTAGTCCAGAGCACTGGAAGAATCGTCAAGTATCAGAATTTCAGGTTGGGCGGCAAGAGCCCTGGCTATCAGGATTCTCTGCTTCTGACCTCCGCTTAAATTTGCTCCCCGGATATTTAATGATTCTAAAATCCCTCCTTTCTCACCGATGAAATCAAGTGCCCTTGCAAATCCTGCTGCTGCAGCTGCCTCCTGCTCAGAAATATTTCTTCCCATTCGGATATTTTCAAATATGGATTCTTCAAATATCACATCATTTTGAAAAACCGTTCCAAACCTGGACCTTAATTCTTTAAGACTCATAGTTCGGATATCCCGTCCATTCATGCGAATAACGCCCTCATCCGGATCGTAATACCTCAAAAGCAGATTCACCACTGTAGATTTCCCAGAACCGGTTGTTCCTATAATACCCAGCGTTTCTCCTTTTCCCAGCTTAAAAGTGATATCTCTTAAATGATTCCCGGTGCCGTCATAGGAGAAGGAAATATGGTCAAATTCCAGAAATGAGTCTTCTTTTTCCTTCTCTTCTAAAACAGGTGCAAGCTGAAAAGACGTCTCATCCTCACTTTCCAGGATCCTGTCGATCCTATCCGCAGACGCTGCTGCCTTTGATGCAATAACGAACATCCTGGAAATAGACATCAGCGCATTTAAAATAATTGTAAAGTAAGTCATGAATGCCAGTATGGTACCCACTTTGGATAACCCCGCATTAACCCGGTATGCCCCTGCAACCACCACGCACACCAGACCCATATTAAGAAATAAGTTCATGGCGGGGTTGGTTATAGCTGTTGTGACCGTTGCACGTTTTTCCCAGTCCACCACATCCCGATTGCTTTTATCAAACCGGTTCCGTTCAAAGTCCTCTTTAGAAAGTGCTTTAATCACACGAATTCCGGCTATATCTTCCCGAATAAGCCTTACAAATCCATCCACGTTTTCCTGCAGCTGAGTAAACATCGGTATGCTTTTTTTTGAAACGGTAATAACCACGGCTGTAAGAAGGGGAAGAACAGCTAAAAGAATACAGGCCAGAACCGGATCCAGTAAAAGCGTCATAATAATTCCACCCACCAGTAAAATGGGCGCCCGAACCCCAAGCCTCTGAATTCTCCCAATCATCTGATGAACATGATAAGTATCGCTGGTAAGCCTGGAGATCAGGGAGGGTCTGGTTATTTCATCTGCCTGCCGGTTTGAAAGAACCATCACTTTCCGGAACAGATCTTCACGGATGGTAAATATCGAATCACTTGCCACTCTCGCTGCCATGCGGTTTGCAATAATACTTAATGTCACCGCCAGCACAGAACATACAAACATGAATATTCCCCATATAAAAATCTCTTCTTTCTTTCCAGACGGAATTACCACATCAATCATGCGGGCCAGTGTCCAGGGAAGAAAGAGATCCATCAGTGTTCCAGAAAATTTAATGAAAAAGCCCACTGTCATCCGTAGATAATAGGGCTTTAAATAGTACGTAATAATTCGTTTCATGACTCTTCTTTGCCAGACATGGTCTCATGCTCTTTTTTTAGTTCCTGATACAATTCATAGAAACTCCATTTTGAGTTGGTATCTGTTATCACAGCCTTTAAGGCTATTTTTGATACCCCTGACCGCTTCAGATTCATCAGAAGTTCATCAATCCGCCTGCTGGAGAAATTCTTCATTATCAGAACCTCTTCCTCGACAACCGGACATTCTTCTGCGGGCTGTTCCCCGAATCCGTCGAGTCCTGCCAGATAGCCTATCGTCTGGTCCGTCTGATCCGGAGAAATATTCTTAATACGGATTCCCATTCGAACGAGAACTGCCTTTATCCTGTTAATCCTGGTGTCATTCCCTTTCTGACTGTCCTTTTCCGGGCAATAGTATAATACCGTTTCCTTCTTTACTGACATTTCCTCTCCTCCTGCTGTCTATAACAGTTGTCTGCGAAGTTCTTCGCCGTTTAACATGCTTAAATAGGATGGCGCGATATCAAATACGGTTTTACAGCCGCTTATCCCCTCATTATTTAAACGATACGCAGCCCTTGCATAGGCAATGAGCACAGATGCGGTAAATTCCGGGTTAGAATCCAGTTTCAGGCTGTATTCAATCACATGTCTGTTCTCATCTTTCCACCCTGTTGTTCCGGTTCTTATAACAGATCCGCCATGTGGAATACCCTTGTGATCCCGCATCAGCTCTTCTTCACTGATAAAGTGAACCTCAGTATCGTAATCTGCAAAATAATTGGGCATGGTCACAATCTCTTCCCTTATTTTTTCCTGATCTGCGCCTTCTTTTAATACCACAAAGCACTCCCGGGTATGCTTTTGCCTGGTGGTAAGTGTTGGATTTTCCCCACTTCGTACTACCTCCAGAGCCTCTTTTACAGGAATGGTATACTGTCTTGCATCTTTTACACCTTCAATCTTTCGTATGGCATCTGAATGTCCCTGGCTCACTCCTTTGCCCCAGAACGTATAATGATGGCCACCTGGTAATATGGAACCTGCATACAGGCGGTTTAAGGAAAACATACCGGGATCCCAGCCCACAGATATGATACTTACTTTATTTCCCTCTCTGGCCTCTGCGTCTGCCTTTTCATAATGTTCCTGAATCTTTGCATGAGTGTCAAAGCTGTCCACCACATTAAAATATCTGGCAAACCGGGGTGTCTGCTCCGGAAGATCCAGTGCACTTCCTCCGCAGAGAACCAGCACGTCAACAGCGTCTTTCATTGAAATGGCCTCTTCAATCGGATAAGTCTTTATCTCCGGTGTAAGAAGACTGATTGATTCCGGATCTCTCCTGGTAAACACTGCAGAAAGCTCCATATCCGGATTATGAAGGATAGCACTTTCCACTCCTTTTCCAAGATTTCCATAGCCTAAGATTCCTATTTTTATAGTCATAATTAATCTGCCTTTCCAAAAATTGTTACTTTCTATTATAGTTTACAGGAAGTCCGGTGTAAATCCTGTATCAATTGATTTTATAGGGAAAAAAAATCCGCAGCCGGATAAAACCGGTCTGCGGTTTAAAAATTCTATAGTTACTTAAGCAAATGCTGCTGCAACCTCCGGCATCTCAAGCGCTGTGGTCTCATACTTATCCAAAATTACTCTCTGGATCATATCCCGGGTTCCGGAATTAATAGGATGTGCAATATCCCGGTATTCCCCGTCTGCAGCCTTGCGGCTTGGCATGGCAATAAACAGGCCTTTCTCTCCTTCAATTACCTTAATATCATGAATCACAAATTCATTGTCCAGTGTTATGGATACAATTGCTTTCATCTTACCCTCTTTTTCGATGCGTCTAACTCTTACGTCTGTAATCTGCATGTTAAAGCCCCTTCCCGTCACATTTCCTATAATGTGTATCTTTCGTTTTTTTCTATGACAATTTTTACATTGTCTGGCGTTCCTATATAGGTGGTATTGGCACGGATTGTATCCCGGCTTTCCACAATACAGTTTTCTATAACCGTATTGTCTCCTATATAAACATCATTTAAAATGATGGAATTCCTGATGACACAGTTGTTGCCGATGTATGCCTTTTTAAATAATACGGAGTTTTCAACTACTCCATTGACAATACTTCCGCTGGATATCAGGCTGTTCTTTACAGCAGCTCCAGGGTTATACTTAGCTGGTGGCAGGTCGTCAATTTTAGAATAAACATCCGGATACTGCCGGAAGAAATAATCCCTGACCTCTGGTTGTAAAAAGTCCATATTGGTATTATAATAGGACTCCACAGAAGCAATGTTCCTCCAGTATGTATTCATACGGTAGGCATAGATTCTCTTCAGATTCCGATAGCGGACGAGAATGTCACTAACGAAATCATACCGGTCTTCCATGGCACACCGCTCAATTAACTCAATCAGCTGACGTCTGCGAATCACATAGATACCGCAGGAAACCGTATTGGAGGAGGCAACCATAGGCTTCTCTTCAAAATCTGTAATTCTCCCATCGTCATTGGTTTTCACAATTCCGAAGCGGGTCGTATCTTCCCCTGCCGGAAGTTCCGTACAGACAACGGTAATATCAGCCTTCTTTTCAATATGATATTCCAGGACTTTTCCATAATCCAACTTATAGATTCCATCCCCTGCAGCAATAACCACATATGGCTCATGGCTGTTTTTTAAGAATATCAGATTCTGATAAAGGGCGTCGGCAGTTCCCCTGTACCAGTCGCTGCTTTCTGCTGTAATGGTAGGAGTAAATACATACAAGCCTCCCTGCTTTCTTCCGAAATCCCACCACTTTGACGAACTTAAATGCAGATGAAGAGATCTGGAATTATACTGGGTAAGCACCGCCACATTCTGAATATGGGAGTTTGTCATATTACTGAGTGCAAAATCAATGCTGCGGTAGTTCCCTGCAATGGGCATAGCGGCAATGGCCCTTTTATTGGATAATTCCCTCATTCTTTTGCTGTTTCCGCCTGCTAATACAATTCCTATAGCCCTCATCTCATACCACCTGCCTTTATGATGTAGTCACCGCCTGTCAACTCCCCATCGGGATAATCCTCCGGCCTGGTCTCTCCAACAATTGCTGTGTTCTTTCCCACCTTTACTTTATCTGGTATGACGGAATTTTCTCCGATAGTCACCAGGTCAAACTGATAGACCTTTGGATCATACTTGCTTGGCGCAAAGTCACCTTCTCCCAGTTCACAATCCGCACCGATGATAACATTTTCAGCGATGATTGCTTTATTGATCCTGGTGTTCTCCCCTATCACACATTCTCTCATGATAATGGAATCTTCGATTACAGCTCCTGATTTGATTACTACACCGGCACCGATGACGGAGTTATGAACCTCTCCCCAGATCTCAGTTCCTTCTCCGATGATACTACGGTCAATAACAGCCTCTTCTGCTACATACTGGGGCGGAATAATATCACTCTTCGTATAAATCTTCCAGTACTCCTCATAAAGATTAAACTCCGGAATGATATCGATCAGCTCCATATTTGCTTCCCAGTAAGAACTTAAGGTACCTACATCCTTCCAATAGCCGTTATACTCGTAAGCAAACACCCTGTTTCCTGATTCGAAGCAGTAAGGAATAATATGTTTGCCAAAATCACAGCCAGGAACATCCGACATGCGGATTAGAGCTTCCTTTAAAATCTTCCAGCTGAATATGTAGATACCCATGGAAGCAAGATTGCTTCTGGGATTGGCGGGTTTTTCCTCGAATTCTGTAATCCGGTTATTCTCATCGGTTATCAGAATTCCAAACCGGCTGGCCTCTTCAATAGGGACCGGCATGGCAGCAATAGTGATATCAGCATTATTTGCTTTGTGATACTCCAGCATAACCTCATAATCCATCTTATAAATATGATCCCCTGAAAGGATAAGAACGTAATCCGGATTATAGGTTTCCATATACTCCAGGTTCTGATAGATGGCATTGGCTGTACCGGTATACCAGTCACTCCCCTTGCTTCTTTCATATGGAGGCAGAATCGTGACACCGCCAACGTTACGGTCTAAATCCCACGGGATACCTATCCCGATATGAGTGTTTAAACGCAATGGCTGATACTGAGTCAGGACCCCTACTGTATCGACTCCTGAATTGATGCAATTGCTGAGCGGAAAATCGATGATACGGTATTTTCCGCCAAAGGATACTGCGGGTTTTGCCACCTTCTGCGTCAGAACACCTAAACGGCTGCCCTGACCGCCCGCAAGAAGCATGGCAATCATCTCTTTTTTAATCACGTTATCACCTCTTGCTGTTGATATTTATTGTACTAGCATTATACCACACATTCGTAGAATAGTGAACAAATTTTTGAATTATTGTGATAATTTTTTGTGCATTTTCCGACATTTTTCATGCTTTTGTCATTTCTTTTACATTTTAGCATTTATCAGGCGTTTTTGCTCCCCTCCCCCTTGAATCAAGACTGAAAATACAGTATAATCTTATTAAGTATGCGAACATGTAAAAGGAGAAGCTATTATGGATTTAACCACAGTAAGACAAATATATAGAGACAAAGATTCATTTCTTAACAAGGAAGTTACAATCGGGGGCTGGGTGAGAAGCTTAAGGGATTCCAAAACCTTCGGTTTCATCGTCTTAAATGACGGAAGCTATTTTGATACCCTACAGATCGTATATCATGACACAATGGAGAACTTTTCAGACATATCAAAGCTGAACGTAGGCGCTGCAATTATCGTCACCGGTACCCTTGTTCCGACACCGGAAGCCAAACAGCCTTTTGAGATACAGGCCGCAAAAATCGACATTGAAGGTTCCTCTGCTCCGGATTATCCTCTTCAGAAAAAGCGTCATTCCTTTGAATATTTAAGAACCATCTCTCATCTGCGTCCCAGAACGAATACGTTTCAGGCAGTTTTCCGGGTACGTTCTCTCATTGCCTATGCCATCCATCAGTTCTTCCAGGAGAGGGATTTTGTCTATGTGCACACCCCGCTCATCACAGGAAGTGACTGTGAAGGTGCCGGAGAGATGTTCCAGGTTACAACCATGGATTTAAAGAATATTCCCATGACCCAGGAGGGTGCTGTGGACTTTACCCAGGATTTCTTCGGAAAACCTACTAACTTAACCGTAAGCGGACAGTTGAACGCCGAGACCTATGCGATGGCCTTCCGGAATGTCTATACCTTTGGTCCTACTTTCCGTGCTGAAAACTCCAATACAACCCGGCATGCTGCTGAATTCTGGATGATTGAGCCTGAGATGGCATTTGCTGACCTGCAGGATGATATGGAACTGGCTGAATCCATGCTGAAATATGTGATCCGTTACGTTCTTGAGCATGCTCCGGAAGAGATGAACTTCTTTAATCAGTTTGTGGACAAGGAACTGTTAGACAGGCTGAATCATGTACTGAATTCTGAATTCGCTCATGTGACTTATACGGAAGCGGTTGAGCTTTTAGAGAAGCACAATGAAGAATTTGATTATAAAGTATTCTGGGGCTGTGACTTACAGACAGAGCATGAACGCTATTTAACAGAACAGCTCTTTAAAAAACCGGTATTTGTTACTGATTATCCAAAGGAAATCAAGGCATTTTACATGAAGATGAACCCGGATAACAAAACCGTCGCCGCTGTTGACTGCCTGGTTCCCGGAATCGGTGAGATCATAGGCGGAAGCCAGAGAGAAGATAACTTAGACAAGCTTACCGCACGTATGGATGAGCTGGGACTTAAGAAAGAAGATTATGATTTCTACCTTGACTTAAGAAAATACGGTTCTACCCGCCATGCGGGATTCGGACTTGGATTTGAACGCTGCGTCATGTATTTAACCGGCATGGCCAATATCCGCGACGTCGTTCCATTCCCAAGAACCGTTAACAACTGCGAATTATAAGCCGCTGAGGCTGCTGCCAATAAATCAGACAGCCTCTTTATACGGGAACCATGTATGAAGGGAGTTTCGAATTTCTTTTATATGTGGTTCCAAGTCTATGAAAGAGGAATACGTACAGCAGGCATCAGGTTCTTTCATGCAGTGCTGTACCAGCGAGGTATTGACGATGAAATTCATACATATTGCAGATGTTCACTGGGGCATGAGCCCTGACAGCGATAAACCCTGGAGCCGGGAACGTTTCCAGGATATAAAGGACACCTTTTCAAAGGCCGTAAACCAGGCTAAGACTCTGGAAGCTGACTGTCTTTTTATTTCCGGTGATCTTTTTCACCGCCAGCCCCTTGTCAGAGATTTAAAAGAGGTTAATTATTTATTTTCAACCATTCCGGGAGTGCGTGTGGTGATCATTGCCGGAAATCATGACCGAATCCGTAATAACTCCGCCCTTTTAAGCTTTACCTGGGCTCCAAACGTGACTTATATCATGGGAGAAGAGCTGGAAAGCATTTATTTTAAAGAGATCAATACGGAAGTCTATGGCTTCAGCTATCACTCTGTTGAAATACCGGAAAACCGCCTTGACCACTTGAAAGTGCCTAACAACGGAAGAATTCACGTCCTTTTAGGTCACGGAGGAGATGCCAATCATATCCCCTTTGATAAAGGCGCCATGTCAAATCTTGACTTTTCCTACATTGCCATGGGACACATTCACCGCCCTGAGATTCTTATTGAAAACCGTATGGCATTTGCGGGTTCTCTGGAACCTCTGGACAAAACAGAATCCGGTCCTCACGGCATGATGGTAGGAGAGATCAATGAGGTGACCCGTATGGTAACTTCATTAAAATTCATTCCTCTCGCAAGGCTTCAGTACATCTCTCTTGCAGTCAATGTTACCCCTGCCACCACGAATACAGAACTTGCCATGAAAATCACCCAGGAAATTCAGAACCGTGGCGGAGATAACATTTACAGGTTCCGCATACGGGGTATGAGAGATCCTGATATTACTTTTGATTTAGATATGTTGTCTGCCCGCTTTAAAATTCTGGAAATTATTGACGAATCGGAACCACAATATAATTTCTCCGCTCTCTTTGCTGAACACCCAAGCGACATGATCGGCTTCTTTATTCAGGCACTTCAGAAGCCTGAGATGAGCGGGGTGGAGAAAAAAGCACTTTATTACGGAATCAATGCTTTGCTTCGTACTACGGATGAAAGGAGCTGACCCATGAAAATACTGGACATCTACATCAATGGATTTGGGAAATTCCATGGCAGGAACTTAACGTTTCATGATGGAATCAACATTGTTTACGGAAAAAATGAGGCTGGAAAATCCACAATCCATACGTTTATCCGCAGCATGCTCTTTGGAATCGAGCGGCAAAGAGGCAGAGCTTCCAGAAATGATCTCTACTCCCGTTTTGAACCATGGGAAAACAGTGGGACATACGAAGGCCAGATCCGCGTGGAACATAAGGAACATACCTACCGCATCGAGCGAACCTTTCAGAAGAACAAAAAAGAGTTTAAGGTGGTAGATGAAACGGCAGGACGGGAAATCGAGCCCACGAAAGCGTTTTTAGATGATCTTCTGTGCGGATTAAGCGAGACCTCCTACGTCAACACCATCAGCATCGGCCAGTTAAAAAGTGCCACTGATGAAGGAATGGTAACAGAGCTGAAAAACTATATTGCAAACTTAAATACAACGGGCAATCTCGCACTTAACATCACCAAAGCCGCAGCCTGCTTAAAGTCCCAGAGAAAAGAGCTGGAGACCCAGATGGTGCCGGAAGCAGCCCGCACCTATACCTCGTTATTAAGTGAAATCCGCAATATAGAAAAGGAGATTTCAGCACCTGAATATGAAAACCAGATTCAGACCTATCAGAAGCTCCGCGTGGATATGAAAACAGATTTGGAAGAGCGGCAGGCGGAAAAAGAAGAGCTGATCAAAAAAGTGGCAAGAGGCCGGCAGGTTCTCACAAGCAACCAGTTTACCGACCACGAATCCATTCAATCCTATTCCCAGAAGGCAAAGGAACATTATGATGATTACATGGAGGCCCAGGCAGCCTGTAATCGGAAGCCGCGTAAGATTGCTTCCGCTTTTTCATTAATCATTGCAACACTTTTGCTTTGCAGCACTGGTATTATTTACTATATGGGGGAATCTAATTATTTCTCCGCGTATTACGGAGTTGATCTCATTCTGCTTCTGAGTATTTTCGTGAGCGGCGCTCTTATTTTCTATCTGATCGGCTTAATCCTATTTCTAAGACTTCGTCATCACCTGAAGGATATGGAAATGAGCGGCAAGATACTTCAGGAGATTCTGTCCAGGCACTTAGGGGATACAGACATTTCACCGGATTCCATACAGGCGTTTCAGAACCGCATGGCAGAATTCACCCGCCTCTGTTCTGCTGTCTCCAAATCGGAAGCTGCCATCAGTCAGAAAGCTACTGAGATCGAAGAGCTGAATAAAAAGCTGGAAGGCTGCGGAGTAACCATTGAGACGCAACAAAAAAGCCAGTGGGAGCTGGAAAAGAAGCTGGATCATCTCTCGGGCTGTAAAACTCAGGCGGAAGGGCTGAAGCACATTCTTGCTGAAAATGACCGTATACGGGAAGAAATCTCTGCAGTAGACCTAGCGCTGGAGACCATGACCAACTTATCTTCATCCATCCGTGACTCTTTCGGACTTTACTTAAATAAGGCGGCTTCTGATTTAATAGCCGGAATCACAGGCGGGATCTACACCAGCATGAGCGTAGATGAAAACCTGAATATCTTCTTAAATACCAAAACCAAACTGGTGCCTTTAGAGCAGGTCAGCAGCGGAACCATGGACCAGGTTTATCTGGCGCTTCGTCTGGCAGCTGCTACCTTAATTCAGACAGGCGATGAAAAGATGCCGTTTATCTTCGATGACAGCTTTGTCCTTTATGATGACGACAGACTTAAGACCGGTTTAAAATGGCTGTCAGCTACTTATACCAATCAGATTATTATTTTCACCTGCCACCAGCGGGAGGCTCAGATGATGACTGCCAACTTAATGCCTTATCATTTAATCGAAATATAAGAAAATCCCTGAAAGAGGTTTTAATCTCTCTCAGGGATTTTCTATTAATCACGGGTCTTAACTGACTCGGTTATAACTCCGACTATGGCTCCGATTACAATGCCAAACGCGGAAGGAAAAATCCAGCCAAGTCCCGCCGAATAAAACGGAAGCTTTATAAGCAGGGCATGGAAAAATCCAGCTCCTGCCTGTTCCAATGCCAGAAGCACTCCTGTAATTCCGGTTAATCCCATGGTACAGACATAGACCGCTCTCCAGCGTTTCCCATCGCGAAATGCGAAAGAAAGTATAATCAGTACAATGGAAACTGGATAAAGAGCATTTAAAACCGGAACTGATATCTCAAGTATCTTATTAAGACCTGCATTGGAAATGATCAGACTGACCAGGGCGAATAAAAAAGCCCACGTCCGGTATCCTACCTTTGGTATAATGGTACAGAAATACTTGCTGCAGCAGCTGATCAGACCGATGCAGGTATTCAGGCATGCAATAAAAAAAACAACCGCAAGCAGAACAAGGCCGGCTTTTCCATATAAGAACTGTACCGCCTGGTTTAGGGTCTGAGCACCATTCTCAGCTGTACCGAATGCGCCGCCCGTCACTGCTCCTACATGAGATAAGGCACTGTAGACCAGTAAAAGGATTCCACCTGCGAAAAAACCGGCCCGAATGGTCTCCCTGACCACATCCGTTTCTTTTTTTACGCCCATGGCTTTAATATTAAGCGATATAATAATGCCAAAATTTAAAGCTGCAATGGTGTCCATGGTCATATAGCCTTCCAGAAAGCCTTTGATAAACGGTGCCTTCTGATATGCCTCTGAAGGATGTCCATATACCCCTGCCGGGTGAATGATACACCCTGCAAAGATCACTGCTATCAGAATCAATAGTATGGGGGTCAGAATCTTACCCAGACGGTCTGTCAGCTTATCAGGTTTTAAAGCTATCACAAATGCAATGGAAAAAAACACCACAGAGTACAGAAACTGCATCAGCCCGCTTGAGCTCCCCTCCTTTAGGAAAGGAACTACTGCCATTTCAAAGGACGTGCTTGCAGTTCTGGGAATGGCAAGGCATGGCCCGATGGATAAATAAATTAAAAAGGTAAAAATAAAAGCAAATTTTGGGTGAACCCGTCCCGCCAGCTTGTCCAGTCCGCCGGACTGGGCTACTGCTACGACTCCTAACACAGGAAAGCCAATTGCGGTTACTGCAAATCCTGCCACTGCAACCCAGGAAGCTGTTCCTGCTGACGCCCCCAAAAAGGGTGGGAATATCAGATTTCCCGCCCCAAAAAACATGGAGAATACTGTCAGACCCGCTAAAACTAATTTTTCTTTTGTTAATCGCTCCATAGTCCCCCCTCCATATATTAACGGTCTCCGGCACGGTAACGCTCCAGCAGACGGTTGATTCTGGTAGTTGGATTGAGCAGACCGCTCAGGGAAGCATCATGGTTTAAATTGTCAATTATAAGGGCAATGTATTTGCTCATATCAACATTGATATAATAAGGTCTGGACAGAAGATCCGGTGTCTGGTATACCAGATTGGTGGTTAAAATCCTGTCGATTAAACCATTTTCATAATATTCATCAAACTTTGCAAGACCGTTGGTAAAGAGTCCGAAAGTAGCGCATACAAATACTTTTCTGGCCTTTCTCCGCTTCAGCTCTTTTGCAACGTCAAGCATACTTTCGCCAGAGGAAATCATGTCATCAACAATGATTACATCTTTGCCCTCCACGCTGCTTCCCAGAAATTCATGAGCAACAATTGGGTTGCGTCCATTTATAATCTGGGTATAATCACGCCGCTTGTAGAACATACCCATATCAAGTCCCAGCACATTGGCAAAGAATACTGCACGTCCCATCCCGCCTTCGTCCGGGCTGATTACCATCATATGCTCGCTGTCAATATCCAGTTCCTTCTCTTCCTTTAATAAGTATTTAATAAACTGGTAAATTGGCTGAACAGTCTCAAAGCCTTTTAAAGGAATGGCATTCTGCACTCTGGGATCATGGGCATCAAAGGTAATAATGTTTTCCACACCCATATTCACAAGCTCGCGAAGCGCCAAAGCACAGTCAAGAGATTCTCTTCTGGAACGCTTATGCTGACGGCTCTCATATAAGAATGGCATGATCACATTAATACGTCTTGGTTTGCCTGCAGATGCCGCGATCACACGCTTTAAATCCTGAAAATGATCATCAGGGGACATGTGGTTGGTCATCCCGCACAGAGAATAGGTCAGACTGTAGTTGCACACGTCAACCATGATATAAAGATCATCGCCCCGCACTGACTGCTGCAGGGTTCCTTTCGCCTCTCCGGTTCCAAATCTGGGGGTACTGGCTCCAATGATGTAAGTATCTCTCTGATAACCGGAAAAAGCGATGGTAGATTTATGTTCACTTTCCCGATCCTGTCTCCATGCTACCAGGTAATCATTCACTTTTTCTCCCAGTTCCTTGCAGCTTTTTAAAGGAATTAAGCCCAATGGTCCAACCGGAATTGTTTCTATCGTTTTCTCTTCGTAAAGCATTTGTTTCTCCTCCAACGTGTCCTTATGCAATGCAACGGTTCTTTTATAACATTATGCGCGAAAATAGTCAAGTTAATCGGATAGTTTGAAGCTCAATTTATCCTCTAATATAATAACGGGTTTTCATTCTAAAAAGCAAGCACAAGCTATAATATTTATTACATTTATATCAATTCTAAAAAATAATAGTATCAAAGTAGTATCACGAGTGTATAAAAATGGCAGGACCGAAACACCGGATACCTGCCTTTAATCATACTATTCTCTTACTCTTACATAAACACGGCCAATGATGTTTCCTTCTGCATCCTTTGCACTAACTAAAACCAATCCTTTACTCAGTGCTGTGACTTTTCCTTTAGTAGTTACATTTGCAATTGATGAATCCATAGGAGCCCATGTGATATTTGCTGTATTCGTGAAATCATCTGCTGTCAATCTGGCTGTCTCTCCAATTTTTAAATCAATTGCAAGTCTATAATCGTCTGCATTTTCTACGACTAACACGTTTATGTAATCTGTATAGGATCCGTCCACGCTCTTAACTGTTATAACTGTGTTACCAGGAGCCAGAGCTGTCACTATGCCTTTTTCATTTACTGTGGCAACCGTTGGATCTGAAGAAGACCAGGACATTTGTGTATTAACATTTAAGTCATCATCTACACTTAATCGGAGTGATTCGGCAACCTCTAATACAACTTTTAATTTAGCTTCGGTTGTGGGAGGTGTTTGAGGTACCTCTGGAGTAGCCGATGCTTCATTAGAATTACTTTCCTTGCCGGCAACGATTGCAGTTATTATATAATAGTAATTCGTTCCATTTGTAACATCAGTATCAGTATACGTAGTACCCGTTATATCAGTTGATATTGTTTCATATGGGCCACCTGCAGTTGTGGAGCGCTTAATGCTGTAGCTTGTTGCGTCAGTTACTGCGTCCCAGGTTAAATCTATTTTGGAAGTGCTTCCTGTTGCTATTAAATTTGTTGATAGTCTATCATAAGGTAACAATTCACCTGTAGAATCTATATCAATAGCATCAAAGCAAAAAAGTTTTTCAATACCTGAATCTAAATCTGGATCTAAATTAGTCAGCTCAACATAATGTATACCATCTTTCAGATCATTTTTATCAAAAACCAGGCACTGGTCTGTTGAAAGAGTTGGATGGTACATACTATATGTTCCTACAATAATATCGTCAATTTTCACCTGAATCTTTGCTGATCTATTGTAGAGTAACTGATGAGTTATCCTTAATTTAGAACCTTTAAACTTAAATTTAACTGCTTCACCACTGTTACGAGAATATAACATTCCTCCTTTATAATATGCATGAGATCCATTATGAATTTTATTCCATGTACCTTGATAATAAAAGTATTCATTCTGATCATCATATCTTTGCCAGCCACTCTCTGGAACTGTTAGTATACTTCCAATTGTAGCGGCAAAAGCAGTAATCTGCCCTAAAAATAATACGCAAATCATTAAACAAATACTCGTTGTCAATCTTTGCAATGCTCTCTTACTCATACAATGTACCTCCAAAATTTATCTTCTGTATTTTTTTATATATATTTATGCAATACTCTTGTTCAACTTTTATTCTAACCTCCTTTATTTAGTTTGCATAAACACAACATATATATCGAACTAAAATATCTTATTCTTAAATCAACCTATGCCTTTAATCCCGGATACTGCAGGACCCCGTCCTGATCCGGTGTGAGCGTCACCGGCTCTGTAATCATCTTGCCATCAGCATCTACCGCATAGATCTTTCCAGAATTCTCAATTAGCTGTGACTGACACATAGCTCCATCAGGTCCCAAATAATACCATGCGCTGTTATACTGATACCATGTATTAGTAACCATGATCCCGGCAGCATTAAACCAGTACCATTTTCCATCGACCTGCACCCAATCATTACACACCGGCAGACCGGTATCTCCGTTATAATACATCCACCCATCTGATACCTGTACCCAGCCTGATGATTTCTTGACTTCTTTTCCCATCAATGCCGCCTTGAATGCTTCCCAAGTATGGTCGGTATGGTTATAGACATAGGGGTTAGGACATATCTTCCCTGTCACATCATAATGCCGGATCACACGATCTGCAGGTACGTTATACATTGCCATCAGCTCCCTTGTCAGTTCAATGGCAGTCTGCACCGTTGCGTCCTTAAAGTACCAGTCTCGGCTTGTATCTGCCAGAGAGCCTTTATTCCGGACACACAGTTCAATACCAATGCTATTCGCATTCCTGCATTCAGAATGCACATACTTCTTCGCCCCACAATGCCAGGCGATATTTTTATCCTCTACAGACTGCCAGATCTCCCCGTCAAATCCTACATAGTAGTGAGCGCTGGCACCAACATACTGTGAAGCATAGTATTTGCAGTTTGCCTCTGCTCCTCCCAGAGCTCCTACATAATGAATGACGATTTATTTTATACGGCTTAGTTCTCCGTTACCGTAGGTTCCTTTATCTTCAATCGATACAAAATCAGTGACATCCGCAAAGCCAATCTTCGCCAGCTCCTTTAAAACCATATCCTGAGTGATCTCAGTGCGCTTTTCCCGGTCTTTCATGCGCTTTTCAACATAAGCGCCAACGTTAACATTGGTTAACATTCTGCTTGCAGCTGCCTTAGCTGTTTCGTCTTTCTTGACCTTTGGATAAGCTACCTTGTAAGCCCTGGTAGCATTAAGATCAATCAGGTACTCATCTGCAAATATTTTCTGTTTGGCTGTTAATGCCATCAGTCTCACCTCACCTTCCAATCTGGCTAATGGCTCGAATTTACCAAGTTCAAGGTGAAAAAGCTTTTTCTACATGTAAAGGAAATAGATCTTACTCAAGAGAATTCAAGATTATGGTGGTGAATGAATATTTATCGGGAAAAAGTAGTCTGCGAAACTTGATGGTTAAATATAACATTCCTGCTAATACGACTATTCAACGATGGATTATGAAGTATAATAATCATATAGAATTAAAGGATTATGATCCGAAACCGGAGGTCTATATGGCAGATACTTTAAAAACCACCTACAATGAAAGAATAGAGATTGTCAAAGATTGTCTTGCTCATGACAGGAATATCAAAGAAACTGCATTAAAGTATGGATGCAACTATGCGCAGCTATATCAATGGGTGAGAAAATATGAAGCTAATGGCGAAGAGGCTCTTATTGATAAACGTGGCAAGCGTAAACAAGAGGATAAACTTTCTGAGCTTGAAAAGGCTGAGCGTAAGATTGCCCAACTAGAACGCGAAAAAGAAGAATATCGAAAAAAATATGAATTGTTAAAAAAAGCCGAGGAACTAGAAAGGTGGTGATTGCCGGATTAGTCAAAGCCAAACGAGCTTACTATACCCAACACAATAGAATCATTGACTATAAGTTAATAAAAGAGCTTTATGAATCTAATGAAAAATGGGATATTTCATTTATGTGTGAACACTTAGGAATATCTAGAGCAGCTTATTATAAATGGCTTAATTCAAAACCAACTGAAAAGCAGCTTGAGGATGAACGTATACTTGCACAGATTAAGGAGATATCGGCTTTAAACAACTCTTTATTTGGTGCAATGAACATGTATTATACGCTTAGAAACAAATATCATTTCACCTGTGGACATAACCGGGTTTATCGTATTATGTGTATCAATGATATCAAATCTTCTTATAGGCGTTCATCAATTTATACATATATAAAATCAACCCCTGAAGAAATCGCTGAGAATGTATTAAAACGAAAGTTCAATTCTGATAAGCCTAATGAGAAATGGTGTACAGATGTTACTGAAATAAAAGTTCCAGCAACAGGCGAAAAGCTATATATAAGTCCAGTGCTGGATTTATATGATCGCTATCCAGTAGGCTTCGCAGTTTCAGAACGAAATGACATAGCTCTTGCGGATGTAACTTTAGAGATGGCTCATAATACTTATCCTGATGCAACACCTCTGTATCATAGTGACAGAGGGTTCCAATACACAAGAAGTACATTTAAAACAAAACTTGAAAGATATGGAATGACACAATCAATGTCTAGAGTTTCCAGATGCATTGATAATGGTCCGTGTGAAGGATTTCAGGGAATATTCAAAGATATCTTGTTCATACTTTATCCGCACATTCAATCCAAAGAAGAAATGATACAAGCTATATATGGAACTCTTGATTATTACAGAAATGAATATCCCCAAAAGAGATATAAAGGAAAAACATGTGGCCAAGTACGACAAGAAGCTTTACAAACAACAGAACCTGTTATATATCCGATAAAACAAGCCAACAGATACATTAAGTTCTGGACTAGTATAGAACAAAAGAAGCAACAGACACTTCAACAAGTAATGTAAAAAAGATAACCAGCACTCATGCGAATGCTGGTCATCATAACACTTTAAAATTAATTATTTTCCTTGTCTACTTGACAGGGGATTGTATCAGGTGGGTGCCTCTTGCTTTATCAATTTCACAATTCTATACTTTGTATAAAAACTTTATTTCCATAATCAGTAAATTTTAAATGTGTTTCATCTCGGGAATCCTTTAATTCTATAATGTCTAAAGCTATTAACCTTTTTTCAATCTCCTCTAAAGAATCGTTTGTAATGGTTGTGTCAATCAAGTTAATTACTTTCTCGTTTATTATTTCTTCAAATTCGTCTAACCATACTCCTTTACTTAATAAAAGTCCCGTTTTATTAACAACCTCTTGAATAGATATATCTTTTCTTATAACCTCAAGTGTATATGTCGACGTACAGCATACAGTAAATGTGTTCATTATATATGCGCTTTGATCTTTAATTGTATTATTTTTACTCATTTCTTCAAGATCGATAATTAACTGCTTATTTTCTTCTTGCAGTTTACTTAACTGCTCTAATGCTTCATAACTCGGTATTGTGTTCCCTTTTACCCAACCGGTCCTTGGATGTGTCTTAAATTGTTTAGATAAGCTACTATGTATTTTGTACTTTAATTCGTCGGCAGTATCCCAAAAGTTAGCCAGCCTTCCGTTTAATACCCGTTCTCTAAACGCCTCTAATTTTTTTAGCTTTTCAGGGTCTTGGTCTGTTTTTCCAACTATTATACTATTAATATCTTTTTTTACAAACGCAAGAATTGGTATCCCTTTTTCCATGGCATAGTCGAACTCTTTTTCAGTGTAGCTAATTCCATCTTCAGCAACAGAACCGTATCTGCCTGATACGATTAATACATAATAGTCGCTCTCGTTAATAATAGTCTTAATGTATTCAAATTGTTCACTATCTGTAGCTGGAAACATTTCCATTCCTGCGGGAAAACAATCCAATTCAATTATAGCCTGCATAATTTCCTTACGTTCCTCTTCCAAGTCAGCAAAAGTAGAACTTATAAAAACCTGATATCTCTTGTCCATATCCAATCCCCCTTAATAATCGATATGGATAATAATACCATAACCTACTACTAAAGAAAACACCCATCGACCTAAAATCGACAGGCTTTTCAAAAAGGAGAATAAGCATAAATGAAGATCAAATGGAACACCCGAAATTGGACCCGGATCTCATCATTAGCGCTTAAATTAAGCTATGCTCCATATCCAGTGTTGCATTTTGGGCTCAACACACTGACTTTTATACCCCGCTTTCTATCCGATTTGAAAAGCCATGAAGAAAGCATAAGAACGTCGGCTTTAATCAGTCACCGGGCTGTTACACCCGGCAACCGTAGGGGGGATTATTTCTTTGTATACTCGATAACTACGTTAGCTTTACCTCCAGAGTAATCCCCTTTATTATTTAAGTAAGAGTAGTATACGTCCCCTGTATCTATACCATAGTACATGTTTACGGCTGCATACATTCCCTCTGGGCGATTAATGGAAACCGGCAATGCTGCCTCGAAGAAATTATTCTTGTCGACCATGTTTCCGTACAAATTAATAACTTTATCAATCTTAAGATCAGAAACATTCGCAAATGTGCATTTTGTACCACTTTCAATAGCAAGCGTCCCAGAAATCACCTTTCGATAAATGGGCTTACCATCAATCCACTTGCCGCATACAGTCTCCTCTGTAGAGTACACATTTTCTGTAGCTGAGCTACCGCCACCACAGCAACCATCACCACAACTCACCATCTGTAAACAATATCGGTTTTCCATAATTTTATTTCCTCCTCTGTTCTTTTTCCAAATTTATCTAATATTGAATATTAATAAAATACCATATTGACTTGTCCTGTGATTACGGTTCATTTTACATTTTCCTTCTTTTATCCAGTAACCAGTAAAATTTTCGGCGCCGATCATAATACATATCCTTGCCGCAGGGTATCTCCATAATTAACTTCAAATACCGATATGTCACTTCCTCTTCTGTCACAGCCTTAAGTATATATTGATATATATCCGGATCTGCTTCAATAGCCGTCTGCTCTATCAACCGGCAGTTCTGTTCCAACATAGCCCGTCTCATAGCCAACTGCTGTGTAGCGTCACCAACATTCCGGCTTGTAGGCATATCTGTGATTTCCATGGCTCCCACCGTATCCGTTTTATATTTAAGTTCGTCCTTCCATTCACCATACTGCAAGCACCAGTAATACAGTTCCCAGAAACGATTTTTACTGATCCCGTACTTACTGTGATTCAATGGTCTTACATTTCCCAAACTGTCACCTCCCTGCTGTCTTCTTTTCGTAATATGTTCCTACCCCAAACAATCTCCCGTGGTCCTTGCAGCTACAACTTGTCCGTTTCGAATCAGAAGGATAAGTCTTTCCGCAGCACAGACACTTCTTCCGGACGTTACTAAACTTTGTCTTTTCCATCTTTCTCCACCTCCACCGATACAATTCTCACCCGCTCCTGGGGAACGTCTATGTATTCACCACTAATTAGCAGGATCACGATCAGACCGTCATTGCTGCCGATTACGGTTCCAAACAGTCTCTTCGGATATATCTGTACAATTATTTTCTTTCTATCTTCCAGTTTCATGATCTACCTTCTTTCTATTTAAAAAAAATTTTTATTCATTTCTGAATATGACATTTTTTTCACAAATCAGGTTGTATAATAACTATATTATTAAAAAATATAGGAGGTATTAAAATGAAAAAATTTTTAAAAGGATTGGTAATTAGTACATTGATTTTTTGTATGACATGTATACCAGTTTTTGCATCAGAAAAACCATTAGAAGTGAAACCTGATTCTACAACAAAAAACCAAGAGGTATCCTCCGCTGTGGCGGCTTCAACAATTACTGCACCAGACGGAAAAACTTACACATTACTAGGTACGGTAACACGTGGATATACTCTTAAAGCTTCACTAACTTCAACCGTTACTGCCAGTGATAATGTTCAATTAAAGTTTTATTGTCCCAATAACAACAGAAAAGATTTAATACAAGGAACAGTAACCGCAATTCCAGTTTTAGGTGGAACGCAACAAACATATTCATTTATGAACTTTTACGATCCTTTATCAACTACTGATTTGTCAACACTTTCAGGGACAAGTCGATATAGAATTGAGATAGCAATATATGCGATAGGGACCTCCAATCAAGGTACTGTTTATTATCGCGTAGAGCAAAAATAAAAAATTAATAAAAGGCATTTGTATTCCAAGGGTAAAGTTGACTTTCTGGCTTTACCCTTTGGTTTCACTAAAGTTTAATCAATGTAATACTTATTAACTCCACAAATCTCAGTTTACCGAATCCATTCTTTGTTCTCATAATCATAATCCCCCACCTCATCATGATAACCTAATGCATCTCTTAATAAATATCCATCTAATAAATCATCAACTGCACTCATGTTTTTCCTCCTTCAAATCCTAACTTAACGACTCAAAGTTCATCCACAACGTCTCCACCCTCGGAAGACTATTCTGCGCTCTGGCCGGAATCTGTAATTTCCTCCAGCCTTTCAAGTACTTTTCATACAACTCACAATCATATCCGGAAAGCATCACCTTTGCCCGGCTACTGATCACCGTCTTCAGTAGCTTCTCATGATCCTGATCCGACATTTCAAACCAGTACTGCTTCCTGGTCCGTGTCGATAACACATAAGGCGGATCCAGGTAGATCAACACATTTTTATGATCAAACGCTCTGATCAGCTCCAGTGCCGGCTTATTCTCAATCTGCACACCTTTCAACCTATTCGCCATCTCTGCCAGTGTTTCCGGAAGACGATTCCAATTCCTGACTGCATAGGCTGCTTCTCTTCCGTACACATCTTTCTTCCAGCCACATTTCTCAGTCAACCGGAAGCCATGACTCTGCATAAATCGGATTGCAAAGTACCCAGCCTGCTCCACCGGTGACTGCGGCTCCTTTACGAAGGATTCATCATATACCTGTCTGGAATACGGTGTATATGTAAGCCACTCCTGAAGCTCCTGACAGCTTTCCGGATTCTGTATCACCCGGAAGAAATTCACCACATCACCATCAAGGTCATTCACTGTCTCAATCTTGGAAGGAGGCTTCTCGAAAAACATACCTCCTCCGCCAAAATAAGGATCCAGATAGCTGTGATGATCTGGCATATTTTCAATTATCCAGGAGGCGATACGTTTCTTGCTGCATGGGTAGTGTAATAATGATTTCATTCTTCTTTTCCTTTCTGTTAATGGCAATAAAAAAACTACCAGCTTAATACTGATAGTTAGTAGTTTTCTTTACATATGCAATTTTAGTAGTTTCTCATTACGATCATGCATTTTAAATACTTTTGATATCTTTTATTAGACTGCATGATAATAAAACTCATAATTTGGTATATACTTTGTACGTTTTAACTCTAAATAGGTTTCTTTATAATACATCATTAAAGTTTCATCATCCTTAATTATAAAATACATATCATAACCACATTCCGCACTTTCTGGTACAAACATAACGGCATAATCACCCAAGATTCCCATCTCTTTCATTGTAGGCATATAAGGAAAGTAAGTAGTATCATCATCTAATGGAATAGTTATTATCTCATATTGTGGGTAATTAATACTCACCTCTTCATTATGATAAAAGAAATGGCTATTAGAGGCTGAAAACCAAATTTTTTTTCCAATAACATCGCTAACATCTTGTGAGTCTATTCTATAATTTTCCCCAATTGTTTTAGTTACCAGCCATTCACCATATAAAATTTTATATCCCCGATCTGTATTTAATTTTTGATAATCGTGCTCTTCTTCAACAGTATTATCCGGTATATCTAAATCATTATCTTTACTCAATTTTGTTTCTTCTAATAAATCATTTGTTGTCACTTCCGCTTTTATTTGAACTGGCATAGCACTTTCCTGTCTTGGCTTAATTCTACTAACACACACGCATAAAGCAATTCCTGCTAAAAAAAATCCAATATTAATAAATAACATTTTTCTGTTCATAAACCACCTCATATTATTTCTGAAGGATATGTCCCTTCGTTAAATAACTCAACCAATTGGCTAGCTCGTTTTATATCTCCACTCGTTCCAATTAAATCTCTTATAGCTGTTTCCCACTTCGTTTTATCATAACTTTTTGTGCTTATTAATTTGTCAATTTTATCACCAAGCTTATATTTATGATACCTTAAATTAACAAGTGCGTCAAACTGTTCTTGGGTAACAGAATAATTAGCCCCTTTAAACAAATTATTTAAATCTGATTCATGCACTTTAATATCACTATCCAAAAGTTCATCTACTTTTGACATAGTCATATAAGTTGAACCTGGAACTTTATATGATACTCCACCATTATTAACTGTTGTCGGTATTAGTGGTGCACCTTTTGCATATTTATCAACTAGATCTTTCTCTTCTTTATCTGTTTCATATTCTGTTTTGGAAACATAATGTCCAAAACCAAAGGTTATACCCCCATCTGATTCCCATTTACCTTTTTTTTTACTTATTCTAAAAACATAATGAGGATATATCCCTATTAACTCGTCCCCGTTAAATTCACCTAACCCCCAGCCTTTCAGTGTAGATAAATTCATTTCATGAAATTTCAAAAGCTTAAATCCCTTTCTACTCATGGTCATTGCCGGAACCTCAACAACACTTATATATCCGTTATATGCACAAACAACATTTTTACTCTTACTCCATTTTCTTTTTAAAGTCGGAATACAATTTTTTATTGTAACTAAAGTATCGCTCTTTTGACCCGGAACTACACGTGGCATTTTACAGCTGAAAGGACATATATCCTGGTTTGCTTTACAAACAGAGCAAGTTCCTAATGGCGTCCCGTCCTTTTCTACAACTCCATGATTCTTTAGAACATCAAATTTCACCAATTTGGTTCCTCCACTGCATTGTAAAATGGAATCGCTTTTTACATATTGATTTTCTTTTTGAAATTCACCATAAAATGCATAATGTTTGGACATGTATTCTTTTACTACATTTTCATATTCTGCCACATCACCATTAATGGCAGCTTTCCATCTGATATATCTTTCCAATAAATTTCCCAAAATATGAAACGTAAAATATCCAATACTCACTATTGTCCCAGTAACTATTACTCCGTCTTTAACTTTTATTTCATCATTAGTTATTACTATTTCATCAGCCATTTACTATACTCCTTATCATAGCCAAATTTATCATTTGCTGCTAAAAATATCATATATACTATCCCAAAAACAGTGATTCTTATTTTTAATTTACATCTAAAAGTCCCATGAAGTACCGTTTTCCTTAACCATACCATTACCCCTTCATGAATTCACTTATAATACCTTAGCCGAAAAGGTACTTCTTGCCATTCCTAAAAACTGTGATAACGATATACCAGTATCTCCATGAGCTTTCATCATAGATTCTAACAAGTTTTTATTCAAGTTAATTCCTCCTTTCTATGTGTCTTTTTTAGACACCTAAAATATAGCACAGTGTGACTACATTGTCAATTGCACTTTTTGATTTTTAAGACACTTTTTCCGAAATAACTTGCATTTTAGTACAGCATGTAGTAAAATTAAGACACATTACAAGAAAAGAGGGTAAGTAAACAATGGGAATGGCAGAAAGAATAAAAGAGTGCAGACTTATAATGGATTACACTCAGGAAGAACTTGCTGAAAAACTAGGACTTCAAAAATCCGCCATAGCAAAATATGAAAATGGGCGAGTTGAAAACATTAAGCGCTCTATAATAGCTCAAATGGCGACCATTCTTGAATGTAGCCCCGCATACCTTATGGGTTGGAGCGAGGAAATGCAAGAACGAACCCAGATTACCCAGCCAGAACAAGACCATCTATATAAATATCGTTTCATAGATGACAAAGGTAAGCATACAGTAGACACCGTACTGGAAATGGAATACAATCGCTGCAGAGCTACCTCTGACTCTAATATAACAAAGCTAAAACCTGGAGAGGATAAATCACACTTATTCCCCGTGGCCGCCCACGAACGTACAGATATAGAAATAACCGAAGATATGAAAAAACATGATGATACTTTCTTTGATGAATAGCGACTTAGGTTATTATTTTTTTTAACAAGAAAACCGCCCGGTGCTACCAACACCGAACGGCTTTATATAGATTTTCTCTTACCGGACTTCCGGAATGATAAATCCACTATCAAATTGATTATATCATTCCTAAAACGCCATGGCAAGAGGGCGTATTTTTTATACTCAAAAACAGAAAGGAAATGATATCAATGCCAGTATTCAAAGATGAACAGCGCAAAACTTACTATGTTAAATTATACTACACAGACTGGACCGGCCAGAGAAGGCAAAAACTTAAAAGAGGGTTTGAAAAGAGCAAGGATGCCAAGGCCTGGGAACGCGAGTTTTTAGAGAAACAGCAGGGAACCCCGGATATGACCTTTAAGGCCCTTGCAGACCTTTATACAGAGGATATGAAAGTAAGAAATAAAGAGTCCTCCACCTATGTAAAAACCGCTTTAATAAATGCATGGTTGATTCCAGCTTTCGGCGAAAAACCTATTAACGCCATCACTCCGGCTGATGTGAGAAAATGGAAATCTGAACTTGTAAACGGCAGGAACGACCGCAAGATCTCTTCTGGCCACATTACCAATATAGAAAAGTTGTTTAATTCAATAATGAATTATGCAGTCAAATTTTATAAACTTCCTGTTAATCCCCACAGCATAACCGGATATGCCTGCCAAGTAACGAGACGAAAAATGCAATTCTGGACACAAGAAGAATTTTCAGTATTTCTTAATTCCGTAACCGATCCTGTAGCGCACATGGCATTTGAAACACTATTCTATGCTGATATGAGAGTGGGTGAATTACTCGCGCTCACTCTAAATGATATTGATTTTCTAAACTGTAGCATAACTATTTCCAAAACATACTCCCCAAAAAATAAAGGAGATCAGATCACATCTCCCAAGACGCGAAACAGCTATCGAACAATTATTATTCCTCAATTTTTACGCGACAACCTGAAGAAATATTCAGAATGCATCTACGATATAGATAAAAACGAGCGTCTCTTCCCAGTTCTTCCAGACCGTCTTCGCAGACGCCTCAACTCAGGCTGTAAAAAATCGGGCATTAAAACCATCAGAATTCACGATATCCGGCACAGTCATGTGTCTATGCTTATAGATATGGGATTTTCACCGCACCTCATAGCTGAGCGCATCGGAGACACCGTGGACATGGACAATAATGTATACGGACATTTGTATCCTAACCGCCATAACGAAGTTGCAGAGGAACTACAGAAAATAGTATCAAATCAGTATCACGGACAATAGAGTAAGCCAGATTTACTTGTAAAATATAGGTTCTCTGGCTTATCTAAGTTAATCGGATAGTTTTTTCCTGATCCTGATATCATCTCCGTAGAGAGGAATCACGGTATAGCGGCTGATCAGCCTGGAGGTAACACGCTCCGTATACCGGTCTCTCAGTTCATTGATCGGATGATTGGTGGATATAATTGTAGACTTTAAAGAATTAAGCCGTTCATTAATGCAGTAAAAAAGTTCGGAAGAGGTAAAGCTGTTATTTAACTCTGTTCCCAGATCATCGATGATTAAAAGATCGCAGTCCAGAATGTACTGATACATTCCTTTCATATCATCCTCATCCTGATAATCAAACCGGTTTTTTGAAAATACTTCAAAGAGGTCGTTGGCAGATAAATAGATCACGGAGTAATATTTATCGATCAACTCTTTGGCTATACAGTTTGTTAAAAACGTCTTCCCAACTCCTGTCGGTCCTGTAAAAAGCAGATTACCATGATCTTTGGATAGATTTTTAATGAAATTTTTACAGGTATCTGTTACCTGTATCATATACTGTTTCACTGTCCTGTTTAAAACTGGAATTACTCTGGTATCATCAAAATATTCATAGGAAAATGTATCGAAATTCTCAACAGCAATGATCTGTTCAATATTGGACTGTGCGTATAAATATTTCATCTCTGACTGACGGAAGCAGTGACACTTAACTCCCTTAGCATACCCGGTATCTTTACAGTCCTTACATAAGTACTGCATCTCCATAAAATCCGCCGGATAACCGTAGGACTTTAAAAGAACCGTCTTCTGTTCCCGCAGGTCTGCAATTTCACCTCTCAGCTCTTTTAAAGCTTCCTTATCTCCGTCCAAAAGTCTTCGGGCGCAGATGACTGCTCTGGTGCTGATGGAATCATCAAGTTCCTTTATCACAGGTATCTTATTATATACTTGCGCAATCCGCTTTTCCTGTTCATGCCGGTTCTTTAACTGCTGCTGCCCGTAAGCCCGCATGATGGCATCATATTGTGAATTGCTCAGTGCCATAATTACCTCCGTTCCTGTTGTGCTTATCTACCGTTACTTAAGCTCTGTCAGCTGTCCAAGAATAAGGGCATCATAATCAATCTCCCGTTGAGGGAAATTCTGAAACTGGTTTTGCCCGCCTCTTCCCTTTGTGCCTGCTGCCTGCTTATATTCTACTGCTGTCTTTTGGCCTTTATCGCTTCCAGCCTTTTTCCGGTCCGCATGCTGCTCGTCCAGCCTGCGGATGTCTTCCATTGTACGGGCTCCGGCTTTCTTCCAGCCTTCTATAATCTTGTCCGTATAAGGAAAGCTGGGGGAATGTGTCGCAGTCAGAGTTCGGCTGCAGGCCTCCATAACCAGCTCTTTGGTAAATCCGTAGGTACGGAACCATTTATCCATGTACTCCCGCTCTGAGTCGCCGGGATTGCGGTCACTCAGTCCAAACGCCCTCATGACGGCAAAGGAATCCTTAGAAAAAGTAAGTGCATTATTCTTCGCTTCATCTACCGTCTTAATACCCTTTTCGTGCCAGCTGATGGCTACCGTCTCAATATACCGGATGCTGGTATGTCCACCCTGTACACAATACTCAACCACATATTCTAAAAGCTCTGCAGGCATATGAAGCCCATCATAAAGATAAGCAAATACCTCACATTCTCTCTGAGTAAAAACTTTGTTCATATATTTCTGGGCAATATAAAGCAGCTGTGAATAATCCTCATCTCCTGCCAGCCCGCTGATCTGATCAGGAGTGTAGGATTTACGGCCTGCGGATTCCACAGGTTTCTCCTTTTTCTCTTCCGCTGCAGGGCGTACGGAACATGCAGTCTCCGATACTGCAGAAGTAACCTGCTGCTTTGAAATGGCCTCCTCGCTTAGTACCCCGGCCTTTTTCCAGTAAGATAAGGCACGCATCACATCAGCCTCTGTATGGTTTAAGGCATCGGCGATCGCAGATATAGTGACCTCTTCCCCTTCATGACGCATCAGAAACAGGTATTCTTTTATGTATTCACCATTCGCCGAGGCCATAAAATCATCTATAAATTGATTGGATATTATCGTACCATTGATCTTAAAACTGCTCTTAAAATTCACCGCCATAACCTCACCTTTTTGTCATGTTCCTATCATACCACAGGTCTTTCCAAAAGAAAATAGGGGCAGTTATCCACTAAATCAATTGTGGATATTGTGGATAATGTGGAAACCAAGTATACATAATCTTGGTTTATCCACTATAATCCTGTTGAATTGCTGATAAAACCGAGATTTTTTAAATTGTGAGACGATAATTTATGTAAATTAAAAAATCCACATAGTTTCTTAACATAAAATGTTGAAAACTATGTGGATAATGTGGATAACTATAAGCCCAACAGCTTTTCTCCCACTTTTACAATATCTCCGGCACCCATAGTTATCAACAAATCACCGTGTATACAATTTTCTAAAATAAATGTTTCAATCTCATCAAACGAGGTGATATAATGCGCTTTTACACCTTTTTTCTCTATTCTATCCACGATATCTGCAGAGCTGATCCCCAGATTATCGGTTTCTCTTGCTGCATAAATTTCTGCCAGAACTACCTCATCTGCCAGAGACAGTGCATCTGCAAATTCGTCAAGAAATGCCTTTGTACGTGTATAAGTATGGGGTTGGAAAACAACCCACAGTTTTTTATGGGGATAATGCTTCGCTGTATTCAGGGTTGCACGGATCTCCTGGGGATGATGGGCATAATCATCAATGATGGTAACGCCTCCCAGTTCTCCCTTCTTTTCAAAGCGCCTGTTGGTACCTGTAAAATGTTTTAGCCCTTTTTTTACCTGATCCAGTGAAATTCCAAGCTCCGCGCAAACGGCGGCAGCTGCCAGAGAGTTATACACATTGTGTTCTCCGGGTACTCCAAGGGTGACCTTATCCACGACAGTACCATCGATCTTTAAATCATAGGTGGCTCTTGCCAGATCATCAAATTCAATGGTCTCCGCCTGGTACCTGCTTCCGGCTTTCTTTCCAAACGTAATTACCTTACAGGGAAGATCACGTACGATCTCCTCAATATTTTCAATGTCGTTATTAATCACCAGCAGTCCATTCTTAGGAAGCTTCTGGGCAAACAGCCGGAAAGAGTTACGAATATCCTTGATATCTTTAAAGAAATCAAGATGATCTGCCTCTATATTTAAAATAATCTCAACAGTCGGATAAAAGGACAGAAAACTATTAGTATATTCACAGGCTTCGGTCACAAAAAGTTCCGGACCTCCCACACGTATATTCCCCCCTATGGAGTTTAAAATTCCTCCTACTGAAATAGTGGGGTCCGCATCTGCACAGAGAAGAACCTCTGTAATCATAGAGGTTGTCGTTGTTTTCCCGTGAGTTCCCGAAATCGCAATGGCATTCTCATAATTCTTCATCATCTGACCAAGCAGCTCTGCCCTGCTGAGAATGGGCAGTCCCTTTTCTCTTGCAGATATCAGCTCGGGATTATCAGAATGTACCGCAGCCGTATAAACCACCACATCGATTCCTTCTGTAATATTCTCCGCACACTGTCCATACGCAATCTTTGCACCTTTTGCTTCCAGGTGATGCGTCAGTTCGGATTCATGTGAATCTGATCCGGTTACTGTAAATCCCTCATCCATGAGAATCTCAGCCAGACCGCTCATGCTGATTCCTCCAATACCGATAAAATGAACTGCCTGTGGTTTATGAAAATCAATCTGATACATGCTTTATCCATCCTTAATTTATTGTTTTATTTATGTAACGGTTACTTCCACTTACTTTTACTGCTTTTTTCTTATAAAGTCAACCGCTTTCTTCTTTATTATATAAGAAAAATGGAAGAAAATCTACCTGGGAATTCAAACTGGTACCTTGCCTCAGGGTGAGACATTTCGTTTGCAGCTGAAGTTTTTTATGTTATATAAAAATGCACCTTACAGATTCTATGACCTGTAAAGTGCACTTTATGACACGGAAATTATGTTCCGGATAATGCAAGTCCTGCTCGTACAGGCAGAAGCTCTCTAAAACCATCGTTTCCAGCCGAAGCCTCTGCTACCGAAGCAATCAAATAAAGCATTTCCTTATAACTTCTAAACAGCTGCTGCTGTCTGCCCTCTCTCCAGTAAATAATTCCCTGCCAGGTTGCGTGTTCGTGAAATAGCACTTTAATAGAGAAAGAAGCAATCTTCCCCCCTCTTCTGCAGAGCGTACATGCATCACTGGATATCAGTTGTCCATAATTCAGCCCGTACTTGGGTATATCGTCATTTTTCAGTTCATATTCCATAAATGTACCAAGAGACTTTGCAAGATCCACCGGCTCCACCTGCTGCTCTAATGTCTCAGACGGTATATTCTGGTAATTTCCTGTAAACTTTCCGGAATGGTAGGTATCAATTGCCACATGGCAGGTAGTCATAATGTTATTAACCTGCTCTTTTCTGTCATTACCGGTCAAAAGCAGGTACATGGCAAGAATCAGTTCAAGTTCACTTTCAAAAGGTATCTTCACATCGCCTTCAATCCACTTTATATTCCCCTGCCAGCTTGCATAATACCGATACTGTACAAAAACATAAAAGGTCGCTAATTTTCCAGATCTTTCTTTTTCACTGCTTTTTTTTATTTCGGGAGTAAGATCTTCTAATCCAGAAAACTGCCGCCGTTGAACCGTCTGCTTCGGACAGCCCAGCTGATCAAATATCCGGTCCATATTAAAAAACATCTCCAGGAGGCTTTCAAATAATATTCCGCCAGAGCCGCTTTCATGAAATAAAATCCCTTTTATACTATTATCTTCAAATTCATCTACCGCTATTGTAAAATACCTGTCTGAATTACGAACCACACTCATTCTTCCAACTGTCATCCCTTCACCATAGTCTTTCATTTGTAAATTTATTATATAAAAAAGCGGTTACATTTCGGTTACATAACATTGTTTTAGATAATTATATTTTATCACATGTAACTAACGAATGAAATAGAAAATATATACAAAAACTCCTGACTTTATCTGGGTCAGGAGTTTCTAAATCTGTGATCTTTTATCAGACTGTTTCTGAAAAGAAACGATCAAATATAAGATATTTATACCTGTTAAGAACACCCAGCAATATATTACCTAATACTCCAATTGCAAGAATCTCCCCAATGCCAACCGTAACCATCGCATACCAGATCATATCCGGTGAGCCATAAGCATAACGAAGAACCCATGGAATAATAACAACATTGGACAAAATAGGCGGTATACATACCAGCCATTTATTACCCCGGAGTTTGTAGGCTCCAACCGCACCAATCAGAGTGGCCAGACTGCCAAAAATCACATCAAGTGCTGCTGCGCCGCACAGGAGATTAGACAGAAAACAACCGATAAATAATCCGGGAATTGCAGCTGGGGTAAAGTAGGGAAGGATACAAAGCATTTCCGAAACACGAAACTGGACTGGTCCGAAGCTGATAGGAGCAAATGCCATGGTCAGCACCGTGTAGATTGCAGCAATAACTGCAGAAAAAACCATGAAATGGGTTTTCACCGATGATTTGTGATTCATATTTTTTTCTCCTCTAGTTTTGTTTTAGGTGTGGAAGGTCTCGAACACACCGGTCTTTGTTGTGAAAATCCTTGATTTTAAAAGGAATATCACGGCCTTATTATTGTCTTTCGGGTACTAAAAATCAGGTGTTAACATAACTTTGATACAATTCGCCTGAGATATTCTTTAACCACCTTATTTCAAATCCTACAGACTGCTACAGTATACCATTCCCCAGTGGATTTATCAAGTGGCTCTTTGGTTTCGGTTTTATCCGTATTATCGTTTCTCTGACTCCCAGTAGTTTATAAATCCTTTCTATAATACCTTTGAAAAGATTGAAGTACATTTAATTGTAATTTTTCCTTCTCTTTTAAATTTTGCATAAAATAATCTTCACAAAGTCGTTTATCTTCCTCAACTGGTCTGGAATAATCAGCTTTAACATCTGTTTTTACATTTTGGCTAGCTGTATTCACTATACCATCCACTCTATTCATGAAAGCATTCCAGTTTTTTTCAGACATATTAATACTACCTTTACGGTCATTCTCTAAATCCGCATTAATCTTTTCCATGATCTTTAATTTCCAATTCAATACTTCATTTCTAAATGCTTGTGTTCCCACTTTTTTTGATGATACGTCGGTATGACAGTATTTATCCATCCCAGCTATTTCCATAACAATTTTCCTCCTCCACTCTGCCTGTCTATATAATATTATAACCAATCTTTTCTGGGTTTCAATCACTATTTATGAAATTCGAGTGACACGCTCTGACACAGCTCTGTATAAACCAGATCAACCCCCTGTAAAAAACAAGAGCCATCCCCTGTCCCAAAAAGGCAGGAAATAACTCAAGGACTTATTTTTTCATCCACCACTCCTTAGGAATTGTGTCCAATTCAATAATACAATTGATCTGGTGAGATAATACATCTTTTGTCACATCAAAAATTGCTTTCGCATTACATAAAATGCAGACCGCATCCCCAAAAGTTGTCTTAGCAGCTGCACCTCTGTCATAGAAAGCCTGTTCCAGTTTTGTGTAATTTTCTGAGATATGAACCGTGACAGAATTGTCATGGCGGTGCATAAAGGATGGCTTTATCTGACCGTCAGGCATAATAATCTTAAAATATGTGGGCTCCTTAGTCAGTCGATCCGGCACATCTAAATGTTCTTCCACACAGTGAATAAAGGTATTTCTCTCATGCCCCACTCCAAGAAGCAGAATTTTACCGTTTCTTTCTTTTAAACGATCATAGCACCCCCCTGGAGGGCAGGGCGTTGTTCGGCTTTCTTCTCCTTCAATAAATGCTTCGCTATCCTTTCCGTACACAGCTACACTATGAGTCGGATGAAGCGAACGAAGCACACCGTTCCGTTTCATGAAAAGATTAGGTAAAATCCCGACACAAGCGGGCTCTATTCTGGGATCAAATAAATTATGATATTCTGACATGGAAAACCATGTATGAGTGGGCAATATTAAAAGACCTTCAGACAGGTATTCCATAAAGGCATCCAGTACGGTATCCGCTCCACCTTCAACAGCTCCGATTGACTTCATGGATGAGTGCACCAGTAAAGTATCATTAGGCTCTATTCCCATTTCTTTTAGATTTTGTTTCAGATTTTGTTTTGTAATCATAATGATACCTTTCTTATCCCAAATCAATTAATAGTTTTATATCTGCAATCATAAGGGAATTGCCGGAATTTTGCAAGCAGCTATGATTCATACCACGGAGCCACCACTGTTATCGAACTGGAATATAAAGATCTACTTCAGTATCTGGGTGATCGTATCCCAGAAATCTGTTATCATAGAGTTCAAAATCCTCCCGCCAGTCCAATTCCTCTTCGGTTGTCAAAAACCAGGTTCCCCAGATATATTCAAACGTCTGAGGCAGCATACTTAAGCTTCCCCTGTGAGTAAACACAGCATACTTTCCTGCAGGCAGAACCTTTCTGACAAATTGCGATGGCAAGCCTTCAAAAGAATGTACTTCGTAGCCTGCAACCTCCGTAAATAAAACCCAGTCATTCATAGTATAAAGTGTGTTTTCATTGCAGGCTTCGCAGATTCCAAAACCTCTGCCTCCCTCCACCAGATTCGGAATTTTATGATACATTCGGTTTGCATTATTCCAAAGATCTCTTAGTTTTATATCGGACAGTGTAGTCTCACCCCGAATCCCTGCTACTTTAATCTCAGGTATGGTTACGATTTTGGGATGAACGGTTACGTTAGAAATCAGATGCTGTAAAAGTCCCTGATCTAATCGTTCTTTTGCTCCCACATAAGCATCCAGCCGATTAATGCGATATGTCTGTGGGCTTACCCGATATATTAATTTAAAAGCCCGGCTGAATGCTTCTGATGACTCGAAACCACTGTCTACAGCAATATCAATGATTCTCTCATCTGTATATAACAAACGCTTTGCTCCATCGGCCAGGCGGCGTTTTTTAATGTAACTTCCTATTGTTTCACCCAGTAGAGAAACGAACTGCCGGTTAAGGTGATAGTAAGAGTAACCGGCAGCCCTGGCCACATCTTCTACACGAATGTCTTCTCTTAAATTGGCTTCTATATAAATCACTGCCCGTTCCAGCGACTTCCGGTAGTCCATGTCAAATTCCTCTCCTTTTTCAATTTATCGGCTGATAAGTATAAATAACCGGATCTGCTTTTTCAAAATTTAATCCGATTTCCCTGACCGTTTCTTTCATATCATCGCTTACCAGAAAGCGTTCCCAGCCATTCTCTTTTCTTCCGCCCCAGCAGATATCGATGGATTTATCTGACGGAGATAAGATCATGCTCTTAGTGGTGCCAAAATATTCTTCATAATAATGGGTGCATAATCCCTCCGGATATTTTGATAAAAGCATATTTTTCAACTGATCACTTGTTATCCCAGAAGCGCCAGTCAGGGTTTTTGTAATATAATCATAACGCTTTGCTGAGTGGACAAATGCTTTGGGCTCATAAGGTACCAATTCAGGTAATACCGGGTGATTGGTAGCGTGTAAAAACTGTTGGGATGAGTCAGCATCCAGCTTTTTAAATGCCAGTCTTCCATCCACCGTCTCTACCAGAGCGGTATTTCCAGCCTGATCAAGAAGTATTAAATTTAAGTTAAAGGCGATGGGCATATTCCTGATATACTGAAGACCATCACTTACATCTTTACAATTCTCCAATAAGGCACGAATAACTGCCCAGAACTGAAGGCCTCTAATCCTGGGTTCCCTCATATACGGCATTGCACCAACGGGAAATCCACAGGAACTCATAGTCACCGCCAGCCCATGTTCATTAATACCATCATCTCTGCCGAAGAATAGTACACTGGTACCAATATGTGCATACTTTCCTTTTATTTTAGTTTTCACAAGACAGAAATCTTCGGCTTCATGATGAAACTCATAGTTTCGGGCAAGGAGCGGCTTATGTTCTGCTGTTATAGACGGCAGCAGTGCCATATGGCTGCAGCGGGGCAGCAGATAAGTCATTCCATAGAAGAAAATTTGATCTGCATTCACCTGCAATGCGTCTGCAAATCCTTGAATTTCCTCAGTTAGTCCGGGGCACCATTGATCAAACAGTTTCTGTGCCTCTTTGAAATCATCTGTTCCAAAACCTTCCACCGATTGGGTATGGAGTGATTTTAGTTGGGGAATCTCTCCCATAATCCTGCCCATCTGGTAACCCGTTTCATAATTTGTACCTTCTAAATTCATGGTATAAGCTGATACATTATTCATATTCTTAATCCTCCTGTTCTGTATTTAGTTTAATCAGACAAACGGAGTTTTACATGATATTTTCTGCTCTTTTTATAGAACTCAGTTACTACACACATTAACTTCCCGCACCTTAACATATACAATATACCAACTTTAATTTTATTATACTATTACCCCGTAATTAATAATTTTTAATCTTCTCTCTGTTTCGAACATATGTTCTAACACAATCATAACACCAACACTTTATGAAGTCAATAGTAAATCTTAAACCCGTAAATCTTAAACCTTAAATGTCCAAATTATAATTTTAAAAAAACATTGTTGACATTATGTCTACACAGTGTTATTATTTGTACACACGCTATCAACAATCTTAATTAAAAATACAATCTTCTAAAAACTCCCCATTTTATTATCAATCATTCTTCTCTCCTGTTTCATGATAATCTGACCTGTTAACTGCCGGCAGATGAAAAGCGAAAAGGAGAACCATTCAATATGAAATCATTTCAAAAACCAACCATACCAACAAGAGAAGAATTTCACAGATTCTATGCAGGTGAAATTAATGTCCGCGATTTCTGCACCGAACATACAAATCAGCGCCGGATTCCCCCTTATACACCGGAAGAACGCAAGGTTCAGTCTGACAGAGCCCGAATGCCGGACAAACATACCACTTAGAACCCAAATATTATAAGCGTTACAACTTTTTAATATTTCAATCAGCATGATAAAAGGGGGAAAATAAATTGGCCAGAGAACAATCCTGTCACAAATTCATATATAAACTGCAAAGCAAGCGCTTAGCCCAGGCGGGCTGGAATTTGACACTGCCACTTTCTACTGCACTTAACAATAAAAGTGATGTGGTAGCTACAGGAGACAGCCAGCTGTTTCGTTGGATCATGGAATTAAACGGCAGTGAAGATTTAGACAGCGAGGTGAATTCCGTTAAGCTGCATTTATAAGAACTGAAAAAAGCAAAAAAAACGATGATTCTAAAAAAAGATAAGAGACTTATACAAGAGGTTATATGACCTTCAATATCAGAAAGACTGCCTTTATCTAATCATGAATTCCAGTAAGGATTATCCCAGAGCAAACAAAGGATTTTCAATTAATGGCACAAGATACCACAGACTTCTCGGCACCAATGGTGGTGTCAAAAAGTCTACAATAACCTATATAAGTGAGCGGATTTACGAAGAAATAAAAAAATGAAAGACAAGGTTTTGGAGCGGCTGGCATTTACCCTCTTATACCTGGCAAAGTTCTGTTCTTGACTATTGTCATTAAAGCAATTATAATATTGCAATAATACCATATTTTGGATATTACTAATTCTTACCATTGTTATATAATGTTGTTATATTGGGGATTATTTTACAGTGGTTTTAAGAATTTTTAAGGAGTAGGGATATAACAAAAAACAAAGGGAAAGAAGGGAAAACACATGCTGAAAAAATTGAAAGTTGGAAAACGGTTATTGCTTACATTTCTTATTGTGGTATTATTTTCTGGTCTTGCAGGAACCATAGGAATCCTGCTCATCGATACCGTTAATGAGGAGTACAGTATTGAACTCCAGGATTATGGTTTTGCACAGGGGGATATCGGAAGCCTCGGACAGGCTTTCCAGGCACATCGTGCAACAATTTTATACATAATCTTTTCAGAGGAGGCATCTGAAACCGAAAAGCAGAAACAGACTTTAAACACACAGATTGACACCATTAATCAGATGATGAAGCAGGTGGAGAGCCGTATGAAGACTCCCGCCGAGAAAGAGCTCTACAGCCAGCTGGCTGAAAAGATGAAAAAATACGAGGATATCCGAAGCACCACCCTAGAACTTGCCGAAAAATCCTCGCAGGAAGCCATGACCAACTTCCGCAGTCAGGCAGCTCCTCTCGCAGCTGATATCGCCAACACCATCAATACCATACTGGCGAATAAATCCAACGACGGTATCGCGAAATCAAAACAGCTGGAATTACAGACCAATGTATTTATCATTGTCATGATTATTATCATACTGGGTTCCATCGCAACTTCCATATTAATTGCGATCTATATCACCCGCGGTATTATCAAGCCGATCAACGAATTAAAAGACGTGGCAGATAAGATGGCTCAGGGTAATTTAGACTGTCATCTGGAATATACCTCTAACGATGAGCTGGGACATCTTGCCGAAAGCATGAGAACCATGATGGAACGCCTCTCCTACTACATGAACTATATTTCCGTTACAACACAGCGCATGGCTGGCGGAGACTTTAATATTCCTCACGATCCGGAAGAATTTAAAGGAGAGTTCCGTAAAGTTCAGATTTCGATTCAGGATCTTACTGATTCCCTTAACAATGTCATGAGTAAAATCACCCAGGCTTCCGATCAGGTAGCAAGCGGTGCCGAACAGGTTGCAAGCAGTGCCCAGGCGCTCAGTCAGGGAGCTACGGAACAGGCTTCCTCCATTCAGGAACTGGCGGCAACCATCAATGATATTTCAAGTAACATCAATCAGAATGCTGAGAATGCAAAAGAGACAAATACTCAGGTGGAAACTACCTCTGCAGAGGTGGAATTCGGAAAAACACGGATGGAGCATTTAAATTCCGCAATGGATACCATCAGTGAAGCATCTTCAGAAATCAGCAAGGTTATAAAGACGATCGAAGATATTGCTTTCCAGACCAACATTCTGGCATTGAACGCAGCCGTAGAGGCCGCAAGAGCCGGTGATGCAGGCAAAGGATTTGCTGTGGTTGCAGATGAGGTACGTAATCTTGCCAACAAGAGTCAGGAAGCCTCCCAGAATACTGCTGCACTGATTGAACGGGCACTGGATTCCATTGGATCCGGCAATCACATTGCCAAAGAAACAAAGGAATCCATGGATCGTATCGTCGTGTCATCCCAGACTGTGGCTAAACTTGTTTACCAGATTTCCACTGCCACGGAACAGCAGGCCACTGCAGTTACCCAGGTTACACAGGGTATTGACCAGATCGCAAGCGTGGTTCAGACCAATTCCGCCACATCAGAAGAAAGCGCAGCAGCAAGTGAGGAGATGGCAGGTCAGGCTCAGATGCTCAAATCACTGATGAAACAGTTTCAGTTAAAAGAATAATAAACTTATTAAAAACATAAAGAGGGTATGCTCAGTTAGATTATGAGCGATACCCTCTTTCTTTATTTCTGTAAAAAGTCTCCTGCCTTCCACCGTTCCACCTCTGCATCTGTACCAAGGACAAAATGCTGCCCGTCAATATGATGTTCCGAACCTGCCAGATAATCGATTCCCATCCCTTTCAAGTCATAGGTAAACGACGTCCGACTTCGTTCTGATACAGGATCCGGCTTTGGAATGGCAGACAGCAGGGATCTGGTATAGGGATGGATCGGCCTGGAAAATATCTCTTCTGTTGTACCCGTTTCCACCATATGTCCCAGATGGAGAACTCCGATTCTGTCTGAAATATATTTTACCATGGATAAATCGTGAGCGATAAATAATATGGCTGTCTTCGTCTGCTTCTGAAGCTCTTTCATTAAGTTCACTACCTGCGCCTGAATGGAAACATCCAGTGCACTGATGGCCTCATCAGCAATAATCAGTTCGGGTTCCATAATAAGAGCTCTTGCAATCCCAATCCGCTGTCTCTGACCTCCTGAAAACTGATGGGGGTAACGGTTGGCATGTTCCCTGGAAAGGCCCACCATATCAAGAATCCGGTATACCTTTTCCTCCCTTTCCTCCGGGGTGGAATACATGTGGTGAATATCAATCCCCTGAGCAACGATATCCAGGATTTTTTTTCTGGGATTTAAACATGCCATGGGATCCTGAAAGATCATCTGCATATTGGTTCTTAGATGCTTTGTCTCTTCGGCGGAGAGTTTTCCGGATATTTTAGACCCCTGAAACCAGACCTCTCCGGAAGTTGGCTCATACAGACGAATCACAGATCTTCCGATGGTGGATTTTCCACTTCCCGACTCTCCCACCAGACCGTAGGTTTCTCCAGGATAGATACGGAAAGATACTCCATCTACTGCTTTTATGGAAAACTTCCTGCCAAGCTTAAAATGCTGCTTTAAATCTCTGACATCCAGTAATGGTTTTTTATTCTCCTCCACTTAAATCCACCTCCTCTCGCATCCTTTTAATCCTTTCCTGTAATGCCTCCGGCATTGGAACAGCGGGTGCATTTTCATGAAGAAGCCAGGTAGCAGCATAATGAGTATCCGTAACCTGAAACATTGGAGGCTCAAGACGGTAATCTATATTTAATGCAAACCGGTTTCTTTCTGCAAATGCGTCACCCTCTGTTTTATTTAACAAATTAAAGGGACTTCCGGGAATGGTGTAAAGTACCTCGTCATCCGTATTTAAATGCGGCATGGCAGATAATAATCCCCAGGTATATGGGTGTTTAGGATCATAAAAGATCTCTTCTGAAAGTCCTTTTTCCACCACTTTTCCCGCATACATAACCGCCACATAATCAGCAACTTTTGCTACAACTCCCAAATCATGGGTGATATAGATGACAGAGATTCCCGTCTTTTTCTGAATCTCTTTAATCAGCTCCAGGATCTTAGCCTGAATGGTCACATCTAAAGCGGTAGTTGGTTCATCACAGATCAAAACCTCCGGATCACAGGACAGGGCAATTGCAATTACGACTCTCTGCCTCATTCCTCCAGAAAGCTGATGGGGATAGCTTTTCATTCGCTTTTCCGGCTCTGTAATCCCTACCAGATCAAGAAGCCTTACCGCCTTTTCATACGCTTCCTTTTTATTGGTTTTATAATGATAACGCATTCCCTCCATAATCTGATTCCCAATCGGCATGGTAGGATTTAAGGAAGTCATGGGATCCTGAAAAACCATTGCAATCCGTCTTCCATTTATACGGCGGCGCATCTCCTTCTTGCTGAATGACAGCAGATTCTCTCTCATCTCCTCCCCCTTCTTACGTGAGGTGAAGTCAATTGTCCCGCTCTTTATTTTCCCGTTTCCGCTTAATATTCCCATAATTGCCTTTACAGTGACTGATTTACCAGAGCCTGATTCCCCCACAATAGCAAGAGTTTCCCCCTGATATAAGTCCAGATTGACTCCCCTGATGGCATTTACTTCACCGGCAGAGGTCTGAAAAGAGATAGATAAATCTCTGATTGACAAAACCTTATCTTTGTTCATAATCTGCCTCCTACATCTCTTTCATTTTCGGATCAAACGCATCTCTCAGTCCATCTGCCAGCATATTAAAACTGAGCATAATAACTGCCAGAACCACCACCGGCGATATGATCATATATGGATGGGTCGTAAAGGACTTAAATGCATCACTGATCAGTGAACCCAGAGACGCTAACGGTGCCGGAACACCCAGGCCGATAAACGCCAGGAATGCCTCCGTAAAGATCGCATTTGGAATGGAAAACATGGACATAATGATCAGCTGGCCAAAAATGTTGGGAAGTATTTCTTTGAAAATCAGATAGAAATCTCCCGCTCCCAATGTTCTGGAGGCAAGTATAAACTCCTGTTCTTTCAGCTTCAGCACCTGAGCTCTTGCTACCCGGTTCATACCAATCCAGCCTGTAATGGCAAGTGCCAGCGTGATGGTAGCAAGCCCCGGTTTCAGCACCAGCATGAGGAGCGTCACAATGACAAGGGTGGGAATCCCATTTAAAATTTCTGCAAACCGCTGCATGGCATTATCCACTGCACCTCCGAAATATCCGCTGACCAGACCGTAACTCATGCCAAAGCACATATCAACAAGAACGGCAACCAATGCGATATAGAGAGAAATTCTGGTACCCATAAATGTCCTGGTAAATATATCTCTACCCAGTACATCCGTACCAAACCAGTAATAAGTATTCTCCAGCCCGGTGGTTTTTTTAGGATCTGCATACCGGTTCACAGTAACTTTACCCGTGGAGGTACTCATGGTTTCTGAACCATCCATAATCCCCCACCGTTCCAGAACCGGAACTCTGGGAGCAAGATTCTGGTTTGCTATAATCTGTTCATTGTATGTATAACCGTTCATATAAGGACCGGCAATGGCCATGAAAACGACAAAAACAATAGCAATAAACCCAGCTGCCGCTCCCCTATTCTTCAAAAAGGACGAAATGACATCTTTCCAGTAAGACTGTGCCGGATAAACCCGGTCAATTCCTATGCTGTGGTTTTCTGCCAGCAAAAAGTCATCCGGCTTAAAATCAAGAGATACTGTTTCCTTATTATGACTGCTCATAGTCATCCTCCTTTGCCAGCCTGATCCGCGGATCAATGAGACCATATAAAATATCCACAGCAAGCATGATTCCGATATACATGGCACTATATATAAATGCCAGGGTTACGATCACATTATAATCATTGGACTGGATGGCCGTAACCAGAAGGCTTCCGATTCCCGGAATGGAAAATATCTTCTCCACTACCAGAGAACCGGTCATCAGGCTGACAACAAGAGGTGCCAGAACTGTAACAATAGGAATAAGCGCATTTCTTAACCCATGAATCAGTATGAGCCGCCAGCCGGGAAGTCCTTTGCTCTCTGCAAGCAGCATATAATCGGATCCCAGGACCTCCAGCATTTCCGTTCTGGTAAACCTGGCCACTGTTGCCACAGTAAACATGGCTAAGGAAATAGTGGGAAGAACGGAGGATTTCACCGCTTCCTGCTGCTGATACAATAGAGGAAACCATTTAAAATGATAACCAAGAGTATAAGACAGCCCCAGTGCAAACACATAAGAAGGAAGACTGACACCAAGAACCGATATAACCGTTGTCATGGTATCAAAAATAGTATTATGCTTCAAAGCTGCTATGAGTCCCAATACCAGTCCCACCACAGTTCCAAGTAAAACTGCCTGCCCTCCGATTCTGATTGAAATGGGAAGTCTGGATGCTAAAAGTGTGGTAATTGATGTATTCTTTGAAATGGTATAGGATACTCCAAAGTCACCGGAAAGCATATTTTTTACATAGTTAAGGAACCGTATGAATACCGGTTTATCCAGGCCGTATTTGGCATTCAGCAGCGCCACCTGAGACTGGGTCAGTTTTTCATCATTGAACGGGGAACCCGGCATCAGCTCCAGCATAAGGAACAAAATAAGCAGGATCGCCAGCAAAGTTGCCGCTGAAATGCAGATTCTCTTTACAATATATCGTTTCACAAACGTTACCCTCCCAATTTAAGCAGCCAGAGGAATAACAGGCAAGGCCTGCAACCCCTCCGGCAGCCAGAATATAAAACCCGCAAAGTCTTATTTCTTAGTTGTATTCTTAAAATAACGGTTGATCGCGATGGAGTGGAATTCCACACCCTCAACTCCGGCCTTCTGCATCACAGCATTTCCCTTCTGGTAAACCGGGAAAATAACTGCATTGTCGCAAACAATTTTTTCTGCACCGATTAAAGCTTTCCATCTTGCTGCTGGGTCAAGTGCAAGTTCCCCTTTTTTGGCAGACTGGATAATTGAATCATATTCTTCATTAGACCAGAATCCATAGTTGTTTGGGCTGTCGGTAATCCACATATCAAGATAGGTCATGGGGTCTGCATAGTCCGGTCCCCAACGGGTAAGACCAATCTCAAATTCACCTGCCTGCATACGCTCTACACGGTTTTTCTTAGGCATCTGCTCCAAGTTTATGGTGATTCCGGGAAGTGTGGTCTGAATCTCCGACTGAAGGAACTGTGCCACATTGATGGCAGATTCCGTATCCTCAACAATCATGGTGTAGGTCAGGCTCTCCACTCCCAGTTCTTTTTTTGCTTCTTCCCAGTATTTTAAAGCTTCTGCCTTATCCGTTTTAAAGTAATTGCTGCCTGCATCCTCCCGGTAATCCTTTCCATCAGGACCAGTTGCAAGAAGCGTTGGAACTGCGAAGTACGCAGGTACAGACCCATCCTTTAAAATATTTGCACAAACAGCCTCTTTGTCAAAACAGAGAGATAAAGCCTTTCTTAAATTGAGATTCTCAAGACCTGCCACTTTGGTATTAGGTGACATATACCATAAATAACCTGCCATAATATTCTTGAATTCAGGATCTGCCTGGAACTGCTCCACCTGCTCACCGGAAAGTGTGACTAAGTCTAAATCTCCGTTCTGATAAGCAAGCATTGCCTGTTGGGAATCCTTAATAACCTGATAATTGATTCCATCAAGCTTTACCTTATCTGCATCCCAGTAATCCGGATTTTTCTCCAGCGTGATGGTAGTAGCTGCCGGTTCATAGGCTGTAATTTTAAATGGTCCGTTTGACAGCAGCGTATCGGGTGTGCTTGCATACTGGTCGCCGCACTTGGTGAAAAATTCTTCATTTACCGGATAGAAAGTTGGGAAAGCCATCAGAGATTCAAAAAACGGTACCGGAACGTCAAGCTCTACTTTCAGTGTCTTATCATCAACCGCAGTCACTCCCAGCTCTTCCAAAGGTTTTTCTCCCGAGGAGACTGCATCCGCATTCTTTATGCCTGCGATTCCTACAATAAAAGCGTATTCACTTGCTGTTACCGGATTAACTGCCCTTCTCCACGCAAATACAAAATCCTTAGCAGTAACAGGCGTTCCATTGGACCATTTTGCATCCCTTAAATGATAGGTAAGCGTCAGTCCATCTGCACTCTTATCCACACTCTCTGCCAATGCCGGTACTGGATTTCCGTCTGCATCCAGCTCATAAAGACCATCAGTGGTATCCGCTATCACCTCAAATGAGGTCCCATCGGTAGCAATCTGGGGATCCATGGAAGCGACCTCCACATCAATATGTACGTTTAATGCATTTCCTTTTGCTGCTTTTGCCGCCTCTGTCTGAGCAGCAGCCTGGGTTGTGCCTGATGCCGGCGCTGCGGGTTTGGAATTCCCACAAGCGGTTAAAGACCAGACCATTAGTCCCGAAATCCCCAGTGATACCATTTTTTTCATGGCTTTCTTCATTTAACTACCTCCCAATTCTATTAAATTAAAAAAACAAAGGCATCTGGCAGAATTATTTTCTGTTCAGACGCCTTAGTCTTAATTTTCTATAACTTTATGATATTTTCCCATATTTGTCAATAGTTTTCCAGCTTCGTTCCATATAATAAAATCAATAAGTTAATATTTCAATCACTTACTTTATAAAATCAGGTTATCTCCTAAATAAAACAACAATACTGGTACTTTTTCTATATAAATATGCTGGTACAAATAAAATAAGACGCAGAATCTTATCAATTCAACGTCTTGCTTTCATTCCCTTACGTTTCCAGACCGAAACGTTCTTCCAACATGTTTCTTAGAATATCCACGATACCACCCGCATCAACTCCGGTCTCATCAACGGTAATATCCGCATATTTTTCATAATAAGGAATCCGTTCCTCATACAGATCCTTTAATGTCATTCCGTCTTTCAGCACAACCCCCCGGTCAGTTAAATTCCCCAGCCGTTCCTCTACTGCTTCATAGCTGAGTTTTAAGTAAACCACTGTACTGATCTTCTTTAAATGCTCCATGGCTTCCTTTCCGTAAATGACGCTTCCGCCCGGAGCAATGACGCTGTTGTGGACAGAAAGTTCTGCATTCACTCTGTTCTCCACATCAAGAAAACCCTCCTGTCCTTCCTCCGCAATAATCTCTTTTAACAGCCTTCCTTCCTGCTCCTGAATCACGATATCCACGTCAACAAAGGAATAACCAAGACGCTTTGCCAAAAGAACGCCTACCGTGCTCTTCCCTGATGCCGGCATCCCAATTAAGGTGATGTTATCAGGATTCTGGTTCCTTCTCATTTCCTTTTCCTCCTGTCCTTTGACTTCTTCTCCGGCTTTCTGACCGAATAACCAAAGCTGCCCACCTTTTTTCCCAGTTCAAAATATTCACCATGGGAATAGGTAATCAGCTTAGACTGATTTAAATGAAATTTATTCTGCTCATCCATATACCGGCTGTCTACCGTCACACCCACTACCTCAGCCAGAAAGAGATCATGACTTCCAAGCGGTTTAATCTCCGTAACCTTGCAGGAGAGAATCACGGGACTTTCTGCTATTCCGGGGGCGCCGATATTGGTTAAGGTACAGGGAGTCAATTTCATATCAGCAAATTTATCCACGTCTCTTCCTGATTTCACGCCGCAGTAATCCGCTGCACGCACCAGATCTGCCGTCACCAGATTTAGTGCAAACTCACCCGTTTCCTTTATAATATCGTAGGAATAGCGCTCACGCCTGATTGAAACTGACAGCATGGCAGGAGAAGAACAGATCGTCCCGGCCCAGGCTATTGTAATGATATTGGGCTTTTCTCCCTGACGCATACAGCTCACCATAACTGCAGGTACGGGATAAAGCATATTTCCAGGCTTCCAGTCTGTCTTACCGGATGACCTTGCCTGTCCGGATTCTCTGTTAATCTTATCTTTCATGAATCCTGCCTCCCATTATTCCTGCACTGCCAGCATAATTCCGGGAATCAGCTGTTTTTTTCTGGATACAACACCCGGGAGACTTACCAGATGGTCTTTTCCGTTTTCCTGTGCATCTTCTGCCCGGAACGCTGTTGTAATCATCTGTTTTGCACCCTGCCCCTCACAGAGAAGTTCTGTAGATTCCGTAAGAATATTGGTCAGCATGAAAAACATCATGTCTACCCCATGCTCCTCTCTCGCCTTTTTCATATAGGGAAGCATTCTCTCTTTTAATTCATCCAGCTCTTTGGAGTTTAAGGAACTGATCTGTCCCACTCCAAAATTCACCTTTCCAAATGTAAACTTCTTAAAGTCCTGATAGAATATCTCTCCGTCTGTCTTTCCTTTTAAGTTGCTTCCTGCCGCAAACATGGATGAAGCATACTTTTCCATCTGGATTCCGGCAATCTCGGCAAGACTCAGAGCAGCTTTCTTATCCGCTTCTGTGCAGGTGGGAGAACGAAACAGCAGAGTATCGGAAATGATCGCGCTGCATAATAAACCGGCAATTTTCGGTTCAATCTCTGTATGATTTTCCTGATACATCTGGTATATAATCGTTGCCGTGCACCCAACCGGCTGGTTACGGAAGAAGACAGGAGCTATGGTTTCCACAGTGCCCAGTCTGTGATGGTCAATAATCTCCAGAACCTCAGCACTTTCCATTCCCTCAACAGCCTGTGACCGTTCGTTATGGTCAACCAGTATCAGACGTTTCCCTTTTGCACCAAGGAGGTTCCGGCGGGAAATCATTCCTTTATACTTTCCGTTCTTATCAAGTACAGGAAAATCGCGGTGGCGCTTGCTTGCCATCACATCCTTTATGTCGTCAATATAATCTTCCACTTCAAAGGTAATCAGTCCGTCTGTCTTCATAAAATAACTGATGGGAATACTCTGATTTACAAGACGGGCAGCGGTATAAGTATCATAAGGAGTTGTCATGACTGCACAGCCGCGTTCCTGTGCCAGTTTCTTTATCGTCATGGATACTGCTGCCCCTTCACACACAATAATACAGGCAGCCTCCATCTCAATGGCACAAAGCTGGGATTCGTAACGGTTTCCCAAAATAACCAGATCACCTTTGGCAATATAGTATTCCATCATGTCGGGATTGGCTGCGGCAATTAATACCTTACCATTATTAAAATAATCACCTGTATCGCCGACTACCATGTTTCCTTCCAGAGTCTCCACAATATTTGCATACTGAGTATTGGCTTTGGAAAGAATGCTGCTGTCATATACGTTCATATAGGATTTGGCAATATCACCTACCGTAATAAGACCCTCTAACATTCCGTCATCAGTTACGGCAGGAATGGTCACAACATTGGCCTCCTGCATTAAATTCCACGCATTTTTCAAGGAAAGGTTTTTCTTTACTCCACGGGTCTCCCTTATCTCAATATCCAGCACCTGAGTCTTCACATTCTCAATCAGTTCCGGAGGTTCCACCCCAAAATAATTAAGTACAAACTGGGTTTCTTCATTTACCTGCCCAGCTCTGCCCGGCTGATAATCTTCTTTCGTCAGCAGCCTTTTTAAATTGGCATAACAGACAGCTGAACAGATCGAATCTGTATCCGGGTTTTTATGTCCAATTACAATTGTTTTTCTGTTTCTACGGTTCTCTTCCATGCCTTCCTCCTTTATTTCATAATCTGTTTACACAGCGTTCATATTGTGTTCACATGTGTTTTTTATACTAATTGTATAGAAATCAAACAAACAAAAACGCTTAAATAGTCAAATTGCACATAGATTTTTCATAATTGCCCCGGCTGCCTGGCAGCCGGGGTCTCCTCATTTTACAAGGATTCATCCTTTGTGAAGTATTCCCATTATATCATAATTTAGTAAATTGTAAATAAGCGTTGACAGCTGCTAACGTGCTCTTAGTGAGAACATTTCACTTCCAACGCAAAAAGGAAAGCAGAGAGAGCATCCATTCTCCCTGCCTTCCTTTTCTTTTACAGCATCATCATCAGTCAAGAATCAGTCTTGCCGCCCCGTAGATACCGGCATCATTCCCCAGTGTTGCCAGGACAATTTTACTCTTGCTTTTTGATATAGGAGTAAAAGCATCATAGTGGCGGAAGATCTCATCAATGATAAATTGTCCTGCCTTTGATACTCCACCGCCTATAACAAATACTTCCGGGTCTATGACCATGGAAATCTGAGCCAGCGTAAGACCGAGATAATGACCTACTGTATCCATAACAGACTTTGCCAATTCATCTCCAGCCTTTGCTGCATCCAGCACTTCCTTTGCAGTTACTTCATCTCCGAAGTCCCGTAAAACAGAAGGAATGTCCGTAGAAGCCATTTTCCGCCTTGCTTCTCTTGCAATTCCGGTGGCGCTTGCAATCTGCTCCACGCAGCCTACACCGCCGCAGTTACAATGCTCCGTCTCTTCATCCCGGATATGGATATGACCAATTTCTCCTGCCAGTCCATGTTTGCCGGAAATGATCTTCTGTCCGAGGATTACGCCTCCGCCCACACCTGTGCCCAGAGTGACCATTACAATGTCTTCGTAGCCTTTTCCTCCGCCCTGCCACATCTCGCCCAGAGCTGCTACATTGGCATCATTTCCGCAGAGCACTGGAATTCCGTCCAGCCTGCTGCTCAGTTCTCTTCCCGGATATAAATCACGCCAGCCTAAATTAACGCAGACCTCCACATATCCGTCAGGCATAACCGGGCCTGGAACTCCCATTCCTATGCCTTTGATCTCATCAAGAGAGATATTACGCTTCTTAAGTGTCTCCAGAATGGAAGCAGATACATCATCCAGAATGTATCTTCCGTTCTCTTCTGTTCTGCTTCCAACCTCCCACTTATGAAGAAGTTCCCCTGTTGTTTCAAATATTCCGATCTTAACAGATGTTCCTCCCACATCTATGCCAACACACTTTTTTCCCATGTCCAGATACGCTCCTTTATGCTTTTGTATCACAGCCGAAGTATAATTATAAGGATTTTGCCACTTCCGCTACATGCTCAGGCGTAAATCCAAAATGGTCAAATAACAGATTTGCGGGTCCGCTGGCTCCAAACCCGGTCATGGTCACATAAGCGCCGTCAAGGCCTACATATTTACCCCAGCCAAAATCGCTTAACGCTTCCACTGCCACACGTTTTCTTACTGCCTTTGGAAGTACGGATTCCTTATACGCTTCGCTCTGTTCCTCAAATAAATCCATACATGGCATGGAAACTACGCGGACTTTTCTGTCAGAAAGAAGAGCTTTTGCCTTTACGGACAGTTCCACTTCCGATCCGCTTGCAATGAGAATCAGATCCGGTGTTCCTTCACAGTCGTCAATTATATAGCCTCCCTTTAATGCCTCTTTGCTGCTTCCTGGCATAGGAGTCAGATTCTGTCTTGTAAGAACCAGAGCAGTCGGTGTTTTTTGGGAGGTCAGTGCGGAGTACCATGCTGCTTCTGTCTCTGTCTCATCACAGGGACGGAATACATGGAAGTTCGGCAATGCCCGTAACATGGCAAGCTGCTCGATTGGCTCATGAGTCGGTCCGTCTTCGCCAACACCAATACTGTCGTGAGTAAATACAAAGGATAACGGCACTCCCATCAAAGCGGAAAGACGTGCCATTGGCTTGGTATAATCACTGAAAACAAAGAAAGTAGACACATAGGTACGAAGTCCGCCGTGAAGCATCATACCGTTTCCTATGGCTGTCATACCAAGTTCCCGGACTCCGAAATGCATGTTTCTGCCGCCTGGGTTTTCCTTGCTGTAATCTCCCATATCCGACATATTTGTCTTATTGGAAGGTGCCAAATCTGCAGACCCGCCGATTAAGTTCGGCATATATGTCTTAATTCTGTTTAAAACCTGACCGGATAAATTTCTGGTTGCATCTGCCTTCTCAGGTTTTTTCCAGAAATCAGCGCATGCTTCAATGGATTTTTCTCCTGCATCCGGATCATGATAAGCATTCCACAGTTCTTCCATGTCAGGATACTCCTGGCAGTATGCAGCGAACATCACATTCCATGCTGCCTCTGTTTCAGCCTTTTCCTCAGCAAGCTTTCTATAATGGCTGTAAACTTCCTCCGGAACATAGAATGGTTCCATAGACGGCCAGCCCAGATTTTCCTTTAATGCAGTGATATTGTCTGCGCCCAGAGGTTCTCCATGAGCACTTGCTTTTCCCTGCTTTGCAGGACAGCCATACCCAATCTGGGTCTTTATGGTGATAAAGGACGGATGTTCCGTATCAGCCTTTGCATCCTCGATTGCACGGCCGATAGCCTCTAAATCGTTTCCATCTTCAACCGTAATAGTCTGAAAACCAAATGCCTCCATACGTTTCTGTACATTCTCTCTAAATGCGATATCTGTACTTCCCTCAATGGAAATTTTATTGGAATCGTAAAAAACGATTAATTTTCCCAGACCGAGAGTTCCTGCAAGAGAAAATACTTCGGAGGAGATTCCTTCCATCATACAGCCGTCTCCGCCCATAACATAGGTGTAATGATCAACCACCGGATAGTTGTCCTTATTAAATACAGCAGCAAGATGGCTCTCGGCAATTGCCATACCGACTGCCATACCCATACCGGCTCCAAGAGGGCCTGTGGTTGCTTCAACACCAACCGTATGGCCATACTCCGGATGTCCCGGAGTTTTAGAACCGAGCTGGCGGAAATTCATCACATCTTCCCTTGATAAATTACCGTATCCGAACAGGTGGAGCAGAGAATACAAAAGCATGGATCCATGACCTCCGGATAGTACAAAGCGGTCTCTGTTGGCCCATGTTGGGTCTGCCGGATTATGGTTCATGTGATTTGCCCATAATTCATATGCAGCTGAGGCACAGCCTAATGGAAGTCCCGGATGTCCGGAGTTGGCTTTCTGGATTGCATCGGCAGAAAGGATGCGGATTGCATTAATTGACATAGTATCGATGTTGCTCATTGGTATTGTCCTCCTATTTGTAATCTTATTTCTTTCATGTTTTGGGGTCCTGTCACGATCAGAGTATTGGGAAATCTGCCGTTTCGGATTTTCGATATGGGAAAATCAAATGTACCGGAAAACTTAAGCTTTCCTGACATATTATAGACTCTGCAAGAGTCTTCATTATACAAAATTACCAGGTTTCCGTCAATATCGGCATGAGTATACTGATATTGGAAACCACTGGTAAATACCTGGTTTCCATTGGATTTATATACATTAAGCTTATAAGGATTTTCCCCTTCAGGATTGTCCAGAATCATTCCCACATACTTGTCCGAATAAAATACACTTTTAATCTCCGCCTCTGCAGGCACCTGCTTAATCAATTCCGGAGAAAGCGCATTCTTTGTGGAATAAAACGAAATACCGTTATCTGCAAATGCGCAGGAATATGTATCATCAAGAAATCTGACCTGTGCTACAAGTGTTGACTCATAAGGTTCATCAAATCCCCCCACAAGCCTGTCCGGGACGCTTTTCCCAATTTCTGCAAAGTTATGAAAAGCAACCCTTCCATTCATAGTTCCATTCTTTAAAAATGCATAGGACCCGATCAGCTGTGTTCCATCAGGAGATAAACTGATATCTACCGGATAACCGGAATCGCCTCCTAAAAGAGCCTTGATCTTCACATCCAGAGAGCTTCCATCCCGCTTATAAAAATACACATAATTGGAAGTAGTGTCTTCTAAGATTGCCGCCACCACACCGTGAGCAGATACAGAAGCCTTTATAATGGGCAGCACTGTATTAGCCACTCCGGTATTTCCTGTCTTATCAAAGATATAGATGGAATTACCCTGCTGGTCCGCAATAACCGCGTAGGGACCGTTTACACTGGCAACCGGTGATTTCATCTCATAGCTTTGTATCCATATCTCTTTTCCCTCAGCATCTATATACGAAGCCCCATCTTTGCTGTATTTCAGCACGTTGCTGCCGAAATTTAAATATCCTACATAGCTTCCCTCATTCAGCGACTTTTCCCAGATGACACTGTATCCAGTATACTGACAGTATTTAAAATATGTATACAGACTGACTGCCGCTGCAGACAGGATAAAAAACACCACCAGAAAAATCTTTAATTTTTTCTTTTTCACCTTGGTGCGGGCTCTTTTTATGATTTCATTACTGTCCTCGTCCTTTTGCGGTGAAGCCGGGACAATCTGACGCCGCAGCTGGTCTTTCTTTATCTCTCTGTTCATAGAGTTCATATCGCTCATGCAGTTTCTCCTAAAAATGCCCATATATAATTGTAGTATACATCAAATCAGAGAGAAACGCATTAAGTTTTTCTATGGAAGACGCAATTTCTGACCCGCAACTATCTTATTTTCGTCCTCCAGCCCATTCAGCTCACAAATTTCCTTTAATTTATTGACGTTGTTGTATTCGGCAATACAGATTCCATACAGCGTTTCCCCTTCTACCACTGTATGCGTCCGCTGACCGTCGGCTGCTGCTGCCTCTGTCGCAGGAGAAGTCTCAGGCTTGGTTGCCTGTGTCACGGTTTCTTCCGTAATCTTTTGGGCTGCGGCCGCAGTTTCTTTCACTGCAGCTGTCTCTCCGGCTGATTCCCCAGCCTTGGCCGCAGTCTGCGCCTTGGAAGTTTCCGGCATGGTTTCGGACATCGTCTCCTTATTGACTGCAGAAGTTGGATAAACCTCTCCGTCTGCTTCTTCTAATATCACTCCGGATTCCTTTTTTCCGTCTTTTTGTTGAGCCTTATCACCCAGCAGAAGTTTTTCTGCTTTGGCAGGAATTGCAGATACCACCACGCTCTCCATACTGTCCATCTGTTCATAGTTGTTAAACATAACAATTCCGCCAGCTAATATGACGACTGACATGGCCATGCACATGCCCCGGAGAAGTCCGACAGTCTGATGCCTGTCCGCTGCTTCTACCTTATTCTCGCCCATTCGCTTGCGGAATTCTTCAATTACCTTATCATTTGTATCGGTTTCGATACGTTTTACATCCTTACGCAGTACCATATAGTCCTGCATCATCTGATTGCGTTCATAATAGATACTGTACCCCTGAAGCTTGTAAAAACCATCCTCCGAGGTTACATAAACTGTTTCATCTCCTTCTGTTCCACAGCTTAGATACATTAGTTTGTTGGGACCTCCAAAATACTGCATATGCTGCTTCCAGTAATTTAAAGGACTTAAATCATCTCCCGGACTTCCACATAGAAACCAGCCCTGTATGGACCGTTTGGGAAAAAGCTGTTCCATATTTTGGGATGCTCTTTTCCATGACAGCTCTGTAAAAGACACCTTCCGGCCTTCCTCCGTCACATCCTCCATCTCAAGCGCTCCGTCAATGAAGATATATGGAGTACCGTCATTTAATTCCATACTGCCTAACAGAAGTCCGACCCGCAGTCTTTGTCCGCTTACAGGGTACAGACGCTTTAAATATGTGTTAACATAATCCTCTACATATAATTTTACGATTTCATCCCTTTCCCCAATCTGTCTGATATTTTTCGGCAGCTTTGGGAAAGGATTGTATAATTCACCCATTGGATCACCCCGCTATTCTATTTAATCCAATGAATCATAGCATATGGTATTTGAAAAACGTGTCAAAGAAAGTACGTATTTTCCCATAACTTTTCGACAATACAGATGCTGCTGCTAATGCAGTCTGCCATTCGCATGACAACAGAAAGCCGGATACTCTGAAGCATGAGCGGATCGTAATTTCCGCAGCTCCCCACAATACCTGTGATGAATATATCCCCAACAGCCCGAAGCTCCTTGCTCACTCCAAGGCCGGGTTTTAACGCTCCTTTTCCAAGGGTAACAAAACCAATATGCTCTATATTTCCAACCGAAGCATCCACTGCCACCACCACATGATTGGGGTATCGCAGTTTTAAAATAGTCTGATAGGTTTCTAAATTCATGGCATGAACCGGACGCTCTAATGTACCCAGTATCTCCAGATGTTCCAGTCCCATTTCATTTAGCTTATAACCAATTAAGGGCCCAAGGCTGTCTCCCGTGGAACGATCGGTGCCGATACATAAAAACAGTACACCAGCCGATTTCCCATTCTCCTGCTCCGAGCATATCATGTTGTAAAGTCTGGACGCAAACTCCTCAGCTTCAAAGGTCTGCCTGGTGTCGTAATAAAAAACATCCCGATTTCCCCGGATCGCAATTCTTTCCCATAATTTCATAATATACTGCCCTGCTGTCCTTATTTTTCTCTGTTCTATTATAAGCCGGGTTTCCTGGAATTATTCACCCCATTCCTTTAGAAAAATGCAAAAAAAGTACAGGCCTGCCATTTGTCCCGGCAGGTTCCTGTACCTTCATTTAGTCTTTCATGCTATTATAAATTTCCTTGGCCTCACTGATGGTTGAAGCCCTTCCCATTCGTATGATATCAGCCAGTTGGTCAAGCTTTTCCGGGATCATAAATTCAGATCCGATATAAGAAGCATAATTATCATTGATAAACAGCGTCTGTTCCTTAACCCGTATCTGCGCTTCCTTCCAGTTTATAACCGCGTCTTCATGCTCTTTCTCAAGCTGTGAGATCTTCTCCCTCTTGCTGCTGGCGATCTCATCGGAAATAATGGTACTTGTCACTTTATCAAATGTATTCAGCGCATCCTGCTTCTTGTCTGCAATATCCGCAAGATCCTGTTCTGTCTTAGCAATCTCGTCATCGAACCGTTCCAGATTATAGACGGTCTCATTCCGGTCCTTTTTTATGGAACGGACAATGGAACGAAGCTTTCTCCGATTGGACTTTATAGAATTTTTAATCGCTCTTCCTTTTTTTAACGCCTCCGGATGTCTGACCCGTGTCCGGTTATTAATCAGTATATAAATTCCTCCAAAAAGCAGAATGGAGACAAAATAGATACCTGCCAGGTAAAATGCTTTTCTTTCAGGTATCAGAAAATAGATACCACAGGGAATGGCAAGAAAGAAAATGAGCGCAGTAAAAAGAAGTATGATAAATTCAGAAAATCCCCTGGTAAAAAACAGCGCATAATACCATGTGCTTCTACAGTAAGACGGGACATGATCCCTTTTAAAAACAGATTTTAACTCAGCAAACAGCTCCTTGTTTTTGTCCTTAAGCTCCTGAGTCTCTTCTTCAATCCGTTCCTTTACTCCCTGGGTTTTCGCTTTCTCCCGCTTGTTCCTTAAGCGTTTTAAATGGTCCTGTTCCTTAGCGATTTCCCCGTCATAGGTATCGTTAATCTCCTGAATCCTTTTTTTCACCGTAAGGCTGATGGCATCGGTCACAGCCTTTCTCTCTGCTTCCAGTTCTCTTAAAAGACTCTTTTCTTCCAGACGGTATTTCTCCAGCAAACTCCTGCTTACCGATAGTTCCTGAACGGCTCTGCATGCCTCTCCAAGAAATCCAACCTGATCTTCTATAGGCTGTGCCATCTTTTGTCTTCCTCCTTCGGTTTTTCCTCTCACAATTTTATCATAGGTTGATTGGTTTTACAATGTCCTGTATTTCATCCTTGCCATATTCCTGCACATAATGCTATAATCGTTTCAGAAAAATACTGCCGTTTAACCGAAATTTGTCAGATAGAAGGGGAAATCATTATGTTTCGTATGTGGGCAAAATTAATAAACAACACCCGGATCGTTAAGGATACAGTCATCTGCATATCCGATTACAGTCTGTCCAGGACTTCCATGGTCTTTCAGTCACTGGAGGAGATCTGTTATCAGTTTGATCTTGGAAAGCCCATATGGCTTGATTCTACCGTTAAGGAATTTAAAATTCATTCAAAAGCACGATTTACTCAGGATAATTTTATGGAACCCATCGATTTTGATTTTCTGGAGATACAGATTATAGAAGAATAATACTTACTGGTATAAAAAAAGTCCTCCACTTACATGGCAGGACTTTTTTATATTCTAAAGCATATTATAATCTCTTTAAAAGCGCTTCTCTCTCCTTCTCAAACCCAGGTTTTCCAAGCAGAGCAAACATATTCTTTTTATAGCTTTCCACCCCCGGCTGGTTGAACGGATTCACTCCCAGAATATAGCCGCTTACACCACAGGCATATTCAAAGAAGTAAAACAGCTGTCCTAAGCTGAATTCATCCTGCCCCGGAATGTTAACCATCAGATTCGGGACATCTCCGTCACTATGCGCCAGAATTGTTCCATTCATTGCGCTCTTGTTAACGAAGTCCACGCTCTTTCCCGCCAGATAATTCATTCCGTCTGTATCAACCTCTTCTTCCTTTAAAAGGATCTCTGCCGGAGATTCTTCTACGTTTAATACAGTTTCAAACATAATTCGGGACCCATCCTGAATAAACTGTCCCATAGAGTGCAAGTCTGTGGTCAAATCCACCGCTGCCGGAAAAATACCTCTCTGATCCTTTCCTTCGCTTTCTCCAAACAGCTGTTTCCACCACTCGGAAACATAATGAAGGCTTGGCTCATAATTAGCCACGATCTCGACAGCTTTTCCTTTTCTTAAGAGGATGTTGCGGACCGCTGCATACCGGAGAGCACCGTTTGACTCATAAGGAGCGTTTACTGCCTCCTCTCTGGCTGCTGACGCGCCTTCCATCAATTTATCAATATCAGCACCGGATACCGCAATCGGAAGAAGGCCGACTGCCGTAAGCACTGAGAAACGTCCTCCCACATCATCCGGAACAACAAACGTCTGATAACCTTCCTGGTCCGCTAAATTCTTTAACGCACCCTTCGCCTTATCCGTAGTGGCATAAATCCTTTTATTTGCCTCTTCACGTCCATACTTTTCGATCAGCAGATCCTTAAATACACGGAATGCGATTGCAGGCTCTGTGGTCGTACCGGATTTGGATATAATATTAACGGAGAAATCTTTTCCTTCCAGCACGTCCTTTAAATCCTGTATATACTTGCTGCTGATGCTGTTGCCGACGAAATAAATCTCCGGAGTTTTACGCTTTCCTTTTGGTAATACGTTATAAAAGCTGTGGGATAAAAATTCGATCGCTGCTCTGGCACCAAGATAAGAGCCGCCGATCCCGACAACAAGCAGTACATCCGAATCACTCTGAATCTTTTCTGCTGCTGCCTTTATTTCCTGGAATTCTTTTTTATCATAATTGACCGGTAGATCAATCCACCCCAAGAAATCATTACCTGCACCAGTTTTGTTCATCAGCACATCCTTCGCACACAGTACTGTGGCTTTCATGTTATCCATCTCTTCTGCTGATACAAATCCTGCTGCCCTGGAATCATCAAAAACTATATTTCCCATTGCTAATATTCTCCTTTTCCTATTATGTCAGGTTCCTGTCTGCCTGTTTAGGAAAATTATATCATAGAACTCATCGAAATGCGACTTTATTTTCTTCTGCCCTCCGAACGTTCATGTTAAATACTCCTGCAGAATTTCGCCGATCAGCTTTAATTCATCCGGGTTTAAATCCTTAAGCCAATCCTCTCCCTGCCTGTTTCCCCTCTCTTTTTCCCTGCTTGCTGCAATCTGCTCCAGACTCTTTTTCAAATAGTCCACATCACGGACGGAACCTTTTGCTTCCGATGCTTCCATGGATTCTCCTCTCATTGGCACATGCTCCATTTCATCAGAATATTCCTCCGCCTGCTTTTGTGGACGGTTGCGCACCCTCTGTCTGGTGCTCCTTCTGTCGGCCTTTCGGTCCGCCTCTGCTTCCGGTTCTGCCCCGCCTCTTGACTGTGCTCCGTAAATCGAGCGGATATTTTCACGAAGCTCCAGCCGCGGTCCTGACATGGAGGCTGATTCCTCCCGCTCCTGATCCAGCCGGTAGATCAGTGTATTCTCCAGATAATTGTCCAGCGCTGCAAACAGCTGCTGACGCTTTTCTGTAATTCCGGCACCATGGTCCACCAGTATGGTAAACAGTCCTGCCATAATTCCAACGGAGCCATACAGTACAATATAGTAAGGATCTGTACGGTACCAGTAAGAACCAAAGGCGGCTGCACCTCCCGCTAAAAAGCACCACAGTGTCATCTGATTGGAAAACATGTTCCAGCCATGAAGTGTAATACCCATATGTTTAAAATCATACATCTGTCTTTCCAAATAAGGCTTGACCCTGGGAATCCCCTGGTTCATCTGATAGGTGGATTCGGTCTTCTGTTTAAATGCACGAAGGTTCCTGTTTTTGGTTAGTGTCAGATTATCTGATTCCTTAATCAGTCTTTTGTAGAGGTTACGTGTCAGCCATCTGGTAATAATGCCAATGCCGCATAAAACTGCCAGCACGTATAACGCTTTGCCTGTCTGTAAAAATTCCAGCATAATAATAGCTCCCCTTTCTTCCCGGCGTCTCCGGGTGATAGGTTTATTATAAACACCCGGACTGCCTTTGGGAAGATGAGAGAGCCTAGAATCGTTCGTCAAATCCTGTCAGGATTCGATTCTTAAGTTAATCTGAATATTTTTCCGTCATAGCTAAAATAAGGTTCACGGAAGCTTTTACTGCCTTTTGTTCAAACTCGCTGTAGTCCATATTTGCGCTGTCATCCGCCTTATCTGAGATTGCTCTGATAATGAGAAATGGTATATGGTTTAAGTAGGCTGTCTGTGCAATAGCAGCCCCCTCCATCTCCGTACAAAATCCCTGAAATGTATCAGAGATCCAGGTCTTTTTAACCCTGTCAGAAACAAACTGGTCCCCTGAAACCACTCTTCCTTTAAAAATTCCAACTTCAGGATTCACCTCTTTGCAGCAATTCTCAGCCAGAATGCGGAGTTTTTCATCCGCATGAAATGAGAATTCCTTCATCTGGGGAATCTGTCCTGCGGGGTAACCAAAACCGGTGGCATCCATATCATGATGCACTACATCTGTGGAAAGCACCACATCTCCGATATTGATCTCATTCTTTAAAGAACCGGCAATTCCGGTATTAATCACAGCGCTCACATGGTAATGATCTGCAAGAATCTGTGTGCAGATGGCCGCATTGACCTTTCCAATGCCACACCGGACTACAACCGCTTCCATCCCTTTTAATGTTCCTTTATAAAAATCCATTGCCGCTATGGTTTCAACCGTCACGTCCTTCATGGATTCTTTTATTTCTGCCACTTCCACATCCATTGCTCCGATAATTCCTAACATAGCAGTCCTCCTTTATGTTTTATCCATTGTTTCATCGGCTACCGTATCATTATAACGGAAAACGGAGCAATTGTGTTAATAATTTCAATATTTTCCGGACGTATGATCATAAACAGCAGATTGTTTTAATTCCGGTTCCACATTCTTTACAGTGAATGATTCTATGCCTTTGCTGACAGATACATCAGAAAGCTTAAATTTTGAAATCTGTTCTCTTAAAATCTGTGCCTGTGCAGCAAGTTCTTCACTGGAAGCAGAGCTTTCCTCTGCAGTTGCTGCATTGGTCTGTACAACGGCGGAAACCTGGGAAAGTCCCTGGTTAATCTCTACAATGGTGTTTGCCTGATCCTGAGTATCGGATTCAATCTGTTTAATGGCTTTTTCGACCATTGCCGATTTTTCCGCAACATCATCTAAAAGTTTCAGGCTTTCATTGGCCATCCGCTCGCCTTCTGCTACCTTATCAGTAGATTTCTGTACCAGGTCTGCCGTCTGTTTGGCCGCTTCTGCTGATTTCGCAGCCAGATTTCTTACTTCATCCGCTACAACAGCAAAGCCCTTGCCTGCCTCTCCGGCTCTTGCTGCCTCTACTGCCGCATTTAATGCCAGGATGTTTGTCTGGAAAGCAATGTCTTCCACAATTTTTGTTACCTTGGATATTTCTTCAGAAGAATGGCTGATTTCTCTCATTGCTTCATTCAGCTGCTTCATTCTGTTGTTGCTCTCTCCCACCCCCTGACCTGCCTGGAAAACAGATTCCGTTGCGTTGCGCACTGATACTGTATTTTTTTCCGCTTTTTCTGTTACACTGTGAACGGAAGCTGTAAGCTCTTCTATGGTTGCTGCCTGCTCTGTTGCCCCTGATGCAAGTGCCTGGGAAGCATCAGAGACCTGACCTGCGCCGGAATTAACCTGCTCTGCAGCAGAATGAATTACCTGCATGGTGGAATTAAGAGAAGCAATGGTATTTAATAATGACTGTTTAATTGATGCAAAATCGCCCACATAGTCCAGGTCAACGGTAAAGTTCATGTTACCCTGTGAAAGCATTGTGAGTTTGGCAATAATATCTTCAATATAAGAAACAAGTCTTGCATTGGTAGAACGTATACTCTCGGCCATACGTCCCAGCTCATCACGGCTCTCATACTTAATTTCGGAATGAAGATTTCCTTCTGCCATATTTTTATAAACAGCTTCTATCTCTCTGACAGGTATTAATATTGCTCTCGTAAGTACATAAATAATCACAAGTGTGGCTAATGTGGACAGCACCAGTACAACACAAAGAATAACCCATGACTGTGATATTGCACTCTGAGCAGTCTGTTTCTGGATATCTGCCTTCTGCGCTCCAACAACATTCATCTGCTCCATAATATCCGCAATCTGATTAAAGGCAGGCAAAAACTCGTTTTGAAAAATAAGATAAGCTTCTTTTGAATCTTTATTTGAGGGATCTTTAATTAAATCAAGTATTTTATTACGTGCGGTTTCTGCTTCCTGTACATGCGTCCTGACATCTGCTATGTTCTTATCATTAGCCGAACTGCGCTGATGGGTTGCGAATTCTTCCAGAACGGTCATAAAGTTTTCTGCACTTTTTCCTGATAAATCAAGGGATGACTGATAATCCTCCCCTGCTTCTTTCTGAAGAATTGTCATCAGCAAATATCTCTGGACAGACACCATTTCCCGCTGAGCCGTTAAATTATAGGTGGTAAGGGGATATGTAAATTTTGAATACATCCCTACCTGCGCTCCGATTTTTGATATGCTGTGAGCCGATGTTGCAAGAGAAATCAGTAATATTGCAAATAAAATTCCAAATCCTACGGATAGCTTCCATTTCACTGACAGCCCTCTGATAAAATCTTTAAAACCTCTTTTGTCACTCATAAGTGTACCTCCCATTGTATATTTATTTTTAACTAATCAATCTCTGGACAGCGAAAAATCCAGGTATTTACCCTGGTTCTTTTCCGCCCTTCAGTTTTTCAATAACGATAGGTGCTGCAGTCAGAAACCACACGGTGTATCGTTCGGGATTTTGCAGCATGCTTTCAGAGAGATCAGCAATTTCCATCCACTTCAGATCCATAACCTCATTGGGGTCCGGACTGATTTCTCCATTATACTGACCAATAAAAATATGATCATATTCGTATTCAAACATATCCTGATGGAACTTGTGATAATAGACGAATGAACCTGCTTCTTCGCAGCTGCAGGCGACCCCAAGTTCCTGATAAAGCCGCCTTTCAACTGCTTCCTCTAAGGATTCCTGACTCCGGGGGTGGGAGCAGCATGCATTGGTCCATAATCCACCGGAATGATATTTCTCCAATGCACGCCTCTGAAGCAGCAATTTCCCCTCATGATACAGAAATACCGAAAAAGCCCTGTGAAGCAATCCCTTTTGATGACACTCCTCTTTGGTTGCTTCTCCAATTTCCCGATCCAGTATGTCAACACATATTAAATGGTCCATAATTACTCCAATCAGTCATTTTCAAGATATTCCTTTAAAAATAAATCTGCTGCAGCTTCCACATTCTCACACAAAAGCTTAATGTCCTCCGCCGTAGCATATTCAACATGAACACCCAGGCTTACAGACACCGGCTCTCCGGATGCAATACATAGCTTCTTCGCAATTCTCTGTGCCAGCTGTGCATCCTTGTGCCCTGGTACCGTCAGGGTCCATAAATCACAACTGGAAAGCTGCTGCCCATCTATTGGTACGCCGGGAGACGCTAATGCCACTCCGCCAAGATGGGGTTTCTCTCCGCCGCTTATAAAAACAGCCAGCCCGTTTCCCTTCGTCACATGGACACTGAGATTTACTGCATACTTTCCGGATCCCCAGGTTTTGCTTATCATAATATCTCTCCCTTTTTCCTTTCTTCACTGCAGTTATTCTGCACCGTGCCACGGAACAAAGTTTTTAAAATCAAGTCCAAACTGCATCAGGATCTTTCCAACCACATGATTAATCTGATCGTCCAGAGAACGGGCACCATTGTAAAAAGTCAGCATGGGAGGAATTATGGTACAGCCTAAATCTGCAGCCTCATTCATGTTTCGAAGATGAACCTTTCCAAGAGGCATTTCTCTTGTGCACAGAACCACTTTCCTGTTTTCTTTCATACAGACATCAGCTGCCCTGATCAGGAGATTATCGGTAAAACCGTTTACAACTCCGGACAGCGTCTTCATACTGCAGGGCAATATAATCATTCCGTCTGTCTGATAAGAGCCGCTTGAGATGGCTGCGGCAAGATTATGTACATCATAATTATAATCTGCCTGTTCCGTCAGCTTCTCAAAGGGATAATCCGTCTCCAGCTCCCAGGTTTTTCTGGCACAATCCGATACCACCAGATGCACCTCACAATCCTTAAAACTCTTCAGCGCTTTCAGCAGATAAAGGCTCATGACTACACCGGTTGCTCCTGATACTCCTACAATAATTCGCATTAAAACACCTCTCTTAAAAAACAGTTAAATAACGCCCAGCACCGCAAACCATGCTACGGCAAAGGCAACTGTCAGGAAAATCGGAATGAGCAGCGGAACACCCATCTTTACGGTTTCCTTTTGTGTATACATTCCGTTTTCCTCTCCCTGTCCAACCAGAATATTAAGGTGATGGAACGGAAGAATATAATGACCGGAAATAGCCAGATAAATAACAAAAATCACTGCCAGCTCATTGATTCCCAGTGCATTGGTACAGACGAGAATTGCTGGTATGGCAACACCCATTACTGCAATGACAGATCCCATAAACATATGGATCAGGATTGCAATTGCCGCAATCATCAGGGACAATACCAGTATGTTTCCCGGCATGGTTTTCGGAAGCAGGGTAGCCGCAAGCCATTCATTCATGCCGGTTACCGCTCCCACTTTTCCAATGGCAATAGCAGAAGTTAAAAATACCAGAACATGAACCGGAACATCTCCCCACTCTTTCACTGTCAGGACATTACCAATCACCGGCAGAGCCATACACATTGCCACCGCCAGAGTAACCCAGCCTACATCAAGACCGGTAATACCATTGGTAAGCCAGAGACCGATAGCGATCAGGATCCAGATCAGGGTTCTCTTCTCCTTTTCAGTCATCTTTCCAAGAGCTGACTGAGCCGTGCGCACCTCATCAAAATTGACTTCAACCTCTTTTGACGGCTTAAACAGGATCAGAATCAGGAACATGGTTGTAATACTTAAAAACAGGGCGGGCGGTCCCATAATCTGAAACCAGCGTACAAAATTGATGCTTTCAGTGGTGCAGTAAGTCACTACCAGAGGGTTAATGACGGAATCTCCGGTTAAGAATATAAGTGAAACCGGAACAGAAGCGGCAAATACCGTAAATCCCACTTTAACTGCATCCTCCTTCGGCATATTTGCCGCCTTAATTACTACTGACATGACCGACATGATTAAAAACGCCCGGGGCCAGGGATGGGGGATGAACAATGATAAAATAAAGGTCAATACAAAAATGCCGATGATAATGCTCTTCCACGAGCTTACAAATTTCAGGATGTAGGCATAAGAGATACGTTCCCCTAATCCCGACTTTTTAACAGCTGCTGCAATCATATAGGCACCGATGACCAGCCACAGGGTTGAAGTTGTCCAGCCTGCAAATACCACTTTCGTATCGGCAAGCTTTAAAAGACAGACGGAGACCAGATAGAATCCCCCAACGTAACCTGACTGGGCAACCTGTGCAGCCCACCAGACTACGGTCATTAAGGTTAATCCAAGACAGATCTGCCCTTCTCTGGACAGGCCGTCAAGCGGAAGAAGTAGGACAAGAACAAAAATAATGATACCGATTAAAAAACCTGATTTCTGTTTAGTGAATGTCACTGACGCTTCTCCTTTCACGATCAGAGTCTCAAAATATTATTTATCAAGAGGGGGAATCGGAGGAATAATCTGCAAATTTTCTATCTGTTCTTTTTTAAGCTTAAACTTTTCGTGAATATGGGGAATCTCAGTGGATCTCCAGGAATAAAAGCAATCCATACATTCATAAACTTCCCAGACATTTCCTACAGGAGAGGTTGCAATCACTTCAATTTTATTTCCGTCACAGCGGGGACATTTCATAGTTTCAATCTCCTTTCGTTATAGAGCTTACATCTCAGCCATCAGTTTACGAATCAAAGCTTCATACTTTTCATAGCCTGCAGGCGGCTCTAAAAGTTCAACTTCTCTTGGATTAGGCTCCGGATCCTTTGGAGTTGTCGCATCAATAATCAGTTTAGAATGCATTCCGGCAGGATAAGAAGATGGATCAAGAGGCATTCCCGGGCAGTTTGGAATAACCACAACATCCTTATCCGGTCTTACACGGGTTGTGAGCGCCCACATAACCTGAGGGAGATTAAACGGATCAACAAACTCATCAACAATGATAATGATCTTACTGTACGAACCTCCGTGAGGAGTGGAAAGAAGGCGGAATGCCACTTCTTTGCCAAAGCCGCCGAACCGCACCTTTGTGGAAATAATACAGCCAATTCCATGAGTATACATGGCATTAACTGCCTGAACTTCGGGGAAATCGCGTTTTATCTGCTGGTAAAGCGGAACCGATGTATTTAATGCCATAAGATAATCGATTTCGGTCCACGGAATACCCAGATACAGATTTTCAAAAATCGGGTTTGTTCTGTGAGTTACATGAGTAATTGTAATTACGCACTGGCGTCTGGAACCTGAGTAGGAACCCGGAAATTCTCCGAACGGGCCTTCTACCTCACGTACCCTTGGCTCAATATAACCTTCCAAAACAACCTCAGAACCGGCAGGAACATAAAGATTCTTATAAAGATCGGACTGAACGATCTGGGTCGGAACTCCATCCTGGAGCGCGCCTACAAATTCATACTCATTCTGAGTATACATAACCGGAGTCGATGCCATATAAGTCACCAGAGGACTGTTTCCTACCGTAATACAAATCGGAACCTTTTCGTTTTTCCGCTCAGCAGCTTCCAGCTGTATTGCAATATCATGGAATGCAAGAGCCTGAATGCCCACACGGTTTTTACCTTTCACCTGTATGCGGTATGTACCTACATTCAGTTTGTCAAAATTATCAGGCTCATTGGGATCTGCCGTGATAATAGACGCTTTGGAAAGAAAGAAGCCTCCATCCTGATCATTGATTCTGTATAATGGAAGAAGCTCAAACAGATTGATATCCTCTGGTTTATCAATGGTATTCTCTTTACAGGGTGCTTCTTCTCTTTTCAGAATTTCAGGTTTAACCGGAAAGCGGTCCCATCTGCGGTTGATTTCATGAAACTGCTCCTTGGTTGATGCTGTTTTGTCCATTCCCAGCATCAGAGCATGATTGGCCCATGAACCATGTACGTTGGTGACTACGCTGTAAGGATATCCTTTTACCTTCTCAAATAAAACTGCCGGACCGCTCTCAATGTTTGCCGCAGCTCTGCCTGCTGCTGCAATATCCGGTTCTGGATTAACCTCCTCCTTGATTCGTACTAACTGACCGTTTTCTTCCAGAGTGGAAAGGAAACTGCGCAAATCCTGATAAACTTTTGCCATAAATTTTCCTCCTGATCTTCTTCATATGCTGCTGATACGGTTGCCTGCTGGTTAATTTTTCCAACATAATAAAATTATAATCAATTACAATTTTCGTGGCAATTCGATTAAATTCGTGCAACTATTCCAAAATGGAAACGGAAAATTTTAATTCTTTTCAATTATGATTCCATGCAAAATATAAAACAAGCAAACGTCGGATTAAAAATTCATATATAGTGTACTTTCACTGTAAAATAATAGTTAATTTTTATAAATATTTTACATTTATAAGTATTCTAAAATGTCATCACAAAATAGTATAAACATATTTTCCTTCGCGTCATTCTGTATTATAATAGTGATAATGACAAAACGTACATCTGAATTTGTATTTTTACGATTTATCAGTAACTAAAGGGGGCTATTTGATTATGACAAAATGGATTGATGATTTCTTAGCATTGGCAAAGTATAAAAATTTTTCTTCAGCTGCAGAAAGCATTTATATTTCCCAGTCTGCTTTATCAAAACACATCAAGGCAATTGAGAATGAACTGGGAATCGTGCTGTTTATCAGAAGCAATACAAAGGCAGAACTCACAGAGGCAGGCAATGTTTTCCTGGATTATGCAATAAACATCCGCCAGTGCACCCAGGACTTAATGACTAAATTAGAAAAATTTGGCACCTCCTGCTATATTACTCATTTAACGGTAGGGACAATTCCATGTCTTGCGGAAAGCGGGATTATGCAGCTGCTCCTTAATTTTCAGGAGAAATTCGGTAATTATTCCATTGAAATAGTGGAAGATGACCAGTCACATCTGCTTAAGATGCTTTCTCTGCAGGAGATTGATGCAGCTATCTGCCGTACGGATTTACTTTCCGATCCGGAATATGATTCCATTCCTCTGGTTTCGGATGAGATGGTTCTTATCTGCAGCAAAAATGTTTTTCCTTTCGAACAGGGAAGCGAAATTGATCTGACCGGATTTAAATTTGATAATATTTACACCATTGCCAAAGAATCTGATATTTACAGACTTACAAAAAAACAGCTATATGATATTGGCTATACAGGCAGTATTGCCGGGACATTCCCCAGACATATGATGCTTCTGTCTTTTTTGTCTCAAAAAGGCGGCTGCGCTATTTTACCCAGACAGCTTGCTAATCTTCAGATGTTTCCTCAGCTTACATATTATAGGATAAGAGATTCGGTAAAGACAAATATCGGTTTCACCAAACTATCCTCCAACAGTATAAATCCCCAGTTAACCGACAAATCCAATATGCTGTTTGACTATTTAAAAGAGCAGAAGGAACAGATTTAAAATCAAATTCGTGTGATATTTTGTTTTCCTTCCTTCTATGATCTATTGACACTCACTCTTGAATTCGTTATAATTCTTTAAAGTTTCTGATAAGATAAGAGTCATGATTATACGGAGGTATCAATGATGAAATATAAAACACACGGAGTATGTTCCCAGGAAATTAATTTTGAAATAGAAGGCAGCAAAGTCGCTCATGTACAGTTTGTAGGCGGTTGTTCCGGAAATACACAGGGAGTATCAAGGCTTGTTGAAGGCATGGAAGTTGACGAGGCAATTCGCCGTCTGGAAGGAATCAAATGCGGTTTCCGCCCGACCTCCTGTCCGGACCAGTTATCCAAAGCATTAAAAGAATATAAGGAAAGTCATTAATATGAAAAGCGCTGCCAGATGAACGGATTTTTTCCGGCATCTGGCAGCGCCTGTTTTATATTTAAGATTCTCCAAATACGGCTCTGTAATCAGCCTGAAATTTAGCAATTCCCTGAGTTGTTAACGGATGGTTAACCATTTGTTCCAGGATTTTATACGGAACCGTTGCAATATCGGCGCCCGCTTTTGCACAATCGATTACGTGAATGGGGTTACGGATACTGGCAGCAATAATTTCTGTTTTGATATGGTGTGTTTTAAAAATATCGGTAATTTCCCCTATCAGAACAATTCCTTTCATGGAAATATCGTCAAGGCGCCCCATAAACGGTGATACATAAGCCGCTCCCGCACGTGCGGCCAAAAGGGCCTGAGTCGCCGAAAATATCAGAGTTACATTGGTCTTTATCCCTTCTGCATTTAGTACCTTAACCGCTTTCAGGCCTTCCGTTGTCATCGGAATTTTTACTACCATATTGGAGTGAATGGCAGCAATCTCCCTTCCTTCCCGGATCATACCATCTGCGTCAACCGTTGTTGCCTTAACTTCCCCGCTGACAGGGCCGTCAACGATGGCTGTAATTTCCTTTATAACTTTTTTAAAATCCCTTCCTTCCATGGCAATCAGAGAAGGGTTTGTTGTAACACCGCAGATGATCCCCATATCATTTGCTTTTCTTATGTCTTCTACATTGGCTGTATCAATAAAAAATTTCATTTTCTCCTCTTCTTCCCTATACAAGACTTCTGATATTTTCAATCTGGTCTTTATCAAGCTTTAATATATCACTGTTCTCCATAGAAGTATTTGAGTCTTCTATTAAAATCATTTTAGTATCTTTCTGCGTTATCGTATTGTGCCACAAGGTTGCCGGTATGTTAAACACCTTCCCTGGAACCATTTTAACGCAGCCAAATTCTAGTCCGTTTTTTGTTTCATTGGCATAAACCAGGGTACATTCACCTTCTGTCAGCACAAAGAGTTCATCTGTTTTATTATGCCTTTCCAGGCAGTCAATACCAGTAATGTCATTGGCGGGCTTCCAGTTTTTAATGCCAACAGTCCATTTTTCATTTTCAAATACCCGTTGCATGCCTTCTCCGGCAAATTCATAACGTACAATATTCATTTTTAAGTAACTCTCCTTTTATTTTAACATCTCTTTGCAGGTATTGACTACATGTGCCGCTGTCAGACCGTAAGCTTCAAAAAGCTGTTCCGGTTTTCCTGACTTGCCAAACTTGTCCTGAATTCCCATGATTGCAAATTTAGCTCCTGTATGACCGGCCAGAACTTCAGCTACTGCAGAACCAAGTCCTCCGATTACGGAATGTTCCTCCAGCGTTACAATGCCTTTACAGGTTTCATTCATTTTCAGTATAATATCTTTATCGATGGGTTTGATGGTATGCATGTTTACGACAGAGGCATGGATTCCTCCCTTTTCAAGTTCTTCAGCCGCTTTTAATGCCTCAGGAATCATCAGACCGCAGGATATGATACAGATATCATTTCCCTCTCTCATCACATTTGCTTTGCCCGGAATGAAGGGTGTATCTGATGTTGTAATATCATCACAAACAGGTCTGGCTACGCGGATATACACGGGACCGTTAATTTCTGCAGCGGCCATAACTGCTTTTTCTGTTTCACTTGGATCACATGGTACAAAAATCGTCATGTGAGGCATCTCTCTCATAAGAGCAATGTCTTCAATAGACTGGTGGCTTCCCCCGTCTTCTCCTACGGACAGACCGGAATGAGAAAATCCAAACTTTACATTTGCATTGGTATAACAGATCGAATTGCGTATCTGCTCATAGGCACGTCCTGCACCAAATAAAGCAAACGTACTGGCAAAAGGTATGTATCCTGTACTTGCAAAACTTGCAGCTGCACACATCATGTTTCCTTCTGCAATTCCCATATTAAAGAAACGGTCAGGATATTCTTCTTTAAACATACAGGTCTGGGTGGCATGTGCCAAATCCGCATCCAGCACCACTACTTTTTCATTTTCTGCCCCTAATTTTACAAGCGACTCTCCATATGCAACTCTAAGCGACTTTCCCATTTAAACTACCTCCTGTTCTTTCATTGCCATGGCAAATTCTTCTGCATTCATCGGCCTTCCATGCCAGCCGTACTGATTCTCCATGAAAGAAACTCCTTTTCCCTTTATGGTATTGCAGCAGATAAATTTGGGTTTGCCTGTTACCGGAGTCTTTAATGCCCTGGTTATGGCACTGATATCATGTCCATCCACTTCCATGCACGCAAAACCGAATGCTTCAAATTTCTTTATAATATCTCCGAGACTCATTACCTCTTCATTGCTTCCATCAATCTGAAGCTTATTATAATCCAGCATGAATGTAAGATTATCCAGATTATAATGGGCTGCTGCCATAGCGGCTTCCCATACAAGCCCTTCCTGGCATTCCCCGTCACCTAAGACTGCATAAACCTGATAGGACGCTTCTGCATGCCTGGCCGCAAGTGCCAATCCCATTGCAAGTGATGCTCCCTGCCCCAGAGAACCGGTATTCATATCAACACCCGGTGTCTTTGTACAATCCGGATGACCCTGAAGGTGGCTGTCAATCTGCCTGAGCCCTGCCAGATCCTCTTTTGGGAAATATCCCAGATCTGCAAGAACCGCATATAGCGCAGGGCATGCATGTCCTTTGCTCAATACCAGCCGGTCCCTGTCCGGTTTATCAGGATTCTCAGGGTCAACGTTCATTACCTCATAATAAAGTGCCATAAGCATCTCTACACAGGATAAGGAACCTCCTGGATGTCCTGACTGACAGGCAAATAACATCTTAAGAATGTCTGCCCGCAATTCCTTTGCCTTCAAATCGTACTGCATAATTTTTTTCCTCCTTATTATCGGCTTAACCTTTTACAGCTCCCGCCGTCAAACCTTCAACTAATCGTTTCTGAGCAAAGAAGAACATGATACATACCGGTATAATCGTTATGATCCCCCCCGCTGTAAGTAAATCCCACTGAACACCAAGCTGTCCGATCAGACTTTTTAAAGCTACCGGAATGGTACGTGTTTCTGTATTGGTAAACATCACAGCAAATGTATATTCATTCCATGATGTCATAAAGATATAAACACCGGTAGCAACCAGGCAGGGTCCCAGAATCGGAAGTATAATCTTCACAAAAGCGACACCTCTGTTGCAGCCGTCTACCAGGGCCGCTTCCTCAAGAGACATGGGAAGATCATTTAAGAATCCCAGCAGCAGCCATACGGAAAACGGAATGGTAAATGTGGTATAAGATAACACCAGAGAGGTGGGTGTGTACAAAAGTCCCAGCTTCCGCATAATGGAATACAGCGGAATCAGCAGCAATACCGTCGGGAACATATTATTGCAAAGAAAGGTACACATAAGAATTTTTCTTCCTGCAAACTGGTATCTTGAGAACGCATATGCTGCAAGGGTAGATGCCGTCAAAGATACCAAAGTCGTCATTGCCGCTACAATAAAACTGTTCTTGATCGCTGCAAGGAAATTAACCGTAGTTGTGAAAAGCTTCCTGTAGGACTCAAACGTGATTGATTTCGGCCAGTATGTGACTACCATTCCATACAGTTCTTCCTCGGGCTTTACCGAAGTAATAAATGTCCAGTAAAAAGGAAACAAAATAAAGAGCAGTATGATTGTCAGCGGAAGGTACACACACACAATCTGTCTTACATCAACTCGCTTCTTCATTCTTATACCTCCTCTTTAAAGTTCATTTTCAAATATGGAACAGAAGCAAATAACAGAAGCGCTGCCAGCAATATTGCCATTGCAGATGCATAACCCAGATTTAACGCATTTCCCTTATTGAAAATATAAACACTGAGCGTCTGTGTAGAATAAGCCGGTCCTCCTTCTGTCATGTTAAAGATCACATCCACAGAATTGGCAACCCAGATGACGCGAAGCAGTACTGTTACATAAATCGTGTTTTTTATCGATGGAATGGTTATATAAAATAATTTCTGCCAGAAAGATGCCCCGTCAATGTCAGCTGCTTCATAAATCTCCGTGGACACCCCCTGTAACGCAGCCAGAAGCATCAGCGAAAAGAAGGGAATTCCCTGCCAGATAATTGTCACAATGACACTGGGAAACGCCGTCATCACCTGAGAAAGAAACGGGATCTTATTGGTTATCAAATGGGTTTTTAACAACAGATCGTTTAATACGCCAAAATTACCGTCATAAATCCATCTCCACATTAACCCGATCAAAACACCCGGTGTCACCCAGGGTATCATGCTGACTGCCCTTATCACTCCCCTCCCTGCAAACTCCTTGTTTAGAAAAAGAGCCAGAATAAAACCAAACAGGAACTGAAAACCAACACCAAACACCACCCAGACTATGGTCCGAATGAGAGCCCCCTGAAAGAGCGGATCCCTGCATGCTGCCATATAATTGGAAATTCCGTTAAATGCAATCTGTTTCGGTCTTCTTAGATCATAGTTCTGGAAGCTCATAATGATTGCATTGAAAACCGGTATGAATACCACGCACAGGATGATCAGCACTGCCGGAGCAACTAATACATACGGCCATATGGTCCGTTTCTTAACCATTCGTATTTCCCCTCCTAACTGGTTGGGGCTGCATATGAAGCAGCCCCGACATATATATATCTACTATTGATAAAGTCCATCCTGTAAGGTCTGCATACACTGTTTGGCAGAAATGCTTCCAGTCAGCGCCTGAGACACTGTATTCGGCCAGATATTAGAAATCCATTCGGTTGTGGTATCAAGGATCGGAACGATACCCGCATGACCCTGTCCGTCGATAGATGCTTTCATAAAACGATTATTCTGGAAGAAATCAGAAGCCTGAACGCTCTTACTTACAGGAACATTTCCGGTTCCCTCACACCACATTTTCTGACCTTCCCCCGCGGCCAAATAAGATACCCACTCAAAGGCAGCCTGTTTATTCTCACAGGATTCAAATATAACTGTTTCCGTATCACCCATTGATGTCCACTGGCTCTTGCCTGCCGGAAACGGGAAAGCAGAAACATCATCTCCGAATAACTTTTCCATATCCTTGCTGGAGCCTGTATGGTGAATGGTCATTGCAGCAAGTCCTGACTGGAAGTTGGCAATGATCTCGCTAAATCCATCACTGGTCGCTGTAGGTGGTACATATCCTTTTTGATAAATATCAATGAAGTCCTGCATGCCCTGTACCGCCTCAGGAGTCGTCAGATCTTCAAAGCTTCCGCCCCGTCCATAGATAAAACTACCCCATGGTTCCTGGCCTCCTTTTGCGCCTCTCATGCCAAAACCGTATATATCAGTCTTTCCATCTCCATTGGTATCCATGGTGCACTTTTCAATTGCCTGCAAAAATTCCTCATAGGTCTTCGGCACTTCGATTCCTGCCTTTTTAAAGATGGATGGTCTGTAATAAACATAAAGGACCTGAATATTAAATGGCATTACATAAATCCGCTGCATATCTCCGGCCTCTACCATAATATTATAAATATTATCATCAATATCAGACTTTTTATCCCAGGCATCAATCATTGGTGTTAAGTCAGCCAGAAGACCATTATTAACAAATAATGGCGTGGAAGTGAGCTTCCAGGTTGCACAGTCTGCATCTCCGCCCCCCATTTTTGCATTAAATAAATTCTCCGAATAAGCACCTCCATCCCACGGGCTTTCTTCCCCAATAACAGTAATACCCTTTCCGTTTTCAGCATTAAATTTCTTAATGATGTCCTGCATAAGCTGGGAATAATCTGTATTATCAGCCCAGTAACGGAATTTGATTTCACAGGGTTTGATTTCATCTGCAGGTGCCTGTCCCTCCTTTGACGCAGATGCAACTGTGGTGGCTGCCGCTGTCTCTTTTACCGCTTCCGTTGTCTCTTTGCTGCCTGAAGAACAGCCGTTCATTGCTCCTGCTGCCATAAGAGCCGCCATGGCGATTGCCATTGTTTCCTTTCCAAATAATCTTTTCTTCATTTTTGTTCCTCCCTTTCCCTTACATCAGTTAATGTATCCCATACATGCCGCTCAGCCAGAAATTTAGCTTCCATATAGTTGCCGTCGGCAATGGCTTTATAAATACCCCTGTGGCTTCGTTTTGCCCGTTTAAAGCTCTCCAGGTCATTATGGGTTTCTACGTGACTGCGCCGGATGGATTCATTGATGATAGGGACCACCCGAATGAGTACTTCATTATGCGTGCATTCTGCAACAGCTGTATGGAATTGAACATCCATCTCAGCAGTAGAAGTGCTGTTAATTTGTATCCGTTCCATTTCCTCAACAAGTCTCTCAAGATTTTTAATATCCTGAGGAGTTGCTCTCTGCACGGCCAGCCCTGCAATCTGAGGTTCAATCAGCATACGGGTTTCAAAAAGATTTTGAATCAGATATTTCTGATTGGTAAAATGCAGACCCAGCGGGTCATCTCCTATACCGGTTCCTGCGCTGACAAAGGTACCGCTTCCCTGACGGATAACCACAACATTTTCTGCTCTTAAAAACTTCATGGCTTCTCTTAAAGTAGACCGGCTCACCTCAAAAAGCTCTGACAGTTCATTTTCTGTCGGCAGCCGGTCTCCCGGCTTCATCTCCCTTTGTATGATCATCGTTTTTACCTTTTGTGCGATGGCCATAGGTAGCGCATCAATATTCTGCATCTTATCTGAATTTCTCCTCATGGCATTCTCCTTTATCAAAATTGCAATAGGCGTTTTGCACATTTTTAATCACTGTATCCAAATGTATTTGGTTAATTTTATCCCTCATCTGACCTTATGTTAGCATAACATATGATGTATGTAAATATACTTTCGGCAAATATTTTCCTTTTCATCATAATACGACAAGTTTTATATGATTTTTTGTTTATATTGTATAATTATCTATTAAAATTCATCATACCTTTAATATATAGATCATACCAATTGGTATGTTGTTTATCATGTTAAATGTTTTATTCAAAAAATTGATGAAATTAGAATTAAGAATATCGCGGCATTTTATTCAAAGGTATCGGTCCAATTACTTTTCAATTTTATAACTTTATCCGATAATTTGCCTGCTAATTATAGTATTATTTATGACATTTTGGAATAATTTAAAAATCCCCTTCTTTTTTATTGACAAATCATTTTCACTATTTTAGTATCTAATTATAAGTCTGGAAAAACCGGATTAAATAACCGATTCGGAATCCAGGTAGTAAGAAAGGGGATAAAATATGAGAAATGGAAAAAGAATCATCAGTATTATCACTACCTGCTTTATGGTTACCAGTTTATGTGTCATTAGTCCCACACCTGCACATGGCGCTTCAAACGAGTACTATGTTTCAGCAAACGGCAGCGACTCTAATAATGGACAGTCAAAAGACAAGCCTTATAAGACAATTGATAAAGCGTTAGGCAATGCATCAGCAGGTACCACCATTTATTTAATGAACGGTACCTACAAATCATCAGTTACATACAAATTAAGCAAGAGCGGTACTTCCAGCTCACCAATTAGAATAATGAATTACAGCGGTCACAAGCCAGTCGTTGATTTCTCCAGCCAGCCATATGCCGACAGCTCAAGAGGGTTCCAGATTACAGGAAACTACTGGGTTATATCCGGTCTTACAATTCAGAATGCAGGAGATAACGGAATTCATATCAGCGGAGGCAATAACCGTATACTGGACTGCTTCATTACCAAATGCGGCGATACCGGTCTACAGATGAGCAACGGCGCCTTCAATAATGAAATTACCAGAGTCACCTCTACCTATAACTACGATTCCAAGACGAATGGTGAGAATGCAGATGGTTTTGCCGCTAAATTAAGCATCGGAAGCGGTAACGTATTTAAAAACTGTATCGCACTTAACAATTCTGATGACGGATTTGACTTCTATTCTGCTGGCAATGCAGTAAAGTTATACAACTGCGAGGCTTCTTATAACGGAAAAGGCGCTGGAAACGGACAAGGCTTTAAAGTCGGAGGAAATTATACCAGCGATAACCATTACCTGGAGAGCTGTATTGCCATTGGCAACAAAAAAAGAGGATTTGACCAGAATAACAATACCGGTTTTATCACTCTCAAAAATTGCACAGGAAAGAATAACAACGTTAACTTCTACTTCCCAAAAGCTCCTAAATCAGGAACCCATAAGTTTTCAGACTGCATCTCTAGCGGCGGTGCCAGTAAGGATGTCATCGTTGGTGCCACTGTAGTCAACTGTTCTTTCAACACAAAATAAAGCCAAAACGCCGGTCCTCCCATTTCTGGGGGAACCGGCATTTTTTAGTCGTGCCAGGTATTACCGGTCAAGCAGCTTACACAAAGCCACTCCTATTACCGTAGAGAACAGCGTTGCTGCGATAGCTGGCCCTACAATCGCCGTGGGATCCGGACTGCCGTACTGGCTTCTGTAAGCAATCATATTGACGGGAATCAGTTGGAGTGACGATATGTTAATAATCATAAAAGTACACATTTCATTACTGGCAGTTCCTTCCGAAACCGGTTTGTGGGTTTTCTTCCCCTGAGAATACTCTTTTCTCCTTGTCTCCTCCAGATCTTTTAAAGACTCCATGGCTTTCAGCCCGGCAGGCGTAGCTGCCCAGCCCAGCCCCAGAATGTTGGCAATAATATTGGTAGAAATATATTCCAGAGAAGGATGTTTATCAGGAATCTTTGGAAACAGAAAATGAAGTACTGGCCCCATTTTTGAAGACAACCGCTCAATAAGCCCCGACTTCCTTCCGATTTCCATCAGTCCGGTCCAGAAAGACATAATTCCAAGCATGGTAATGCACAGCATAACCGCCTCCTTTGCAGAGGTAAGTGCGCCATCCGTTACAGCACTTAAATTACCATGCATCGCTCCCCAGATAACTCCTGTCAGTATCATAAATGCCCAGAGATAATTTAACATCCTTCAATCCACATTTCATTGTTTTCTTTTTATCCTATTCTCAAAAGGCAGAGATTATGAAATGTTCTTTTCGGCAAAAAAGGCCGCAGGACATATATCCTGCAGCCTTTTATCATTTTCCAAAAACCAGATCATTCATTACTTCATCAACCGTTTCCATCTTCTCTGCCCGGTAAGCATTGCTTCCACAGAATACCAGACCTTCTTCCGTTCTTCCTTCCGCCGACGAAATCAGCGCTTTGGTTATGCAGTAGGGTATGGTCTTTTTGTCACATTTCTCCAGACAATCATAACAGTGTTCGAGCCGGAACGGGGTGTCAGCAACATGATTCAAAAACGGATTTTTTATCGCTCTTCCCGGCATTCCTACCGGGCTTTTCGTAATGACGATATCTTCCTTTGCTGACTGAATGTAGGCGTCTTTAAATTCCCGGGGAGCATCACATTCCTCAGTTGTGACAAACCTGGTTGCAACCTGAACACCATCAGCCCCCAGTGAAATCTGATGCAGCACATCCTCATGGGTGTATATTCCTCCGGCAGTTACTACCGGTATCACTTTATTATACTTTTCCCCATACTCTCTTACAAGACGGATAATACCTCTTATTTCCTCGTCATAATCCGCCTGACGGAAGGTGCGTTCCACATCCTCCGTATCAACGCCCAGTTCCGATAAATCATCTCTGGAAAAGCCCAGATGCCCGCCGGCTAAGGGTCCTTCCACCACAACCAGATCCGGAGCCTGATGAAATTTGCGGTCCCACATTTTGCAGATAACCATAGCGGACTTTACAGTAGAGACAATTGGGGCAATTTTTGTTTTCAGTATAATTCCTGCTTCTTCTGCCGCTTCCGCCACATATTCCGGAAGACTTACGGGAAGTCCTGCTCCGGAGATGATTATATCAGCTCCTGCTAATACCGCCTTTTTTACATAGCTTGCATAATTTTTGGTGGCAACCATAATATTAAAGCCAATAATTCCATCAGGAGCAATTTCCCTGGCTTTTTTCATTTCCTCTCCGATAGCACGCAAGTTGGCCTCTAAGGGATTCTTAAGGAAATCAGGCTGTTTAAAGCCAATCTGTGCCGTAGAAATGATACCGACTCCTCCTGCTTTTGCAACAGCTCCCGCAAGAGAGGAAAGACTGATTCCAACTCCCATTCCCCCCTGAATTACCGGATATTTTGCCACCAGATCTCCTATTACCAATGGTTTTAATGTTCCCATCACATTCTCCTAAATCTATCATATCTTTGATTTGCAAGTTCTTCTTCTGTCATGGTAAGGAAATCGGCAAAGAATTCCATCATGGCCCGGTCCATTTCCTTCGCAATCTCCGGAAGGTTTTCTGCACAGGCAGGCTCTTCTTCCGGTATTACCCGTTCAATGAGACCAAGATCCATTAAATCCTTTGCAGTGATCTTCATGACTCTGGCTGCATCATTGGCTTTTTTACTGTCTTTATACAGAATGGAGGCAAAGCCTTCCGGAGAAAGAATGGAGTAAATGGAGTTTTCCATCATCCAGACTTCATTGCCGACTGCCATGGCTAGCGCTCCTCCGCTTCCGCCCTCTCCGATCACAATGGAAAGAACCGGTACTGTTAAGTCTGCCATTTCAAATAAGTTTCTGGCAATGGCTTCTCCCTGTCCCCGCTCCTCTGCTTCAAGACCGCAAAACGCTCCCGGCGTATCCACAAAGCAGATGACCGGGCGTTTAAAACTCTCCGCCTGCTTCATCAGCCTTAAGGCTTTTCTGTAGCCTTCCGGTGAAGGCATACCAAAATTCCGCCTGATGTTATCCTTTGTATTCTTACCTTTTTCCTGACCGATTACTGTAACAGGCATTCCGTGAAAGGATGCAATTCCGCCTACAATTGCTCCGTCATCTTTAAAATAACGGTCTCCCGCAAACTCCATAAAATCATCAAAGAGCTGATGAATATAATCGGAAGCTACAGGGCGGTCAGCACTTCTTGACAGCTGCACGGTATCCCATGGGCTTCGTTTATTCTTTTTAAACCAGAAACCGTTCTTTTTTCCACAGATGTTTTCATCTGTTTCCTGGTTATCCACACAAAAACTTTCCTTATTGTGGGGATTGTGGAGCCTTAAAATAGCAGTTAATGTATCCTTCATCTCTTCTCTTGGAACAATCTTATCTACAAAGCCATGTTCCAGTAAAAATTCTGCCCTCTGGAAGCCTTCCGGCAGTTTCTGACCAATCGTCTGCTCAATAACCCGTGGACCCGCAAAACCAATTAAAGCTCCCGGCTCAGCAAGAATGATATCCCCAAGCATTGCAAAGCTTGCAGTGACACCGCCCGTTGTGGGATCTGTAAGAACACTGACATAAAGCTGACCAGCTTTATGGTGGCGCTTTAATGCGGCAGAGGTTTTTGCCATCTGCATTAAGGACACAATTCCCTCCTGCATTCTGGCTCCGCCGGAACAGGCAAATAAAATCACAGGCAGCTTTTCTTCCGTCGCACGCTCCACTGCTCTGGCAATCTTTTCTCCTACTGCATGACCCATGCTGCTCATAATAAAGCCCGCATCACAGACACCAAGTACAGCTTTCTGACCGTTAATTTCACAGACACCGGTCACAATGGCTTCTGAAAGTCCTGTCTTTTCTCTGGCTGCAGCAATCTTTTTTTCATACCCGGGGAAATCAAGGGGATTTTCAAATTCAATCTCCCTATCCCACTCTTCAAAGGTTCCCGCATCTGCCGTCATTTCAATTCTCTGAAAAGCGTGAACCCTGAAATATCCCTTGCACTTCGGACATACGTAATGACTGTTCCTTACGTCCTCCGCATAGATTGGCTGACAGCATTTGTTGCACTTTTTCCAAAGTCCTTCCGGAATATTGGGTTCCCCGGTTTTCTCCACCGTCCTGTATTTGCTGTCAATCAGGGTATAAGTTTTCTTAAACATGTCTCTTAACATAAGATCTGCTCCTCTCCCTGTTTACCGGACATAATCCGGGAAGAATTTGGGAATAAAGTCTGTATCTATATCACCGTCACGATATGCTTCATGGCTTAAGATATCAAACTGAAAATCAATATTGGTTTCTATTCCTTCGATAATCAGTTCCCCAAGGGCGCTTCTCATCTTTGCAATCGCTTCCGTTCGGTTTTTCCCGTGAACCACCAGCTTCATCAGCATGGAATCATAATTTGCCGGAACCTTATAATCATTATAAATATGGGTATCAATTCGTACCCCATTGCCTCCCGGCACGTGAACGTTTTTAATGAGACCTGGACATGGCATGAAATTTTTGGCCGGATTTTCGGCATTAATTCTGCATTCAATGGCATGCCCGGCTATTTTAATATCATCCTGAGTCACACTCAGTGGTTCTCCTGCTGCAATCCGGATCTGTTCCTTTATCAGATCCAGGCCGGTCACCATCTCTGTTACCGGATGCTCCACCTGAATCCTTGTATTCATTTCCATAAAATAAAAATTTTTATCTTTATCCAGTAAAAATTCAATGGTTCCTGCATTTACATAACCAACGGCCTTAGCCGCACGGACTGCAACCTCTCCCATCTGATGACGCAGTTCTTCCGAAATTGCTGCAGAAGGGGATTCCTCCAGAACCTTCTGGTGCCGCCTCTGGATGGAACAGTCACGTTCTCCCAGATGGATCACATTGCCCATCTGATCTGCAAGTATCTGAAATTCAATGTGTCTGGGTTTTTCAATGTATTTCTCAATGTACATGGTATCATCGGAAAATCCTTTTACCGATTCCATCTGGGCATTCTTAAAATTGGAATCAAAATCATCCAGACCTCTTGAAATACGCATTCCTTTTCCGCCGCCGCCTGATGAGGCCTTGATCATAACAGGAAATCCGATCCGCTCAGCCATTTCCCTGGCTTCTTCTACATGGTGAACGGCTTCTTTCCCGCCTGGTACTACCGGAACGCCTGCTTCCATCATGGTTTTTCTGGCTTCTGATTTATTTCCCATTTTATTGATGATTCCGGCGTCAGGTCCGATGAAGGTAATACTGCATTTTTCGCATAGTTCTGCAAACCTTGCATTCTCAGAAAGAAATCCAAATCCGGGATGAATCGCATCCGCTTTCATAGCAACGGTGGCTGTAAGGATCCGTTCCATATTCAGATAACTCTGAGTGGACGGTGCAGGACCGATGCAAATGGCTTCATCCGCCAGAAGGGTATGAAGGCTTTCCCGGTCCGCTTCCGAATATACGGCAACCGTTTTAATCCCCATTTCTCTGCATGCTCTTATGATTCTTACCGCAATTTCACCGCGGTTGGCAATTAAAATCTTATCAAACATCGATCTCCACCTATCCAATCATAAATGTCAGTTCTGCGCTGGCAGCTATTTTGCCATCTATGGTGGCAACCGCTTTTCCAACTCCTACCGGACCCTTTCTTTTTATAATTTCACATTCCAGTTTTAACTTGCTTCCTGGAATTACCTTCTTTTTAAATTTAGCTTTGTCAATGCCTCCGAAATAAGCAATCTTTCCCTTATTCTCTTCCATACTTAATATTGCAACCGCCCCAACCTGAGCCAGTGCCTCAATGATTAAAACACCCGGCATAACCGGTTCCTCCGGAAAATGTCCCCGGAAGAAGGATTCATCAAAAGTGACACATTTATACCCTGTAGCCCTTACCCCTGGTTCCAGTTCTTCTATACAGTCTACCAGCAAAAACGGGTGTCTGTGAGGAATAATTTCCTGAATTTCTTTTATACCTAACATCATGCTCTCTCCTTATTTTAAAAGAGAGGTCCGACCCTGGACCTCTCTTAGATTTTACAATAACCTACCGGATACGGAACAGAGGCTGACCGTATTCCACCACATCTTCATTTCCAACCAGAACGGCTTCTACCACACCATCGTATTCACATTCAATCTCATTCATCAGCTTCATGGCTTCGATGATACCAAGTGTCTGCCCCTTCTTAACGGTATCTCCTGCCTTAACAAACGGCATACTGTCCGGCGAAGAAGAGTTGTAAAAGGTTCCTACCAGAGGAGATGATACAACCTTATCGGTAGAGTGCGCTTCCGCCTTCACAGTGTCCGCTCCATTCTCCAATACCGGTGCTTTCATTTCCGGTCCGGCATATGCAGGTATTTCCAGACTTCTCTGAACATAATCCCCTTCTGTAGCAATAACCATCTGCTTTTCTTTCTTAATGGATAACTTAAAGTCCCCATCTTCCAGCTTAAAACCGGTGAGGCCCTGCTCTGAAACGGCCTGCATCAGTCTGATCACATCATTTATTTCCATTATGACTGCCTCCTACTGTTCAAACTTCTTTACAAGAATGCTGGCATTATGACCACCAAAGCCCAGGGAATTGCTGATAGCATAAGTTACATTACAGAAAACTCCCTCACCCTTTGTATAGTTTAAATCACAACCTTCTCCTTCTTCTTCCAGACCGGCAGTGGCATGAACAAATCCATCCTGTATGGTTTTCACACAGGCAATGAATTCCACGCCCCCTGCCGCGCCGAGAAGATGCCCGACCATGGATTTTGTAGAACTGATTTTAACATTTTTTGCATGATCGCCTAAAGCGGTTTTGATTGCCATGGTTTCAAATAAGTCGTTGTGATGAGTGCTGGTTCCGTGAGCATTGACATAGTCAAGCGCTTCTGCTGTAATACCAGCATCCTTTATAGCCTCCGTCATCGCTCTTGCAGCACCGCTTCCATCCTCAGCAGGAGAGGTAATATGGTATGCATCACAGGTTGACCCGTAACCAACTACTTCTCCGTAGATAACGGCATTTCTGGAAAGCGCGTGTTCCAGTTCTTCTAATACCACAACGCCTGCACCTTCACCCATAACAAAGCCGCTTCTGTCCTTATCAAATGGGATGGAAGCACGGAGCGGATCATCTGAAGTAGTAAGTGCAGTAAGAGCCGAAAATCCGGCTACACCGATCGGCGTAACGCTGGCTTCCGCACCTCCTGCCACCATCACATCCACTTCCCCATACTGGATGGACCGGAACGCCTCTCCTATGGAATGGGTTCCCGTGGCACAGGCCGTAACCACATTGATGCACTTGCCCTTTAATCCGAACTGAATCCCCACATTTCCCGCTGCCATGTTGGATATCATCAAGGGAACCAAAAGAGGATTGACTCTGCCCGGACCTTTCTCCAAAAGCTTTTTATGTTCCCGCTCTACGGCCTGCAGGCTTCCAATCCCGGAACCCACACTAACGCCCACGCGATAAGGATCTTCTTTTTCCATATCTATTCCTGACATTTCAAGAGCTTCCTTTGTAGCTGCAACTGCAAACTGCGCAAAACGCTCCATGCGCTTGGCTGCTTTTATATCCATATAATTCTTAGGATCGAAATCCTTTACCTCTGCAGCAAGTGTCGCTTTAAAATCCGTTGTATCAAACTGTGTAATGGGTGCGATTCCCACCTTTTTTTCCTTCAGTCCATTCCAGAAACTTTCTACATCACTTCCAATAGGAGTTATTGCTCCCATGCCGGTTACTACCACTCTTCTATTCATACAGTTATTCTCCTTTTTACATAGCCATTCCGCCATCCACACTGATGACCTGCCCTGTGATATAACCAGCCTGGTCTGATGCAAGAAATACAGCCGCAGCCGCAACATCTTCCGGCGTTCCAAAACGTTTCATCGGGATCTGGTCTAAAGAGGCTTCCTTAACAGAATCAGACAGTACATCCGTCATATCTGTTTGTATATAGCCGGGTGCTATGGCATTTACTGTTATTCCTCTGGTTGCGGCTTCTCTTGCAAATGATTTAGTCATACCGATAACTCCAGCCTTAGCTGCGCAGTAATTGGCCTGACCTGCATTTCCAAGAATTCCTGATACAGAAGAGATGTTGATGATTCTTCCGCCCTTCTGCTTAATCATCTGACGGGAAACATGTTTCATGCAGTTAAATACTCCTTTTAAGTTCGTACTGATAACTGCATCAAACTCATCCTCCGACATTTTCATAAGAAGATTATCTCTGGTAATACCTGCGTTATTTATGAGAATATCCAGCTTTCCGTACTTCTTTATTACTCCGTCAAGAAAAGCACCCGAAGCTTCATAATCCGATACATTGCAGGCAATTGCTTCTGCTTTTCCACCATTTTCTTCAATCTCTTTTACTACCTGAAGGGCTTTTTCTTCAGAACCATTATAATTGACAATTACAGTGGCTCCTTCCAGTCCCAGCTTTAACGCGACTGCTCTTCCGATTCCTCTGCTGGCGCCAGTAACCACCGCTATTTTTCCATCTAACATATCTGTCACCTCCCAGTTAAATTCCTGATAATTTATCCATATCTTCCAGTTTTTCTATATTAAAGACTTTTGCATCTCTCGTTATCTTCTTAATAAACCCTGCAAGGGTTTTTCCAGGTCCGATTTCTATAAACGTATCCACTCCGTCCTTTATCATGGTTTCCACACTCTGCTGGAAACGTACGGAAGAAGATACCTGTCGGATTAATAAAGGCTTTACCTCATCTGCCTCTGTCACATACCGGGCTGTTACATTTGCCACATAAGGGATCACAGGCTTATGAATTTCAATGTCCTTAAGAACGGCACCCAGTTTTTCACCGGCACCAGTCAGCATAGCTGAATGGAACGGGCCGCTGACATTTAAACCAATGACTCTCTTCGCTCCTGCTGCCAGAAGCTTCTCACCGGCTTCCTCAACCGCTTCTTTCTTTCCTGATATAACAATCTGCCCCGGGCAGTTATAATTTGCAATCTGAACTCCATCAATCCGGCTCAAAACCTCTTCAATTTCAGCAGCATCCAGAGAAAGAACGGCCGCCATCGCACCCAGTCCCGCAGGAACAGCTTCCTGCATAAGGATTCCTCTCTGTCTGACTGTTAAAATAGCATCCGGGTCGCTCATCACACCCGCTGCTGCAAGCGCGCAATATTCTCCCAGGCTTAAACCAGCCGTCACATCCGGTCTGATCCCTGTTTTTTCTTCCAGTACCCTCATCATGGCGATCCCTGTCGTCACCATGGCTGCCTGCGTATATTCTGTAATATCCAGACGGCCATTCTTCTCAAAGCAGAGTTCCGGCAGGGAAAAACCAAGAAGTCCGGAAGCCATATCATAGATTTCTTTTCCAATTGCTGTCTGCTCATAAAAATCCTGGCCCATTCCGCAGTACTGCGCGCCCTGGCCTGGGAAAATAAATGCGATCTTGCTCATAGTCATAAACTCCTCTTTAACGGCCAAGAAGCTTCCCGGCCTGTTCCATCATTTCTTCAATCATTTCTTTACAGGTCTGTTCCTTGCTTATCATACCTGCAATCTGTCCGGCCATAACCGTGCCGTTAATAACATCTCCCTCTAAAACAGCTTTCCGAAGAGTTCCAAGGGTTAAATACTCCAGTTCTTCAAAGGATTTTCCTTCTTCCTCCAGCTTCACATACTCTCTGGTCATCTGGTTTCTTAAAGATCTCACCGGATGTCCGTGTGTACGTCCTGTAACTGCTGAATCGATATCCTTTGCTTTTATAATTCTCTGTTTGTAATTGTCATGTACAATGGATTCTTTGGAAACCACAAATCTGGTTCCGATCTGGACAGCCTCTGCACCCAGCATAAATGCTGCTGCGATTCCTCTGCCGTCACCGATTCCTCCTGCTGCTATAACAGGAATGGAAACCGCATCTGCTACCTGGGGAACTAAAGTCATGGTAGTCTGCTCACCGATGTGTCCTCCGGATTCACAGCCCTCTGCAACAACTGCATCTGCGCCATAGCGCTCCATTCTCTTTGCAAGTGCTACGGAAGCGACAACTGGAATCACTTTAATCCCTGCCGCCTTCCACATCTCCATATATTTTTCCGGATTACCGGCACCAGTGGTTACCACCTTAATGCCTTCCTCTACAATAACCTTTGCCACATCTTCAGCATGAGGGCTCAAAAGCATGACATTAACACCGATTGGTTTATTGGTCAGCTTCTTTGCTTTGCGGATTTCATCACGCACCACTTCACCCGGTGCATTGGCTCCGCCGATCAATCCCAGACCACCAGCTTCCGATACAGCTGCTGCAAGATGGTGCTCCGCAACCCATGCCATACCGCCCTGTATGATGGGATATTCAATTCCCAAAAGTTGGGTGATTCTGGTATTCATTACGCTTCCACGCCCTTTGCTTTTAAATAGTCCATAACCTGCTGAACTGTTGTTAATTTTTCTAAATCCTCAGAGGGAATCTCAACTGAGTACTCATCTTCAAGTGCCATAACCAGTTCGAATAAATCAAGGGAATCTGCTCCCAAGTCCTCTTTAAAAGAGGATTCTGGCTTAATAATTCCAGCCTCTACATTTAACTGCTCTGCGATAATTTCCTGCATTTTTTCTAACATCTTCTAATCTCCTTTTGCTTCATCGTATTCAATTTATATGCTAGTACTTTGATTACCAAAGTATTAGTCCTATTTTTTACCACTCCATAAGAGTGGCTCCCCAGGTAAGTCCTGCCCCAAATCCGGCAAGTACAATCTTATCCCCCTGCTGCAGCTTTCCAGCCTTGTTCAGTTCATCTAGCAAAAGAGGAACCGATGCTGCCGACGTATTTCCATAACGCTCTAAATTTGTAGGAAACTTCTCTATTGGCACCTTTAATCTCTTTGCAATCGATTCAAAGATCCGGTAATTGGCCTGATGCAGGATAAAATACTTAATTTCACTTAAATCCGTTCCGCTCTCGGAAAGCACCTCTAAGATTGCCTCCGGTACAGTTTTTACTGCAAACCGGAATACCTCCTGTCCATCCATGGTCATATAACCTGTTTCCGGTTTGTGACCAGTGAGTAAATTACCTGTTGTCCGTGATACACAGTCCAGTGCGCTTCCTCTTGTACCATCGGCGCCCATGGTCATATAAAGTTTTCCTTTATCCTCTGTTCGTACTACTGCCGCTCCTGCACCATCTCCAAAAAGTACACAGGTGCCTCTGTCCGTCCAGTCAATCAGCTTACTTAAAGTATCTGCTCCGATTATCAGACCTGTTTTATAAATTCCCGCCTGAAAAAAAGCGGAAATTGTATGAAAACCATAAATAAAGCCGGAACATGCAGCGCTTAAATCAAAAGCCATTGCTCCATGTGCACCAATAGCCGCCTGTACTTCACAGGCTCCGCTGGGAAAACATCGGTCTGGAGAAGAAGTGGCCAAAACAATAATGTCCAGTTCATCCGCCGATATACCGGAATCCTTCAATGCTGCCATTGCTGCTTTTATAGCAAGATCCGTGGTGCCGGACTCAGCCTCAGCGATTCGTCGTTCTCTGATTCCCGTCCTTGACTGGATCCATTCATCACTGGTATCCACAATTTTTGCCAGATCATCATTGGTGACCACCCGGTCCGGAACTGCTGAACCTGTTCCAATAATTTTTGTTGTCATAAATTTCCCCCATTCATGTTTCTGTTCCATTCCGGTATCTTCCGGCCTGGAATGAAATCATGCCTCGTTGGATTGTTTTATATCTCAAATATTTTGAATCTCAAAATAATATTATTAAAATAAACGCCCGTTGTCAAGATATTTTTTATATTTCCCGGTTCAGCAGATACTGATAAACCTCTCTTTTGCTGATTCCACGGTCTTTTGCAACCATGCGCATGGCTTCTTTTTTATCCATTCCCTGGCTTTCATAACGTTCCATATGTTCTTCCATGGAAAGCTCTTCAAACGCCTTTGTCTGCTCCATTCGGATCTCTTCAAAGCTCCTGCCTTCCACTACGATGACACATTCCCCTTTCGGATCCTCTGTTCGGTAAGTATCTAATGCCTGGGTAAAGGTTGTGCAGAATGCGGTCTCATACCGCTTTGTCAGTTCCCTGCAGATGGTAATTCTCCGCTCCCCTAATGCCTCATAAAGCTCTTCCAGCGTCTTAACGAGACGGTGAGGTGCCTCATAAAGAATTATAGTTCTTGTCTCATCCTTCAGTTCATTTAAAATCCACTGCTTCTCCTTTTTGTCTGAAGGAAGAAAGGCTTCAAAACAAAACCTTCTGGTTCCCAGTCCGGAAAGGGTAAGAGCGGTTATACAGGCCGCTGGTCCGGGCAGGGAGGTCACTTCCACTCCTGCCTCATAACACTGTTTTACCAGTTCTTCTCCCGGATCTGAAATTCCCGGAGTTCCCGCATCAGTAATCAGAGCAACCATAACTCCCTGTTTCATCTGATCCACCAGATAGACTGCCTTTTCTACCTTATTGTACTCGTGGTAGCTGGTCATCGGTGTTTTAATATCAAAATGATTCAGAAGCTTGATGCTGTGACGGGTATCCTCCGCTGCAATCAAATCCACTTCCTTCAGCGTGTTTAAAACCCGGAGGGTAATGTCATCAAGATTACCGATGGGAGTGGCGCATAAATATAATTTACCTTTATTCTCGTCCATTTTTCCTGCTCCCGTTAAAATTCCTTTTATTCTTATAATGATTCAGGATCAATACCCGTAAATGGTATAAATCTCATCTGTATACACTCCCGGTTCCTTATAAACAATGACCGGAGCCTCCACCTTGATCATGGATCTCCCACCCCTGACAGCTTCAATAAGAACCATATTGGCCTCTTTATCTGCAAAGGGATGAACCATTTTCATTCGTTTGGGTTCCAGTCCCACGCATTTTAATGCTGTTATAATTTCAATCAGCCTGTGAGGCCTGTGAACCAGATAAAAACGCCCTCCCGGCCGAAGAAGCCTGGCAGCTTCCCTGGTCACATCCTCTAACGTACACAGCACCTCGTGGCGGGATATCGCCTTTGGCAGATCCGGATTTTTCAAGCCATGGGAATCATTCATGTAGGGAGGATTTGATGTCACTACATCAAAAGAAGCCGCACCAAACAAACGGCTGGCTTCCTTTATATCTCCTCTGACAATGGTTATTTTATCCTCCAGATGATTAAGGGCCACGCTTCTCGCTGCCATATCGGCCACTTCTTCCTGGATCTCAAGCCCGGTATAATGAATCCCTTCATTCTTAGCTTCCAAAAGAATAGGGATTATTCCCGTCCCGGTTCCAAGATCAACTGCCTTTTCCCCGGGTTTCACTTTCGCGAAGCCGGAAAGCAGAACGGCATCCATTCCAAAACAGAAACCGTCCCGGTTTTGTATGATCTGATAACCGTTCCGCTGAAGGTCATCAATCCGTTCATTGTCTTTAAGCTTAATTGTCATCTAACTTGGATTTTCCCTCTTTCTTTTCCAGTGCTTCCAAAGCCTTTAACTCTTCATCCGTCACCTGAGTCTTCTCTCTGCGGCGTCTGGGCTTAAACCTTAACTGTTCGACTTTGTATTCTCTGATTTCCTTTTCGTCCTTAATCGTAACCACGACCTTAACTAACTGTCTGAGAACACTGACTGAGTGAACCTCTCCCTTTAATCCGTCATCAGTGGTCACAAAATCACCCACACCCGGAAGCTTGCTGTTAAGTTCTTCATAGGTTTCTTCCTCATTCTTTAAGCAGCACATAAGCCTTCCGCATACACCGGAGATCTTGGTGGGATTTAAAGAAAGATTCTGTTCCTTTGCCATCTTAATAGAAACCGGTATAAACTCAGAAAGATAAGAGTGACAGCACAGCGTTCTGCCGCAGATACCCACGCCTCCCACGATCTTAGTTTCATCCCTGACGCCAACCTGGCGCAGTTCAATCCTGGTTTTAAAAACAGAGGCCAGATCCTTAACCAGCTCCCTGAAATCAATTCTTCCATCTGCTGTGAAATAAAACAGCACTTTATTGTTATCAAAGGTATACTCCGCATCAATCAGCTTCATTAAAAGACCATGTTTTTTAATCTTTTCCCTGCAGATCTTAAATGCTTCCTTTTCCTTTTCGTGGTTCTTTTTCTCCACTTCATCATCTGCCCTGGTAGCCATACGGATCACTGATTTTAAAGGCTGAACCACCTTCTCATCTTCTACCTCACGGGCTCCAAGAACAACGTAACCATACTCAATACCTCTTGCTGTCTCTACTATTACATGATCTCCAGCCTTTACCTCCAGATTTACAGGATCAAAGTAATAGATCTTCCCTGCATTCCGGAATCTGACACCAATAACATTTATCATCAATTAATTCTCCTTCATAACAAGCAGCATAAGCTCCATCGCCAGTTCCATATTTACATTGGCATTTAAACGGACCCTTGCCTTATCTATGGCCTGCAGAATCAGCTCGATTCCCTCATAAGAGCTGGCAGCGCTCATCTCCTTCATTGTATTAAATTCTTCTTTAAAAACAAGAAGATTGATATCCTGTGTTACTTTAAACATTAAAACATCCCGATACCACAGCTGCATAAAATCAAGGCAGTCAGATAAATCCGGATCCTGTTCCTTCAGCTTCCTGGTATAATTTAAGAGTTCCATGATATCCATCTCTTTTAAATGCTTCAGCATATGGATTAACTCCATATACAGCGCCTGAAATTCTTCTGACGCAGCAAGATGAATGGCACGTCCTAAATTCCCCCTGGCAAAAGCCCCGTATACTTCTGCCCTGCTCTCACTGATACCCAGCGATCCTGTCAGATAGGAAGTAACAACACTATCCTTTAACGGCTTTAACTTTAACTGCACGCATCTGGAGAGAATTGTAGGCAAAAATGCCTCCTGATTGGTAGTAAGAAGCATAATAACTGCATAGGACGGCGGTTCCTCTATGGTCTTTAGCAGGGCATTCTGGGCCTGAACCGTCATCTTTTCCGCCTCATCAACAATATAAATTTTATAATAGCTGCTGTAAGGCCGTATCATAATCGTATCCTGTATCTGACTACGGATGTCATCTACACCGATACCGGCTGTTTTTTCATGTGTGACAAAAATAAGATCCGGGTGATTTCCGCTCATGACCTGCTTGCAGGCATGACACTGCATACACGGCTCACTGGTCCCTTTTTCACACAGCAAAGTCATGGCAAATGCGTTAGCCAGGGATTTTCTTCCCATTCCCGATTCTCCAGTGAGAATATATGCATGGGATACATGATTTGATTCAATCGCCTTCTGTAAATGTTCCTTGATTCTCTCATGACCGATAATATCGTGGAAACCTGGCATAGAGACACCTCCCTATCGCTGTTGTATGACCCGTTTTCTTAAAAACCAGCCAGTATCATTATAGCATAGAACGTTTTTCACCACAAGAAAGAAGTATTGGCAAATGTTATCGTATCCAATTAAAATTACTTTATTTCATTTCCATACCGCCCGCTTAAAAATTTCTCCAGATTTTCTCCATGGAAACAATGGCCTCCATCCCAGACATCATGATAAATTTCTTTCTCTTTTCCAAACAGACCATAAGCCTTCCGGATCACATCCAGCTGCTCCAGAACATTTTCCATACCTCTGTATCCGTTTAAATGATCAGATCGGGCAGACTGTACCATCAGGGGTCTCGGCGCCAGTAATGCCCCAATGTCCCCCATATCCACATGCTCCCATAAATGGGGTACATAATTGCAGCTGCAGTTGCCATTCAATCTTAAAAGAGAATCCGAATATCCATATAAGTATCCGCTTATAATTACCGTTTTAATCCGGTCATCCAGTGCAGAAAGCCATAGTGTCTGCATTCCTCCACCGGAAAAACCCACACAGCCAATAGACTCCTCATCCCATTCTCCCCGTTCCATTACATAGTCAGTCAGCCGCATCAGGTCCCATGTACACATTCCAATCACGGTCATTCCAAGGGGTTCTGCCATATGGGCAAGATGAAAACAGGTTGAATTCAAAAATTCACTTTCGTCTTCTCCCTGCAGCGCAGCTTCCCTTCTCTCCCCAAATCCCCGGCAGTCAGGGCAGAGAACTGCATAACCAAGTTTTGCCATCATCAGACCATAATCATAATGAAACAGCTCAATTTTGTCTGCAACAGCAGGAATTTCCCGAACTCCGGCAACGGAATATTTCCCTGCTCCCTGATGGCCCGGAGGTGCCAGAAAGCATTTCAGCTTTTCTTCTCCGCGATTTGGGGGTATCAGAACATAGACCGGCATATACACTTCCGGTTCTACCTGAAGAAGAATCTTTTCACGTATAATATCGTCTTCAATTACCACCCGCTCCAGACACTGAGGATTTAACGGGCAGTATTCCATGTTCTGCAATCCAATCAGGTTTTTTAACAGCTCTCTTGTTTCCTCCTTCCATTTACCATAATCTGTTTTTGTTTCCGCACAAAACCTGTTTTTTCTGCCTTTTTCCTTCATTCTCTTTATAAGCTTCTCTTCGCAGGTATAAAACCTGGTAACAGGTATTGTTCTATTCTTATTTTCCATATTCTAACCTTTCATTCATAGATAATATTAAAGTGAAAAACCGGCACAGAAACGATCCTCTGTGCCGGTCTTATACTCATTATTTGGTGGATGAAGCGAACCGGTCATACTGCTGCTGTTTCACTTTCAGCAGATCCTTTAATCCCATGTTGTCAAGCGTAGATAAATAGGAATCAAATGTGCTAAGATCTGTCGTTCCTGTAATAAATGCCACATTCATCTCATCTACATAAGTAGTAATATCAACCAGATATTGGGAAATAATATTCTGCTCATCCTTTGTAGAGTAGATGAAAGGCCATGGTGCCTTGGAAAATTTCTGAAGCTCCTTATCCTTATCAACATGCCATTTTGGAAGAAGTACATCTGTAGCCTCTACCGACTGCTGGGAAGGAAGACATCCTGCATTAATACCAAGCTGCTGAAGCCAGTTGTTATCTGAAGCTTTTTCTGTATAAGCCTTTTTCCCGTCTGCTGATACTGTATAGCTTTCCCCTTCCAGTCCCCATACATAATAATTCTGTGCCTCCTCACTCATGGCATAATCCAAAAACTTAATGGCAAGAAGCGGATCCTTATCAGACTTGCTGACTCCGAATATATTGGCGATTGGGTTTCTTGCCAGATAAAATCCTTTTGATTCTCCGGAAAGAGGTGGAATACCTGCCATAATTCCTTTTTCACCAGTATACTCCGGATACTGCTTGCTGTAAAGCTGAGACATCTGCCAGCTATAATCAAATGTTGCACCAGTTATATTACGTGCACAGCGCTCTGTAATCTGGTCGCGGGTAAGAGATGTATATTCTACTTCTAAAAGACCTTCTTTATAAAGACCATTTAAAAAGGTAAGATACTTCTTATAATTCTCAGACTCTGCGGCTGAGTAGTGTACCTTTCCACTCTCATCAGCATAAAAACCATCCACCAGGTTAAGGCCAAAAGCCGGACCAAACATATAGGGAAGATTCTTAGCTGTTACGCTTAATGGAATCTCATCTGTTTTGTCCCCATTTCCGTTCATATCATTATCCCTGAACATACGCAGATCTTCTACAAACTCATCCAGCGTGGTTGGTACCGGCAGGCCCAGCTGGTCTAACCACTGCATATTCATCATGGTACACGGCTGGTAATTATCTGTCACAACGGTCTGAGGCACATAATAAATATGACCATCTTCTGCAGTCAGACTGGCTTTTATTGCCGGGTTGCTATCCAGAAACTTTTTGTAATTAGGCATATAATTCATATACTCATCAAGAGGATAGAAAAGTCCCCCGGTAATATAAGTCATATTATCGTCCAGATCAGGAAGTTCCACGATGTCAGGAAGATCCGAACCGGATGCCAGCATTGGACTGACGCTGTCCTTATAATTGGTAGGGGAAACAAGAGTCCAGTCAATCGTAACCCCCGCGTTAGAAGCAATTTTCTTAATAATATCTGCGTTGGCATAGTCCACAGTAGAGTACCAGGAATTTTGTGCAAGAATACTGACCTTTGCATCAGGAGTATTGGTAACCGGTGCAGCTCCTGTATAATTAAATTCAGCCTCTTTGCTTTTTTCCTCTTTTGGTTCCGCCTGGGTTCCCTTTCCTGAACATCCAGATAACGCTGCCGCCGCTATCATTGCAGATAATACTGCCGCTTTCCAATATTCTTTCTTTTTCATTGTAACATCCTCCTCATTTTTATTATATATAATCAAACATGATTATCCTTTTACTGCTCCCAGCATGGTTCCTTTCACCAGATACTTCTGTATAAAAGGAGTAAGACATACGATTGGTACCATGGATAAAACAATGCAAACGTATCTGATCTGAATGGTAGACTGGGCTGCTGCACTGGCAGCTGTTGCATTGCCGGAAGCCTGCATGATCTCTGTAGAAGCCATCAGAAGAATTCTTCGAAGAAACAACTGTAAAGGCTGAAGATTCTGCTTTCCGATATAAAGCAGTGCACTAAAGAAATCATTATAACGTGCCACTGCATAATACAGAGTTAAAACAGCCAATGTGGGCTTCACTAATGGAATTGCAATTTTTACTAAGATCTGAAGGTCATTTGCTCCCTCAAGATAGGCATTTTCAAATAATTCCTCAGCAATGCCTTCAAACGCAGAACGGCAGATCATTACGTTATAAGCACTGACCAGAACTGGAAGTATCATGGCCAGTCTGCTGTTATATAAACCAAGCCCCGTCACGACCAGATAACCAGGTATGAGTCCACCTGAAAAATACATGGTAAATGCCAGAAGAAAATTCATTTTCTTTCTTAAGAAAAACCGTTTTCTGGAAAGCGGATAGGCTGCCAGACAAGTAAATACGATATTTAAAAAGGTTCCCGTAATTGTATAATAAAATGTATTTCCATAAGAAATCCAAAGATCCTTATAAGACATAACCATCCAGTACGTATCCAGATTCATGTCAACCGGAAGCAGCGTTATTAATCCCTTGTTCACTGCTTCACCAGAGCTTAAGGAAATGCTCACAACATATACAAAGGGATACAGAGTAATACAGACTGATGCCACAATCAATACCCAGATGCAGATATCAAACAGTTTATCTGTAATACATTCATTCTTAAACTCAGTCCATGTGCTTTTCTGATTCATCTCTTCCTCCTTACCATACCGATGTTTCTGTAAGTTTTCTGCTCAGCCTGTTTGCCGTAAACACGATGACAAAACCGATCAGAGAATTAAACAGTCCCACTGCTGTGGCATAGCTGTAATTCTGACTTCCAATACCCTGCCTGTAAACATAGGTAGAAATTACATCTGCCGTATCATAGATTCCGGAATTATAAAGCAGATAAACCTTCTCAAATCCCACATTCAGGAGATTTCCCAGTGACATAATGAGTAAAAGCACGATGGTTGGTTTAATGCTGGGGAGTACCAGGTAACGTATGGTCTGAACCTTGCTGGCACCATCCACCTTCATTGCTTCATAAAGTTCTGGCGCAACGCCCATAATTGCCGCTACAAAGATAATGGAATTAAACCCAAAACTCTGCCAGGAACCGGATATAACATAAACAGCCCGAAACCATTTAGGCTCTCCCAGGAAGTTGATTGCAGTCCCTCCTGCCTTAACTATCAGCTGGTTAATAATTCCGCTGGAGGGTGATAAGAAGTTTGTTATCATTCCGCAGATTACTACTGTAGAGATAAAATAAGGCAGATATGTAATAATCTGAGTCCCTTTCTGCAAATACTTATTTTTTATCTGAGTAATACACAGTGCAAAAATAATGGGAATTGGAAACCCAAATATTAATGAATAAAATGACAGTAAAAAAGTATTGCGGATCAACCGGAACGCATAAGGCGAATTAAAAAACTGAATAAACCACTTCAGCCCCACAAAGGTTCCTGTATAAAGGCCCGTCATTCCGCTGCCCGCCTTAAATTGTGTAAACGCCATTACAAGACCTGTCATAGGTAAATAGGCGAATATGAGATAATAGATCAAAACTGGTGCAAACATCAGCAGCAGATATTTATCTCTCTTTACATTCTTACGAAAAAGCATTTTTTTCTCTTCTTTTGAGAGTTTTTTTATCTCTGGCTCCGCTTTTTTTCTGGCAAGCACATTCATTTCTTTTGTCCCCTTCCATTTGGTAAGTTATGAGTAAATTGTATAATTTGCCTTGTTTTATTACTAGTTTCACTTTTTTCAAGGACATTTTGCCCACAAAAAATGAATGAATCAAAAAAGGAAGCCATATTTACCATCCTTTTTTGATTCATTCCATGTTTTATATCCCGTTTATTTGTTTAATTATAACGAATTCTCGTCCGTTGTTTTCTCTCCCCGGAAGTCACTTGGGTTACACTCCATAATTGCTTTAAAATTTCTTCTGAATGTCAGCATGTTGGTATAGCCGCATTCTTCCGCTATTTTCTCAAGAGGAAGAGACGAATTCTTTAGTAGATCAATTGCATGGGAAATTCTTCGCTCCTGTACATATTTTAAATAGGTCATACCAAACCGTTTTTTCACCAAAGAAGTCACATATTTACTGCTTACCGAAAAATGATCCGCTATCTGGGTAAGGGAAAGGTCCGGATTTCTGTCGTTTTTATTGATATACTCAATTAATTCCATATCATTCTGAAAATATTCCTCTCTTACTTCCTCAGAGTGGTCCATTTCAATAAAAAGCCCTTCTACCAGATTACTATAATATCCAATGACCTCATCCATTGTACGGTAAGAGGGGCAGACATCCACTCTTCTCAAAGGAATGCCGCACTGATCCCATATTGCCTGCATGGCTTTTACAACTGTAACATAAAGTTCACTTAACAGCAGCTTTCCCGCATAAACAGAATTATCAAATTCCATCTGGTTTTTCTTCTCAATTTCCTCAAAGAAATGACTGATCGACTCCCGGTCCCTGTCCTTCATCCCTTTTGTCAGCTGTTTCACTCCATCCTTTGGAAAATAATAATTCATGGAACAGTCTGACCGTGGATCATGGAAATAGATAGACCCTCTTCCCTCCCATAAAATCTTTTCAAGAGCCAGTGTTGCATTGTCACAGGAAACAGAAATCTCTTCCAGTTCTTCCTTTACTTCATCTGCTCCAATGGTTACCATGCACCTGGAATCCAGGGTCTTTTTCATTTTATCAAAAAACTCATAGAGCTTATCTTCCAGACGCTCTCCGTTATTGCTGTTAAAAATAAGATAGACATGTAAGGAATCCTTCTTATAAGAAAGAATCTTAAATTCCTCATCTGATTCCTGTTCTGCCAACAGTGAAATCGCCTTTACCGCTTTCTTTGCCTCATCCTTACTCCATCTTTCTCCATAATATAAATCAACCATTGCAGCCAGAAAAAATACCCGTTTTAACTGAACAAAATCAGTTAAAAATTCTTTATTACCGGATTCCCCGTCACTTCCAAGAATCAGGCTGTGAAGAATTCCCTGGCTGGCATAGGGCGACATGTTATGAACCTGCTGCATATACCCATTACGCTCTCCAAGAAGATCAACCACACCGGAGACAATTTTTTCTGCTTCGTTTTTTCCCTCTTTCCTGTCTTTCCCTACTAAAAGCCTGATTTTCTCAAACGGGGATGAATACCGGTTTGTAAAGAAGTAAGCAAGAATCAGATACCCCAGGCAGATAAAGAACCCAAAAAGCAAAGCAAAAGAGCCCATATCAGACAGCTCAAAACCAAACTTGTCTTTATCTGCTATGATTTCATATGAGATTAAACTACTTACCTGAGAAGTCTGTTTAAAGATTCTGCCCTCCTCTATTCCGGCCTTAATAACAGGTTTTCCATTATAGTATACCGCATATCCCCGTGCTTCCCCCAAAGCAGATTTCAGCATGTCTTCTATCTTCTGATTATCAAACAGAACACAAATGATGCCTCTCTCTGATCCCGATCCATATTGATAGACTCCGCTGTATATCAGATATTTTTTAAAAAATGTCAGCTGGCTGTTATTCATGTTTAAGCAGGTATTTAAATCCGTGACTGCCAAACGGTCTTCTGACCACACTGATAAATCAACTTTGTCAGATAAATGAATTACCTCATCGCTCGTATATATCTTATTATATTTATTCAGCATCAAAACAACATCAGAGATATTAAAATCATCGCCAGCAGTTTTCTGAGAACGAATATCATTCAATACCTGATACAAAAGATAAGAATCAACCGGATTTTGCATCTGAACGGTCATATACAGTTTATTAATCAAAGAGGAATTATTTAGATTTGTTATTATATTCTGGGCGCTGTATATCTGCTGATCCATCCCATTGGCAAATGCCTGGGCCTTGGTCTCATAGTATTTTACAGCCTGATTTTCCTTCACCTTCACAGCTTCAAAAATTACTGTGACAGAGTATATAAGAAAGCTTAATATAATTATCAGACAGTAGGACAAAAACATATTTTTAAAGAATCTGCTCTTACGGGCCTCCATAGCATTCATATTTTGATCACCTTATTCTACCCCTTACATTTTCTATCATTTTTTCACTGTACAAAATCTCATTTATAATATACCAAACCCGATGATTGATAGCAAGGACATTCACCCGGCTCATATTCACCATCCAAATATCAAACTTCTAATAGTAAAATTCTTTGGTATATTATTTATCTGAGAATGAATTTGGATTATTTTATGCATATTCGATATAATTTTAACGAATTTAATCTTACGCAGAAGCATTATTACATAATATTAAGGTAATATTTTTCAATATTATGATGTTTTATACAATTTCCAACATTTTTCAACACTATTTATGTTGAGAATATCTCAATCGTGAAGTATACTTAACATAAATGGCAATACTGTTAAAAATGACAAAACGGGAGATGATTGCAATTTTAGGAATGGTTATTGCAGACGATGAAAAAAAGATCTGTAAGCTCATCGAATATTTAGTTAATTGGGATGAAATTGGCATCCGGCTGCTGGGAACCGCATACGACGGTTTAACTGCACTGCAGCTGATCAATGAAAAGAAACCGGATATTCTTCTTACAGATATCCGAATGCCTGGAATGGATGGACTTCGTCTGATTGAAGAGGCAAAAATGCAGAATGAGATTCTCAAATGCATCATCATCAGCGGATATAAAGACTTTCAGTATGCCCAGCAGGGAATGAGATTTGGAGTGCGGGACTATCTGTTAAAACCAATCAATCAGGAAGACTTAACCCGCACATTAAAAAAGCTGGTTAAGGAAACCCAGGAACAGATGTCGATACAATCCTCGCACATGCGTCTTGAGGAGACGTTAAAGAGTTATACCGGAACATTTAAACACCTGTTTTTAAAGACTGTTTTACAGAAACAGCTAAATGAACAGGAGGAAAATATCCTGCAGGAAGTTGAGAAAATCAATGCTGCGGATATCATGAAAAATTCAGCACGGTGCATTGCAGTAAAACCCAATATCAGTTACAGGGAATTTACAGAGGAAAGTTACCAGCTTCTGACGGAGAAAACTCTTGAAATAGCAGAAGTGGAATTTTCATCCCATAACTGGATCTGGATCTCAGAAGTGACTGGGGAAGGAATCTTCTTTCTTCTTTTTTATGATGCTTTGGACCGGAAAGAGCTGCTGGAATCCATAAACCACATAAAAGAGCGTGTTCTCAGTCTTCAGGATCTGTTTCCCAGACTCTATTTTAATGCTGTCGTCAGCGAGCAGGCTGACAGCTCTATCCAGTTGATTCATCGGATTAAAGAGAGCCGGATTGCCATAGGAAACCGCTTTCTCACAGGTTTAAATACGGTCTCAGAGATTAAATCACCTGCTGCAAAACCAGCCGAATCAGGATCTGTCGACACCAGAATCTCGAAACTGCTGGAGGACAAACCAGACGCCTTTGATATGGCTGAGATTAAAAAATGTGTGGAAGCCGCAAAGCGTATAATGAAAGCCGAAGACATTTCATCCTGCCTGCAGGTAAAGAAAAATCTTTTGCTGCTTCTAAACTATTACCTTAAAGGATTCAAGCAGCTGGATTCCACCCTGGAAGAACACGAAAAGGAAGCATGGTTTTCTGAAATGTATGAGCACTGTACAAGCCTGGAGCAGACCTTCCGTCTTTTAGAAGATACTCTCTGTGAAACTCTTCAGAATGTAATGAATCATCTGAAAAACAGGGAAATTAAACCGGTTATCTATGCCAAGCATTATATAGAAGAAAATAAGGGAATTAATATTAAACTGGAAGAGCTGGCCAAAAATACAGGATTCAGTTACACCTATTTCTCCTCTCTTTTCAAAAAAGAAACAGGGAAAACATTATCAGAGTACATCCAAATGGTACGGATTGATACTGCAAAAAAACTATTGACCGAAAAGGAAAGAAGCATCAGCGAGGTTGCCGAGCTGGCCGGTTATAATGATATAAAATTTTTCACCAGACAGTTTAAAAAGACACTTGGCGTATCGCCCAATGAATACAGGAAATTATTTACAAACCGATAGCTGGGAGGAATCCGATTGAAAAAGCAATGGCTGAAAAACCGGTTCAATTTATGGATCGGTACTCTGATATCCTGGAACATTCTTTCTCTCCTTCTGCTTTTCCTGATTCTTATGGCGAATCACACACAGGAATCATATCTTGCTGTGTTCCTGGTCTTATTCATGGGCCTTGGACTATTTTCAATTCTCCTTTGGGGAAAGGCACGAATATGGGAACCCCTGCATTCAATGGAAAAGCAGGCAGAGCTTTTTAATAACGGAATCATTTTCACAGAGCTCTTTAAAAGTCTGGAAGGAATATCTCCCAGCTTTGATGAATTGTTATCAGGAATCCATACCAGTCTGGATAAAGATAAAATGATAGAAAATGCAAAACAGCAGGCCCGTTACCTGGCTTTACAGAATCAGATCAACCCGCATTTTCTCTATAATGTACTGGAATCCATACGTTCCGACGCCATTATGGCAGGCGTACCGGAAATTGGAAAAATAGCCGAAGCACTGGCCGTCTTTTTCCGCTACACGACTTCCAATATGGAAAGCCTGACAACGCTGGAAGAGGAGCTTTCCAATGTCAAAAATTATTTTATAATTCAAAAATACCGGTTTGAGGAAAAGCTTTATTTAGATATCCTGCTGCCGGAGGAGGAAGATCTTTTAAAGGCCAGAATTCCCAAACTTACACTGCAGCCAATTGTGGAAAATGCAATTAAACATGGATTAGAGCCAAAAGTTGAGGGAGGAAAGGTGGTCATTGACATTGACCATAGCGATACCATCCTATATATATCAGTATCAGACGACGGCATCGGCATTGACGATGCTGCCCTGGAACACTTAAATGATACGCTGCTGCATATGGCTGGGGGCAATGGCTCCGTCAGAGAGGATAAAAAAGGCGGGATTGCACTGAACAATGTAAATTCCAGAATACGCCTTCTTATGGGGGAGGAATATGGAATTCATCTGTTCAGTTCTCCCGGTGCGGGAACAGAGGTTTCCCTTACACTTCCCTATATACTTGATGAAACAGAAAGGCTGGGATCATGAAACAGGAAGTACTGCGATACGAAAATATCTACTGTTCTGATGGAAATCAGACTTTACTCAAGGGACTCTGCCTGCGTGCCTTTCAGGGACAGATCTGCTGTGCCATAATTCCTAATTTAATCGAGAAGCAGAATTTTCTAAGTTTGCTGGAAGGTACCCTGAAACCGGACTCCGGCTGGATCTATTGGAATGGGGAGAAACTAAACTCTTTCCGTTCTCAGGATCAGATACGAAAACAGACCGCTTTCATTGGCAGGAACCGCGGAGTCTTTTCACAGCTGAGTGTTGAAGAAAATATATTTGTGGCAAACAGCAGAGTTTTCTGGTGGAACCGCGCCGCCGCTCTCTGCCGGAAGGCTCCGGATCTATTCGAAGAACTGGACTTATCTCTGCCCGTTACTCCCAAAGCCCATACCCTGGACTATGGCAGACAAAAGCAGATTGAGCTTCTGCGTGCTTATGTATCGGGGCGAAAGCTGGCAGTCATCACAGATCTGGAGATGTATTTATCAGAGGAAGAGATGAAAGACTTTTTTGATCTGTCTGCCAAATTAAAAATGAAAGGCATGACTTTTCTCTATATTTCAGGCAGTGATTCCTCTTTATGGAAACATGCTGACGAAATCACCCTCATAAAAATGGGAAGGTCCATCAGCCGTGTGAACCCCAGTCACTTTATTCAGTCGTCAAACGTACAAATCATTACGGAAGACCATGACATCAGAGACTTAAAGCTTAACCCCGTTCTCTCCTTAACCCGGTATATAAAGGAAGGGGAATTGTTAAATATACTTGATGTGAATTCCGCTGAATGCAGTCATGCCATTTCCATACTGGAAGACTGCCGGTCAATAACGGCAAAAGCTATTATTTCCAACAGGTATGATACTATTTTTCGATCCGTTTTAAATGAAATTGTTTTTATTGAAGCAAGATCCCTGGATGAGATGATATTTACAGATATGACCATCATGGATAATTTTATCTTTATGCTCATGCAAAAAAAAGCCGGCATTCAGTTTAAGAAATCCTATCGAAAACTGGTTAAAAATATAACCGAGGGCATTTTTACGGAAAAAGAACTATCAACGAAAGCGGATAAAGTCAGTGATGAATGCAAGCTGAAGCTGATTTACTACAGATGGATTTTCCTTCGCCCAAAAGTTATGGTGTGCATTAAACCATTTTCATCCATTGATTTTCAGCTCCGTTCCCTGACGATCAGCCTTCTTGAAGAATCATTAAGATCCGGGATTGCTGTTATACTCATTACAAATCATATGACAGAAGCATATACCATGAAAGGAAAACATCTCACAGTAGAGGATGGGCGTTTATATACCGATTAACGGTTCCCATTTCTCAATGTCTTATTCAATAAAAAAGCCTAATTCTGTCAGGCTTTTTTTCATCTCGCATTTCGTAAGATATCGAAACATCTACCCCCTTACAGCGCAAATTATACCATTGTTTTATTGTGTTTTTGCCTATAAAATAGTAATTACATTGAATCATTTTATGCAACTTGTATAATACGTGTTGTGAAAGGAGATTAAAAACATGAAAAAAAGAATCTTATCCATGATGTTAGTATCTGCCCTGCTGGTATCTGCTACCGGCTGCGCAGGGAAAAAAGCAGATACTCCGGCAGCCAGCAGCGAAGCTGCCACGACCTCTGCTTCTGCTCCTGCTTCCGATTCTACAGGAGATATCAAAGTTGGTGTAATCTTAAAAACACTGTCCAGCGAATACTGGAGCTATGTAGCTGCCGGAGTAAATGCAGCCTCAAAGGATTTAGGCGTTAGTGTTGATCTTCAGGGACCTGCTTCAGAAACCGCATACGACGAACAGAACAATATGATTGAAACCATGCTTGCCGGAGGAATCGATGCATTTGTAATTTCTCCCCTCCAGTCAGAATCAGTTGCCAGCGTAATCGGTGATGTAAAGATTCCAGTGATTACCGTCGATACAGATGCTGAGATTCCTGGAAAAGTAGCCTTTGTGGGAACCGGTAATGACAAAGCAGCCTATCAGGGCGGATTATTTGCTGCAGAAAAAGCCGGTAAAGGAACAAAAGCAGTTATTATCGGTGGTGTTGAAGGAAACGCAACCAGCGATGCCAGACAGGCCGGTTACACCCGGGCTATGGAAGAAAACGGAATAGAGATCGTTTCCGTACAGTATGCCCAGTCAAATCCTGATACCGCTGCCAATGTTATGGAAAATATGATTACTGCCCAGAGCGGTGACATTCAGATTGTATTATGTCATAACGATGATACTGCTGCAGGAGCTGCAACCGCCTGCAAGCAAAGCGGATTAAAAGATGTAGTTATTGTTGGATTTGATGGAAATCAGAGCGGCGTTCAGAATATTATTGACGGAACCATTTCCGCCACATGTGCCCAGTCTGCCTACACCATGGGTTATAAAGCAGTAGAAACTGCAGTCAAATCAGTAAAGGGTGAGACTGTAAAATCCTTTGTTGATACCGGCTGTGAAGTTATTTCCTCCGACAATGCAAAAGATTATTTAGAAAAATTGAAAGGCTATTTAAAATAACCTGCTTGTAAGAAACAGAAAGGGTTGAACTGCTATGAGCTTAATGGAACTGAAACATGTGACGAAACGCTTCCCGGGAGTTGTGGCTCTGCGCAATATGTCACTGGATATTAAACCAGGTGAAATTCATGGACTGATCGGCGAAAATGGTGCCGGTAAATCCACGCTGATTAAAGTACTGACCGGGGTGTATACCCCGGAGGAAGGTACTCTCATCATGGATGGAAAAGAAGTCTCCTTTAAAAATCCCAGGGAGGCGGCCGCCCATGGAATAGCATGTGTTTACCAGGAACTTAATATTGTACGTCTTCTGTCAGTGACAGATAATATATTTATCAATAAAGCGTTGAAGAAGAAGAACAGCCCGTTCCTGGAATATGACAAGATGCATGAGAGAGCACATGATGTGATGCTGTCACTGGGACAGGATATTGATGTAAAAAAAGAATGTGGTTCCTATGGTATGGGAATACAGCAGATGGTTGAGATAGCAAAAGCTGTTTTAATTGACGCAAAGCTGATCATAATGGATGAACCCACCTCCAGTCTTGGAGAAAAAGAGGTTGCCCAATTAATGAAAACCATCCGCTCATTAAAGGAAAAAGGAATATCCATCCTGTTTGTTTCCCACAAATTGGAAGAACTTTTCGAACTATGCGACCGGGTAACAGTTATGAGAGATGGAGAGCATATCCTTACAAAGGACATTTCAGAAATGAACAATGACTCTCTGATTTCCGCCATGGTAGGAAGAACCCTGGATAACCAATACCCAAAGATGGAGACAACCAGAGGCAAAGAAGCCTTAAGAGTGGAACATTTAAACTCAACCGGAGTTTTAAAGGACGTGACCTTCCATGCCAATTACGGAGAAATTCTTGGTTTTGCCGGTCTGGTAGGAGCTGGGCGTACAGAAACGTTCCGTGCTATATTCGGTGCTGACAACCACGATTCCGGAAATATTTATATTAATGAAAAACCTGCCACCATAAAATCTCCAAAGGACGCAATCCGCCAGGGCATCGCATTTTTAACAGAGGACCGGAAAGGCCAGGGTCTTGTTCTGACCCAGTCTGTACGTACCAATCTCATTCTCAGTTCCATGAAAAAATGTAAAAAAGGACTCTTTCTGGATGAGAAACACATAGACCAGCTAACCGGAGAAAATGTAGACGGTTTAAAAATTAAAATATCAGATTCAAAAGAAGCAGTAGGGCAGCTGTCCGGAGGAAATCAGCAGAAAGTAGTAATCGGCAAATGGATTAATACAAATGCAGATATCTATATCTTTGACGAACCCACCAGAGGCATTGATGTAGGTGCAAAAGTTGAAGTTTATAACATCATGAACAACTTAATAAAAGCTGGTAAATGTGTGATTATGATTTCCTCTGAGCTGCCTGAAATTATCGGAATGAGTGACAGAGTCATTATAATGAGAGAAGGAAAAATCATGGGTGAGCTTTCAAGAGACAATGATTTACTGAATCAGGAAACCATTATGAAAGCCGCCTGGGGAGGTGCTATACAATGAAAACAAAAAAAATGAAAGACATAGTCAGTAAGGCAGCTCCGCTGTTGGCACTGATCCTGTTGTTTATGATTCTGTCAATGGCAACAGACAAATTTCTTACAATGAATAACATGATGAATATCTTAAGACAGACGGCCGTTAACGGCCTCATCTCCGCAGCCATGCTGGTTGTACTGATTACCGCAGGCATCGATCTGTCTGTAGGCGCAAATGCCATATTGTGCGCCTGTGTAATGGGTATGCTCAAAAATTCACTGGGAATCACAAATCCATTTATCCTGATTCTGGCCTGTATCATCACCGGACTTTGTGTTGGTTTTCTGAATGGACTTCTGTTGACAAAAATGCATCTTCCTCATCCTTTTGTATCGACTCTGGGTATGAAAAATGTACTTTGCGGCCTTGCTCTTTTAGTCGTAGCAACAAAAACCATCTCCGACTTTCCCGCAGGCGTTACATTTTTAGGCTCCTCCAACCTGTTCAAATCAGCCGATGGATTTTCCGGAATCCCTCTGTGTTTTGTAGTTCTTATATTAATTTATGGAGTGTACCATTTCTTTTTAAATAAAACAGCACTGGGCCGAATGATCTACTGCGTAGGCGGAAATCCAGAAGCAGCCCGCTTATCCGGTATTAATTCGGACAACGTTCTGATCTTTGTTTACAGTTTATCCGGCTTCATGTGTGCCATTGCCGGTCTCGTAATCGTAGGACGTTCTGCAGTGGCAAATCCATCTGCAGCCATATCTCCCTATGATACAGATGCCATTGCAGCATGTATCATAGGCGGCGCCTCCTTCATGGGAGGAAAGGGAACCATCTGGGGAACATTAATCGGCGCACTGATGATCTCAACCATTCGTAACGGGCTGACACTTCTTAATACTTCCAGCTCGGTTCAATATATTGTCATCGGTATGGTTATTATCGCAGCTGTATTTATTGATGTAACAAGATCCCGCATGGAAGCAAAAGCCAGAAGACTGGCGGCAAAATAAATATAAAAATGCTCTCTGACGTTATCATGATCTGACCCCAAAAAGTTAGACAAATAATTACTAGGCGACATTCAAGGAATGAGTTCTATACTGAACAGGACTCATTCCTTTTAGTTTGCCCTTAATTCTTTTGTTGTTGTAATAATCTATGTAG
>JAEWJZ010000013.1 GCA_023386315.1 Bacillota bacterium | reverse complement strand
ACCAAATGCAGAAGAACCAATAACAGCGATAATTATATTCATACTTTATTCCCCCAAAAATTTATTTCATCTTCTATTTTACAGCTCTATCTCTTCTTACTCAATAAAATTTTCCATAGTTTGCTTCATTTCTATAAATAAATGTTCTTATTCTAAGATTATCTCGAAAAAAAGACCTTATACAAAATTAAATCTGCACAAGGTCTTTAAAAATATCGTTATATTCTTTTTTAAGTCTCTCTATGAACGAGTTGATTGCTTTGTTAGGAAATTTCAAATTACCGAAAGGACGTCAGTTTCATTTATTTAAAATAATTTACTCCTGATTCAAAAACTAACATATCCTGTTCTCCATAGATATTCATTGCAACGCCGTCTCCCCGCCGCTCGGAATGCGCCATCTTGCCAAGGATTCTTCCGTCAGGACTTGTAATACCTTCGATCGCCATATAAGAACCGTTTGGATTCCAGTCCTCAATCATGGTCGGGCAGCCAGATGCATCTACATACTGAGTTGCCACCTGACCGTTTTGAATCAGCCTCTCCAGCCATTCCTCATTGGCAACAAACCGTCCCTCACCATGAGAAGCAGGATTGCAGTAAACGCCGCCTAATTGTGCGCCGGAAAGCCATGGAGACTTGTTGGAAACCACTTTTGTATATACCATCTTGGATATATGACGTCCGATGGTATTCATGGCAAGAGTAGGCGAATCCTCTCTCTGCTTTGTAACAGCGCCTTCCGGTACCAGCCCCAGCTTAATCAGTGCCTGGAAACCGTTGCAGATGCCTAACATCAGACCGTCTCTTTCTTCCATAAGCTTTGTGATCTCTTCCTTAATGGCTGCATTTCTGAATACTGCAGCAAAGAACTTGGCAGATCCGTCCGGTTCGTCACCAGCTGAGAATCCTCCCGGGAACATGACGATCTGGGATTTGCTGATCTCTGTTTTGTAGCACTCAATGGATTCCCGGATGTCACCCGCGGTTATATTTCTAAATACACGGGTAACCACGTTGGCACCTGCTTTTTCAAAGGCTCTGGTGCTGTCATATTCACAGTTGGTTCCCGGGAATACCGGAATGAATACGGTAGGCCTTGTAACCTTGTTCCTGCAGACATAGAGCTTTGATGTCTCATAAAGTTTCTCAGCCACAGCTTCCTCTTTTGCGCCTGATATGGTGGGAAATACCTCCTCAAGAGTCTTTGTCCATGCGTGGATTGCCTCTTCTATGGAGATTTTTACAGTTCCATATTCAAATAATCCCTGATCTGTCACTTTACCGATTACGGTATGGGGAATCAAAAGCTCTGCCGCCTTACCATCTGCAATCTCACATACAAGATTTCCCCAGCCTGCCTCAAAAATCTGCTCCGGCTTCATTGTTTCATCAAGCTTAACTCCCAGCTTGTTTCCAAAGGCCATCTTGCTCACTGCTTCGCAAATACCATTGCTTTCTACTGCGTAAGCTGAGATCACACGCCGGGCCTTTATATCCTCAAACAATTTTCCGTAAATGTCCATGACCTGTTCATAAACCGGAAGATCATACTCGTCCTTTTGAATTTCAACCAGAACCAGTGTGCTTCCCGGCTGTTTGAGTTCAGGAGTGATAATGTGCTTATGGCTGGCAATATCTACTGCAAAGGAAACAAGGGTTGGCGGAACATCCACATCCTGGAAGGTACCCGACATACTGTCCTTACCTCCAATGGACGGCAGACCAAAGCCCATCTGGGCATGGTAAGCTCCTAAAAGAGCTGCAAATGGCTGGCTCCAGCGCGCAGGATCCTCTGACATGCGGCGGAAATATTCCTGGAAGGTGAAACGGATTTTTTTATAATCACCGCCTGCTGCCACAATTTTAGCAACCGATGACAAAACTGCATAGACAGCTCCATGATAAGGGCTCCAGCTGGATAAATAAGGATCAAAGCCATAGCTCATCATGGTAACCGTATCAGTAGTGCCCTGTTCCAGAGGAAGTTTCGCTACCATGGACTGTGTTTCTGTAAGCTGGTATCTGCCTCCATAAGGCATAAAGACACTTCCTGCACCGATGGAGCCGTCAAACATCTCCACCAGTCCCTTCTGGGAGCATACATTTAAACCGGAAAGCATGCTGAGCCAGGTACTCTTTACATCTGTGACATCCTTCTTACCAAAAGCACTGCCGTCTTTTGAAGGAACTTCCACAACGACAGACGCTTCCTGATGAGCTCCGTTGGTATCTAAAAATCCACGGCTGATATCAACAATGGTTTTCCCTCTCCAACTCATCACAAGTCTTGGTTCTTCCGTCACCACTGCAACTGCAACCGCCTCTAAGTTCTCCTCTGCTGCATAGGAAAGGAACTGATCCACCTCTTTTGGATCAATCACCACTGCCATACGCTCCTGGGACTCGGAAATAGCGATTTCCGTTCCGTCAAGTCCGGCATATTTTTTCGGAACCTTGTCCAGGTCGATTTTAAGTCCCTCTGCCAGCTCACCGATTGCTACAGAAACACCGCCTGCGCCGAAGTCATTACACTTTTTAATAATGCGGCTGACTTCTGCCCTGCGGAATAATCTCTGGATCTTTCTTTCGGTAGGAGCATTTCCTTTCTGAACCTCTGCACCGCAGGTTTCAATGGAATCTTCCGTATGAACTTTAGAGGAACCGGTAGCGCCTCCGCAGCCGTCACGTCCGGTTCTTCCACCCAGAAGGATAATAATATCACCTGGATCAGACGTTTCCCGGATTACGTTTTTCCTGGGCGCTGCGCCCATAACCGCTCCGATTTCCATTCTCTTCGCTACGTAGTCCGGGTGATAGATTTCCTTAACATAACCGGTTGCAAGACCGATCTGATTTCCGTAAGAGCTGTATCCCCTGGCTGCTCCTGTCACGATCTTTCTCTGAGGCAGCTTTCCCTTTAACGTCTCCTTTAAAGGCCTGGTGGGATCAGCGGCACCGGTCACACGCATGGCCTGATAAACATAGGTACGTCCGGAAAGGGGATCTCTGATGGCTCCGCCAAGACAGGTTGCTGCACCTCCAAAAGGCTCGATTTCCGTTGGATGGTTGTGGGTTTCATTTTTGAAATTTACAAGCCATTCCTCTTCTTTTCCGTCAATTTCCACCGGAACTACAATGCTGCACGCATTGATTTCATCAGATACTTCCAGATCCTCAAGTTTTCCTTCCAGGCGCAGCTTCTTCATGGCCATCAGGGCCAGATCCATGAGGCAGACAAACTTTCCGCTCTTCCCCTTCAGTACTTCCTCCCTGTCAGTAAGATAGCGGCGGTACGTGTCCTCCATAGGCTTTTTATAGTCCCCGTCTGTAAATTCCACTTCCTTTAACTCGGTCTGGAATGTGGTATGACGGCAATGATCCGACCAGTAAGTATCAAGCACCCGGATTTCCGTCATGGTTGGATCTCTGTGTTCTTCATCCCTGTAATAGTTCTGAATATGGAGGAAATCCTGAAACGTCATGGCAAGATTTAAGGAATTATATAAATCCTTTAACTTTGTTTCTTCCAGATTCTGAAATCCGTCAAAAATAATAACATCTTCCGGTATGTCAAATACAGTAACAAGGGTCTGGGGTTTTGTCTCCTCTGCCTGTCTGGAATCCACTGGATTGATACAAAAGGACTTCACTTCCTCTGCCTGAGCGTTTGTGAGAGCGCCGGAAATGACATAGGTGGTTGCAGATTTAATCACCGGTTCCTCATCTTCCCTGAGAATCTTCACACACTGCTCTGCAGAATCCGCTCTCTGGTCAAACTGTCCCGGAAGATATTCCACTGTAAAAACAGTATCCCCTTCTTTTACCGGAACTTCTTCCTCATAAACCAGGTCAACGGCAGGTTCTGAAAAAACGGTAGTAAGAGCCAGTTTATAGGTCTCCTCGGATAAATTTTCCACATCGTACCGGATCAGAACCCGCACATCAGTCACTGTGCCGATTCCCAGATAATTTGCGATCTCCTCTTTCAGTTCTCCTGCTTTTACGGCATAGGCTGCTTTTTTCTCAACGTATACTCTTCTTACACTCATAATTTCCTCCTTGTAAAGAATCCTTATGATCCATCAGGTCAGACTTCCCTGTTATTATCGTACAATTATCATACCATAAAACATATCAATTAGAGAAATTAATATATCTTATGTCATTAATCACTTTAATTAATAAACGGTGCCGAACTTAATCCGTTTCGGCACCGTTTCTTTATTCATTGGTATGATCTTTGCAATACAGATGTCTTGGAAGGCCATCCGTCATGATGGGAGTCAGTTCCGCCTGAATTAACGGGCGGATATAACTGATAAACTCTTCTGTCACATAATCACCCGCTTTATTGATCCATTCTCTTGGAACCTTTTTTTCAATGTTTGCAATCTTATGGACATCATAAATATCTGTTACACAGATATAGGGATCATCAGAGATTCGCTTTAGAATTACCATCTTTCCTGTTTCCCCCTCAAAAGCCGCCTTCACAGCAGCTCCTCCTACCTGGTAGGCCTCTGTAATATCCACTCTGGAAACCATATGGGAAGCACATCTTTGGAGTGAACTGAACTCAATGGCTCTCGTCTTGCAGCCGGTTTCCCTTGCAATCCGGCCTGCAAGGAATCTGGCCGCTCCGGTAAGCTGCCGGTGTCCGAAGGCATCCACATAATCCACATTATCCGTCAGTTCACAGACATATCTGCCGTCTTCCACCCGGATTCCTTCAGAAATGGCAACCACCACTGATTTTTTCCGTTTGTGAAGCTCCGCCACCTTTTTCATAAAATTTTCTATATCAAAAGAAATCTCCGGAAGGAAAATCATATCCGGCCCTTCACAGTCCTCACACTTTGCCAGCGCCGCGGCTCCGGTAAGCCAGCCTGCATTCCGTCCCATAATCTCAATCAGGGTTACATTCTGCTGATCGTACACAAGACCATCCCGGATTACCTCCTTTGTAATGGAACCGATGTACTTTGCAGCACTTCCATATCCGGGCGTATGATCCGTGGCTGCCAGATCATTATCAATGGTTTTTGGAACTCCCATAAAACGTATCCTGCTGCCGTTTAAAATAGAATAATCGGATAACTTCTTAATGGTATCCATGGAATCATTTCCGCCTATATAGAAGAAATATTCAATCTCCATGTCTTCTAATATTTTAAATATTTTTCTGTAAATCTCCTGATCTTCATGGATTTCCGGCAGCTTATATCTGCAGGAGCCAAGATAAGACGATGGCGTCCGCTTTAACAGCTCGATATCCAGATCACTCTTAATGTGTTCGGACAAGTCCACCACACGGTTCTCAAGCAGCCCCTGAATCCCATGAAGCATTCCATATACGATTTTCGCCCCTCTGTCTTTTGCCGTTTTATACACTCCCACAAGGCTGGAATTAATCACTGCGGTTGGTCCTCCCGACTGGCCGACGATCACATTACCCCTGATTTCCTTCATATTGACAGCTTCCTCCCTGATGCTTTTTTGTAAGTACTTACAATTATCTGATAATGCTATCATAATATAGAGAGAACAGAAAATCAACCCTAGATAAATGATTCACAATTTTTCATTGTCTTACAATAAGAACAGGATTGGTCAGTATGTTCTGAAGAATTACAAATCGACTTATTTTGACATATCTCTTCATGTTTTATAACACCGCTTGAAAAAAGAAAGATTTTACAATATAGTAGTAAAGGATTTTTTTTATGAAGGAGCGTTAATTGAATGGAACTTGATCAGCAGTTAAAAGATTTATCCCAGAAATATTTATTTGAAAGCACACAGTATCAGACAGATGAGCAGATTCCCAGTTTGGAAGTCTGCCTGCAGCTTAGGGAAAGCCATATTGATACCTTTATTCAGAAGGCCGGACAGCTTAATTCCATCGTGGAATCCTGCGCCAATATGGTAGGCATATTCGATACCTCCGCCTCCAAAGAGGATATGCTTAAAACTACCATCCGCTGCAGCGGACGTGACAGGCTGTTTATCCGCACCACCCCTTCCATGATGAAGATTCTGGTTGAAACATTGTTTGATTAAAGATCAGGGAAAGCTTTAAAAAGCTTTCCCTTTTTTATATGGCAGACGCTATAAAGATGTCATATGGGATGTATCATTCTTTTCCACTACTGTAAAAATTTCAGTCAGAGGGCTGTAATGAACCGTAGTGATGCTGGCATTCTCTACAATAATGCTTTCATCTTCCACATCCGGTCCCAGCATGACGGAAACCAGCCAGGCAAGAGTCGCTCCATGGGATACCACTGCAATATCTTCCCTTCCGCCGGTTTGTTTTATTATCTCATATAATGCCGCCTTGCAGCGGTTTATAATCTCTTTCTGGCTTTCTCCGCCAGGAGGTGCAGCCTGGGCAGGATCGGTTACCCAGTGTCTGTATTCTTTGGGGTAAGCTTTCTCAATCTCTTCCCATGTCAGCCCTTCCCACTTTCCGAACTCCACTTCTATGAGCTGGGGCATTGGGATGATTTCTGCCTCCTGCCTGCTTCCAAGAGCTTCTGCCGTTTTCATTGCCCTTTTAAGCGTACTGGAAAATATTTTTTTTACCGGTCTTGACTCCATACCTGCAGCCAGCTTCTCCGCCTGCATAAGCCCCGTTTCATTCAAAGGAATGTCGTGGCTCCCCTGAATCTTTCCCTGTATGTTCCAATCTGTCTGTCCATGACGTATCAGATATATCCTCATCATTTTTCTCCTGGTATTTAAACTTCGTAATCGTAATCTTCCTCATCGGATTCGGTAATTTCCAGATCACTGACTTCTGCCAATGATTCTAAATCCGCATTTTCCGCGTTCAGACTCACCGCATCCATTGCCATCTTCATAATTCCCTGAATTTCATCCACGCTCATTTTCATCTTATCCGCAAGCTCCTCCACAGTAGCCTCCCGTCCAAGCTCTGCCGCAAGAGTCTGGGAAATCTGGGAAAGAACATTGACTCTGGCCGCCAGTTCCTCTCCTGTCCGGTCTGCAGACAGTTCCTCTTCCACAGCCAGTTCCAGGGCTTTCTTTATTTTCTGACCCACATAACTGTCAAATCCGGTTTCCCCGCCTGCTTTTGCATATTCTTCCACTGCCATTAAAAGAGCCATGTTGGCCTCCTGTACCAGGTCAGACAAAAGCACGCCCTTTCCGTCATATTCTTTGGCATATTCCAGAGCAACTCTTAAGTTTCCTTCTACAAGCCTCTTTTTCGCATCCTGATTTCCGCCTCTTAAATCCGCAATCAGCTTTAACTGTTCTTCTCCTGTACAGGGAGTGATTTCTCCCATCTCATCCAAATACATCTGGTAAAAATTATCATGCATATTTTTTCACTCCTTTTTTTATAGTCACCTGATTCCTGTGCCCGTTACTATACCTCAGTCCAACAAATTTGTCAATTTCCTTTACAAATCAATCAATATTGTGATAGAATATCCTTATATTTATAAGGAGGGCTAATGATGGATATTAATTATGAACTGTACAAAGTTTTTTATCATGTTGCCGCTACACTTAGTTTTTCGGAGGCCTCCAAACAGCTCTTTATTTCCCAGTCTGCAGTCAGCCAGTCAGTGAAGGTACTGGAGAAGAAATTAAACCAGACACTCTTTATCAGAAGCACCAAAAAGGTCCAGCTCACTCCGGAAGGGGAGATCCTTCTAAAACACATCGAGCCTGCCATTAACCTCATCCAAAAGGGTGAAAACCAGCTTCTGGAAGCCAATACCTTAAACGGAGGCCAGCTGCGCATCGGAGCCAGTGATACCATCTGCCGCTATTATCTGGTCCCCTATTTAAACAGATTTCATAAAGCCTACCCGAATGTGCATATCAAGGTGACCAATCAGACCTCCATTGAATGCGCCCATTTACTGGAGAACGGTCAGGTGGATTTCATCATCACCAACTATCCCAATTCAGGTCTTTTAAGTTCCCAGAAGATTCGGGTGATTAATGAATTCGCAGACGTATTTGTGGCGAATCAGGAATATTTTCCATTAAAAGGGACGACAGTTAACCTTCAGAAGCTTCAGACCTACCCCATTCTCATGCTGGACCGGAAAAGCACCACCAGTGAATTTCTCCATCATATGTTCCAGAAGGAGCAGCTGGACTTAGTTCCTGAAATTGAGCTCAGCAGCAACGACCTTTTAATCGATCTGGCACGTATCGGGCTTGGAATCGCCTTTGTCCCGGACTTTTGCATCCCGAATAATGATAGAGATTTATTCCAGGTGAAGCTGACAGAAAAACTGCCCACCCGCCAGATGGTTGTGGCCTATAATGAAAATATACCCGTTTCTCAGGCTTCCAGACAATTTATGGACATGCTCTGACCGTAATCCCGCTGCCGGATTATTCTTCCGGCAACGGGATTACTCTCATTCTCCATAAACCATAAGGTAGTTCCCCCATTGTTCCTCTTCGTAGGCAAAATCTTCTTTTTTAAACTGTTCCTCTTTAAATCCAGCTTTCTCATAGCACCGTTTGGCTCCGGGATTGCAGTCAAATACATTTAACGTGATCCGTTCCATTCCCAGAAATTCCTTCCCGTAGCGGACTGCCAGTGAAACCATTCGTTCTCCAAGTCCCTGTCCCCGCAGGCTCTGGTCAATGACAATAAAACCGAGGTGAACGCTTTTATTCTCATAATCCACTCCGGACATCCGAAAGCTTCCTACCGGAACTCCCCTCTCATTTAACGCAGTAAATCCGAAGGCATAAGGGTCATTTTCCAGCTCTTTGTAATACCGGTCCAGCTGACCGGCTGACAATGGAAATATAAAATGCTCTCTGCACCACATCCCAAGCATACGCCGGTCCGTGAGCCAGTTTAACAAATACGTTCCATCCTCTCTTTTATACGGTCGTAATCTCAGTATCTGTTCCATCCTCTCTCTCCTCCTCATGCCTGCTGTCCCAGAAATGTCTGGCAACCTCTTTCGCATTCTTTAATTTCACTTCATAAAAGCTGTCCCACTCCCTGGGAAACAGCGCCTGATATTCGGGCCGCATAAAGCGTTCATCAAGAAGGGCGATAATCCCCTCATCCTGGGCGGTGCGGATTACCCTTCCGGCAGCCTGCATGACCTTATTCATGCCGGGATACTGATAGGCATAATCAAATCCTTTGAATGATTTTTCTTCAAAATAATCTTTTAAAATCTCCTGCTCCGTACAGACCATGGGCAATCCGGTTCCCACTATGATAACGCCGATCAGCCTTTCATCTTTTAAATCAATCCCTTCGGAAAATACGCCGCCCATAACGCAGAGCCCCACAAAAGAATCTTTCCTCTCCCTGGAAAATTCCATTAGGAACTCCTCTCTGTCCTTCTCGTTCATATGAGACCCCTGGGCAGAATATGTGACAGAGCCGTCATCTGGGATCCGCTCCGGCAAAATGGCCTCTATTTCTCTCAAATACTGATAAGACGGAAGAAACACCATATAATTTCCTCTTCTTGCAGATACAATCTTACCGATGTAATCTGCCACCTTCCGGTATTCGCTCCTGTTTCTTCTTGTATAGCGGCTGCTCACATCCGTTCCCACCATCAATAACCGCTTTTTCTGGTCAAAGGGTGAATGGGCATAAACAGCATATTCCTCCTGGTCACCGCTTAAAAGTTCTTTATAATAGGAAACCGGGAGCAGCGTTGCCGAAAAGAATACGGTGCTGTTTCCCTTATTCAGACATTCTTTCAGATTTTTTGACGGATTTACACAGAACAGCCTCAGCATAAAACGTCCGTCAGACATGAGTTCCGTATAGATCCGGTAATTTTCATCCAGACGGTCATAGATATTAAGAAGCTTCCTTAAATCAAAGAAGAAATCCAGCACCAGGTCCCTGTCACCAAATTCAGCATTTTTCTCCATAAACAGTTCCATTTCCCCAAATAAGGTCATGACACTGGTAATAAAGAAACGGATGTCTTCCAGAATGCGGTACCCTTCACATTGCCGTTTCATTTCCAGCAGTTCTTTGTTGCACCGTTCAAGCAGACGGCTTATTTTTTCATCCATGGGCTTTATGATCTTTTTAATAAGAAGAAAGTCCTCTTTCCAGATGGCTGCACTGTACATCTCCCTGGCTCTTGGCACCAGATTATGAGCCTCGTCAACCAAAAACAAATACTCCCCTGTGATGCCTTCAGAAAAATATCTTTTTAACCTGACATCAGGATCAAAGACATAATTATAATCACAGATGACTCCATCCACCCAGTTGCTGATATCCAGGCATAATTCAAAGGGACACACTTGAAATTTACTGGCGTACTGCAAGATCACGTCTCTGGTGATTCCAAATTCGTTGTGGATGATCTCATAGACACAATCGCCAACACGGTCAAAATGTCCCTTTGCGTAGGGACAGGCATCGGGATTGCATTCCGGTTTATCCAGAAAGCAGAGCTTTTCCTTTGCTGTAATAGTAACGGTGCTGAAATAAAGCCCTTTTTTTCTTAGAATATCAAATGATTCCTCGGCGACTCCCCTTGTAATGGTTTTTGCCGTTAAATAAAAAAGCTTATCTCCCAGCCCCTCTCCGATTGACTTTACAGCCGGAAAGGCTGTGGAAAGTGTCTTACCGATTCCGGTAGGTGCCTGAATGAATAAATTACGCTTTCTTTGTATGCTCCGAAATACAGAGACCGCCAGTTCCCGCTGTCCCTGACGGTAGGGATATGGAAATTCCAGCTCCCGGATGGATTCGTCTCTTCTTATTCCATGGCTGTACAGATACCTGGCCCATTTTACATATTCATGAATCAGCCCCTGAAACCAGGTCTCCAGTTCTTCAAAGGACTTCTCTGTCTGAAAACGGCGTATCTCCTCCGTCTCTATATTACAGTAGGTCACCTGCATGACCGCTCCATTCTTCTGCTTGTCAAAGCAGTAAAAATAACCGTAACACATGACCTGGGCCAGATGAACAGGAAACGGTTCGTCCAGATAGGAAAGATCCATATAGATTCCTTTGATCTCATCTATAATCAGCTCTTCCGGTTTATCAATAATCCCATCTGCTCTTCCTTCCACCAGAATCTGAAACTGATCTTCCTCCACCACATGCTTTAATGATACCTCAGCCTTGTAATCTGCTCCCATGCGGCGCTGGATCTTTCTGTGGATCCGGCTTCCCTCCTGCATGGCGTTTTTTTCCGCAGTAAAATTATGGCGGTTATCCAGGTCACCGGAACGCAGTACGAATTCCACCAGATTTCTGACGGATATGCTTAATATCTTTTTTTCTTCCTTCTCCATACCGGCTCCCCCTTCTTTTCCTCGTTATCCCAGCCAATCAGCATATGAAAAAAAGGAAACTGCATACCATACGGCTGCAATTTCCTCTTTATCGTTGCTTTATCGTTTATGCTGCTGAGCAATTCTCCGGAGCTAATTTTTTTAAGTATTTTTCAAATTCTTTATCCTCTCCATTCAACTGGACAGTAAGAATCTTGGATAAATCCAGACTTAAAACACCTAATATAGACTTTGCGTCAATAAGAACTCTATTGTAAAAAACGTCTATGTCGAAATCACACCTGGAAGCAGCAGCAACAAACTTTTTGGCCTCAGCAACTGTTGGCAACATAATCTTAAACTGTTTCATAAGCAGACTCCCTTTTCTATAATAGCTATGAAGTACTTATAACATGTTTGACGTCATTTGTCAAATTCTGTTTCAGATCCGATTATATTGCCTGTTTTTGTGCATTTTTTGTTATTTTCGCTAAAAAAGTCCGCAAAAATTAAGCATCTTTTTACTAAGACAAATTTTATATAAGGAATTATCTTTGCATCGCCCTTTTTTACTAATTCAATTTCACGGTTTTTATGTTATATTTTTATCAAAAACGCCAAATAAACCGCCTGCCACGCAAGCGAATTCATAGGTTAATATTACCACAAACATTCATTTATGAACAGCAGAATAAATTTTTTATTTTTTTCAAAAAACTGTTGCAATATAAAATGTTCTATGCTATACTTTCAAAGTGCTCGGGTGAGCACATAATTTTACCATCTAGGGGAATAGTTCAATGGTAGAGCAACGGTCTCCAAAACCGTAAATGGGGGTTCGAGCCCCTCTTCCCCTGCTAAATTATAAGTCCTGCATATAGCCTGTAAATCATTGAAATGCGATGATTTTACAGGCTTTTTTTCTGATAGTATAACAAGGTACTAATTAGTACTTCAATAAATTATCTGACATACTTAATGGTTTCCGGATTATACTTCACAGGACAGTTTTCATAGTGTATGATTAATCCGCTTTGTATATGGCGGACTTTGTCTTTGTCAACTGCATGCCATCGTTTCATTAAGTCCGAAAACGACAGACAGGCGTAATTACCAAGTACATTAGGATCCATAATATAAAAACCATTGTCATGATAGCCACAAACAATAATGTAATGCGCATTCTTCCAATCACAGGAATAATCGATATCATCTTCCAGACGCCATGCCTGGATTATAAGAATTGGAGTTATTCCAATATCAATATAATTCATGAGTTCATCAATACATAAATTTTCTTCCATGGTTGCCTTTAAGCCAAGCAATCCTGCAAAGTACAGAATACTTTTATAGTCCGTCCCTAAAATTGGCTGGGAATTTAGAACATCAGCCAGAGAACTTTGTCTGTAATACATACCATAACGTGCTAAAACAGACTGTAAACACGCTATACCGCATGTATATTCTGTCTCCTGATAACAAAGCGGTGTAAAAATAAAGTTCTTACAGCATTTTTTGAAAACCGGATCAGCAATAAAATCTTTTGAATTCGACATAAAAGTACTTCCCGCACAAATATTATTTTATTTATATATATGCGAATATCTGTTATCAGGTTATACTTTCCCTGCCGAAAACGTTATAATATAATAATAGTATGGATCGGGGGTAAAGGGTGGGTATGATAAACGGGAAACGGTTTATGGATGTTTTTACCAGGGTGAAGGTGCTAAAGCAGCTGTACCTGATCTTTTTTATTGCTATTTTCATTCCTGTAACAACGGTGGGAGGCTATCTGATTTATCATACCCGGACCCAGTTGTTCGACCACTATTCCAAACAGACTTATTCCGATAATCTCCGGGTAAAATCCCTGATTCTTGATTTGACAGGCAATATCTACAACAAATCCCAGACACTGGTCTCAGATCCGGATCTGATTGCGCTTTTAAAAACCACATACCCATCCCAAAATGCCAGTAAAACAGCCATAAGTGCTTATCATGGACTGGAAACACTTCTTTCCGGTGATGCCTCTCTCCGTGACATCGCCGTATATACCTGGAATCCCACCATAGCAGACAGCCCGCGCATCCATCCCATTACAAACAGTATCCAGACTCAGCCCTGGTTTCGACGCGCTTGCTCCTTTGTAACCCCTTTCTGGACGGAGGAACTGGAGAAAAGTGAGCGATACGGCACTGAAACGCAAAATCTCTGCCTGTATACCCGTATCTTTCTGCCCCAGATTCACAGCTATGCCATATTAAAGCTTACAGTCAGCAGCAATCACATCCGCAACCGGATTGAAAACAGTTCCATGCATACTGTCATATGGCTCAATGACGACGGCATATTTTATACCAGTGACAAGCAGATGAAAACACCCGGTTTGGAGAGGTACGGCAATGAAGCCGGAGGCACCGGCTCCTATTCAGGAAAAATAGAGTTAGAAAATGAAACGGTCATCGGCAGCATTTCGTCACTCTCTGCTGTCTGCTGCGAAGACAATTTTTACATGGCCTCCTTAAGCTATGATGGCTATCCATATCTCAATCGGATTACCGGTATTTATATAACAATCCTGATAATGGTGCTGATTATAACCAGTGTGTTTATCTGTGCTTTCTCTCATTATTTCAGTCTCCGTATCAACACGCTGCGGGAAAGCATGCACAAGGCCAGTCAGGGAAACTATGAGATTGCAGACAGTTTCCGGGGCGAAGATGAAATCTCTGAAGTATTTTCCGACTTAAAACTGATGATCCATGAGATTGTGGAAAAGGAAACTTCCGTTTATCAGGCACAGCTTAAAACCAGGGACTTAATCAATAAACAGCAGCAAATGGAATTTAAAATGCTCTCAGGCCAGATCAATCCTCACTTCCTCTACAATACACTGGAAACCATACGCATGCGTTCACTGAAAGCCGGCAACACAGAGGTAGCAAATGCAATCAAGCTCTTAGGCAAATCCATGCGCTATGTACTGGAAAACACCACCACTGCCGTCACCTCTCTTTCCAGGGAGCTGGATTATATTGAGACTTACTTAAGCATTCAGAAATTGAGATTCCACGACCGCGTCAATTATTCCCTTAAAATATGCCCAGGGCTAAATCTCCGGGATTACCAGATTATGCCTCTGCTATTACAGCCCATTGTTGAAAATGCACTTCTCCACGGACTGGAGGATGTAGAGCAGAACGGAAAAATAATCCTGAAGGTCTGCCTGGTAAACGAAGCACTGCGCATTCAGATATTTGACAATGGCTGCGGTATGACAGCAAAGGAACTGGACCTGATAAACCAGCAGATCTGTCAGCACCCCAGCGACTCCTCCCACGGTATCGGTCTTTATAATATCCAGCAGAGAATTAAACTGTGCTATGGAACCGGGTACGATCTTTTAATCAAATCAAAAAAATCAATGGGAACCATGGTAACAGTGGTGATTCCGGCACAAAAAAATACAGGAGGGACTTAAAACATGAAGCTTTTAATCGCTGATGATGAAATAGATGTAAGAGAAGGCATCCGCTGTCTGTTAAACTGGTCTCTTCTTGGCTTTACCATCTGCGGAGAAGGGAAAAACGGCCAGGATACCCTGGATCAGATCCGCAGACTGCATCCTGACGTTGTTCTGATGGACATCCGCATGCCTCGTTTAAGCGGTCTGGAAGTAGTAAGACTTGCAAAAGAGGAGGGCTTTTCCGGTAAATTTATCATTGTCAGCGGATTTTCAGACTTCTCTTTTGCCCAGGAAGCCATGCGCTTTGGCGTTACCAGTTATCTCACAAAACCCATTGACGAACAGGAACTGGAAAAGGCGGTTCTGGACGTCAGACAGCTTCTCACAGAAGAACAGGGAAAGCAAAAAAAGCTGGTACAGTACCGGGATCGGGCGAGAGAATCTATTTTATATGACATTCTTAATCATCAGGCCTCTTACCCATTGCCCGACTGCCGTGATCTGCAGTTAGAGGCTGAGGCTTATCAGGTTGTACTCTATACCAGCTATAATCAGGAATCCACTCAGACTACCTGGGATTTTGCAGGAATCCTCCGGCTGGCTAACCATAACCACAATTCCCTGGACTATATCCGGATGGGAAACCACAACGTCATCATTTTAAAAGGTGATTTTGCTTTAAGACGCTTTGAGGAGCTTGCAGACCACTACATCAGCCAGCCACAAAAAGGTTCCCCTCTGGACGGTTTATTTCTTACTTACGGGCGTCCGGTCTGTTCTATCGAACAGATTCATATATCTTACGACGATGCGAAACGGCTTATGAAACGGCGCTTCTTTTGCAGCTTCAACCAGCATGTACTGTGTTATAAAGATATGCCCGATGAAATTCAGCCTGAGGGAACCGGTTTTATCATGGAAAATACATATTCGAAACAGCTGTCGGACTATATTCAGTCTGGAAACCGTCAAATGATGTTTGATGTTCTGGAAAAGCTGCGTCAGGCTCTCTACTGTTCCGGTCTGGAAATTTCAAACATCAGACATTACCTGGCGGATATCATGATCCAGGTGAAATCCGGTATAATTTATGCTTATGGCAATCCTGGAACACTGTTTCCCAATAATGCGGCTATCATTTATACAATTGAGGAGAAATATTATCTTTACGAAATTCTGGATTTCTTCACTCTGCAGTTTGAGATGTGTATGAATGCCATCGGCTCTCCCACCCGGGACAGTGTACTAAATAATATCCTTCAGTATATCCGCCACAATTATCAGGAGGATTTAAAGCTGGGTACCATTGCAGAGCTGTTCGGCTATAACAGCTCCTATCTTGGAAAAATTTTCACCAAGGCCACAGGAAGGAATTTTAATGCCTGCCTGGATGAAGTACGGATCGATAACTCCAAGCGGCTCCTGATGGATGATAATTATAAAATCTACGAAATCGCACAATTGGTGGGGTATGGAAATGTGGACTATTTCCATAAAAAGTTCAGAAAATATACCGGGATCAGCCCTGCAAAATACCGGAAAACCCACGCCGGAGCAGACATAAAAATGTCCGCTCCGTAAGCCACACTGCTCTTTGCAATTATTTTATTTACTGCGGCGGTTATATTCATCCATTGCCGTTTTTCTCGTTGCAGCGCGGTCTTTTGCATTTTTTAAATCCACTTCCAGCACCCTGTCATAGCCCAGACCGCGCACGGTATCCTGCATATGCAGCAATGCCGAATCAAACGCAGCCTCATCCCCGGCAAAAACCATTTTCCAGGAATCATCCACGATTACTGCCTTGCACTGTCCCCGCAAAGTTGTAATATCAGAGCTTTCCTTCGGCTGAATATAGGAAGTACCTGGTGCCACCGAAAGAGCTCCCCTCTTTTCCAGTAATTCGATGGTTGTTTTCGCTCCTTGTGCATACTGCTGCCAGTCAGTATCCACCGGTGTATGATTCATCTCAAGTACAGAGCTCCACATTGTGGTTAAATAAGGCTCATTTGTCAGAGGATCAATATCCACCACTGCTAACGGCTTGTAATTTAAGGCGCTCACACCATCCTTCCAGCTGCCGCCGCCCCACTCCTCCGGTACCGGCACATCATTGTTAGGAAGAGCCTTCCATCCATAATCCGTATAAACTGCCCTATTGTCTTTCATCTCCCAGGTCAGACTCTTGGGACCGGCTGCACCATTGGCCTGGCCTACCAGTTCCATTCCTTCCGGAGAATACAGCCAGTCGATAAAATCCGCAAGACGCTCCGGTTCTTTTGCCTGACTGCCAATGGCAATAACGGCCTTGCCGTTCCCCATGGAATAACAGCCATCTGTATAGGGTGCCATATCTTCTATGAAAGCAGGCATAATGCCTTTTCCTTCCTCTTTGCGTTCGCGTGTATTGTAGTAACTCTGTCCCTGCCAGGACCATAAAGATGTGAGCACCTGTCCGTCACGATACTTATCCGATAAAATATCATAATTTTGAGTCGTGGATTCCGGATCGACCAGCCCTTCCTGGTTGGCGTCAAAGAGGAAATGCAGCGCTTTCACATAATAACTGTCAGAATCAATGATATTCTGGAAATCGCTTCCATCGTATTTTTCCATTACAAAGCCAATTTCCTGATAACCATATAAGGAAGCATAGTTCTTGGCAATCATCATCATGTTATCATCCCAGTCCTTAAATAGAGAAAGGGCATAGGTTTTTTTACCGGAATCACTTTTCGGTATCTGCTCCTGCAGCTGTTTCATCACAGGTATCATGTCCTCCAGCGTTTTCATTTCGGGATAACCGGCTGCCTTATATCCGTCCCAGCGAAGATAGGGTGCTACCAGAGGCTCGATTCCTTCTGCAGATACCTTGGGAGACTGGCTGGAAATTTCACTGGGAATGGCATAAACGCCCTCCTTCTCCAATCCCTTATTCATATTTAAAATGGCATCTTCATAATCTTTATATACACTTTTTTCCTTTAAAAGCGGCGCCATATCCATTAACAACCCGGCTTTTACCATATTTTCAAAACGTCCGTTCTCGGTTTTGGTAATAATCAGATCGCCTAAATTGCCGGCAGCAGAACGGGTCTGGAACAGAGTATCACCTCCTCCTGCCACATTGGGAGCAATGATATTTAACTCCATATTGAATTTATCTTTCACAATCTTTGCAAACCATCCACTCTGGATTCCCTGATAATTGGCAAGGGTATCAAACACATCCACAGTGATGAATTTATCATAGCTGCTGTTGCCTGTCATGTTTCCTTCAGATGCCTCTTTTCCACATCCGTATAAAATGGCGGTGACCGAAATTGCCGTACACAGGATCACACTGATCTGTTTCACTCTCATCCTAACTCTCCTCCTTAACCTTTTACGGAACCAATCATGATTCCTTTTACAAAGAATCTCTGGAATATGGGATAAATAAATAAAATCGGAAGCACTACAATCACCGATACCGTCATTCGTATGGAGGACGGTGTCTGCTGGCAGGCAAGAGCTGCCCCGCTTATTGCACCTGTCCCTCCGCTTCTCACCATTGCTGCAAGCGAACTGGCCTGATTAATGTAAGTATACAACAGATACTGCAGAGAATACAGTTTCTGGTCCGTTACATAGATTAACGTATCCTGAAAAGAGTTCCATTGGGAAACCGCTGCAAAAATTGCGACAGTCGCCATAATGGGCTGCGCTGCAGGCAGAATGATCTTTGCAAAAACAGTAAGAATTCCAGCCCCGTCAATCTCCGCCGCTTCCTGCAGCGATTTGGGAATCGACTCAATATAAGTTTTCACCAGAATGATATAAAACGGCTGTACGACGGTGGGGATCACATACACCCAGAAGGAATTGGTCAGATGCAGTGTCTTCATGGTAATAAACATGGGAATCAGTCCTGCGTTAAAGTACATGGTAATCACAAAGAAACGGTACCAGAATTTCCTGTGCCACATTTTCTCCTGTGTAAACATAAAGCCTAAATACGCTGAGGCAAACACCGTACATGCAGTCCCTAAAACTGTTCTGGCAATGGAAACTGCCGCAGCTGCAGAAAGTCCCCGCAGCCCCATCACCTGTCTGTAGTTTTCCAGATGTAATCCCTTTGGCAGGAAATTAACAAATCCGTTGGCGCTTAAATCATTGGCGCTGATGGTATTAATAATCATGTAATAAAACGGGTATGCACAAATCAGAGTGATAATGCCAAACATCAGATAATTAACTATGTGAAAGATTCCATCCCGCAGTTTTACTTTTCTTCGTTTCTCAGATATTACTCTCACTACTCTCCCCTCCTATATAATGGTTTCACCCCTGGTTTTTTTCGAAACAAAATTTACAATCAACAGCAGGGTGACACTGACGAGACTTTTAAGCATACTGACAGCCGTTGCCAGTGATAAACTGCTTCCTGTCATACCGATGTTATATACATAGAGATCCAGCACCTGGATATGGGTCTTATTAAAAGAATTCTGAAATACATAATACTGGTCCATACCATTGTTTAAAAAATTGGCTATGGACAGCATTAACAATACAAAGAATGTAGGAAGCAGACAGGGAATCGTAATGCTCCTCATCAGCTGGAACCGATTGGCGCCATCCACACGGGCCGCATCGTAAAGCTCCGGATCTATCCCCGCAATGGCAGCCAGATACATGATCGCTCCCCAGCCAAGCCCTTTCCAGAGATTCCACAGCGTCATCCACAGATAAGTATGTGTATCACTGTCAAGAAATTTGACAGGTGCCTGGATCATACCGTGATTGAGGAAAAAGGTATTGACCATTCCGCTGTCAGTGAACAGGCAAAACGCCACCGAGTATACCAGCACCCAGCTGATGAAGTTGGGCAGGGTAGTCAGCGTCTGCACCAGATTTTTAAACCACCTGCAGTGAATTTCATTTAGAAAAACAGCAAACCCGATGGGCAGAAATGAAGTGGCAATACCAAGAAGACTCATGGCAAATGTATTCTTCATAACCTGTAACATCTGCCCTACCTGGGTCTTGTTGGCGAACAGCGTTGTGAACCATTTCCAGCCGACAAAATCACACTGGGACAGCTTAAGCGGCGGCTTATAGTCAAAATACGCGTATATCCAGCCGTAAAGCGGAAAATAGGAAAAAAGAAAACATAGAATGATAAATGGTACAATGCAATAAAACAATCTGCGGCTCTGGACCGTACTTTTTGGAGTTTTTCCTGCTGGTGATGATCTCATAGTCCACATTCCCCCCTGCTTTTTTTACTTTAATAATACTATTATAGCGGAAGGGGCTCTTTCCATTAACCATCATAATCAGCGGAAAACTGCTGTACTTTTTAGAGATTGGGGCGTAGGACATAAATTACATTACTAAAAAAACAGCCTCCTGCTAAAGCAGAAAGCCATTGTCATTGCATAAGTTCATTTATCAAAGATGAATATCCGCATAATTCAAATAACAATTCCAGTCGTATTCATCCATATCATGATTTCCTGTTTTATAATGGTGACCGATCCTCCCCTGATAAAGCGGCTGCTCCGGCAAAGGCTTTTTGTCGTTCTCTAACCCTTCGATTCCAAACAGGCGGTACACCGGATCTGCCTGTACCAGGGACTCAAACTGTCCCTCCGGATCCGCCCATTTATCGAAGGTTTTGGAAGAGGTATATACCAGTCTGGGAGCAATTAATCCGAGCAGCATATGCTGGTCAAAAGGAAGTGTTTCTTCCTTATCTATGTACTTCTGATAATTTTTGCAGAACCAGTAAGGAAAACGGGTTAAAATATCTTTAATCCTCTCCCCTTTTGCACCTCTGGACAGCGCATCTCCGCTGTTACCTGCACAGCTGCTCACAGCCATGGCAAAACGTTCATCCTGGGCAGCTCCCCAGAGAGCAGTCTTGCCGCCTCTGGAATGACCCACCAGCGCCACTCTTCTATCGTCGATCATTGGCTCCGTCTCGAAGTAATCCATAATCCGGCTTGCTGCCCAGGACCATGCGGTGATTGCTCCCCAGGCATCATCCGGCCTGTCCGTTACAAACTCTGGAAACAGCCTTGAAAACCCGGTGGTAAAACCTTCCTCATAATCGGGGGAGACCTCCTGGGTGCGGAAAGCAGCGCAGGCGTATCCCCTGGAAATAATCGTCTCAACCGGATAAAAAGGGCTTAAAAAATGCCTTGCAGGATCACTGTCCTTAATCCCTCTGTTGCATACGGTAACAAAAGCAGGAACGGGTTTTATGGCATCAACAGGAATAAATACAACGAAGCAGAAGCTGAAATGGATTCCTCTGCGGACTGCTAAAACCTCTACGGTCTTTCTGACCGCCCGTCCTTCCAGGATATCCTCAGACTGCCTGGAATCTGCCACCCGGATCCGAAGCTTAACATCACTCATATCCGGCAGACGGCCGTATTCTTCTCTCTTAAAAAGCTCAAGCAGTTCCGGTCTTCGTTTTGTCATCCACATTTCCCAGTCCGTCACCTCTGTTCCATCCATACAAGTCAGAACAGAGGGCACATTTCTTTTATTTTCCGGTAATTTCATCCGCATCTCCTTTTTTCTCACTTACTGTAAAGCTTGATATCACTTGGTGCATAGCCAAACTGCTTTTTAAATACCTGGAAAAAATAGGAGTAATCACGGTATCCCAGCATATGTGCCACTTCATTTACCCGGTTCTGTGGATTTTTAAGAAGAATTCTGGCATTTTCCATTTTCACCATGGTAACGTAATTAACGAATCCGACCCCTGTTTCTTTTTTAAAGCATTTACTGAAATAAGAGGTGGAAATCAACAGCTCACGGCAGATCGCTCCCAGGGAGATATTATGCTGGATATGCTGGTCAACATATTCCAGCGCTTCTGAAACTGCGGTTGAATATTCCTGTTTTTTCTGCCTGATAAAGCGGATTCTTTCTTCCAGCGTATCGGGCACTTTTTCCTTTTCAAACCGGTCTTTTTTGAGAAGAGTACCGGCTGCTTTTTCCAGTGCCTGTTCCAATTCTTCCGTCATCACCGGCTTCAGCAGAAAATCACTGGCACCATACCGGATTGCCCGCTGGGCATACTCAAACTGATTGTATCCCGATATAATAATAAACTGAATATCCGGCCTTTGCCGCTTGATCTTCTCAATAATATCCAGTCCATTGAATCCCGGCATCTGAATATCAATAATTACGATATCCGGACATTTTTTATGTATCAGCTCCAATCCTGCAATGCCATCATAGGCAACTCCTGTCACCTCACAATGATACGCTTCCCAGCTGGTTGATTTTACAATTGCAGTTACTGCGATTTTATTATCATCTATGACGACTACCGAGTACATAACAATCTCCCTCCCCTTAACTAAAGCAACGGAAATTCCAGCCTGACTTCTGTATAATGAAGATATCCTGACTCGATCCATACACCGTAATCAGGTCCATACATCAGCTGAATCCGATCCTTTACATTCTTAATCCCGATCCGTTTTTTTACTTCATTGGTTTCAAACAGTGTCTTAAGCTTTTCCGGAGGAATGCCAGTACCATCATCCCATACTTTTATGACAAGCCTTTCATTCTCACTGTAAACGGAAATGCGGATTGTGCAAAGCCCTATCTTCTGCTCCATCCCGTGAACAAGTGAGTTTTCCACAATGGGCTGCAAAATACAGCTTGGCACCATCATGTCAAGAAGTGATTCATCTACATCCCATTCCACTTCCAGCCTGTCCGGATAGATATTTTTATAAAGCTCCGTATAGTTTTTAATATATTCCATCTCTGCGTTTAAACTGCAGGTGTTCTTGCTTCTCTCTATGTTTCTTCTGAAAAATCTGGCCAGCAGACCGATCAGCCTGCTCACCTGTTTATCACCGTTAATCTGTGCAATTCCATGGATTGACTGAAGTATATTGAACAGAAAATGGGGATTAATCTGAGCCTGAAGCTCATGATACTGGAACTCCAGCAGCTTATATTCATTTTGCTGCTGTATCTCCTTTGCATTTCTGATCTCATCCATCAGTGTCTGAATGCGTCCCGCCATCTGACTGATATGTTCAGAGATCAGGTCCATCTGGTCCCCTTTGGCAAATGACGTGGGTTCCAGCTCAAAATTTCCTCTTGATACACGGGTGATATTGCGCAGCAGGATCCGGAGATTGCCGGCCATATTCCCGAACATCAGCCATAAAAAGATAATAATCAACACAAAGATAAACAATCCGACAAAGGATATAAAATAAAGCAGATCAGAAAACCGTTCGTTTTTCGCCTTTAAGTCTACCTCATGAGCGATCTTGATTCTTCCCCGGTTGATCTGGTATTCAGCATATAAATAACCGCCCTTTTCTTCTTTCTGCGCCCCACCGGCCTGTAAATAATTTCTTTCACTGGTAGTAAATAAAAGATTGCCGTTTATGTCATAAAGCGCAAAGTTGCCTACTTTACTGCTGTCTATATCCTGAAAAATCTCTTTTAATATCGTATTTTTAAGCTCTGCAATGACACAGCCGCTGAATTTCATGGTATTTTCATCAAACAGATACCGCATGACGATAATTCCGTCTTCGCTTGTACTTCTTGTCCATATGGTATTTCCGGGGCGGTGTGATACATCCTCTTTATTATCATAAAACAGCTTCCGCACAGATTCCTCATCAGGTCTTCCCTCTTTTGGTCTGCTGTCCCGGCATGCCAGATATACGGTATCAGACATATCCACTACTGAGATCCAGTTGATGTCATAATTGGTGCTGAGCATCTCTTCCAGCTGTTTTCTCACTCTGGGCTTTAAAAACGGGTCATTTTCTTTGCCCGGTCCGGTCACAGTTCTGAGTAACGGGGTCAGACGCTGGTTGGTGGCTGTCAGAGGAATGGTTCCTTCCATCAGTTCAGTTAACGATATATCCACATTTTTACAAATCTGTTCCGTCAATGTATCGGACTGATAGGTCAGTTCAGTCTTAAACAATTTACAGGTGACATGATAGATGCATATGAGAGCTAGAATAAATGTCAATCCCAGCAATGCTGTTACTGCAATCATCTTAAAATAAAGCGTTTTTCTGAAATGAATGCGTTTTTCTGCAGATTCCATAATTTAACCCCCCCTGTCTTTTCCCACTATAGCAACTTGGCAAAAGAATGTCAACGCCGGATCAGGGTCAGATTTGTAACATCATCCTTTCACCGCGCCCTGGGTAATTCCCCCGATTATATATTTCTGCAGCATCAGATACAGCGCTAATATAGGAAAAACAGAAAGAATAAACAGCGCAAATGCCAGTCCCAGTTCAATGCTGTTTTCTCCGAAAAAGAAATACTGGGTCAGGGGAATGTTCCTGACCTGTTTTTGCTGAAGCAGAGTCAGAGACATCTGAAAATCATTCCATACATTGAGAGCGTTTAAAACAATGGACGTCAGAACAATGGGCTTCATGAGAGGAAACACAATCCGAAAGAAAACGGAATACATGCCTGCGCCGTCAATGGCTGCAGCCTCCTCTAATTCCTTTGGAATACTTTTTACAAATCCCGATACTAACAGCACCGTAAATGCGATCTGAAAACCGATTTTTGCAAAAATAAAGCCATGGAGTGTGTTTAACAGCTTCCACCGTGTCATGTCAATATAAAGCGGTGTCATGATTGACTGAAACGGAATAATCATCGCTCCTACGAAAAGATAATAGATCAGGTTATAGAACCGGTTATTTTTTCGTGCGATAATATAGGAAGCCATGGTACAGGTCAGCGTGATGAATAAAACTGCCAGTACCGTTGTAACAAGGCTGTTTCTCAGTGCCAGTCCAAAATTCGAAGTTTCAATGGCTCTGGTAAAGTTATCCCAGTGTATGGTTTTCGGAAATGCCAGGCGGTCTGTTACCATCTCCTGCTTCGACTTCACAGAATAAATCAAAGCGATATAAAACGGACTGATCACAAGCAGCGTCATTGCCAGCTTTACAAACACCGACAGATATTTCTGAAGTTTTTTACTCATTAAACCTCCACCTCCCTGGCTCTTAAGGTTTTTGAAACCAGCGTGCTGACTGCAAAGATAGAAATGGTAAACACCACTGCAATGGCTTGTCCGTAGCCCGCCTTAAAGTAAGTAAACAGATTGTTGTAAATCAGCATTGCCACCGTTTCCGATGCTCTTCCCGGACCGCCTGCAGTGGCTGCCATGGGATAATCAAATACTTTCATTCCCCACGCAAGTAAAAGGGTAAAATTAGCGGTAACTGCCGGAGCAATCATCGGGAATGTAATTGCTTTAAATTTCTGCCAGGAAGTGGCCCCTTCAAGCTCTGCCGCCTCATAATAATCTTTTGATACTCCCTGAATGGCAGCAATATAAACCACCATGCAGTATCCCGCATCCCTCCATATGGAGATGACTGCAAGTCCGATCATAACCCAGGCTGTACTTCCAAGGGGACTGGCAATTCCAAATTTGTCATAAAACACATCACTGTAAACATATCGCCAGATATAGGAGGAAAGCACCAGACTGAGGCAGTAGGGCATAAAGATACAAGTTCTTAAAACGTTATTAAGTTTTGATTTCTTTGAAATCATCAGGGCAAACAACAAACCGAACAGATTGGAAAAAACCATTGTAACAGCCGTAAACAGCAGGGTATTCTTAACGGCATTCGTTACATTTGCATCCTGAAAGATTCTGATATAGTTTTTAAGTCCAACATATGCCTTATCAGGACTCATGCCATCCCATTTGGTAAAAGAGATGGGAAATCCCTGCAGAAACGGATATGCTACAAAAATTGTAAACATAACCAGTGCAGGCAAAATAAAAGTAAACTCCTGAAGCTGTTTTTTCATTTTTCGGTTCATACTGCCTCCAACTTTGAATAAAAAAGCCAGGGAGTCATATAGCTCCCGCTACACTGCCACCCTGACTTTCTGAATTGATATCATTACTTCAAAAAACTACTGTCGAATGGATGCGATCTCATAATCAATGTCCTGAAGCAACTTGGCAACATCACGCTGGCTGTCATCTAATGTGACAAATTCCTGAAGTTTGGTACGGAACGCGGTGCTGTACTCAGATGTATAATCCGGAACCTGACTTTTGGATACTATCATATCGTTATCGATGTAAGATTTGATTTCCTTAATGAACTCATCGGAATCATCCGTTGACACATTCACATTGCTTGTCATAAGCTTTGCTGTTTCCATCCAGATCTTTGAGGACTGCTCGTTAGCGAAAAAGTTCAGTAATGCCATAACTTCATCCTTATGCTCTGTCTGGGAAGATACGACAAATACATCATCAATACCAACCCAAAGCTTATTGTCCTCCGGCTTATCAGACCATGGTGTCGGGAACATACCGAATTCTCCGTCAGGGCTTGCAGCCATTACATCGCCCATCAGCCATCCGCCGTTCATATACATCGGTCTCTGGCCTGCTGCGAAGTTCTGAATTCCCTGCGTCTGGTCAACAGCGGTGTCACCCGGATCTTTATAAGATGCAAACTTAGAGAACATCTCCATTGCGTCTTTTACAACTGCGTTGTCAGATAACTCTTTTGTTCCCTCCTGGGAATCTTTCCAGACAGTCTTATTGTCTGTACCCACAGCCATGGAGGTAAAGAAGGAATCTAACTCATGGAATACTCCATGAATGAAGTTATAAGGATGGATAAACGGGTTAATTCCTTTTTCCTTAAAAGTATCGGCAACCTGAAAGAACTCTTCTCTGGTCTTTGGAACCTCAACTCCCGCTTCTTTAAACATCTTTTTATTATAGAAGCATGCCTTTACCTGCGCATCCAGAGGAAAACCGTAAACACCTCCGTTTACTGTACATTCATCCTTCAGCATAGGGAGAACGTTTTTCATGCACTCTTCATTGGAAATATCCATGAAATATCCGCCGTCTACGAATTCCTTCATCGTCTGGGGTTTTCCGAACATGATATCAGGAGCTTCTCCTGCTGCAATGTAATTCTTATAAGTAGCAATATAGGAAGAGGAAGCTACTACCTCCACTTCTACATTGATGTTTGGATATTCCGCTTTAAATGCTTCCAGCATGGCATCCAGTGCATCCCGCTTGGACTGCTCTCCCATATAGTGTACCAGACGCAGTGTTACGGCATCCCCTCCTGCAGTCTTGCTCTGGCCTTCCGTTTCTTTTCCCTCTGCTTTTGTGGCCTGCTCCGTTGCTGCCACTGTGGTTTCTTCCTTGCTGCCTTTGGAGCATCCGGTGGCAGAGACAGCCATCAGACCGGCCAGCAGGAGCGCAGAGACCCGCTTGAAATACATTTTTCTCATAATACATCCTCCTTATAAACTATCATTTTTGATGTTGCATGATAGTTATATTTTAGCAGACCAAAGCGTCAGATTATATATGAATATTTAGCTGTATTATTATATATCTTGTCATTTCCAGTCACCATACAGCGAAAAAGGGCAGGTTTGGTATCTGCAATGCAGATACAAACCGCTGCCCTCTAAAGCTCTCTGTTTCTTTCATTAATTCGAAATACCCGCAATCGCTTCCCTTACATTTTCCACGCCGATCAGCTTAATCCCCTCAACAGCTCCCATCTTCTCCAGGGAAATCTTTGGCAGAATGCAGGTATGAAATCCCAGCTTCTTAGCCTCATTCACTCTCTGCTGTGCCATGGAGACCGCTCTCACTTCTCCTGATAATCCCACCTCTCCGAATATGATGGTTTTGGAATCAATGGCCCGGTCCTTCATGCTGGAGACGATTGCCATAAGAATTGCTAAATCCAGTGCCGGTTCATTCATGCGAAGTCCTCCGGTAATATTCACATAAGCATCAAAATGGGACAGATCATAATGGCCCCTCTTTTCCAAAACTGCCATCAGAAGATTTACCCGGTTATAATCCGTACCTGCCGCCGTACGCCTTGGCATACCAAAGGCAGTTGGAGTAATAAGGGCCTGTACCTCAATCAGCATGGGCCTTGTTCCCTCCATGGAACAGGCGACTACTGCCCCGGAAGCATCCTCCGGCCTTCCGCTTAACATAAATTCAGAGGGATTCTTTACCTCAGCCAGTCCGCTTTCAACCATTTCAAAAACACCGATCTCGTTGGTGGATCCGAACCGGTTCTTTACTCCCCGGATGATCCGGTAGGATGCACTTCTCTCCCCTTCAAAATATAAAACGGTATCCACCATATGTTCCAGAACTCTGGGACCTGCAACCACGCCTTCTTTTGTTACGTGGCCAACGATAAATATGGCAATTCCTTTCCCTTTTGCGATCTGCATGAGCAGATTCGTGGATTCTCTCACCTGACTTACGCTGCCCGGAGCAGATGAGATCTCTTCCCGGAACATGGTCTGAATGGAATCAATAATCACAACATCCGGTTTTTCCTCATGAATGGCCGTCTCTATGAGATCCAGGTTTGTCTCACATAAAAACAGCAGCTCTCCCTTCACTTCCCCGATCCGGTTCGCCCGCAGTTTAATCTGCTTTAATGATTCTTCGCCTGATATGTATAAAACCTTCTTCTCTGATAATGCCAGATTCCGGCATACCTGCAGCAGAAGAGTGGATTTTCCGATACCCGGATCTCCGCCCACCAGGACTAAAGAGCCTCTTACCACACCTCCGCCTAAAACCCGGTCTAATTCCTCATACCCGGTTTTCATACGATCCTGTTCGTCAAGTACAATCTCAGACAGTCTGGCAGGTTTTATCTTCCCGCTTATCCCTCCGTCAGCTGCGATCTTTGAAATCCCCCGTTTTCCGGAAGCTTCTGCCTTTGCCACCGGTTCCTCCACAAATGAATTCCATTCACGGCAGACCGGACACTGGCCAAGCCACTTTGCCGATTCATAACCGCATTCCCTGCAAAAAAATGCAGTTGTTTTTCCTTTTGCCATTCATACCTCCTGGTAAAACAAGAAAAATCCAGGTCCGAATCTCTTTCAGAAAAAGAGCCGGACCCGGACTAAAGTTTCATTACTTTCTGCTGATCTTTACCTTCACCGGTGTTCCTTCGTTCAGTTCCACACTGGCTGACAGCTTCCCGCTCATGTTGGTTCTCATGCCGCCTGCTGCTGCGCCGTCGACAAACACTTCATACTCGGTATCTTCTGCCAGCTGGACTGTAAGCTGAGCATCCTTATCGCCTTCTACTTCAAATTCCACACCATCATCAGATACTGTAAACTTCTCCACTGCAGTTCCTGGTACGGATTCGTATACAAACAAACCGTTACGCTCCAGCTTGGTTATCTCATAAAATGTCTTAACTTTATATAAATCACCATCGTGCTCAAAATCCTGTAATTTTGACTTTGTTCCTAATTTGTAATTACCAAAGCTGATTGTACCGTCTTTCTCTGTGCGGATTAATTCTTCAATTACCGGCATCGGTTTGCCCTCCTAGTATTTTCTTTACTTATCCCTGTTGGCGAAGAAAAGATCCTTTCGCTTGTTGTTATTATACACGAATTGCAATCAATTGGCTAGCTGTTTATCAGCTCTCTTACAGAAAATTTCAGTCCGTCATCTCCTGCAGTAACCAAAACTGTATCGCCTGTTTTTACGGTTCCGGAAAGGATCTCTTCTGCAAGCTTATCCTCTAAACTGCTCTGAATGGTACGCCGCAAGGGTCTCGCACCGTATTTTTCATCATAGCCCTTCTGAATCAGATAATCCTTAGCCGCCTCATCAATTTCAATTGTGATGCTCATCTGATCGGAAGTACGTTTCATAATGTCTTTCATCATAATGGTCACAATATCTTTCATATGAGTCTTATTTAACGGATGGAACACAATAATCTCATCAATTCTGTTAACAAATTCCGGTTTAAACAGCTTCTTGACTTCTTCCATAACCCGGTCCTTCATAAGCTTGTAATCCGCCTTTTCATCGGCGGCAGCACCAAATCCCAGACGTTTTGGAGATATGATATTTTCTGCTCCTGCATTGGAAGTCATAATAATTACGGTATTTTTAAAATCAATCTTTCTACCCTGGGCATCTGTGATATGACCGTCATCAAGCACCTGAAGAAGAATGTTGAATACATCGGGGTGTGCCTTTTCAATCTCGTCAAAGAGAATCACGGAATAAGGGTTTCTTCTTACCTTTTCACTTAACTGTCCGCCTTCATCGTAGCCCACATATCCTGGCGGGGAACCGATAATCTTGGATACGCTGTGCTTCTCCATATATTCAGACATGTCAACACGGATCAGAGCACTGTCCACGCCAAACATGGCTTCTGCAAGAGCTTTGGAAAGTTCTGTCTTTCCCACTCCCGTAGGTCCAAGAAACAGGAAGGAACCGATGGGGCGTCTGGGATCCTTGAGCCCTACCCTTCCTCTTCTGATCGCTTTTGCAACTGCAGTAACAGCCTCTTCCTGTCCGATCACCCGTTCATGAAGAATGGATTCTAAGTTCCGCAGGCGTTCGCTTTCTCCCTCCTCCAGTTTCTTTACCGGGATCTTTGTCCAGGTCGATACAACATCTGCAATCTCCCCTTCGTCGACGGTGGGAATCTTAGAGGCTTTTTCTTTCTGCCATTTATCACGGATCTTATCAATCTTTTCTCTTTTTTTCTCCTGCTTTTTCTTTATGGAACCAGCCTTTTCGTATGCCTCTGACTTAATGGCAGCTTCCTTCTGGTCTTCTAAAAGCTCAATTTCTGCCTCCAGTTCCTTGATTTCAGAGGGTTCCGTAAAGGTGGCAAGGCGAACCTTGGAGGATGCCTCATCAATCACATCAATGGCTTTATCCGGAAGAAACCGGTCGTTGATATAACGGGAGGATAACTTCACCGCTGCTTTTATTGCCTCATCCGTAATCACAACCTTATGATGTTCCTCGTATCTGCCTTTTAAACCTCTTAATATACCGACTGCTGCCTCTTCAGAAGGCTCTTCCACAGTCACAGGCTGAAAACGCCGTTCCAGGGCGGAGTCCTTTTCAATATATTTGCGGTATTCTTCAATGGTGGTTGCACCGATTAACTGCAGTTCTCCTCTCGCCAGAGACGGCTTTAATATATTGGAGGCATCAATGGCGCCTTCCGCCCCTCCTGCTCCGATGATGGTATGAATCTCATCGATAAACAAAAGCACGTCGCCGTCTTCAATCACTTCTGCAATCACTTTTTTGATTCTTTCTTCAAATTCACCACGGTATTTGGAACCTGCCACCATGCCGGATAAATCCAGGGTCAGAAGTCTTTTACCTGCGATTGTCTCCGGTACTTCTCCTGATGAAATCATCTGGGCAAGTCCTTCCACCACAGCGGTCTTACCTACGCCCGGTTCGCCGATCAGACAGGGATTATTCTTCGTTCTGCGGCTTAAAATCTGGATGAGACGAGTAATCTCTGATTCTCTTCCGATTACCGGATCTAACTTTCCCTTCACCGCCAGCTCCGTTAAGTCACGGCTGTAGCTGTCCAGAGTCGGAGTACTGCCCTTGCTTTTGCCTGACTTCATTAACTCTTCCTTGTTGGCAGGTGCATCCTCTCCCATGGCAGCCAAAACGTCAATATAGAGCTTCTGTACGCTGATGCCGATGGTATTAAGCAGTCTGGAGGCAACGCAGTCATTATCACGGATAATGGAAATAAGAAGATGCTCGGTTCCGATTAAATTGGCTTTAAAACGGACTGCTTCCCGGTAACTGTTTTCCAGAACCCTTCTGGCTCCTGGTGTGTAGCCGCCGTCTTCCCTCACCCTTACGGCCTGGTCCGGAGCAATCAGCTGACTGATCAGACCCAGAACCTTATCTTCTCTGACACCGTTCTCAATGAGTACTCTGGCTGCAACACCGCTGCCCTCTTCCAGCAGCCCCAAAAGCAGATGCTCGGTTCCCACATAGCTGTGTCCCAGCCGCCCTGCTGCCTGCTCTGCCAGATTAATGGCCGTTCTTGCCTTTGTCGTAAATCTGTCTATCATAAATGCAATCCTCCTGTCAATTTAATTCCGGCAGTTCCTCCCGGATGAATTCCGCCCTTGCCATATCAAGCTCCTCCTTATTCAGAGGACGATCGGAAATCTTCTGTAAATTTGCCGGCCAGATGCCAAGCATCAGGCGGTAAACGTTAAACTCTTCTTTTGTATGAATCAGACCATCCTCCAGTCCAGCCATCATCTGGGATAAAAAAATCATGGCATCTCTGGAAGTCAGCCTTCTGGCATATTTGAGCACGCCGTAAGACTTATAGATCTCATCTTCTCTTTCAATTTTTCGGCGCTGCAGGGATAACTTTCTTACCTGCATCTCCTGATTAGTCAGCTGAATGGCTGCTTTCGTGACAGTATCAATAATTTCCCGCTCCGTTTGTCCCAGTGTTTTCTGGTTGGAAACTTCATAAAGCGCTCCGAAATTATCTTCTCCTTCTCCGTAAACGCCCCGTACAGCAGCTCCGAAACGCCCCATCTCTCCTATCAGACTTGAAAATTTACGTCCCTGGGATAGCATGGGAAGATGTACCACGACCGATGCCCGAAGGCCGGTTCCCACATTAGTTGGAAAGGCCGTCAGATAACCGTACCGGTCATCAAATGCATAAGGAAAACGTTCATTTATATAATCATCAATACCGTTCACCTGCTCCCAAAGCTCTTCCAGATGCAGTCCTGTTTTTAAAACCTGAATCCGGATATGATCATCTCCGTTAAAGACGATCCCGGTATCTTCATTTTCTGAAAGCAGAATTCCCACAGGCGTCTTTTTGGCGATAATGGAAGAATTTAATACCCTTCTCTCTTTAAATGCCACCCGGTCCAGTTCATTCAATTCATCAAGTATGGAAAAAACCATGGGTTTCCCAAACTCTTCACCCAAATCCTTTAAACCGAATTCCAGGCGGTGAATCATCTCGGTGCTTTCCTTATCATCCAGTTTAGAGGGAAATTTATACTCCTTCCAGTTTCTGACCAGACGGATCCGGCTGCTTATTACGCCAGATCTGCCGCTGTCAGTCTGTTCAAACCATTTAAGCATCGCCTTCATTCCCTTTCCTTAGTTCTTTTATCCGGTCCCTGCATACGGCTGCCGTCTCGTAATCCTCAAACTGGAGCGCTTCTTTCAGCATTGCATCCAGTTCAAAGAGTTCGTCTTTATGGCTGCTTAAATCAGAACCTGCTTCATCCGGGTTTTGGCTCTGGTCCATATGGTCCATTCTTTGATAGACCGGAGTCTTTCCTGTATGCATAAGACTCCCCTGCAGCTGTTTGATGCTGTCCTCCATAAGAGGACCAAACACACTATAACAGTCTGCACAGCCAAACCGGCTATCCTTCACAAACTCACTGTAGCTGGTTCCGCAGGTGGGACAGGCGATCTGTGAAAGCTTATCCGGTCCTTTTTCTGTATCTTCAATTCCTAAAAGACCTGATAGCAGCTTGCCAAGGGGGAACTCCCCGTCAAATATGGCCGCATATACACCAAAATCCATCTCTTTTGCACATTGGGCGCAAAAATGGTGTTCTTTCTTTACACCATTCACCACTTCCGTATATTGAATATTTGCTTCGCGAATCTTACACTTCTCGCACAACATATAGAACCTCCAATCCAGGGAATCACTGTTATCTCTGGCTTTTTATAAAAGACTGAAAAATCTCATCAACCAGCTGGTGAACCTCATCACACGAAATATTTTTGCAGATGCCTCTTGCTAACACAACGCTTAAATCCCTGCGCATCTCATCAAGAACCTGTATTTTATCTACATCCAGGGAAACAACCGCTCCTTTCCTGCGGTCAAGTTTCACAAATCCCTCCTGTTTTAAAACAGAGTACGCCTTATTTACCGTATGCATATTAATGCCTATATGATCGGCCATCTGGCGAACGGAAGGCAAGGGGTCTCCTTCTCTGATACTTTCCGTGGCGATTCCTATGATTATCTGGTTCCGAAGCTGAATGTAAATGGCTTCATCACTGTTAAAATCAATTTGCAATATCATCTTTTCACCATCTTTCGTTATATCTGTTATACACATAATAGCACACGATAATGCATTTTTCAATATATAATATATGCCAGCACTCAAAACTCTGTTTTTAAAAGGCAATTTTTCTTTTAATCTCAGACAATCATTATAACAAACCAATTTACGCTTTTCAATAGCAGAGGCTTTACAGGAATTGATGATTTTCCCTTAAAATTCTTAATCATAAAATAAAAAATGCTGCTTCATCGCAAAACAGCGATGAAGCAGCACCAAATCTCCCCTTAGTAAACTTTTAAATATAAAATATTTAATACCTAACTTATAACAACCTTTGTACATTGGTTCAAAATCTTTTCAGGAATATCCTGCCCGATTCCAGGACGGTCAGGTATCGTAATATAGCCATTAACCGGCTGATCTTCATATGTTCCCAGGCTCCTGGTAAAATCGGTCAAATTCCCAACATGATGTTCATGAATGCAAAAATTCGGAATAACCGCTTCTATCTGCAGTGCAGCTGCGTTAGAAATAGGTCCCCCGCAAACATGCGGCTGAACTAACACATCATAAATTTGAGCCATATCACATATTTTTTTCGCTTCGGATATTCCTCCGCAATTGGCAACATCAGGCTGTATAACGTCCAAAGATCGGTTCTGTATAAATGGATGAAATCCATATCTTGAGTATATACGCTCCCCAGCAGCCAGTGGAATACTTGTTTTTTCTTTCAATAGTGACATTAACTGGGGATTTAACGGGCCGCAGGGCTCTTCCATATAAAAAATATTCAGTTCCTCAACAAGCTTACTGATTTGTAACGCTGCGTTGATGTCCGTCTTTGCATGAAGCTCCAGTATAATATCCATTTTATCGCCAACAGCATCTCTGATGGCCGCTAACCGGTCTTTGCATAAACTGAGTTTCTCCCCTCCCAGCAATCCATCGTTCCGGTAATTCTTTTTTCCAAACTCATCCCTTTGTAACGGGTCAATTTTCAGGGCTGTATAACCATCTGCCTTTGCTTTTGCGGCAGCTTCCCCATACTCTTTCACCCCTCCTAACGGGTGGGAATCTTTATCCCAGTCAAATTGGATCTGACTGGCATATGCCCTCACTTTATCACGGACCTTTCCACCTAACAATTCGTAAACCGGCGCACCTAATACCTTTCCTTTTATATCCCAAAGCGCAATGTCAATTGCACTTATGGCGGAAAAAATCACGGTACCGCCTCCCAGTCCCCAAAAAGTTTCTTTATGAAGCTGATTCCAGATTTTTTCTATTTGCATCGGGTTTTGTCCAATGATTAATTTAGCAAAATCCTGAATCTGCCCAATCGCACCAAGTTTGGAATTCCCATAGGCCAGACCGGCCTCACCTAATCCGTAAACCCCTTCATCGGTATTGATCCGGATAAATATGGGTTCATTTGGTGCACTTTTGTCAAAATCTGCGCAAAACACTTCCACATTCGTTATTTTCATTTAAATTCCTCTTTCATTTTTTATTTGCAACAAATCATCGTTTACGGAAAGTTCTCCTTTGCCTGTTACTGATATATCATTATTTGTCGTATTTAATACCAGAACGATAATACTGGTATCATATCCATTTTCTTTCACTAAATTTAAATCGACATCAACCAGCAGGTCCCCTGGATGAACCATAGCCCCTTTTTCCACATAAGTTTTGAAACCTTTCCCCTCCAGCTTTACCGTATCAATCCCAATATGAATCAAGATATCCTTTCCGCTTTTGGTTGTTATTCCAATTGCATGTCCAGTTGGGTAAATCATTGATATCTGGCCTTCAACCGGGGAATAAACAGTTCCTTCCGATGGCAGAACAGCAACTCCGCTTCCTAATGTACCTGACGCAAATGCCTCATCCTTTACTTCTTCCAGCGGAATCACGGTACCACGAGCTACACTCTTTAAAGTCTCATTTGTTTTATTATTGTTTTGAAGATTCGTTTGTTCTTCTTTTTCTACTTTTACAAATATAAAGGTCAGGACAAATGAAAGTACTAAAGCGATTGTTGCAGTAATAACTGCATTGATTATATTTTGAGGATTTTCGCCTATAAATACAGGTAAGGATAAAAATCCTGCTGATGCAATTGCATATCTTACTACTCCGGTAATACCAGCATAAAATCCTGCAATTCCTCCGGAAATCATAACACAGGCTAATGTCCTCTTGTATTTTAATGTAACACCATATAATGCAGGCTCTGTAATACCGGATAATGCTGTTATAGCCGCAGAAACTGCAACTTCCCGTTTTTCCAGTTTCTTTTCTTTCACAGCAATTGCTAACGCTGCTCCGCCCTGGGCAACGTTACTTCCCAGCATTCCAGGACCCATAAGCGTCTCATAACCTAATTGGGATACAGACAATACTGCAAATGGAGTGATTGATAAATGCATGCCTACCATGACCAAAACAGGTGCGAAAATACCCATTAAAGTTGGTACAGCCCAGGGAATGTTTTCATCAATATTTTTAATAACAAAATAAATTCCATCTCCCAAATAAGCGCCGATTGGTCCAATTACAATCAATGCAACAGGGGCGGTTATAATTAATAACAGCATAGGCCTTAACATGGTCTTTATCATTTTGGGTGTGAATCTCTCAACAACCTTTTCTACGTAACTCATAAACCATACAGTCAGAATGATGGGGATTACACTGGCTCCATACTTCACGGAATGTACAGGTAATTGAAACAAAGCAATCTTATCACCATCTGCTACTAATTTTAAGAAATTCGGATGAAGCATGACACCGGCAATTACCATTGCCATATAGCTGTTTGTCTGGAATTTCTTCGCAGCGCTGTTAGCGATATAAAACGGCAGGAAATAAAATGGTGCATCGGATATCAGTGATAAAATTTTATAATTTTGTGTATCATTGCTCATACCCATAATTACTAATACTGCAAGTATAACCTTTACCATACCACCAGCAATAATGATAGGGAGAATCGGTGCCATGATACCCACTATTGTATTTAAAACAGCTTTCAAAGCACCAGTTACGCTAAACGGGGTTTTTGAACTTACTTCCCCGGTATTTTTCCCAATCCCCTGAGCCTGCAGATCATTGTAGAATTTATCCACATCTGCTCCAATAATTATCTGGGATTCTTCTCCGGACTGTACCGTATTAATAACCCCTGGGATTTTTTTCAACTCCACTGAGTTAAATTTTTCTTTATCAATCAGATTAAATCTTAATCGGGTCATGCAGTGATACAAATCACTGATGTTCTCCACTCCACCAACGTGTTTAATTATTAAATTAGTTATCTCTCTCTGGTTCATACTAATCCTCTCCTATACATCAAAATATTTGGAACCCCTGGACCGAGTTACAGAATTCACTTCAATCAATATCCATTTTTCATTAAATCTGCCACTACCGGATCTTTTGTCTCTACCCCCTGATTTTTTAACTCAGCTATTTTTTCTTTAAACTGCGGAAGATATTTTTCATGTGCAACCAACAGTTCATTTAACACCTGCTTTGCTTCATCTCCCTTTTGTATTAAAGGATTTATGGTAAATGCCTGCAATGCCATTCCATAATCGCCTGATAATGCTGCACTGATTGTACATTCTTCCATTGCTTTCATAATCTGAAGCTGACCTTTTTCAAATGAGCCCATGTCTCCCCATGCCATAGGCGTAGCTCCTTTTGCGGAAATCAAACAGGATACTTCTACTACAGAATCCGGATCCAGACAGGTGAGGGCTCCATTATTCTGTGTACTAACCACCATATGAATCCCTTTATTATTATAGATTGCATTAATACATTCACAGGCAGCCTCACTATAATAAGCGCCTCCGCGTTTTTGAAGTTCTTCCGGCTTTTTATTCAGATCCGGATTTTTATAAATTTCAAAGAGGGAAGCCTCCACCGCCTTCATCTGTTCTGCACGGGTTCCGCCCTGTCTGAATTCTTCCAAGCTATGCTCCAGCATCTCTTTTTCCAGATAATAATAACGATGATATCCGCAAGGCAATAAATTAGTCGAATGCAGCAGTTCTAATGAAAATTCAGCCTGATAAATATTGGCAGGTGTTCCGCCACTCTTTTCATTAATATGTTCTATCAGCTGTCCGGTTACTTCTCTGCCTTCTTTATCAAATACTCTGTGCCAATGGAAATGATTCAGGCCTGCGAATTGATAATTTAACTCAGAAGTCTGTTTCCCAATAACCTTGGGTTCATTCATCATTGAGATTACCGGTACATTACACAATCCAATACATTTTTTCCAGCCAAAATGCTTGATTACTGCCTCTGTAATTATACCGCTGGGATTCGTGAAATTAATCAGCCAGGCTTCCGGACACAATTCCTTCATATCCTCAACAATTTCTTTCATTACCGGAATTGTCCGAAATGCCTTAAACATTCCGCCGGCACCATTGGTTTCCTGTCCCAGCATTCCATGAAGCAGCGGGATTCTTTCGTCTTTAATTCTTGCATCCAGCAACCCCACCCGGAACTGCGTTGTTACAAAATCAGCATCTTTTAAAGCCTCTCTACGATTTAAAGTTGTAATAACCTTTACAGGATATGGTGTGGCATCCCACATGCGCTGTGCTAATTCTCCAACTATTTCCAGCTTTTCTTTTCCGTCTTCAATATCAACTAACCAGATTTCGCTTATCGGCAATTCTTTATATCTTTTAATGAAACCTTCCATTAATTCAGGTGTATAACTGCTTCCGCCTCCGATAGTTACAATTTTTATAGAATTATTCATTACATACCTCCTTGTTAAGTTACAGTAATGGAATACTTCCCATTCATCATCTGTATCTTAATTGCTTTCTGGTGTTAATTCAATATAAGTAAGCGATTCAGGCTCTTTTTTCCCAAAAAAACACCGATTTACTTTATTTTATTGAAACTTTTTGATACTTTTCTTTATTTCTTTCTCTATGGTATAATTAACTTGTACAATGGAACGATAGAACAGATCGTAAAATTTACAAAAATTAATTAATATAGAAAGAGTGAATAAGAACATGCTGCTAGAAAATACCATAAAGCTTTGTGAATCATTAACTCCTGTCGAGAATGATATTGTAAAATATATTTTGTCAAACAAGAGTTTAGTAGTGGAAATGACCATTCAGCAGCTTTCAATTAACAATTCCGTTTCCAAGTCAACCGTTCACAGGTTATGCCGGAAATTAGGGTTGAAGGGTTTTAATGAATTGAAAGTAAAGCTGGCTCAGGATTTAGCAGATATTGAAAAAGGACAGGAAGTTATTGACGTCAACTATCCGTTTGAACAGCATGACAGCCCAAGAATGATTGCCAGTAAACTGATGAAATTATATGAAACTACAGTATGCGACACATTCGATTATATAGATGCTGTAGAACTGGAAAAGATCTCAACTTTACTTTATAATGCTGAGGTAATTGATATCTATACACATGCGCATAATTTAAATCCTGCAGAGAATTTTCTGGATAAAATGCTGACAATTGGAAGAGTCGTAAACTGCCCTAGTTCTTTTTACAAACAGCGTATGACTGTATTAGCTGCAACTAAAACTCATGTTGCCATGGTTCTTTCCTATTCCGGGAAAGCCTCTTTTATTTTTCCGATTCTAAAACAGCTTTATGTAAGAAAAATCCCCGTGGTCTTTATTGGAAAAGCGGGGAGCAATCTATACCCCAATTATGTAACCCATCATCTTCCTATCAGTGATAAGGAAAATCTGCAGGATCGAATATCACAGTTTAGTTCTCATATAGCATTGCAATATATGTTGGATGTTTTGTTTGGATGCATTTATAACAAAGATAGAAAAAGAAATATCAGATATCTTCATGAATCGATCAGTTTTATGGATGACAGGATTTAATAAGAAAATGATTATGACCACTAAAATAATAAGGAAAGCGCCCGTGAAAAAGGGCGCTTTCCTTATTATTTAAATTTATATGATTGATCAGTCATCCAGATCCATGAATTCAAAGTCATCATCCTCATTCTCATTCATCTTTGGATTTCTTCGGGCATTGACTGCCCTTTCCTTCGGCTGCGTCTGATGTACCCTTACTCCAGGCATTAAATTCTGCTCCATCTCTTCCAGGCTTGACTCTTCCATAAAATCATCCTCTTCCTCATAAACAGGGGTCCTGGGAATGAACGTATCAGGCTCGTCCATGATATCATCTTCAAAACCGGAGTCCAGTCTGCCGGTCCGTTCTCTTTCGCTGTATTCCTCTCTGCTGTAACGTTTCACTTTCGCAGGCGGTGCATCTTTAACACGGTTCTCCCTGCGGCTCTCAGGCTCGTCCTTCCTCTTATTATCATGATAGGGTTCATCAGGCCTTAAATCCGGTCCGCCGCCCCGTTTAATCAGGAAAATTACGATTACCAGTAACGCAAGAGCCAGTACGCTGACTGCAATTAAAATATAAAACTGTAAGTGATAATCCTTTAGCAGATCACTGTAGGTTTTCGCCAGCTCCACATATTTGTCATTGGTGACTCCGGAAGCAAAATATCTTTGAACTGTCTTTTCTGAAAGATCATACCGGTAGAAATTCTTTTCTCCATTCCAGTTCATTCCATAGAACAGGCAGTATTCAGCTTTTGATTCTGTATTGGCAACCCAGCCGGTTACTTTAATTCCGTCAATTTCAATCTGCTGCTCTTTAAAGCCTTCCGGAACCGCTGTGTCTTTATCAAGAGGCATGATCACAACTGCTTTTTCTGTTGTTTTTACCTCAACAAACTGAGACCAGCTGTCCGCACTTTCATTATAGATAAAGAATCCGCCGTTACCGCCCTCATCCTTTAAGTATAATAAAAGAATATCTTTCTCCAGTCCCTTTCCAGCCATCACCTCAGTTCCTTTATACTGATAGGTTTTGGCCTCAAATCCTTCCGGCAGTGCGGATTCGTCGAATGAAGAAGCAATGCTGTACACTATATCATGAATGGTCACGGAAGCGGAGCTGAACTCAGCTTCACTGGTCTCCCCGCCATCACTGGCTGCAGGAGTGGTTTCTCCGCCTTCCGGTTTCGTGACCTTAATCGTATAATTCTTGATAGTCTGCCCATCTTCTGCCGTAACTTTGACGACAACCTGATTCTCTCCGGCTTTCAATCCTTTTTCACCCTGAAGGGTAACATGTGCTCCCGCATTGGAAGCAACTGCGTTGACAACCAGATCCGCTGTGCCGGCATCAACCTCTGCCGTATAGCTGTCCACAGATGCGGAAAAAGCAGGAGTTAATGTTCCGGGAGAAATCTTTAAGGATTTTAATGTGGCATCCTTTGAAGTTGTTGCAGGTGATGTAACTTTCACAGTGGCGCTTCCCTGCTTTGACAGAGTAACCGCACCGGAATTCACATCATAAATCTCCTGGGAAGTGACGCTTATCTTTCCGCTTCCGGCTTTTAATGTTTTAAATTTCAAAGTAAAATTAAAGGCTTTCTGATCTGCAGAATCCATGGTACCAAGGATCTTGATCGCCCCGGCTCCGCCATTGGCATTGGTTCCGCTTACAAATTCCAGGATTCCGGGATCATAAGACAGCATGATTTCTGCAGTCCCCAGTGCGGTATCGCTGGTCACTTTCATATTCACGGTCACATCATTCCCTACCATAACAGAAGGATCGGAAAATGAAATCTTCGCCTCTGCTGCCAAGGATACCATGTGGCCCCAGGGGCTTAATACAGCCATCATACAAACCAGCATAAAGCTGGTGATCAATTCTTTCAGTTTCCTGTTCATATAATCTCCTATTTCATAAACTTACATTCCAAGTACTTTCTTCTGCAAAAGAAGAAGGTCCTGAGAATTCACTTTTCCGTCACCGTTTAAATCGGCTGCTGCTTTTCCTGCCTCTGATAAGGTCTCCAGACCAAGAAGATATCTCTGCAGCTTCAGCACATCCAGGCTGTTGAATTTTCCGTCTCCATTGATGTCGCTGCTACCTTTTGAAGCGGTACCGGCAGAGGCTGACTGGGTCTGCTGCGCCTGAGTCTGAGTCTGAGCCTGTGTCTGAGCCTGCGTCTGGGCAGGACTGGTAACATCTGCCGACTGCCCCGGTCCCTGTTTCACTACTCCGGTAGATGCCTGTACCGATATATTGGAGGAACCATCCGGCGCTATGGTAATGTTGCTTCCGCCCGGTGTTCCTGCTTCATTTCCCGAAGAAGAACCGGAAGCTCCCGGTCCCCTGCTGCCGGAGGAGCTGTTGCTGCCTGAAGAGCTGCTGCCTCCTGAGGAGCTGTTACCGCCTGATGAACCAGGGTTGGCTGGGGTACTGCTGCCGGAACTGTAGGTAGGACCATTTGCCTGACGGACTACATGAAGAATATACTCCCTCACATTACCGTTCTGTGCTGTAACGGAAACTTTAATATCATTATTGCCACTTTGAAGCGCAATAGTCCCGGTTCCGCTTACGGAAGAAGCAGAATTCAGTGCAGAAGCGTTCACCTTAATACTGGTCACACCAGAATCTACAATCAGGTTATATTCCCTGGTATCCCGGTCAAAGCTTGGTGTCATAACAAATCCATCCACACTAAGTCCTGACAGCTTGTTATTGGGATTACCGTCACCCGTTGGCTGGCTGCATGGATTTTCAGGCATATTATTATAAACCGGTATTTTAAATTCAAGTGCGCTCTGCTTCATATCACTGTTATAAGCTTTTGAGTATACTGCTGCTTCAGATGCCGCACCCTGTACATTGGTCATATACTGATGCTTATAAAGATTTGACCCCTGTACATTATATTTCTTCAGATAAAATGTATCCTGCCCAACTTTTACGTAGTTATTACCATAATATAACGCACCGCCCAAAATTGATTTTTCCGGTGTATTCCACGGGCGCTCGTAATTGCCTGCCTGAGATGCCCACCACAAGCCTCTTTGCACAGCAGTCATGTTACCGGACTGGTATGCTTCTATATTAAAGAAATTGTAATACCCGGCATAGCCTGATTCTGTGCCGGAAATGCTTTTGCCGGTACCTGCCGATCCCTGTTCCTGTATGATCATGGCAGCCAGTACATAAGGGTTCACACCTGACTGAGTCGCTGCATTCATAATCATATTCGTATAAGCGCCGCTTCCTGTGGTGGTTCCTGTTGCAGGTGAGTCGGCAGAAGGTCCCGTAAGACTTGCTCCCGGTCCATATTCCATAAGAACTGCTGCATGGTTGGGTGTAATGGAGGCCTGGGGTGATTCCAGGCTTACATTGCCGGAAGAGGAACCCTGAGTTTCTGTTTTTCCGCCAGGCCCGATATTGGCTCCGGGGCCGGCACTGTTTCCTGAATCCGTAGAAGATCCGCTTTCCGGCGTGGTAACTGCAGATCCCTGGGAGGTGCCGGTATTCGAGGTGCTTCCTGACAGGAATGTCCCCTTAACCATGGTATTTAATCCTTCCAGTGTATGCCTGTTGCTGTCATATGTATGCGTCAGGAACTGAAATACATTGGTCTCATCAAGGAAATTCCTTGGATCCATATAGTACTTGACAATATCCTGGGATGCGGTAACCCAGCTGCTGCCATCGAATCCGACCCAGGTGCTGTTATTCCAGTCATAAGCTCCGTTTTCCGTAGATTTCCAGGATGACATGCTGTTGGTATGTACCAGGGTTTTACCCACCAGACTTTCTTCCTTCACTGCGGTATTCCAGTCTAAATTGGTTTTCTGCGCAGTAAACACCCAGTTGGGATATTGGGCATGAAGCGCTCTTAAACGCACCTTATAGCTTTCGGGAAACCCCTGTGCAGACAGTTTTGACTCAAAATCAGCATTGCTGGTATAAACTGCGGCAAATTTCAGATAGCTTTTTGTAACATAACCTGTCACTGCCTGACCGTTGGAATTGTTAAAACGTATCTCATACCAGAGCGCTCCGTCTGTTCCGTTCTTTTCATTGACCACAGTGACGGAAGCTCCGTTGGTCAGTTTCGTAACAATTGAATAGGAAGTACCCGGTCCGCTTCTCACATTCAGTGTTGTAGCGTTTACCGTTGCCGCCTTATTCGTATAAGCATACGTATCTATGTATGGTGATATTGGACCTGTAAAAGAATTAATCACCAGAATACCGGCAAGAACTGCTGCCATCTTACCAGCTTTTTTATACTTTCTCATCTGTTTCTCCCATGATACACTCAAGTATTTTTATTTCCAGTTATATGTAAATCATACACTATTTTATTATAATGACAAATGATACCATGTGTCAACAGAATCAGTTAATCTTCAGCCAATTGGAAATATTTGTAAGAAAATCTTTCATTTTATACAAATGATAAAAACAGCAGGATGCATAAACACCCTGCTGCCGGAAAAACCTGCTGATCTTAATTTTTATTGTTCTTACCTGCAGGATTCAATCGCGGATTCCAAAATAGCAAGCCCGCTTTCAAGCTGTGCATCCGTCACCACTAACGGGCACAGAAAACGGATCACATTGGAATATGCACCTGCACTCTCCACAATTAAGCCATGGCGGACACAGTAGTCAACCAGCTCTCTCACCAGAACTGTATGAGGCTGTTTGCTCTGTTTATCCGTAACAAACTCAATTCCCATCATACAGCCGATTCCTCTCACATCTCCTACCTCTTCAAATTTTTCCTTCCACAATTCGAACCGGCTCCTGCATATATCTGATATCTTAATGGAACGGGAACACAGATCTTCTCTCTCCATAATTTCAATTACCTTTAAAGCAGATGCGCATGCAAGCGCATTTCCCCCAAAGGTTCCGCCTATAATTCCGCCCTTTACACCGTCAAATATTTCTGCTGATGCAGTGACTGCACTTAAGGGCAATCCTCCGGCTATTGATTTGGCGGAAGCCAGAATATCCGGAGCGCAGCCGGCATCCTTCCAGTAGTTGGAAACAAACATTCTGCCGGAACGTCCAAAACCGGTCTGCACCTCATCAGCAATCAGCAAAATACCTTTCTCGTCACAGATTTTCCTTAACGCCTTCACCCATTCCATGGGAGCCGGAACAAAACCGCCCTCCCCCTGTACCGGCTCTACCACAATTCCAGCCACAAATTCTGCAGGAGAAGCCTCATCAAACACCTTCTGCAGTTTTTCCATATAATAGTCAACTGCTGCTGCATCGCTTAATCCCTCCGGCTTTCTGTATAAATACGGGAATTCTGCACGGTAAATTCCATCTGGAAACGGCCCGATCCCGAACGCATATGTTTTTTTCGCAGTCATCGTGGCAGCAAGAAGGGTTCTTCCATGAAACGCTCCGGAAAATACAATAATATTAGGCCTTCCTGTATAGGATTTTGCAATTTTTACCGCATTCTCGATAGCTTCAGCTCCGGAATTTGCAAACATGGTTTTTCTTTTTTCTGATTTGAGGGGAACAATCTCGTTCATTTTTTCGGCAAGCGCTATGTATCCTTCGTGGGTAACAATATTCATCATTCCATGAAAATATTTTTCCGACTGTTCCTTAACCGCTTCTACAATCTCCGGATGGCTGTATCCAATATTCAATACACCCACACCGCCTACCCAGTCAAGAAACCGGTTTCCATCCAAATCCTCCAGCATAGCGCCCTCTCCCCTGCTGATCACGCAGGGATATACCGATTTAATGGCACCTGGCACCGCTTCCTCTCTCCGTTTTAAAACAGCTTCTGCTTTCGGTCCCGGCAGGAGAGTTTTTATTTCTGGTAATGTATCTCTCAGCATAAGATCCTCCTTTTTGCCATTATGAGGCAATTTATATTGATTTTGTATAAATACTGTTTATCTCTTCCCGGCTAAATATGACCGGATGATTTGCAATACTGGCGGCAGATATCTTCATGCAGTTTTCTGTCAGCCATGGTACGTCAGATTCCCTGATTCCCATATCTCCCAGGGTTTCTGTCAAATGAAGTTCTGCAATTAAGTCCCTGATCTGGCTGACAAAATCAGTCTCATTTTTCCCTCCCAGCATTTTTGACATGGCTGCAAATTTATCAGGCGAGCCTTTTATGGAAGCTTCATAGACATAAGGAGCCAGTGCAGCCAGCCCTCTGCCGTGAACCGCATTTTTAAGCCCGCTGACCGGGTGCTCCATTCCGTGAAGCGCAGTCACTCCCGCTGTGTTAATTACCATTCCGCCTAAAGTGCTTGCAAAACACAGTTTTTCCCAGCTGTCTAAATCTTTACCGTCATCATAGACTTTCTTTAAGCTGTCTGCAGCAAGCCGGATTCCTTCCAATGCCATCATATCGGTAAGCGGCTGTGATATGGTTGATATATAAGCATCCATGTTATGGCAGAGGGCATCAAAGCCTACCGACGCCAATACTGCTTTCGGCATGGTGGTCATCAGCAGCGGATCAATGATGGAACATGCAGGAACAATGGCACTGCACCGGAGTGATTTTTTATCTGACGTATCCGGGTTTGTCATAACGGCAAAACCATTGCCCTCACTTCCGGTCCCGCAGGTAGTAGGAACTGCAAGAACTGGAAGTGCCTTATCGCTGACCTTTCTGCCGAAAATGTACTCGTTGATATCTCCACCGTTTACTACCTGAAAGGCAATTCCTTTTGCTGCATCCAGACTGCTCCCGCCTCCAAGAGCGACAACAAGATCACAGGCTTCCCCTGAGGCGAGGCTGGCCCCCTCATATACTGTAGTGGTTAAAGGATTGGGCTCCACTTTATCAAAAAGCACGCTGGAAACTCCCTGCTTTTTAAGCAGTTCCTCCGTTCTGGCAAGGAGACCGGATTCTTTTGTACTCCTGCCTCCCGTTACAATAAGCGCCCGCTTTCCAAGTAAAGCCGCTTTTTCTCCGATTAAATCCGCTTTTCCCCGTCCAAATACCAGATTAACCGGCAGGTAATATTGAAAATCCATATAAATGCCTCTCTCTTTCACTACTATTTTACGTTCTTTGTTTTCCCTTCCTCTGCTCCAACAAAATAGTCATCAGTCAGACCATAGGATTTTAATATTCCTGATAATGTACCGTCTTCCTTCATATCACTCAGACACTTGTTGATTTCATTTAAGAAATCCTTATCCTGGAAACGGACTGCGGCACCGATCTGTCCGCTGGCCTCCGCTTCGTAGGGCGCTAAAAGCTTCAGCTTTAAAGAACTGTCGGAAGAGAGTGTAAAGCCTGCGACAATACCGTCAGTCACAACTGCGTCAACCTTTCCCGTGTTAACTGCCGTCATCAGTGTTGCCTGATTGTCGAATGCAAGAAGCTCCCCTATTTTTCCTTCATCCAGCCATTTTTGTGCAGTTTCATAGAATGCAGTACCTGGCTGTGCACCAATTTTTTTGCCTTTTAAATCCTCTTTGCTTTTAATGTCTGAATCAGCGGGTATTACAACTGCCTCACCCTCCTGATACCATTTATCTGTAAACGCTGCAATTTCCAGCCGCTCATCCTTTACATACATACCGTCGACTACCATATCAATATTGTTGTTATTCAGCTCTACCAGAAGATTGGAAAAATCGATCTCCTTCATTTCGATATCTGCAATTCCCATGCGTTTGCAAATTTCTTTTAAGATTTCAATATCAATTCCCTTTAATTGTCCGCTTTCCACATCTTTATAGCAAAATGGCGCATCGTTGGAAGAACCAATCAGTATTGATCCCTTCTCCTTTATTTTCTTTAACATGGCAGACTCTCCTGTACTCTGACCGGAAGCGGTGTTTTGTGTCTTGCCTGCTTCTGTGTCTTTTCCTGCTGCCTCCTTCCCGCTGCAGCCGGTCAGTAAAACTGCGGTCATCATTGCCAGCACTGCGATTCTTTTTCCTGTTTTCATTTTTTTCATAATTCTCCTGCCTTTCTTTTCTTGTTGATAGATTCATATAAATTTACGGCATACGCTTGAGTCTGCGTTCCAGAATCCCGGTTAACTGGGAAAGGGGAATGCTGAGTAATAAGTAGACAACTGCCAGAAGAGTATAGGCTTCTACCGTTAGAAATGTCTGGGAAGCGTAGGTTTTTGTACGAAGAAGAAGTTCCTGCACAGAGATCATTGCCAGCAGGGACGTATCCTTTATCAGCATAACCAGATAATTTCCAAACACCGGTACGGAATTTCTCAGTGCCGGAGGTATGATAAAATGAAACATTACCTTCGCCTCACTAAATCCCAGTGCCAGCCCAGCCTCTCTCTGCCCGGGGTCTACTGCAAGAATTGCAGAACGGATGACTTCTGACATGTAACAGCCGTAGTTAACGGCAAATCCGATGATTCCGCAGGTGGATGCTTTCAGCTGTATATTGGTTTCGTACCCTGCCATGGCGAGGATTCCGTTTAACAGAGTCGGAATCACATAATAGATATAAAAAAGCTGAACCAGAAGAGGTGTTCCTCTGATGAGTTCAATTAAAACCGATAAAATCCGGCTGAGCACCCTGTTTTTTGAAAGGCGTCCGATTGCAATGATAAGAGCTGCAGTGAGTGCACAGAAAAAACCGGAAAGTGTTATATAAAGAACAATTCCCACTCCTCCCAACAGGCTGGGGCCCAGCGTATGAATTGCTTTTCCAAAATTCAGTTCCATCCCTTCACCTCCCTAGAGTACTCTGGACAAGAATGTCCTGGTTCTTTCATTCCGTGGATTCGTAAATATGTCCTGCGGAGCCCCTTCTTCTACCACAAACCCGCCATCCATGAAGATCACACGATCTGCCACATCTTTTGCAAATCCCATTTCATGGGTGACCACAATCATGGTCATTCCCTCTTTTGCCAGCTGTTTCATTACCTCCAGCACATCCCCTACCAGCTCAGGATCCAAAGCGGAAGTCGGCTCATCAAAGAGAAGTATCTCAGGCTTCATTGCCAGCGCCCGTGCGATGGCCACACGCTGCTGCTGTCCGCCTGATAATGCGGAAGGATAAGCATGTGCCCTGTTTTCCAGTCCGACCTTTCCAAGAAGATCCATTGCCTGTTCTTTTGCCTCTTTAACAGGAATCTTATTGAGTTTGACGGGTGCATACATTACATTTTCCAGGGCGTTTTTTAAAGGAAATAAATTAAATCTCTGAAATACCATTCCCACCTGTTTTCTGTAATCTGTGACCTTTTTTCCTAAATGCGTGATATCCTCTCCATGATACAGGATCTCTCCTCCTGTAGGGCTCTCCAGCAGATTAACACAGCGCAGAAGCGTACTTTTACCCGATCCGGAAGGTCCTATAATCACCACTACTTCACCCTTTTCTACTGACAGATTGACATCTCTTAAAACTTCCAGATCTTCAAAGCATTTAGACAGATTTTTTATTTGCAGCATGATGAACCTCCTTTTTATCCTTTTTGATACAACAAAAAAGGCAATGTCTTTTTTTCAAAAGCTCCATTGCCCGGAATGTTATATGTGGATATTTTTTTACAGCATATTCTGAAATTTTTTACGGATAATCTCTGTTAAGATTTCACAGGTGCCTTCCACGCCCAACAGGCTGGAATCAATCATTACATGCTTATGCTCCTTATCTGACATGACATAACCGCAGTAATGCCTGTGATAGGATTCTCTCGCCTTGTCAACCGAGGCGATCATCTTCCTTGCCTCATCCGGTCTCATGTTCAGACGCTCAACGCAGTTTTTTAATCTTGCCTCATAAGGGGCATATATAAAAATGTGAATAATATTCTTATAATCTTCCAGAATATGATCCGCACATCTTCCTACGATGATACATGATTCTCTCTCAGCCAGATCAATGATTATCTTTTTCTGGACTGCAAAGACAGAATCCTGAATGGCGGTGGTCCCCATTCCAAGAGGATAGTTCATATTAAAGAATGCTGATTTGGCACTTTCTTCCACATCGCTGACAGCAGAGACCGGAAGATTTAAATCTTTCGATGTCATCTCAACGATGTCTCTGTCATAATATTCGATACCAAGATTCTCACTGACCATTCTGGCGATGGGCCTCCCCAGGCTGCCAAACTGTCTTGTTATTGTAACAACAAACTTTTCTTTCATATGGTACACCTCTTTTCTAAAGGTATTTGTTATAGCGTTTATTATACTCCCTCCCTGTTTCCCCTGCAATGTCTGCAGATTCCAATCTTTTTACTGGTTATTGTACTTTAAGTACAATGTGTGATATACTTACCCTCAATCAGAAGGGAGGTAACTACTATGAGAACAAGAGTTTCTGATCTCTATCACTCTGGCATTGATCAATACAGTCTCACCCTTCACAGCGGTGAGAACGGACTGTCAAACTCAGTCTCCTGGATCTATCTGGCAGAGGATATACAAAATATGTCTTTTTTAAAGGGAGGGGAGCTGGTTATCACCACTGGTCTGTTTACCCAAAGCGGAACCTGCCTGTTGGATTTTATCCGCTCACTGGTGACTTACAACTGCAGCGGACTTATCATTAATGTGGGTAAATATTTAGAAACAGCAGACATCACGGCTGAAATTCTGGAATTTTGCAAAATCAGCAGATTCCCTTTAATTACCATGCCCTGGAAAGTACATCTGGTGGATATCATGCAGGATTACTGTAAAGCCCTCCTTCAAAATACGCAGAGTGTGGACCATTTAAATGCGGCGTTTCAGGGTGCTCTCTATCAGACCACGCTTCACGAGACCACTCTTATGACCTTAAACCAGAACGGTTTCCCCACTGCATCCGACTATCGGATCATTGTAATTTCCAACCTGCGCAATGCAACCAGAATCACCTTTTCCTTAAACCGTCTTCAGTTAAAATACCATCTTTTTGAACATGATAATCTGCATATCCTAATTTATCTTGCTTCCCAGTCTACGCCTTCTCTTAGTGAAATCATGGATATTCTTATGTATTATGATGGCATCACACTGGGAATCAGCAACGAATTCCATTCCCTGGAAAAAACAGGGACCTGCTATAAACGCGCCCGGTTTGCACTGGCCGCCTCTATTTTCTGGAGTATTCCTTCTGTTAATTTTGATGAACTGGGATTTTTTCAGATACTTTTTTCATCTTCTGATCCGGAATTGCTGCAGTCTATATACAAAAACAGCCTGGGAGCGCTGGAAGACTTTGATTCCGCCCATGATACTGATTACATGGAAACGTTAAAAGTCTTCCTTCTGTCTGACTGCAATCTGCTGAAAACAGCCGATAAAATGCACACCCACAGGAACACGGTCATATACCGGATGAAAAAAATCAAAGAATTGTCAGGAACTGAACTGGATGATTCCAAAATTAAATTTGATTTGCTGATGGCTTTTTATATAAGAGAATACTTTGCCATATGATCGTTATGAACATGGAGACTTTTGTTATTCTTCACCGCCTCCGGCACTATAACGTTCCATATTGGCGCACATATGCTCCATAACCCTGTAAAATACATCGATATCTGCCTGTGAGATTCCTTCACTGACAATCTCCTCGAACTGCTCAAATACCTTTCGTATTTCCCCAGCTTCCTCATATCCCTTTTCTGTCAGGCAGATAGAAAATGATCTCCTGCAGTCGGGATTGCTTTCCCGGACAAGAAGCCCCAGTCCCTCAAGCTTATCAATGTTTCTTGACATCGCTGCCGCATCAATTCTGCATCGGTCTGCCAGCTCTTTCTGGGTAATGCGGTCCTCCTGCTGAAGATGATATAATATTTTCGCCTGCCCCTGACCTGGTGTCAGCCCCAGATCAGACAACAGCGGAAAAAAAATCTGCTTTCTCGCCTTTTCCCCCCGTACCAGCAGTTCCCTGATATTTTTTTTCTTCACAATCTGCCTCCTTCTTTCTATTATTCCAGTTCAAACTGCCCTGTATAGAGCTGATAATACTTGCCCTGCTCTGCAAGCAGTTCTTCATGATTTCCACGTTCAATGATCTCTCCTCTTTCCAGAACTAAAATAGCGTGGGAGTTTCGGACAGTTGAGAGTCTGTGGGCAATGACAAACACGGTCCGGCCTTTCATCAGTGTATCCATCCCCTTCTCGATCAGCTTTTCGGTCCGCGTATCGATGGAACTGGTGGCCTCATCCATCACCAGTACCGGCGGGCGGGATATGGCAGCCCGGGCAATGGCGATTAACTGTCTCTGCCCCTGGGATAAATTACTGCCGTCATTTTCAAGCAGAGTATCATAGCCGGCAGGAAGTCTTCTGATAAAGGAATCCGCATTTGCAATTCTTGCAGCCTCCCGTACATCGTCCTCAGTTGCATTCAGCCTTCCATATCTTATATTATCGGCAATCGTACCCGTAAATAAATGAGTATCCTGGACAATCAGGGAAATGGAACGCCTTAAATCATCCTTTTTTATCAGGCGTATATCAATTCCATCGTAGGTGATCAGACCTTCATTTAATTCATAGAACCGGTTGACCAGATTGATAATGGTGGTTTTTCCCGCCCCGGTAGAGCCCACAAAAGCAATTTTCTGACCCGGCTTTGCGTATAAACTGATTCCGTTTAATATGGAGTATTCCCGTTTGTAGCCAAAAACAACTTCATGAAAACGAACATCTCCCTTTAGAGGAACCAGTCTGTATCCTTCTTTTTCATCAGGCAGCTTCCATGCAAAACGTCCTGTATAAGTCTGGGATTCCACGAGAATTCCATTCTCCCCTTCCTCCGCCTTAACAAGGGTCACGTTACCTTCGTCCACTTCCTGCTCTTCCTCCATCATCAGAAAGATTTTCTCCGCACTTGCCAGGGCAACCATCAGGAAATTAATCTGCATGGTAAACTGATTCATGGGCATGGCGCTCTGTCTTACATATACCAGATAGGAGGCAAGAGTGCCCAGATTAATCAGCCCTGAGATTGCAAACAAACCTCCCACACAGGCAGAAACTGCATAATTAAAATAAGACAGCGCAACAATCGTAGGAACTGTAATACCGGTGTAAATGGATGCCTTTGTAGAGGAAAGCCGAAGTGCTTCGTTTAATTCACAGAACTTCTCAAAATCCTGTTTTTCATGGCGGAAAATCTTTTCCTCTTTCTGCCCTTCCACCATTTCTTCCACAAACCCATTGATGCTGCCAAGATTCCTCTGCTGCTTTGCAAAATAATTTTTACTTATCTTTCCGTTATGCCGGATATAAAGCAGCATGACTGCCAGAAAGAAAACAACGATCAGGGAAAGACGTACATCAAGGATCAAAAGCATGATGATAGTTCCTGTTGAAGTAATAAAGCTCTGAATCAGAAGCGTAAAGCTGTTGTTTAACGCTTCTGAAATGGTATCCACATCATTGGTGAAATGGCTCATCAGCTCTCCATGAGTGTGGGTATCAAAAAAAACAAGAGGAAGCTTCTGCGTGTGACGGAATAAATCCATCCGGATCTCACTCACTACCTGCTGGGAAACATGAACCATCATTCTGCTGTAAATCAGACAGGAAAGTGCTCCCGCCAGATACAGACAGCCCATGATAAAAATCATGCGGATCAGCCCGGGAATATCTCCCGGAATAATATAGCGGTTTATCACCGGTTTTAAAAGATAGGTCCCCATAATCCCGGAAAAGGCACTGATGCATACCAGAACTGCGATCAGCAAAATGGAAATCCTATAGTGCCCAATGTAGTTTAACAGATGGATAAGGGTCTTTTTTGCATCCTTTGGTCTTGCACGTCCTGTCTGTTTCATGAGGAAAGCCCCCCTCCTTTCTGCTGGGATTCAAAGATATCCCTATAGATTTCATTATCCCTTAAAAGCTCTTCATGGGTACCTGCCGCATTCACCCTGCCGTCATCCAAAACAATAATCTGGTCTCCATGGGAAACAGAAGAGATTCTCTGGCTGATTATAATCTTGGTCATATCCGGAAGTGCATCTTTTAATCCATCATTGATCTTCTGCTCCGTGGCTGTGTCCAGCGCACTTGTTGAATCGTCCAGAATCAGAATCCTTGGTTTTTTTAAGATCGCCCTTGCTATACACAGCCGCTGTTTCTGCCCGCCGGAGAGATTGACTCCGCCCTGTCCGAGAACCGTATCATATCCATCTTCCAGACGGTCAATGAATTCGTCCACACAGGCAATCCGGCATGCCTCCCTGATCTCATCGTCGGAAGCATTCTCTTTTCCCCAGCAAAGGTTTTCTCTCACTGTTCCTGAAAATAAAGTATTTTTCTGTAAAACCATACCAATGGCTTTCCTTAAATGATCCTGGGTATACTGATAAATTGGCTGTCCGTCTATCAGAATTTCCCCCGAGTTTATCTCATACAGCCGCTGAATCAGCTGGACCAGCGTGCTTTTTGCAGCGCCGGTCTGCCCGATGATTCCCACTGTCTGCCCAGGAAGGATCTCAAAGGATATATCAGAAAGCACATATTCTTTTGCAGTATCCCTGTATTTAAAATATACATGATCAAATTGTATGCCTCCCATGGTAATCTCTATGTCGGATGCACGGTCATCGCGGATCTGAGGTTCTTCCACAAGAACTTCTGAAATTCTTCTCCAGGAAGTCAGAGACCTGGTAAATAACAAAAACACATTGGAAAACATCATAAGAGAATTCAGGACCTGAAGCACATAGCTTAAAAAGCTGGTAAGTGCGCCCACCTTCATATGTTCTCCAATTACAAGGTTCCCGCCAAACCAAAGAATGCTTAAAATGGTTCCGTACATGACAAACTGCATGGCAGGCATATTGAGAGCTGCCAGTGAAAAGGAACGCTCCGAGGTATTCTTTAAATATGTATTGACCTCTCCGAATTTTTCGGTTTCATAATCGCCCCGGACATACGCCTTAACCACACGGACTGCTCTTAAGTTCTCCTGTATGGTACGGTTTACAAAATCCATGGCGCCCTGCATTTTCCCATAAAGAGGTTTTACATTCTTTATGATAAAAAATAAGATCACTGCCAGCAGGGGGGCGGCAATAAAGAACACCATGGCCAGATGGGCATTCAGCCGGAAAGACACGACCAGTGCTGTGAGCATCATCACCGGAGAACGAAATCCAGGACGCATTCCGTTAGTTATGGAGTTCTGGATGGTGGTAACATCACTGGTCAGCCTTGTTACCAGGGATGATGTGCTGAAACGGTCTGTGTTGGCAAAGGAGTATGTCTGCATCTTCTGAAATTCCGCTTTTCGGATCTCAGCACCAATTCCATTGCCGCAGACTGCCGTAAGACGGGCGCAGGCGTGCCCCAGTAAAAGAGCGACTGCTGCAAAGGCAATCATCTGTCCTCCCTTCATCAAAATGTAGCTTTTGTTGCCGTTTGCAACACCCACATCAATAATGTCCGCCATAATCATTGGTATGATCAGTTCAAATACGGTCTCGGCCTCGATGCAGATAATTGCAAGAATCAATTCATTTCTGTACTTTTTGGCATAATGCAGCAGATTATTCATTTTCTTTTCTCCACATTGATTATTACAATAATTGTATTTGCAACTATTGACTATACAACTATTATATTCTCTCTGACGGAAATGTCAATGAAAATCACGCTGCTCTAAAAAAATCAGGCCCGTTCCCACCTTAACAGGGGGCTTCCGGGCCTGATTTTTAAGTTTATTAAACGGGATATGTCTTGTTCTGCTTATCAGCCAGAGTGGAATCCACACCTGTCTGCTGTGCTGCACGGTATTCAAAGAATTCCTTGGCAACACTGGGGAACAGGGCATAGGACAGAACATCCTCATCCTGCTGTTTCCACTGTGCACATTCTTTCTCAAACTGAGGAAGCTGTGGTGCAATTAAGTCAGCCGGACGGCAGGTAATCGGTGTTTCATCGCCAATAATCTTTTTCTGAACTTCCGGATTAAAGGGTTTTACTGTCTGTCCGAATTCACCCATAAGAATTTTTTTAGTCTCCTTGGTTACCATCTTGTAACGTTCCCCGCTGATTACATTTAATACAGCCTGGGTTCCTACAATCTGGGAAGACGGAGTAACAAGAGGCGGCTCACCAAAATCGGCTCTTACTCTTGGAACCTCTTCTAATACCTGTAAATATTTATCTTCCTGTCCTGCTTCCTTTAACTGGCTTACAAGGTTAGAAAGCATACCGCCTGGTACCTGATACTGCAGTGTCTTAATATCCACACCCAGCACCTTGGGATTTAACCGTCCGCTCTTTAATGCTTCTTCCCTGATTGGCTGGAAGTGAGCTGCAATCTCCGCCAGCAGGTTCTGGTCATATCCTGTATCATATGGCGTTCCGCGGAAGGTTTCCACCATAACTTCAGTCGCTGGCTGGCTGGTACCTAAAGCCAGTGGTGACATTGCGGTATCGATAATATCACAGCCTGCTTCTACTGCTTTTAAATAGGTCATGGAAGCAACACCGGATGTATAATGGGTATGAAGGTCAATTGGAAGCTTGGTTGATTCCTTTAATGCACGAACCAGAACATCAGCATTATACGGTGTTAAAAGTCCGGCCATATCCTTAATGCAGATGGAATCTGCACCCATATCCTCAATTCTCTTTGCAATGTCTTTCCAGTAATCCAGAGTATAAGAATCACCCAGTGTATAGCTTAAGGCAACCTGGGCATGACCCTTTTCTTTATTACAGGCAGTTACTGCTGTCTGTAAGTTGCGCATATCATTCAGGCAGTCAAATATTCGAATGATATCAATACCGTTTGCAATGGATTTCTGAACAAAGTATTCCACTACATCATCAGCATAATGATTGTATCCCAGAATATTCTGGCCGCGGAACAGCATCTGCAGTTTTGTATTTTTAAATCCGTCTTTCAGTTTTCTCAGTCTCATCCAGGGATCTTCTTTTAAGAAGCGCAGGCATGAATCAAAGGTAGCACCGCCCCAGCATTCAACTGCATAATAACCAACCTGATCCATCTTCCCCACGATCGGAAGCATCTGTTCAGTTGTCATTCTTGTAGCAAGCAAAGACTGATGAGCGTCACGAAGAACTGTCTCTACAATCTTAACCGGCTTTTTTTCTATATCTGCCATTTTCTTACCTCCTGGTTATTGTTCATTTACTTTGCTGCCGGAAATTGTATTCTCCGGTCATATTATTTCACTCCGAAAATAGCCATGAATGTACCGGCTGCAACCGCAGTACCGATAACACCGGCTACGTTTGGCCCCATGGCATGCATCAGCAGGAAGTTTGTCGGATCTGCCTCAGCTCCCACCTTCTGGGATACACGGGCCGACATGGGAACTGCGGATACACCAGCGGAACCGATGAGCGGATTGACCTTGCCTCCTGTCAGCTTGCACATGATCTTTCCAAACAGGACACCTGCAGCTGTTCCAAATGAAAATGCAACCAGACCCAGGAAAACAATTTTAAGTGTATTGGAATTTAAGAACGCTTCCGCACTGGTGGTTGCACCTACTGATGTACCAAGAAGAATAACCACAATATACATCAATGCATTGGAAGCAGTTTCCGTTAACTGTTTTACCACACCGGATTCTTTAAATAAATTGCCAAGCATCAGCATACCAACTAATGGAGCGGTCGTTGGCAGGATCATACAAACAACAGTCGTTACAATGATCGGGAACAGAATTCTCTCAAGCTTGGATACCGGCCGAAGCTGTTCCATCTTGATCTTACGCTCCTTCTCTGTTGTGAGAAGTTTCATAATCGGCGGCTGAATAATCGGAACCAGTGCCATATAGGAATAAGCCGCAACTGCAATGGGTCCCATCAGAGAAGTCATTCCCAGTTTACTTGCCAGGAAAATAGACGTAGGACCGTCTGCGCCTCCGATAATGGAGATCGCTGCTGCTGCTTTATCGCTGAATCCCAAAAAAATCGCCAGAAAATATGCGGTATAAATACCAAACTGGGCAGCTGCCCCTAACAGAAAGCTCTTAGGGTTTGCAATCAGAGGACCAAAGTCTGTCATGGCTCCAACACCCATGAAGATAAGCGGAGGAAGAATCCCCCATTCATCCAGTTTAAAGAAATATTGCAGCAGTCCGCCGCCGGCGCCATCCGCTCCAACCTCTTTCATAATATCCGGATAGATATTTACAAGCAGCATACCAAAAGAAATCGGCACCAGAAGCAGGGGTTCAAATCCTTTTTGAATCGCCAGATATAAAAACAGAAAAGCGACCAGGATCATAAGCATGTTACCTGCAGTCAGGTTGAAGAATGCGGTCTGCTGAAGAAGATTGGTGAATGTATTACTAATATAATCCATGTTAATCCCTCCATAAGGAATCCGCGCTATTTATTGTTATAGCGGATCTTTCCGTACTAGTTTAATGTAGCCAAAGTTGCGCCTGCTTCTACGGAATCACCCACAGCTGCCTGAACGCTGGCAATTGTTCCATCGGAAGGTGCTACGATTTCGTTCTCCATCTTCATGGCTTCCAGAACAAGAAGGACTTCGCCTTTTTTTACAGACTGTCCTGCACTTACCTTAACACCAAGAATCTTACCTGGCATAGGTGCAGTTACTTTTACGGAACCTTCCGGTCCTTTTGCGGTCTCTTTCTTAGGTGCTGCAGCGGGAGCTGCTGTTTTAACGGTCGCGGATACCGCTGCCGGAGCAGATGCTGCTGCTGTACCAGTTGTTTCTTCTACGGTTACATCGTAAACATTACCATTCACTGTAATTTTATAATTTTTCATGATGACAATCCTCCTGATTTTATGCTTTTTTCCAATTACCGGCTGCTGCACGTTTAATGGAACGAACAACAAGACCGCTTGGTGAGACTCCTTCAGATGCTGCAATCGCTGCTGTTATTACAGCTGCCAGTTCCAGATCATCCTTCAGCTCATCTTCCTCTGCAAGGGGTGTGGCAAATACCGGTTCGGCTTCAGCAGCCACCTTTGTCTCCGGTCCTTTTCCCTTATTAAGCATTTTCTCTTCAAATATACTGATATAACGGAACCCGCCAATCAGCAGACTGATAAAGATCAATACTACAAATACCGTACCCATTCCCATCAGTGTATTAAAACCGGCTTTTTCCATCTTTTCAGCTATATTATACTGTGGAATAAATGCCACACCGGTTATCTTGGAAAGCTTATGGTCAAAGGTTACGGTGAAATCCATATTTCTCTTTTCAAATACGGTATTGACCGTAGCAGTGTATCCATCCTTGCTCTCTTCCAATTTCACAGAATCAGAAGCTGAAACAAAACCGCCTAAATCACCCTTTACATTATTCCAGGAATCGATTCCCTCTGCCAGCGCAGCCACCTCATCCTTTTTAGCCAGGCTCTTTCGCATCTGCTCGGTATCTTTGTCCTCAAGACCGGTGTACAGCTCCAGATACGAGGCGACGGGAATCTGCTCAAGCTGCGCTTTCATATCAGCATCGATGCCTTCGGACTTAGAACTGGCAGCACCGCATGCAGATAATGAAAAGAGGCAGACTGCCATAGTAAGACCCACTACTGCTCGTTTCAAATTTAATTTCATATACCTGTCACCTCATTCTATATCGTGCCATGTTTTTTCGCCGGACGATCCTCTCTCTTTGTGAATAACATCTCAAATGCAGCGATCACTCTGGCTCTTGTCTCACTGGCATCGATGATATCATCAACATATCCTCTTTTTGCTGCTGAAAGTGCGCTGGACTGAAGGGCACGATAACTTTCCGCCTTCTCCTCCATCACTGCCTTTCCGTCTTCTCCCTTTGCGATCTCATCCGCATACATGATCTTTGCAGCCTCAACCGGATCCATCATTCCTATGGTTGATTCCGGCCATGCATATACAATATCAGCACCTAAGGATTTGCTGTTCATGGTAAGATAAGCGCTTCCCAGTGCCTGTCCAATCACAACGGTTACTTTCGGTACGGTTGCGTTGGCAAATGCATAGGTAAGCTTTGCTGCTGCCTTTGCAATGGTTTTTTCAGATCCTGTTGTGTTCTCATACCCGGTTACGTTCACCAGAGTGAGAAGCGGGATATCAAATGCGTCACAGAAGCCAACAAATTCAGCCGCCTTCTCACAGCCCTGTCCCGTTAATTTCGCTTCATAGGACATGGTCTTTAATCCATTGTCGTCATAGGATTCTGTTCGATTGGCAACACAGCCCACAGTAATACCGTTTAAACGGATAAAGCCGGTAACCATAGAGGAGCCATATTCTTTCCTGGTCTCCATAAAGAAATGATTATCAGAAATCTGTGTGAGCGCAATTTTCGTATCTCCAACATAGTTTGCCAAATCGGAACATACGCGGTTTAAATCATCCGTGCACTCATCGTAAGACATGTCATCCTCGCTATTGGCAGGTAAAATCGTGACAAGAGTTCTGATATTATCAAAAATCTCTTCTTCCTCTCCGATAAAATCTACCAGTCCTGCTTCCCTGCTCTGAAAACCAGCGGAAGCGGTATTTAGTTTTTCCGTATAATTGTCCTGTATGGCATTGGGTGAATTGACAAACAGCTTAGCAGACTTTCCTTCCATAAAAGTGAAATCTGCCATAGCTGCCGAGACAGCCATGCCGCCGCCGCAGGTGCCGAAGACCGCCACGATCTGGGGTACCACTCCTGATGCTAAAGTCTGGCTCATATAAATTTCACCAAAGCCATTGAGGGCATCTGTTGCCTCCTGAAGTCTTAATCCGGCACAGTCGATCAGACCGATCACCGGTGCTCCCATCTTCATAGCCATGGTGTAAAGTCGTGTGATTTTTTTAGCATGCATCTCTCCTACAGCCCCACCAAAAACAGAAGAGTCCTGGCTGTACACATACACAAGGCAGCCCCCGATGGTACCGTAGCCGGTAATAACACCGTCAGAAGGAGTTTCCCTTGCTGTCATGTTAAAGTCAGTGCTTCTTGCTGTTACATAACCGCCGACTTCAACAAAACTGTTTTCATCAAGCAAAGCGTGAATTCGGTTACTTGCTGATGTTTGTGTTGAATTACTCATTTTGCAATCCTCCATTTTGTAATATTTGCATAGCCTCCGTTATAAAAATAACGACAAGACTATATAATAACACCAATTTCTGCCAATTATAATTGTATAATTAATTACGATATATTTCAAGCTCTTTTTGGTAAAAAAAGAGCAAAAAACTATGGATTTCTTACAATCCATTGTCTCTTGCTCCTAATTTCCGTTGGCATTTTATCGATTGGTGTAGATTTTTCCAGCAATTTGTACATTTTTGTCGAACTTATTTGTATGTTGTATACAAAGTCATTCTTTAATTTCCGTGATCCCGATGCTGCCCTCCGGCGATTCCTGGAATATAATCCTGGATGCTCCCTCTCCCAGCACGATACCTTCTTCCGTTTTCTTAAGTGTTGCTGTATCCACCTTGGCCACCGCAACCATTAAATCATCCCCAAATACCATATCCGGATTTTGCTTTAAGAGATCTTCCTGCTTTTTTAAGAGTATTGTTTCCTGATCACTATTAATAAATACACATGGATAGGTAATAAGTTCTGCCAGCGCCTCTAAATTCCGGTCTGAAACTGCTTCCTGTATTTTTTCCGCAAAGGCTTCCGCCTGCTTTCCCGGTCCCTCATAGGTCTCGTCAGCCGATTCTCCCTGATCGTCCATAAGTGCACCCAGCTCCTCTTCCTGTAAAGCAGCCGTTCCTTCTGTGCCGCTTTCCGTCATGGATTTTTCCATAATGCTGGCCGCAGTCTCCGATTCAGTCATCTGCGCAGCTTTGGAACCGGCGGTTAAATCTCCCTTTTTTCCGCAGCCGGCTGCAAAAAATACAGCCAGTGCAATGACAAAACAAATGATACCGAATCTATTCCTGAGCATCTTTTTCGTTCCTCCCTGCGTCCATTTACTGCTTCGGGCACAGTATAGCACCGGTAAAGATTGGAAGTCAATAGTGTTTCCAAAACCGTAAACCTTAGTCATTTTTCCGTAAGATATTTGTCCGCATTTTTAATTATTTGTATTCTTTATGAAGCGTAAAACCTCTTCCCCTCACCTCTGTTACCTGGTTGATAATCATAAAAGCATGAGGATCCATTTCCAGAACCAGTTCATTAAGCTTAGAAAGCTGCCTCCCTGATATCACAGTGAGTACAGCAAAAGAGGATTCCCTTAAATGGCCTCCTTCACTGGCAAGCAATGTGGTCCCTCTGTCCATCCGCCTCTGTATCTCCTGGCTGATCTGGTCATACTTTTTACTGATGATCTTAACCTGCATCTGATTCCGGCCAGTCATAAGCACTTTATCCAGAACCATGGTGTATAAAAGAACAAGAAGAATTCCATACAGGATCTGCTCCAAGTCGGAAAATATCATCTGGGAGAGAAGTATCATGCAGTCAAAAACCGACATTGTAAGAGAAATTGACAAATTCCACTTTTTATTAATGATGAGAGGCGGTATATCCATGCCTCCGGTGGACGCTCCCGCCCGTATTACCATGCCGATACCCGCACCGATTAAAAGTCCGGAAAAAACGGTTGCAAGCATTCGGTCCTGGGTAATGACCATATTGCCGAACAGATTCTCAAAAATCCCCAGAATAAACGGATAATAAAAGGTACTGATTAAGGTTGTCAGCGCAAACGCCTTTCCAAGCACAAATGCGCCGGCAGCAAACATGATAATATTGAATACCCCTACAAACAGAGCAATTGAAATTCCAAGTTTTGCATGGGCAACTAAAGCAAGACCTGTTGTACCTCCTGTAATCAGCCCATTTGGAAGAATAAACAAAGAAACAGCAAGCGCATATACGGTGTTTCCTGCCAGCACCGTAGCTATTTTTTTCAAATTCATACTTCAGTAACTTCCTTTCGTATACTTATTGCGCTAAAAACTTTGCTCTGAGCGCATCCCTTTTTTCCTGAGTCACAGACAGCCGGTCTGTCAGATAATGGTCTAAGGTTCCAAAGGACTGTTCTATGGCAGAAAAAGCGCGGAGAATATAAGACTCCGAAACAGTAAATAATACCCTGACGCAGTCTGCAAGGCCTCTGTCCCCAGTCTCCTTTTCAATCAGGGAACAGGTGAGATTTACCTGCTCCATGACGTAATCATTGGTCTTTACAAAATCCTTTATAATGGTATCCCGTTGAACCCCAAGTGCAGTAAGGAGCAGTGCAGTCCCCACTCCCACCCTGTCCTTTCCGGCTGTGCAGTGCCATAAAACCGCCCTGTCATCTGCTTCCAGCAAAAGATCGAAAAATCTGGAATAGGAGTATGCGGCGTGATCATTTAAAACAAGATCTTCGTAAAGCCTGTCCACATACATTTCCGGCTTTCCGCCTAAGGAAGAGGCATGGAGAAGGATTGATTTTATTGCATCAGGTTCCCCTTCCTCTGCCTCCTGTTCTTCGTCTTCAAAGGTAATACCCACTGTCTTTTCATCCAGAATGGGATTAAATATATTACGGACTCCCGGCATATGGGGATCCGGCTTCTGCTTTCTTTCCGTCGCTGTTCTGAAATCAATGACTGTTCCAAGACCGCACCCATCAGATAATATCCGGATGTCATCACCGGTTGCCTCGTATAAGGTTCCGCTCCTGATCAGCCTTTTAGGCAGTATCATCTTTCCGTCCTGAGTTTCCAAACCGCCTAAATCTCTGGTGTTATGCAGCTTCTCAAGCTTTATTCTCCCCATGGTACCGGTATTTTCCTCATTCATCTTTATCATTTCCTCCCATTTTTCCTGCAGTACATTACGTCGTAGGAAATTGTATTTTGTCAAGTATATCATAATTTAACTTCAAGAGGAAGCGAGTATTTCCGGAAAACCCGGCATGGAAAGATAGCGGGAAATAATATTTTTCAGACACCAGACAGCAGTCAGGCGTTTCGTCCCTTCTGTTAAATAAACCGGAAACTCCTTTACTGTTTTCCCATTTAACATGTATGTAACAACACCCACCGCCTGCCCTTTTTTAACAGGGGCCTCCAACTTATTTGGCACGCTGGTTTTCACAGTCACCTTCTCATCATCTGCCAGCAGAAGTTTCATGCTTTTCTCCCTGTCATCTGCCATGGCACAGGCGATTAAAACCGGCTTGTCAAGCCCTCCTGATAAGGGGATTCCTTCATTTATCAGCACTTTTGGCAGATTTACTTCTTCATATACATCCCGGTAATGGAACCGTTCCATACCATACTGAAACAGCTTTCTGGCATCGGACCATTTCCAGGTTTTATGGGGCGGCCATCCGCAGCCTAACAGGGCAATGGTAAAGATTCTTCCGTCGCTTCTAACTGCTCCAACATAGGAGTAGCCTGCCCCGCCGGTGAATCCTGTTTTTCCGGAAAATGCCCCGCCAAGGGAATTTAAAAGGGCGTTATGGTTTGTGCAGCTAAAGGTCCTTTTTCCATTTACATCAGTAAAGGAATAATTCTGCGTTCCTGTTATTTCCAGGAACTGCATGCTTTTGGGAGATTCCCCGATACAGTAATTCATGATCCTGGCTAAATCGGCCGCAGTGGTAGCATGATCCTTTATTTCTCCGTCTTTTTCTTCCTTTGCGTCCAGACCGTTGGGGGTAATAAAGTATGTATTGCTGCACCCTAACTCCTTCGCTTTCTGATTCATGAGCTTTGCAAATCCCTCTCTGTTTCCTCCCACATGCTCTGCAATCATCATGGCTGCATCGTTGTGGGACTCAAGCATCAGACTGTAAAGCAGGTCTTTTAAATAGATTGTTTCTCCTTTATAAACTCCTAAATGAACCTTGGGCTGGTTTGCCGCATTCTGGGTGGCAGTAACCGGATCAGACAGATTGCCGTTTTCAAGAGCAATGATACAGGTCATGATCTTTGTGGTACTGGCCATGGGACGTACCAGTTCCTCGTTTTTTCCGTATAAAATCCGGTTGGTCGAGGCATCCATTAATACTGCTGACTGGGCATAAAGATTCAGTTCATCAGTTGTCTGTAATGGTTTTTTATTATCCGCTTCTTCTGAAGTCACTGATATATGGTTTTTAACGGTCTCTTTTTCTGCCAGCTTGCCCGCAAATGTTCCCATAAGAGAAAACAGCGCGAGTCCTGCTGCTGCCAGGAGTATTCCTTTGGCATGCCTCATAAAAGAGCCTCCCCCTTGACTTTATTTTATCCTATTCCGCGTATTTTTTAATTATTCCCCTTTACTTTCCGAACGTATTTTCGGTATAATAAAAGAAAAAAGGAGAATCGGATATGTCAACGGAGCCTCTCATTTTCCATATTGATGTAAACTCTGCTTTCTTAAGCTGGGAATCCGCAGACCGCTTAAGGCAGAATCCAGAAGACCTTGATCTACGGACGATAGCCTCTGCAGTAGGCGGCGATGCCCAGTCAAGACACGGAATCGTGCTGGCAAAATCCACGCCTGCCAAAGAATATGGAATCACGACCGGAGAACCCATCGCCCAGGCACTTCGCAAATGTCCGGGACTCACTGTGGTTCCCGCCCGCTTTGATATCTATCTGGAATATTCCAGAAGACTGATGGAACTCCTGTCCGACTATACTCCGGATATTGAACAGTTCAGCATTGACGAAGCCTTTCTCGATATGACCTCAACCATTCATTTATTCGGCGCTCCCCTTTATACTGCCAATTTAATACGGGAGAGAGTCTGGCAGGAACTGAAATTTACGGTAAACATCGGCATTGCACCGAATAAGCTGCTTGCCAAGATGGCCTCCGATTTTAAAAAACCCAATCTCTGCCATACCCTTTTTGCTCATGAGATTAGAACGAAGATGTGGCCTCTGCCCATTGGAGAGCTGTTCTTTGTGGGTCATTCTGCCAGACAGAAGATGGAGAGCATCGGCATTCACACCATCGGGCAGCTGGCTGCCTGCGATGTAAAGTATTTAAAGCACCTTCTTGGAGAAAAATATGCGGTTTTAATCCACGACTATGCATGTGGAATCGATTCTTCCCCGGTCGCCTACAGGGAGCCTGCGAATAAAGGCTACGGGAACAGCACCACTCTGTCAAAAGATGTGGAAGACATGGAGACTGCACGCTACATCCTTTTATCCTTAAGCGAGACAGTGGGGGCCAGGCTGCGGAGAGATCATGTGATGTGTGACTGCGTCTGTGTGGAAATCAAGGATTGGGACTTTCATACCCAGACCCATCAGACCACGCTAAACTCTCCTACGGATTCCACCAGTGTCATTTACGAACACGCATGCAGGCTGCTGGAAGAATTCTGGGACAGGACACCCCTGCGTCTGTTAGGAGTCCGCACTACGAAGATATCAGATGAGGGTTATATGCAGATGAACTTATTTGAATCAGAACAGTCCAGAAAGATGAAAGAGATGGAAAAAGCTGTGGATCATATCCGCAGCAAATTTGGTACCGACAGCGTGAAGAGAGCCAGTTTTTTACAAAAGGACCGGATGGTGGATCATGCAGCCGGAAAGGAGAAGCATTTGAAAAAATAATGCTCCCCCTTCCTCTCTGCCGCAGTAATCAGTTAAAACTGCCCGTTTATGGGTTTAAAGCCCTCCCCATAAACTTCATTGGAATCGGTTATAATCAGGAATGCATCCTTGTCCGTCTCATGGATCGCCCTGCGGACAGAAACAACCTGAGAGTTATTGCATGCGCACATAACCACATTCTTTTCATTTTTGGAGAAAGAGCCCTGCCCTTTTAAGAAAGTGCTGCCTCTTCCGGTTGCTTCTTCGATTTTACAAGCCACCTCCGCCTCATGGGAGGTGACCACAAATACCAGTTTGCCGGCTCCTAAACCGTACATGATTTTATCGATTACCATAGTTGTAACGATGGAGGATACCAGACCCAGTATCACTGCATCGATGTTTCGAAACACCAGTCCGCCGGCCAGGATTACAACGGCATCCACCACAAGGGAGATCTTCCCGATAGTGAGATGGGGAAATATCTTTCTGATCGCCATAACCAGGAAGTCAGTCCCTCCGGTGGAACAGTTTCTCAAATATACAATGGTTAAACCCATCCCGGAAAAAATACCCGTACATGCAGATGCATAGAGAGGATTTCCCTGATAGGCCGGCAGCATGGGTACAACATAATCCAGAACCAGTGCAAAGATCAGCATACTTTTCATGGAGCGGAGGAGGAAGCTTCGTCCAAGAAGTTTATAGCTGACCAGTATAATGGGGATATTTAATACAATGCTGGTAATACCCATAGGCAGTCCGAACAGATAGCGCAAAATAAGCGCAATACCTGACACTCCTACCGGTGCAAACTGTGCATTTACAGCAAAGTTATAAATTCCCACATTAAATAAAAATGCTCCCACAAGATCACATAACAAATCAATGCCAAGCTCTCTTGGGGAATATTTATCACGGTCTCCCTTCATGTGTATACTGCCTCCGTTTCTCTACCATTTGTTTTACAGAAAATAATCATTAATCTCAAATTCTTTTTTTCCGATCTTTATCTGCTTAATCAGGACACTGACCTCTCCATCCTCGTCCGTGCAGATTCCGGTTGCAACGATCTGTGTCTTACCATAGGATTCCGTCAAATTCAATTCTTTATCCAGAATTCCCTTATCTGCCAGCGCTTCCGCCAGATCAAGCAAAACCTCTTCTACTTCTTCCTCAATATGATTTTTCTCAAACTCTGATTCCAGTTCCTCATACGTTTCTTCATTAAACATGTGATATCCCCCTTTCCGCTTTTACAAATTAATTATACTCTCAAGTCCCTTCTTGTCAATCATGTTCCTTCATGATAGAATCGGCTTATGAAAAAGACCATGAATTATACAATCACAGAAGCATCAAACGATAAAACCATAGAACGGTATCTCTTAGAACAGGGATACTCCCAAAGCCTCATCCGGCACTTACGCAATACGGAGAATGCAATCACAGCCGGAGGTATGGCAGTATATACCACTCACAGACTGATATCCGGGGAAACGCTTACCATTGCCTTTCCTGATGAGAAAAATTCAGAAAATATAGTGCCCGCCAGGATGCCCATTGATATCCGGTTTGAGGACGAGCATCTTCTGGTTATCAATAAATCGGCCGGCGTTCCCATTCACCCTTCACAGGGTAACTTTGACAATACCCTGGCCAACGGACTGGCCTGGTATTTTAAAGAAAAGCAGGAGCCTTTCACCTTTCGTGCAATCAACCGGCTGGACCGTGATACCACCGGTCTTTTGATCATAGCCAAAAACCCGTTAAGCGCCTGTATTCTGTCTGATATGGTGAAAAAACATGAGATTCACAGAAGGTATCTTGCTGTTGTTCAGGGTGAGCTTCCTATGGAAGGAATCATCGACGCTCCCATTGCCCGGACCCATGACTCTACCATAGAACGCTGTGTGGACCCGGTGAAAGGAGATCCTGCAAAGACCTTTTTTCAGCGCCTTTTTTATGATCCTGTTACAGATTACTCCCTCGCAGGACTTCGCCTGGAAACCGGGCGCACCCACCAGATCCGGGTTCATCTAAAATCCATCGGTCATCCTCTTCCGGGTGATTTTCTTTACAATCCGGATTACCGGTTCATAAAACGGCAGTCACTCCACTCCTTCCGGCTGGATTTCATCCACCCGGTTACCAGAGTTCCTCTTTTTTTTGAAGCCGCCCTTCCGGCAGATATGCAGTTTATTGGTATTACATCCACCGAAGGCCTTTGGGATAATGATTTTTAAGAATTCCGGCCGCCAGTTTTGCAAATCCGATGGAAAAACCATCTGTCACGATAAGCACCCATCCTTTCTGGTCCAGCCTGGCTGGCCAGGAAAAAGGGGCGCAAAGAGTCTGCCCTTTTAAATATTTCACCATATCTTCATGATCTGACGGTATCTCTGCCCACTGAAGAACATCCTCCTTTTTTAAGCAAAGAGCCAGTGCATGGGAAGGTTCAAACCGGTTCTTTTTTATGGTTCCAATATGAAGTCCCGGACGAACTGTCTTTATTCCTTTTAAATCGATCATTTCAGGCGGAAGAAGGTAGAGCTGTTCTCCAAAAAGTATATACTCTTTTCTGTCTGTAAAAGTTTCCGGTTTTACAAGCAATTCCTTTAAAAACCCCTCTGCTTCTTTCCACACAGATTTATCCTTTAAATAGGAGGGACAGGACCTCTTTCTCTCAGGGCCGGCTTCCCCACCTCTTTTTAATACTGCCAGAAAATGTCCTTCACCCTCTGACTTGTGAGGCCAGATGCGATACGTTTTTTTTAGCTCATCTGACCCTGTTTTGCTCCACAGTGCCATTCCGCGGGAAAGCCCCGGACGTTCCCCTCTGTCCACAACAGAAAAATCGGGGTGGGAAAGTAAAAAATCTTCCATCACCTGTTCATTTTCTTCCGGTGAAAAAGTGCAGGTGGAATAAACCATGGTTCCCCCCGGCTTTAACATCCCTGCGGCGTGAAAGAGAATCTCGCTCTGCCTCCTGGCACAGACAGCCACATGATCCGGGCTCCATTCCAGTCTGGCAGCCTCATCCTTACGGAACATCCCTTCCCCCGAACAGGGTGCATCCACCACAATCCGGTCAAAAAACTCAGGAAATTTAAGGGATAGTGATTGGGAATCCTCGTTGGTAACAACGGCATTGCTAATTCCCATACGCTCTACATTCTGAGCCAGAATTTTTGCCCTGGCAGGATGAATCTCATTGCTTAAGAGGAAACCGTCTCCTTTTAATTTACCTGCAATATGTGTGGTTTTACCACCAGGAGCCGCACATAGATCCAGAACCTTTTCTCCCGGCTTTGGATCTAAAAGTTCAACCACTGCCATGGCACTTGGTTCCTGAATGTAATAAACGCCGGCTTCATGATATGGATGCTTTCCGGGCCGTTCTCCAGCCTTATAATAAAAGCCTTCCGATGCCCAGGGAACCGGTTCAAGCAAAAAAGGCGAATCCTGAACAAATTCCAGGGGCTCAGCCTTTAAGGGATTGATCCTGAGACCCAAAGCACGGTCCTCCTCATAGCTTTTTAGAAAAGCCGGGTATTCATCCCCCAGCAGTCCTTCCATCTTTTCCATAAATTTATCCGGTAACTGAATCATTCTTATTCCTCTTCCTGTCTATTTTTAAAATCCCCATTATTCTATGTTATTTTTTCAAGTTAGTGGCAAACTATAGGAAAGAAATACCCGGGAGGTGTCTTATGACAATTTTATCCATAACCGCTTATATTATCATCCCTGTTTATACCGTATTGTTTGCCTGGGGAACCAACTGGTTTACCCTTAATTTTTCTGTTCTTGGAAGTCTGACAGACAGAAAAAATCTGTTTCTTCTATGGGGTATTATCGTTGGTACGTATTTTTATTATGTATTAAAACGAATTATCCGCACTCTTCCCAGAAATAAAAAGGAGACAGTATTCACCACTTCTGCCCTCCTTCTTTTAGCTCTGGCCGTTATAACTCCATACCTGCCGGATTCACAGCCTTTTCACGCGGTTCTTCATGTGTTTTTGTCATTTGCAGCCTCCATTTCGCTTCTGATCAGTCTGTATCTGGTGATATGGAAACTCTACTGCATGAATCAGGCTGCCTATCGTTCTTATTTTATGAGTCTTCTGATCATCACAGCGGTTTGTGTGGCTCTCTTTTTCCTGACCGGTATCGTCAGTTCTGCTCTTGAGATATTCTTTGTTTTATCAGGCACCTTTTTGATGCATAAGCTTTATTTAAAGGTGTTAAACCCTGGTATCATGTGGAAATATCAAAGATTATAAAGAAAAGAAATGCCGCCAGGGAGAAAGCCGCCTTCTGTTATGGCCTGATAACCAGGCGGGCGCCTGCCATTTTTTCTGTAATCTCATACATGTTCGTCACAGTACCGACGCTGAGTTTTTCTGACAGTCCATAGAAATTCAGACAGGTTCCGCAGGTTAAAATCTCAACACCCTGCGCTTCCAGTGTCTTTAAATCTTCTAAAGATGCAGAACCCTCGGTTGACAACCTGGCTCCTCCATTGTAAAGCAGGATGGTTTCAGGCAGTTCCTCCAGCTGGGTCAGGGCATACACAAAGCCTTTCATCAGAATGAGGCCCAGCTCTTCACTGCCGGTTCCCATCTGATCAGAGGAAAGCACAGCAACCAGACCTTTCCTGCGGCTGTCAGGCACACATTCTTCTTCTAAAGTACTCTGCTGTAACGGAGCTGTTCCTTTTTCCATGTAAAACAGTACCTGATATTCCTTATCTGACAGCTTTTTGGAAGAAGGATTCACCCCTGAATAATTCCCCAGTTTCATCACGTTCTGAACTGCAATCTCATTGTCAACGAGAATGGTTAAAGTACCTTCTGTCATATCTTTCATGGCTTCCCTGGCCTTTATCACTGGCTGCGGACACGCCAGTCCTCTGGCATCAACTGTCTTATCCATGCTTCCATCTCTCCTATCCTTTTATACAATAAAATCAAAAGCCGGGACCGGCTCCATATCCCGGACCTTTCCCGACTTTTCATTCTTAATTCTCTTATTTCTCTTCTTCCTCGTCATCGCCTACCAGTTCATCATATTCTGCTTCATCTAACAACTGATCAAAGGCATCTGCTACGATCTCATATTCATCGTCATCTTCGATATTCGCAAGATCCGGCTGTCCGTCTTCCTTCTCAGAATAACGATACAGATAAACTTCTCCTTCTTCTGCCTCAGGGCCTTCCATAGGAAGCAGAGCGATGTAGTCTCTCTCAGCTGCTGTGAAAATTGTAAGTACAACGCACTCCAGTTCTGATCCATCATCCAGGGTCAGTGTCACTGTCATCTCCTCCTGGGGTTCCATATCATCGCGCTCTAAATTAGGATCCTGTGCCATCCTGATACCTCTCTTTTTCCATCTTAATATTATGGTGTATCATTACACCTTTCTTCACTCTATCAGACAATCCGGCAAAAATCAAGGGATTTTGACCTTATTCTTCACGTTAATATTCAATTCCCCGTCTGGCATTTACGCCCCGGTCATAGGGATGCTTTATCTTCTTTATTTCTGATACATAATCAGCCTGATCAATCAGCCTGGGGGAAGGATTTCTTCCAGTGAGCACCACTTCCAGCATCTCCGGTCTGTCAGAGAGAAAGCGAAGCACTTTATCCTCATCCACCAGTCCATAATTGCACACAGCCATAATTTCATCTAAAACCAGCAGATCAAAGGATTCTTCTGCCGCTTTTTTAAGTACTGCATCAAGAAGTTCTGAATAATAGATTCCGGCTTCCTTCTTTTGTTCCTCTGTCATATTGGTAAAAAAGCCAAAGCTCCGTTCACAGGGCATGACTGTGATTGCGGAAAGAGAGTGAAGCGCCAGCACCTCTCCGGAATGATCCGTCTTTAGGAAACGGGCAATCAGCACCCTTTTATTACATCCGCTGGCACGGACTGCCAGGCCGATGGCCGCCGTCGTTTTTCCTTTTCCATCTCCGCAGTAAATGTGAACACAAGATTCCATACTTTCCATTCCCTCCTTAATTTTTACCCAGATACTCCCTTACAAAACGGGATACTTCCTGCTTCTTTCCGTATCGTTCCGTAACATAATTTACATGAAGCCGTTCCTTTGCCCTTGTCATCGCCACATAAAACATCCTTCGTTCCTCTTCCAAATCAGCGGAAAGTACCGCCTTATGATGAGGCGTTACCCCTTCGTTGGCATCTAAAATATAGACAATTTTGTATTCCAGTCCCTTGGAGCTGTGCATCGTCATCAGTGCCACGCCTTCCGCCTTTGTATGTCCTGACTTTGCCCGGTTATTCAGTTCTTCCCCATACTCTTTCATATGGACAAACCACTGATCAAACGTCTGAAAGCCAGCCGCACTCTCCTGGAGCTGGTCCGCTACTTCCAGAAGTTCTTCCGGTTTCATTCTCCGGTACTGGGCATACTCTTTTAAATAATCATCGTACCCCACCGCTTTCCTGATATAATTGACGGCTGCCACGGGTGCCATGTTTTTAATCATCCGTAAATCATATTCCAGCTGCTCGATCCGCTCAACCATAAAGCTGCGATCCTGATAAAAGGATTTTACAGACTCCCAGTTTACCGGATTGCCCTCCAGCGAATCCCTGCTTATGTAGCGGTTTGGACGGTTAATGATCTGGAGAACATTCGCTCTCTGGCGGTCTCCCAGGGCTGTTTTCATGTAGGAAACCAGATTCCCGGCAATCCAGTGATCATATAGATTAGGTACGGAATCTCTGGTGCTAAACGGAACATTATATTCCATAAACTTCTCAATCAAAAGTCTGGGGCCTAAATTAGTCCGGTATATAACAGCGATATCACTGAGACCATACCCTGCTTTTCCATAATCCAGAATCTCCCTGACAATTTCCATGGTTTCTTCCTGAGGATCCTTCCACATTCTGGTAACTACAGGTTTCCCCGGTCCTTTTTCCGTTACTATTTTTTTAGAAAAACGCATCTCGTTATGTGCGATCAGCTTTCCCGCCGTTTCCACAATGTCTCTGGTGCTTCTGTAATTAATATTTAACAGCACCTTCTTTGCATTTTTATAATCCTTTTCAAATCCCAGCATAATTTCCGGCTTTGCTCCCCGAAAGCGGTAGATGGATTGGTCATCATCTCCCACAATGAAAAGATTATCCTCAGGCTTTGCAAGCATGCGGACAATTTCATACTGCACCCGGTTAATATCCTGAAATTCATCAACCAGGATATACTGGTATTTGTTCTGCCATGCTGAAAGGATATCCTTTCTCTGGGTGAAAAGCTCATGGCACATCACCAGCATATCATCAAAATCAATTAAGCAGGCTTTTCTCAGCCTGTCTTCATACCCCTGATACAGCTGCTTAAATATCTCCTCAGAACAGTTTTTGGAATAATAATGATCCAACGGAATCATATCCCCTTTCACCGAACTGATTTCTGACAAAACAGAGGTCACAAACTCCACTTCATCCTCAACTTCCACACCGCAGCGGTCCATCTCTTCCTTAATAAATCTGGTTTTCTGGTCTTCTCTTATAATATTCCTGGCATCATAACGATAGGCAAATTTAAGGATACGGAAAAATATGGCATGAAACGTTCCAAAACTAACGAAAGGGGCAGGTTCTCCCATCAATGCATCAAAACGCTCCTTCATTTCCGTAGCTGCAGCCTTTGTAAATGTGATGACCAGAATACGGGAGGGATCCACTTTATATTCTTCAATCAGGTGGCAGACTCTGTGTGTGATGGTAAAGGTCTTTCCAGATCCCGGTCCAGCTAACACTAACATGGGTCCATCCCGGTGAAGAACCGCTTCCTTCTGGGCGCCTTCATAGGTCACTTGTTGTTTCATGTAATCCTCCGTGTGAAATAAAAAAGCAGGAGTCCGGTCATATACCATTCCCCTGCTTTCCACTTCTTATCTATAAAGTCTCTTTGCTTAAAAGTTCGATTCCTTTTCTGATTCGATATAAGGATTCTTCTTTTCCAAGGACCTCCATAATTTCCGTTGCACCTGCGGGAGTCATCTGTTTACCTGATACAGCAGTGCGGATGGGCCACATCACAAAGCCTGTCTTAAATCCCTTTTCAGAAACAAACGCGGAAAGTGCAGCATAGAGCGCATCATTGCTGTAATCCTCCTGTGCCTCCAGAATGGGAAGTATCTCCTTTAGCAGTGCAAGAGAGGTTTCGCTGTCCGTCTTCATCTTCTTATTGGAGTACATGGAACAATCATATTCCGGGAGTTCCTCAAAGAAATCAATATGATTTTCTATATCAGGGAATACTTCAATCCTGGTTTTAACCATAGCGGCGATCTTTCTTAAATCCAGATCTTTTTTAATCACTGCTTTGATATAAGACTCTGCCATCTCATAGAATCTGTCAAAATCCATAGCTTTCATATACTCACTGTTCATCCACTTTAACTTGGTCATATCAAACACAGCCGGAGATTTGCTGATGTTGCGGAAATCAAATTCTTTAATTAATTCTTCCAGAGAGAAAATCTCCTGGTTTCCCACCGGCGACCAGCCAAGTAAAGCAACATAATTAACCACTGCCTCAGAGATAAATCCCTGTTCAATTAAATCTTCATAAGAAGCATGTCCGCTTCTCTTGCTTAATTTCTTGTGCTCCTCGTTGGTGATCAGCGGGCAGTGTACGTAAACAGGAACTTCCCAGCCAAATGCATCATAAAGACGATTGTATTTGGGAGAAGAAGATAAATACTCGTTTCCTCTTACCACATGGGTGATTCCCATAAGGTGGTCATCGACAACATTGGCGAAATTGTAGGTTGGATATCCGTCTGATTTTATCAGAACCATATCATCAAGCTCCGAGTTGTCAACGGTTATATCTCCGTAGATCTCATCGTGGAATGTGGTGGTTCCGTCAACCGGATTATTCTGTCGGATTACATACGGCATTCCTGCTGCCAGATTCGCCTGTACTTCTTCCTTTGAAAGGTGAAGACAATGCTTGTCATAAATCATGATCTCCTGACCGTCTACCGTTTTCTTTAAGGAATCCAGGCGCTCCTGGGTGCAGAAGCAGTAATACGCTTCGCCTTTTTCCACCAGCATTCTGGCATAATCAAGATACATTCCAAGAGCATGGCGTTCACTCTGGACGTAAGGACCAACTCCGCCATCCTTATCCGGTCCTTCATCATGAACAAGTCCGGTCTCTTCCAATGTTCTATAAATAATCTCCACAGCACCTTCAACAAAACGTTCCTGGTCGGTGTCCTCGATACGGAGAAGGAAATCTCCTCCTTCATGTTTTGCAATCAGGTACGCATACATGGCAGTTCTCAGATTCCCTACGTGCATACGGCCTGTGGGGCTTGGGGCATATCTGGTTCTAATTCGATTCATTATAAACACACTCCTATATCTTCATTCTCGTGATGTTTCAGACAAATTTCATTATATAACGAACAACTGGAAAAAACAATGACTTCACCCTATTTTTATTCCATTCCAGGTCCGACAGCCTCAACCTGGGAGTCACCATCTCCAGGTCCGTCCCCGACTGCTCCGCCGGATTGCGGGTCTTCATCCCCTGGGAAAACAGGGGTTGTGGTCTCTCTCGGCTTTCCCATACCAGGTCCGATTTCCTGAGGTTTCTCAGAATCGTCCTGTTTGGGAAGAGACTGAACATAACTGACTGCCTCATCAAGAGCCTGTTTTAAGCTGTCATAAGTCTCTGTTCCGTTTAACTGTTCCAAAAACGATCTGGCTGAGGCAATCTTATCATCTGTGGAGCTGTCACGGTGATCCATCCCGTTAAACTCTGCAATAAGCGCCTGTAAAGAGGCTGCTGCCTGTTCCAGTGTCTGCCTGGCTGCATCCGCTGCTGCCTGATTCATCTGATCCTGGGACTCCTTAAGCTTACGGGCTTCTTCCTCTTTCCATTTTCTTGAATCAGCTTTCGCTGCCGCTTCTGCCACAGATGAGAATAAATCCTTGTTTCCTGTTTCCTGATCTGTTTTTTCTCCTCTGGAATCCACATTATAAAGTGATACGGTAGAAGGCATATCCCAGTCCAGAGGCGGCAGATCCTTATTGATTTCAGTCATAAAATCATGCCACATTTTACCGGAGTACGTCTTTCCGTAAACTCCCGGCATCGCTCTTGGACTATCATAGCCCACCCAGATCGCGGTAGTATAATATCTGGTATATCCGCAGAACCAGGTATCTTTACTGCTGTTTGTGGTTCCTGTCTTTCCTGCTGCCGGGACGTTAAGCCCCAGACCGGAACCTGTTCCGTAAGGCTTATCCAGCGTTCCCTTTAATACATCGGTGACCATATATGCAATGTCTTCCGTAAAGATTCTTTCATCCGCCTGGCTTCCTTCATAGATCTCTCCGTCATACTGGCTTTTCATGCTTGTTATGCAGGATTTATTGCTGTATTTCCCCTGATTTGCGAGAACGGAATAGCCTTTCGCCATATCCACAACTCTGGCTCCCTCCGTAAAACCTCCGATACTCATACTGCTGTTTCCATTGTCCATATAGCTTAAGCCGACAAAATGCATTTTTCCTAAATAACTCATGCCCTTATCCACGCCGATATCAGTAAGAACCTGCCACGCCACAGTATTTAAACTCCGGTTTAAAGCTTCTCTTACGGAAACAATTCCATAATATTTGCCTCCGCTGTTTTTCGGTCCATCTTCAAACAAATGGTCATTCACCAGCCTGGAGGGATAATAAAAACCGGTTTCAAATGCGGGGGCATAGTCAATCAGCGGCTTAATGGTGGAGCCTGGCTGCCGTCTGCTTAAAAAACCCCGGTTATATTCGTCATCCGTTCCCCGGCCGCCTACAATGGCCACCACATATCCGGTCCGGTTGTCAACACAGACAGCTGCGCCCTGCAGAGCAAATTTTCCATTCTCCTGCTTTTCTGTAAATCCCTTTAAATGGGTATCAATATTGTCCTGAAGCACCGCCTGCAGTCTGGAATCCAGGCTGGTATGAATTTCAAATCCTCCCTTGCGGATCATATCGCTCTTAGCCTGATACTGCTCCTGATATTCTTCCTTATAGGAATCATAGGATGTCTTATTAGGAAATACGTACTGAAATACAAAGCCGTCATTCTTCATCAGCTCCAGTACAGCTGAGTGAATGGCATAGCTGGTCTGATAATTTTCCTTTGTTCCACCTTCATAAACTTTGGCAACCGTAAGGGGCTGTGCCTTTGCATTTTCCTGCTCTTCTTTTGTTATGAATTTGCAAAGGGCCATATTATCAATTACCTGATCCCTCTTCCATTTGGAGGTGTCGGGGTGAGCCACCGGATCATATCTTGAGGGATTGTTACTGATTCCGGCAAGGGTTGCCGCTTCCCAGACAGTTAAATCCTTTGCTTCCTTGTCAAAGTAATAACGGCTCGCCTCGGAAACACCGTAACACCGGTTTGCATAGTAATTGGTATTGCAGTAAAATTCCATAATATCCTGCTTGGAGTACTTGTCCTCCATCCGGGGAGCTGCAAAAAATTCCGTTATCTTTCTCTGAATGGTCCGCTCCTGGGTTAAATAGGTATTTTTAATCACCTGCTGGGTAATGGTGCTGCCCCCCTGCGTCGCCACCCCTTTGTTTTTAACGAAAACCAGACCGGCTCTTAAAAGCCCTTTGTAATCAATTCCATGATGCTTATAGAATCTTCTGTCTTCCTGAGCTATGTAAGCATTCTGTAGATTTTCGCTGATTTCCTTGACCGGTACATACTCGTAGTGACCGGAATTAATGGTTCCGATTAAATTCCCTTCTGAATCATAAACTCTTGTATCCATTGGCTGTGAGAAGTCTGTTTTGGAAGTCTGGCTTATAATTGAGTCAGCCTTTTCCTTGCATGCCATGATCTCATCCTGATATTTTAAAAATACGACGCCTCCAGCCAGGCACCCCATCACCATTGCCAGTAGAAATACGAAGAGAATGATCTTTATGGGACGAAAAAATATATTCCATGCACTTTTTTTCTTCCTGCTTTTCTTCCCCATAATAACCTGCCTCCTTCTTTACTTTTTATGATATGACAAAAACGGGAAGTCTCCTGATTAAGACTTCCCGTTTGTTACAAGCTGATGACGGGACTCGGACCCGTGACCTCCTCACTACCAATGAGGTGCGCTACCACCTGTGCCACATCAGCATTTCTTTGGTTCGTCGCTCGAACCTCGTATATCATAGCATGGGAAAATCTATTTGTCAACGTCTTTTAGAAGTTTTTTATAATATACATAAAACTACAAAAATTCTACAAATACTTCACTAATATGTCTGTTATTCAACCTGGAAAACGATCAGGAAAGAACAGGCACCGCCCATCCTTTCCTGCCTTCTTTTTTATAAAATACCCTGAAAGCTCTCTCTTAAAGTATCGCAGGATTTGCCAAACTGCTTCATCTCTTCCTCTGTAAGAGACAGGGATAAAACCCGCTGAATGCCATTCTTGTTTATGATACAGGGAACGCCTGCATATACATCATTCTGACCGTACTCCCCTCTTAACATGGTTGATACGGTAAAGACACTGTTCTCATCTCCAAGTATGGCTTTTGTGATTCTTGTCAGAGCCATTCCGATTCCGTAATAGGTTGCCTGCTTTGCGTCTATAATCCGGTAAGCTGCTCCCCGTACCTCCTCTTCAATCCGCTTTAACTCTTCCCTGCATACCATATCATCTTCCCCGCCGCTTCCGCAAAGAGATAAAATAGGTTTGGTAGCAATCATGGCCTGGCTCCAGGGCACGAATTCGCTGTCCCCATGTTCTCCCATGACGTAGGCATGGACATTTCTTGGATCCACCCGAAGGGATTCTCCCAGCAGATACCGAAGTCGTGCCGTATCTAAGGCTGTACCGCTTCCAAGAACCCGCTTTGGATTGAAACCGGAAAGAGAATAGGTAATCCTGGCCATAATATCCACCGGGTTGGTTGCAACCAGAAAAATTCCGTTAAATCCGGACTCCGTTACAGGCTGTACAATGGACTCAAAGACGGAAGCATTGCGTTTTAACAGATCAAGTCTCGTTTCTCCCTGTTTCTGCGCCACGCCTGCACAGATCACCACAATATCCGCATCAGAACAGTCCTTATATTCTCCTGCATAAATCTTCATATGATACCCGGAAAAAGCCAGTCCGTGGTTTAAATCCATGGCTTCTCCCTCGGCTCTTTTGCGGTTAATATCAATCAAAACAAGCTCATCACAAATCCCCTGATTCAGCATGGAATAAGCATAGCTCATTCCCACCATTCCTGTACCTACAAGCGCAACTTTTCTTTTATCTGTTCTCATATTTTATGCCACTCTCCTGTTCTTATTATAGATAGTGTTACTGCATGAAATAAAAACTATGCGTTTGAAATTCCCCGTTCGATTTTTTTTGACATCAGTTCACTGTTACTGCTGTAAATGATTGCATTTTCTTTTGTGATCTTACCTTCTTTATAAAGATTCAGCAGACTAACATCCATAGAACGCATTCCTTCTGCCTGACCGGTGGCAATGACCGAATCAATCTGGTGGGTTTTGGATTCCCGGATCATGTTACGGATTGCATTGTTAAAAAACATAATTTCAAATGCCGGATATACCCCTCCGTCTACAGTGGGAATCAGCTGCTGGGAAATCACAGCCTGCATCACCATGGACAGCTGCATCCGGATCTGCTGTTGCTGATTGGGAGGAAAGCTGTCAATAATTCGGTCAATGGTATTGGCTGCTCCTACTGTATGAAGCGTTGATATCACCAGATGACCGGTCTCTGCGGCAGTCATGGCAATGCGGATTGTCTCATAATCCCTCATCTCCCCCACCAGAATTACATCCGGTGCCTGGCGAAGGGCAGATCTTAGTCCGGTGACGTAACTGTCCGTATCTGTCGTCACCTCCCGCTGGGTTACCACGCTCTGTTTATGGCGGTGTAAATATTCCAGGGGATCTTCAAGGGTGATAACATGGGCATTTCTTGTATTATTAATCTTATCAATAATACAGGCAAGAGTGGTTGTCTTACCGCTTCCTGCAGGTCCTGTTACCAGCACAAACCCTTTCGTCAGCCTGGCTGCATCCATCACCGGCTCCGGAATATGAAGCTCTTTATAATCAGGAAGATCAAAGTTCACCACACGGATCACCGCAGCCAGGGAACCTCTCTGGCGGAATACGCTGGAGCGGAACCGGGAGATTCCGGGAATTGCAAAGGAAAAATCATCATCTCCATGTTCTCTTACTTTCCCCATGTCTCTTTCACCAGCCAGCTGGTAAAGCTCTGTAATCAGCAGCTCCATCTGGGCCGGGTACAGCTTTTCCTCACTCTGGTAAACAATCCTGCTTCCAATCTTATATGAAAACGGCATACCGGGTACAAGAAATATATCGGATGCCTTCTGTGCCACAGCAGAACTCAACAAATCTACTACCTTCATCTTCCAATCTCCTGCTCTGTCAATTCCCGCCGTTCCACACCGGCAGGGATTGATCAATTTCATAATCTTCTGTCTGAATCACTTTCCACTGGGATATCAAAATCTTTCCCGCTTTATCCGGAATTGGACTCAGCTTTATGGAAAGCGACTGGGACCGTTTCATGGGAATCTGAGTGGATATGGTCCCGGATTCAGAGTCATAGTACTCTCCCAGTTCCTTTGACAGAGTATTTTGAAACGCCTGTAAATCCCCTTCTTCCTTCTGTGCATGATCCACTGTCTGCAGGACCATCTGGTAAAAGGCCTCTCCCTCTTTATCGACTCTGTAATATTCCGTAACAGAATCTGCATTTCTCTGGGCAAGATTCCACTCACTTTTCGCTGTGGAAAGAGAGAGCATTCCGAAAGTAACCAGACAGAGAATCATGAATATTAAAATAAGAGTAGGAGTTCCGATATTGGCTCTGTAGCCAATTTCCTGTTTTGCCATATGCTTCCTCCTTCACTCAATCTGCTTCATGCCGGCTTACAGTCAGGGAATATAACATTTTTCCGTCCTTAGATACAGTTACTTCCGCTTCCAGTCCGCTTATGACCCTCAGTTCTCCATAATAAACTGCGTGGGACTGATCAGAGGTGTTACCTCTTTTATCAAACATCATGGTATATGTCTGTACCGGAGAATCTTTTTTCTGATTATAGGAACGGCTGGACAGACCTGCTTCTCCTTCTGCCTTCCAGATCTCAGCCGTACTTTGGGCAATCAGCACACTTTGATTTAAATCGGAGGCTCTTTTGCTGAGCAAGTCTGCTTTCACAAATGCCTGAATACAGACAGCTGCACATAAAAGGAAGAAAAATACAGCCACTATCATCTCCATCATCATCACACCGGATCTGTTTTTTCTATTCATCTGCAGCCCCTCCGCTTCTTAAAGAAATAAAGAGCTGTCCCCCTGTTTCACCGTCTGATTTCAGATTCAGAAGATCATCCTCCAAATCCATGGTGATTTTCCCGCATTCCAGTACCTGATTTCCGTCATGAATGGAAAGTCCGCTGTTCTGGTCAGCAAACAATTCCCATAAGCTTCCGTCACGGTAATAAATCTGTGTCACATATACCGTGTCATCTATGGTCTGCTTTAATTTAAGAACCTGCACTCCCCCGTCTTCCGTAAGCGATACGGCACCGGCCTCATCTGCCTGCCTGACCTTATTGGCAATATAGCTGAACGCAATATCTTTCTGATAGGTCAGCTCCGATCTTTTATTGATGTTTTCATAAACTCTGCCGCCGATCAGTATGAGAAATAAGGCGCACATCACAAACACCAGAAACAAAAGGAGTGGAAACACGATTGTTCCCAACCGGCTTTTCGGTATTTCTTTTCCTGTCATTGGGCACCTCTCTATGGATTTTGTAAATTAACGGTGATATCCGGCATGAAGTTTGATGCGAATCCGCTGTAAAACACATCGTAGCGGTCTCTGTCAATCTTAATCCCGTAATTCTCTTCTAAGTATTCCACGCTGGGCGGATATCTTCCTTCAATTGCATAACACTGGACCGATGCCCTGCGTATGGCATCCCGTAAAGTCTCTGCTCCCCGTTCTCCGGATCGCTTTGAAAATGTCAATGCAGAGGAGACAAAAAGTACAACGGCAAGAGAAAACGCCCCCAGGGATAAAAGCTGTCCGGCCAGTTCTTTTCCTGATTCTTTTTGTTTTTTCATAGAAACCTCCTAGCCGATGGCAGACAGGACACCCATTAACGGCAGCATGACTGACAAAAGAATCATGCCGACAGAAACTGCCAGAACTGCTATTACAGTGGGTTCAAACCGGCCAATCATCTGTTCCGTGGCAAGGTCTGCCTCTTCCTCGTAGCTTTTAGATATTTCTGACATTACACTGTCCAAACGGCCGCTTCTTGTTCCCACTTTAATCATCTGGATATAAAATCCGCTGAAAAGACCGGTATCTTTCATGGCGCTGTAATAATCGTTACCGGCTTCCAGCGAACTGGCACACCGGCGTATCTTCTCTTCCACTGCCGGATTCTCAACCAGTTCCCCTGCAAGCTCCATCCCTTTTTCCAGGTCCAGCCCGCTTTTTAACGTCAGCGATAGAACGGCAGTAAAACGGCGGTTTGCTATGGACTTTGCTATTTTGCTTCTTCGCTTCAGCCAGTTAACCAGTCCTTCTGCCAGAAGGATCTTTTTGCCGTTTCTTCCCATAATCCAGACAAAAAAAGCCGCAATTCCAAGGAGAAGAATGATCACCAGCGAAACGGCGCAAAATATTCCTCCCAGTCTTGTTGCAGCAATTGACACCGGCGGCATCTGGGCCCCCAGCTGTTTATATACCTTTTCAAATACAGGCATTACCCTGGTAAACAGTACAAGGAGAACAATCAAAAGCATCCCGATCATCATAGCCGGATAGGTAATGGCATTTTTCATGTTCTTCATCATAATATGCTCTTTTTCATAATATTCGGCCAGAGACTCCATAATCTGGTCCAGAGTTCCTGTTTCTTCTCCAAGCCTTGTCATTCGGACCATATAAGCCGGATAAATGCCGGTTTCCTTCAGTACCTTCGAAAACGGATTTCCCAGTTCTGCATCCTCCGCCATCTTTAACAGCAGCTTCTTTTCTTCATCCTGCTGTGCATCCTCCGCCATAACAGACAATCCCTCATCAAGAGGGATTGCCGCATGAAGAAGAATGGATATCTGAAGGCAGAATGCAGAAAGTTCCCGGGCAGAATACTGTTTTTTCACTTCTTTTGCCATCTGTCCTTACTCCCTTTTCATTCCATTCATTAGTAGGTATATTTTGCCTTATAATTCGAACTGTTGGTAATATAATCCTTAATCTTAGGATCACTCTTTCCCGATGAGGCAAAGGTGGGATCCATCAGTTTCCACTGATAGCCATCAAAATAAATGATGTTATCCACCCAGCCCTGTCCTTCTATGTATACACTCACCCATGCATGGTAAAGACTTCCCGTATATCCCACGATCAGCTTGGTGGGAATATTCTGGGAACGGAGCATGGCTGTCATAACAGCTGCATAGTCAAAGCAGATCCCTTTCTTCACAGACAGGACATGATCCACATTTGGTAAATAACCGGACTGGACTGTGTTGGCAAGCGCAGTATCGTATGTAAAATTCTGTACAACGTAATTATATACATTGCTCACTACTCCCAGGGCATCTGCTGCAGAAGCAGCGACCTCTGCGCCTTTTGCAACCACGGCGCTGCCCGCAGAGAAATTCACATACTGGTTGGGATAAAGAAAGGGTTCATACTCATTTGACAGCGTTACATTTATGCTGTTGTTTGATTTTACCGCATACTGGTTTCCGGAAACCTGTTCCAGCACCCTGATTGTATAGGATCCGTTTCCTTCCGTCAGCGGGAACACTTCATACGCTGATCTGGAGTTCAGATCATAGGTATAAGTTTCTCCCCCGCTTTTTAATATCTGAACCTTAATTTTAGCTGAATCACCTGAATACTGCACCATTACATATCCATGGCTGGTATTGGAAGCATCGAGAAGAACGTTATTGCTGCTGTAAGTGACCGTTCCTGATGCCTGGGGAACCTTAACACTGCTTCCGGCAGGTTTTGAATAAAGAGGGACTGCCTCATCTTTAATTGTAACAACCGTTTTCCACTCTGTAGGTTCTGCTGTCTGATCAGCAGAAGCAATCCGGTTTGCCGGCGCACAGCCGTTTAAGGAAAGCAACAGGGCCGCACAGACAGCGGCAGCAGCCGTACCTTTTTTTCTCATGCTTATCATCTCCTAAATGGTTATCCCAAACGCTGCCTTACAATTTCATAAGCCAGCACTCCTGCAGCTACCGAGGCATTGAGAGAATCAATGTTTCCCTTCATGGGTATGGAAGCAACCATATCACAGGTTTCTTTTACCAGTCTGCTTACTCCGCTTCCCTCACTGCCGATTACAAGACCAATCGGTCCTTTTAAATTCAGTCGGTACATGCTCTCTCCATCCATATCGGCACATACAAACCACATTCCCTTTTTCTTTAAATCTTCCATAACTGCTGTTAAATTTGTCACCTTGGCAACCGGCGTATAGTTAAGAGCACCTGCAGAAGTCTTCGCCACTGTGGCTGTTAAGCCCACTGCTCTGCGCTTCGGTATAATAACGCCGTGGGCACCTGCAAGGTTGGCGGTACGGATAATGGCTCCCAGATTGTGGGGATCTTCAATTCCGTCAAGGAGAAATAAAAACGGCGGTTCTCCCTTTTCCTCTGCTGCCTTTAACAAATCTTCCACTTCTGCATATTCATAGGCAGCCGCATGGGCGATCACACCCTGATGGCGGCCCTCCTCAGACATCTGGTCCAGACGTTCTCTTTCCACAAAGTTAACAATGGTATCTGTCTTTTTGGCTTCCCGCAATATGGATTGGATGGGACCATCGGATACGCCTTTCTGTACATACAGTTTGTCAATGGTCTTTCCGGAACGGAATGCTTCAAGCACCGCATTCCTTCCTTCTATTGTAAATTCTTCTATCATTCCAGTTCTCCTATTCTGTTAAGCCCCCTGCTTACCACCCAAATCAAACGTTCCAGCCTGCCGCTTAAATAGAGATAACCGCATAAAGCCTCAAAACCGGTTGCTGTTCTGTAATCTGCCACTGTCGCGTGTTTGGCTGTTGTGGCAGATTTGGCATTGCGCCCCCGTTTGTATACGGCAATCTCCTCCGGAGTCAGCTCTTCCCCTTCCACCAGACTTCTGATGATGTCCGCCTGAGCCTTTGCATTCACCAGCCTGGCACTTTTCTTATGCATGTTATTCACCTGCGTGCTTCCGTGGTTCATGACTTTTGTACGGATAATCAGTTCATACACCGCATCTCCGATATAGGCCAGTGCAAGAGGAGAATAGCTGGTAATATCTACTTCCTTTAACTGAAGGGTGTCTGCACAAAAACCGGCAAAAGCAGACAGTGAAATTATATTCTCTTCCATTTTACACCTTCCCTGGTGTCCTCCAGCACAATGCCCTGGTCTAACAGTTTTCCCCGGATTTCATCAGCCAGTGCAAAGTCTTTGTCTTTTCTTGCCTGCTGTCTTGCCGCAATCATGGCTTCAATCTCTTCAGCAAGAATTACTTCTTCCTTTTCTGTTATAATGCCTAAAATATCGCAAAACCTTTCAATGGTATCTTTTAATAATGAAACATATTCCAGAGAGCTCTCCTCATCTGTGGTGGAATTGCTTAATTTCACCAGTTCAAATACTGCGGAAATGGCATCTGCCGTATTAAAATCGTCATCCATGGATGCTTCATATTTTTCCACCAGAGCATCTACCAGACTCCGGTCTTCTTTCTTAAGCAGACCTTCTGTCCTGGCCACTGCTTCAAGACCCTTTAATTTTTCAACAGCAGTCAGAATGCGCTCCAGTCCGTTTTTTGAAGATTCCATCAAATCTGCACTGAAATTTAAGGGACTTCTATAATGGGCGCTGAGCATAAAGAAACGCAGCACCTGAAGATCATATTTTTCACTGATATCACGGACTGTAAAGAAGTTGCCCAGCGATTTAGACATCTTCTTATTGTCAATATTAAGAAATGCGTTATGCATCCAGTATTTTGCAAATTCTTTACCGTTTGCCGCCTCACTCTGTGCGATCTCATTCTCATGATGGGGGAAGATTAAATCCTCGCCGCCTGCATGAATATCGATCTGGTCCCCTAAATATTTCTTGGACATAACCGAGCATTCAATATGCCAGCCGGGACGGCCGTCGCACCAGGGGGACTCCCAGTAAGGCTCCCCTTCTTTCTTGGGCTTCCAGAGCACGAAATCAGAAGGATCTTCCTTTTCCTCTTCTCCGGTTACCTTCAGTTCACGGAAACCTGACTGTAAGTCTTCCAGGTTTTTATGAGACAGCTTTCCATACTGTTCAAATGATTTTGTACGGAAATAAACGGTCCCATCCTTTGCTGCATACGCATGACCGGAATCAATTAAATCCTTTATCATGTCCAGCATACCGCAGATTTCTTCCGTAGCAAGCGGATTCTTAGTCGCCGGTTTTACATTCATGGCTTCCATATCCTTTTTGCATTCCTCTATATAGCGTTTTGATACCGTATCTGCATCAACGCCCTCTTCTATGGCTTTCTTAATAATCTTGTCGTCCACATCGGTAAAGTTGGATACAAAATTCACGTCATAACCCTTATATTCAAAATATCTCCGCACGGTATCAAACACGATCATCGGGCGTGCATTACCAATGTGTATCAGATTATATACCGTAGGTCCGCAGACATACATCTTCACCTTTCCAGCCTCTAACGGTATGAATTCTTCTTTTTGTCTGGATAACGTATTAAATATTTTCATGCTTTCTCCCTTCCATTCTCCTGTTATTCATGTTTGCAGCAGCCTTTACAGCCCTGACAGTCATTTTGCATGATTCTGTCATCATAACAGTAATCACCCACAGAAGTCAAAAGAGCAACGGCCTGAGAGGCAATTCCTTCTCCTCTTCCGGTAAATCCAAGTCCTTCCTCTGTTGTTGCCTTTACATTCACTTTATCAACAGGCAGACCAAGCGCACCCGCGATATTCTCAGCCATTAAGGGTCTGTATGACAGAAGCTTTGGCTTTTGAGCTATGACTGTGGAATCAATGTTCTCCACCACATACCCTTTTTCTTCCAGTAAAGCAGCCACATGCTTTAACAGTTCCATGCTGGAGACTCCTTTATACTTTGGATCCGTATCCGGGAAATGTTCCCCGATATCTCCCAGTGCAGCAGCTCCCAGTAAAGCATCTATAATTGCATGGGCAAGCACATCTGCATCTGAATGGCCGAGAAGTCCCTTCTCATAAGGAATGGTCACTCCTCCCAGGATTAAATCCCTGCCTTCTGCAAATTTATGAACATCATATCCCTGTCCAATTCTCATTATTTTTCCTTTCCTATATAAAAAGATCAGATCTTAAACGATCATACGAAGTTTCTTACCGATACACCGGATTTCCACATCATTCTGGCAGAAGCAGCTTTCTCCATCGACATGAACCGCCATGGGACGGTCCATATGAATGTGAATCTCTTCACAGGAATAGAAACGGAATCCTTTGTTGACGGATTTTCTTCCCATCAGGGAATTAAGCAGTACACACACAAGCTTTCTCTTTTTTCTGGTATTCATCACGCAGACCGACAGTCTGCCGTCTTCAAAATCTGCATCCGGCGCGAACTTAAATCCTCCGCCTTCATATGGATGAATATGGGTCGAAATAAAATAAGCATGGTTAAACTCGATCTTCTGTACTCCATTCAGTAGAATATATCCCTTACAGGGCTTTGCCGATATCAGCTGTCTGACACCCACAAGTAAATAGGCCAGCTTTCCAATCCGCAGCCTGTGCAGCATCCCTCTGGTTCTGGAATAAAGCAGATTATGACAGACAGCAGCATCCATACCGATTCCGGCACTGACGACAAAACGCCGGTGGGAGATCTCACTGTCTCCATAGGATAATACTCCGTAGTCCATCAATTTATAGTATTTGGGATGCAGGATCTTATTTAAACATCGGACCGGATTTTTGGGGAGTTTTAAGCTTCTTGCAAGATCATTGCCAGATCCTGCAGGAATATAACCAAGTGTAACACAACTGCACATGGAATATCCGTCCAGAATCTCATTGACTGTCCCATCTCCGCCGACCGCGATGATCACATTGGATTCCTTACATCCTTCTGTTAAATTTTTTGCAAATATCTTTGCGTCTCCTGGCTTTTCAGTTAAATATGCCTGATATTCCACACCGGAATCTTTTATAGTCTGTTCCAGCTTATCCCAGATAACTTTACCCCGTCCGCAACAGGAGTTCGGGTTAACAATAAAATAGTACATGGAATCCCTCCGCTTTTTGCTATTTTTTAGTATAACATAAAACAGCAAAAATGAATATAAAAAAAAAGGAAAAAGGTCATCATGCCTTGTCGAAATAGATCGAATCCTGTATTTTATAACTTTTGTTATTCTAATATTATTTTTTCATTGCGTTTCTTCCACACTTTTTATATAATATTCTTAGATTTGTCAGTCAGGTTTGAGACCTGCTGCAAGTAAATATATTTAACGGGGGTATTTTACATGAGAAAAGTACAATTATTTCTCGTTGCTGCGTTATTGGCCGCAGCATTCAGCATGACTGCCTATGCAGCTGACTGGAAAAGTAACGACCAGGGATGGTGGTATCAGAATGATGACGGTACCTATCCTGCAAACAAACTGGAAAAGGTTGGAGAAAACTGGTACTATTTTAATGAAGCCGGATACGCTCAATGCGGCTGGGTACAGCTTGATACCGGCTGGTATGAGTTAAATGACTACGGAATCTGTCAAAATCCCATCGATCCAGCTACCCAGCAGCCGGCTGGTGCTCCTTACGGCGGCTGGATTAAATATGTTGACTGGTTCGGAAGCAAGGAAGAGCTTGGTGCTGTATATCACAACAACTTTTACTGGATCAAGTTCTATGATATAGAAAAACCAGATAATACCAATGCAAATCAAAGTGATTTTAACCAGGTATAAAAGCCCGGTACGATTGGCCAGTGTCACTGATGCTGGCCAGAATTTTTAATCTGTATCAATTCCTGCAAATAAAAAAACACATCAGAACCGACTTAACATCAGACTTCCATGTGTTTTAAAAATAGCGGAAGGGAGATTCGAACTCTCGACACCACGGGTATGAACCGTGTGCTCTGGCCAACTGAGCTATTCCGCCATATTCAATTCTTTGATAAGCGCTTGCTTATCAGTGGGACCTACAGGGCTCGAACCTGTGACCCTCTGCTTGTAAGGCAGATGCTCTCCCAGCTGAGCTAAGATCCCAGTGCTTGTCAGGAGCTTTTATTTTCTCTCGTTCCCGACTGCTTCATTAGTATAATATGAATTGTATTAATTGTCAACACTTTTTTGTCAATTTTTTTCTTTTTTTACCAGGTCTTGCAAACCCCTGATTCCTGCGTGGTTTTCTCCAATTATACCCCTGTGTGGAACAAGTCAAAAAGCTCTTTATAGTAAGTCTGATAGATACTTCCTTTTCTCCAGATAAAAGAAAAATCATGATGCAGTTCAAAATCCTCCAGATGGATCTTTCTTAAAATTCCCTCCTCCAGTTCCTGTTTTACAGCTGTCTCATACAGAAAGGTGATGCCCCTCCCTTTTGCAGTCATCTGCTTTATGGCGCCGATGTTGTTTACCTCTACCCGATTGGTAAAATCCTGAAGAAGCAGATTCTTTCCTTCCAGATACCGTTCCAATACATACCTGGTTCCGGAACCGGACTCTCTGATAAAGATGCGTTCTGTGAGAAGATCTTCCACTCTCTTAACTTGTTTATGAAATACGTAATCCCCGGCACACACAGCGGCAAAGGGTTCCGAATCATAAACCAGAAAATCATATTCCTTTTTTTGAAAAAAACCTTCCACGAGAGCAAATTCGATCTCGCCTTCATTGAGCTTTTGCAAAAGCTCCCTGGTGTCTGCCACTATCATCCGGACAGAAGAGTCCGGATATACCTCTAAATATCTCATCAGTGCTTCCGGCATCTTATATTCCCCAATGGTCATCGTAGCTCCGAATACCAGATGTCTTCTTCTCTCAGACTGCTGTTTCATGATTTTCTTCAAATGAAGTTCATCATCTCTCATGGTAATGGCTGCTGACAAAAGAGTTCTTCCGCCATCTGTAAGGCTGATCTTCTTACCGCTGTATTCAAACAGCCGGATTTGATATTCCTCTTCTAAATATCTGATATGATGAGATACCGCAGGCTGTGTAATATTCAGTTCTCCTGCGGCTTTTGTAAAATTCAAATGCCTGCACACTGCAAGAAAGGTATCCATCCGAAAATCCAGCATCTTTCGTACTCCTTTTTAGTATTATCTGAATCATAACATATATTTATCATTAAATAAATATTTATAATTTCATTTTATTGAATTTTTCCTATATAATTGCTTCAGATCAAATATGAGGAGGAATTCACAAATGAAAAAATATGTTCCAGGCCTGATACTGTGCCTGATTCTTGCAATACCCGCCTGGTTTCTTGGAAAACTGGTTCCGGTTGTGGGAGGACCGGTCTTTGCCATACTTCTCGGCATGAGCGCCGCACCGTTTCTTACAGGAAAGGAACAAATCCGGCCAGGCATCGCCTTTACTTCAAAAAAGATTCTGCAGTATGCTGTCATTCTTCTGGGATTTGGCATGAATCTGTCCACAGTTTTGCAAAAGGGCAGGCAGTCTCTTCCCATTATTGCAGCCACCATCACCACTTCCCTTGTCATCGCCTATGTGCTGTTTCGCAGGTTAAAGGTTCCTGAGAAAAGTGCAATTTTAATCGGAATCGGATCTTCCATCTGCGGGGGCTCCGCGATTGCAGCAACTGCTCCAGTCATCGATGCAGACGACGATGAAATCGCCCAGGCGATTTCTGTTATATTTCTATTTAACATCGCAGCTGCCCTGTTATTTCCGGCTCTGGGCACCGCACTTGGTCTTTCCAATGAAGGATTCGGTCTATTTGCAGGAACTGCGATTAACGATACGTCTTCCGTCACTGCAGCAGCTTCTGCCTGGGACGGAATCTATGGAAGCAATACGCTTGAGGCTGCAACAATCGTCAAATTAACCCGTACACTTGCCATTATTCCCATTACATTGTTTCTGGCTGTGTACCGGGCGGGCAAAGAACAGAAAAATTCCGGGGAAAAATTGGGATTAAATAAAATTTTTCCATTTTTCGTGCTGTATTTCCTTTTAGCCTCCATTATCACCACCGTTTTCGCTCTTCCCCATTCCCTGACCGGCCATATAAAAGAATTAAGTAAATTTTTCATTATTCTCGCCATGGCTGCCATTGGTACCAACACCAATCTGCCCAGGCTGCTGAAAACCGGTAAAAAACCAATTATCCTGGGTTTTTGCTGCTGGGTGGGAATTTCTGTTGTCAGCCTATTGCTTCAAGTTATTCTTGGAATCTGGTAAGTACACTTTTCTTGCAAAATCGAATAATATAGTAAAGTAATATAATCAGAGGTGAGAAGATGTCAAAACAAAGCACTTCTTCTAAAACAAAAGATAATGCACTGCTGAGCAAAGGATATCCTGTACAGGATGAGGCCATATCAATTCAGGTTGATAAATATTTTGGACGGCTGATGAATTTTATAGAAGAACGCAGCCTGGAAGATATCAAAGATGGGATTAAACAAAATTTACTATTTTGTCAGAAAAAAGATGGCCCGGCTTATAATGCAATTATTAATTATTACAACCGTTACAGCAGCTTGTGGGGAGCTTATGATCCGAATAAGGGAATATATGATCTTGTGGATAACCGTGCTGATGCATTAGTAAATCATAAAAAAGATTTTGAATGGCTGTATGGGCAGCTTAGTGATTATAGATCTAAGAAGATTATGCTAAATATCCTTTCCTATTGGCTTAAGACTGATAAAACATTGATTGGAGATATCTGTGATAAGTGTTACAGTCAATATTTTGATTTTGATTTGATACACTGTGATCAAAACGAGGTTTTCGTGGATATCGGTGCTTATATCGGGGATACTTTGATACAATATACAAATATGTTTGGTAAAAATTGTTATAAGCAGATTTATTGTTATGAAATTATACCCGCAAACGTCCAATACATTTATAAAAACATTGAGACATTTCATCTGGAAAATGTGATAGTACGTGAGAAGGGCGTAAGTGATAAAAGCGGATTCATGTATATAGAAGAAGATGGTATTTCTTCTGTCCGCCAGCTTACGGAGGACGGATCTATTAAGACTCCAACAGTCACCATAGATGATGACATTGAGGGAAAAGTAACGTTTATCAAGATGGACATTGAGGGCGGAGAAGAAAGTGCATTATCAGGGTGCAGGAATAAGATAGCCCAGTATCATCCCAAATTGGCTTTGAGTGCTTATCATAATCATAAAGATCTATGGAAATTAGCACGTATTATTAATGAAATTGACCCGTCTTATCGGTTTTATTTGCGTTATTATGGATATGCGCTTGTTCCCACAGAATTTATATTATATGCATTGTAATGACCAGCAAAAATGTTAAAGACTGTGCAGGGAGCTTTAAGCCTACCCTTCACAGTCCTTTTATTTATTTTAAAAATACGGAGTTACTGTTATTCTTATTCTCTCTCACTTCCAGCTGTGGTATGCTGTGAACAAACTTGGAAAATGTGGAGTAGCCGTAATCCTTTACTTTAAAGTCTGCGAATTTGCGATGCATTCCATTACCAAGAGCCGCCAGCTCCATTCCACTCTTTCCGCTTCCTTTTACCAGTTTAACCGCATAATCGTCAAGCTCCTGCTTTTTGGTCCGGTTATCCTTCATCCGTACAGTGACTACATTGCTTGTCTTTCTCAGTTCAAAGCTGTCCATCTCTTCGAGAAACTTGGATAAAGAGCTGTATCCGTAATTTCTCACGTCAAAATCCGAATATTTTTTAACCAGCCGGTTGCCGATTTCTCCCAGACCGGTTGCCTTGTTCTTATCCTCGTTTTCCAGGATTATGGAAGCAATATCCTGTTCAATTACTTCTTTTCCAATGGCTCCGCCTCCGGTTCCCTCTTCATCCTGATCCAGCAAAACTTCCAGATTGGTGAATACAGTACAGGCAGCACGGAAGGATTTGGGAGTTTTTTCCTCCCCCATTCCAATGACTTCCTTACCTGACTCCCTCAAACGGCTTGCAAGACGGGTAAAATCACTGTCACTGGAAACAATACAGAATCCGTCTACGTTATCGGTATAGAGTAAATCCATGGCATCGATAATGAGAGCGGAATCGGTTGCATTCTTTCCCACTGTATTGGAAAACTGCTGAATTGGTGTAATAGAATTTTCAAGAAGTTCCATCTTCCATTTGCCCATCTGGGCGCTTGTCCAGTCACCGTAAATTCTTTTGTAGGTAATCACTCCATATCGGGTCATCTCATCCAGAATACACGTAATGTACTTTGCGGAAATATTATCCGAATCAATCAATACTGCAAATTTCTTATCACTCAATCCTCTGCTCTCCCGTCATAATTGTTGTTTCTATTATATTTCATTTTTCCAATTATTACAATAACATCACAATGGGTAAACTGGGATAATTTTTGCAACGTATTTTTTTATTTTCGCTCCATAATATAAAAGAGTTAATCAATCATTAACAGAAGGGAGTGTTACTATGAATTCAGTAGCTGCTAACGGATGTGAAACTGCAACACCCAGCCAGACTGTAGCTTTAGCCATTGCTACCGTTCCCATGCAGCCATGGGAACAGCCATTTGATCCAAAGACAGCTTTAAAGCATGGGACCATATTTCCCAGCCTTGATCTGCCATTTTACGTAACAGGAGGGGAACAGCCATGATCGATCAGAAGAACCTGCTCAGTCAGATAACTGAAATCAGCTTTACCGTAAATGATTTAAATCTTTATCTGGATACTCATCCTCTTGATGAGAATGCTTTAAATTCATTTAAGGACGCTATGACGCAAAGGAAACAGCTGCTTCAAACCTATGCGGATAATTTTGAACCGCTTACCATGAACTGTATCTGCCCTGATACCAACAACAAAACAAAAACCCAGACAAAATATCCCGACCAGAGACATTTCACCTGGTGCGACGGTCCCCTGCCATGGGAAGGAGGTGCTTTCTAATGTGGACTTATGAAAAAAGACTGCAATTCCCTGTTAATATTAAAAATACCTGCCCCAAAACAGCTTCTCTGATTATCAGCCAGTTTGGCGGACCAGACGGAGAGCTGGCAGCCTCCATGCGTTATCTTTCCCAAAGATATTCCATGCCATGCAAGGAAGTGGGCGGACTTTTAACCGATATCGGAACGGAAGAGCTGGGGCATTTGGAGATGGTCTGCTCCATTATTTACCAGCTCACCAAAAACCTGACCACGGAGCAGGCAAAAACGGCTGGTTTTGATGTTTATTATATCGATCATACTACCGCGCTTTGGCCTACAGCTGCAGCAGGAGTGCCTTTTAATGCCTGCGAATTCCAGTCCAAGGGCGATGCAATCACCGATCTGGTGGAAGATCTGGCAGCGGAACAGAAAGCAAGAACCACCTATGATAATTTAATCCGTGTGATTACAGACCCAGATGTAAGGGAGCCGCTTAAATTCCTGCGGGCGCGGGAAGTGGTTCACTTCCAGAGATTCGGAGAAGCACTGGAAAAGATAAAGACTACGTTGAATCCGAAAAACTTCTATTATTATAATCCGGAATTTGACAAGCAGTTTGTAAAAAAACAAATGTAAGATTCTAAAATTGAAAAAACACCTTTCGCTTCATTATTATATGCGAAAGGTGTTTTTTCAATTTTAATATTTATTAACGCTGTTCTTCATAGCTGTATTTCAACAGCTCATATATTTCATCTGTTACCCGATCATCTTTATAGTACTCATCAAGAAGGCTGATGATTTTAGCTGCATATTCCGACGGAACCGGAAGCTTTCCAACTGCCTCATGAAAATCCTTCTTCATATCACTGACCATCTCTTTTTTTTCCGGAACAGGCAGACCGTAGATCTTATATAGCATTCCCATTGCCGCACACGCCTCATTGGGGGAAGTTAAGGGCGCGTTTTCAAACCTGGTTTTAATTTCTACAGCCTGTTTATTAATATAAAATACCATGATATTGTGATTCCTTATACATTTTTAACTAAAGCAATGTCAATCAGGGTGAGCTCCTTCGCTCTGTTTTCCATGCTGGTTACGAGGGCTGCTGCCGTATCTAAAGACGTAAGCACGGTCACGCCGGTTTCGATTGCATTTCTGCGGATCACAAAACCATCCTTGCTTCTGTCTGCGCCCTGAGGCGGGGTATCGATAACCAGGTCAATCTCATGGCCCAGAATCAGATCCAGGAGGTTGGGGGACTCCTGTTCCAGCTTGCGAACCTGGAATGCTTTGATTCCGTTATCATTTAACACCTTTGCCGTACCAGCCGTAGAGAAGATCTTGTAACCCTGATCTTTAAATCTGCGTGCGATATCGATAATCTCTTCCTTATCAGAATCCTTTACCGTAATGATCATGTTCTTATGCTTGGGAAGCTTGATTCCTGATCCTGCAAAGGCTTTGTAAAGTGCCTCATTAAAGGTCTTTGCAATTCCCAGACACTCTCCTGTTGACTTCATCTCAGGTCCCAGACTGATATCTGCACCCCGGATCTTTTCAAAAGAGAACACCGGCATCTTCACTGCGATGTAATCTGCTTCCGGCTGAAGCCCCGGCTTATATCCAAGCTCTTTAATGGTATGGCCGCAGATCACTCTGGTTGCCAGGGGTACAATGGGGATTCCAGTCACCTTGCTGATATATGGCACCGTACGGGAAGACCGGGGATTTACCTCGATGACATAGACCTCTTCTCCGCTGACAATAAACTGAATGTTGATCATTCCCTTTACATGAAGCGCCCTTGCAAGTCTTCTGGTGTATTCCACAAGTTTGTCTTTGATCTCTTCGTTTAAGCTCTGGGCCGGATATACGGAGATGCTGTCACCTGAGTGAACACCTGCCCGTTCAATATGCTCCATGATTCCAGGTATGAGAATGTCTTCTCCGTCACAGACTGCATCTACCTCAATCTCTTTACCCACAATATATTTATCAACTAAAATGGGGTGCTCCTGAGCGATCTGGTTGATGATTGCGATAAATTCATCTATATCCTTATCAGAAATGGCAATCTGCATACCCTGGCCACCCAGTACATAGGAAGGTCTCACAAGAACCGGATAACCAAGCTTTGCTGCTGCTATCCTGGCCTCTTCTGCTGTAAATACGGTCTGTCCTGCAGGTCTTGGAATCTGGCATTCTTCCAGAATCTTATCAAAAAGCTCTCTGTCTTCCGCTGCATCCACATCTTCTGCCGCTGTTCCAAGAATGGGAACTCCCATCTTCATTAATGCCTCTGTCAGCTTAATGGCTGTCTGTCCGCCGAACTGTACCACAGCTCCGTCCGGTTTTTCAATATCAACAATGCTTTCCACATCTTCCGGAGTAAGAGGTTCAAAGTACAGCTTATCTGCAATATCAAAATCCGTACTGACTGTTTCCGGATTGTTATTGACGATAATGGTCTCATAGCCTTCTTTGCTGAAGCTCCATGTACTGTGAACAGAACAGAAATCAAATTCAATTCCCTGGCCGATTCGGATTGGACCGGAGCCTAATACCAGAACCTTTTTTCTTCCTGTGGTCTGCTCCGCTTCGTTTTCACTTCCAAAGCAGGAGTAGTAATAAGGCGTCTCTGCCGCGAATTCAGCCGCACAGGTGTCTACCATCTTAAAGGCAGCTGTTATCCCATTATCTTTTCTTGTCTGATGGATTTCTTCTATAGATATACCGGTCAGTCTTGAAATTACCGTATCAGGGAACTCCAGTCTCTTCGCTTCTTTTAGCAGCTCAGTGGTAAGAGGGCCTTTCTTTAATTCTTCCTCCATCTCCACAAGAATTGCCAGCTTATCAATAAACCAGACATCAATCTTTGTGATATCATGGATAAGTTCATAGGTAAAGCCTCTTCGCAATGCCTCAGCGATCACCCAGATCCTTCTGTCATCGATCAGATGAAGGGTTTCTGTCAGCTGGTCATCAGTGAGCCCTGTATAGTCATATGACATTAAGCTGTCCACATGCTGTTCCAGAGAACGGATCGCTTTCATTAAGCCGCCTTCAAAATTGGTACAGATACTCATTACCTCACCGGTCGCCTTCATCTGGGTACCAAGTGTTCTCTTGGCGCTTAAAAACTTGTCAAACGGAAGGCGCGGCATCTTAACGACACAATAGTCCAGCATAGGCTCGAAGCTTGCATAGGTTTTCTTCGTTACCGCATTTTTAATCTCATCAAGGGTATATCCCAGAGCGATCTTGGCAGCAACCTTGGCAATTGGATATCCGGTTGCCTTGGAAGCCAGAGCAGAGGAACGGCTGACTCGGGGATTTACCTCGATCACACAGTATTCAAAGCTCTCCGGGTGAAGGGCGTACTGAACGTTGCAGCCGCCTGTAATGCCTAATTCGCTGATGATCTTTAATGCAGATGTACGAAGCATCTGGTATTCCTTGTCTCCCAGTGTCTGGGAGGGAGCTACTACGATGCTGTCACCTGTGTGAACGCCTACCGGATCCAGGTTTTCCATGTTGCAGACAGTAATTACATTGCCTGCACCGTCCCGCATTACTTCATATTCAATCTCTTTCCAGCCTGAAATACAGCGTTCCACCAGAACCTGGCCAACACGGGACAAACGGAGTCCGTTTTCAAGAATCTCACGGCACTGGGCCGGATTTTCAGCAATACCGCCGCCGGAGCCTCCCAGTGTATAAGCCGGGCGTAAAACGATGGGATAACCGATTTCTTCCGCAATTCTTAAACCATCTTCCACATTTTCAACGATATCAGAGGGAGCTACCGGCTCACCGATCTTCTCCATGGTTTCCTTAAACAGCTCCCGGTCTTCTGCCTTTTTAATAGTCAGTGCAGTGGTTCCGATGAGGCGGATATTATTCTTTTGGAAAAATCCCTTATCTTCAAGCTCCATGGCAAGGTTTAAGCCTGCCTGGCCTCCAAGTGTAGGCAGAACGCTGTCCGGTCTTTCTTTTAAAATCAGCTGCTCAACAACCTCTACAGTCAGCGGTTCGATATAAACCTTATCAGCAATATCTTTATCCGTCATGATGGTTGCAGGATTGGAGTTTAAAAGCACAACCTCTATTCCTTCTTCTTTTAAAGAACGGCATGCCTGCGTTCCCGCATAATCAAATTCTGCTGCCTGACCGATGATAATCGGACCGGATCCAAGGACTAGTACTTTTTTGATATCCTGATTCTTAGGCATTCTTTCCCACCTCCATCATGTTTATAAAACGGTCAAATAAGTAGCTGGAATCCTGAGGTCCCGGACATGCTTCCGGGTGGTACTGTACGGTAAATATGTTCTTTCCGGTATATTTCATACCTTCATTTGTTCCGTCGTTAACATTCACAAATGCAGGAACTGCCACAGCTGGATCCACAGTATCCTCGTCCACCACATATCCGTGGTTCTGTGAAGAGATGTATACCCTTCCGGTTTCTAAATCCTTAACCGGGTGGTTGCCGCCTCTGTGTCCGTATTTCAGCTTATGGGTATCAGCGCCGGTCGCCAGTGCCATCAGCTGGTGCCCCAGGCAGATTGCAAATATGGGGACTTCTGATTCATACAGTTTGCGGATTTCCTTAATAATGTCTGTGCATTCCTTGGGATCTCCAGGGCCGTTTGACAGCATAATTCCATCTGGATCAGTGGAAAGAATTGCTTCTGCCTTCGTATCTGCCGGATATACAGTAACCTCACAGCCCCTCTCATTTAAGGACCGTGCAATATTCTTTTTAGCACCTAAATCTAACAGCGCCACCCGCTTGCCTTCACCGGGAAGCACATAGGATTCCTTACAGGTGGTTGCCTTCACAACGCCGGTAACGGAATATGTTTTCATACGCGAAATGACTTCGTCAAGATCAAATCCTTCATCGGTTGTGATCATGCCGTTCATTGTACCTTTTTCTCTTAAGATTTTTGTTAGGGCTCTCGTATCGATACCACTGATACCTGGAATGTCGTTACTTTCTAAGAAATGCTGAATGGTATCCTCGCTTCTAAAGTTGCTGGGGATTCTAGATAATTCTCTGACAATGTAGCCATCCGGCCAAGGTTTGCATGACTCCATATCTTCCTGACAAATGCCGTAATTACCAATTAGAGGATATGTCATCACAACTGCCTGTCCCGCGTAGGATGGGTCGGTGAGGACTTCTAAATAACCCGTCATGGAAGTATTGAATACGATCTCACTGATCACTTCCCGTGTTGAACCAATGCTCGTGCCTGTAAAAACAGTGCCGTCTTCCAGTATTAAAAAAGCTTTCATACGCAAAGTCCCAATCCTTTCTTAATAATAGTCCATGCTCTTTGGACATAAAGGGATACCCGTAGGGTGTTTCTTAATAATTGTCCATGTCAATTTGCAGCTGACTGGTATCAACCCAAATTGAATAGATTATACATTATCCCGCGACATATTTCAACTGTTTTTTTATAATTTATTAATCTACTTTTTATGCATTATTTTTCTTTTTTCAGATATTTTAATCACGCATATTGTATATTTATGCAAAACAATTAATATTATACATTTTCGTATACTTTCTCCCAACTTCGAACAAACTATTCATGAGGTGATAAATCATGATTGATAACAATGAACTTCCCATCGGATTTACCATGGAACTGGCACAGCATTCAGACATTATGGTACGGTTTGCCGGACTCTCCAAAGACGAACAAAACCGCATTATCAACGGTGCAAGAGACATTGAAAGCCGCAATGAAATGAGAAACTACGTAGAGTCCATGTTCCATGAACCCAAAACATCTTTCTTTTAAAAAAGCCCCCGCAAAAACTGATTTATTTGGTTTTATGCGGGGCTTTTGTAATCATTGCCCAAATGAGCTAATATATTATTAATAATCATTCCAATAAGGGGCTATTTATGAATCCATATATGACCACTGCCCAGGAAACAGCTTCTTCCGGCTCTCTTCAGGTAGATGTGGTATCTTCGGAAAATAACTACCCGATCCAGGACGCAGAAATTTCCATCTCCTTTACAGGAGAACCCGACAGCATTTTAGAAACGGTTACTACGGATAGTTCCGGACAGTCCGAAACCGTAAGCTTATCAGCACCGCCCGTAGACTTAAGTTTATCACCCGGACTGCAGCAGCCGTATTCGGAATATACTCTTTTTATCACTGCACAGGGCTTCGAACCCGTGGCCATCTCCGGAACACAGATCCTGGCAGACGCGGAGGCGATTCAGCCAGTCCGTATGACGCCTGTCAAAGACGAGACAACTCCAGATGTTCCGATTACCATACCCGATCATACTCTATACGGCGATTATCCTCCAAAAATTGCAGAGGCTGAGGTAAAACCAGTTGCAGAAACCGGCGAAATCGTATTAAGCCGGGTTGTCGTTCCCCAGACGATTATCGTTCATGACGGCGTACCTACCGATCCGACAGCAACGAATTATTATGTCCCTTATGGCGATTATATTAAAAATGTCGCTTCCAGTGAAATTTATGCTACCTGGCCAAGAGAAACAATAATTGCCAATGTTCTGGCAATTATGAGTTTTACCTTAAACCGCGTTTATACGGAATGGTACAGGAATCAGGGTTATAACTTCACCATAACTTCCTCCACCGCCTTTGACCATAAATGGATCTACGGCAGAAATATTTATGAAAGTATATCTCAGATTGTTGATGAAATCTTTAACAGCTACTTATCCCGGCCAGGTATCAAACAGCCAATCTTAACCCAGTACTGCGACGGAAACCGGGTAACCTGTCCAAACTGGATGTCACAATGGGGAAGCAACACGTTAGGACAGCAGGGCTATACAGCCATCGAAATTCTCCGTAATTATTATGGAAGCAACATGTACATCAATACTGCAGAGCGGGTTTCCGGTGTTCCCTCTTCATTCCCGGGATCTAATTTATCTATAGGGGCTTCCGGTGACAAGGTCCGCCAGGTCCAGGAACAGCTGGATACCATAGCCGGTGTTTATACCAGAATTCCCCGGATTACAGCAGATGGAATCTTTGGAGAAAATACGGCTGAGGCAGTCCGCCAGTTCCAGTCCATCTTCAAGCTGCCGGTCACAGGAGTCATTGATTTTGCAACCTGGTATAAGATCTCCCATATCTATGTGGGCATCACAAGAATTGCCGAATATTCTTAAACTCCATAAAAGAGGGATATTCCGTCAGATACAGAGTCTGTATCCGATGAATATCCCTCTCCTTTTTATTTCAGGAAATCACTTACCCCTCTCCTCCCAGCAGATCTGCAGCAACGTAACCTAAGAGCGCCAGTGCAATTCCTCCCAGAAGTTCATAAATCTCCACTGTTTTCCAAGGCACATCCCATAAAATTACAAAGGGTGAGGAAACCACCAGGCCAATGACCACCCGGTACATCTGGTGTTCATAAAGAGTCAGAAGACGCTCCACCACCCTGGCGAATAAAAGAACACCTGTAAGCATGCCGAAAAAATATGGGAACAATACCATTCCGTTTTTCATAAGACTGTGAAAATCAAGAGCACAGGCTGCTCTGATGCAATCATTGTTCGTCTGTAAAACAGGCTCATAAAACCCCAGCATCATCATAACCATTGAACCGCTTACTCCCGGTACAATCATGGTAGCGGCTGCCAGAAGCCCCACTGCAAAAAGAGTCACACCCCAGTATTTCCCTGACGATAAATATTCCGCTCCTGATGCCATGGCAAAGCTCTCTCCGCTATGGCCGGAAGCGATCACCGTCTCTGCCCAATATGTAATTAAAATTACGATACTGCATGTAATACCGGCAGTTACAATCCCTTTCCATAAGTCATTTTTCTTTCCGGAAAAAGCTTTGCGGGAAAGAGCAGGAAGGCCTCCTCCGATTAATCCAAGAAATGACAGCTTCGTCTGAAGAGGATAGGTATGAAATAGATATTCAAACACCAGTGACAGAAAAATAATGCCTGCAACTGCACCGATTCCATAGGGAAGGAGAAGCCTTATACTTTTCGCCGGCTCCTTAAAAAGCCGGTTTACTGCATGGATGATCTTATCATAGACACCCATGGTGAGGGCCAGTACCCCGCCGCTGATGCCAGGCAGTATATTTGCCACACCAATAATCACACCTTTTAAAAGCTCACCGATATACTTCAAGCAATGCCTCCTGCATTAATCCGTATATCCAATCCTATGCCCCTTTTACCGCTTCTAATACATCTTTTACCTGATTCAGCTTATAATCCGCAAGACTCTGGTCAAATCCATACCTTGTATCAATCACTGCCGCAATCTTAAGCCCTGCCCTGTGTGCAGATGTTATTCCAATGGTGGAATCCTCCACAGCCAGACATTCTTCCGGCTTTAACCGGAGCTGTCCGGCCGTATACAAATAGATCTCCGGATCGGGTTTACTCTTTTTAAACTGCTCTCCGCTCACCACTGCCTCAAAATATTCCCGGATTCCATTTTCCTTAAGAACCCGTTCCACCAGCTCCAAATGGGTGGAGGAAGCCAGCGCCAGACGGAAACCTGCGTGTTTTAGCTGCTTTAATGTATCGGTTACCTCCGCCCGGTAAATGCTGCGGTAATTAATCTCACCATAGATATCCCTCTGGCGGAATTCTGTTCTTAACTCTTCCCAGGTTTGTCCATTGGAAACTGCCCGTTCCACTACCTCCCAGCATTCCTGTTTCGTTGCTCCCACCATTGGATACAGATCCTCCAGCCTTACATCGGGATTTTTCTTTTTTGCAAACTCCAGCTGATATTGCAGATACACTCCCTCGCTGTCAATAATAACGCCATCCATATCAAATATTACTGCCTTAATCATAATTCTCTCCTCTGTGCTCATTCTGATTAAGACCATACGACAAAAAGAAGCATCTTGTCAAGTCAAAGAAAAAGAGACAGCCGGAAGATATCTTTTTCATACCTTCCGGCCGCCCTCCAAACCTCAATATACAGCCGGGCGTTTCACCATAAATGTGCTGTGCCCCAGCTGCCTGAGAGCCTGCTCCATCTTAACCGCATTGTCCATATTTCGGAATGCGCCGACTCGAACCTTGTATAATCCGTCTTCATAAACTACAAATGCAGGAAATCCCTGGGATTTTAATATATCAGCCTGGTTTTCTGCCAGAGAACGCACCCGGAAAGCACCGGTCTGTACCTGATAATACTGGATCTGGGTCTCTTCCTGCTGCTGTATGGTATTTAAAATACCACTGGCAATGGCCTGGGCAATCTCCTCAAAGCGATCATCAAAAAGATAATTATCTGCTTCATTATCTATAAATCCAACCTCTGCCAAGACAGAGGGAAGCTTTGTTCTTCTCAGCACTACCAGCCCCGGGCGTTCCACCGTTCCTAAATTGGTAAATCCAACAGCACCAAGGGCTTCTCCGATATTCTTTGCAAGCATTCCCTCTACGCCTTTGTTTTCAAAAACAACGGTCTCAACTCCAGATCCGGTTCCTGGAACCGGCATGGCATTGCGGTGAATGGAAACAAATAAATCCGCTTCCGCATCATTGGCCATCATGGCTTTTTCCAGGGGAGTATTATAGGTATCGTCAGTTCTTGTATACCTGACATCAACTCCGTTGTCTGCAAGGATCTTCCCGACAGCAAGCGCAAGTTTTAAGTTATCATCTTTTTCCTGCCGCTCAATATAGGATGCACCCGGGTCCGCACCGCCGTGACCGGCATCTATTACCACGATCTTTCTCTCAGCCAAAAGAAAAACTCCTTTCACATACCTCTATTCTATAAAGTATGTAAAAGAAGTGTTCTCCGTACCAAGTTTCAGACCATGATTTAATCATTTTCTCCTAATTCCGCCATAACATCCACGCCCCTTGGTCCAACCGGAGTGGAAAAGACGATCTGGGTACTGGTCTTTCCGTACTTCTGGAGCTGTCCGATGAAAATATCCAGCTCCATGGTGCTTTGAAATGCCACCTTAATCAGCATGGAATAATCTCCAGTCACACAATTGCATTCCAATACATTGGGTATGGATTCCATGTAGGAATAGAACTGAATTTTATCCACCGGCGACACATCCAGATTTACAAACGCAATGATATGATACCCCAGCTTCATGGGATCCACTGATGCATGATACCCGGTAATAATTTTTTCCCGCTCCAGCTTTTCAATTCTGGAGGAAACAGCAGGCGAAGACAAAAAGGTATTTTCTGCTATGTTCTTTAAAGATGCCCGGGCGTTCTTCTGAAGTGTCTGCACTATTTTCTTATCAATATCGTCCATATCTTCCTCCTTGAATTAAAAAAAGCGCCAGTACCGCCAAAGTACTGAACGCTTTTGTTCTAACAAATTAAGCCTAAACCTTATTAATCTTTTCTTATCAATATCATAACCAATTATCAAATACTTGTCAACGTTTATTTTATTAAGGACGGCATCTTTTTCATCCGTTCTATGGCTTCCACCGTATTTTCATAGGTTCCGAACGCAGTAAGCCGGAAGTACCCTTCCCCGCTTGGACCGAATCCGCTGCCAGGTGTTCCGACAACACTGGCTTCCTCCAAAAGCCGGTCAAAGAAGTCCCAGGAGGTCATTCCTTCCGGCACCTTTAACCAGATATAGGGAGCATTGACACCTCCGTAAACTTCACAGCCCGCTTCTTTCAAGCCATCATAGATCACCTTTGCATTTCTCATGTAATAGGCAACCTGCTCTTTTAACTGAGCCTTACCTTCTTTGGAATAAACCGCTGTTCCCGCTTTCTGAATGATGTAGGGAGCGCCGTTAAACTTGGTTCCATGGCGTCTTGCCCATAAGGAATGGAGCATGACCCCTCCCCGCTCCAGTGATTTGGGAATTACGGTAAAGCCAAGGCGCACACCGGTAAAACCGGCATTCTTTGAAAATGAGCGGAATTCAATGGCACAGGTCTTTGCTCCCTCTATCTCATAGATGGTATGAGGTACATCTTCCTGAGCAATATAAGCTTCATAGGCCGCGTCGTAAAGAATGACGGCTCCTGTTTCATTGGCATAATCCACCCATACCTTTAACTGGTCTCTGTTAAGAGTAGTTCCTGTTGGATTGTTTGGAACACATAAGTAAATAAGATCCGGGATCTCCTCTGGAAGCTGCGGTACAAAATGATTCTCGGCTGTGCACGGCATATAAATGACGTTGCTCCACTTACCGGTCTTTTCATCATATTCACCGGTTCTTCCAGCCATGACATTGGAATCTACATAAACCGGATAAACAGGGTCACAAACTGCAATTTTACAGTTCTGGTCAAAAATCTCCTGAATATTTCCGCAGTCGCTCTTTGCTCCGTCAGATACAAAGATCTCATCAGGCGATATCTGGCAGCCTCTTGCGATGTAATCTTCCCCGGCAATCAGTTCTCTTAAAAAACCGTATCCGAGATCCGGTGCATATCCATGAAATGTTTCCGCTGCTCCCATCTCATTCACGGCCCCGTGAAGCTCCTCAATAATTGCCGGAACAATGGGCTGTGTTACGTCACCGATTCCAAGTCGAATCACCTTTTTACCGGGATTTGCCTCTATATAAGCATTTACCTTTTTTGCAATGGTGGAAAACAGATAGCTTCCGGGTAATTTTAAATAGTTTTCATTGATCTTAACCATAGGTTCCTCCTGTTTTTTAAAGATTATTTATGTCGAACTCTCCCTCAAACACTTCCACAGCAGGACCTGTCATAAACACATGACCGCTCCCCTCTCTGTCCCAGTGAATGGTCAGATTTCCGCCTTTTAATGATACTTCAACCGTATTGCCGGTGCGTCCGCATAGCGCGGAAGCGACAGCGCTGGCTGTAGCTCCGGTCCCGCATGCCCACGTCTCACCGCTTCCTCTCTCCCACACCCGCATGCGGATGTGCTCGGGACTCATAACCTGAATAAATTCAGAATTGGTACGCTCAGGAAAACGCTCATGATTCTCAAATCCAGGCCCGACAGACTCTAAATCCAGACTGTCAATGTCATCCATATAGTAAACTGCATGGGGATTTCCCATGGAAATTCCTATAAATTCATAATCCGTACCATTCACACAGATTGGTTCCGGAACAAGGCTGGTCACCTCCGGAATGCCCATATCTACCGTTAAAAGAACTGCCTTTCCGTTTTTCTCCGTCACTTTTAAATGCTTGATCCCTGCACTGGTTTCCACATCAAACTCTGTCTTTTCAACCAGATGATGATCAAACACATATTTTCCCACGCATCGGATTCCATTGCCGCACATGGGGCTCTCTGAACCGTCCGCGTTAAACATGCGCATACGGCAGTCAGCTGCCTCGGACGGACAGATCAGAATCAGGCCGTCCGACCCGATTCCGAAATGCCGGTCACTGACTAATTTTGAAAGCTCTGCCGGATTCTCAACCGATTCTTCAAAGCAGTTAATATACACATAATCGTTTCCGATTCCCTGCATTTTAGTAAATTTCATCTTAATCCCCCACTGTTAAATATTAATAAGGCTCATGATCATCTGGGCAGTCTCCACCATGTTGGTTCCGCTGTCCATGCTGCACTTTTGAATGTAACGGTGTGCTTCTGCTTCTGTCATATGGTTTCGTTCCATTAAAAGTTCCTTGGCCTGCTTAATCAGTTCCTGCTCTTCTCCGCTTCTTTCCTTTGGCTGGCTCTTTAATTTCTTCCGCCTTTTTGCCAGAGATTCCATCATCATCTCTATGGTGCTTAAAAGATCCTGAACCTTTAAAGGCAGTCCAAGACAGACCACATCGTCCGGCGCTCTGCCGCTCCACTGGCTGGGAGATGCCACAAGAAGCATCAGCATCCCTTTGGGAAGACATTCATAAATCTCCTGATACACCATATCTGCAAATCTGCAGCCGCATATCACGATTCCGCTGCCCAGTTCATCAGCACTGTTCACTGCCTGAGCGCCGGAGGTGCAGACTGCCGAGACCGTAAAGCCGTTTTTCATAAGAATATTCTTTATATTTTTCGCATCCTCTGCCTTTGAAAATGCCACAATCACATTGGTCAAACACTCTCACCTCCAGATAACAGTATCAGGGAACTTAAATCTGTCAATACTTGTATAAGTATTCTTCCACTTCCCAGTCCGTTACCTGTGCACGGAACACACGCCATTCGGCTTCCTTTGCTTCCAGGTATTTGGTATAAATGTGCTCGCCCAGAACTTCCTTCATAAACCCATCCTTACGGAACGCTTCAATGGCCTCTCCCAGTGTCTCAGGCAGCTGCTCGATTCCCTTTGCAGCCATCTCCTCCACAGACATGGAATAACCGTTGCAGTCCACGCTTTCCGGCGGAGTCATCTTCTTTTCTATGCCGTCAAGACCTGCTGCCAGACAGGCTGCAAGGGCCAGATAAGGATTTACTGCAGAATCCGGGCTGCGCAGCTCGATCCGGGTGCTTTCCCCTCTTGCACATGGAATCTTGATCAGAGAACTGCGGTTTGAACGGGCAGACCATGCCACATAAACCGGAGCATCGTAACCAGGAACAAGGCGTTTATAGGAATTAACCAGCGGATTGGTTAAAATCGTCATTCCCTTCATGTGATGGAGAATTCCCGCCATAAACTGATATGCAGTCTGGCTCAACCCCAGCTCATCCTCTTTATCTTCAAACATGTTCTTGCCTGATAAATCAGAAAGGGACATATTAATGTGCATGCCGGAACCATTGACTCCTGCTTTTGGCTTTGGCATAAAGGTGGCATGAAGTCCGTGGCGCTTTGCAATAGCCTTGACTGCCATCTTAAATGTCATAATGTTATCAGCTGTCACCATGCCTTCTGCATACTGAAAATCAATCTCATGCTGTCCTGGTGCGATCTCGTGATGGGAGGCCTCAATCATAAAGCCCATCTCTTCCAGAGTGAGTATCATATCTCTGCGGACATTCTCCGCCTGGTCAATGGGAGCCACATCAAAATAACCGGCCATTTCGTGGGTATCCGTGGTAGGACGTCCCTCCTCATCCATATGGAAGAGAAAGAATTCACATTCCGGACCTGCATGAAAAACAAAGCCCATGTCACTGGCTTTTTTCAGTACCTTCTTCATTACGAACCTGGGATCTCCATCAAAAGGAGTCTGGTCCGGGCAGTGTACATCGCACATCAGTCTTGCAACTTTCCCCTGCTGGGGACGCCATGGGAATATCTCAAAGGTATCCAGATCCGGATAGAGATACATATCAGATTCTTCACTTCTAACAAAGCCCTCTATGGAAGAACCATCAAACATACAGCGGTTTTCCAGTGCTTTTCCCAGCATATTCTTTGTGATTGCCACATTTTTCAGCATGCCGAATATATCCGTAAACTGAAGACGGATAAATTCCACATCTTCTTCTTCCACAATGCGGAAAATATCTTCTTTGCTATACTTGCTCATAAAACACTCTCCTTTTCTCATGATTGAATAAAGAGCCCCGGATTTATCGGGACTCTCCGCCACTTATGCGATCCTTGCGGAGCGTCTCTGCTCTATGGGGAACGAAGTTCCTATAGAAAATAATACCAGAAAAAAGGGTGGGCAAACACAGCCTCACTACAATGGACCATCTTCGCACCACCCCGTCATATGTGTAAAATATAACAGCTGGAAAAAATTTTGTCAATGTGTTTTTTCATTCCTGCTCTGATACCGGAGAGCCCGGACCGCATTTAAGATAGCAAGTACGGATACCCCCACATCACCGAAAACAGCTGCCCACATGGTGGCAATTCCTGCAGCTGACAGGATTAAAATCAGCACCTTTACTCCTATGGCAAAGATAATATTCTGCTTCACAATGGCCACTGTTTTTCTGGCAATCAGGATCGTATCAACCAGCTTTGTCAGCTCGTCAGTCATGATTACCACATCAGCTGCTTCAACGGCTGCGTCGGAACCGATCTGACCCATGGCAATTCCCACATCTGCACGGGCGAGAACCGGAGCATCATTGATTCCGTCTCCCACAAACGCCAGCGCTGCATCCTTATGTTTCTTTGCCAGCAGTTCTTCCACTTTTCCCACTTTATCACCAGGGAGGAGACCTCCGTGAACCTCATCAAGTCCAAGCTTTTCTCCCACCAGTTTTCCCACCTCCGGTTTATCGCCGGTAAGCATCACAAGCTTTTTCACTCCTGCTGCCCTTAAGCCCTTTAATGCCTTTGGTACGTCTTCCCTGATGGTATCTGATATGGTTACAGAACCAAGATAAGTGTTTTTATCTGCTATATAAAGCGTGGTTCCTGCCGCCGAATCTGCTGCGTTTACAGCGATTTTCTGCTTCTCCATGAGTCTGGCATTCCCGATATAAAGCTCTCTTTCCTTATTCTGTGTATAAACGGTGGTTTTTACTCCAAATCCTGCAAGTTCTTCTGCTGTACCCACCTTTGACTGATCCAGTGGCTTTCCATAAGCTTCTTTAACAGAACAGGCGATGGGATGATTGGAATGGAATTCTCCATATGCGGCCAGCTCTAAAAGCTCTTCCTTCGTTCCCGCCAGAGGATCCACGCTGGTAACCTGAAACTTTCCGGTTGTGAGAGTTCCTGTTTTATCAAATACCACCGTGTCAAGGTCTGCCATAGCCTCTAAGTAGTTGCTGCCCTTTAAAAGAATTCCCTGACCGGAGGCGGCTCCAAGCCCTCCGAAAAAGCTTAACGGAACCGAAATGACCAGTGCACAGGGACAGGAAACAACTAAAAAGCTGCAGGCACGGTAAATCCAGGTTCCCCAGTCACCGTTAAAAAGAGGCGGAATCACAGCAAGCAAAACAGCAAGCACTACGACTACCGGAGTGTATACCCTTGCAAATCTGGTGATGAAATTTTCTGCCCTTGCCTTTCTGGAGCTGGCATTCTCCACCAGTTCCAGGATTTTAGCAACGGTGGAATCATCAAACAGCCTGGTTACCCTTACCTCCAGAACACCGTTTAAATTAATGGATCCGCTTATAACGGTATCCTGTTCCTTTATCTCTGCAGGCATGGATTCACCAGTCAGTGCTTTGGTATCAAGACTGCTGCTGCCCTTAACCACGATACCGTCAAGCGGTACCTTCTCTCCCGGCTTTACTACAATGATGTCATCAACAGCCACCTCATAGGGATCAACCTTCTCTTCCACACCGTCTCGAAGCAGATTGGCATATTCCGGATTAATGTCCATAAGATCCGTTATGGATTTTCTTGACCTGTTCACTGCATAATCGTTAAACAGTTCGCCGATCTGGTAAAACAGCATAACACCGACAGCTTCTTCCAGAGCCCCGATTCCGATTGCACCAAAGGTTGCCACAGACATCAGAAAGTTTTCATCAAAAAACTGACCATTTCTGATATTTCTCACCGCTCTTAACGGAATATCATAACCTGCTGCCAGATAAGAAATAATAAACAGGATCCAGTACCAGTAAATTCTCCCCTCAGCTGCCATGGCAAGAGCAAAGAATGCGGCACTGATTATCAGCCTGATTCCCATAATTTTCTGTTTTTTAGTCATAACTGCTCCTTTTGCTTACCGAAGTACTTTAAATTCTGCTTCCGGCTCAATCTTATACGCTGTTTTTCTGGCTGCTTCCATGATCTCATCCACTCTTGCCTCTTCTACTTCCATGGTTAATCTCTGAGTCATAAAGCTTAAGGAGGCGTTTTCAACACCACTTAATTTTTTTACCTCCTCTTCGATTTTAGCCGCACAATTTGCACAGCAAAGGCCCTCTAATTTAATTATTTTTTTCATGTTTCATCCTCTCCTTTTTCCTATATTTTATTACGAATTTCTTATTCGCTGATATGCTCCATTCCCTGAGCCAGGATTGTTTCAATATGACCGTCTGCCAGGGAATAAAAAACCGTCTTTCCTTCCCGTCTGGATTTCACCAGCCGCATCTGCTTTAACACACGAAGCTGATGGGAAATAGCCGACTGCCCCATCTGAAGCAGATTGGCAATATCACAGACGCACATCTGTGACTGGCTGAGTACATAGAGAATTCTCACTCTTGTCGGGTCTCCGAATATTTTAAAGAAATCTGCAAGATCCATCAGCTGCTGGTCTTTGGGCATTACCTTTAAAACCTGATTCACAACATTCTCATGAACGCAGATAAAATCACACTGGTCTATCTCACTGTCCTGAATGACTCTTTTTTCTTCTGCCATCTGGAACCTCCTTATATATTATTATATGAATATCTGTTCATATGTTTATATTATCATTTTTATTTTATTTGTCAAGTACCTTTTGCCAAAGTATTGACAGTTTTTTCCTGCGGTGATAGACTATAATTCCTTTTCCATATCTAAACTCACATCTCAAATTCAGGAAAAGAGAATATTGAAACCACGGTAGAGTCCCCGGAAAGGAATTCCGGAGAGCTGTGCTGGCGATTTTGCCTGCACTGACCGCTTGGAAAGATATTAGGACGTTCTGACCAGTTATGACAGATCTCCCGCCCACCAGGGAAGGAGCTGCCCGCTGCCGGAATGAAACGTTCACAAATATTACTGCCAGGAGGAATTTATATGATTCAAGTGGAACACATGAACAAGACTTTTAAAGTCGCAAGAAGAAGTGCCGGATTTTCCAATGCGGTAAAGGCGCTTTTTCACAAGGAGACCGACACGGTCCATGCTCTTTCAGACATCTCCTTTCGCATCGGAGACGGAGAGATGGTAGGCTATATTGGCCCCAACGGTGCCGGAAAAAGCTCCACCATCAAAATTTTAAGCGGAATTCTGACTCCGGATAACGGAACCTGCCTGATTAACGGCCGGATTCCATGGAAGGACCGGAAGGAACACGTAAAGGATATCGGCGTTGTATTCGGGCAGCGTACCCAGCTATGGTGGGACGTTCCTGTTATTGATTCCTTTGAACTGCTCCGCGACATCTACGACATCCCCAGACACCAATACTTAATTACCTTAGAAGAGCTCACCAGACTTCTTGCTTTAGAAGAGATCATAAAGACTCCGGCAAGACAGCTTTCTCTCGGTCAGCGCATGCGCTGTGAAATTGCAGCATCTCTTCTCCATACCCCAAAGATCCTCTTTCTTGATGAACCCACCATTGGACTTGATGCAGTTTCCAAGCTTGCAGTCCGGGACTTTATCAGAAAGTTAAACCGGATCCATAAAACCACGGTTCTTCTTACCACTCACGACATGCAGGACATTGATGCCCTTGCAGACAGGGTTTTGCTGATCGGGAAAGGCCGGCTGCTTTTGGACGGAACTCTCTCAGATCTAAAATCCCGCTGTGAACCCCCATGTGCCACCTTAGATGAGATTGTTGCATCCCTTTACCGGGAATTTGAAATTTAGGAGGGGACAAAATGAAAAAATACTGGTCTTTTTTCCGCATCCGGTTTATCAGGGGACTTCAGTACCGCACCGCCGCTGTGTCCGGCATGGTGACACAGTTTGTATGGGGAGCCATGGAAATCCTTTTATTTAAGGCCTTCTATGAAGCATCTCCGGAAAGCTTCCCCATGACCTTTCAAGCACTTTCCACTTATGTGTGGCTTCAACAGGCATTTCTGGCGCTGTATATGGTCTGGTTCTGGGAATCGGAGCTTTTTAATTCCATCGCAACCGGAGATGTGGCCTATGAATTATGCAGACCGGTCCGCCTTTATAACATGTGGTTTGTAAGGGGGCTGGCAGTCCGGCTTTCAAAAGCAGTGCTGCGCTGCATGCCGATCCTCATTTTCTCCTGGTTTCTTCCAGCTCCCTACGGGCTCACCCTGCCGGGGGATCTGACAACCTGGGCAATCACTCTTTTGTCCATGACACTGGGACTGCTTCTCATCGTGGCTTTCAATATGATTGTTTATATGTCCGTGTTTTACACCGTTTCCTCACAGGGGATCAAGCTGATCATTACTTCTTTAGCAGAATTTTTAGGAGGAGCTGTCATACCCATTCCCTTTCTTCCCGGCCATGTACGGAAAATCGTAGAATTTCTGCCCTTCGCCTCTGCACAGAACGTTCCTTTCCGGATCTTTGGCGGCGATTTAACAGGACCTGATCTGTATAACAGCATCATAAAACAGGTATTCTGGCTGTTTGCATTTGTGTTCATCGGACGGTTTCTGGAAAAACGGGCATTAAAACGGGTTATCATACAGGGAGGCTGAAAGGAGAATCTCATGAATTTAATCAGGCTTTACGTAAATTTTTTTCTTATGCATTTAAAAAGCATGATGCAGCACAAAGTTTCATTTTTCATGACAATTACTGGTCAGTTTTTAATCTCCTTTAATATCTTTTTAGGAGTCTACTTTATGATGACCCGTTTCCATCAGGTGAAGGGCTTCTCTTACAGTGAGGTACTGCTGTGCTTTTCCATTACTCTGATGGCCTTTACGCTGGCAGAAACCATATTCCGGAGTCTGGATACCTTTGAGACCATCATTGGAAACGGAGAATTTGACCGTATTCTCCTCCGTCCGAAAAACAGTCTGTTTCTGGTTCTGTGCAGCAAGATCGACTTAACCCGCTTCGGACGTCTTCTACAGGCTGTTGTCATGCTGATTTACGGAATATCCTCCAGTTCCATATCCTGGACACCCCTTCGCTGCCTCCTTGTAGTGCTCATGATTCTTGGAGGAATCTGCGTCTTTGCTGCCATCTACTTAATTTTCGCATGCTTATGCTTTTTTACTTTGGAGGGGCTGGAATTTATGAATGTATTTACAGACGGCGCCAGGGAATACGGGAAATATCCCATAGGCATTTATGGGAAAAATGTACTTTTTATCTGCACCTGGCTGGTCCCCTTTGCCTTATTCCAGTATTATCCCCTGTTATATCTCACGGGCAAATCAGAGAATGCCTGGTTCATATTGCTTCCGCTTTGCTGTGCACTCTGCCTGATTCCTGCATTCCTTTTATGGAATTTCGGGCTGAGACACTACCAGTCCACCGGTTCCTGATCAAATAAAATGCATCCGTTCAGACCTTTTACGGCTGAAACGGATGCATTACCATATCTGTCTTTTTCAATTATAAAATTAATGTCCGCAGGATTCTCCATGATGACCGCATTCGTGCTCTTCACTTCCTTCATGATGATGATCGCAAAGAGTGTCTGGATCAAATTTAAGGTTTCCTGACAGCAGAGAACTCACTGCCTCATCTGCATTCCCTTCCACTCCCGGATATAGCCGGATGCCTGCATCAGACAAAGCATTTCTCGCTCCTGCACCAATTCCTCCGCAGATCAGAGTCTTCACACCCAGCCTTGTTAAAAAGCCTGCTAGTGCGCCATGTCCGTCTCCATTGGTATCTTTGATTTCCTGTGATACCACATTTTTATCTTCCACTTCATAGATTTTAAACTGTGTGGTTTGTCCAAAATGCTGAAATACAACTCCTCTGTCATAAGTAACCGCAATCTTCATGGAATGACCTCCTGTTTTTTATTTGCTATTATGGATATCATAGAATTGTTTTGATCATATGTCAATAATTTTTGCCCTGTTATTAATAATTCGTCCAAATAGTGTTGTAAAAACCATCATGGACACTGTTACACTGATGAAATCCGATATAGGCTCCGTATAAAAAATATAATTGACGCCAAACCATGCCGGCAGCGTTACTGCCCCAATCAGGAAAATTGTTTTTCTGAACATGGAAAGAGAGATTGCCGCCTTTGCAGCTCCCAGACCGGTAAATCCGTCTACAATTACATACTGAAGTGCCAGAGGTATAATTCCCATGGTATAGACCTTTATTCCTCTGACAGTTAAATCCACATAAGACTGGTCTCTTGTGAAAATATGTACAAAGAACTGGGGAACCGTATGTGCAAGAATGAACATCACAGTGGTAAAACCAACCGCAAGAAATGCAATATACCGTTCTGCCTGTCTGATCCTTTCCGGCCTCCCTGCCCCTAAATTAAAGCCAAGGATTGTCTGAGTTCCTGTTGTAATTCCGCCTAACGGCATGGTTACCATCAGCATAAAGCTCTGAACAATGGTCATACAGGTAAGCAGCTTCTCTCCGTTTCCCTCCCCTCCGTAATGCATAATCACAGTATTCAGGGATATGATGAGTACATTGTCAAATGCAATTATAAGAAAAGGAGAAAGGCCTAATGTCAGAATTCTCTTTACAACTTCCAGATCATAGCCCTGAAACGTTATCTTAACAGGCGGAGTTCTGCCAAAAAGGAACCGGAGAACATAGATGCAGGATATCATCTGGGATATCACGGTTGCAATTGCGGCCCCCCTTACCCCCAGTCCAAACACAAATATGAACAGCGGGTCCAGGATAATATTACTCACGGCCCCAAAAACAACGGATTTCATGGCTGTCCTGGCATACCCCTGACATACAATAAAGGGATTTAATCCTGTGGAAAACAAAGCGAACACCGTCCCGGTAAGATATATGGAAAGATATTGATCTGCATAAGGAAATACTGTCTTTCCAGCACCGAACCACACCAAAAGGCGGTCCTTAAGCAGAAAAGAAACCGCCATTATGAAAAGAGAAAAAAAGAGTAAGAGCAAAAAGCAGTTGGCAAGAATCTGTCTGGCAGCTCTCTGGTTTTTTTCTCCCAGACGAATGCTCATAAGCGGTGATCCGCCTGCGCCCACTAAAAAAGCAACAGAAGAAATCAAGGTTACAATAGGACCACAGATTCCAACTCCTGCCAGGGCGGCTTCCCCGATCTTTGGGATATTTCCGATATACATACGGTCTACAATACTATATAAAACACTGACAAACTGAGCCAGCATGGAGGGAACCGCAAGCCTCCATACCAGCCCTTTTATATGATCTGAATTTAAATCGTTTTCTGTTTTCACCTGTAACTCCGTTATCTTGTCTGATTTGTTATCTCTCCCTGCGAACCGAATGTATAAGAGACATTATCGATTACCATGGTTTTATCATGAACCATGATGCCGTTAGAATCAAGATAATACCATTTCCCATCTGTCTGGATCCAGCCGGTCTGTTTTTCATGGTTTTTCATGTAGTACCGTTCTCCGTCAATGGTTTTAAATCCATCTGACGGAATAAGAGAGCCATAATCTGCAAAGGATAATTCAATGGTAACATCTCCTTCGATACCATCCACCCTTCCTTTATCCGTACACTGCCAGATCGTCCTGTTCTGGCATTCATTGACGGTTCCGTATCTGGCATACCATACATCATAAGGAACCTGGCTCATATCAATATGAAGTGACAGCCATTTATTGTTTGCGTATACAATGGGACGGTAGCCTGCATCTGAAATGGTTTTGCAGAATGCATTGATGTTATCCGTAATCTGCTGTCTGGAAAGTTTATTATCCAGAAGATACTGGGATTCCACATCATAAGCGATTGGATAGGAGATCCGGTAATCCTTTACCTGACGAAGCACGTACTTCGCCTCTTCCACTGCAGTCTGCGCATCAAGAGCCTGTGTATAGAAAAACACGCCGGTCTTGATCCCGTTTTCCGAAGCATGCTTCATATTTTCGGAAAAATACGGGTCCATATCATTTAAGTAGCCAATCCGCACCATGGCAAAAGAAACCCCGTCCTGCGCTACCTTTTTCCAGTCAATACCGCCGTTTGCCTCATTCTGTCTGTTCTGGTATTTGGTTACTGTGATTCCCTTTTCCAAAACTCCTGTAATGGGATTACCGGCTGCATCAATATATTGTCCGTTTTCCAGTTTCCAGGCTTCTGCCGAAAAACCATTTAAAGGGGTCGCAAATGCCTCAGAAGCCATAAGACAGGCAACCAGACACGCGGCAATCCTCAATCTTATGTTTTTTTTCATGGTATCCTCCAATTACTGCTTTTAATCTGTTTAATCTTTCTCTTTCCGGAACGCATCCACATCATGAATTAAGGTCTTCACGCTGTATAAGAACCGGTCAAATGCACCGAATTTATAAATATTGATGATCAGCATACCTACAGGAACAGCAAGTATCATACCGGCGATCCCGCTTATTTTAAAGCCCAGATATAAAAATAATAATGTCATTAACGGGTCCAGCCCCATGGTATCGCCTACGATCTTCGGCTGAATGATCTGTCTTAATACCAGAGTCAGAACATAGATCACAATCAGACCGACTCCAAAGGCGTACTCTCCCGAAACGATCCGCAGCAATGCCCACGGTATCAGGATGGTTCCGGTTCCAAGTATGGGAAGGAAATCAAGCACTGCAATAAGAACCGCAAGCAAAAGTGCATACTTCACTCCCAAAATCAGAAAGCCCGCTGCCAGAACACCGGCGATAATAAACATAATTTTAAATTGAGCCAGGAAATAACCTCCCACCAGATGCTTTACGTCTTTTTTAAGATAATTATAATATCCCGAAAACCCCTTAGGCATATACCGTTTTACTAATGTAAGAATCTTATCCCGGTCCACGATAAATATATAGGAAGAAAATATGGTTACAACGATGTAAACCAATGCCGCAGGGATACTCTTTACCACATTTCCCGCTGCCATAAAGGTGGGAGATGCGATTTTCTGTACCATGACATTTAAATACTCTCCAATATGCGTTACAAATACATTCACTGAGTCCTGAACCCCCTCAGGGAGAAAACGCAGGACGTTTTCCGCCGTTAAGAGCATCTTCTGAACTTCTACCCAGGCCGATTCGTAGTAAAGGGGGATATCTTCCACAAATCCCGCTGCTTCGGTAACCAGTTTGGATATGAGAAAGTAAAAAGCCGCAATAATCAGAGCCAGTACTGCTACTACAATCAGCACAGAACTGTGCTTCCTCACAAGCTTCAGTCTTTTCTCCAGCAGACGCACCAGCGGATTAGCGATCACCGAAATCACCCAGCCGATTACGAAAGGAAGAAAAAAATTCAGTATTCTCGGTCCCCACACACAGATAAAATAAAAGAACACGATAGGGATTATAATATTTAAAATGATTCTGCCATATTTTTTTACATATTCCATGCTTATCTCCTGCCTTTATGATACCCCCAAAAGCCCAAGTGATAAATACTATGATAAAAGAAATTTCTCCAGGAAATCGTAAAGCTTTTCCATCTCTTCATCCGTCCCAATGGTGATCCTTAAATGATTATCAAGCCCTGGCTGTTTAAAGTAACGAACGAAAATCTGTTTTTCTCTCAGTGCCAGATAAATATCCTCCGCTTTTTTCTCCTTATGGCTGGCAAATATAAAATTCGCCATGGAATCCGGGAAAGTAAATCCCAGTTTACTGAGACGTTTTTTCGCTTTCTCTCTTGTAGTTATAATTTTTTCAATAGTTTCTTTAAAATAGCTGTCATCCTTCACTGCTTCCGCTCCCAGAATCTGGGAAGGCATGTTCATGGTGTAAGAATTATAGGAATATTTCACATCATTCAAAGCCCGTATCAGATCTTTGTTTCCCATGGCATAGCCGATCCGCATTCCTGCCATAGACCGGGATTTGCTGAAGGTCTGCACTACCAGAAGATTTTCGTATTTTTTAATCAGCCCGGCAGCACTTTCACCGCCGAAATCAACGTAAGCTTCATCCACAATCACAACGGAATCCTGATTATGAGCAATTATGTCTTCCACTTCACTTAACGGCATAAATACACCTGTGGGCGCATTGGGGTTCGGAAATATGATTCCCCCATTCTCTCTGTAATAATCTTCCTTATGAATCAGAAAATTCTCATCAACAGCAGGTGTTTCATAAGGAATGCAAAATAACTCCGCCCATACCTTATAAAACGAGTAAGACACATCAGGAAATAAGACTGGTTTCTGAGAATTAAAAAATGTCAGAAATGACATGGCGATGACATCATCGGAACCGACTCCCACAAAAATCTCATCTTCCTCCATCCGATAATATTCGCAAAGTGCCTTAGTCAGAACTGCGGATGCAGGATCCGGATATTTGCGGAACTTATCGTAATCCATCTCATCCATAGCCTTTTTAACAAACGGAGAAGGCGGATAGGGGTTTTCATTGGTATTCAGTTTCACTAAGTGCTCTCCCTTTGGCTGTTCACCTGGAACATAAGGGGTCACCGTCCGGATATTGGCCTGCCATGCTCTCATCTTAAGTCCTCCTTAACAGCTGTAAGTCCATATTCCTGTGCAATCCTTTTAAATGCGGGAAGCGAACGTTCAATCTGCTCATAGGAAACACAATAGGCGATACGTGCATAACCAGGACATGCAAAAGCACTTCCCTGTACCAAAAGAACCCGGTGTTTTTTGCAAAATTCACAGAACTTCTTATCATCCTCCGGAGTCTTTATAAACAGATAAAATGCTCCTTCCGGCTTAATACACTGAAAGCCGTATTCTTTTAAGCTGCTGTAAAGAAGTTCACGGTTTTTATTATAAGCGGACAAGTTCACTTTTTCATCCACACAGCGCAGAATCACTCTCTGCATCAGAGACGGAGCATTGACACAGCCAAGTACACGGTTTGAAATGGCAGCTGCTGCAATCACAGCCTTTGAATCCTCCACTTCATCCGGAATCACCAGATATCCGATTCTCTCCCCTGGAAGAGATAAGGATTTACTGTAAGAATAGCAGACGACCGTATTCTTATAAAAAAGCGTCACATAAGGAACCTCAACACCGTCATAAGCAAGCTCCCGGTAGGGTTCATCTGAAATCAGGAGTATGGAAGTCCCATACTCGTTCTCTTTCCGTTCCAGAATGGCTCCGATCTGCCGCAGGGTTTCAGAAGAATATACCACCCCTGTCGGATTATTGGGCGTATTTATGATTACAGCCTTGGTCCTTTTCGTTATACTTCGTTCAAATTCCAGGAGACCTGGCTGAAAAGTTTCTGTATTGGGCGGAATAACCGTAAGTACACCGTCGTAATTGCGTACGTAAGAACCGTATTCCATAAAATAGGGTGCAAACACGATCACTTCATCGCCAGGATCCAGAATGGTTTTTAAAATCACATTCAGGCCGCTGGCTGCACCCACCGTCATAAGAAGATTGCCCCCATGAAAATGAGTCCCGAACCGCCGGTTGATGGAAGCTGCAATCCCTTCCCTCACATCATCAAAACCAGCGTTGCTCATATATCCATGTACCATGGTTGATTCTTCCTCGTTCATAATATCAATGATTGCCTGTTTCACTGATTCCGGTGCGGGTACATTGGGATTTCCAAGGCTGAAATCATAGACGTTTTCTGCACCAAATTCAGCGGCCATCTTTTTTCCTTCTTCAAACATGGCGCGGATGGCGGAATTGTTTTCTACAAGGGGTCTCATCTTGTCTGCTATCATATCATTATTCCTTCCTTTATCCTGAAATGGTTTACGTGGATTATAACACATATGAAAAAAGAGGTCCATTCTTAATTTACAATTCCTGATCTGTACTGAGGGCCGTTTTTAACAGGGAAGCTCTCACTCTGCCGTAGCATTCCTCAAAGTCTTCATCCTGCACCCGTATAACAGTCATCCCTGCCCGGACAGGAAGAAGTGCTTTTGACGCCTGGCTCATCATCTGGTATCTTAGTTCCTTTAAAATGCGCCTGCATTTTATTTTTATATCCTCTTCTCTGATGTTCCGGCACAAAATCAGAATTTCATACTCACCATCCAGACACATAATGTCATCTTCTCTGAAAAACCGTTTCATAAACAGTGCCTGTTCAAGAAATGACTGTCTGGCATACTTCATCCCGGCAGCATCTGCATTTTCACTGTTGAATGAAAACAAAACAAGACCTGAGGTTAAAAATCTGTGGCGTGATAAATAATTCTGCATTCTTCCCACTGCAGCCTCACGGTTCTGGAATAAGCGTACCCCCTCCGGCAGCATGGGAGTTCTGCATTCTTCCACCTGGCTGTACAGCTCGCCAAGCTCTTCAATATCCAGCATAACTCCATAAAGGAAACTGTCCCCTGATTTTACAGACAGTCTGGAGTGACAGAGAATCCATTTGTAACCGTTGCGTGTCAGGATACGGTATTCCACACCCTTTAAACTCTCATCCGGACTTAAAGTTTCAGTCATGAGCCTGATTTTTTCCCTATCACCCGGGTGTATCATATTTAAAAGCCGATTCTGGAACAGCTCAGCCAGCTCATTGCTGCTGTAGCCAAGTATTTCAAGAAAACGGGGGCTTGTATACAAAAACTCCATGTCTTCCGTTTTTCTGCAGCGGTAATATCCGCCCAGCATTCCGGAACTTAAAAACTCCAGCTCGTCATTCTTAAACCGCAGGGTCCTGTTGGCTTCCTGAAGTCTCTTCTGTGCCAGTACCGTATCGGTAATATCCATACAGGCGCTTACAATTGCAAACCTGCCGTCTTCTGCCTGTACCACCCGGCCTTTAGCCACCATCCACAGCCATGTTCCATCCTTCTTTCTCATTCGGTGGCGGAAGGTATATTCCATGCCAGGAGCCATAAAGCGCAGCGAATGCCCCTGTATCATATTTAAATCTTCCGGGTGAAGGAGGTTTCGTCCCAGGCCGTCAACTTCTCTGGTAAATTCCTCGTAGGAATCATAATTTAAAATGCGAAGCATCTCATTATTGGCAAAATACAGAGGAAGTCCCTTATCGCAGTAGACTCCTATCAGGCCTCCCGGTGCCATCTGGGCAAAAATGGCGCTTGCTGCCCATTGATTCTCTTCTGCAATATTATTAAACGAAATATTCCTGCCTGCAATCTTTAATACATCTCTCAGCATCTTCTGGGAGTCTTTGAGCTTCTGCCTCTGCTCCATCTGTTCTGTCGCATCCCTTACCGCCCCATAGTAAAGGCGGTGGTCATCCTGTTCCCGCAAAAAGAAGACGCGAAGATGCACCCACATCAGTTCTCCGCTGTTACGGTAACGCCTAAACGTCCCTTCCGCGCCCTGCAGCGGGTTATTGTATGCCTCTTCAAAGATATTAAGAACCCAGTCCATATCCTCTCTGTAAACCTTGTTTAACACATACCGTTTCCGCTCTTCCATATCAATGGGATTGTCTCCGGTTACACGGTAATATTCTTCATTCACCCTGAGAATCTCGCAGCTGTCCTCAAAGATCTCATAGAGCGCAATGGCACCAAGCATATTATTAAGCATGGCTTCACTGATAATATTTTCATTAAACAGATCTTCCAGTTTCAGCTGCTTTAACTGACGTGCCTGGATTCCTCTGTAATCTAAATTGTTGTCTTCTTCCAGCAGCTTTTCCAGTACATCAACAGGAAGAGGTTCATGATAATAAAAGCCCTGTCCGTAAATACAGCCGATATTAATCAAAAAATCCACCTGTTCTTTTTCTTCCACACCCTCTGCTATGACCTTTAACTGCATCACTCTGGCCATGCGGACAATGGTTTCTAAGATTCCCATGCCTCTGCCCTTGCTGTTCTCATTCATATCAAGGAATTTGGTGTCGATCTTGATTACATCCACATTCACATCCTTTAACATATTTAAGGATGAATATCCGCTTCCGAAGTCGTCCATAAATACAGGGAAGCCGGCCCTTCGCAGATCCTCCACAACTTTCCGGATCAGATCGTAGTCTTCCGCATATGCACTTTCCGTAATCTCAATTTCCAGATACTTGGGATCAATCTCATAGCGGCTTACCAGCTGTTTAAACTTCTCAACCACGTCAATAGCATAAATATCCATGCGTGACATATTGACGGAAATGGGGATGGGACGCCGCCCTGCTTTGATCCAGGTGTTTAACTGTCTGCATACCAGTTCCCAGACATACACATCCAGATATGTAATAAATCCGTTCTGCTCCAGCAGCGGAATGAATTCTCCGGGTGATATGATACCTTTTTGCGGATGCTGCCATCTGACTAAGGATTCCAGACCTATAATCCTGCCGGTCAGCATGTTGCACTGGGGCTGGGCATAGAATATGAACTCCTTTTTCTCAAGTGCTCTCTGAATCTCAGAAAGAAGAACCTGGTCACTTTCCATCTTGTGTTTCATTCCGGGATCGTACCAGCCCACACGCTTCGTATAATTACCCTTTACGGAATTAAGCGCTATGGCGGCTCTGTCGTACATCAAGCTGACCGGAAGGCTTAAATCCTCCACCCTGTACACACCAAAAGCAGGCATAAACCCTGCATTGCCGCCATACTGCTTGGCATATACGTTAATTACATCCTCCAGTTCCTCCAGCACGGATAAATCTTCCGGAATGAGAATAACAAAATCATCTCCGCCCATATAGCCGGCGACAGAGGCGTAAAATTTCTCGATTTCTTTTAAGTAATCCCCGATTCTTATTAGAAATCGGTCCCCTTCTTCTTCTCCATACCACTCATTAAACAGCTTAAAATGTTCAATATCGATTGCAACCATAAAAAAGCCGGTGGAATCGGGTTTCTTTAACAGCTGGTCAGCCTTCTCAAAGAATGGGCCGTAGCGGTAAAGACCGGTCATGGAATCGGTCTCTTCTCTTATCACCCTGAGCCGCTTTTCTTCTTCCTCATCCTTTTTCTTTCTCTCATCGATATCCTGTATATAACACATGATAATGGTATCCATATCATCCCGGCAGCGGAAGAGAACCAGAATCAGGTTAATCCAGCAGTATCCGTCACCAGGCATCTTTCTGCGGAACTCTCCCTTTATTACCCTCCCGCCTTTCTTTAAGCGGTCGGCCATTGTAGATAAATCCCAAAACTCTTCAAAGCTCTGCTTTTCATCCGGGTGGACCATAAAATCCAATGCTTCTGTCAGAATCTGGTCCAGCCGTCCTTCCTCAGGCGATAAATCCAATTTATCATTTTCATGAAAAAGAACCTTATAAGTATTCGATAAAAAATTCAGTTCAATCAGTCCATCATATACCGTCGTCTCAGTAAGATGGTAGAACATATTTTTATTTTTTTCATCCACAGGCCGGGACATAATAAGCCTGCTGTTTTCACTGCCCGGCCAGTCAATCATTCCGGAGGACACCGCCATCCATGTCTGAGTGGCAGCATTATAACGAATCACATGACCGCTGTTCTCATCAATCCACGGGCAGTCCTTACAGGGATCCGATACAACTCCTATTCCCTGATAGCAGTACATTCCTACCTGTAAATCCGGATAATATAATTTTGCCATATCATTGAGATATACAATCTTGTAATCCTGGTCAATTATGTAAATACCAGCTTCTCCGTTTTCACACGACATACGCTTCATAAGCTCCCGCCTCTCCTGCAATATATCTTTTATGCAGTAACTAAATTAAGGTATATTATAGTATGAAAACGCTGTTTTCGTCAACACGTTAACAATACACCACAGCAGAATTTTTATTCAAAATCAATAATAAATATTCATATTTATTCCCGGGTTGAACTGTCCTCACCCAAAGAGAACCGTTTTTTATTGGTAACTTTTTCCATTTACCATGATAAACAGGGAACTTCAGGCTCTAAAACAGCAAGTCTGCCAATTAAATTTATTGCAACATAATTTTAATAACAGGGTTTAATATGCAAGGAAATTTTCTTATTTTATAAATATTTTTTTTATCCCTTTCAAACAAAAAAAGCATGACCTGCCGTCTGCATCGGCCGGAATTTCCCATACGGCTTCCTGCAGGCGGCTGTCATGCCAGAATGCTCCTTTTTACTGAAGCGCCTTCACCTGTTCTGCAAATTCATGGGACAGGGTAAATCTGCCCACATAACCGACTTCACCGGTCATCAGAACACTGTAATCTTCTTTAATTTCCACTTCCAGGACTCCGCCGGGCATATGGACATACATCTTGGGATCTGTCAGACCCATGCGGTATGCGGCTCCGGCAGCTGCACAGCCGCTGGTCCCTGATGCAAGAGTATAACCGGCTCCCCTTTCATAAATCTCAATCTCAATATTCGTCCGGTCAAGCACCTTTAAAAGCTGGGTATTGATCCGCTCCGGAAAATATTCGGCATTTTCAGAATGTTTTCCGATCCGGCATACCAGATCCTTTGATATATCATTCAACCAGATTACACAATGAGGATTTCCGATGTTTACACAGGTGACACGGTACGGAATGCTGCCAAACAGCATGGTTTCATTTAAAACCTCTCTTCTCGGCCCTGTAACAGGTATTTCATCGCTGTAAAAGCTGAGTTTTCCCATGGAAACCTTGATTCTTGTTCCCTCTTCGTTTAAGTACTGAATGGTCTGTTCTCCGCTTAACGTGCTGATTACAAATTTGTTTTTCTGTACATAACCGGCATCCTTTAAGTACTTTCCAAATATCCGTACTCCGTTCCCGCTTAATTCAGCTTCACTTCCATCAGGATTTAGTATTTTCACTTCCAGCTTATCCTGCCCCAGTATGGGTCCCACTAACAGCCCGTCTGAACCCACGCCGAAATTCCGGTCACAGATCAGACGGATATTCTCTTTTGTCAGCCTGCACTCATTTTTATTGGGATCAAAAATCAGATAATCGTTTCCAAGACCGTGATATTTTTCCAAAGTAATATTCATTTTTATTCCCCTTTCCCATGCTTCGCAATTGCGTCACACAGTTCCTGATAAGATATTCCTGCAGCCGCTGCTTCCTGGGGAAGTAAGCTGTAAGGTGTCATTCCCGGTAATGTATTTGCTTCCAGACAATAAAGGCTGCCGTCCTCTTCCATCATAAAATCCACTCTGGAGTAATAACCAAGTCCAAGCGTCTTATGTACGCTTAAAGCCAGGTCCGCCATATGGTCCGCTTCTTCTGCGGTTAAACTGGCAGGACAGATTTCCTCTGTCAATCCCGGCTGGTATTTGTTCTCATAATCATAAAACCCGCTTTTCGGCTTAATTTCAATAGCCGGCAGGGCAATTCCTCCGAGAATCCCGACTGAGAATTCTCTGCCGGAAATCTTCGCCTCAGCAAGAACTGTATTTTCACAGGAAAATGCTGTTTCAAGCGCCTGTCTCCACTGGTCTTCCCCTTCCACCATGGTAACTCCCACACTGGACCCGCAGCCGCATGGTTTCACAACACAGGGGAATAAAAACGGCTCTGCCTGGGCTCCTTTTTCATAAAGTCTCCACTCAGGAGTTGGAATATTCACCTCCCGCATTAAAAGCTTGGCAAGGTGCTTATCCATCGCTTTTAAGCACCCTTCATACCCGGTTCCTGTATAAGCAATTCCATATCCGTCAAGAATTGCCTGAATCTGCCCGTTTTCACCGGCTCCTCCGTGAAGTGCCAGAAAAACCATATCCGACTGCATACAGACTTCTATTACCCGGCTGCCCATGATTCCCCTGGAGCCGGACTTTCGTTTTAACTGCTCCAAATCGGGAGCACTGCTGCCAATATGGCTGGAAAATTTCATTCCATCTTTTAAACTGTAAAACCGGATCTCTTCCCCATCCGGAATTCCCAGATACGAATCTGCAAGACATACTTCATGTCCCCGCTCCATCAGTGCGTTTGTGATCATGGCTCCTGAGGATAAGGAAACCTCCCGTTCCGGGCTGTACCCGCCCGCCAGTACTGCTATCTTCATCATTCATTCCTTTTCATTCCATTGTTTGGTTGATACCATCTATTATAAACAGCACTTTCTATCATTTCTATTAATATAATGCTTTATACATTGCAAATTGTGTTGTATTATAGAAAGGAAGGGAGGCGTAACCTGCCGCAATGAATAACTACGAAAAACGAGGATATTTAAACAGTAATTTTAAGCTGTTTCATCTTCATGATGAAGGAAATCAGAACTACGACTACCATTACCACGATTTTGATAAAATAATTATTTTTATACAGGGATCCGTGACTTACCGGATTGAAGGCTGTGCCTATGGTCTGGAGCCATATGACATCATTCTGGTAAGCCATAACGACATACACCGGCCGGATATCGCGCCGCACGTTCCTTACGAAAGAATCATAGTCTATCTTTCTCCCGGCTTCTTAAATGCATACCAGTCGGAAAGCTATGATTTAAGTGCGTGTTTTCAAAAGTCCAAAGAACTTCATTCCCATGTTCTCAGAATCCATTCCATGGAAAAAAGCAGTTTATACCGGACCCTGACCAACTTAGAATATGCCTGCACCCATGACGGCTATGCGAAAGATTTATACTGTCAGGTGGTCTTTCTTGAATTTATGATCCAGTTAAACCGGGCTTCTTTGACAAACAGAGTTCAGTATCTGCCCCCATCTACGGGGGATGCCAGGATCTTAAGCATCATGGACCATATTAACACCCGCTTAACGGAGGATATGACGGTGGATTCCATAGCAGAATCTTTTTTTATCAGCCGCTACCATCTGATGCATCTTTTTAAAGAAGAGACCGGCTATACACTCTTTGATTATATTACGGAAAAACGCCTGCTGCTGGCAAGAGAACGTTTAAGAACCGGTAATTCCGTTACAGAAGTATGCTTTTCCTGCGGATTTAAAAACTATTCCACCTTTTCAAGAGCCTATAAAAATAAGTTTCATATCTCCCCTTCCGAAACCATGAAGGAAGATACCATTCTGTTATAATTATAGCTGCCAGACATAAAACATGCGCATGAACCGGGCTTTTCGGCCAGATCCATGCGCATATTTTATAAAAGTTTCTATTTTCAAATTATTCATGCCTTCCGTTATTCTTCCACGAACAGAACACATATAAAGCACCGGTCAGTGCGAAATAAAACCAGGTGGCCGGATTACTGAACCAGGTTGTGAAAAATGACAGAATCAGATACATGGCAAACTGGGCATAAAACAGATAGCCGATTGGATTTCTCACCCGCTTTACCAGCCGCATTAAGAAAAATGCAACCGCCCCCAGTATACAGCTGAACAAAAGAACTCCCACGATACCAAAATCATAAAAGGAATCATAAAAAAGTGTGACTGTTGTCAGTTCTTCTTTTGTCACATAAATGGGAAAATCCACCAGAGCAGGTACCAGGAATTTAAGTCCTGTTAATGCCCATAAAGGAAACAGCATTCTAAGACCGAATGTATGGGATGGAAGCCACTCCACCAGGCAGTTGAAATTATCGTAATTATTGGCGATATACATATACGGCTGCGTGATAAATATGGGCATCTGGCTGTATTTCATCTGAAAAATACCATTTAAATAAGCGACATCATGTCCTCTGGCTATGGTAAGAATCACATAGATGGGAATCATGCCAAGCAGCAGCCCTGCTCCGTATATAATCTTCAGCCTGTGCTCCATGGCGATGTAAGTGAGGATTGCCAGACCAACAGCCAGAATCAGCTGAAACCGGGAAACACATAAAACCGGAATGGCACAGGCAACAAGATCCATGATCACGGTAAGAACCAGCCTGACCCCGTTCCTTCCCTGCTCAATGCTGAAATACAGTACGGAAAGAGCGGGAACCAGAACGCAGGATACGGTGAAATAATGGATTCCCGTGATATGGAACGTGGAATACGCATGAGGCACTCCCTTGATAAAAAACGGGATAAAGCCCAGTACAGCTGCCTCTGTCAGAAATGCAGCAAGTGACAGTACCGTAGTCAGCAGCATAGCCAGAAACAGCGGTTTTTCATATCCTTTAAAGCTAAACCAGCTGGAACGCTGCCCTCCTGCAGTGCCCTGGGTCCTGATCATAAACTCAAACATCACCCAGAAGCCTGACTGCGCCACCAGGAAACAAAGCCAGGTAATGATGCTCCAGTCAGAAGACAGTTCTGACAGCTTTAAGCAGGCAACGCCCTGTCCTCCAACCCAGAACAGGGAAAACAATCCCCGTAAATGAACGATGTTCTCCGTTCTTCTGTAATCATACCAGTAAAGAAAGAGTGCCGCAAGCATGAGGATCAAACCGGAAAGCCAATAATAACCGGCTCTTGCAAATAGATAAGATGCTGCATAACTGATCAGATAAACGCTCATCGTAACATATCCCCTTTAGTAAATAATCACCTTTTTGCCTTTTTGGGGAAAAAATGCAGCCGCCTTAACGGCAACAGCTGCATTTTTCCCGATCCATTCTATTATGAACGGCTGATAAAATCTTTCATATAATCCTCTACTTCTTTTACAGTGGCAAAGGACATAGCCTTTTCGGCAACTTCCTTAAGCTCCTGTGTGCTGTATCCGGTAATCAGCTTTCTTGCGTTTAAGATTGCAGATGCACTCATACTGAACTCATTCAAACCAAACGCAAGAAGAAGCGGGATCAGCATGGGATCGCTTGCAGCCTCTCCGCACATGCCTACCATAATTCCTTCTTTTCTTCCGCACTCAATCACATGGCGTATGCTTCTTAAAACAGCCGGATTAAGCGGGGAATAAAGGTAGGATACCTTGTCATTGCCCCGGTCTACAGACATGGTGTACTGTGTCAGATCGTTGGTTCCGATACTGAAGAAATCAACCTCTCTGGCAAATACATCTGCCATCAGGGAAGCTGCTGCTGTCTCCACCATAATTCCGACCTGGATATCTTTCTTATAAGCAATGGATTTTTCATCCAGTTCTTTCTTAATCTCTTCTACGAGGGCCTTTGCTTCCCGGTACTCCTCGAGACAGGTCACCATCGGTACCATAATCCGGATATTGCCAAATGCGCTGGCTCTTAAAAGCGCCCGAATCTGGGGACGGTATACATCATCCTTTCTGTCCAGACAGAAACGGATGGCACGGTATCCAAGGAACGGATTCTCGTCCTTTTCCAGGCCCATATACGGGATCTCCTTGTCTCCGCCGATATCCAGAGTCCGGATGATTACAGGTTTGCCGTTCATGGCAGCTGCTACCCTGCGGTATGCCTCAAACTGCTCCTCTTCCGTAGGCATGCCTGACCGGTCCATAAAAAGGAATTCGGTACGAAACAGACCAACGCCTTCCCCGTCATAATGAAGAACTTTTTCCACATCTTCCGGCTTTCCGATGTTGGCAACCAGTTCTATGGTTACTCCGTCTTTTGTCACGGTTGGCTTTCCGATGTACTGTTCCAATTCCTTCTTTTCTTTTAAGAACGCATCTCTTTTCGCTGTATATTCTTCCCTGACAGCCTGATCCGGATCTGCAAATACAACGCCCTCTGATCCGTCTAATATAAGCTCTGCACCGTCTGCAATCCGGCTCATGAAGCCGTCAACTGCAACAACCGCAGGGATCTCCAGTGCTCTTGCAAGAATGGCACTGTGTGATGTCTTACCGCCCAGCTCTGTTACAATGCCGGTTACATTCTGAGGATTGATTCCGGCTGTCATGGACGGGGTCAAGTCTCTTGCAACAATAACACTTCCTGCCGGAAGCGCCCCGATATCAACGGAGCTGACCCCCAGAAGAATCTTCTGCATACGGGTTTTAATGTCCCGCATATCGGTGGCACGCTGCTGCATCAGTTCATCTCCCATGGAAGCAAACATATCCGCATACGTATTGCATACAGTTTCGATTGCAAATTCACTGTTAACCATCTCACCGGAAATGGAATTTTCAATTTCACCAACCAGCATAGGGTCAGAAAGCAGCAGAAGATGTCCGTTAAGAATCTCCGCTTCCTTTTCTCCTACTCTTGTGGCAAGATCTTTCGCCAGAGCATCCGTTTCTTCCATTGCCTGGTTTACAGCCCTCTGAAAGCGGGCTTTTTCCGCATCCACATCTGTAATTGTGTCTTTCTTAATCTTCAGTTCTGTCTCTTCTACGATAACGGCCTTCCCAATTCCGATTCCCGCAGATGCGCTTGTTCCTTTAAACATAAAATCCTCCTTATTAATTAAAAAATGAAAAAATCTATTCGCCAAGGCCCCCCTCAACAGCCTTGATCATGGTAGCCAGAGCTTCCTCTTCATCTGCTCCCTCACAGACAAAGGTAATTTCATCGCCGCTTTTTACGCAGGCTCCCAACACGCTGAGTACACTCTTTGCGTTGGCAGTGGTGTTCTTAAAACGAAAACTCACTACTGAATTAAAGTTCATGGCTTCCCTACAAAGAATCCCTGCCGGTCTCAAGTGCAGGCCGGTAGGATTCTTTATAACAACTTTAGCACTGACCATACTGAATTCCTCCAATCTTTCTACATACTGCCCATCTTAAAGGCCCTTATTGCTGTGCCGCGCTCTCTGATGTGCTTGGCGCAGTGGTGTCCTGCGTCTGTGGTGCAGACTCCGTATTCTCCTTCGCTACCGTTACATTAAAAGGCGTGTAAACGGTAACTTCAAACCCTTCAGCAATCTCAAAATGAAGCAGTCCAGGATATGTGCCCGGATTCAGATCGGAGACATCAAGAATTGCATTTAAATTTTCTTCTTTCAATGCATCTAAATCTTCCTTCAGCCCCTTTACAGTAACATCACAGGTCGGTTTATCAAAACTATAGCTGTAATCCGCAGACATGCCCTTTTTGTCCAGGTTATCCAACTGAAGGGTAAATACCCGGGTGGTCAGCGGCTCTACCTTCAGCTTAACGGATACATTTTTATATTTATCACCTGCAATGGTGGTATTCGGCGGGAGATACTGGCTTAAATCCAGCTGTACTACTTTATCCTTTGTTGCCCCGTCAATATTCAGTTTATCCGAAGCTACTGCGACGGACGAAAGAGAGGCAAGCACGGATTTGGTGCCTACGACTGAAACAGACTTCACATCTGTTTCCAGTCCTGTATAACGGTATCCCTTTGCAACCTGACCCGTAACTTCATAATTAAGGGACAGGTCCTTTGCTTTCAGTATCTGGACATAATAATCGATTTCCGACTTATTCACAGTCACCTTATCCGAAAGGTCCAGTTTATTGCCGTTGGCATCGTAAAAAAGAGGAGCAGCAGATGAACTGATATCTGAATTCACATTATTAGCAATCTGAATTTCCACTCCCATATGGTTGATCTGTCCAACCAGGGATTCCGGTCCCTGCACGGTTACATTGTCCGGAACCAGGTTAATCGTCCCGGTAGCATAGCCATCTTCGGCTTTTCCCTTGGTATTCACCTGCAAATCAAATTTTTTAGTCTGCAGCTGTTCCGTTCTGATCCGGATCACCATGGGCTTTGCCGTAATGGTATCGCTTTTCACCAGACTTTCCTTATCTTTATTTATCTCTACTGTAATGGGAACTGCGCCCGTTACATTATAATCCTTTAAATCCACATATGCATGAAAGTCTGATGCCTTCACAAGAGACCGGTCTCTGGTCCTCACCTGATAGCTGACTGCCACCACATCCTTGCCGTCGATTTCATAGGTCAGGTTCGCCGCCTCTAAAGCTTCCTCATTACGGATTTCAACCGTAACAAACTGGGAATCGGTAATGACGGGGTTTGATATATTCACTACCGCCATCCACACTCCAACAGCGAGCACCAGCGACGCAACTTTCAGTCCAAGGTTATTTAACAGCTTTTCCTTCATTCTTACGCCTTCCCTTCAAAATCCTGAATCTGCTTCCTTCCTCTCCCGCCTGCTTTACGCCGGCCAGAATGGTCCGCAGCATATCCGCATCTGCAATCCTTTTTAATCCTCCCTCCAGCGCAACCGACACCCGTCCGGTTTCCTCAGAAACCACGATGGTTATGCTGTCACTGACTTCACTCACTCCTACTGCCGCCCTGTGCCTGGTTCCAAGATCCTTACTGATCGTCATATTATCAGACAGGGGCAGATAACAGGTCGCTGCTGCCACCCGGTTTCCCCGGATCACTACAGCTCCGTCATGAAGAGGGGTATTATGCTCGAAAATGTTAATGAGAAGCTGGCTGCTGACAATTCCGCCCACTTCAATTCCTGTCCGCTCAATCTCTTTTAAGGAATCGCTCCGTTCAATCACGATCAGCGCTCCCGTCTTTACTTTTGCCATCTCAAAGGTTGCTTTTACCAGTTCATTAATGGTCTTATCTGTAAAGCTGGAATTATCTCTTCCATCGTCAAAGGTTAGAATTCCGGTAAAAGGATTCTTGCTTCCCAGCTGCTCTAACGCCTTTCTCAGTTCTGGCTGGAAGATCACAATAACCATGGTCACCGCCGGAGCAGCGATCTTATTGAGTATCCAGAAAATATTATCCAAGCGGAAAACGTAAGCAAAGACATAGAATACAAAGATTACAATGATACCTTTTAACAGTGTCCAGGCTCTCGTATTCATAATCCAGGTCAGAAGCTCATACAGCAAAACAGCTATGATAACAATCTCAACCAGATTTGTCTTTGATATCCTGGGAAGAAACGATACCCAGGAATACATCTTATCTAAAAAATTTGCCATGTGATCCACCTCCCTTTTTGTTCTTCTTACCTTTGCGGTCTCTGGAGTTTTCTGGCATTAATTTTTTGAACTTTTACATCAGGGGTGCTGACCGTCAGCTTGGGAACCGCCTTGACGTAATAATAATAATCATCATCTTCAAACTGAACGTATTCCGTACGTGTGTAATCTACTGTAAAAACGAAAAACGTATAGATTGCTGCAAGTATAACGGAAACAAGAACTCCTCCAAAGAGTTCCAGAACAGATACCGATACATCCGCTGTAATGTCTCCGATGAAAATAACACTAAGCTGGGCAATTGTACCTGCTATAATCGCCACTACCCAGGAATAATCCATGGACAGTCCTTTTATTATTACCACAATTAAAAGAGCCAGAGTAAAAGCAAGCACCATAATTAACATGAGTTTGTTCGCCAGCAGGCTCTTCATCAGCTGCATAAACTTCTGCATCTCATCCGCTGATAAATCATTGGTTAAAACTCCGGCATTCTGTTTTACATAAAGAAGGGTAAAATAAATAAAAACACCGCAGCCTACCGGTATCACGGAAACAATTCCTCCGGAAAGTCCTACAATCAAAGGAATTGCATAGGGGATCTTTAAAAGGAAAAATACCGGTGTTAAAACCAGAAGATAACTGTCTCCCGGCTGGAAGCCATAATACAGCAGGCCAACTACCAGAATAAATACAGCCATAACCAGGGTAACCTCCATTGATATCCCCGATAAATGGACAAGCATAAAACTGGCTGCCAAAAAGGAAATGGCTCCATAAGGCAGAAAAGAGCAGACCAAAGCCAGAACCAGAGGGATAAACGGTTCTGTCAGCTTCGTCATAAATCCAATATTCTTGTTCATCAAGGAAAAAGCCAGAAAACTGAAAATAAACTTGATAACAGGAGTGATATAGATTCCATACCTTGCATAAAACTCTTTTAGTCGTTCTCTTAATACAAGAAGGCCCATCATGATGTACGCCCTCCTTTTATTCTTTTTATTGATCTGGTGTTTCCATCATATCGCTTGTCCAGTCTCTTTAATTTTGCCAGATAAACCTTCATTCCCCGGCTTGCATGTTCGTATCGCTTCATATATATATAGATGCTGATGGCCAGATAAAACGCCAGTCCGGCAGCGTATATGATACCAATCCTTATTCCCGTTCCCGTCAGGCTCGTTAAATCCATGGTATTCAGCCAGCGCTCCATGTAATAGAGTCCCCATAAAAGGAGGCAGGATAAAAAACTAAAGGTGTAGCTGAAAAAGGAGCGGAACAGCTTGCTGCTGACATAGTCACTTTTGAAGTACCGGTTAATCGGAAATATTCTCTTACCTTCCTGTTTCTCAAACATGGCAAGATTGGTCATGATTTTTATTTTTTCTTCACTCAGCATATGGTCTCCTCACTATACCATAAGATATCACCCTATTATAGCATAGAACATGATACTTTGCGAGCCTATTAAGGAATTTTTTATTTTTAGAAAAAAAAGCACAGCAAAGCTGCTGCGCTTTTTACTCATATCTTAAGGCTTCAATGGGATCTTTCCCTGCCGCTTTCGAAGCCGGATAAATCCCAAAAAACAGTCCCACCAGTGCAGAAAATCCAACCGCCACTAAAATTACCATCGGTTTGATTATAACTGTCATTCCAAGTAGTGTCCCTCCAAGTAATACCAGTCCTGCTCCCGATATGACACCAATAATACCCCCCATTGCAGAAAGAATGGCCGATTCTGTCAGAAACTGGACCATAACATCCCAGGTTTTTGCTCCAAGAGCCTTACGTATGCCGATTTCCCGGGTTCGTTCTGTCACGGAAACCAGCATGATATTCATGATTCCGATTCCGCCAACTAAAAGTGAAATCGCTGCAATTCCGCCTACTGCCGCAGACAGACCGCCCATAACCTGATCAACACTTCCCATTTCGTTTGATACGGAATAAAAGGTAACATCCTCTCTCTTTCTGTTTTTGGTATTTGCTATATACTGGGAAAACCGGTCAGAAAAAGCAGACATATCGGTTCCTTCCTTTGCGTAAAGCCTGATATTGTAATTAAAATCATTGGGCCAGACTAACAAAGTCTCAGGCATATAACCTTCTTTCTTATCATCGGACCCGCCTGCCATCGCTTCAAATGGATTCTCCTCCTTGCGGTACACCCCCACCACATCGTAATCTTCTGTATCTCCGTAAATAGTCGTCCGGAAAGTCTTTCCTACGGCATTTTCCGTACCGAACAGCTCTTTCGCGCCTTTCGCCTCCAGAACAACATGATTTTTTCTGCCCTTTATGTCCCCCTCATTTAAATTCCTGCCGTATATGATATTTATCTTATGAACGTCGGGATAATTGGCGCGAATACCCTCAAACGCGAATTTTACCTTGTTTCTGCCGAAAACAGCTTCCGCATTCTGCCGTGAGTCGCAGTCAATATAACTGATCTCATCTCCGTAAACTTCTTTGATCCGGTCAATATCATCCACGTTGAAATAATCGCTGTCTCTCATCTCACTGCCGTCGGAGGGCCAGATATATACAGAAGCAAGGGTTGTTCCCGCATCCTTGTAGATATCAGAAACCATAAACCTCATGGTATCACCGATGGATACAATGGCAATGACTGATCCGATACCAATGATAATTCCAAGCATGGTAAGAAGAGACCTCATTTTGTTCGCTTTTATGGCATGAACTGCCATAGTCATATTTTCAAACAGCATGCTTCCTCCTATTCATACCTCAAAGCTTCTATCGGATCTGCCTTTGCCGCTTTCGAAGCCGGATAAATACCGAAAAATATTCCAACCAGCCCCGAAAACCCAACAGCCAGAACGACCACGGAGGGTCTTACGATTACGGCTGTTTTTAAAACCGCTCCTCCAATCATTACAATCGTCACTCCGAGGATGATTCCAATGATGCCTCCGCATGCAGACATCAGTGCCGATTCTGTTAAAAACTGAATCATAATGTCCCTGGTTCTGGCACCAAGGGCTTTGCGGATTCCGATTTCCCTGGTACGCTCTGTTACAGACACCATCATGATGTTCATGATTCCGATTCCGCCTACCAGAAGAGAGATGGCGGCGATTCCTCCTACCGCTGCAGACATGGCGGAAAGCTTGGAGTCCACGCTTCCCATCTGATCTGCTACAGACATGACTTTTATTTCTGATTCTTTTCTTCCTTTTGCCTTTGCAATATATCTGGTTAACTCCGGAAGAAATTCATTCATATTCACTCCGTCGCGGACATAAAAGTTCAGCACCTGAAACTTATCGCCTTTTCTGCTGACAACGGTGTCAGGTATAAATCCGGCCTGTTTCTGTCCGTTGCCAAGAAGCATGGCAGCCATGGGGGATAAATCTTTATGATATACACCCACCACAGTATATTCCTGAGTGTCCTTATTGACAATCATGCGGAATGTACGTCCTACGCAGTCAGCTGTACCGAACAGCGCCACTGCGCCTTTATCCTCCAGCACCACGTGGTTTGCCGCCTTTTTAACATCTGCTTCATTTATAAATCTGCCGTAAATAATATTCTGCGGCTGAACGTTCATATAATTATAATCGACTCCCTGAAACTCGAACTTTACCTTCTTTAAACGGTTCACAGCCTCTGTATCAGCACTGGAATTGCTGTCAATATACTCGATCTTATCATGAAAGATCTCTTTTACCCGCTCCATCTCATCTCTGTCAAAATAATCGGAAGAGCGGAAATCTGTCACTTCCCATGATACCAGAATAAGCGCCCGGTTAATCCCCACGTCTTTATAAGCATCTGTAAAAACATTTCTCATGCTGTCTCCTACCGATACAATGGCAATCACTGCGCCAATACCGATAATGATGCCCAGCATGGTAAGAAATGAACGCATTTTATTGGATTTTATGGCATGCATTGCCATACTCATATTTTCTCTCAGCATAATGCTTCCCCGCTCTGATTCGACACCGGAATATTGGGAGTATCACTGACCAGACTGCCATCCCTAAAGCGGATAATCCGGTTGGTGAACGCCGCGATATCCTCTTCGTGAGTAACTAATACAACAGTTGCGCCTTCGTTATGAAGCTTGGAGAACAATTCCATAATTTCTACCGATGAGGCTGAGTCTAAATTACCGGTGGGCTCATCTGCAAGAATGAGCGGCGGTTCATTGGCCAGAGCTCTCGCAATCGCAACCCTCTGCCTCTGACCTCCGGAAAGTTCATTAGGCATGTGTTCATACCTCGTTCCCAGACCGACCCGCTCCAAAAGCTCCAGCGCCCTTTTTTCTCTTGCTTTTTTTGAGATGTGGGCATAAGTCATGGGAAGCTCCACATTCTTTAAGGCAGAGGTTCTGGATATTAAATTGAAGGACTGGAAAACAAATCCGATCTTACGGTTCCGGATGGCAGATAGATCATCAGACGGCATGTCAGCAGTATCGATACCATCCAGATAATAATGCCCCATGGTAGGACGGTCCAGACACCCAAGTATATTCATGAGCGTGGACTTTCCGGAGCCTGACTGCCCCATGATGGCCACGAACTCTCCCCGCTTAATTGTTAAGTTCACCCGCTTTAATCCCAGAACCTTAATGGAGCCGGTATCATATATCTTTACCATATCAACCAGTTTAATCAGATCCTCGCTGACATTCTGGGTAATATAGTCAGGTATCACTTCTTTCTTTTTCCACATACAGCATCCCCCCTACGGCTGAGACGGAAGCACATGTACCGTCATTCCATCTGTGATCATGGAGGATGGGGCTTCGATGAGCTGGAGACCCTCTGTTAAAGCACCCTCTTCTTCCGGAATAATCTCCGATTCAATATCACTTTCCACACCTGTTTTTACAGGAATGTATTTCACAGTGTTATTAACGACAGAGGCTACTGCCATACTTCCATCGGGATTCTGGATTAATGCAGATATGGGAACTACCCATGCATCTTCGGCTTTCTGCAGTTCAATTCTGGCCTTCGCCGTAATTCCGGCAATCAGCTTTGAGTTCTGATCAATAATACGGATGGTGGTAGGAATGACACGTTCCGTAGAACCGCCTCCCTTTTCTTCTCCTGTTGGCGAAATTGCAGTAACTTCTCCTTTTACGGTCTCACCATTTAAGATGTCGGCATTGATATCAACCGGCTGCCCAACTTTTACTTTACCGATGGAATATTCGCTGACATTGATCTTCATCTCTAACACATCCAGATTATTGATGATAAACATGGGTTTGTCGTCGTCTGTTTTATCTGCAAAACGGCCCACCTTACAGTTTACACGCACAACGGTTCCTGCGATCGGACTGGTGACTTTTGTATTTTGCAGCGCTTCTTTTTTCTGCTCCAGCTCAAATGCTTCTTTTTCAATCTGCAGGGAGTAGGATTCATTGGCTACCGGTTTTCCATCTTTCAGGGTATAGGTGGTCATCTCCCTTGCTTTATCATTCATATTATTGGATGCAGTTTCCAGCTCAACTCCTGTTGCACTTCCTCCCTGGTAAAGAAGGAGCGTTCTGTTGTAATTTGCTTTTGCCTCTTCAAAATCCTGCTTTGCCTTGGCATATCCATTTTCAGCTTCCAGCTGCTTATCCTTATATGTACTGACAGCAAGATCATAGGCATTCTGTGCGATATCCACCTCTTTTTTCGCATCTTTATCATCAAGAGTGGCCAGCTGCTGCCCCTTTTCTACCCTGTCACCCTCTTTAACCGGAAGATCCAGAATCTCAGCATGTAAATTGGAAACAACCTCCACGCTGTCGGTTCCCTGTACCGGACCGCTTACGGAAAGAATCTCCGTAACCTCACCTTTCTTTAAAGGTGTTACCGTAACAGGCATTACCGCACTTTTTCCGCTTGCAGCACTGCGAAAGGCAATAAAAAGGAACACTGCAGCAATCGCAGAGCCCACGATTATTTTTTTCTTCCTGCTCCATTTTTTCTTAAACAGCTTCTTCTTCTTTTTACCTGCATGCTCCTCAGACATCAGATTTTTAAGTTCTTTTTCAAAATCATCATCTGCCATAGGTCCGGTCTCAGCCACCAAAACCTCTTCTTCTTTTTTCTTCTTGAACAATTTCATGCCCGTACCCTCCATATCAGTATCAGTCTCTATCTTATTATAGCGGGGGGTTATAATGAATTAAATATTAAAATTCTTATAATTTTCTAAATTTTTCCAGTCAATTTAAAAAAAACTGCTATAAGGGAGCAATTTCCCTTAAGCAGTCTTCTATTAAAGTTTTAATTTTTTAAAATAATAGCCATACTTTTCAGAAATATAAACGTGGCAATTAAAAATAAAATACCTGCTGCCTCAAAAAGATAAGGAACGGGATAATGCTTTAATCCCCATAGCAGAAATAGCAGGAATGCATCTCCCTTTAAATAATTACTGAACAAAATACTGATCCGTTCTTCCTTCTGAGATAATTCTGATTCTCCGGCCAGTAATCTTCGGACTTGCTGACAGCCGAAAACAATGGACAAAAACACAAAGACCAGACCGGCAAAAATCATAAAATTATCCCTCCTTCCCAATCCATTTATTTACCAGATCTTCATTCTCATCCATCCATTTTTTAGCCGTCTCGATGGGTTCCGCCTTACTGTCTTCAATCTTAGCCATTAAATCGGATAATTCCTCATCTGATAATTTGAAATTCTTAATAAATTCGGCTGCTCCCGGCATGTCTTCCTCAAATCCTTTCCGGCCGTATGCATGTATGTTTTCTGCATCACCGTAAATACCCTGGGGATCTTTTAAAATCTTTAAATCCCACCGTGCAAACATCCAGTGAGGCGTCCAGCCAGTTACAACAATTGGTTCCTTATTATCAATTGCCTTTTTTAAAGATGCGGTCATTGCAGGACCGCTTCCGCTTACCAGCTGATAATTAAGACCATACTTGTCAATTGCAGATTCTGTAGCATTCATAATTCCGGCTCCGGAATCAATTCCTATGATTTTTCCGCCAAATTCATCTTTTTTGTCATTTAACTGATCAATGCTGTCAATCTCAACATAAGACGGAACTACGAGACCAATACCTGCATTTTCATATTCAACGCCCAGATCTACAATGTCTTTTCCATACTTATCCATATATTCCTTATGTGTAACAGGCAGCCACGTATCCAGGAACAGATCTGTATTTCCGCTTGCCAGCGAGGTGAAAACAGGAGCCACATCTGCAAGTACCATATCTACCTCATAGCCCAGTTTATTTTCAAGTATTGCCGCTGCCAGGTTCGTCATGGCAATTCCTTCAGACCAGTTCACATACCCGATTTTTATCTTCTTTGCCTCCACCTTGCTGCTGTTGGAGGAACATCCGGTTATCAGACCTGCCGCTAATCCTAATGTTAATACACATACTAAAATTTTCTTCATTTAATCTTTCCTTTCCTGATTCATAATTGATTAATCACTACTTTTGGGCTTTCCCTTTTTTTGATTTGCCTGCACTTTGTGTGATCCGGTCTAATATCATCGCCAAAATTACCACAGCAAGACCGCCTTCAAAACCATCACCGATCTTCATCTGGGATATTCCCTTCAATACAACATCACCAAGTCCTCCTGACCCAATCATGGCAGATATTACAACCATTGACAGGGACAGCATAATGGTCTGATTTAAACCAGCCAGAATTGTGGGCATCGCTAAGGGAATCTGCACCTTAAAGAGCATCTGTTTCTGGGTTGCTCCAAAAGACTTAGAGGCCTCCACCACGTCGGCAGGCACCTGTCTGATCCCCAGACTTGTCAGACGTACAATCGGGGGCATGGCAAATATGATCGTTGCAACAGCACCTGGCACCGGACCCAGATCAAAAAAGTAAACGGCTGGAATCAGATACACAAATGCAGGCATCGTCTGCATGAAATCCAGAACCGGCCTCATTATTTTATTCAGCCGGTCACTACCTGACATCCAGATGCCCAGAGGGACACCGATCATAAGGGCAATTAAGGTTGCCGTTGTAACAAGGGCAAATGTACTCATGGTCATTTCCCATAATTCTATACTTTTAATAATCAGACAGCCTGCCACTGAAAATATTGCAGTTCTCTTTCCAGCTGTAAAGTATGCAAGCCCTGCAATCATAACCAGCATAATAACAAACGGTATTCCAATATATATAAACTCAAATCCATTTATAATTGCCTCTATGCCTGTTTTTATCCCTGTAAAAAACGACGACCAGTGGATCGTCATCCAGTCAACACCCTTTTCTACGTAAATTCCAATTGGAAGTCTAATCATATACTGCCTCCTCTCCCATTATTCCGGCCAGTACGGATACCTTAAAGATAATTCCCAGGATTCTGCGTTCCTCATCAGCTACCACAACCGGATATTTTGAATTCATAAATAATGGTATTAAATCTTCAATCAAAGCATCAGGCGTAACTTCACAGATATCACGATCGATAATATCACTTAAATCATCCTTGCCGGATTTGATTAACTGCATGGTATCTTCAATCGTGATAATGCCCTTTAATTTCTTTTCTTTATCTACCATAAAAACACTGGATATGTTGGCTTCCGTCATTTTTCTGACTGCCACTCTGGCACCGTCTTTTGTGTATACCAGTGTGCCTGCAGGTTTCATAATCGAACCGGCAGTTACGACTTTTACACGGTTTACCCCCTGAACAAATTCTTTTACATAATCATTGGCAGGGTTCTTTAAAATCTCTTCCGGCGTTCCGATCTGGACAATCTCTCCGTCCTTCATAATCGCAATTCTGTCACCTATTTTTAATGCCTCATCAAGGTCATGGGTGATGAAAATAATTGTTTTCTGCATTTTAGACTGAAGAGAAAGCAATTCATCCTGCATTTCTTTTCGAATTAATGGATCCAGTGCGCTGAATGCTTCATCCATCAGTAAGATATCCGGATTGGTAGCCAATGCTCTTGCCAGACCCACCCGCTGCTGCATACCTCCGCTGAGTTCAGATGGCATGGATTTTTCATAACCCTTCAGTCCCACCAGTTCCAGAGCTTCAATTGCTTTCTTTGTACGGTCTTCCAGATTTATGTTTTGTATTTCAAGACCAAATGCCACATTTTCTTCAATGGTGCGGTGGGGCAGCAGCGCAAAGTTCTGAAATACCATACCTATCTTTTTTCTTCTTACTTCTCTTAACTGTGCCTTATCACATTGCATGATATTTTCATTGTCAATATAGACTTCTCCGCTGGTGGGTTCGATCAGACGGTTGAGGCATCTGATTAAAGTCGACTTTCCGCTTCCGGAAAGCCCCATGACTACAAAGATTTCTCCTTCTTCCACTGCAAAGCTTGCATTATTTACACCAATCCCATGATCTGTTTCTTTTAATATTTCATTTTTAGACTGGCCTTTTTTTAATCGCTCCATCACCCGGCTGGGGGTGGCACCAAATATCTTATACAGATGCTTCACTTCTAATTTTGTCATATTCTTACCATGATATAACGTCTGTTAAAACCGCTATATTCTCCTTTCCTTTTATTTTTACAAAACTGGCAAACCAGACGACCAATATCCTCACTGCAGCGATTGTTGAAAAAACGAAAACAAAAATAAACCGTAATATTACGTCCCATAACTGAAGAATTGATTATCTAAGGGGATTTTTGATTTGTAAAAGATGAAAAGAATACTGATACCAGCTGCATTTACCTAATTTGTTAGTCTTCTGTGAATTAGACTGAATCAACAACTTGTATCATTACATAAGTTGTCACTTTAAAAAATATATCATAATTATTAAGGTCTGTCAAGTTTCTTAACATGTTTTACTCTCCGGACCAAAAATAAGGCCGCAGGATTCTGGTGAGATTCCTGCGGCCTTACGGTCTTACTTTTTATCTATTTATCGGGATATAAAAATTTCTTTACACGTTCTGCCGTATCATCCTGGGCAATAAAATAAATGGTATCGCCCTCCGTCAGCGCTACATATGGTCCCGGTGATTTCATCACCATGTCCTTTCTGCTTACAGCAATCACAGTCGCGCCTGTATGCTGCCAGAACTGTATCTCCGTTACCGTCTTATTTAAGTAAATGCAGTCCTTTGTAATCCGGATCTCAAATGGCATAAACGGATTCATGGACCGGAAATGAACCGAAGCTTCAATCAGATCATTCATACACTCATTTAAGTAGTCCATCTCTTTTTTCTGGCGGGCTACACTTTTTAATAAATTCTCTTTAATGGTATCTATGGTCTCCAGCTTGCTGTTCTGCTGAATATAATCCGCCGCTTTTTTCTGGGATCTTATAATAATACCGCTGCCCTTTTCCGATGATACAATTCCTAAATCACTGAGTATACAAATGGCCCTGCGGGCAGTTTCCGGCGAAACGCCGTACTGGCTTGCAAGTGAGGAGCGGGCATATATCTTCTCACCTTCTCCGTATTCTCCATTGGCAATGCGGGCCGCTACCTCGATTGCAATCTGCTGGTAACGGGGAATAACGGTTCTGGTCTTTGGCTCTATGTCCATGTGATTATCATTTCCTTTTCTGAATTATAATATAAAACAGATTTAGTATAGCCTAAAATCAGATGAAAAACAAGCCATGTTAATTCTCTGTCTCACCATCTGCATCCATGAGAATTTCCAGTATCTTAACAGCCTTCTGATAACTGATATCTTCCACCTGGTGGAGGCGGTTAATTACCTGCTGCGTAATCATTCCCTGATCCTCTTTTTCTTTCCCATCATCAGTAGCGTAGTAAGTAATGCCGTTTGTCAATTTTACATAATCTTCCGTAATTTCTTCTACATTGTAACTGTTTTCATGATCTCCCTCACAGACCGTAATCTTGTCACCAATACAAAGATTCATACCATAACCTCCCATAAAAAAATTAAAATAAAGATAACTATTACTATTATAGCACAATTTTAAAGAAAAAAACAGTATAGCCAACCTTGTTTATTTTTTTATACAGCTTTCTAGCATTCTAATTATGTTACACCTAACCTTTCTCCGGCAGAGAACACATCCCACATTGTATACACGGTTCTCCATCTACGCAGACAACCTCATTGGCAGCTTTATATTCCATAATTTTTTTCTCCAAAAACGCCCCTGCCCGTTCTATATCGGTTTGATCTGGATGCCTGCGAGACTCCTCGTGGCGCCTTATTCCCTCTTTATCTAAATAATGAGGGTGTTCCGGTGGCAATGTTTTTCGATATTCCGTCCGCTGAATGTCAATTTTCCCCTGGGAGAAAAATACTCCCATACAGATGTTATTTTCCGAAATCAATTGAAAAACGGCTGCTTTCACCTTACTTCCGTACCCGCTGTCAGGATATCCCCCCATGGTACCAATTGCTATAATCTTTTTATTTTTACAGTGTTCTAAAAACACTCGGCTGGCATAATCTAAATTACCGCGCCGGCACCAGAAAAACAGAATCACTAATTCACCTGTTTCATCAGAAGAGGTAATCAATTCATTGTCATGCAAAGAAAACAACCAATTTTTTCTGCTCAGAAACTCTAACACGCCTTTTGCAAGCTTCTCCGTATTTCCTGTCAGCGATGATAAATAGACGTAAATTTTATCGTTCAACTTTTTCACCTGTTTTTTTTACTATTTTAACTTTACCATATATTTAAAAATGGTATGTTGCACACGCAACATACCAAAGATGAAATGCCTAAAAATTCATCTTTTCTTCCAGCCATTCCCTTAATACTGCAGCATTATTTTTAATCTTATTTCAATGCAGTGCTTTCGCAAAATAATTATAATCTTAATTTAAAAATTTGTAAATGCCATTATTGGGTAGAAAAAACTTGCATAAGAGCTGTATTTATGTTATGCTAGCTGAGCAAAAATTAAATATGGTACAAAATTGGAAACGCACACTCCTTCTGGATGATAACGAACAACACATTCATTATATTCCAGGAGGATTTTTTATGCCAAAAAACAAATTTCAAGACGTCGTTTTTACTGCGATTATGGCAACTGTTATGGTATGCGGAATGATTGTCTACAATGTTGCACTGAATATGGGAGGTGTTACCAGCGAGACATTTCTCGCAGCGCTTCTCGAAATGCCGATTATGGTTCCAATTGCTTTTATTTTAGAGTTCTTTGTGATAGGAAAACTGGCAAAAATGCTTGCTTTTAAAGTTGTAAGACCGGAGGACCGGCCTCAATTTATTACATACGCGATCTCAATCTGTATTTGCTGCATTATGTGCCCGGTTATGAGTCTCATTGCCACAATTCTTTTTAAAGAACCTGATTTCGGAACCTGGATACAGACATGGGCGATGAATTTCCCAATGGCAATTTTATTTCAGATGTTCTATTGCGGACCTTTTGTAAGACTTATATTTCGATTAATTTTTAAGGAAATATGACCATGCAGGAAATCAGCAGTTCCGTGGGCATATCTGATGCTAATTATTTTATTAAGGTATTAAAAATGAAATCAATACAGAAACCCTCATTCATCCGGATCTTTTATTTCTGCTAAACTATGACCGGGAAAATAACACAGAATACATAAAGACTCTAAAGGCATATTTCCTAAATAACCGCAATGCCTTAAATACTTCCAATTATCTGCATATTCATAAAAGCACCTTTTTTTACCGCATAGGAAAAATTGCAGATTTGACGGAATTTGATCCGTCCAATGCAGAGATTCTTTTTTCCTATGAATTTTCCTTACGGATATTAGGTTATTAAAAACTATCTTTGTTCTGCCCGTTCACTTCCGGTAAAAAGGTTGCTAAATGCCACATGCGTATTAACGTTCGATATCATAAAAGCAGGCAAAAATTCATCTGCCTGCTTTCTCTATTACTATTTATGATTTTTCAGATTTCTCACAACTATAATTATGGTTCCCAGAATGATGATGATACCACTTGCCAACAGGACTGTGGAAGTAACTGGACTCGGCTTTGCTGCTATAAATATAGACGTTGGACCATCGGCTCCGCCAATCACTGTAACCGCCTTATTTCTTGTAAACAATGCACCCGCTATTACCAGTACACATCCGGCTAAACCTGTAAAACCGCAAATCCATTTCATCATTTCCGCTCGCCCCTTTTTTGATTATTTTAGTACTTTATAATAAGTATATCAAATCGCCTGAGTTTTGAACAGTGAGTAGATGTTTTTTCTTCTTTATTTCAGAAAAGCAGCAGGGGCTGTTACTTTTTCATTCCGGATCTTTTTTATCAGCTCCGGCACAATCTTTTTCCAGTCTCCCACAATCCCATAGTCTGCCACATCAAAAATAGGAGCTGTTTCATCCTTATTGACAGCAATTATGATATCAGACTCTTCCATACCCGCTACATGCTGGATTGCTCCTGAAATACCAATGGCAAAATATACAACTGGCCTCACAGTCTTGCCGGTCTGTCCTACCTGCATATCCTTGGGCTTCCAGCCGGCGTCTACAACCGCGCGGGAACAGCTGACCTGACCATTAAGAGCAGAAGCCAGTTCTTCCAGTAAACCAAAATTTTCCGGTCCGCCGATCCCTCTTCCTCCTGACACCAGTATTTTGGCATCCATGATGTCAGCGCACTCAGCTACCGATTTTACAATATCCAGTATCTCAACATATTTGTGATCGGGTGTGAATCCGGGATCAAATTCTTCCACGATTGCCTTCCGGTCTTTTATGGGTGTGATTGCCTGCATTACCCCGGGACGCACAGTCGCCATCTGTGGACGATGGTTTGGGCACGCTATCGTGGCTATGGTGTTGCCGCCGAAGGCCGGTCGGGTCATCAGAAGCTGGTTGTGCTTCTGTTCTCTGCCTGCCACCGGATTTAACGGAAAATCCCCGATCTCCAGTTTGGTACAGTCCGCAGTGAGCCCAGTAGCAACCCTGGCTGAAACTCTTGGTCCCAGATCACGTCCGATTGCAGTCGCACCTACCAACACAATCTCCGGTTTGTATTTCTCAATCACACCGGCCAGCGCATGGGTATATGGTTCTGTCATGTACTCCTTTAACACCGGATTATCAACCACGATGACATGATCCGCCCCGTATTCAGCCAGTTCATCTGTCATCTTTTTTACACCGGAACCTAACAGAACAGCCGTTACATCTGTCCCCAGACTTTCTGCCAGTTCCCTCGCCTTACCTAACAGTTCCAATGCAATCCTGCTAAGTTCATTATCTACCTGCTGGGCAAATATGTATACACCCTTATATTCCTCTAGACCCATTTTATTCACCACTTTTCTTTCCATATTAGATGATATGTCTTTCTCTCAGTTTGTTCATAATATAATCAACTGACTCCGGCACATCCAGATTCACAACCTCTCCGGCACCCTTTCTCACTTTGTCAGATGCCTTTGCAATCTGGGTGGGGGACCCTTTCAGACCGATATTGCTGTCATCAACCTCTTTTAAATCCTGTCTTCCCCACACCGTAATCTCTGCAGCATAGGCATCGAATATGCCGCCCGGCGTCATATACCGGGGCGAGTTAAGCTCAGAGAGAGCGGTAATTAAGCACGGCATTTTTACCCGCAGCAGATGATACCGGTCTTCAAACTGACGCTCTGCAACCACATATTCTCCTTCGATCCTTAAACTCTGTACATAGGATATAACCGGGATATCAAGGTGCTCGGATATCTGGGGTCCCACCTGGGCTGTGTCGCCGTCAATGGCCTGCCGCCCTGTAATAATAAGATCATAGTCAAGTCTTTTCAGCGCTCCTGCCAGCGTAGAGGAGGTGGCCCATGTATCAGCACCTCCCAGTACCCGGTCTGTGACAAGAATGCCGTTGTCTGCCCCCATGGCCAGGGCTTCTCTTAAAACCTCATCTGCTTTGGGAAGTCCCATGGTAATCACTGTCACCTTCGCACCGTACTGGTCTTTCAATTTGAGAGCTGCCTCAAGTCCTGCCTTGTCATCCGGATTCATGATTGCCAGCATGGCACTTCTGTCAAGGGTACCATCCGGATTAAATTTTACACCGCCTTTTGTATCAGGCACCTGTTTTACGCAAACAACAATATTCACTGTGTATCCTCCTTATTTTAGCACATCGCCTGAAATCACCATAAGCTGTACCTCGCTTGTTCCCTCGTATATCTCTGTAATTTTCGCATCCCGCATCATTCTTTCCACACCGTATTCGCGGATATATCCATAACCGCCGTGGAGCTGAACAGCTTTTTCTGTCACTTCCATGGCAGTCTTTGCCGCATATAGTTTAGCCTTTGCCGCTTCTACGCTGTATATCTTCTGGGTTTCCTTTGCCAGGGCTGCTTTGTATACAAGCATCTTTGCAGCCTCAATCCTGGTTGCCATATCCGCCAGCTGAAACTGGGTATTCTGGAACTGTCCCAGCGTACGTCCAAACTGTTTCCTCTCTTTGACGTATTTCACCGTGGATTCAAATGCTCCTTCTGCAAGACCAAGGGCCTGAGCGGCAATGCCGATTCTTCCTCCGTCCAGTGTATGCATGGCAATGCCAAACCCCTTCCCCTTCATTCCCAAAAGGTTTTCCTTTGGTATTCTGCATTCATCAAATATAAGTTCATAGGTGGCAGACCCCCGGATGCCCATTTTCTTTTCCTTGGTTCCAAATGAGAAGCCGGGTGTTCCTTTTTCCACAATAAAAGCGGATATCTCTTTTGATTTTTTCCCCCGCTTTTCAACGGTTCCTGTCACCGCTATGATGATATAGACATCTGCTTCCTTTCCGTTGGTAATAAAGCACTTGGAGCCGTTAAGTACCCATTGTTCCCCATCCAGAAACGCTTTTGTCTGTTGTCCCTGGGCATCGGTTCCAGCCCCCGGTTCTGTCAGCGCAAACGCGCCAAGCTTCCGGCCTGCCGCCAGTTCAGGTATATAGTTTTGCTTCTGTTCCTCTGTCCCGTATGTAAGAATGGGATCTATGCAAAGGGAAGTATGGGCCGACAGGATTACCGCTGTGGTTGCGCATGCCTTTGCCAATTCCTCCACGCACATGATGTAAGATAATACATCACAGCCCTGTCCGCCGTACTCCTTTGGAACGGGTATTCCCATCAACCCGCATCTGGCCATTTTTTCAACAGTTTCCCTGGGAAATAGTTCCTTCTCATCCACCTCATGCGCCATTGGCTTCACCTCATTTTCAGTGAAACTTCTGTACAGAGATTGTGCCAGAAGATGTTTTTTTGATAAACTAAAATCCATATCCTGCTTCTCCTTTTACACTCCGGCATAAATGCCGTTATTTACTTTGTATCCTGTTATCTGCCGTTGTTTCCAATTCTTTATAAAGGGTTTTTCCCGATTCATTTTTTGGAATCTGATCCACACACTTTACAGCTGCTGTCCTGTTTCCAATTCCTGTTACCTGATATAAGTATTCTATAATTTCCTCACCGCCGTCTAATATTAATTGATCCATGAAAATGGTTAGATTGTCATCGGTTCCCACACATGCAAAATCAATTCCTTCATATTGTTCCTTCAAAAGCCGTTCCACTTCATCCAGATTCACCCTGCTGCCGGACACTTTGATAAAGCGTTTTTTTCTGCCTGTTATATAGTAATACCCCTCGCTGTCCCGACTGGCTATATCCCCGGTATGCAGAACTCCCTTCCATTCATCCTTTTTTATAAGATCGTCTTTGCAACAGGCGTAACCAAGTGTTACATTCTTCCCCTGATATACCAGTTCCCCCGGTATGTCTGGCTCTATGACCTCATTTCCCCGGTCATCCTCCAGCCAGAATCTGCCGCCCGGTATGGCAATTCCCATGCTTCCGCACTTCTCCAGCGATTTATCAGCAGGGAGATACCCCATTCTGGCCGTTGCTTCCGTCTGACCGTACATAATAATGAATTTCCTGTTGGTCTGTTTTGCGTAAAGGGCAAATTCTTTGTGCAGACTGGGCGGCAGCTTACCGCCTGCCTGTGTCATGGTTTTTAAATCCGGCAGATCCATATCCATAAAACCAATCCGTTTTAAAATCTGGTACGTGTAGGGTACACCGGCAAGTGACGAAGCCTTCTTCTCCCTTGCAAAATCCCAGAAAGCAGGCTCCAGCACTCCATATGTGGTGAGTAAAAGTGTGCAGCCCATTAAAACATGGCTGTTAATTATGGACAAACCATATGTATAATTCATGGGTAATGTGGTAATTGGCCGCTCATTGGCATCAATTTCCAGATAGCTGGCAATGGATTTCCCATTGGCATCAATATTCCCGCTGCTTTGCCTGACCAGCTTTGGGCTGCCCGTACTTCCTGATGTAGTCAGCAGAAGGGATAGTTCACAATACAGGGCTGGCGGCAGTTTTTCATTTCTTCTGCAAAGACAGTAACCGCCAAACTGCCATAGGACCTCGCTGCCTTCTGCCTTCTCAATGCAGGTTTTTGGTATGTACAGGAAGGCAGGCTGATATTCCCTTATGAGACCATTTAAAAGGCTTGGGTGGATATGACTATCCAGCATCAGAGGGACAATTCCTGTTTTCAGACAGCCAAGATAACCAAGAAGTGACTCTATGGTATTCTCACAGAGGATAAAAATCAGTTTTTTTCCCCCAACCTTACTATACAGTTCTCCTGAAAATGAACCCAGCTGATCGTATGTAACGTTCCTGTCCTTGTCATCCACTGCCAGAAGTCTGTCACCATATATCTTTTCCTTATCAAACAGATGCATCCTGCGCTTCCCTTCCGATCTGTCTGGACAGCACAGCGACGATATCCTGGCCATCCCATACAGGATCCATATCCGCCGCCCATCCGGCCGGCACGATCCGGTGGACTCCCAAGAGATGATTCTTTATTACAAAATCCACTATTTCCTGTTCTTCTATTCCATGGTATGTTATGGTCTGAAGACGGCTTGAGGCCAGACGGGTGACGGCTTTTCTCCAGTCTCCCCGGTATTCGAAAAACATACCAAAGGCACCCCGAAGCTGATCAGTGTTTGAGGGAATGTCCGGCAGCCTGATTGTATACAGGCGGTTCCCATAACGGCTGATTTTTGTTTCCCCTTCCAGTGTCATGGCATATCTGCACAGAAGTTCATATTTTATCATGGCTTTATGGGCTGTCAGATTATAAGACCGGGCTTCTCCCGCAACTGCATTCCACCAGCGCACTCTGGCGTTTTCTGCTTCTTTTGATTCTTCATCCTGGTTCCATATGACAAATACAGGGCTGGAACAGGCATTCTGATCCAAAAGATAGGTGTCGTTATAAAACCTTCGGGCGAGATTCATTAATTCCTCCTCTGTCATATATCCCAACTGCAAGGTATTCAGGATGCAGATGGAATACCGGTCCGGAAAATTCAGCTGCACCGCATCCGGCCTGATGGGCATGGATCTGATTTCCATTATGGTACGGTCACCGCCCCATACCACACAACCTGCGCAGCCAGAAAGCGCCTCTCTCACTGCCAGGGAATCTCTCTGGCTGGAAAAGACAGATATCCGCCTGCGCATCCCCTTGTATTCAGGGCGTTTTAGAATACAATCCATGATGCGGCACAGGGTTTGATCCTGTTCCTGGCATTTGGAAGAGATACGGACAGAGCAGCTGTTGCCTGCCAGCAATCCCATGACAAGGCTGTAGCCAAACAATACCGGAACATTTGCGGCTGGTATATGAAAAATAACTCCCCGGCCCAGACGGGACCGCCCATCTTCATACCGTTTTCCGAATTCCTCCATATGGGATCTGCGGCACCAGAAACCAAAGGCCGCCAGCTGTTCATATTGTTTTCTCTCTCTGCGTATTTCACTGGACAGCTGCCCCAGAAAATCCAGTACCGGAGCTGCAAATAGTTCCCACGGCTCTGTCTCCGGCTGTCTTACCCCTGCCAGAATCACCACTTCATCCTTCATAGGTATCACTGCACCCCCTGACCGGGGCCTGTTTGATTCTCCCCGTTACCTTAAAATATTTACCCAGGCGTCCGCACAGGCAGTCATCCTCCCCTATGATAATCCCTTCATCTTCCGTGAGTATGGAGTGTCCCGGATAGGACCGGGGCAGGGGGGATAAAATCTGGATGATGCCTTTTTCCCCGTATTCACAGGGAGTAAAATCTACTGCCCTTCTCGTTATAATGTCCGAATAAACACTGGCATGAAGATTACCGCAGGGGCATTCCATGTAAATGCAGCCCGTCTGTTCGGCCATTCCATAATAATTATGGATGCGGCTGATCCCTGTCACCGAATAAATCCGCTTTTTAAACTCATCAGAGGAAACCGACTGACTTATCAGCTTCTTCCATCCTCCGCCATGGACAAGGACCGCATTTTCCAGTTCCAGCTTCTTTCCCTGTCTGGCAAGGGTTTCGTAGAAGTATTTCCAGATTATATATGTAAAACCAAAGACAAGTATCCGTGTATCTTTATATCGTTTCAGGAACGCTTCCACGGCCTCCGTATCCAGCTCCATGTCACTGGTGAGTGCATAGCATATTTTAGAGGAAAAAATAGAAAACCCCAGTATCCCGGCCCCTCTGGCGGAAAACATCTTCCTGTCTCTGAGCACATCCGGACTGTCGATCACAAGAAACGGGAGCCGCTGATCTCCAAAAAAATCTTCCCCTATGCCAGCCAGCGCTATCTGCTGGTATCTGGCAGTGTCTGTATCCAGAAAAACCTTTGATACCTCCTGTCCTCTTGTTCCGGACGATGTCATAGTTTTGAAAATATGACCTGGGGGAACGCTCATCAGTTCCATGCTCTTAAAGAGACCAATGGGCAGCATGGGGATTTCCTCTTCCTCCATGTTTCTGCCCGAAGGAATTTCCAGAGCTCTTAACAGCTTCTTATATGGCTGGCAGTGCTGTCTGTGGTATTCTGTCAGTTCTGTCAGCCATTCCCTGAACAATTCCCTCTTTTCAGCCCTGCCAAGGGAATATGGTTTCCTTGCCAGAATCATTTCATAATCCATGTCAATCTTCCCCTTTTCTTCAGATACTTAGCCGGTCACGGTCCTTAAATAATTACACCATATTTTTTCAGTACCTCTTTCCCTTTTTCATAGGAAGAAAAGTTCATAACATCTGCTGTATTAAAGTGAATATCAAATGTTTCTTCCAAATCTGTAACCAGATCCATATGTCCCATGGAATCCCAGGTGCGGATGCCCCTGTATTTTAAATCTTCTAAATCTTCCTTTTTAACCCTTAAATCTTTTATAAACAACTGATCATATTTTTCCAAATTCGTCATTGTCTGATCCCTTTCTACTGAGACTGGCATTGTATCTGTCTTCAAACTGGCCCGGCTGCTGTAAATAAGCGTTTCATCATCATCTGGCTGCAGCTGGACGACAACACCCGTTCCCCGTACTGATTTTTGCAGGTTCCACGAAATAAACCCACATAGCAGTCGTCCCGTTCCTCATATGAGAGGAATTCCACCGTGATTTCTATGGTATCCCCCTGATAAACCGGGCGGATGAATCTGGTGGCATGATCCATATACAACGTGCCGCTGCCAGGAAGCTCCGTTCCCATGACAGCGGATACCAGAGAATCCAGAAACATGCCGTGAACCGGAGGACGTTTAAATCCAGCCATCTCCGCAAATTCAAAATCCAGATGCAGCAGACTTTCATCTCCTGTAAGCGCTGCAAAGCTTTGTACATCCTCCCCGGTCACCAGCCTCCGTCTCACTGCCTTCTCATGGAGGTGAAGAACTTTCTTTTCCCAGCCGCCAGAGGAAGCGCTTCTTTCCTCAGCCCGGATCTCCTGTTCCAGACGTATAAACCCCGTCTCATCCCACAAAAGCACCACCTTTTTGCAATCCTTAAGACTGCTCACATCTGCGCACCTGCGGCTGCACCCGCAGACCACCATCCAAATGTCGCATACGGCTGCTGTATCTGAGGTAACATACTCATGTCCGGGGTTGGCTTCTCTGAATTTGCGGACCCTGCTGCATCTGTCATATACCGGATTACAGCCGCCGCAGAATTTAATTCCGATTCTCATGTCATTTCTCCCGCATCATTCTATTCCCGGGATTCCAGCATACACTGCAGCTTCTTTGCGGCTGCGCTCAAAGGCCGTTTGCTGTCACTGACAATGCATATATCCCGCCGTGGTATCTGCTCATACAGATTTATCTCCACAATTTCCCCCTTTTCAACCAGAGGCCGCGCAAATTCCTCCGGCACAAACCCGATCCCAAGATTCTTAAGGATAATCGGGAGAATCAGATCCATGGACGCTACCTCAATGGATGGACGCATGGTCAGACCGCAGGAACGGTAAAATTCCTGAAAGAACTGAAATGTGGTGGTATTTTCAGACATTGTTATAAGCGGCAGTTTTCCAACCTCTTCCAGATATACAACTCTGCCCTGATACTCTTTATAGATCGGACCCCCAACCAGCACGCTGTTAAAATCCTTTACCTTTACCACCTTCAGTGACTGTTCCTGGTCAAAAGGCGTGGTAATAATGGCCAGATCAATCTTTCCGGCTTTCAGCTCATTGAGTGTCTGAGGTGTGTTATAATTAAAAATATTTAATCTCACCTGGAGATACTGCTCCTGGAACTGCTTTAAGCTGGCCACCAGGTAAGAAAGCATAGCCATCTGCGTCGCTCCCACATTGATATACTCATGCTGCTCCCCAAGGAGTTCTCTCAGTTTTTCCTCACCCTGTATCAGCTGCTGGCAGGCAGGCGCAACATAGCTGTAAAGCAGTTCTCCCTCCGCAGTCAGCGTAACCCCTTTTCTGGAACGGATAAACAGTTTGCACCCTAATATATTTTCAAGATTCTGCATGCAGTAGGTGACTGATGGCTGGCTGGTCACCAGGGCATTGGCAGCTCTGGTAAGATTTTTATATTTTGCTACGTAATAAAATATTTTGTAATGTTCAAAATTTGCAGTCATACCACTACTTCTTTCTAATCATTTTTTATCTTTATCCATCAAGTTTTCATATCATGGCTTCCATTGACAAACCAACTGCCCGCTGTTAAACTACAAGGAAAAGGAGGGGTTACAATGGAAGCTACAATTCAACAAATAGAAGCGGTTCTTGATACAAAAGTGCGTCCGGCATTAGCTGAGCATAATGGTAATGTGATCATACAAAGCCTGGAGGATCATATTTTAAAAGTGAGGTTAACCGGAAAATGTTCTGGCTGCCCTGCTGCCCACAGTACCAACGAGGAACTGATCACCGCTGAAGTCCGGTCTGCTTTTCCTTCCATCCATGATGTCATTCTGATAGAAGAAATCAATCCCGAATTAATTGATATGGCCCATAAAATACTGAACCATCAGATCTAGCGGTATCAATCTGACCCGGGACACCCCCGGGTCCCCACCGGCTCTTCCTCTCTTGCCTTATCGAGTTTGACATTTCTTACATAAAGCCACATATCAAATGATATTTCAGCAAAATTCAGCACATAAAAGAACCATGACAGGAAGAACAGCCAGTCGTAAGTGACCGCATAATGGTACTGAAGAAACTTCCTTGCGATGCCAAATATATAACCGAGCCATATAAAAAACTCGAACTGAAGGCTTTTGCCTCTGGCCGTTCTTGATACATACGATTTATATACGGAAAACGGCCAGGATAAACCAAACCCCACGATCATAAGCGTTTCCAGCAAATCTGAGATCATTGTTACATTCATATAGTACCCCCTTGTATTTTGTTACAGTGCTTCCCCGAAACGCTTCTCAAATTCCACTGACAGATCATCCCGGAATGCAGGTGCCGCGATATTGATCAAAGCCCTTGCCCTCGCCCGTAAGGATTTTCCTTTTAAATGGGCGACTCCGTACTCTGTCACAATATAATCCACATCATTTCTGCTTGTAGTAACAGCTGCTCCCTGTGTCAGAAACGGAACAATCTTTGATATGGTTCCTCCCTTGGTGGTGGCTCCGAAGGCAATGATTGACCTTCCGCCTTTGGATGCGGACGCTCCCCTTACAAAATCCATCTGTCCTCCCACTGCTGAGTACTGCTTCAGTCCGATTGTTTCTGCACAGACCTGACCCATCAAATCCGTCTGCAAAGCAGAGTTAATGGATACCACATTATCATTCTGGCTTATGATGAACGGGTCATTGACATAGCTCACCGGCTTCATGCAGATGGCAGGATTATCGTTGACAAAGTCATACAACTCCTTTGTGCCCATCATAAAGGTAATGACCATTCTTCCTTTATCAATATTTTTCCTTTTACCGGTAATTGCACCTGTCTCATACAGATCCATCAGCCCATCGGAAATCATTTCGGAATGGATTCCCAAATCCTTCTTATCACCGAGAAATTTAAGCACTGCATCAGGGATTGCACCGATTCCAAGCTGAAGACAGTCTCCGTCCTGTACAAGCTCTGCTATATTAGCGCCTATTTTTTCCTCCACCTCTCCGATCACCGGACGGCTATGTTCGTGGATTGGTTCATCACTCTCCACAATTGCTTCCAGATTGCTGACGTGGATGAAATTATCTCCCATCACCCTTGGCATGTTGGGGTTTACCGCACCGATCACCTTTGTCCCCGGCCGCTCCCCTGCTTCCTTGGCAAAATCACAGGAGAGTCCATAGCTGCAGTAACCATGCTCATCCGGCTCAGACAATGTTACAAGAAATACCTGTGCCGGGTCCATATTCGTCACATAGTCAGGAATGCGGTTGAAAAAAACGGGAACAAAATCGCCTTTCCCCTCTGCAACATAATTCCTGCTGCGGGCTCCTATGAAGAGGGAGGAGTATTTAAAATGCTTCTCCAGCCCCGGCTCAAAAAATTTGCAGGCTCCCATGTCATGCTGCTGGACAATATGTATATCTCTCAAATCCTGTTCCACCGCATAATCCACCATTGCGTTCACAAGCCCATCTGGTTCCGCCGCTGCATGACCAATCAGAACCGTATCTCCTGAGTGAATTATCTTTACAGCCTCCTGAGGGGTTTTCAATTTTGAAGCATAGATTTCTCTCCAGTTCATACGGCTACACCTCCTTATATTTTTCAGCAAAACGACTCTCAAATTCTTCTGCAAGAACGTCCTGAAACTGCGGTGCTGCAATGCGGATCAGCTGCCGGGCCCGTTCTCTGAGCGTATTGCCTTTCATCTTAGCAATTCCATGCTCCGTAACGATATAGTCAACATCATTTCTGGATGTGGTTACCGTTCCTCCCTGGGTCAGATACGGTACAATCCTGGAAACCGTTCCCTTCTTCGCAGTGGAAGGGAATGCAAGGATAGATCTGCCGCCTTTTGAGAAGGAAGCTCCCCTGATAAAATCCACCTGTCCGCCGATTCCGGAAAACTGTTTCAGTCCCATCGCCTCGGAGCACGCCTCCCCCATCAGGTTTACTTCAACCGACGAGTTAATGGATACCATATTATCATTCTGTCCGATAATGACCGGATGATTGACATAGTCCACCGGCGCCATGTAGACACTTGGGTTATCGTCTGCAAAATCATACAGTTTGCGGCTGCCCATGAGGAATGACACGACTATTTTTCCTCTGTTAAAATTCTTGGCTGCGCAATTGATGACTCCCTTTTCATATAAATCAATCACGCCGTCTGATATCATCTCAGAATGAATGCCCAGATCTTTTTTATTATCAAGAAACTTAAGCACTGCATCCGGAATCGCTCCAATTCCAAGCTGAAGACAGTCACCATCGTTCACCATAGAAGCGATGTGCTCTCCAATTGCCATCTCCACATCCCCAATCTGGGGAAGCCCAAGCTCGGGTATGGGGGTGTCATCTTCCACAATCACATCAATATCTGATACATGGATAAAGCTGTCCCCCAGCGTTCTTGGCATATTGGGATTTACTGCAGCAACCACCTTCGCGCCCTCAACTTCTGCTGCCGGTTTTGTATAGTCACAGGACACACCGAAACTGCAGTATCCATGCTCATCCGGCAGGGATAACGTAACGAAAACCACATCCGGTTTTTTTATGCTGCGGTAAAATTCCGGTGCCTGGTAAAAATAGCATGGGGTAAAGTCTCCCCTCCCGCTGTTCACACAGTCTCTGGTCTTTGCTCCAAGAAATAAACTGTTCTCCCGGAAATGTTTTTCCATCCCCGGCTGTGCATAAAGGGAATGCCCCATATCCACCTGCTGGTAAATCTCTATATTCCTTAAATCGGCCTGCACCGCATACTCAGTCATTGCATCCACCAGCTTAATGGGTTCACCCACCGCATGGCCAATCACCACTTTGTCACCGGATTTTACCACCTTAACAGCCTCTTTTAATGGCTTTAACTTTGATGTATAGATCTCTCTCCAATTCATACCTGTGTCTAACCTCCCTCTTAGGTCTAAAATGGCCGTTTTTAATCCTTTATTTTCGCAATCGCCTTTGCAAGCTCTTTTTTTCTTCCGATATTGCCCTGACGGGAAATCATAATTCTCTGTGCCTGGGGCGAACCGGCTCCATGAAGGGATTCGGTCCTGTATCCCACCGCAGCAGTTCCAAGGGTCAGGTTCTCAATTAAGCGCAGGATCCTGAGACGGTTTTCGGTGGATACGCCTTCGATTCCCTTTAAATATTTCTCCACATAGCCCCCTACAACCGGATCATTTAAATCCTTCTCAGACGGGGCCGTTACCATAAGTCCTCCTGCAATATCTTCTGCCAGACGTGCAATCTCATATGGATATCTGGTCACATTCTGCTTACATACATTGGCGAGTAAAAGGTCAATAATATAATTGCCGGAATCGGTGGGAGTCCCTTCTGCGGAACAAGCGATACCGCAGCAGTAAAGTGTTTCATTTAAATGGGTCATTTCAATCAGTTTATCCTTAATATGGGAAACCTTCGGTACGCCGTTATAATCCGCTGCCAGAGCTGCTGCTCCAATCAAAACATCACCTACGCCGACTTTACATCCGCCGTAAGACTGCCTGTGGTATCCGGCAAACCGCTCTACCAGCATACCTGCATACTCAAATTCACCATTCAGGAAAATGCGGTCATTTGGGACAAATACATTATCAAAAACAACCAGTGCCTCTACGCCTCCAAACTCACTGTTGCCCACATCCAGCTGGGACCCTTCCAGCTTCCTGGTATCACAGGACTGCCTTCCAATAATCATTACGATCCCCTCTGTATCCACAGGAACTGCAAAGGATACTGCATAATCCTTATCATCCGGCCCCATGGCAACGGTAGGCATGACAATTACTTCCTGTGAGTTGATAATACCTGTCTGATGTGCTTTTGCACCTCTGACTATGATTCCGTCATCCCTGCGCTCCACAACTCTTAAATACATATCCGGATCTGGCTGGGCATGAGGTGCCAGCCCCCTGTCACCCTTTGGATCCGTCATTGCTCCGTCTACGGTTAAATCGTTATCCTGAACCATACGGAGATACTTTTTAAAATTTTCATGATAGCTGGTGCCGTATTTTGCATCGATCTCATAGGTGGTTGACCATTCGGCATTAAACGCATCCATACCCACGCAGCGCTGGAAACACGCAGCCGTCTTCTGTCCGCAGAGTCTCTGCATTTTAACTTTTTTAATTAAATCATCCGTGCTTCTGTGAATGTTGGCAAACCGGTTGATTTTACGTCCATCGTCCAGAGTTACTGTCATCAGATCCTCGTATTCCGGGAGCTGAGCCAGATCATAGGTAGCTTTGACAGAATTAAGGGACGGTCTTAAAATCGGATGGTCGATGGGGTTTTCAATCTTTTCCCCGAACATATAAATATTAAGTTTCAGTTTCCGCATGCTTTCCACATATTCTTCACCAGTCATTAATGCCATATTCTTCTCCTTTTCATTCAGCTATTAATACAGTTCCTGATAAATTTTAAGTACCCGGTCCGCATCCAGGGGTACAAAGTTGTTTGCCATGAGGCGTGCCTGCTGCTCCATAACGCTCTTTGTAAATACAGCAAGTTCTTCCTGCTTTACACCATACTGACGAAGCGCTTTTTTAGGAAGTATTGTGCCAAGCAGTTCATCAAGCTTGTCATAAACCTCATCTTCAGGGCAACCAAGCAGTCTTTTTAGACACTGGTTCATCACTTCAATCTCGCCATCCTGTCTGATCTCCATGTAATTCTTAAGCACCCCGGTAAACATGGCATAGTTGCTCTCCCCGTGAGCGACATGATAAGTGCCTCCCAGGGGATAGCTGGTGGCATGGACAGCCGCACACCCGGCCGTTCCGAATGCAATCCCGGCATAATTGCTTGCAATCAGGAAATCCTTCATAAGAGGAAGCCTTGCACCGATTCCTTCAGCTGCAATCTTCTGATATCCCCTGATGATCATTTCAATGGCCTTGTAACCAAAGAGTTTTGTAAATGGCGTTGCTTTAGGAGACAGGCTGGACTCTACGGCGTGAACCAGAGCATCAATGGAACTGGTGGCATACACGGCAAATGGCAGTCCATTTAAAAGTTCCGGCACCAGAACCGCATCATCGGCATACATGTGAGATGACACAAGTCCTACCTTTGTTCCCAGCCTGGTCCGGTTGATAATGGAAATATTCGTGACTTCACTTCCTGTTCCGCAGGTTGTGGGCACAATGACAAGTTCCCGTTTCTTTTGGATTTTATCAGGTGCAGCATAGAGGGAATCCAGCGGGTCCCCTGAAGACACTGCCATTACTTTTGCGATATCAATCACCGTGCCGCCGCCTATGGCAATAATCCGTTTGCAGTCTGTTTTTGCAGCCGCTTCAAGGATTGCATCCACCATGATATCTGTCGGTTCCCCTGTCCCGTATGCCTCCTGAAAAATGGTATGGACATTCAGCCCAAGTGTTGTGAAATACGGTTTGTATATGTATTCGTTCGTCAATATGAGGTCACCGCTGCCAAGATTAAATTCTCTGGCAAATTCTTTGCAGGTATCGTAATAGGATATCTGGGATTTTAAAATAATCTCTTTCATTTCAGTCCCTCCTATGCAAAAATTTCTTCATCTGACGGCTGTTTCCAATCCTTTTTTACAAATGCGATCCGGCTCTTGTTCATCAGATGGGTATAGAACAGGTTCTCGCTGATTGCATTGTTGCCCCAGCTTCCGCACCCCAGTGTGGTTGTGGGATTCAATGAGTTTGCAAACGCTCCGCCTGCCATGCTGGAACAGGTCTGATTGACTACCACGCGGCTAACAGGAAGCTTTAAACCTGCATATTCAATGTGTTTCTTATCGTTGGACTGGAGGTCTGCGGAATGACCCTCTCCTTCATATACCAGATTGTCATATGCGATCTGTACAGCCTCTTCCCAGGTCTTATAGCTGTATGCAGCCATCATCGGGCACATCTTCTCCTTGCTCCACACAACTCCTGCACCATGTCTCTCAGGCTTTACAATCAGGACCTTTGTGCCCTGTGGTACTGTAATCCCGGCCAGGTCTGCTATGGTTTTGACTGACTGTCCAACCACCTTTTTGTTGATCACGCCATTTGGAAACACCACTTCTGCCAGTTTATCAATAACCGCCTTATCATCAATATAGAAGGCTCCCTGGGATACAAACTCTTTTATCACCGTATCGTAATCCTTCTCAGGTGCAATGATGGTCTGGGTTCCGGAACAGATAATACCATTGTCAAATATACGGCTGGCAATCATTCGTCCTGCAGCAGCCTTGTAATCAATTCCCTCATCAATCAGTCCCTGTACATTGCCGGGTCCCACACCATAGCTTGGTTTTCCGCTGGAGTAAGCGGACTTTACTACGCCGGCACCGCCAGTAGCAAGTACAACATCACAGGCAGCCATCAGCTCGTTGGTAAGTTCGATAGACGGTTCCTCGATTACCAGGAAAATATCTCTCGGGACTCCCATACGGTCCAGCTCTTTGTAATACAGATCAGCCACTGCCATGGCACATTTCTTACTGCGTGGGTGAGGTGCAATAATAATCGTATTCTGGCATTTTACAGCGTACATGGCGTTACACATGGGGGTGACAATGGGGTTGGTGCACGGTGTTGCGGCTGCAATAACGCCCATGGGCTTTGCCACCTCAACCAGTCCGGCCTGCTCATCCGTTCCGATGATGCCAATGGACTTCTTACACTTTAATGCATTCCATATAATTCTGGATTTTCCTTTATTCTTAGTGACCTTGTCTTCGTAAACGCCCATCCGGCTTTCTTCCACAGCAAGTTTCGCCAGTGGTTCTGCATTGTCAAAAATAACTTTTGCAAACATCTTTACAATTGCATCTGTCTTTTCCTGGTCATAAGTACGCAGGACCTGCTGTGCATTTCTGGAACGTTCCACTAATGATTGAATTAATTGGCTCATTTTTGTTATCTCCTTAGATAGTGATTTTTTTAACATTGTTTCTATGATTAATTCTAGTTCCTTTTTCCTGTTTTTAAAAATACTAATAACTTATCATAAATAATAGGATTTTTTTATGGTTCATTTTTGGCATATTCACCAATTTATTAGTCTTTTGCAACCATGCCCAAATTCCGCAAGGAATATTTTGCGGATTTTATTGTTAATTTATTAACTTAGAGATGCTAAAAAAGCCGTATGCAGAGAGACAATAAACGGATAAGGAAAGTTATACTGGAACGAAACAGATATGATCTGAGGCGGGTTAACCGGAAATATAAATCCGTGTTATCGTGATCGACCGGGGAACAGCTGGTCCTGAGGTAAAATAATGGTGCTTCTCTTTACTTCTTATATCTAGAAGTATATAATAGCTGTTAATATATGTAAAATATATATATTGTATATTAATTATGTAATATTTATATAGAAGATAAACGGAGGGTATATGGATATCACATATGACTATTACAGGATTTTTTATTATGTTGCAACATGCAAAAGTTTTTCCAGGGCAGCTGGTCTCCTTTCGGCAAACCAGTCCAATCTTTCACGATTCATCAATAATCTGGAGCAGCAGTTGGGATGTAAGCTTTTCGTGCGATCTAACCGCGGTATCTCATTGACGCCAGAGGGGGAGAAACTATATTCCCATGTAAAAATTGCCCAGGAACAGTTCAGGGCGGCTGAGCTGGAACTGATCAATGACAAAAACCTAAGCGGAGGCACGATAACCATCAGTGTCAGTGATACGGCGCTGCATGGTCATCTTCTTCCCATACTTGCAGCATTCCACAGTACCCATCCTGGTATCCATCTGCGCATTCTTAACCACACCACACCACAGGCAATCCAGGTTTTAAAAAACCGGCTGGTTCACTTTGCAGTTGTGACATCTCCTTCCAACATCAGACTTCCACTGAAAGAAACATGTCTGAAGTCTTTTCAGGAGATATTAATTGGAGGGAGACATTATTCCTTTTTAAAAGACACGCCACACAACCTGTCGGAGCTGCTGCAGTACCCATTTGTCTGTCTCGGAAAAGATACCATGACTTATGAGTTTTTTTCAAACCTTCTCTTAAAATACGATCTTGTTTTTAAGCCGGATATCGAAGTTGCATCAACGAATCAGCTGATGCCTATGATTAAAAATGACCTGGGTATCGGTTTTATCCCGGAACAATTTGCCAGGGAAGCCCTTGAAAACGGGGAGGTTTTCTCCATTCCACTTAAGGAGCAGATTCCAAGACGCAGCATCTGTCTGGTGGAGAATACCAGCCGATGCCCAAGCATTGCTGCAAATGCATTAAAGCAGATGATACTATCCCAGGATTCCTGATAACGCCTGTAAAAAAAGGCACTTCCGTAATTTTTCCCGGAAATGTCTTTTCAACATCTGTTAAATTGGAGTATAATTCGTAAGTTAAATCATTTTTATCCAGATATTCATATCTTCAAATGCACCACATATATTACAATTATTGATTAATCTGCCTCTATATTTATACTGGTGTTTGCATAACACCTTGTTAATCCCTGTGTTTACTGCTCTGGATAAACTATATAGAGTAATAAAATCCCTGTTTTTAAGCTCTGATTCCAATTCATATATAATATTTGAGAGAACCCCTTTTCCTCTATACTCCGGATAAGTGGCGCAATCTGTCATTTCAGCATTCCTGTTATCCATGTCCATATCCGCTGAAGCTATTCCAATGATCTTTCCCTCTGATTCAGCAACTTTATAAAGTATTTTTCCATTCATTGTCTGTCTTATATATTCCTCGTCATATACAGGCGTGGGATAGGTGGAAAACACGGTGGAAAACAATGCGGCGATTTCTCCTATATCTCGTTGTGCGGCAGTTCTGATGCTGTATGGGAGATTGCTGCTGCCTGCAGGATGTCTGCTGTCTGACATTAAGCACTGAGCGATTATCTTATCTTTCTGTTCCGGATTCTCAGAGATTTTTCGTTTGCTGTCCATAAAATATGACACACAATAAGCATCTGCTCCTTTAAAAAAACCATCTATTTTTCCTTCAATGCAAAATCCTGCCTGAGTAAATAGTTTTAAATGAGGCAAAACAGTATTACCTATAATTTTACCAGCCTGATTCACTGATGCAAAGTCTTTTATTTTCTCTAAGGTCTGAATTGTTATACTGTCAGAATCAAAGATTTTTACTCGCTTATTTATATTATCCAGATATATATTTACTGTATCTATTGTAAAATAACAATTATTTTCCGTATCACATTGAAACTTTTTCATTGTATCCCTCTCTCCTGTCGATTCGAACATTACTTGATGGTGTCAGGCAGGTGCACTCATTTTTCAAGAGTTTCTCCAGCCCCTTATATTCATCATTTTTGTATTTATCACAAATACCACAATGTTTACATGTATGGGTTTTATCAGTCGGTTCCGTATACGTACAGATTACGCCTTCGTAGTTTCTTAGAATCACTTTTTCTGGTGATTGGGATATTACATATTGGGGGTTCACTGGTATCTTACCTCCGCCTCCAGGTGCATCTATTACAAAAGTGGGTACGGCAAATCCTGAAGTATGCCCACGAAGTAACTCTATAATTTCAATTCCTCTTGCTACCGGTGTGCGGAAATGTTCAATGCCCTCAGACAGATCGCATTGATAGATATAATAAGGTCTTACCCGGTTCATTACTAATTGCTGTACAAGGGATTTCATAACAGATGGGCAGTCATTGATATTTTTTAATAAAACAGACTGGTTCCCCAGGGGAATACCGGCATCAGCAAGCATTTTGCATGCAAGTTTCGATTCCTGTGTTATTTCATAGGGATGATTGAAATGGGTATTAATCCAGACCGGATGGTATTTTTTAATCATATTACATAAATTCTCTGTGATTCGCTGCGGCATAACAACCGGTACGCGGGTTCCAATTCTAATGATTTCAACATGAGGGATTGCCCGTAATTCTTTTAAAATAAATTCAAGTTTCTCATCCGAAACGCACAATGCATCACCGCCGGATAATAAAACATCTCTGATTTCCGTATGAGCTTTGATATATTGAATGGCTTTTAAAATCGATCTTCTTGATAAGGTATTATCTTCCTGGCCTGCAAAACGTCTCCTTGTACAATGTCTGCAATACATGGAGCACTGTTCAGTAATAAGTAAAAGCACCCGGTCCGGATATCTGTGTGTGAGTCCACGAACTGGAGAGTCAAGCGTTTCATGCAAGGGATCACAGCTGTCACAATCTGATATTTCTGATTCATGGACCGTTGGAACCGCCTGCCTTCTAATTGGACAATTATAGTCTTTGGGATTAATGAGAGTTGCATAGTAAGGGGTTATCGCCATTTTTAATTTCTTAAGGCTGGTGATTATTCCAAACTTTTCGTCTTCTGTAAGATTGATGATTTTCTCCAATTCCTCAACTGTGGTAATTCGATTGGATATCTGCCATTGCCAGCTATTCCACTGTTCCTGCGTAACATTCTTCCATAATTCTATATTTTTATAATTTCTCTGCATTCACACCTCCATGAGAATGTTTCATAGTTACGATGGTTACGATTCACCCTGTGCATAAACGGATGCCGTAAGGCTGAATCGTAACATAAATTCCGATAATTCTATAAAATCTGCGATATAAACTCTTTCGTTCTGTCATTTACCGGATGATTAAATATTTCTTCTGGTGTTCCCTCTTCCACAATTCTGCCTTCATCCATGTAAATAATTCTGTCAGCAACTTCTTTTGCAAATCCCATTTCATGAGTCACAACAACCATGGTCATGCCATCATCAGCAAGATTTTTCATAACCTTCAAAACCTCACCAACCAATTCGGGATCAAGAGCTGACGTAGGTTCATCAAATAACATAATCTTAGGATTCATAGCTAATGCACGTGCAATGGCGACACGCTGTTTTTGTCCGCCTGATATCATCGCCGGATATGTATCCGCCTTATCCTGCATATTCACTTTGTCCAGCAGTAACAGGCCTTGTTCCTTTGCCTTGGCAAGGGGAACCTTCTTAACCTGCGTCAAGCCTTCAATCACATTTTCCAATACAGTTTTGTGGGGAAAAAGATTAAAATGCTGAAATACCATGCCTACTTCCTGTCTGACTAAATGTAGATTTTTCGTCTTTGATGTTATTGTTTTCCCATCCAGTTCTATGGTTCCCTCCTGGTGTTTTTCAAGAAAATTAATACATCGAAGTAAGGTGCTCTTCCCTGATCCGCTTGAACCAATAATCACAACCACTTCATTCTCATCTACATGGAATTTAATATCATGCAATACCTGATGTTTTCCAAACCATTTATTAAGTCCTTTTATATCTATCATAGGCTGATCACTCCATTACTTTAAAATCGCTGACATTTAACCGTTTCTCAACTACATTTGCTAATATGGTTAATACTGAGGTCATAATTAAGTAGTAAATAGCTGCTATGGTTAACATCTCCATTAACCGGAAATTAGAAGAACCAAGCTGCCTTGCATATAGCAATAATTCCGGTATTGCAACCGCACTGGCTAAAGAGGAGTCTTTTAGTGCTATAATTAACTGATTGCTTAATGAAGGGACTGCACGCTTGAATGCCTGTGGTAATATAATGCGGCGCATGACCTTCCCTTCTGTCATACCCAGAGAAAGACCTGCTTCCCGCTGCCCTCTGGCAATCCCCTGTATGGACCCTCTGAATATTTCTGCAATATATGCTGCATTATGGAGCCCAAGTGCTAAAAAGGCAGAGGGTAAATTACCAAGACGTACAATATTAACCAAACCAAAATAAATGAATAGTAACTGTAAAAGCAATGGAGTCCCCCGAACGATCCATATATATACTTTTGCAGGAATACTTAAAATCTCATATTTGGATATACGCATCAGTGCAAGAATAAGCCCTAACAGTAGACCAATCAGGATACCGAATACAGTCACCAATACAGTCATCTTTGCTGCAGCTAAAAATGACATAAAATACTTTGGAATTATTGAAAAATCCCAAATACTCATACTTTTTCTCCTTTATCACGAAATCTCGAAACTACTTTACGGTGATATCTACGCCATCAAGCCATTTTTCACTGATCTTTGTCATTGTGCCATCATCATGCATTTCTTTTAAGATTTCATTTATCCGTTCCAGCAGTTCTTTATCATCCTTGTTGATTGCTATTCCCATATTTTCAAGTCGTAACAGCTCTCCAACAGGCATAATCGTATCACCACCCGCAATATCGTTCATTGCAGACAAACCTACCAGCCGGTCCGTAATTACACCATCAACCCGGCCATTGATCAATTCCAGAAGTGTTGCATTATCATCCTGATAAAAGCTTACTTCTGCTCCTAATTTTTCAGCATCCTGGACAAAGTTAGTTCCTGTGGTTACAGCAATCTTTTTCCCAGCCATCTGGTTTACATCTGTAATTTCTGAATCTTTATTTATGAATAATTGTGCGCCGGAATAATAATAAGGGCTTGTGAAATCTACAACTTTAAGACGCTCATCTGTTATCGCCATACTGCCTAAGATCCCATCGTATCGTTTGTTTCTTAAGCCTTCCGTCAGTCCATCCCAGTCAGATGTGACATAATTAAGTTTTACTCCTAAACGCTTTGCTATCTCTTCACCTGTATCTACATCAAATCCAACAACTTTACCATCTTCCATATAGTTGAAGGGGGGATAACCTCCGCTTCCTACGACAGTTAAGGTACCTGCCTCCTCGACGCGTTTTAAACTGTCTGTTTCTTCCTTTTTACAACCTGTGACAAGAATTGAAAATGATATTAACATTAGTAAAAATATTAATTTTTTTTCAAGTTTCATATAACCTCCTTATGTTTCAAGCAAAAAGTAACAACTTTATAATACCACAAAGTTGTTACTTTTCCAAGTAAAATATTAACTAATTTACATAATTTGGAAATAATCCCTAAAATTATGGAAAAATATTTATGTCTCAGGCAATAAATCAGCCGCCCAATTGGGGCGGCGGTATGTTAACTACTATATCTGTAACGTGTGTTAATTAGCAGTTACTCATTGTTTTTCCTTTTCCAGTCAATTCCTCAAAGTCTTTGATAAAATCATCAACAGCAGATGTAATTGCGGCATTCTTTACCAATGCATCAATCACATCTGGAGAGATTGTTGATGCGCCAATACCATACTCACATAATTCCAGAACCTGTTGCGAATTTTTAAAGCTGGCAGCAAGCACCTGTGTTTTTAAATCATTATTTTTGAAAATATCATGAATATTCTTTGCAGTCTGGATACCGTTATATCCCATATTATCAATACGATTGATATATGGCGCTGCATAATCTGCTCCACATTTTGCAGCAAGATATGCCTGCATAGGTGTATAGATTGCAGTTGCCGTAATACGAATACCTTCTTTTTTTAACTCCTTCATAGCCTTAAAGCCTTCCGGAATAGACGGAATCTTTACATAGGTTGTATCTCCAAGTTCCTTAATAATCGCATATGCATCCTCAACCATGCCCTGTGCTTCCAATGCAACTGCCTGTACATGAAGCTCTGCTTCCTTACCAATAAAAGCTCTTATTTCCTTTAATACTTCAAATGGTGGTCTTTTGCTTTTTGCAAGAATGGACGGATTGGTCGTTACACCATCAACGGGATAATATTCATAAATTCTTTTTATTGCTTCAATATTTGCATCATCAATGATAAATTTCATGTTTTGGCTCCCCTTTTTGATTAATTTGTTATTATGAACCCTGCTTCCTTATAAAGCCTGCTCGGTACGCTCAATAATGTCATCCTGTGTTTTCCTGGATAATACATTGAAAAAAGCACTGTAACCAGCCACACGTACGATTAGGTCTTTATGGTCTTCCGGATGAATCTGTGCATCCAGTAAGGTTTCTCTGGATACGATATTGTACTGTACATGATATCCATGTAGTCTGTTAAAAAATGTACGGATCAACATTTCAAGTTTCTGCTTATTTTCTTCTGTAGAAAGCATCTGCGGTGTCATCTTCTGATTCAGTAAGACGCCTCCGGTAATCTTCTCCGTTGGAAGTTTGGACACTGTCTTAAATACTGCTGTAGGGCCGTTCTTATCTGCATTATGTGCAGGACTGCAGCCTTCTGCCAGAGGTTCATATGCATTTCTTCCATCTGGTGTTGCCATTGTCCCCATCCCCTGTCCCACATTGGCACTGATAGAGGAAGTTCCACCATAGCGGATACCGCCAATTGGTCCCCTCTGATAGCGGGTGTTTGGATATTTCTTAATTTCATCCAGATAAGAATCATATGCTTCAACAACCAGCTGATCTACATAATCATTATCATTCCCATACTTAGGAGCTTCATTGATTAGCATTTCCTGAATCTTACGATTTTCAGGGGACTGGAAATCATCCAGAATTGCATTCCATAACTGCTCTCTTGTAATCTTCTTATCTTCATATACCAGCTTCTTAATTGCAGCCAGGCAATCTGCCATATTCGCTATTCCGACCTGTAATCCTGATATGAAGTCATATACAGCGCCACCTTCCTTGATCGTCCTGCCTCTTCCAATACAATCATCCGTAAGTGCTGAACAAAGGACATCCGGCACATCTCTTTCAGATGCCTTATCAATGACATTTTCTACAATCACACTGTATCTGGTCATCTCTCTTACCGTCTTATCCCATGCTGTCAATAAGTCTTCATAAGTTTCCATATCCTTGAAGTACCCACATCCTTTGGTGAATCTTTTCCCACTTGTCAGATCTACACCATTATTCATGGCACAGAGCAAAACTCGCGGAAAATTGATGTAAGACATTCCGGTACAACGATAGCCCCATTTTCCCGGAACAGCTGTCTCTACACATCCGATTGCACTGTAGTTATATGCATCCTCTTCCTTCACGCCCCAATTAATAAAGGATGGAATGATAATTTCATCATTGTTCAGTGCAGGCATTCCAAATCCAAGCTTCATGACCTCAATACATTCATCAAAAAATTCTTTATTCAGATTCTTATGATAACGAACTGTCAGATTCGGCTGAGTCAGTCTTGTCTGTGCCACTGACTTCAGAACAAGAAAACTCAATTCATTAACAGCATCTTCTTTCTGTGGAGTCTGTCCGCCAATCGTTACATTCTGATACATAGGTGAACCCGCAGAGCTTAATGTATGTGCCTGTGATCTTACTTTATTGATCGTCAGCGTCTTAATCCACAAACAGGTCAAAATCTCTAAAGCTTCTTCCTGTGTTGTCCGTCCTTCCTTCATATCTCTGATATAATACGGATACATATATTGGTCAAATCTGCCGTAGCTTAAGGAGTGTCCATTGGATTCAATCTGAAGAATCAGCTGTATAAACCAGACAGACTGTACCGCTTCCCTGAAAGAAGCTGCCGGTTCATAGGGAACCTTTGCACAGATTCTGCTCATTTCTTCCAGTTCTGCTTTCCGCTGCGCGTTTGTTTCCTGCAAGGCTAATTTCAGTGCCAGTTCGCTGTAACGCAATGCGAAGTTATGTACTGCTTCTATCACAATCAACACTGCTTTATAAAAGGAATTCTTATCTACGCTCTCCGGATCTGTAAAATCAAGTGCATCTTTTAACGCTTTCGTTCTTTCTTCATACCCTTTTAATCCATCCGAAAGAATCCTTGCATAATTAACTGCTAAATGTGCATCCCCCGCATTGAGTTTTCCTTCCATACCGAAAACACCAGTCTCCATGAATACGCTTACTTCCTCTGGCAAGAGTGCCTCTCCTCTTGCTCTCAGATTATTATTCTCCCAGAAAGGTGCAATATCGCGAAGCTGCTTCTTAGTTTCTTCTGTAATATAAAAGACATCTCCATCTCTTTTCTCAAACAGATCCAGTTCTTTCAGTATAAATTCCATCGTATATTCCGGGAAAACCGATGCGTTCTTATTCTTGGTTGCCTGATTACCGGCTATCAGAGTTTTCTCTTCAATATAGATTGTCATTCCCTCCAGAATCTTCTTTAACATGAGTGCCCTGACAAGCACACGAGGCTGATTCTGATTTTTCCTGTATGCTTCTGTCGCCAATATTGCACGCTGCGCATCAATATATGGCTTTTCTTCCAACACTTCTTCGCGAAAAGACTTCATACGCTCTGTCAATGCCCCAAAATGTAACTCATTTTCCATGTCATACCTCCTTCTTTATTCAATAGTAATGTATGTATATTTCGTTCGTAACTTTATTCTATTTCGTTCTTCCATGTTTGTCAACTATGTTTTATATACGTAATATTTATATGTTTCATACATAAGTTATAACCTTTTATTTAGAAGCAAAATATGATATGATAGATATCAGAAAATATAAAACTCACAATACATATCGTTTTTATAAAATCGCAGATTTTTGCGATTGCCTGGTACAAAAATAAAAAGGAGATGCTCAGATGGGAAAAATTGATTACAAAAAATCCGGTGTCGTCTTTAATATTCAAAAATTTAGTGTCAATGATGGTCCAGGTATTCGAACCGTCGTCTTTTTGAAAGGCTGTCCCTTACGATGCCTCTGGTGTTCAAATCCTGAAAGTCAGCTTTCCAAAGTGCAAATATTGTGGAATCATAAAAAATGCATCCATTGCCATCATTGCATTGATATTTGCCGTTCGAAAGCAATAACACTTTCAAATGGACACATTCACGTAGATGCAGCAAAATGTAAAGGCTGTCTTCAGTGTGTTCAGAAATGTCCTGGCAAAGCCTTAGAAAAAGAGGGTGAAATGAAAACTGTTCAGGATGTCATGGATGTTGTTATTCAGGATGAAGCCTTTTATGAAGAAAGTGGCGGTGGTATTACGTTATCTGGCGGAGAGATACTTTCACAACCAGCATTTGCTACAGAGTTATTGCTTGCTGCTAAAGAAAAAGGACTGCATACCTGCTGCGAAACAACTGGTTTTGGGAGTGCTACTGTTTTTGATCAGGTCATAGAATACGTTGATTATATGCTTTTTGATTTAAAACACTGGAATTCTGTTAAACATAAACAGGGAACTGGTGTAACCAATGAATTGATTTTAGAAAACCTGAAACATGCTGCAAATATGGGGAAGACCATTCTTCCGAGATTACCTGTTATCCCTGATTTTAATAATACTTTGACGGATGCGCAAGGTTTTGTCAAAATATTACAGGAAATCGGAATATCGCAAATTCAGCTTCTTCCTTTTCATCAGTTTGGAGAAAATAAATATGATTTATTAAACAGACCTTATTATTATACAGATGTTCCGGCATTACACAGAGTAGATTTAGAACAGTTCCGAAAAGTCTTTTTAGAGGCGGGTATCGATGCCTTTTTCTAAAGCATGATAAAAGAAACATTTACTATTTTATATGGTTTCAAATGAAAGTATTATTTATTGAAGTTGAAACTTATTTGTACTATAATGTATTATATAAAATTTTATTAGGGAGGACACTGTTGTGAAAAACAGATGTAATCAGATATTAGAGCTTTTAACCGATGAAAATAAAATAGAAGTTTCTGTCCTCGCAGAAAAATTAGGCGTATCACAGGTTACAATTCGAAAGGATTTAGATGAATTAGAAGAAAAAGGCATTATCATCAGAGAACATGGTTTTGCACTGTTAAGAAGTATGGATAATATTAATGGCCGTATTGCATATCATTATGAATCCAAAAAGATGATTGCATCAAAAGCAGCCACTCTAGTGGAGAATGCATCTACACTCATGATAGAAAGTGGAAGCTGTTGCGCTCTTTTGGCTGATGAGCTTTGTTCTACCAAAAAAGACCTGACCATCATTACAAACAGCGCATTTATCGCCGACTATATTCGCAATAAGTCTAACTTTCAGATTGTCCTGTTAGGTGGAATCTACCAGCCAGAGTCCCAGGTTCTTGTTGGTCCAATGATCAAACAATGTGTTGAAAATTTCTGTGTTGATTTATTTTTTATCGGAACAGATGGATATTCTGCCAAAACAAGCTTTACCAATCGTGATCAGATGCGTGCCCAGGCAGTTCGTGACATGGCTCCGCAAGCAGAAAGAATTATCGTACTGACAGAAAGCGAAAAATTTCAAAAACATGGTGTCGTTCCTATAAATCTGAAAAATGCAAACATAACTGTCATTACTGATGACAAAATAGATGATACTGCTGTTTCTGAACTCTCTTCACATGATATTCAATTAATTTATGCATAAAACTCACCCCCGCTATGGAGTGATATGTACCCAGTTTTCTGGACACATCATTATTCAACTGGAGGATTAGGCACTCTTGATGGATGCCTTCCTGTATATTACAGGAGGCATCCATTTTGTTTTTGATTGAATTCTCCTGTTATTATA
>JAEWJZ010000031.1 GCA_023386315.1 Bacillota bacterium | reverse complement strand
TATCCATGATATCGATGGAATCAAACGCAAAGTCATGAATCAGTGAACTATCGGGAGTAACTTCTCCCAGCACTTTTTGAGGATTTACCTCTTTTAAAATTGTTTCGGTTTTTTCAAAAACCATTTGTTCTGTCCACTTCATTTTGAATCCTCCTTTAATCATTTAACATATTGCAAAAAATACCTGCATTATCCTGAACTAATTTTTTAATGAATGCTGAGAATGAAGAACTGGCGGTTACGTCTTCGGGAACTGCCTGGATATTATATTTTAAAGCAATCCGCTGCACCAATGTACGGACAGCCTCAGAATTATAGCCATTTTGATCGGTCATTGGCAAATCACTGGCCATCTGAAGAATTGTTTCTTCTGCTTTATGATAAATCTGCATCAGATCTGCATCCTGTACGGATTCCCCGCCGGCCAGTGGTTTTAAATGTCTCTCTAAACTCCGGTAAATGGTATTAATACTGACCATATCCTCATCAAAAAACATCTCCGTAGAAGTATTAATACCGAACTCCCGGTTGACTGTTTCAATAAAACCGATCATACTAATCGAAGTGAATCCATAATTCAGCAATTCTTCATTGGGATCAATTTCATCCTGGCTTATTTTTAACAGACTGGAGATAATTCGGGTAACATCCTCAGCTTTAACAGATTTTTCTTCTATTATTTGAACCGGTTTCCGTGTATCTGCATTCAAGTGATTTTCTTCCATGGGCTGCTTGATACAGAAATTAATCAGCCGAACTAATATATTGCCATCATCATCGATCATATTAATATTAAAATGACGCATTGGTTTATCCAGATCGTTGGTTTTGCTTAGAGATGCATGGACATAGCAGTGTGCGGCTAATGGTTTCAGTATTTCCATCCGCTCCAGTGAAAAAGTCAGATAAGGGCGGCCGATGGAATCCCTGTCAGAATTCACCTGGAGACCAGTAATCGTCTGCAGTGCAGCATCCATAAGCACCGGATGCAGACCAAACGCCTTCAGCTCATAACCGTTCAAAGGCAGGGAAAGCTCTGATAACGCTTCCATATCGTTATAATACATATGCTTCATCGCCTGCATACTGGGGCCTACAAAAAATTGTCTTTTCCGGAAGCTCTGATAGCATTCCAATCCGCTTGTCTGATTGCTGCAGCGTTTTTTGATTGCGGCAATATCCTGAATTACAGCAGTGTCAGATACCGGTTCTTTCGAAATACTTCCCTTCATGTTTAAAATTCTTGCTTCATCCTGTCTGACAGTGTACAGACGGAACAAACTGGTTTTATCATCATCTGAAAATTCTATTTCCAAACGGATCAAATTGCCGTCCGGTTGAATTGGCGCTAGCCAGTAGACATCGGTTATGACAGCAACAGAAAGCTTTAACATTTCCTGTGCAGCTGCCCGAATCATTTCAAGGTAGGCAACTCCCGGAAGGATGGGTTTATCATACACAACATTGTCTTCAAAAAAGAATTCCCGGCCAGTCAGATTCACTCTGCAGCAACAGTCATTTAGTTTCTGAAAACCGGAATGCAGAAGATTATCCATATGGGAACCGGAGTTATTCGGTTTTTCCGGTACAGCTGGCTGTTCATACCAGTACCGGTCTTTCTTAAAAGCATAGGTGATAACAGGAATTACCTGATAATCACGCGCTCCATAAAGTTCTTCCCAGTTGAGTTCAGCTCCCGCTCCATAAAATTCTGCCAATGCCTGCAATAACTCGCGATATTCACTGGAATCGGTCTCAAGCTGGTGGATACGCTGAAAAATATACTGGATCGTCTGTTTCGATAAATGTTTCGGGATGCTGTCAGCCATTTTCGTAAAAATCAGTTCTGGAACCGGCTTACGGCCAGACAGATACCCCCCTATCAATTCGGTCAAATCCTCTTCCCCCGATGCCAGAACAGCAAACCTATAATCGAAAACGGTGCGTCTGGTATTCAGGGTATAAGCCAGGTCACCAATCCAGAACTTACCCTTATTGTGATTCAGCCAGCTGTATAGCTTTTGAATCTGCCCAGTTAATGACTCAGGCGATTTCGCCGAAAGTGTAATGGCATAAAGCGGTAAAGTTTTCCGGCAGTCCGATGCCGTACGTACCGGAGCTTCTTCTAACACAAGGTGGGCATTGGTTCCACTGAAGCCAAAAGAACTTACTGCTGCCCTCCTTAATCCAGTTCCTTCGCGTGTCCATGGGGTCAGTGTGTGATTTACAATAAATGGACTTTCATCCAATTGAATATGTTCATTTAATTTGTTGAAATGGAGCGACGGCGGAAGCAGATTATATTTTAGTGATAATAATACTTTTATGATTCCAGCCACACCGGAGGCTGCAGATGTATGTCCAATATTGGATTTTACTGATCCAATCCGGCAGAAGGATTTTTTATCAGTAAATGCACGGAAAGAGTCAATCAATGCTTCTACTTCTATCGGATCACCCAGTTTGGTACCGGTGCCATGACACTCCACATAAGAGATTGTTTCCGGATTAATTCCCGATTTTAGATATACTTCCTTTTCCAGTGCGGTCTGAGCCTGAGCACTTGGAGCAGTAATACCATTTGTCTTTCCATCCTGATTGATTCCGGTCCCTTTGATTACGCCATAGATGTGGTCCTGATCCGCAAGTGCTTTGTCCAGGCGTTTCAATACCAGAACTCCGGCACCTTCTCCCGGAACAAACCCATCCGCCTGATCATCAAACGTTCTGCACCTCCCTGTCCCGGACAGCATTCCACTTTTTGACATTCCCAGATAAGATTCCTGGGACATATAAAGAGCCACGCCCCCGGCCAGCATCAGATCCACTTCATTGTTTTGCAGCGCCTTGCAGGCCAGGTCAACAGCTACTAAAGAGGATGAACAGGCAGTGTTTATTGAAACAGCCGGTCCTTTCAGATTTAAGAAATATGCAATTCTTGCCGCAAGCATCGACGAGTCATTAAAAATACTGCCTGGATAATCCCTGCTGTTCATGACTCCTGCATAAACACCGCATTTCATTGCATTTAACCTGGATGCCGGATATCCGGCATCTTCTAATGCATGCCAGGCTTCCTGTAAGAAAATCCTGTGATGAGGATCTAACAACTGTGCGTCTGCGGGGGATAAGTTAAAAAACAGCGGATCAAATTTATCATAATCACGAATGAATCCACCCCATTTACTAATTGATTTTCCAGGCTGATTAAGATTGGGATCGTAATAAGCTGCGATATTCCAGCGTTCTTTCGGGATTTCTGTGATACAATCCTTTCCAGCAATTAAATTTTCCCAAAACTCATCCATATCATCCGCTTCCGGATAACGCATTCCGATACCAATAACAGCTATATCCGTAAATCCAGGCTGTTCGATATGTGTCACCGGTTCTGGTTCAATTCTCACGGCCGTCCCTGATTTCATCAGTGATACAGACTCAGATTCCCGCTCTGGAGGCGGCATTTCCTTTTTCGTCATTATACTGTCTGAAGTCTGTTCCTGAAGATAGGCGGCCAGATCCTGAAGAGACGGATAATTATATAAACTGGATGCTCTTAAGCTAATCTGATAACGGTCTTTTAAAAGCTTTACAAATTCCACTCCCAAAATAGAATCCAGTCCCTGTTCCATAAAAGGCTTAACCGGATCAATGTCTGCCGATTCCCGGTATAACACGTCGGCCAGCATTTGTTTCAGTTCATTGATCATATCCGTACTCAGCCTTTGATTCGTTTGTCTCTCTTGAACCGGGACCGGAAGGTTGTCCGCCCGGCTTATTTCTGTTAAGGCAGGCTTATCAGTAGGTTTAAGTAATACATGGCTGTTTCGATGATCATCATCAAACCAATACCTTTGTTTTGTAAAGGAGTATCCAGGTGCATGCATTCTGCCTGGATAGCCGTCGGGATAAAGTGCCGGTATATCCGGTGCTGCTCCTGCCAGATAATTCCTGGCATGTTCCACAAGGCTGCAGCCATCGGTTTTTATCTGCAGCATAGCCATCTGCCGGTCGTCCCATGTATCCGTACTGCCGTCAAGAAACTGTTCTAATTTTTGCAGCAGGTCCGCTGGATCTGCCGCGACGACCGCTAACCGTTCCTGCATATGCTCACGCCCGGCTGCCAGCGTATATGCCAGCCGGTCAAGCCGTAAAACCGGTTGATCCGGGGAACGGATATAACAGGCGAGAGCCGCAGCAGATTCCCGCAGCTGTGGTCTGGTCCGGGAAGACAGCAATATTAACTGCGGCTTCCGGTTTTCCCCCTGTTCTTGATTTGTTATATATTCCTCAATAACAGTATGGGCATTCGCACCGCCGTATCCAAAAGAGCTGATCCCGGCCCGCCGCGGAGTCTCATTCCCCTGCTCATCCATTAACCTTACCCATGGAATGGTTTTATTAACAATATAAAAAGGGCTGCCCTCCAGATCAATTAATGGATTCAGCATTTTCATGTGCAGAGATGCCGGAAGCCTGTTATTTTTAATACTTAATATTATCTTCAGCAAACTGGCTATACCAGATGCTGCCTCCAAATGACCGATATTAGTTTTTACTGATCCCACCCCGCAATAAGGTTTGCCTTTAAATTCTTTTCCGCTTTCCTGGTAAAGTTTTTGAAATGCTTTTTTCAGGCCTTTTATTTCCACCGGATCGCCTAAATTGGTGCCGGTTCCATGTGCTTCTATGTAAGTAACTGTAGCAGGATCTACACCTGATTTTATGATTGAATCAAAAATAAGGTCTGCCTGGGCATTGGTATTTGGTGAAGTCAGAGATTTTGCTCTGCCACCGTGATTTACTGAGGTAGACCGGATAACGCCATATATATCATCTTTATCAGCCTGGGCTTTGGACAGCGATTTTAAGTATACTGCTCCGGCCCCCTCCCCCCTGACATAGCCGTCAGCGTCTGCATCAAAAGTTTTACACGTTCCATCCTTGCAAAGCATTCCGGAAGCATCAAAGATGTTAAACAGAGTGGCCGTTAAGATCACATTAATACCACCGACAATGGCGGTATCACAAAGCCCTGCATGGATAGCTTCCACAGCGTGATGAAGAGCTACCAGGGAACTGGAACAGGCAGTGTCAATGGATTCACTGGGACCATGAAAATCATATAAAAACGAAATCCGGTTGGCAAAAATTGAGGTCAGGGTACCCATGGAAGAGGAGGCATCCATTTGAAACTGGTTTCTCATCATTAAATCAAAATAATCACTGCCGGATACTGCAATAAACACTCCGGTTTTTGTCCCTGCCAGTTGTTTCGGATTGTAGCCTGCATCTTCAATGACTTTCCAGGTCATTTCCAGCATAATTCGCTGTTGGGGATCCATATAGTTTGCTTCACGCGGAGAAATATTAAAAAATTCAGCGTCAAATGTATCAATCGTTTTCATAAATCCGCCATATCCGGCTGCTTTAAGATCAGGCATTGACTTCCTTCGGTCCTGGGGTATTTCTGTAATCAGATCTTTTCCCTTCTCCAGATTGTTCCAGAATTCTTCAACAGAATCCGATTGGGGCATGGTTCCGGCAATACCGATAATCGCAATGTCGTCCCTGGTGGTGCTAACCTTCTGGTCAGTTTCAGCAACAGGGACAATGAGCGATTGATTTTGCTGGCTGAGAGGGCTCTGATATACCGCCTCTTCCATCCGAAGTTTATAATATTCCTGAATTGGTTCACTGTATTCTTTTAACAAATATTGCTGCAGTGCCCGAATCGTGGGCTGCTCAAGTTCAAAAAAAGCAAGAGGAGTCAGCTTTATCGATAATTGCTGATTTAATTCGTTACAAAAAGCAGTAATTGCGATGGAATCAAAGCCACATTCTTCGATATCGTCATCGGGGCTCATATCGCCTTCTGTACCTTTTATCAGTTTTCCCGCAATCTTCATCAGATCTTCTAATAAAACACCTTCATGACTCCCATTTTTCTGTGCCATCTGCATATCATCTACCTCTTCTTGAGAAATAAAACTGCCTTCATCGTTTTCCTCACATATGTTCAGAATCTGCTCAATTTTTTCTATCCGCCCATACGTCAGGATCACCCTTTTCTGTTCTGATATATTTACTGAATATTCAAACGCTTCCAACGCTTTCTGAACCGATATCGGTATCATTCCATAAAGATTTTCAGTTAATTTTACCGACTCATCGTCGGCCTGCATTCCGCCTTCTTCCCACATCGGCCAGTTTACGGAAATGATTTTCAGTTGTTTCTCTGCCACAGCCAGCTCCGCAAAGCTGTCCATAAACGCATTGCCATAGGCATAATCACATTGCCCGGCATTGCCGAAAACCGCAGCAATAGAAGAAAACATCATAAAAAGCTCCGCTTCCGTTTTTAGCAATTCCTGATATAAGACCAACGTTCCAAGTATCTTAGCTCTTACTATCTGCTGGATCTGAGAAGTTTGTTTCTTATAAAAATAATCATCATTAATGATTCCGGCACAGTGGAAAAGGCCGTCAATCTTTTTAAACTGCTGCAATGTACCGGAAATCAGCTGAGACACATCCTCCTGACTGCAGACATCTCCGGATAAGTAAATCCCCTCCCCGCCCAGTGCTCTGATCTTCTCCAACTGTCGGTCGACTCGATCGGATCTTCTTGATCGTCCAAATAAGACCAGTTTGCAGCCATAGCGGGAAGCCAGATGTTCGGATAAAATTTCTCCAATTCCTCCTGTACCGCCGGTGATAATATAGATACCGTTTTTCCTGATTTTTCTATGCTCATTTTCAGGCGGATCCGCTCTTCTTAATGACAGTATCTTCCTGATATCCTGTTGGTATTTAACAGCAAAGCCATCATGCTGTGTCAATTCCGTCGTAACCTGATTGATCCGGTCCTGCGAGCTGCCTTCCAGGATGACCGTCTTAAGTATAATTTTTCTGTTTTCCTGAAATAGTGCCGCCCCTAATCCCCTCAGTGCATCAAATAATGGACTTCCAGCCTGTTTTGCCAGAGCCAGGACCGTAACAGAACTCTCCCACTTCATCCCTGACAGCATTCTTATTAAATCAAAAAACGGATAAATATAGCAGTCCAGCTGTTTGTCTATGCTGACCGGATCCAGTCGATATTTCTCTTCCGTAAAACCATACAGGACGGCCTCCAACCGCCAGCCTGCTGCACTTTGCCGGTTCAAAAAGTCTTTCCAGAATGATTCCTGATTCTGTTCAGGTAAATTTATAACAATGTCCGACAACTGTGCATTCTCTTTTGTGTACCGGAACAGACAGCTTTGGCCTGTCCCCCCCTGGTCAGCAGCCAGCCATCGGGACAATGTGTCTGTGGGTGTCCCTCCTGGTACTGCTGCCGATGCTGAGAGCCAGATTGAATCCAGATACATATTATCAGCCGGTTTCTGATCAGTCTTAAGATGTTTTGGTAAGCCTGTTTGTTTTAGTTCTTTTACAATAAAGTTATTTAAGACAACCAGTATTTTTCCGGTCAGGTCGGTAATGGTCATTCTATATTTGTTTAATTTCGCTGTGCCTTTATTTTGATCCGACAGCAGCTGTGCATATACATAACATTCTTTGACAAGGGGATGGTAAATCTCCACATCTTCCAGAATAAATGGAACATTTGAATGATTTTCAGCATTGTCAGCGAACCCAAGAGCGGTTTGAAACGCTCCATCAATCAAAGTTGGATGCAGCTTTAAACGGCCTAAGTCATTGGGTACGCAATCAGGTAACTTTAAACGGGACAATACTTCCCGGCTGTTTATATATAGCTCCTGAATGGGCTGAAACCCTTTGCCATATTTAAAGTTATATTTACTCGTTATCTGATAACATTCCGTTCCGGTTAACTTATGCTGGCTTCTGGCGATAATATCGAGAATGTTTATCTGTTCTTTGCCGGTAATCAGAGGAGTCTTATGAGAACCATAGAGCCACCCCTGGGAATAAACTGCCAAAGGATTGTCAGAATCACTTTCAATTCGATATTTAATACCATCATCTTCCTGTTCTACAACGATTGACAGAAACAGTTCCGACTCCGCAACAATTGGCTGCTGCCACACGATATTACTGATTCTGCACACGTGAAAATCCAGCTGCTCTCCTGCTGCTCTCGCCATTTCAATCTGAGCTGCACCAGGCAGAATATGTAAATCATCCACCACGTGATTCGTTACAAAAAATTCCTTTCCGGTTAACGATACAATTAAATGGGAAGTGCCTTCCTTTGATAAACGCCGGTAAGACATTTCACAAATGCTTTTATCTGTCACGCTGGCAGGTGCAGCGCTGTGCCAGTATGATTTCCGGCTAAAGGGATATGGCGGCAATGAAATGGTATTGGCATCCTGCTGGAACACAAGCCCCCACTCTCCTGATTCACCATTGACATAATGGGTTCCAATTCTTTCAAGAAGCTCCCTGCGATCCACGGTCTGCTCAGATTGTGAAGAAAGCTGACGTAACAGCTCTGCAAGGCTTTCATCAGTGGCTTTCAGTCTCTGATCTCCCTGTCTGCCCGCCTCAATAAATAATGAAAGTTCTGTTTGCAGTTCTGCAATCGTGGATGCAGTACAATACCACCGGTATTTAAAATGGCTTCTCCGCTCACATAAAGTATAAGATAAGTCCTGTATGCGGCACTCCGGCCTTTTTTCCAGCCATCGGATTAAATCAGCTGCTTTGTTCTTCAGGGCTGTTTTCGTTTTACCAGATAAAAAAATCAGCTGGTCCTGGACAGCTTCCTGCCTGTCTCCTTTTTGGCAGGGATACTCCTCAATAATCATATGACAATTGGTTCCGCTGAATCCAAAGGAACTGACAGCTGCTCTGCGGATTCCTGATTCCACATTCCAGTCTTTAGCCTCCGTTAAAATATAAAAAGGACTCTGCGCCAAATCGATATTTGAGTTGATGGTATGGTAGTTTATCAGAGGCGGCAGTTTTTTATGAGTCAGTGCACAAAGGACTTTGATAACGGATGCAATTCCGGCAGCCGGCATCGAATGCCCGATGTTGGGTTTAATGCTGCCAATCGCACAAAAGTTTTTCTTGTCCGTCCATTGCTTAAAAGCCTCTGTCAGAGCCTGCAGCTCAATGGGATCACCAAGCCTTGTTCCGGTTCCATGACTTTCTACATAAGTGATGGACTGTGGGTTGATATTCGCTTTCTGATACGTTTTTATTTCCAGTTCTTTCTGGGACAGAGCGTTGGGAGCGGTGATTCCGTTCGTCTTTCCATCCTGATTTAGTTCAATAGCTTTTATTACGCCATAGATCTGATCCCGGTCAGAGACAGCCCTTTCCAGTCTTTTTAAAACAATCACACCTACTGCTTCGCCGATTACCGTACCGTCGGCAGCATTGTCAAAGGCTCGGCAGATTCCTGAAGGCGAAAACATGCCCAGGCTGTTTAAGCCTTCAAACATTGCCTTGGTGGATAATACCTGGACACCGCCGGCAAGTGCAATTTCACAACTATTATTCAGAAGGCTTGAATAAGCCATATAGATAGCGCTGAGTGCCGAAGAACATGCAGTATCAACAGCAATTGCCGGTCCTTTTAAATTGAGATAATACGCCATTCGGGATGCCAGGATGGAATTACTTATTCCGGTCGGCAGATAAGGATTCAATGTACCGTCATAATTTTTGAAATAATCCCCCTCCTGGCAGCCCACAAAGATCCCGCAGTCTGCTCCGTCCAGCTTGCTTTCTGTGTATCCTGCATCTTCCAGAGCTTTCCAGGCCTCCTCCATAAACAACCGCTGCCGGGGATCCATCATTTCTGCTTCTTTCTCCGAGATGGAAAAAAACTCAGCATCAAAAGCTGATAGATCCGATAAAAACCCGCCCCGCCCGCTGTTTATTTCTTCACTTCCGTTCAGACGCCATCTCCGGGCTGGAATCTGATCTATAAAGCTATGTCCAGCCTGTAAATGTTCCCATAACTCATCTACATTATCAGATCCGGGAAAAATGCCTGAAATTCCAATTACTGCAATGTCATTTTCTGTTGATTGCCCTGGACAGATATCAAAACTACTTTCGGGGATACCAGAATTTTTTAACTGTTTAATCCTGCTTAATCCTTCTTCTGGAGTAATCTCCCTGTTTTTTATTTGTTCGAGAATTACTTTTTTCTGATCTAGTTCCATTTATATAACTTCTCCCCTCTCCGGATCGTTTTTTCAGCCGCCAAAGCCGTCCAGCGTTGAAAGAGCCTGCTCCACATCGATGTCACCTGACCAGAGGCCGTCAAAAAGGCTTAACATCTGTGAATCGCTTTGGTTATTTAACTGTACGGAAGATTGTTTTGCCATACTCTCATTCAGATAATTTGTTAATAACCGGACGGTTGGATAATTGAACAGATCCGTATTTCGCAGTGTGGCGGCCAGCATTGAATTAAGCTTATGGACAATCTCAATTGCCAGGACTGAATCCACCCCCATATCATCAAAAGTATCCGATGAACACACTTCATCTTTGGTCAGCTTAAGAACATCACAAAGGCAGGTGATGACCTGTTCTTCAATCAGTCCGGCATCAGGTACCGGAACAACCGGTGGCACAGCCGGCGCTTTCAAGGATTCTCCGGCATTTTTATTTGGGACAGTGCCGCCAGTTACAATTATTTGCTGTCTCTCCGATTTTAAAATTCTTTCCAGCCCTATCATTCCCTCATCAACACCAATGGGCTGGATTCTGGCTGTCCGGAATAATAAGCTGAGCTTTTCATCTGCCGCCATCCCGGTTCCATCCCAATTGCCCCAGTTAATGACTTTTACCGGATAAGCTGCCGATTGCCCCAGATATTCTCCACAAGCATCCTGGAAGGTATTTGCCGCAGTGTAGGCGGCCCGTCCCACTCTTCCGGTAAAAGAAGCTGCTGATGAAAAGAGCAATAAAAAGTCTGGTCTGCATGCTTGTAAGGCTTTTCCAAAATGAATCGATCCCTGCATCTTAGGTTTTAAAACATCAATCAGTTCCTGATCTGTTAATCCGGCAATAATTCTATCCCGCAGTACAGCTGCGGAGTGAATGGCACCATGAATTACACCGTATTTTGCAATCGTCTGGTTTACCGCCTGATCCATATCCTGCTGGGATGACGCATCTGCCTGCAGATAGCTGACCGTGCCGCCTTTTTGTGAAATGTTTCTCAATTTTTCTTCAATTGCCGGAGATACAGCCCTTCTTCCCAGAAGTACGAGTTTTGCATGGTAATGCCCGGCCAGATACAAGGCGAGCTGATAACCGATCCCACCTGTGCCTCCTAAAATCAGATACACACCCTGTTCACGAAAATAGACCGGCTCTGCCTCAGTCAGCTGCAATGCAGTAACATTTCGTTCATACAGACAGCCATCTCTGACTGCTGCCGGATTCGGCCATCTTCCTGCAGAAACGGATACTGCTTTTAATAAAACGGGCAGATCCTGTTGTTCAAATCTTCCCGGCTGAAATAATGAAAGATCATAATACCTGATGTCGGCCTGCGGATATTCGCTCCCGACAACACCTGCAAATCCAAAGACTGCTGCCGAACCGGGATAACAGATATCCTGACGGTTAACAATCCAGGTACCGGCTGTCACAATGATCAATTTTACTGGTCTGTATATCACTTTCAGTCTATCCAGTACATCAACCAAATGTTTAAACAATAAAACTTCCTTTTCGGCAATGCCAGACAGTGCTTCGGCATCATCGGTCTGCTGTTGTTTCTGCAGATTTCCCATCAGATAAATTTCTTTTGCAGATTTAAGGTAAGGCTCTGCGCCTGTGCTGTTTACAGAGCTGAGACCGGCTGCATCTATTATTTTTTTACACCGCCCTCCCAACTTTCTTTCCAATACTTCCGCCTCTTCTTTGGAACCTTCTGAAAAGATAATGATGGCTTCGGCAGATTGATCAGTACATACTTCCTGCTCAGGAAAATCCACCGGCTGCCACTCTGGTGATCCGTAATTTAAGGTCTGGGCAGCCGAATGGGCAGAATCGCAGGCGGTAATCCAATAGTGTTCCTTTTCAAAAGGATAGGCCGGCATTGGAACACGGTCCGGATGCTGATCCCCATAAATCGACTGGAAGGGAATATTCATTCCGGTGCACCATAATTGTGCAATTTTTTCATAATTATTATTACTCCATTCTAATTTAAGCTCGTCCTCCGATCCGTTTATTACCTCCTCTCCTTCCTTTACTTCCCCATATAAAAAGCCATCGGTCCAGGCTGCTTCATATTCTGTGAATCGTTTCAGGCTGTCAATCAGCTGGTCGATATTGCTGAAAATTATCGCCAGCCGATGGTTCAAATGCACTCTTTCAGCCGCAAATGTATAACAAATACCTGACAAAAACCGGGCATCACCGCTGCCATAACGCTTTAAATAACTACACAATATGCTGCTGTAACGCTTCAGTGTTTTCAGATTTTTCGCTGAGAGGAGCATCAGATACTTTTCCTGTTTTACCGCTGGTTCAGCTTCGTTCTCCTGATATTCTTCTAAAATGACATGGGCATTGGTACCTCCCATCCCAAAGGAACTGATACCTGCTCTGCGCGGAATCTCACTGGTTTCCCACCTGCTGCTCTCTTTTGCAATATAGAAAGGACTTCCATCCAGGTTAATATAAGGATTCAGCTGCTTAAATCCGGCATTTCCGGGAATCATCTGATGCTTCATTGCAAGTACGACTTTCAGCAGGCCGGCAATACCGGACGCAGCCTCCAGATGCCCGATATTCGTCTTTACAGATCCTAGTCCGCAGCTTTTTCTGGTGTAGTTTTCCTGTCCCCATTGTTGCTGCAGCTCATCAAAAGCTTTCTTAAGAGCATTAATCTCAACCGGATCGCCTAATTTGGTTCCGGTACCGTGACACTCAATATAGGAGATGGTTTCTGGATTGATCCCGGCTTTCTGATAAGTCTCTGTAAGCAGCCTGATCTGCCCCTGTGGATTAGGTGCGGTAAGAGATGATGAATGACCGCCATGATTAACTCCGGTTTCCCGAATGATGGCATATATATGATCCCCATCCCGGCGGGCGTCGGAAAGCTTCTTTAAAAGAACTGCCCCGGCCCCTTCGCCCCTGACAATACCATCGGCATCACGGTCAAATGTCCGGCACTTACCGGTTTTACTCAACACCCCTACTTTACCAAAACCAATCTGTGATACCGGACTCAGGATTACATTGACTCCCCCCGCCACTGCCATCTCACATTCACCGCAGCGGATCGCCCGGACTGCATTGTGGACTGCCACCAGGGAACTGGAGCAAGAGGTATTAATTGCTTCACAGGGTCCTTGAAAATCAAACAGATAAGAGATTCTGTTTGCTGTCATCGCATGTGATAAACCAGTGGCTGCCTGCGCTTTGAGACCGTCTTTGGACTGACTCACCAACTGGCTGTAATCCGAGCCTGCGATGCCTAGATATAAACCAGTTTTAAGGTCTTTAAACCGATTCGGGTGATAGCCTGCATTTTCCAACAGCGACCAGACAACCTCCAGCATGATTCTTTGCTGCGGATCCATCAGCTCTGCTTCCCGCCTGGATATATTAAAAAATTTTGCATCAAAGGTATCTACATCATTCAAAAACGCCGCCCATTTACAATCTGTTTTCCCATCTTCATCAAGCGGATTCCCATAATACTCCCGCCAATCCCAGCGGTCTTTTGGAATTTCAGTAACCAGACTGTTTCCGGCCTGTAAATTGTTCCAGAATTCTTCTAAGTCATCCGATCCCGGCATTCTTCCGCTGATCCCGATAATTGCAATACTCTGATTGCCTGGATCATCTGGTAACGTCTTAACCTCACTGGCCGTCCGGACCGGAATATCATCTGCAATGACTCCTGTTGGATAAAAGTAATCTTTTAACAGTTCTGACAAAGAGTGGACTGTGAGTTCATCTGCCTCAAAAAACAACGCCGGGGTAATCTCTAACCCATACCTTCTATTGATTAAATTTGCCAGTACGGTAAGATTGATCGAATCATACCCATATTCCCTTAAGTCTTTGTGTAAATCTACAACATCCGGGGGAATTTGCAAATGCTCTTCAATTACTGCAAGCAGTTTTTTATCAATCTGTCCGAGATCTGTCTCTGCTGTTTCCGGTCGGGGTTTGGTATCGTGTTGCTTTACCTCAGCTGTGCCTCCGGCAAATACCGCAACATTTGTTTTGCCGCTTTTTATGATGGTCTCCAAGGCCGAAATACCATCTGCGCTTTCCAAAGGGATTGTTTTCGATTGCTCAAGTAAACAGGAAAGCCGCTCATCCAATCTCATTCCGCCCTCTTTCCAAAGTGGCCAGTTAATTGATATGGTTGTTAAAACGTGCCTCTGCCACTCCTGATCCTGGGATAACAGAGTCAGATATTCGTCCATAAAACGATTTCCGTAAGCGTAATCACACTGCCCCGCATTTCCGGTTACTGCCGCTATTGCAGAAAAACCGATAAACAAGTCCAGAGGCTGTTGTTTCAAAGCATTGACTAAATGAATGGTTCCCCCTATTTTGGGATTGATGATCGTACTGACCGAACCAATTTCTTTATTAATGATATAGCCATCATCAATGATCCCCGCGGCATGAATGACCCCATCGGGATTTCCATACTCGTCTTTTATCCGATTCAATAATTTCGTAACCTGTTCCTGGCTGTTTAAATCACAGGGTATAAATACGGTATTTTTCTGCTGCTGGTCAAACGTACAGATTTTTTGCCGCCGGGACTGATCAGGCTCTGTTCTTCCACACAGAATAACGAAAGCATGATAGGTGCGTATCAGATATTCTGCAAAAATCAGCCCCAGTCCGCCGGTTCCTCCGGTAATCAGATAAATACCATGCTCTTTAAACCCCTGGCGAACTGCCGGTACTGACTGGACAGGATTAAAATCTGCCGGCACCCTTTCATTGCGGCAGGAATTGTTATATCGGATCTCAGCAGTTCCGCCGCTGCGGAGTTCGTCTAAAAGTACCGCTGTACCAGGATAATTTAAGCCTCCACTGCTCTGTTCAATTGTTTTAATCTGAATGCCGGGTAGCTCTTTGATAACAGATTTTGCAAACGCCCCTGCCGCTCTGCACAACGCCTGAGTAACCGATTGTGATGTTTGATATAAAAACAGGATATTTGCCGGTTGGCGGAGCCTGGCAAGCGTCTTTACAAGAGAAAACAACGGATAGAACAAATCCCCGGGCTGGATTTCACAGTCTGATTTAAAATAATCCGATGGACACCGGTAGATGATATAAAATTTATCTGCCCGATCGGTTAGTTCATCTACCGAATTAACTGCTGTCAATTTGTTACGCAGCAAGGCTATTTCCGGACAATCCCGGCTGATCTGCATTTCCAGATTTGAATCATCATCGAATAACATAATCTGGCTGATCTCATGGCTATCAGATACAGGTGGTAATGGCATCGGCCGTTCGGTCCATTGATAATACCTCATCGCACCACTGTCATTAAACTTATTCTCTGACACCGGACTTTCATGCGGTGTTCCATCTTTTTTTCCAGTGGCCCGTACGGAAAGATTTTTAAGCTGCAGCAAAACGTTACCGTCTTTATCCAGAAGCATTATGTCAAATTTCATTAATTCTTTATCATTTTTGGCGATTTTATTTTTTATTGCATAACCGTAAACAGCCTGGTTATAATCGCCATAGCTGATTACTTTCTCAATCACATAAGGCAGATAATTGCATTCCTGCGCTTCTTTTGCTTCCAGACCGATTCCCAATGTGGTTTGCAGCAGGCCGTCAACCAGAACTGGATGAAGTTTAAATTCAGCGTCCAAAGGAAAAATCTCTTTGCTGAACCGGGAAAGGGCTTCATCCTGATCATAGCAAATTTCATAGAGGGAACAGAACGTCCCGCTGTATTCCACTCCAATATCTCCATAGAGATGATAAATCTGATCTCTCTTTATATTTTTTCCGCATTTATTGATCACTTCTGAAACGTTGACCGGAACCAACTTTTGCTGCCCAGCTGGTGATATCTCTTCAATCAGATAGCCCTGCGAATGAATCTGTGGTTTGCCAGTATCATGATTGGAAGCAATTTGAAACAGAATGCGGGTTTGTTGTCTGCACAGCTTAATTTGTATTGTCACTGGCGCTGATCCAACGGTTAGCGGTGCTGCAAAAACAATATTCTGGATGCTCAAATGTTCCGAACTACTGAATCGTTCTCCTGCCCGGATCGCCAGCTCCAAAAAAGCAACTGCTGGAAATACTTTATTTCCATCAATAACATGCTCTCTTAAATAAAATTCGCTGCCATCGACAACGAGCTGATAGATCTGTTCTGTTTCATCTGCCGTAACCATTGATCTCTCCATATGGCAGTTGATCGCATCGCTGTCATGCCCGGCATTCATTCTGTCCGCCCAGCACCGCAGCCGGTCAAATGGATAAGCAGGCAGTTCTACCGTTCTGGTTCGGTGCTGCCGGAAAAAAATATTCAGATCAAGATCACCGCCGTCAGTATAATGACGAGCCAGCCGGTCAAATATCTCCCTGACCTGCTCACCCTCAGGCGATTCGTTCAATCGGGAAATCAGTTGACTGATCTCCGTTCGAATGCCGGTGCTGGTTCCATTCTGAACTGCATTGCTCCCGAAATAACATTGCCATTCCTCAGGGTGGCCGCTGCTGACAGCCGTCAGGCACTGTACCAGAGACTCGGTGGTATCAACGACTGCTGCAAAACGAAAATTGAAATGACTTCGCCCTTCTGATAAGGTATAACTGATATCCGCTAACGACAGTCCGGAATTATTCAACAAATACTGTTTTAAATCTGAAATTTTGACAGCCAGAGCAGATTTACTTTTCGCAGACAGCAAAATCAGGCAATAAGGCAATGAATATATATTTTTATCGGGCTCAGGAGGTTCCTCCATGATGATATGGCAGTTGGTTCCGCTTAACCCAAACCCGCTGACAGCCGCTCTTCGTTTATCAGTAAGGACAGGTTCCCATCCGGTTAACCGGGTATTTACATAGAACGGACTGTTTTCAAAGTCAATATGCTCATTTGGGGTGTAATAATTGAGAGAAGGCGCAAGCTGCCGATGGCGCATTGACAGCAGCACTTTGATAACTGCACTGATTCCGGCAGCAGCAGCACCATGGCCGATATTAGTTTTGACTGAGCCAATCCCACAAAACTGTTTCCGGCTGGTGTACTGTCCAAATGCCTGAGAAAGTGCATGAATCTCAATCGGGTCTCCCAGTTTGGTCCCGGTTCCATGTGCTTCCACATAAGAGATGGTTTCAGGATTAATCCCGGTCTGACTGTAAAGCTCCATCTCCAGCTCCCGCTGTGATGCTGCGCTTGGGGCAGTGATTCCATTTGTCATACCGTCCTGGTTCACACAGCTTCCTTTAATAATGCCCAGAATGTTATCCCTGTCTTCCACCGCCCTGCCAAGTCTTTTTAAAACCACCGCTCCGGCTCCTTCTCCAGGCACATAACCATCTGCCTGGTTGTCAAAAGTCCGGCATTTTCCAGTCGGCGATAAAGCACCTGACTTGCTGGTCAGCAAGAATCTTTTAGGCCCGATCTGAAGCATGACACCACCGGCCACCGCAAGGTCAATCTCCTGATTCAACAGTGCTTTGCAAGCCAGATGGATTGCTACATGGGAGGAGGAACAGGCCGTATCAATAGCCATGGCAGGCCCCTTCAGATTCAAAAAATAAGAAATACGCGATGCCAGGATTGCGTTGGAACTGCCCAGCATTGCATGTCCCAGATCATCATCATAATCAGTACCTTCAAGCAGTTTCCCGTATTCATTATAATTAACCACACCGGCATAAACTCCGCATTTACTGCCGTCTAACCTGTTCTTGGCATAACCGGCGTCTTCCAGCGCCTTGTAGCACTCCTCCAGGAATATCCGCTGTTGTGGATCAATGACCTGTGCTTCTGTAGGTGATATCCGGAAGAATAACGGATCAAATTTGTCAATGCCGTCGATAAAACCGCCCCAACGGCAATTTGTTTTGCCGTTTTTTTGTGGATCTTCATCGTAAAATTCACGGATATCCCAGCGGTCTTTAGGAATTTCACAAATACCATCACCTCCCGCTTTCAGCATCGACCAGAACTGATCGGTATTTTCGGCACCAGGAAAACGGCCGGACATCCCGATCACAGCGATATCGTCAGCCCCGATGTCTGCAGTTGTAACGTTTTGAACAGGCACGGTACCATTGCACTGTACCAGATAATCTGACAGTTTATTGACGGTAGGATATTCATAAATCAAATCTGCTTTGTATTGGGTGTTTAATTTACCGCTTATTTTTTTTGCCAGTTCTACCGAAGCAATGGAATCCAGACCGTACTCATTCATTGGGATTTCCGGATCAATTTCGTCAACAGGCAGATGCAGGATTTCAGATATCAGCTCTTTAATCATTCCCGTCATTCCAGGTTCTTTCATACTAACTTCCGCCGGTTTGATTATTCCGGCTGGAATTGCTGCAGCCCTGTAAGAGTCTCCGGATTCCGGATCCTCGTGGAGGCGCAGCCGGATCCTTCCCGGCTCTTTATCCTGACATCGCTCTTCTGCTTTTGCCGGCATGACCTGATTTTCTTTTAATGGAAGCCAGAATTCTTTTTTTTCAAATGGGTAGACAGGAAGAGAAATTTTAAATGGACGATGTGCATCATACAGGACATACCAGTCCACTGCGTCTGCCTCCAGCCAATGCAGTGCCAGTTCTTCTGCTTTAGAATCTTCCGGAACCGAGCCGCTCTTAATCGGCTGATGATATTGCTGACTACCGGACAGCACCTGCTCCAGAAGCGCCGGCAATTCCATCATCTCCCGGACAATAAATACCGCACGAACCGGCATTGGTTCCCGCCCGGTCTGGAATGTATAAGCAAGATCATTTAAATTGACCAGAGCTGCAGAGGCAGTATTTAAAAAATCTTTTAATGCTTTCAGATAACACTTTAAGCTATCTTCACTCTTTGCCGAAACAGGAATTGCCTGGGCAGGAAGAGCAAACTCCGGCTCCCTGTTTTTCTTATATTCCCTGATTACAAGATGAGCATTTGACCCACCAAAGCCAAATGAACTGACTCCGGCAACCCTGGGCAGCTCTTCCCCGTGTTCATTGACACCGGTGTCCCATGAAGCTTCCGATTCAACAATATAAAACGGCGTGTCCTTCAGGCAGATCATCGGATTTAACTTCTGATAATGCTTCAGCCCGGGAAGCCGTCTGTGCTGCATGGCAAGCAGGACTTTAATAAGCCCGGCAATCCCGGAAGCGCCTTCCAGATGTCCGATATTGGCTTTCACAGATCCAATGCCGCAGACAGGTTGTTTGGAAAGCGGCATATTTTCCCTTTTATAAAGGGCTTCAAATGCTTTCTTTAAGCCGTTGATTTCCACCGGGTCACCCAGCCTGGTTCCGGTTCCATGAGTTTCAATATAGCTCACAGACGAAGGAGCTATACCCGCGTTTTCATACGCTTGTTCCACAAGCTGTGCCTGCGCCAGCGCATTGGGAGCTGTCAGTGAATTGGCCCTGCCCCCATGATTCATTGCTGTGCCCTCGATAATTCCATAGATGTGATCGTGATCCCGGACTGCATCTGTCAGCGGTTTTAAGATCACCACACCGCAGCCCTCACCTCTTGTGTAACCATTGGCTTTTTCATCAAATGGCTTGCATTTTCCATCCGAATTGAGCATTCCCGCCGCCCCAAAGGCCTGAAATGAAGAAGAGGAAAGGAGAATGTTAATGCCTCCTGCAACAGCAAGGCGGCAACGTTTTGCCCTTAGATTGTCCACTGCATGACAGATAGCAGTTAACGCACTGGAACAGGCGGTATCAACGGTTACACTGGGTCCATGAAAATTGAACAAATAGGAAATCCGGTTCGCTAACAGAGAAGATGACATGCCGGTTGCTGCATAAGGATCAACTTCGGTCCGGTTTTCTTTCCACAGTTCAAAATATTCAACAGATGCGGCACCAATAAATACACCGGTATCTGAATCAGAGAACTTTGGAACAGCATACCCGGCATCCTCAAAAGCATGCCAGATCTCCTCCAGTAAAATACGTTGCTGCGGGTCCATATATTTAGCCTCCCGCGGTGAGATTCCAAAGAACTTATTGTCAAACATGGCCACATCATCAATAAAACCAGCCTGAATCTGCTCAGGATCCAGTTCAGAGAAAGCACCTTTACTTAACCGTTCTGCAGGTATTCTTCTGATAAGTTCTTTATCCTCAATCAGATTCTCCCAGAATTCCTGGGCATTGCCAGATCCCGGCATCACACAACTGATGCCGATAATGGCGATTTTCTCTTCATCCATACTTCGTTGATCCGAACTTTCTCCATCTTTCACCGTGCTTTGCTGCGGCAGGCTTATGGCTTGTGCAGTTTGATCAGCTGATGGACGGTAATAACGTGCGATTGCAGCCTGTTGTTCCCTGTACAGATATGTAATCAGACACTCAAGGGTAGGTTCCTCCAATTCGTAAAATACCGCCGGAGTGTATTCAAAATTATAAACTGCATTGATCTCATTCATAAACCTGGTCTGAGTTACAGAGTCAAAACCATAATCCTGCATATCATCGGAAAAATCGATCTGATTCTTCTCAATTTTTAACAGGTTATGAATGACATCGCTGATTTGGTCTTTCAATTTATTAATAAGCACTTGTTCGGGCAGATCAAGTGACACCCCGCCAGGGGCTGGTTCAGGAACAGTCACTGCCTCCTGATTGGCAGATCTTTTTGCTGCTAATTGCTTTATTTTTTCAATGTCTCCGTCAAAAACCACCAATTGTTTCAGATTACTGCTGAGTGCGGTTGTAAATACATTGAGACATTTAGAGCGAGAAAGGGGAATGATCCCCGCTGTCTTCTCAAGTAAAGCTTTTGTTTCTTTTCCAACATCCATTTTCCCACCGGCAAGCAACGGCCAATTTACTGAGATGGTTTTTCCGCAGCACAATCCTTTGACTGATTTAACTTCACGATATTCCGTATAAAAGTCCATAAAGCTATTGGCGTAGGCGTAATCGCTTTGTCCGATGTTCCCTAAAACAGCTGTCGATGAAGAAGCAAACATGATAAAGTCCAGCGGCAGACCTTCAGACGCCTGATCTAACAGCATGGTCCCTTTTACTTTCGGTCCGATGACCTGCTTAAATTGTTCTAAGCTTTTATCCGGGAACAGGGAATCTTTCAGAATCCCGGCGCAGTGTATGATTCCATTTAACCGGCCTAAGCGGTCAATCGCTTTCTTCATCAAATTCTCCACGGCAGCCTTTACTGTTATATCTGTCTTCAGATGAAGGATTGTCTGACCCGTTTTCTGAAGTTTTCTGATCATCTCCTGCTGTTCGGGACCCGGATCTGACCGGGATACCAGGATAATATCAGCCTGATAATTGTTAATCAGAAATTCAGCAATACTCATTCCAAGCGAACCGATTCCTCCGGTGATCAGATAAGCTCCGCCAGTTTTCAGAAGAGATGGCTGGATGTTATGGGCGAAATCATATTCAGCCAGTTTTTTCACATATCGTTTGTCATTCTGGTATAAGATTGTATCTGCCCCGGTAAATCCGGCGGCGATTTCGCGGCAGACTGCAGCAAAGAAATCCGCTCCGGAATTTTCTTTACAGCCCAACGTTTTTCCTTTGAATTTTAAAAATTCTAATTGCAGCGATTTAAAAAAAGCTGATACTGCTGTAAAAGCAGGCTGTGGCTTTCCATCCGTAGGATAAACATATAAAAAATTAATGTCACCATTTCTGCGGCATGTTAAAAAAGCCTGTACCGTCATAAAAACAGAATAAATTCCGCTTTCCAGCTCTTGATCAGAACCAGCCGCCGATGCCGAATGGATTATCAGATCAGGAATCTGCCCATCATTTTGTAACTGGATCAATAACTGCTTATAATCTTCCTGCTGATTTAAATTAATCCGGTATTGGCGTGGTCCATATTCTTCAAAACCACTTCCCGAAGTGACGGAAATAACGTTATTATCTTCATCCTGACCGCCCCTTTCTCTCAATTTCACGGCCAATTCTTCTGTTTGGGAAATCACCAGCACGTTTCCCCAAACAAGCCCGTCTTCCGGCGGATCTTTTGTCTCTGTCCAGTTATAACAAAAACTGGCTGCCGGCTTTGCCCCTTCCGTTTCAGACAGCGCACAGCCGGGAGAAGCTTTAATCAGCCGGTACCCATCCCGGGCACTAAGTTCCTTATTTTTTACTTTCTCTAAAATATCAGACAGCGTTAATTGATTATCCATTATACTCTTCCTCCATAAACAGCTTAGCCTGATTCAAACTGATTTCCTCATTGGCAAGACGATTAAGGATGCTGATCAGCTGCTCATCCGTGAGTTCGTCAGCCGGCTTCGTATCGGTATCTTCCCGGAGTGGTGCGAGCCAGTATTTTTGTTTAAGAAAAGGATAAACCGGTGCTTCAATTTTATGCGGAGTTTCATTCTGATATAGCAGCTTCCAATCGATTTCAGCTCCCTCTGCCCATAATTGCAGCAATTTTTTATAGTCATGGCTGATCATTAATTTTTCTATCATTTCCTCTTTTTCCAGGATATTAAAATCACTATTTTTATTCTCTTTATTCTTTTTTCGGTTCCCATGGCAGATTCCCTCCGGCAAAGTTTCCGGTGACTGCAAATACGAAGATAGCAACCTTCTGACATCAGCAACTGTCTCAGCTGCAAAGCCCAGCCGTTCATCCATTGCCTCTCTCCCGGTTTGCATGGTATAGATAAAATCGTAAAAATTAACATCCGGATGCTTTTTGAGATAAGCAATTATACTTGCAGCGTAATCCTTCAGCCGTTGCGGATTCTTCGCTGATAAAATGAAAATTCCGTTTTCCGTTCCACTGCTTTCTTGCAGCTGGCTGCCAGTATATTCCTCTATAATCATATGGGCATTTGAACCTCCGGCACCAAATGAACTGATTCCTGCTCTTCTCGGTACAAATTCCGGTTCCCACGGGGACAGGGTCTGCTGCAGATAAAAGGGGGTCGAATCAAAATCAATCTTTTGATTGACTGGATTACTATTGATTGACGGAACCAGTTTTTTATTTTTCATCTGTAATAATATTTTTGTTAAACCGGCAATTCCGGCAGCCCCCTCCAAATGCCCGATATTGGATTTGACCGATCCTATGGCACAGCTCCCCGGCTTTCCTTTTTTTCGTCCAAAAGCCTTTAACAGACCAGCTATTTCAATGGGATCCCCTAAAGCAGTTCCGGTCCCATGCGCTTCAATGCAGCTGATGGTGGACGGCTCACACCCTGACCGTTCAACTGCCTGGGCAATTACTTCCGCCTGCTTTCCTGCATTTGGCACGGTATAACCATTGGTTTTACCGCCGTGATTGACAGCACTGGATTTGATAATTCCATAAATGTTGTCTCTGTCCCTGATTGCTTTATCAAGAGGTTTTAACAGCACTGCCCCCACTCCTTCACCAGGAACATAACCATCCCCGCCTTCTCCAAAACTGCGGCATCTGCCATCAGTTGATAAAAATTCACCCTGACTTAACTGGAGATATTTATTAGGATGAAGGTTTAAATTCACACCTCCAGCCAGAGCCGCTTCACACTCTCCTGACCGGATGCTCTGGCAGGCGAGATGAATGGCCGTTAACGAGGAGGAACACATGGTGTCGACGGCAATGCTCGGCCCGGTTAAATTAAGCAGGTAAGAAACTCTGTTGGCAATGGATGAGTAGGATGAGGAGACTGCCTGTTTCATCCTGCCCGACCACTTTTCAGCATTTAACAGCTGATACTCGCCATAGCTTACGCCCACAAAAACTCCGGTTTTCAGAGTGGCCAGCTGATTTCTGGTATAACCGGCATTTTCAATCGTATGCCAGGCAGTTTTAAGAAACAGCCGTTCCTGCGGGTCGGTGAGTTCTGCGTCTTTTGGTGAGATCTGGAAAAAGGAGGGATCAAAATCTCCGACTCCGTCAATAAAACCTCCCCACTTACTATAATATTTTCCTTCCGTTCCTTTTTGAGGATCAAAATAAATATTATTATCCCACCGGTCCCGCGGTATTTCGCTGATACAGTCTTTACCTGCCACCAGATTATCCCAGAATTCTTCCAGATTCTCTGCCATCGGGTAAGTCCCGGCTATTCCGATTATTGCGATCTCTTTCTCTTCTTTTGACAGGCATTGGCAGGTGGGAGGGCTGTTTTCTCCAGCCTGGTCAGGCATACCTGAGAGAAGCTGCTGCTTTTGAGGCTGATCCTCCGTTTTTAGTAACCCAGTCAGTTGAGAACTATAATTTTCTGCCAGATAGAAGGACAGCGCCTTTAAATTTTCATATTCATATAAGAGTGTGACTGGAATTTTTCCAAATACTTTCGCCATCTTTTCTGTCATTTCAACAATCATCAGCGAATTTAATCCGTAATCTTCAAAGGAAATGTCTTCTCTCAGCCGCTCTACCGGAGTCTTGGTTATCGCCGATAAAATATCTTTTAAGTATTTCATCGTCCGGTTCTGCAGTTGTCCCAAATCAGGCTCCGGCACTTCTGGAATCGGACCGTTATCCGTATTAATGAGTGGTTGATTGTTTTCGGCCTTCAGCATGTCTTCCAGCTTAGCATGATCTCCCCAGACCAGCCCGAGATTACAGTCTCTTTTGCTGACCGCATGCACCAAAAATGCTTTTCCGCTTTCACTGTCCAGCGGATCTATTCCGGTTTTATTGCGGACCATCTGAAGTTCCCGGTCAGAAATTTTCATTCCGCCGTCTTTCCACAACGGCCACTGAATAGAAAGACTTTTACCGCTGCGCCCTAAAGTTTTTCTCAAATAAGCAAAGGAATCCATAAAGCGATTGGCATATGCATAGTCACTCTGACCTGGATTACCCCAGATACCGGCAGTTGACGAAAACATGACAAAGAAATCCAGCTCCTCCTGCCGTGTTGCCTGATCTAACCATATCGTTCCGTTTATCTTAGCTGCGAAGACAGCCTCCGCATCCGAAAAATCTTTTTTTAATATATAAGAATCCCGGTTGCAACCCGCGCAATGCAGGATACCGTCGATTTTTCCAAATTTAACACGGATCTGCCTGATCAGATCAAAGACCTGCTCTTTTAAAGACAGATCAGCCTTAATATAGGTAACGGAGCTGTCAGGATCTTTCTCCATCGTGCCCAGGATCTTTAAGTCTTCCTGGCTTAAATCTGCACGCCCGGATAAAATCAGATGCAGCGGTTTTTGACTCACAAACCACTGACCAAATATCCGGCCCAGTCCGCCTAATCCACCGGTTATTAAATAAACCCCCTGCTCTTTCAGATCTTCAAAGGCCAAACCGTTCTGGTTAAAATCATAAAATGTTAGTTTTTTTACATATCGTTGTCCGTTTTTGTATTGAATTTCATCACCGCAGGCATGGTCGGCACACATTTCCCGGATAAGCTGCAGACAAGCATTTTTTCCACTCTCAGTGACGACGGAAATCAACCCGATATCGGGGTGTTCTTGCTTCAAAGTTTTTGCAAAACCCGATACTGCCTCATGGAACGGTGAAATCTCAGAATTCGTCTCATAATGATAAATAATTTTTATCTGATGTTTTTTTCTGGCCTGCATCAAAATTTTAGTCAATTTTAAAAGCAAAAAGAAACTATCATTTAAAATATCCGATATAGCTGTTTCCGATTGCGGTAAATCAAATGCTCTGGCATTCATTACAATATAATCAGGCAGAACTTCCGATTGCTTAAGCCAACTAAAAAAATCATCCGGCCTGGCATCCATAAATGTCACATCATTGTCTGCCGATAACAGCTTTTGTGTCGATTCATCAGCAAATCCAAAATAACCGATTTTTTTTCCGGTCAGCTTCGTTTCATCCATCACTTCAGCTAAATCTTTTTGCCAGATACTTTTAAACGCAATCCCTCTCTTCAATTGGGGTTCAACTGCAGTACTGGCTGTTCCCTGTGGTTCATCGTCAGTAATCCAGCAGCGTTCCCGTTCAAACGGACAAGCCGGAAGTGGAATAACCGGTGGTGTATAAAGGCCATATAATTCTTCCCAGCGGATTTTCCCCCCTGCCGCCCATTCTGCTGCAAGGCAGTCTAAATCAGCGTTATTCTCCAGTGAATAGTTCAAACCGTCAGGAGCGGATTTTCGCCGAATCACCCCATCACTCTGATAAAATCCGGGGATTTTTCTCTCTCCATCACAATATTGTTTTAACTTATCGCAAACTTCATCAATGTTTTTTGAAGTGAAAGAAATTCTCTCTGCCAACTCATTTCTGCCGGTCTGCAGCGTATATGCCAGGGAGTTAAGACTTATTGCCAATGTTCTTTTCTGATCATCGGCATCACCAAATATCTTCTCCACAATCTGTCTGATAGTTTTTTGCCGAAGCAGAATTTCCAGTGTCACATCCACACCTGATTTTGCTGCTGCTTTAGCTGCTATCTCCGAAAGTTCTGCCAACTCCAGCCCATATTCACTCAAATCCTCATCGTAATCCGGTGTTTCATCAATACCAAGCGTTTCCCCGATGATTTCTACCAGCAGGCTGGTAAACTGCTGCCGGCTGTTCTGATCAGTTTCTTTTGTTAAATAAGTAAGCAGCCGGCCGGCATAACGCTTTAATACATTCTGATTATCTGCAGACAATACCACTACATTGGGATGCTCTGACAAAGACATGGCGTTTTGCTGCTCCGGGTATTCCTGCAGAATCATATGCGCATTTGATCCACCGGCACCAAAAGAACTAATAGCCGCAGCCCTTAACGGCGATTTCAAAGAATTCCAGTTTTGATATTTTTTCTGTACATAAAATGGCGTCTGCGAAAAACTGATATCAGGATTTTCAACTTCTGCGTATAGGGAAGGCACCAGCTTTTTATGCTGAAACTGCAGCAATATCTTAGTCACCCCGGCAATTCCGGCTGCCGCTTCCAAGTGCCCGATATTTGATTTGACCGATCCGATGGCACAAAACTGCCGCTGACCCGTGTATTTGCGATAGGCATTTGTAAGTCCGGCCACTTCAATGGGATCACCCAGTGAGGTACCAGTCGCATGAGCCTCCACATATCCGATCGATTCAGGATCAATTCTGCTCTCTTTCATCACCTGCTCAATCAGATCACTTTGTGCCGCCGGATTGGGAACGGTATAACCGCTTGTCCGTCCGCCGTGTCCGATGGCACTTCCCTTGATTACACCGTAAATGTAATCCTTATTTTCAACTGCATCCTTTAACCGTTTGAGCACGATTACTCCTACCCCTTCTCCCGGTACGGTGCCATCACTGCCAGCACCAAAGCTTCTGGTTTTTCCAGTCGGTGAAAGAATTCTCGCCTGTGACATCTGGATAAACTTTGATGGATGCAGGTATAAATTTACACCTCCTGCCAGAGCTGCATCACAGCTTCCTTTCTTTAAGCTTTCACAGGCTAAATGCACCGCTGTCAGAGAAGAGGAACAGGCCGTATCAACCGGCATGCTGGGACCTTGGAAATCCATCAGATAAGATACCCGGTTGGCAACCGACCAGGCTGAGGAATCAGGCCACAGCTTTTCATCAGCCGTATCTTTACCCAGGTACTGATAAGTATGAGACGTTACCCCGGCAAAAACCCCCACACGGCGTTTTAATTGTTTTAAGCGCTGTCCGCTGCATCCGGCATTGACAAGCGCTTCCCAGGCAGTCTCTAAAAATAGTCGTTCCTGGGGGTCCATCTGTTCTGCTTCACGGTGAGAAAGCCGGAAAAAAAGAGGATCAAACTGATCCACTCCATTTATAAATCCTCCCCATTTTGAGTAAATTTTCCCTTTCCCGGCAAAGGTTGGATCAGGATCGTAATAACGTGTATGATCCCAGCGGGTAAGCGGTATCTCTTCAATACAATCGCTGCCGTTCTTTAAGTTGTTCCAGAATTCATCCAGGTCGTCTGCCTGAGGATACCTTCCGGCCATGCCGATTACGGCAATATCATTGTCCTCCTCCGCCACCCTGTCATGATCACTTACCTGCGGGACCTGGGGCTGATACCGTTTGATCAGATAATCCTTTAAGTCAGATAACGTGAAATGTTCAAACAGCAGCGTTGCCGGTAGCGGTCCGAAATCCTTTTCCAGGCAGCTGATAATCTCTTTGCTGACTAAGGAATGGATGCCATGATTATCAAAAGGTTCATGAATATCAATCTTCTCCATGTCAAATCCAGTTACCTTCTGAAACGTATCCTTTAAATAAGAAAGCAGCTGATCTTCCTTATCTTCCTGAGGCTGCTGCGGTAAAAAAGTTGTTTCTTCTGATTTACCATCGTACTCTGCTACCACCACATGTGCATTGGTACCGCTGAAACCGAATGAACTCACCCCCGCGATTCTTGGCTGACCTGCCTGCGTTTTCCAGTCCTGGCAGCAGGTATTCACATAGAAAGGCGACTCCGCAAAATTAATAAATTTATTGGGTTGTTCAAAATGAAGCGAAGGAACCAGCTTTTTATGGTAAATGCAGAGAATTGTCTTGATCAGCCCGGCCATACCCGCTGACGTCAGGCTATGGCCAATATTTGTTTTAACCGAGCCGATCGCACAACTTTTTGTTTCTGTTCTCTGGCTGTGAAAAACTTCTGCCAGTGCATTTATTTCAATCGGATCACCCAGCCGGGTCCCGGTTCCATGGGCTTCTATATATCCCACTTGCTGCGGATCCAAACCGATCCGCTGATATAATCCGGAAATCAAATCATACTGTGCCTTACCGTTTGGCGCAGTGATACCATTTGTCTGTCCATCCTGATTGACGGCAGTTCCTTTTATCACACCATAAATATGATCACCGTCTTTCACCGCCCGTTCCAATGATTTAATGATAATTACTCCTGCTCCTTCACCTGGCACAAAACCATTGGCATTTTGATCAAAAGCACGCAGTTTCCCATCAGCAGACAGCATCCCCGCATGTTCTGTCATCACATGCATAGCCTGAGTCGACAGAATACAGACTCCGCCGATAATGGCGGCCGTACTTTCACCTGTATGAATACTGTTGACAGCCTGGTGCAGTGCGGTCAATGAAGAGGAACAGGCGGTGTCAATTGTCAGACAGGGACCATGCAGATCATAAAAATAAGAGATTCTGCCGGCTGTGACAGCATTACTTTCTCCAAGCATAGTAAAAGCGTCTAATTCATGACTGGGCCGATATCTATTAAAATCGCCGCTGCCTGCACCGATAAAAACGCCCCAGTTGCTTCCGGAGACATCTGATGCCGTATATCCGGCATGATCCAATGCTCGCCTGGTCTGTTCCAGTATAAACTTTTGCTGGGGATCCATTTTGTCTGCTTCCGATTTAGGAATGCCGAAGTATTGTGCATCAAAATCAGTGGGTTCTGCCAGGAATCCGCCCCACTGATACAAAGACTGGTCGCTGCCATGCTGCCAGCCGGGACGGTTATCCGGTATTTTCGTTATGCTGTCTCTGCCCTGCATCAGGTTTTGCCAGAATTCTTCCAGATTTTCTGCTCCCGGAAAGCAGCATGACATTCCGATTACAGCAACCGACTCATCACTCTTACCATGGTTTCCAGAGTATTTTTCTACAGAATCGGAGGACCGGCTGATATTTTCCTGTTTTCCAATATGAACTGGTTCACCCGCCAGATGACCGGTCAGCTTTTCCACCGTAGGATAATTGAAAATGTCCACCGGATTAACGTAAATCCCCAGTTTTCGATCCAGATGCTCTGCAAATTCAGTTGCTAATACAGAGTTCAGTCCCAAATCCCGAAACTTTTTCCGGTGTGATATCTGCCCGGAGTCCACCTCCAGCAAATCGGCTAAGGTATTTACAATTATTTCTTCTAATTTACCAGACTTCGGCTCTGTTGATACGACAGGTTCTTGTCTTACATCTTCTGACTTTTGGACAGCAAGGGGACTTTCCTTAGTCTCCACTTCCAGCCAGTACCTTTTTCTGCAAAACGGACTGGACGGCAATGAGATCTTATATGGCTGCCTGGTGTAGAGAGCAATCCAATCAACCTTTGCACCTCCGGTCCATAGTTCCATAATTTTTATATAGTCTTTCTCGCTTACAGCAATTGCCGCGGCCTGATCCAGTGAATCTGCCGGCTGTTCTCCATCCTCCTCCGGTATCTGTCCCATACACCACCCTGCTCCGCCAGCTTCCGTCTCACTTAAAAAAGCCTGAAGTTGACGTTTCAGCTCCTGTTTATCACTGCATAACATTGCCAGCCGGGATTCCATCGCCTCTCTGCCAATCTGCAACGTGTAAGCCAGACCTTCAATATCCGTACAATGAGGTAAAAAGCTTAACAATCCGGCGGCCTGCTGCTTTAAACATTCTTTACTGTGTCCCGATAGGATGACGATCATTTGACGATCCTGTGCACCGGTTTCAGGCGTACTGTATCCCCCTCCGCATACTGGTTCATATTCTTCAAGTAACAGGCATGCATTTGCACCGCCTGCTCCAAACGAGTTAATCATTGCCCTGCGCGGAACATTTACAGCTGTTTTCTGCCATTTTTCCGCTTGTTCTGCAAAGAAAAAAGGGGAGTGCTCTGCTGTGATTTTGTCGTATGCTCCTTCTGTATTAATTACCGGTACTAAAGTTTTATATTTTAACTGCAGCAGTACTTTGGTCAACTGAGAAATACCGGAGGCTGCTTCTAAATGCCCTGTATTTGCCTTAACACATCCCACCGCACAAGTCTTCTCCGATTTATCCCGGAAAACTTCAAGCAGGGTATCTAATTCTTGTTTATCGGCTTCCGGCAGACCAACGGTAGAAGTTTCAATATAGCTTATTGTTTCAGGCAGAACATGTGCCTTCTTAAGCGTCTGTTCCATTAACTCCTGCTGCGCCTTTCCATTGGGTACTGTAAAACCATCTGTCGTTCCGCCATGGTTGATGGAGCTGGATTTGATAATTCCATAAATATGGTCCTGATCCCGGATGGCCGTTTCAAGAGGCTTTAATAGCACCGTGCCGACTCCTTCTCCTGGAATGTAGCCATTGCCGTTTCCCCATGTACAGCTGCGTTCCTCCCCTGAAAGCATTTGAAATTGTTTCAATGCAATATATTTTTGTGGATGCAGGCTCAAATTAACTCCGCCAGCAACGGCGGCACTGCATTCTCCCCGCCTGATGCTTTCACAGGCCATATGAATGGCCGTCATGGAAGAAGAGCATGCCGTGTCAACCGCGACGCTGGGACCCTGAAAATCAAAAAAGTGAGAGCATCGGTTAACCAGGGACCAGTATGAATCCGTAAAAAGCTGGTTGGCACAGCGGGCGCTGTTAAGCAGATGGTAATGCTGGTAGATACAGCCCACAAAGAGCCCGGTACGACCGTTCTTTTTTAAACCTTCTCTGGTATTCCCGGAATCTTCAAGAGTCTCCCAGATTGTTTCCAGCAGCAGACGGATCTGTGGATCCATCTGCACTGCTTCACGTGGTGAAATATGAAAAAAAAGCGGATCGAACTGATCGATGTTTTTAATAAAGCCGCCCCATTTGCTGCCGCATTCCGCCGCATATTCTTTCCAGTCCCATCGCTCCGGGGGAATTTCACTGATCAGGCTGTCTCCTTGCAGCAGATGATTCCAAAAAGAATCTAAGTGTTCCGATTGGGGAAACCTGCCACTGATTCCTACCACCGCAATATCCTGGCTTGTTTCTAAATGTTCTTCTCTAAATATATGGTTTTTTTTTAAAACCACCTTTTTTTCAGTAAAATAGTCCGCTGCCTGAGGCTCCGGATAAGTTTCGTTCCGTCCTGACAAATAATCAGCTAAATCCGACAAATTCGAAAACCGCATCAATAGGTCATCTGGTACAGATCCAAAGATTTTCGTAATTGCTTCCATCACTTTAGACCACTCCGGACTGTTCTGACCTTTTTCTTTCAACTGTTGAAAATAACCATCATCCGACAGAGCCTTAAGCGGCTCAGCGGAATCGGAAGAAATGCTGTGATTTATCTGGCTTTCGATAAATTTAACCAGCTTATTGATGGTCGGATATTCATAAATGACGTTTTTTTCCAGATGACAGCCAAAAAAGCGGTTGAGCCGAACAATTAATTCCACTCCAATGATCGAATCCATTCCCAGCTCCGGAAGCCTTTTATCATCATTAATGTCCTGCTCGTTCATGCATAATACTTCGGCCGCACTCTGCCTGGTTTTTTGATATATTTCCTGATAAGAATACATGATAACCTCCTGTTCATACATTCCCGGTTGTTTTTTCCTGAAAAATGCCTGACAGCAATTTCAGCGCCTGTTCCGATGTCATTTTAGTCTCTTTTTCTTTTACCGGTACGGTCCTGATTTCAGCCGCCTGAGCAGATTCCTTAACCAGCGGCCCTTTTACAGCATCTTTAAGCCAATATGATTTGCCTTCAAAATGATACATTGGCAGCGGCACTTTCCTTACCATTCCTTTTTCAAATAGCTGTTCCCAGTCCAGATCTATGCCGGTCATGTACAATTCCGCCAGGGTCATTAGTCTCGTATGATACTCCGCATCAGATTTGACGGTGCTGTAATTCACCTGCTCCATAATACTGGTTCCAAACTCTTTTAACATGGTCAGAAACTGCCCGGATTTGTAGTAACTGTCTGCCGGTTCCTGCTGATTACCAATCGTCAGCTGTTCAAGCTGGCGGATCAGATCCTGCTTATCTTTCACAATCAAAGCCTTTCTGACATCAAAATGCTGACGGCCATTGAAAAGAGTATAGGATATATCAGATAGTCGGGTATCAGCCTGGTCCTGTTTAATCCAATGCACAAAATCTGTACAAAAACCAGCCAGTGACTGCTGTGTTTTCGCTGATAACGGGATCAAATAATACGGCTGCTGACTTTCCGTTTCCCTCTGGCCTGCAAAATTCTTTTCCGCTGATTCAAGCACCATATGAGCGTTTGTTCCGCTGAATCCAAATGAGCTGACACAGGCTCTCAGCGGTGTACGGCCATCCCCCCACGTTTTTAACTTGTCATTGATATAAAATGGACTATTGTCAAGATCAATTAGGTGATTAGGTGTTTTAAAATTAAGCAGAGGAGGTATTTTTTTATTCATCATTGACAGAATCACTTTAACCACTCCGGCTGCCCCGGATGCTGCTGACGTATGTCCTATGTTTGTTTTAACCGAACCCAGTGCACAGAAATTCTGTTGATCTGTAAACGTCCGGAAGGCTTCGCTTAAAGCTTCAAATTCAATCGGATCACCAAGGCTGGTTCCGGTACCATGAGCTTCGGCATAAGTAATTGTTGCAGGATCAATATTGCCCTTTTTGTAAACATCAATTAACAGCTCCCGCTGCGCTGCACCACTGGGTGCAGTGATCCCATTGGTACGGCCATCCTGGTTGATTGCTGAACTTTTAATTGCTGCATAGATATAATCACCATCGTTTACTGCATCCTGATAGCGTTTAAGAATCAGCACCACACAGCCTTCCGATGGTACAAACCCGTTTGCTGACTCATCAAAGCTGCGGCAGACTCCATCAGGTGAAATCATCTGGGCAGCGTCCAGCTGGTTATAAATATTGCTGTTCAAATACAGACTGATACCCCCGGTGATCATCATATCGGTTTCTTTATTAAGCAGTGACTGGGAAGCCATGTGGAGTGCCACCAAGGAAGAAGAACAGGCCGTATCTATGGATACGACAGGCCCCTTTAAGTTGAGAAAATAGGCTGCTCTCGCCGACAACAGGGAAGAGGCATTAAACATATATCTGGAATTGTATTCATTGATGCTTCCTGCTCCCAGATAAATACCACACCTTTTCTGACTTAAGGATTCAGGGGGATAACCGCCATTTTCCAGGGCCCTCCAGACTTCCTGCAGCACGATCCGGTGCTGGGGATCCATCTGCGCTGCTTCCCACGGAGATATTCCGAAAAATTCCGGTTCAAACTTATCCACATCGTTTAAGAACCCGCCATGACGGCTCCTTTTTTGCTGCCTTCCACTTTCTGCTTGTGGGTCCTCCGGTTCGATGATCCACCGGTTCTCCGGTATCTCAGTGATTGTTGTGCCTCCTTTTTCAAGCAGATTCCAGAACTCCCAGATATCATTTACTCCAGGCAGCCTCACTGATATGCCAACCACTGCCACATCATCGGTTTCATTCACCAGCTGATCATCCGTTTTTTGCGGTTTTGCTTTTTCAATAATTTCTGCTGATGATGCAGGGGCTTTTGTTTTAAATGCCAGAGTCTGTGCCTGACGAACCGGCACAACGTCCGGTGTTTTGGGCTGGCATTCAGGCTCGTTTACCGGAGGCTCAGTTTTATGAATCATTCCGGCCAGAAAATCGGAGAATTCAGATATAGTTGTGAACTCATATAGTTTCGTTGCCTTCACTGACAGTTTTAACTGCTTATTTATTATGCTGACCAGCTCAACTCCCAAAATCGAATCTAATCCCAGATCAATAAACTGTGTGTCCTCATCAATCTCATCTGATTCCAGATAGAGCACCTCTGCAACAGCCTTTTTTAGCGTTGTAATCAGCTCATTCCGAATTGTTTGCTGCTCCGTTTTATAATATGTATCCAAAATTTTCACCTCGATATCTGCATTTGATTGTTCCGTTATGCCAAATAGTTGTTTAAGCGGAAACTTTTTTGTGTTCATGGAGGGAAATGGCAGTGATATTTTCATGGGTACCCCGGCACCATATAACGCAGGCCAGGATATCTCTGCTCCTGCCACCCACAGCTTTGCGATCTTTTGCAGGTCCGGTGACACGTGCTCTTGATCACCGTTCCGGTCCTCAGGATAGCTGACTGGTTTGCGCAGGCGGCTTTGTTTGACAAACCCATGGTATACCTCCGGTGCCTGTTCCCCTTCCCTGCTGATATTGTCCAAATACTCTAACAGCACGGCGGCAGAATCTACCACGAAAGCACACCGGCAGTTTAAGCTGCTGCGCCCTGTCTGCAATGTATACGCAATTTCCGCCAGGCTGGGCGGTTCATCCGACATTCGGATGCTACTGGCAAGCCTGGCAGCATAATTCTTTAATTCATTCTGGTCGTAAGCAGAAAGAATAATTAATGATTTGCTGTCACCGATAACATTACCGGTATTTTCAATCTTTTCATATTCTTCCAGAACAATGTGTACATTAGTCCCTCCGGCTCCAAAGGAACTAATCCCTGCCCGGCGGGGAATGGTAGCCATTTTATTCTTCCAGAAAGCACTCTCTTTTTGAATGTAAAAAGGCGTTTCTGCAAAAGCGATATTTGGATTTAAAACTTCCGAATGCAGAGATGGAACCAGCATCCGGTGCTTCATCTGAAGCAGTACTTTGGTAATTCCTGCAATTCCTGCTGCTGCTTCAAGATGTCCGATATTTGACTTTAGTGAACCCACGGCACAGAATTGCCGTTCTCTGGTATATTGCCTGAATACCCGTGTCAAACCTTCCATTTCAATGGGATCGCCCAGTTCAGTGCCGGTCCCGTGAGCTTCAATATAGCTGATTGTTGAAGGATCAATCCGAGCGTTTTCACAGGCATGCAAAATCACTTCTGCCTGACTGGCCGGACTTGGGACTGTAAGTCCGTTTGTGCTGCCGCCGTGATTAAGGCTGCTGCCTTTAATTACTCCATAAATATGATCATGATCCTTTATTGCCTGGGACAATGGCTTTAATAATATGGCACCAGCCCCTTCTCCCGGCACAAACCCATCTCCTCCAGATCCGAAGCTTTTGCATCGTCCGGTTTTTGACAGCATTCCGGCGGTACTCATCTGAAGATATTTCGCCGGACTCAGGTAAAGATTGACTCCTCCTGCCACTGCCATTGAACATTCTCCCCTGTGTATACTCTGGCACGCAAGATGAACCGCAGTTAAAGAAGAAGAGCATGCCGTATCGACAGTCAGGCTGGGACCGGTAAACCGGAACAAAAATGAAACCCGGTTGGGAATCGACCAAAAATTCGCATTCGGGTAAATACTTTTATCCTGCTGCCTGGCAATTCCTAAATATGGTAATGTATTAGTTGTAACTCCGGCAAAAACTCCTACATCAAAGGGACCCTCCCGATCTGCGAAAGTGCCGCCGTAACCTGAATCCTGCAGCGTTTCCCAGACAACTTGTAAAAACAGCCGTTCCTGAGGATCCATCAGCTGGGCCTCGCGGGGAGATATTTTAAAAAACTGACAGTCAAAAGAATCAATATCACTTAAAAATCCGCCCCAATGACAATCCAGACTTCCGTTTCGCTGCTTATCGGTCCAATCCCAACGCTGCCTGGGAATTTCATCGATACAGTCTTTGCCCTGCTTTAGATTTTCCCAGAATTCATCAAGCGTTTCTGCCATCGGATAAACTCCGCCCATACCAATAACGGCAATATCGTTGTTTTCCTGCGCCGGAACCGATTCCCGGACTGTCTGTTTTTCATCTGAATTATATCCAGCCCTGGCCTGGCCGCTTTCGTGTTCTAAGTATTGTGACAGCTTTGCAATGTTGTCATATTCAAACAACAACGTTTTTGCCACATTGGGAAATCTCTTTTCGATCCGGCTGTTAAATTTATTAACAACAATTGAATCTACGCCATATTCTTCAAACGAAATCTCAGGATCCAGCTGATCTGCTTCAATATCCAGCAAATCTGAAAACATCTCAGTGAGCCAGGCGCTTATCGGTCTTTCATCAGCTTGCCGCTGCTGTACTAATTGATTGCGGTTTTTATTCCCCATACTTTGTTCAATCAGCTGGCTGACACCATACAGCGGGATGATATGAGAAGCGGGATTTGCCAGAATGAAATAAAACAATTCCAGCCCTTTTTCAGCAGTCAGCGGGATCAGTCCGGCAGCTTCACAAATTTGCTCAGCCTGGTTCGCCATGATCTGCATTCCGGCTGATAACCAATAAGGCCAGCTAATAGAAACCCATTTTATATTTTGTCCTGCCTGGTACAAAGAAAAAGCATCCATAAAGGCATTCGCATAAGCGTAGTCACCCTGGCCGATATTGCCTGTTACGGCGGCCAGTGAAGAAAAGGTCACGACAAAGTCAACTTGCCGGCCAGATATGCTTTTTTGCAGATTTAAAACCCCACTGATTTTAGGCGACAATACCTCATCAATCTGAGACTCCTCTTTTTTTACCAGAAACTGATCCCGTATGGATCCGGCCAAATGGAATATACCAGATATTTTGCCAAAGCGGTCTATTATTTTTTGCACTAACGTTTCTACCTGTCCATAATCAGACAGATCACAGTTATAATAATCAATGATTGCTCCAGTTACAGCATTTTCCCTGATTTGGGATAAATTCTCTTTAACCGCTGTTTTCCTTCCGGCAATGACCAGATTTATCTGATATCTGCTAACCAGATCCTTTGCAATAATCTGCCCCAGACCCCCACTTCCGCCGGTTATTAAATAAGTTCCGCCTGGCACTATTACAAGCGGCTGTTGATCATACTGTCCGGCCGGCAGTGGGCAATATTCTTTTACTTCTCTCTGATGATTTAAATATCTCACTTCACGATCGGTCTGATCCACTTCATCTAAAAGTAACTGACAGGCTGGTTCATCGAGCTCTGAAATTCCTGCTGTAACAAACTGCAGCTTAGGATATTCCAGTGCTGCGGTCTTTAAGAATGCTCCGACAGCCTGTCCAAGGCAGCACTCGGGACTGTCGTCCCATTGATAGGCATAAATCAGTTTGATTGTGTCTGACTGATTCCGGATCATGAGATTTCGGCACATATACAATAATGGTCTCAGCCGCTGGCTTGAATCTTCTGCTCCGGGCATCCTGACCAAATCACATAAATAGATGACCTGCTCCGGAAGATACCCCTTCAGTTCCAATTGATCAAACAGGCAGTTCCAGTCTGCCTCCACATGATGATTAATCAGGTAGTTCCCAGGACTGTATTCATTGAACTTCTGTCCGGCTGCTGCCTGTATGATCCGGGCATCTGGATTGCGTTTGTGAATCAGGTCAGAAATCTTTAAACAATCCTCATCCGAACCTATCACCAGAGTACATCCGGGTTCATAATATTGATTCAACATTCCCTGAATTTTAGTCTGCTTCCAGACCGGGTAATAATAGTGTGCATGATTGAGAACTGCCTCGTTCATACTTTTGGCAGGCACCTCAGCATTTGATCTTTTTTCTAACCAATACCTTATAGGAGAAAAAGGATAGGTAGGCAGATGAATTTTTTTTCTGCCGGAAGCTGCAGGCATCTTACTCCACGGGATATCAAAACCATCAATCCACAATCTTGCAATTTCCATAGGTTTCATTTCCCCCAGCCGGCTGCTGTTTATTGTCTTTTTAACACTTTCACAGCTGTCATTGAAAAGGCTGTCACCATCCGGTTTTCCCTCATTGCAGAAATAATCAAGTTTCATCATTAATTGATCGAAATCATTAACCACACAGGCAAACCGGGAAGCCATTGCCTCTCTGCCGGTTTGTAATGTAAAGATCATATCGTCAAAACGTATCCCGCTGCTCTGATTGCTGATAAAGGCCCGGATTGCAGCCGCATATTGTATCACACGATCCTTATTTTTTGCGGACAATACAAATAACTGCGTCTCATTTGAAGCATTTGACTGCTGCTTTACAGTATCTTCATCGTATTCTTCTAAAATCAGATGCGCATTGGTACCTCCAAATCCAAAAGAACTGATTCCCGCTCTTCTTTTCGTCTGGTTTTCCGGAATGATCCAGGGCTGCTTTGTTTTGACAAAGTAAAACGGGCTGTCCTCACTCTGTACATAGGGATTTATCGTATGCAGCTGCGGATTAGGCGGCAGTGTTTTGTGCTTCATGGACAGCAGAACTTTAATCACACCCGCCACACCCGCAGCGGATTCCAGATGCCCAATCGATGCTTTAACCGAACCGATTCCGATATAAGGAACCGGGGGCGTATTGGTGTTAAATTCACGGCATAATTCTGAACATGCCATTTTAACTCCTTCTATTTCAATGGGATCGCCCAGTTTTGTACCGGTTCCGTGTGCCTCGAGATAGCTGATAGAAGCAGGTGTCATACCGGCCTCCCGATAAGTGCGGATTAAAAGCTCCGCCTGGGAATTCGCACTGGGAGCAGTGAGCGACGTAGTTCTGCCGCTGTGTCCCACACCGCTGCCAAGAATTACTCCATAAATCTGGTCGCCGTCTCTCTCAGCCTGCTCCAGGTTTTTTAAAATCAGGACTCCGCAGCCTTCCCCCCTTACGTAACCATCCGCTGCCTGATCAAAAGGCCTGCAGCGACCCTGTTGAGAAAGCATTCCGGCATCTGATACGGAAACAAAGTAAGAGCGGCTGGAAAGAATATTGATCCCGCCGGCAATTGCCAGTTCACAGCGTCCTTCCCGAATCGCTCTGACCGCATGGTCTATTGCTACCAAAGAACTGGAACATGCCGTATTTAATGCTTCGCTGGGACCATGCAGATTCAGCAGATAAGAAACACGGTTCGCCAGAATGGAATGCTCTTTGCCTGTGACAACATAAGCATCCATACCGGTCTGTGCATCCAGGACTACATCATAATAATCCGAATTTGCAACACCTGCATAGACACCGGTCTGTGTTCCCGAAAGATCGGAAGCCCTGTATCCGGCATCTTCAATTGCGGCCCACACAGTTTCCAGAAAAATCCGCTGCTGCGGATCCATAAATTTTGCTTCTTTGTTGGAGATACCAAAAAAAGTTGCATCAAAATGATCGATATGAGTCAGATAACCGCCCTTTGCAGCACAAATGTCATTAAGGCTTTTATCCGCTTCCTGCTGATAACCAAAGTCTTTTAACCGTCCGGCAGGCAATTCGGTAATGCAGTCAACTCCTTCAGAAATATTATCCCAGAATTCATCTACTGTACTTGATCCGGGAAACACTCCAGCCATGCCTACCACCGCAATCTTTTGAATGTTCTGATTATGGGGCTGCGTCTGATGAGAACCGGTAAAGACATCTTCAGGCTGGCGGTCACATGGCACTGGGGCCGGTTCAGAACAGATAATCTTGTTCTGATACCATTGCTGCAGCTCATAAGAATATTTTTTTAACAGATCGGCGGCAGCATCTTCAGGGCTGTTAAATTCAAAAAATGCGGAGGGCAGAACATCAAGCTTAAAGCGCTCGTGAATCTCATCTGAAAATTCCATAAATAACAGTGAATTCATGCCGATCTGGTCAAAATAGTCAGATGGTTTTAACTTACCTTCCGGCAGCTGCAATAATCTGGTAATCATTTGATAAAACTCCATTTGGAATTGAGCCTGCCATTGGGTATCAGCAGTTCCGGTACTGTTGTCAAAAACACTGAGCCGATCCTTAGATTTCTGTTTAACAGCATGTTCCAGCCAGTTCAGGAGTTTATCTTTGTAACCAAATAAAAATCCGATATAGTGTTCATTACTTACAACTGCATGTTCTAACATGCTAAGGCAAAGTTCGTTTTCTGCCGGAAGCAGTCCCCCATCCCGGGCCAGCCATTTAATTGCCGTTTCCGGCATGGCCATCCCTCCGTCTTTCCAGTAAGGTGAGCCTAACGCAATCGTTTTACCGCTTCTTTTACCAACCGCCCGCAGACGTTCGCGAATCACTGAAAATTCATCAAGAAAGCGGTTTGCAAAGGCGTAACCGGTCTGTCCGGCATTTCCGGAAATGGCTGAGACAGAGGAAAACATCAAAAAGAAATCTAAGTCCATCTCCTGTGACATCAAATCCAGATTGATGGTACCTTGAATTTTAGGATCAATCACTTCCGCACAGCTTGCTGTCTCCATATAAATTAACTGCTGATCGGATAAATTCCCGGCACAGTTTAAAATGCCGTTTATTTGAAACCCATTCTGATTTATGAGATCCTTTATTTTCTCCATATCGGCAGCACTGGCTAAATTGCCCTGAATATAGATGCCTCTGCCTCCATACTGACCAAGCCGGGCTAAAAATTGCTTCTGTTCCGGTCCCTCCGGACTGCGTCCGATCAAAATCAGACTGGCCTGATAATTCCGGGCCAGATAGGTTGCAACTGTCTTTCCTACACCACCCATGCCGCCTGCAATGAGATAAGTGCCATTGATCCGGAAACCGCCGGTTTGTACCAGTTCATTTTCTTTAAAGCTCTCAACCGGCTCAGTCAGATTGGCAAAACGCAGCTCATTTTCATACTTAATTTCACAATAATCCATCAGCGGCAGCTCTTTTAACAGGATTTCTTCCAGTTTGCCACGGCTGACCTGCCGGCTGATTTTAACTGATTTAAAATAGAAATTGCTTTTCTCCCATTCCACACTTCGGGCAAACCCATTTAATGCTGAGACTGCCGCTTCCTCCAGCATTGCACAAAAGCTGAGACTTTCTTCCAGCGGACACAGTATGATATTTGTGATAGTTTTTATCGGCCTGTTTAAAAGTAATTCCCGAGTCACGGAAAAAACAGTCCGGGCAAAGAGGATTGGCCATTGAAAGCTGAGCTTCTGAGGTTCTTTCGGCGGCGCAATGAAATCATAGATCACAACATCGGGCAGAGCTGTTTCCTGTACTTTAAGATCCTTTAAATCCGCAATGATATCGACCGTCTTCCACCTTCTGCTTCCGTTATCAAAAATACCAGAAGCATGCCAATATTCCGGTCTCGAACTAACCATCAGAAGGGACTGCTGCGCTTCAGTATCAGACGGACTTTCTGTCTCCATATCGAGTTTCGCCTGTTTCCATTTTCTCGTACAGCTAATTACTCCGGCAGACTCTGGAGAGACCTTCATGGAGCTGATATTATCAGAAAAATTTAAAGACCTGGCACAATATTCATCGATTTCAGCCAATATGAAACCATCCGGGTCGGTGATAACGATATCACAAACAAAATAATCCTGTCCGTTACCTGGACGATCATCACAAAGTCTTGCATAGACATAGCACTCGCTTGAAAAAGACTGATAAATTCTTATTTCACGCACAGTAAATGGCAGATAAGGAGCCTTTGCTGACCAGGTCCTGCCGTCAATCAGACCGAAAGCTGTCTGCAGTGCTCCATCCATAATTGAAGGGTGCAGCAGATAATCATCAAAAGTATCCCTTATTTTTTCAGGGAGACGGATTAAAGATAACGCTTCCGTCCCTTTATGCCACATCCGTTCCACTGGACGCATACCGCCAAAATATCCGGTACCGTCAATTTCAAATGCATTATAAAATACCTCTTTATTAACCTGGTCAAACCCACTGCCGGACATTCTGTCCAGATCGGACTTTCGGTTCACAGCCGGCTGATTTAACGTCTCTGCAGATAAAATTCCCTGACAGCAGAGAAGATTCTGGGACAGGTGCTGATCCTTTAAGATCTTATAAGTTATCTGACCGCTTTGCTCTTTGAGCACAGTCCGAATCTTAAATGACTGATCTGAGCTGCTTAACATCTGGGACCAGATGATATTGCGAATCACATTATAATTTTTACCATAAGCAGCTTTCGCCGTCTGCAGCGCAGTCTCAATATACATAACTCCCGGCAGCACCTTATGATTGTGAATAATATGTCCGGTCAAATAGAATTCCTCACCAGTAAAAGAGCGGTCGGCAATTACCTCAGCCTGCTGTGGCAGCCAATGCCTGATTTTTTTAAATGGATATGCCGGCAGGGATATTTTTTTTGCCGCCGAACCCTGATGAAGTTCGTTCCATGAAACCTGGTTTCCCTCCAGCCATCTGGCAGCATATTGCTGCAGCTTTATCTTCCACTCCGAATCCGGTTCACTAAACGGTTCATTTTCCTTTATTTTATTATCATAAAGTCCGCAGCAATCCTCACCAGAAGAAAGTTTTTTCAAAGCAGCCAGCAATTCCTCCCGACTTCCGGCAATAAAAGCAGCTTTCTTTTCCATTGCTTTACGTCCTGTCTGCAAAGTGTATGCAATGTTTTCTAATGTGAATTCCGTAAAAACTCCTGCATCTTGCTGTTTATCCTGAAATCTTCGGTTGAGATATGAATAAATCTGTTTCGCAGATTCAATCAGCCTTTCTTTGTCTTTTGCTGAAATAACAAACAACTGTGGCTTCTCCCCGGAGAGATACCCGGTTTCCATGACCTCAGGAATGTAATCTTCTAAAATCAGGTGGACATTGGTTCCGCCAAAACCAAATGAACTGACTCCTGAACGCCGCGGTATATTATCTTTATGCGGCCATAATCTTGGCTGATCTACGATATAAAAAGGAGAACCTTCTAAATGGATATGGGAATTCAACTGTTTAAAATGAATACTGGCAGGAATTACTTCATGTTTCATCGACAGAAGTACCTTAATTACACCGGCTGCTCCGGAAGCAGCTTCCAAATGACCAATATTTGTTTTTACCGAGCCGATCCCGCACCACGGTGTTTTAACAGCAGGTTGAGCCGCATCCGCGGTCAGGGCACGAAAGCTCTCTTTCAGACCATTAATTTCGATAGGGTCTCCTAACCTGGTCCCGGTACCATGGGTCTCCAGATAATCGATAGAATTTACTGATATCTGCGATAATGTATAGGCATCTTTAATTAACTGTGCCTGTGCGGTGGGATTTGGGGCCGTTAACGATTGTGCGCGGCCGCCATGATTTTCCACCACACTTTTAATGACTCCGTATATCTGATCCCGATCCTGTACCGCCCGCGACAGCGGCTTTAACAACAGCACTCCCACTCCTTCACTTCTTACATATCCATCTGCCTGCTGGTCGAAGGTACTGCACTTTCCGCTGCTGCTTAACATTCCGGTTTTTTCAAATATCTGGTGGAATTTCGGTGTAAGAATAATATTAATACCACCTGCGATAGCCAGTTCGGATTCTCCGCTTTCAATGCTCGCTGCCGCATGTTTGATAGCTGCCAGTGAACTGGAACATGCTGTGTCAATCACTTCACTGGGTCCATGTAAGTCCAGCACATAAGAAATCCGGTTAGCGAGGATAGAATTATTAACTCCGCCGGCCATAAAAGGATCAGCCTCTATCTTTGACTGAATTATCAGCTCATCATAATCTTTTAATGATGCACCGATAAATACTCCGGTTTTGCTGCCGGCCAGATCATCAGGATTACAGCCTGCATCTTCTAAAGTGCTCCAAACCGTTTCAAGTAAAATTCGCTGCTGCGGATCCATATAAGCAGCCTCCCGCGGTGAAATACCAAAAAACTCCGCATCGAACTTATCTACATCGGTTAAGAACCCCCCCCATTGGGGACGATATTGATTTAAGCGTTCTGCCGGAACTGCAGTGATCATACTATCTCCGTTTTTCAGATGATTCCAAAATTCTTCCGGGTTTTTTGAGCCTGGGAAAATACAGCCGATGCCGATAACTGCGGCATAATTTTTTTTGGATTCTGCCATTGGACCCGCTGTTACAAAATCGTCATACCCGGAATAACTATCAGGTTCCTGCTGGGACTGGCAGCTTTCGTAATCCTCATAAAATGAGATCAGATTCTGGCTGTGTTCATCCCATAAAAACATTGACAATTGCTTTAAGTTTTTATATTCATAGAAATCAGCCGGTGACAGGTCAATATGATATTTTTTATTGAGGCAGTCGGCCAACTGTGTAAATGTAATTGAATCAAATCCAAACTGACTGAAATTAATCTGCTCATCAATCTGCTCCGGAGGAAGCTTAAGAATTGTGCTGATCATTGAACTGATGTCATTAATCAGGCACATTTGTATATCGCTGCTGCCGGAACCTGAGGAAACTGACTCTTCTTTGAGCGGTGTATTTCCTGTCAGATACCTTTGAAGCAGCGAGGCATCTGCAATAAACAGACCTATGTTAGCTTTATCCGACGTCAGAGCATACTCGAACAGACTGAAACCAGTCTGATTTGACATACCTGAAAAACCATACTGTTTTTTTAATCTGTTCACTGAGGCCTCATTAAGCCCCATTCCGCCGTCTTCCCACCACGGCCAGTTAATTGATATGGTATTCCCATAACGTTCACCATTACGGCATAATTGCTCCCGATACAAGGCGAAATCATCCAAAAATCGATTGGCATAGGAATAATCACATTGGCCCAGGTGCCCTGCCAGTGATGAAGTTGAAGAAAAAAGAACAAAAAAGTCCAGTTCTTCTTTGCTGAGTGCCTGGTCCAGACAGATGGTTCCCATTATCTTAGGTCCAATAACAGATTTAAAATCATCCAGCCGTTTGTTAATCAACAAAGCATCTTTGATTATTCCGGCGGCATGGATCACCCCGTTTATTTTTTGATACCGTTCTTTTACATCGGCAATCAGCCTGGCCGTCTCTGTTGGTGATGAAATATCGGCGGATATGTATACTGCCTCGGATCCCAGAGCTTTTAACTTAACAATTCTCTCGCGTATACTATCGCGGAATGCCGTCCTTCCGGTGAGAATAATGGTAGTCGGCTGCTTTTTAGCAAAATACTCGGCAAACAGCCAGCCCAGTCTGCCGCTGCCGCCGGTAATGAGAACGACCATTCGGCCAGCAGAACCATGGATCTTTTTTACTTCTGTCAAAGGGATAAATGGCTGGAGCAGAATCTCTTTTTGGTATCGCACCCCTTTTTTATAAAAAACCTCAGACAGATTTAATTCAGGTACCCCAGTTAATTCCGCTGACAGAATTGCCAGACGTTTTTGCTGATCTTCGTACTGCAATCCGCAGTCAATGGTTTTAAAAGACATCCGGTTCTGCTCTCTGAGAATGGTTTTGAGCATTCCGGCAACAGCTGAATACTGTGGCTGACTGCCATCTTCATCACTGCCATAAAAATACAGAAACCGAACATCTTTTGGCTCTGTTTTGATGAATAACTTCTGGCACAGTGATAATACTGAATAGACACTAAACGAAAGCTGATCACCTAACAGCTCAGATGCCAGACGATGATATTTGCCTGACCAGAAGTGGAGTACCACTTCCGGTTCAAAATTCTGCATCTCCATGGCATTGACCAGCAGATCATAATCTGTCGGGTGATCAGGATTAATCTGATAACAGCAGCTGTCTTTTTCTGAAAACTGAGATCCCGGCAGCACCAGAACAATATTAAGATTACGATATTTATTTTTTAATAGTGCGGTAAATGTTTCATCCAGATCAAAAACCAGATAGTTTTTTGATTCCGGCACTATTTGTGCATACGGCAGTTCTTTTTGCTTTAATATCGTGCTGACCAGCATTTTATCAGAATGGTCTGATGATTTTTGCTGATATAATTCCCGGGGATAATATTCTCTAATTGAGACCAGCATCCGGCCTGCTTCATCCACCAGCTCTAAGTCGTATTTTTCCAGATCCTGACCGTCAGCCGATCTTGTTGCAATTGCATAGCATCGACTGGGCAATGGCCGGAAAACAGATACCTGCCTTACGGTATAAGGAACCCTTGGATATTTTCTGATTCCGTTTACCTTAGCATCCCACACCGTCACAGCCTGCAGTGCTCCGTCTAAAAGTGCCGGCTGAAGCAATATATCCTTTTGAACTGCCGTATTTAAGCATAGTGCAGCCATGACCTGCTGACTGTTATAGGAAAGTTGTTCAATCACCTGGTACGATGCTCCATATTCATAACCGGAAGTGCTCAGAATGCGGTAACACTCATCTTTTAAAACAACTCCGGAATGATTCTGGCGCAAACCGGAAATGTCCCGTGCCGCAGTGACCGGAACCGCTTCCCCAGTCCAGCTGATCTTACATTTTGCATATTCCGTATGATCCTGCGGATCAAAAAGCAGACCTTCCAGCAGATGATCATTTTCCCCTTTCGGAGTCAGCTTTAAATAAACATCCCTTTTATCACTGACAATAAGTGGATGGATCCAGACAATATTATGGTACTCAATTTGTGGCTGCAATTTCACCGAAGTCATTAGGGCAGCTCTGATAAATTCAAAAAATGACATTCCTGGTAAGATTGTACTTCCATTGATGATATGATCTCTGAAAAATTCTTCATCCGGATATAAGGATTTTTTAAAGCAAAGACCGCTGATTGGTGAAATATTTACATCCAGCATCGGATGAATCACACTGGCCTCAGGGACTGCTGTTGAAATCCAATATCTTGATCCGGTGAACTCATATCCGGGCAACGGTATTTTCTGATCATGCCAGTTCGGATAAAGAACGGCCCAGTCAATTTTTGCTCCATTTACCCACAGCGATCCCAGGGCTTCCAGGTTTTTTTCGGCCATCATATTTTGTATAAACCGCGCATCCGGCTGGCTTGTCCCTTTATTGCCGTCATCTGTAAATACCCCAGATATTCCTGTCACTCCATCCAGCACACAATTAAGCTTACTGATCAGTTCTGCAGTCGATTTGGCCACAACTGCCAGCCGCTTCTTCAGCGCAGTCCGGCCAATCTGCAAGGTATAGGCAATCTGACCAGGATCAGCAGGATGTGCATCAATCCACTTAATAAATCTCCGCAGATACCGCTCTAATTTACATTCCTCCGTGGAAGAAAAAATAAACAGGTAATCGGTCTGGATATTTTCATCTTTCACATCTGTGTTACCGGTATATTCCTCCAGGATAAAATGAGCGTTAACTCCGCCGGCTCCAAAGGAACTGACTGCGGCACGCCGGGGCAGAGATAACCGGCCACGATCATCCGCCGGTAAACGATTCCATTCTTTTAGCTGCTGCTGTACAACGAATGGAGTATCCTTAAATGAAATATAAGGATTAAGCACCTTAGAATTTAATGAAGGCACCAGATATCCATATTTCATCTGAAGCACCACTTTAATGATTGAGGCTGCCGCCGCACAGGATTCCAAATGGCCGATATTTGCTTTTAATGAACCAATCGCACACTCCTGCCGGCGCTCCTTCCATGCACTGTTATTGGCACTAAAGCCGTCGGCCAGACCCTGAATCTCGATGGGATCCCCCAGCGCGGTGCCGGTTCCATGCGTTTCTACATAAGTGATACTGCGGGAATCTATATGGTTTTTTTCCAGCACATCTGAAATCAGCTGACCCTGATAGACAGGATTCGGAACCGTAAATCCATTGGTTTTTCCACCTGAATTGATACCTGATCCTTTGATCACGGCATAAATGTGGTCCTTGTCTGCTATCGCCTTCTGATAAGTTTTTAACAATATAACAGCTGCGCCTTCTCCGTAGACAGTTCCTTTTGCACCATCTCCGAAAGGCCGGCAGCATCCGTCCGGGGACAGTACCTGCATCTGTGAGTACTGAATATATCTTCCGGGATGCAGAAACAGATTAATTCCCCCGGCTACTGCAGTAGTTGTTTCTCCGTTTATCAGACTATTGCAAGCCAGATGAATTGCTGTACCAGATGAGGAACAGGCGGTGTCAACAGCTATACTGGGACCGTGAAAATCAAAAAAGTAAGAAATCCGGTTCGGTACCTGGTAATGGTCAGCATTCCGGTACCCCTCCCCTCCCTGCAGAATATTCTGATCTGTCAGGCTGGCGTAATCACTGGCAATCATTCCAAGAAAAACTCCGGTATTGCGGTCCGCATTCTGTGGAGTATAGCCGGCATCCTCCAATAATCCCCACACTAATTCCAGCATTATACGCTGCTGTGGGTCCATCGTTTCGGCTTCTTTAGGAGAAATCTGAAAAAAAGAGGCCTCAAACCGGTCTACTTCTTTAAAAAAACCTCCCCATTTTGAATAGGTCTTACCAACTCCGCCCCGGGAATCAAAATAGCGCTCTAAATTCCAGCGCTGGGGAGATATTTCATCTATTGAACAGATCCCCTTTTCCAGATTACTCCAGAATGTATCTATGTCATCGGCTCCTGGAAATCTTCCATTTATTCCGACGATTGCAATATCCGTATCGGCATGATCGTCAATACAGCCGGGCTCAATTCTCATTTCTTTTACAGGTGAACCGACCGTATCGGTTGACTTTATATAGTTTTCAATTTCTTTTATTGTACGGAATTCAAATAATATAGTCGGCCTGATATTTGGATATGTCTGATGCAGAATCGAGGTTATTTCAACAATCTTTAAGGAATCCGCCTGCAGATATTGATTAATTTCCGCATTTTCATCTAATTGTTTTATGGAATATCCTAAAGCTTTTGAAAAAGCTGCTTTAATGCAGTCCTGGTAATCAGCTGACTGTACCGCAGATCCATCTGCCTGCGGCATTTCCATTGTCAGGTTGGTGCGCAGCCGTGACTTTTCAATTTCCCGGGAAATTTTCTCAGCCGTACACAAACGCAGGAACAGTTGTTCCAGCATCTGTTCTCTGCTGTTTAAGTAATCTGCAGTAATGACAGCAGATTTAACAGCAGGCTTTACTTCGGAATGGACCATTTCCTGTTCCTGATAATGATCACATAATACCAAAAGCTGTCCGGGCGAAAAACGATATCCACCGTCAGTCCGGCTACTGCTTCCTATTTTTTCCAAAAAGTCATGTGCAGGGGCATTTTTCCCACTGTCTGAGAAATGGATAAAAACTGACTCTGATTGCAGTTTGGCCGCCAGCCCGGCGATCTGTTTCATAATCTGATTCTCAATCCCCCGCCCCATCGCCCGGCAGCTCAGCAGGAAATCTATCACTTCAAAGTCCGGCAATGTCCTGACCGCTGCAAAACCGATCAGCCCATAATCGCCAAAGCGGTCTGAAGCACTGACACAAAATGTGGCAACCTGTTCGTCAGTCATCAGGGCGGTCAATTGTTCTATTGAATAGCGATTGGTATTGAAATTGAATTGATTGGTTCTCATGCATAGCTGGTGTATGCGGGGTCTGTTAGTTTCAGCCAAAGGCTCAGTCTTTACCTGTAAATTAAGCCCTTCTAAAAACTCCTGAAAACTGTAACTGGTTTTTCTAAGCTTCTCCCGTTGTGCGTTATCCTGATAGAATTGCTGTCTGATCTGGTCCCCTTCGGTTACTTCAAAATGATCCAGATACCAGTTATGGACGAAAAATGATGCCGCATCCACGAGCGGATCCCAGACTTCCGTCAATACTTCCGGACAACTGGTTTTTACCTCGGCACATTCTAACGGACTATCATCAAGAAACAGGAAGGAATCCAGACCTAAGTTTAATCGTCTGCTTAAAGCGGTTATATTTTCAGACTTCGGATTCCAATTGATCTCATAATCAGTAATATCTGTTCTCTTTAAAACCATATCCGGCCTGTTATCAAAGACTTTCCACACATCTTCCTCATTATTTTTACTGCACAATACCACCAGAAAACCCAATTTAATTTGTTTCTTTAAATATTCCTGAAGCTGCTTTGCGGCTCCGGTGACGTTTACATGTTCTGCCCCGTCTTCACTGCAGATCCCGTTCCATAGAGTATTGTCGCAGTCAACCGCAATTACTTTAAGCGGTTTGATGCAGGCCGAATAAATTCGTCTGAAAATCAGCGTGGCAAGGAAATGATAATAAGAAAAAGTGTAAGGAATATGTCCTATTTCATTGCTGACCGGATCAAAAACATTGGTAACCTGATAATCTTCGTGATAATCCCGGGCATTGATTAAGGACACTGTTTTTAACTGCTTCACTGCATTTACAATCATTTCTTCCGCCTGCCGGCACAATTCTTTTTCTGAAGCAGACGGACAAAGTACTAAAAATGTATTAATCGGGCAGTTGTCATGATAGGTATTCAGCGCTCTGATAAAATCATTGATTTTATCCAGATTGTCGGTGCCGTTTACCCATTCATCCAGTTTAATGAGTATAACATTCGTGCCGTCCTGATTTAACAAAAGCGGCCCGTCTCTGTTCAGGAGATCCTGGAAAACCTGATTATATCCACAGCATTTTGCCTGCACAGCAATATCCAGTTTTACTTTCCAGAAATTTAATCCTTCCAGAACAGGTTCCGTGGTAAAATTTCCGGATATCTGGATTGTTCTTGCCCCGGCTGTCTCCACGGACTGTTTTTTTTCTGCATATACATTAACAATATTTGTGGATTTTAGATCTTCTTCCTGTACCATCGTTACCTGAAATCCGTGTTGAGTCAGTAAATCGGTAATAAAATCAGCCTCTTTTGAATCGTGAAGCTCCATAACCAGCTGTTTGATTTTCTCCCAGTCAGGATCTTCAATTCCTTTTAATATATCGATTTCACATTTTTCAGCATCGATCTTTAACAGATCGATCTGAACTATCCCCTGTTCCTTTATAACTTTGGATAAAGTCTTTAGTTCACAATATTCCTCTGTTTTTTGTTCCAGCTTTTTAGCGGCAATCGTATCAACCATCTGTTTTTCGAATTCAGAGTCAGCATTTTTAAACTGCTCCGATCCTGAAGCACCTGATTTCAACGTCTTCAGATCTTCATCAAAATCAGCTTTAAATCCTGATAAAATTGAATAATCGGGATAAAAAGTAAAAACGGCCTTTCTATTTTCATCAGAAAGGCCATAGGGAAGTATGGTTATGTTGTTTTGGTATTCACCAGTATTAAATGCTATTTTTTCACATAGTTGTTTTGATGGCTCAAATGCATATATACTCACATCAGGGTTATTTTTTAAAACAAAAAGGGAGAACAGACCGATATTTGCTCCGACATCAAAAATACAATCACCTGGCTTTATCGAAATACCATGCTGTAAATATACATTGTTCTGGTATAACTCATGATACAAAAAGTCAGTTTCATATTTATTATTGCACTGAATGACGGTACCGTCTGGAAGTGTATAAAGAGCTTCACAGTCCTCCGGTTTCGTGCCGATTCCATTGTTATTCAATATATCCATCCTTTCTGCTGCCTGTCAGTTTAATGATAAACCAATCATTAACGTGAGATTTTTTTACGCAGCCGGTTCATTTCGGCGATAACAGGATCAAATTTTCCATTGACATAGGCCTCTTTTAACTGATATCTCTGAACCTTTCCGCTGACCGTCCGTTGAATCTCATCAACTGGAATAATCTGAGCTACGCCCACTCCGGCATTGTCAACAATATGGCTGGCCAGGCGGTCGGCCATGGGGATAAACCCTTGCAACCCGCCGGCATATTTAACAAAACAGAGAATTTCCTCTTTTTGCAGCTCTTGATTAAAAGCTCCGCAAACAACAATATTGGAATCCTCTTTTTCCAGACCAGCGCACAGATTTTCAATATCATGAGGAAAATATGAGTTTCCGTTAATAAAGATCACATCTTTTTTCCTTCCCGTAATAACTAATGCCCCATTGTTAAAAAATCCCAGATCACCGGTTTTCAACCACCCATCTGCAGTGAATGTCTCGTTTGTCATGTCCGGCCTTTGATAATATCCGGAAGTTACATTGTCTCCGCTGATCTCAATATGACCGATAATTCCTTCCGGAATCATATTGCCCTGATCATCGGTAATTCTGACAGAGCAATGAGTCATCGGAAAACCGGCTTCCATAAACGCAACTGCACAATCGTCATCCGGTGATATCGGCCGGACATGCTGACCGACATTAATCAGCCGGCGATCAATATAAACCGGACGATACCTTTTACCCAGCTCATGAAACGATACGATGGAACTGGATTCGGTTAGTCCATATATGGGGTATATTGCAGTATCTGCCAAACCATATGTTCTCATCTTTTCAGTAAATTCATCGCAGACTGCTACCGAAATAGGCTCAGAACCATTTAGCAAAGCTTTCACAGATGACAGATCAATATCATTAAGCTTCCTCGAATTAATCGCTCTTAAAATATATTGAATACTGAAATTCGGGGTACCGATAAAATTTGGTCTGTACTCGGTTATTTTTTTCAGCCAGAAGACAGGATTTCTGATGAATAGTTCCGGAACCATCATATAACTATTGCAATCACCATAGACTGCATTTAAATGCAGAACAACCAATCCCATAACGTGAGCCAGGGTCTGCCAATTTAAAAACCCCTGATTGTTTTGTTCTACCTTTAATGCCTCCGTCATATCACTGATATCTGTAAGCAGATTTTTATGAGTCAGAACGACACCCTTGGGATCTCCGGTTGAGCCGGATGAAAATTGGATCAGAGCAGTGTCCTGTTCCTTTGCATGATGTACCTTCCCTTTCACGCCGCTGTTGCAGACAGACTCCTTTAAAATCATTCCGGCAGCAAGGTCTGGTAAAGGCTGTTTACATTCTTCCATTTCTTTTTGCAGCCGTTTCGCATCCTTTTGACAAGTCAGAATATGAGGTTCTTCCAAAGTCCCATAGACACTGATGACTTTTGCCAGGTCCCGCCTAGTGTTCCCCATCCTCAGCGGTATCGGAATATAACCGCCTAAAACACAGGCCCAAAAGGAGATAATAAAATCCAGGTTATTGCTGAATTGAAAAATCATTACACACCCCGGCTTTAAAGAGAGCGCCTGCAATCCGCCAAGTAATATCAAAGCCTTCTCATAAACTTCTCCATAAGTCATTTTTATATCTTGTCTGTCTTCAATAAAGACAATACCCTTTTCTGAATGACGTCTGACGGTAAATAAATCCGTAAGGGTTTTAAACGATGCACTCTGGCCTGACAAATTCATATTATTCCTCCTTCTGCCATGGGAATTTCTCATATGTTACGTAGTTATAAATATTTTCGATCACGCGCGGTTCTGACGAAAGCCGGTCTGTCTCAGCAGAAGCTCTCTCTTCCATCTGCTGGGTGATAATCCAGATACTTTTAAAATAACGCTTAATATCATCAATTGTTTGTTCATCTAACCTCGACAGTCTGCGTAAATATAATCTCAGAGTCTCCTCAGGAGTTTCGCTGACCACATCTGCCAGGTGAAGCTGTCTGGCCTCTTCTGCATACACCGGCATGGTCGTGAGCGTCATACGATAGGCACTCTGAAAACCGATACGTCGTATCAGATAAGGCAGTACCACCGAAGGCAGCAGTCCCCAGATTGCTTCTGATAAACTGAATTGTGCCCTTGATGTAGCAATGACTAAATCACTTGCAGCCGCGAAGCCCACACCGCCTGCCATAACTTTGCCGTCTACGATGGAAACGATTATTTTGGGAATTGCAGCGAGGCGCCGGAGGGTTTTCATATAAGGCTGGGAGCCGGATTCTGTTTGTTTCCTTACCGCTTCATCAAAATCCATTCCGGTGCAGAACACTCCGTTCTGTCCTTTCAAAACCACTACCTTACACCTGGGTTTTGCCTGGGCCATGTCCAGCGCCATATTTAACTCCTGCAGCAACGCCATATTAATGCTGTTTTGATGTTCCACCCTGTTAAACGTAATCACAAATGTATCTTCTTTTTCTTCTATATACAATGTTGTAAAGCCCACGACCTTTACCCCCCTTTCTGATCAGCTCCAGGTGTATTCCCGATGATAGTCTTTAACCCTGCTGAGTCTTAACAAGCCGCGTCCTTTCATAGAATGCTCGTAAATGGGATAAAACTGTTCCAGATCAATTTCTTTATTTTCAATGCCGAACATCCATTCCATATTCAGATCAATGATGCGGTCATATTCAGCAAAATTTAAATGGTATCTTCTTTTTAACTGTTCATCAATTTTCATACTTTTTAATGTCTGCGCGGACTGTTCTGAAATAAGTCCGCTGTAAAATTCCGAGGAACAGCCGGATCCATAGCTGAAAATACCAATCCGTTTCCAGCCGGGTTCGCTGATTCTGCTGATCGCACCGCACAATGCGGCATAAACAGTAGCGGAATAGATATTCCCAATCTGAACACAGTATGTTAACGAAGGAGCTACCCGAATCTGGAAATCAGTTTCAATCTCTGGCATACTAATTCCTTTGATCTGACGCATCATTTTTCTGTGAGCACCTTTTACCATACCGGCAAATGGTGTATGGAATGCCAGATAATCAAAAGTAGATCGAAAATCTGCCCCTTCTACTTTTGTTGCATAGTGGCGGAAACTGTTTTCAAAACAATCCAGATAAGACAGCAGGGATAAATCTGCATCGCCAAGCTCCAGCTCAGGCAGAGGCCGGCAGGTGTCCATTACTTCATAGCTATAATGTCCGGTTGCACCTAAATCCATCTCCATAACTTTTGGATTGCTGCTCACCAGCATAGCCACTGCACCTACCGCCTGAGTGGGTTCTGCATATGTTTTTTTTGCTGCCGCACGTGCCGTATCCGTGGCGATCACCAGCGCCCTGGTCCCCGGTGAGACATTAGATGCAACATAAGTGACTGCTGTCTGAAGTGCCGCGGTACCGCCGAAACAGGCCTGTTTAACTTCAAATATCCGGCAGTTTCTGCTCAGCCCCAGATAATCGTGAACATATGTACCAATTGCTTTACCAAAATCAAGACCTGATTCGCTGGCCGTAATAAGCAGGGCAATGCTGTTTCGCTCCGCATCACTTAATTTGTCAATGATGGGTTTTGCTGCATTAACAGCGTTGGTAACAGGATCCTCACAGGGAAGCCCAACCGATTTTTTCTCCATCATTAAATTTTCAAACCGTTCCATATCGAGTCCCCGGTTTTTAAAAATCTGGTCCACGTCAATATACGCCGGGCCTCCATAAATATTAATTTCCTCAATTCCTACATTCATAATTTTCCTCCTGTAAGATAATTATTCTGCAGCTGCATCACAAACCAGCTATTATTTAATCATTTTGGAATATACAAGAACAGCCTCACTTGGAAATCCCGAACTGTCCAGTTTGATCGTATAGTATGTTAACAGGGTATTCCTTAAATCTGCACCCAGATTGCTTAGCAATGCCTGAAAACGCATTGCCTGCTGCACTGTGGGTTGATAATGTCCCGAAAGGTTATCGATCTTTTTAATTTTCCCGCATCCATCCAGTTCCAGCTGACCCGCTGCTAAAACGGGCTGTCTGTTGGCAAGAAAAAGATGTCTTTTTCCAACCCGTAATTCCCCGGTACTTGTGATAATAAAATCCAATTGTTCCAGTCCGTTGATACCTTTTATTCTTCCATTTTCAAGATAATAATCAAGAATTTCACCATCCGCAGGCATAGGTGCATCAGGATATTTATTTTCAATCAGGTAATCGGCCTCACTCCGGCAGGAGCGATTATCATACACCCCACGGTGTATGGTAACAGCTTGTTTGGAAACTTCTGCTCTGACAGGCAATGTTGCAGATGTAAACGCGATTACAAATCCCAAAATCCAGGCAAATGCTTTTGAAACAAACCGTCTTGTTTGATTTTTGTTCACTGCATTTTCTTTTAGCATTATAGTTCTCCTTCTCTCTTTAATTAATCATACGTTGGATCTGGTTTCTCAATAATCAGATCATTAATAATCAGTGCATCCAGCCCAGAGGTAAAAAATACACTCAAAACATCTTCAAGCGAGTGACTAATCGGCTTACCCATGACGTTAAAACTGGTGTTTAAGATTACCGGAACCCCTGTTAATTGGTAAAATGCTTCAATCAGGTTGTAGTATTTTTCATTCCATTCTTTTTTGACTGTCTGCAGCCTTCCCGACTGATTTACATGAACCACCCCCGGAACTTTCAAAGCAGCATCCTGGTGGTACTTTAAAGTCCGTTCCATGTAAGGAGATTCCTCATATCCGATAAAATACTCCCCAGCATACTGATGCAGCACCGATGGAGCAAAGGGTCTGAATTCTTCTCTGAATTTGACCCGCTGGTTGATTTTTTCCTGACAGTCAGCCCGGCGTGGATCAGCTAAAATCGACCGGTTGCCAAGTGCTCTCGGCCCGAACTCAGCACGGCCCTGAATCCATCCGATTATTTTTCCCTGAGCTAAAAGCTCGGCCGCTTTTTTATGGACAGTTCCCGGATATTCTCTGGTATATTGATTAAGACCGCCAAATTTCTTGAATTTTTCAATTGAATCCATGGATATTGCAGACCCCAGATAGGGACTTTGGAAACTATTTTGAGGCCTTTTATCAGGATTATCTTCATAATATGCTAAAAGTGCCGCACCCAATGAATTGCCGTCATCCCCTGGGGCACTGAATATATATGACTTCCGGAAGGGAGTGCGTGTGGTTATTTCCCCATTTGCCCAGGAATTTAAAAAGCTGCCCCCACCAAGTATTACATGATCGGAAGGAGCGGCCTTATATAGATTATTTAAATATTCAAAGAGTATCTCACTGTAAACATATTGACCTGTATATGCAAGGTCCGCCATCTCAAGAGCGCTTTGGCCGGGCTTCCGCTTTAGGCTATACAGCTTTCTGAGCCGTTGATTATATTTAAGCGGACTGCAGGCTGTTATGGATAATTCCTGTACCTCCATCATTGGTCTCATAATATCATAATACTGCTGGTTAAATTTACCATATGCGGCCAATCCCATTACTTTCCATTCCTCTCCTCTGAAGTAACCAAATCCGCATACATCACAGATAATCATATAAAACGTACCTAAACTCGCTGACAAAAAGCCCTGTCCATCCGCTTGTGTAAGACTGCTGATCCGTCCGTTTTCATAACGGAAGCATTGCGAAGAACAGCCTTCTCCGTATCCGTCGACGATAGCACATACCCCTGATGCAAAGGGGGCAGTAAAACATGCAGTTGCAGCATGAGTCAGATGGTGATCATAACATCTGACCTTAAAGTCAGTATTGCTCCGCCATTGTTCTAACTGACTTAATTCATAGCGAAGAGTTATGTTTGCCAATTGAGCGGCATTAATCTGCGCCCGAATCGCGAACTTTCTAAATGCAAGCTTATCAAAGATCAGATCCGGTATGCGGCCATTTTCATCCCGCCATGCATCCTCTTCCTGATTGACCAGTCTTGTGGCTTGTTCCCCCATTGCTCCGGCATTGGAACTCCAGGTATTGGCGACAATCAATTCCGCTCCGGGTTCACAATATTGCTCCACCAATCTGCCGATATTGATGAACTGATCTGCCGGCGCATGAATTGCCCGTTTATTTTGTAAATATCTTTCCGTCGCCTGGGCAAAAACCACTTTGCCCTCTGAATTTACAATGGCCACAGAACTGTCATGAAACGTGTTTGCAATTCCAATATAATTCTTTTTCATTGATTCGCTCCTTTTCTTATAGTCTTTTATATTCTGCATCTTCCGGCCTGCATCAGCTGGTCCCAAAACCCAGTTTCATTTCCATTTTCAGTGTTTGTTTCGATGACTTCATCTCACCATTGACAATAATCATACAGTCGATCATAGATACCTCCTTTTTTCACTCGCGATACCTGCCCTCAATTCGTTCAATTACTTCTGCCTGCTTAAATGAAATCCGGTGCATTTCAAGTTCCCTGTCAACGGCAATTCTTATATCTTCCGCCATGTGAGACGTCAGCGCCTTTTTTAATTCGATCAGAGAAATTAATGGTTTATCGGCGATATCTCTGGCCATATCTGAAGCAAAGCCAATCACTTCTTCTTTTTTTATAATGATGGCGTTGATTCCCCGCTCCTTTAATTCCGTGCCGAAATAATTCCTGGCTGTAAACAGCATTTCATTTCCCAGCAGCGCTCCAAATCTTTTCGGAATGATATAAGTAGCCCCCATCCCTGGTGTAAACCCATATTTCATAAAACTGGCGTTATAAACACACTGTTCTCCCATAATAACAATGTCTGCAAAACACCCCAGTGCCAGCCCTCCGCCCAAAGCATGTCCCTGCATGGCTGCAATCACCGGTACCCGGCAGCGGAACATAATATCATGAAAGTCCATATCGGTAAATTGAACTCCGCCCCCTTTCATAACTCCGTCATACAGGCCATGCAGCCCTTCTTTGGTCCCGCCGCAGCAGAAATAATTATCATACCCATGGACCACCACCACTTTAATTTCAGAATCTTTCTCAATCTCCTCGAAAGCCCACTTAAGACCTTGAATGAAGCGTATGGTCAGAGTGTTTTTAAACTCTTTTTCTTCCAGAATGACATAAGCCACGTGACCTTCTTTTTTTAATCTTACCACTCCATCACTCATCAATATTCGCTCCTTTTTTCAACACAATACTGCTGTTGATGCCCCCAAAAGCAAAGGAATTGCTAACCGCGTATGTGATATTTTTTTCCATTGAACAGTTTCCGGCAAAATTTATTTTATGGCTAATGGGATCATCCAGATTAAGGTTGGGGTGCAGGAAGTTTTCTTTCATCTGCAGAATGACAGCAACAGCTTCCACAACTCCTGCCGAACTCAGGCAATGGCCGGTCAGCCCCTTCGTGGAATTGACCCATAAATGTTCCAGTTGACCCTGAAAAACTTCTTCAATTGCCTGTGCCTCGGTTTCATCGCCGACAATTGACGCAGTTCCATGTGCATTGATATAATCAATCTGATCAACGGTCACACCAGCTCGCGCAAGTGCCAGCGTAATGGCATTTTTCTCTCCGTTGACATTGGGATTTGCCAAATGATTGCCATCCAGCACCACTGCCCCGCCAAGAATCTGTCCATATTCTGCTGCTCCCCGTTTCCTGGCGTTTTCACTGCTTTCTATTATTAAACAGGCTGCTGCCTGACCATAAATAAATCCTTCATGGCGGCGGTCAAAAGGGCGGCATGCCAGTTGGGGAGAATGATAATATTCTTTCCCTCCCATCGCACCGGCCTGGCAAAATGCCTGCAGTTCCAGTAAAGATAAATCAGTTGCTGCTCCCACCACCAGGCAAATATCAATCAACCCCAGCTGAATCATCTGATACCCTTTTATAATTCCTATATTTCCACTCGCTGAAGTAGCTCCGGCGCAAAAACTCTCTCCATGGATCTGTAAGGTTTCGCTGATCATCCCTATGAGATTGGTATCTAAATAGTTAAGAGCATATCGGGCGGGGATAAACTCAGGCGCCTGATGACATTTTTCGTATAACTGGTAGGATAATTTCGGCAACAGGTTATTGCCGGCAACGACAATGCCAATCCGATCGGGAGGGACCCCGGTAATCTTTGCCTGATCCCATGCCTGCAGTGCTGCAATAACCGCCCAGGCAGAAGGCTCCGGCCCCCGCCGCAGCATCTGATATAAATTTTTATCGATTTGTCTGGGGCAAATGCTGTTCTTTGCCATCTGATCCAGAGTTTTTTCAACCCCATCCCATTTGACTGGTGCGCCCACCATACCGGGCACAGCGCCGTGGCTGGTATCTTCAAGATAACCTATATTAGAAATTCCTTTCTTTAATGCTGCGTTAAATTCTCTGATATTGTGACCAATTGAAGATACAATACCCATACCGGTTATACTAATTGTTTCGTTCATCCACATACATCCTCTTTTCTAAATCAGGGTGAAATCATCCTCCTACAGCAATTGACCAACCCTTTTTAAAAGAAAGGCTGCCGCCTCATCCATCAATTGCATTCCAATCTGATCGACATGTCTGTTTCTCCAGTTTTCCAGAGAACTTTTGCCAGCCCATTCATTAAAGGCTCCCATTGCCGGGCCGCACTGAACCTGAAAATTAACACGCTGATCTGCCCGTCCTTCCAGGGCTATTCGCGTCGAATAGCCAAAATACCATTTAAAAACCAATGTCATTTTATATTTGGGGCTGCTTTCTGCTTTTTGAATATCGGCTGCCGGATAATATGCTTTGACATCCTCAAACACTTCATTAAAACTTTTTCCAAAATATTTATTCTGCAGCTGCTCTGCAGTTTTTTCATCCAGTTCTTCCAGCCCGCCATAGCGCTTGTACAACTCCAGCAGCTTGTTGGCCCTGGCAGGAAAAAACACACCTTTCCTCATTACCTGTACTTTTGATCCCATCTCAAAAAGGTCCCCTGCAGGAGCATATTCTGTATCATGTATTCCTACCTTTTGCAGCATGTCTTTCACACAGTCGCTGGTCCGTGCTTCAACCGTACATTGATTAATCGAACCTGTTGTGACAAAATCGGCTCCCAGCAAAAATGCTGCTGCAACAGCCTGGGGAGTTCCCAGACCGCCCGCTGCTCCGACCCTGATTTTTTTCTCATAATCAAACTCCTGACAAATCTGGTCTCTGATCATCTGAACGGATGGAAGCAGCACATTTAAGTTTCCGTGATCGGTATGACCACCTGAATCAGCTTCAACACAAATGTCACCAGCTACCGGGAGACACTTTGATAAGCGATACTCCAGTTCCGTTATTTCACCATTTTCAAAAAGGAGACGACTGACCGCTTCCGGGACAGGTTTCATAAACTGTTCTGCAATGCTGGCCCGGGAAACCTTTGCAATAATATGATTGGCAGGCTGTGGACTGCCATTTTTCTGCTGTTTTAGCCCCTTTAATCTGAACAGAGCCAGTGCTGGGGTAACCTGTGTATAAGCTGCCGCTTCAAGTATATGTACATTTCTCGCCAATATCAGATTTATCACAGAACGTTCCTTATCCGGATCAAATGGATTAAAGACAATATTTACACCATATGACTGGCCTTCATTTAATTGTTGCTGAACTTCGCCCAAAGCCTGATCAATCTGCGCCGGAGACAGACCTCCGCTGCCGAGAAATCCCATCATTCCGGCCTGTCCCATCTTCACTACCAGCTCTCTGGATGCAATCTCCCGATACATACCACCAGCAAAGTAGGCATATTTTAAGTTGTATTCGGATTTTAATTCACTGCTGCCCAGTGATTGTCCGGAGAAATCATTTCTATCCGGTAAGCTGTGTTCATCATCCTGCTTTTGAATCGGCTGCGAATCAGGTAATTCAAGAGGTGATGAATTTCTTATGATTGATTTCACTAAGTTGGTAATTACACTTCCTGGTCCTATCTGCTCCATTTCCCCTTTTCCCATCAGACAACGGACTGTGTCACACCATCTGACTGGAGAAATCAAATGCCTTCCCAGCAGCCATTTCACATTGGATTGGTTATATTTCGTTAGATCCACGTTAGAGATAACCGGAATTTCAGGTTCCTGAAATCCTAATGTATCTAAAAATTCCTCAAACTCTCTGCGAACTCCATCCATATATCTGGAATGGAATGCCCCGCTGACATTTAAAACCTTATAATCCAGTGCTCCGGCAGCCATGATTGATTCTCTGGCTGACTGTATATCTTCCGCTTTACCTGAAATAACAATTTGATTTATGGAATTATAGTTGGCAATATCAATTCCCAGATATCCGGACTTTTTCAGTGCTTCTGTTAAACCTTCCTGCCCCAGTCCAATGACAGCCGCCATTGCTCCGCCCGAGACTTTTGACATAAGTTCCGCCCGTTTTTTTACCATCTGGAGTCCCTGTTTAAAATCAAAAACTCCCGCTGCAAGCAATGCGTTGTATTCTCCCAGGCTATGTCCCGCCAGATAATCCGGATAAATTCCGGTTTCTTTTATTTTTTTTAAATACATCAGTGCATTGACAGTAAAAAGTGCCGGCTGGGTGTATAACGTCTGATTCAGCATTCCATAGTTATCAAACAGACAAAGTTCTCTGATCGAATATCCCAGTACTTCGTCCGCCAGTCTGGTTATATCCTCAAACTCATTAAATAACTCCCCACCCATTCCGACTTTTTGCGCCCCTTGACCAGGAAACAAATATGAGATCATACTTTACTCCTTCCATTATTCGTTTTAATACTATAATTGGTCATTTAGTATTTTTTCGAGAACGGCTATAATTCCATTGATATTTTTAACACCGGCGAAATTCATCATGCCAGCTTTACAATTTAATAATTCCATTGAACGGACAACTATATCAGTCCGGTCAATGGAATTTGCGCCATAATCCTTTAAACTTAAGTTATAATCCAAATCGTTCACTTGAATATCAGGTAAAATCTCTGCAATACTGGTTTTAACTGCTTTCACAACTTTCTCATTCATTCTCTTTCATCTCCTGACTAATTAATTATTTTATAATTTTTACAGACATCTCAACGCTTATCAGAATCCAGAAGCTTAGTAATCCCCCAGGCTTCTCATATTCATCTTTGAAAGATCTGTCCGAAACATAGTTATTGGTGCCAGCACAATAGAGTTACTATCCTTTCTGAAATTAGTTTTTGCCATATTTACCATAGTGCCGGAAAACCCCAGATCAACATATAGTGCATTTGGCATTTTATTCTCCAACTGCCTGACTGCCTGTCTGAAATCCATCTTGTTTCGTATGATATTCCAGCAATGCTCCGGCATACTGAAGGAATCATCCGAATAATTGACGCATGATAAAACAGGGATCTTTGGATAAGTTCTTTTAATGAAACCTGCATGTTCCTGAAAAGGCTTTTTTGCATCCTCAATTGCAGAAGAATGGAATCCATATTCTACCGGCAATCGATAATATGTTTTATTATAATTTTTTAAATATTTCTCCGTGTTGCTGATCTGAGCGGAATTTCCTGACAGTACGATATGATTGGCACCATTTATAACAGCTACTTCTATGTGATCTTCATTCTCAAACACCGGCAGATTTCCAAAAACAGAAAGCATTCCTCCATTAAGTCTGCTGCTTTTAAAAATTGAAGGCTGTTTTAAAATAAATCGAAAAATTTCACCGGTGTCTACCTGTCCGGATATCGCCATTGCAGTATATTCTCCTAAACTGACACCATATAGCAGGTCTGGTTTTATCCCTTGTGCCATAAGAGTTTTTGCAAGAGCATATCCTGTCATAAAAATTGCCGGATGAGAATAAATCGTCTCACAGAAAGGAATATTTTTCTTTTTCGCAGGATCGTAAAGATAGTTTATTAAGGAATACCCTTCTTCATTTTGAACAATCTGATCCAACTGCTCCATCTCAGTTCTAAACACCTTTGATTGTGCGAAAATCTCTTTCCCCATTTGTAAATATTGTGATCCCTGTCCAGGGAACAAAAAAATAATCGGTCTTTCCATTTATTCTCCTTTCATTTGTAATTTAGGCCGGGCTTCGCCATGAAGCCCTTTCAGGCCCCGGGAAATCATTATGATTGAATTAGAATTATTAACTAGCCGAAACATAGATTAATCCTTCTCAATTCATTTTAGTTAAAAAACAACTAGTAACTAAATGGCAGCCTATGCAAGGCTAGTCCTTTATTATGCTTAAACACTTAATGGCAATGTCGATTTTACATTCTCGTCCTAAAAAATTTAAAATTATCTTCGCTCTTCCTTTTCTTGCATTAATCTTTCTAATAAGACCCGTATAATTTAATAATGGCCCTTCTTTTATAATTACTTTATCATTTACCAACAATAAAGATGATGAAGTAATATTACCGTCTTTATTTACTAAATTAATTATTGGCACAATTTCAGTTGCTGGAATTTCCTGAAATAAACCACCTGATTTTAATAGAGCATAAATACCAGAATGCCATTTGCTGGATAAAAAAACGTACATCTGCTCAATGCTATCTGTATTGAGCAGTATATATCCTGGAAACAGGGTTCTTTTAACAAGCCGTTTCACCCCTTCATAATATTCCACCAGTTCTCTTTTAGGTACCAGTAATTCAAATTGCACTTTACTTTTTTCAAAAATCTGTTTAATATATAAACATAACTCATCTTCTTTTCCTGTTTTCACAAAAATCGCATACCAACTCATAAATCTTAGCCCCCCCAAGGACATAGTTTCCAATAAGCTTTATCTGTTTACACTATCCATATTCAGTATCTTTATGATCTCTTTCAGCTTAATGTTTTGGATCCAAACCTCCTCCATACTGCATATAGATAGATAATAATCTGTATCAAAGTGATAACTTCTTACTTTAATATCCTTATTTACCTCACCATTATTACTTGTTATCACTCCTTCCAAATTATTTATGGAAAACGAATCCAGACTAGTTGAAAATCCTGTCCCAAGAAATTTTATATAACTCTCTTTCATTGTCCATAATTTAGTAAATTGTTTTATCTGTTCATTTTTATCAGCCTTATTATAAATAAACAGCTTTTCCTCTTCTGAAAAGCAAAAATCAGCTATCTCTTCTCTCCCTTCCTGTATTCTCTCAATATCTATTCCAGCATCTGTATTTCCGTATACGATTGCCACCCACTTTCCGGAATGCGTTATGTTATATTTAAAATCTTTCATGTTCTTAATGAATGGCTTTCCAAACACATTGTATGTAATATCAATATCTCCAACTTGACCAATTTTCTGATAAAGTCCATATCGAAGTAATAAGTCTGCACAAATGCACCTTTTTGAATCATCAAGATTATGAAAACGTTCTGCCTTTACCCTTCTTTCTTCTGAAACCATATGTCTAACCTCTTCGTAAAGTTCATTACTGCATTCGGTTATATCCATACAATTTACAACTAACATACCAACCTCCTGGTTCATAATATGTAAATTAATCCTTTTTATAATTTTTTAAAGTATCTAAAAAAGTGGTTGTATAATCACCGGTTAAGAACCTGGGATTATTCAGAATACTTATCAATATCTCTTTATTGGTCAAAACACCTTCCAGTTGCATTTCCTCTAAACATCTTAACATTTTATTGACCGCCTGCACCTTATCCTTGTCATGACAGCATATCTTACAAAGGAGTGAATCATAATAGGTTGTTACTATATTATTTACTTCATAGGAAGAATCTACTCTTACACCAAATCCACCAGGCATATCATATCTGGAGATCTTCCCATAATCAGGTATAAATGCACCATTATAATACTCCGCCAATATTCTGCATTGAATTGCATAACCCTGAAACATTATCTCTTCCTGCTTTAATTTAAGTGGTTCTCCCTGGGCAACCCGAATCTGTTCTTTTACTAAATCAATGCCTGTTATCATTTCAGTTATTGTATGCTCAACCTGCAGCCTGGTATTCATCTCCATAAAGTAGAACGATTTATCGTCCTTCAATAAATATTCTATTGTACCTACGCCAACATAGCCAATATGCCTGCAAAGATCAATTGCTCCCTGATACATTCTGTTTCTTGTCTCTTCGCTAAGCGTAGTACATCTGGATTCTTCTATGAGCTTTTGATTCTTTCTCTGAATTGTACACTCTCTGTCCCCCAAATGTATTACATTTCCATATTGATCTGCCAATACCTGAACTTCTATATGCTTGGCATGACTTATATAACTTTCCACTAAGATACTGCCGGAGCCAAATACCTTCTCTGCTTCTTTCAGACATTGCTCTACCGCCTGTAATAACTCCTCTTCCCTGTAAACGAGACGAATCCCCTTACCGCCTCCGCCATTTACGGCTTTCAGTATAATAGGATAGCCAATTTTTCCTGCATACTGAAGGCACTCTTCATAGTTATTAATTTCAACACTATCATCTCCAATGACAGGAATATCACATTCTTTCGCTACTTTTTTAGCCTTAGCCTTATTACCCATCAGTGATATGTTTGAACTGCCCGGACCAATATAATCAATATTGCAGTGTTCGCATAATTCACTAAAATCTGCATTTTCAGCAAAATATCCGATACCTGGATGGATTGCATCCACTTTATAATTTGTAGCTGCAGTTAATATATTGTATGCGTTTAAATAAGAGTCCTTACACTGAACGTCTCCAATGCACACAGAATAATCGGCAAGCCTTGTATGAAAGCTGCCTTTGTCACCTTTTGAAAAAACACTTACTGTCTCTATTCCCATTTCCTTGCAGGCACGAATGACACGTACTGCACTATCGCCACGATTTGCGATCAATATCCTCTTATATTTTTTATTCATTTTTATCCACTCTAATCGTTAACAGGGGCTGGTCATATTCTACCAAACTGCAATCCTTCACAAGCAATTCAACAATAGTTCCTGAACATGGTGCCATAATATCATTATATATTTTCATTGCCTCAACAGAGCAAATCACCTCCCCCTTATTTACGTGAATCCCACTGTCTTTCAGCTTAAGCTGATCAATGAACTCAATCGTTCCTACAAAAGGAGATTTCATGGTAACAATATCCCCCTCCTCCTCCTGACCGGCCAGGGAAATATCTGAAATTGAAAGCTCATCCAAACCATTTTCCAGATTGCATTTCTTTAATTCAGGAGCATTTTCCACAATTAACTTTCGAATTACGTTTGTACTATAACCTGTCCCCGCCTCCGCCTTACTAAAACTAATTGAAAATATTGCGTCCTGATAGGCAAACGAAATCAATTTTGACTCTTCACACTGTTTCATTAATTTATCAATAACATCTGATTTACAATTTAGTTCATCCATTTTTCATCTTTCCTTCTTATATATTTGAAAAAATCATATCGTTTCCTATATTTCTATATTTTTTTACTCTCTCCTTCTTCAACTCATTGCCATCTAACTGACTGCAACGAAGCAGTTCACGTTCAATACTCTGCTTAATCCTGCAAAACACCTCCTTCTTATCCCCCTCTTCGCTTATAATTTCTTCTATGATTCCATAGTTTTTCATATCTCCTGCAGTTATCTTTAAATTAGCTGCAACTTCTGGAGCTTTTTTTGAATCCTTTAATAAAATACTTGCACAACCTTCTGGTGAAACAACAGAATAAATGGCATTTTCCAGCATAATAACTCTGTTAGCAACGCCTAATGCCAGCGCGCCTCCACTGCCTCCCTCTCCAACAATAACAGAGATGATAGGTACTTTATAATTAGCCATTTCATATAAATTTCTTGCTATAGCCTCTGCCTGTCCGTTTTCTTCTGCCGAGACACCCGGATATGCTCCCGGTGTTTCGATAAAACAAATAATGGGCCGTCCGAATTTGTCAGCCTGTCTCATTAAACGCAGGGACTTTCTATAGCCCTCCGGCTTGGTCATTCCATATCGGCGATATTCCATCTCACTTAGTGTATTCCCCTTCTGCTGTCCAATGATGGTAACCGCCTGATGATTTAACAATCCTATTCCTCCAACAATAGACTTATCATCTCCGATTCCACGATCTCCATGTAATTCAATGAAAGAGTCGAATATGTAATTGATAATATCCAAAGAACGAAATCTGGAAATTTTCCTTGCTAATAGTACTTTATTCCATGCATTATTATTCTTTTTTTCCCCAGCACTACTGTTTTTCACCATAACACCTGCCCTTACATCTTATTCTTCAGACCTCATGGAAGCATTCTCGGCCTCAGGCCTGTGCCTGCATTTTTTGTTATTTTCCTTACTATGAATTTTAAGTATATTGCCAAGTACCTCTTTTAATCTTTTTCTTTCTACAATCAAATCAATATATCCATGCTCAAACAGGAATTCAGATGTCTGAAAATTATCCGGAAGTTTTTCATTAATTGTCTGTTCAATTACACGTTTTCCTGCAAACCCAATTAAAGCCCGGGGCTCTGCTATTATAATATCTCCCAGAAAGGCAAAACTTGCACTGACTCCTCCTGTTGTGGGGTTTGTCAGCACACTAATAAACAAACCTCCTGCCTCACTGAAGTCTGAGACAGCTGCAGCTGTTTTGGCCATCTGCATTAATGAAAAAATTCCCTCCTGCATTCTGGCACCACCGGAAGCAACAAACATTACAACGGGCAATTTCTCTTTCTCTGCATCTTCAAACATTCTGGTTACTTTTTCACCGACAATTACTCCCATGCTCCCCATCATATATCTGATATCCATTACTCCGACCATAACCTTCTGATCACTGATACAGCCGCTTCCTGTTACAATGGCTTCATTTAGATCAATTTTGCTTACTATACTCTCATGCTTTTCCCGATATCCAGGGAATTTAATAGGATCACAGAATTCAGTATAAACATTAGTTTCTTCAAACGTATCAGGGTCAATTATCATAGCAAGTCTTTTTTTATAATCCAATGCTTCATAATTGCCACATAATTTACAAACATAATAATTTTCGATAATTTTTTTTCTTTCAATTATTCCACCACACGCTTTACACTTAATGAATAAATTCTGACTCATTAATCCCTCCACCCCCCATTTATCTGGTTTCGATTAAAGCCTTTTATTTTCTTTATTTCAAATTTGCAACACTATTTATTGATAGATTAGCACATATAAAATTAAAGTAAACTGCTTCAAACTCAGTGGTATCTTTACTCTACCGAATGGTTATTTTGATTGTAATATTCTGTCTCATACATTATAATTAAAAAATAATACTATATTCTTTTAAATTTTATTAATATACTCTATTTGCGTGTATAATATATAAAAATAAACTCTGATAGTAACTTCATGCATTCTTTTAAATGAGTTAGAATTAGAAAAAAAAAAGGAAGGATATAGGTACCGATATGAAATCTAAATATACTTCTACCTCTAATTTTCTACTGGAGATTGGTGAAAGACTTCGCGAACGTAGATATGAGATGCACATGACTCAGGCAGAAGCCGCTGAATTATTAGAATTATCCCTTAGTTTTTACGGTCAGATAGAACGCGGTAACCGTCGGCTGTCTCTTGAAAATGTTATAATGTGCCGCAATAAACTAATGATAGATCCAACATATCTTCTTACCGGAATTCGTCCATTGGAAATAGGGATAAGCAACTACCTGAAAGATTGTCCAAAAGAAAAGCGTTATGATTTTGAACAGCTTATCAAGTATGCGGCAAATTTATACAAGAATTAAGAAAAACGGAATAGGATAAGGAGGTAGCTCTCGATGCTTAATCTTGCTTTTTGTGACGATGATAAAGATTTTCTGGCACAGATTGCACCTGAAGTGGAAAAAATATTCAGACGTTTAAAAGTTGAGACCCGCAGTTTTTCATTCAAAAAAGGGGATGACTTAATTGCCGCCTTTTCAAAATATCAGCCTTATTATGATGTTATCTTTTTGGATATAGATATGCCCCGGAAAGACGGAAAGGAAGTGGCAAAGGAATTACGACTACTCGATAAGAAATTTAAACTAATTTTTATCACAGCGTACCCTCAGGAGGCCTTGAATACATTTCAATATGATGTCATAGGATTTCTTCCCAAATCGCTCATCCATGAGCGATTAACTGATGTTATTACACAGGTTATTGACAGGATAAATGAGGACAACCCCAAGACACAGATATTTAAAGTTGTTAAAAGTCCAAATGGCAGCATGGATATTAAAGTACCGCTTGATGATATTATATATTTTGAATGCATCAATCGAAAAGTGTTCTTATACACAAAACGCGAAACATTTATCCTTCATAACTGCCAATTTTCCGAAATTGTTCAAAAATATTTACCTTTAGAATTTGTGGATATACATAGAAGTTGTATTGTAAATATAAAATATATATTTTCTATCGATGAGACTGAAATCAGTCTAGACAACGGGATTCGTTTGCCGTTAAGCCGAAGAAAAAGGCAGAATATTTTTGATAAATTCTCAGAAATAATATCTGGAGACAATATCATATGAATAATACTAATTTTAGTTTCATATTTTCATTAACTGAGTCTGTTTTACTTTACTGGCTGATCAGCTGCAGCATACCCTGCAGATTTCACGGAAGAAAGAAGCTATATTCTATTCTTTTAGCTACGGTAGTTAATACTTTATTTGTTTTTTGTCTGCCTGACTTTCTCGATACAATCAGATTTATTTTATTTTTTTTAATTACAATGATTCTGACCTCCATTGTTTATCTGGAAAAAACATATATTCTTGCATTTTTTATTCTGGTAGCGAATTATGTGTTTTTAATAAGTGATATTTTAGTTGGTAATTTTTCCTCATATATAATCAATATAGACATTCCAAAGATGCTGTATCTTACGAATACGTCGTTTGGATTTTCAATTCTGGCTAAATTACTAAATATAATCCTCATTATAATATTTATTAATTATTTTGGAAAAAACAAATTGGGCATACCACCTAAATATTGGATTACAATGGATGTTATAATATTACTCTTTTCCGTAATTTTACAGTTTATTATGATAGTAAGCCCCGTTCTTCAAAGAGAATCTAATAAGTATTCCATTTACATATCGATCATCTCTGTTGGTTTCCTGATAATAAGTGGTCTGATTGTATTTTTCTTCGGTAAAATTTTCTTATATCACGAACAAGAGAAAGAAAATTATATATTAAGTATAAGAAATCTTTCTTTAGTTCAACAATTATCTTATCATGAATCTGCTACCACAGATTTAAAGAAAATAAGACACGACATCAATAAGAATCTAACAAATATATCTTATTTATTGAAGCAGAATAATATCGATGGGTCAGTTGCATATATTGAAGAAATAACAGATGCTTTAGAAAGAACTAAAACTATTGTGAATTGTGGCAATGAAATTATTGATGCAATTTTGAATTATAAAATTGCCGTTTGCAAACAGCACAATATTGATATTCAAATAGATATTGACCACGTACCTCATTTATCAATCACCCCCATTGATTTAACGGCAATCCTGGCCAATATATTAGACAATTCAATTGAAGCCGTAGATATTATGGACACTGAAAAGCGATATATATCAGGAAAAATATTTTGTTTTAAAAATTACCTGTCAATTGTTGTCAAAAACCCTTATTCTAATCAGCTGATCATAGAAAACAATAAAATAAAAACCCGCAAAACCAATACCACGTATCATGGATATGGTTTAGCTTCCATTAAATTATCTGTTGAAAAATACAGTGGTTTATTCAAAGTTTATACAGAAAACAGAGTTTTTAAAGTGGTTGTCATGCTTCCAATAAAAATAAATCCTTAATACCTTAAAGGTAGACGATTATCGGAACCACTCAGTAACATATAACTACCATTCGGTAAAACGCTATTGTTTTTTGAGATAAACAAGCTTATACTTTCTTAGTGTTTATTAAGGAGTGAACCTAAAATGTTACAGACTATTGCGGAAGAAATAAGTCTCAGATTAGTTTCCAATAAAATTATTTCAATTGAAAACCGAAAATACTATACATATGGTATTGAGTTAGTATTAAATAATATTGTTATATTTTTATCTATTGGCTTGATCGGATTTTTAACAAAACAGATCTTTATAAGTTTAATATATGTTGTAACCTATTGCTCAATACGAAATTATGTGGGTGGTTATCATTGTAAAACACATATAAAGTGCTATTGCACCACTTTATTTTTATACCTTTTAATGCTTTTTCTTAATTACTATTTATCAAATAACCGATTGATTGTTTCTTACGGTTTAATTGCTGTCGCAATTCCTGCTATATATATTTTCACCCCTGTGGATTATGGAATTGGCTCAATCCTGGATAATGACAGGAAGAAGTATCGTGTAAAAAGTTTTATATTAATTGCCATCGCTCTGGCTATATATATATTGGCTAATGTATTACATCAGACAGAAGTTTCATTTGCGGTTGCATGGGCTATATTTATAGTGTTTTCATTGATGTTGCTTTCCTTATTTGTAAATTTATCAGAAACGAGGCGAAAAAAAAATGAAGAATAAACCGATGCTTAGATTAGTTTCCCATCTTGCAGAACACGCTATTAAAAAAGCGAATAATTCATACTGTTTATACTGGTCTTATCAGCCGAAAGTTCCAACTGGTATTAAAGAATTTAAAAGGTAATCCTACACATTAGTACCATAGTAGTAACCCAAACACTATAAGCCTATACAATTCAGATGAAACCTATTACTATAAATCATACGCAAAAAGCCCATGTATACTTGGGCTTTTTGCGTATGAATATGAATTAAAAACCTTGACACTTTATCATTTAATTCGCCTAATACTCCATCCACGCCTTTACCGCCTCATCCTCAAGACGGTTTGCCGTATCTCTGTTTAATGGCATGACTCTCCCGTGATACTGGTAGTAAAGAAGGTTGGACCAGAGAACTTCATATCCACCCCTGTCATATTCGGCAGCTGTCGGAAGATAGCTGGTACAGCCATTTGTATAACCATTGAAAAATACCATTGGATTACTGGTCTTTTTCCAGATTTCAACTGCGATATCAGACATGACTTCACTGGGAACTCCGCAGAAACAGCCGTCATTGACTGCAAAAAACTGTATTTCAATTTCTGCACTCTGCCTGATTTCATGATTACTCAGAAGTCTCTCCACTTCCAAAAGCCAGCCTTTACCGTCGATTTTCCCCTGCCCCCATGCTTCGGACGCAATTTCCCGGGCCCGGTTCAATTCCGGCACATCCGCATAAAAGGTCGATTTAACGGAAAACATAGATATTCTGTTGATGGGCATTGGATTAATCTTGTCTATGACCGACTGCAGGGACTCACAGATATCATTTCCCATATCCTTCAATGCTTTTTTGCTCTGCGCGGCATATCTTACTTTCATCTGATCACTGATATCCATTAAATGTACCTCTGCCGGATGAATTTCCAGATAATCCGCATTCTCCTGGCGGTATCTGGGTCTTACATCCCCGGACGCACCCTGCACCATCATTACTTTACAGCCATATCTGCGTTCTATCGCTTCTCTTGCCTCCCCGAAGTAATCCGGCGAAATCAGGTAATTATCTGGCATCAGAACATTGCAGTGGGCGGTTACCCGGACGATTAGAACTTTTATTTTTTCCTGCCCTTCCCCGCATATCTTTAAGACCCCAATCCGTGGATCAATAGGCTGACCGCTCCCTCTCCTGTTAATTCCAACGGTATTTTCGCCGATTCCCCACCCGGCGTAAACTGGTTCCATGGATTCACCCGCCTTTTTTACTCCTGAAAGTATTGTCTGGCATACAAATTCATAATAATCTTTTTCAACTGCAGCATTGGGGGCAGCGTGTGTGTGGGAAAAACAGACCATGACCTGCTCCATTTTTGCTGGAAGTATCTCTGATATCCTTTCCCGCAACAGATTGGTCAGCCTGGTTGTAAAACCAAGGCTGTCGATTGTTACAAGGCAGAATCTCTCTTCGTTTCTTTTACTTACAAGAATCTGAGCCTTTAAATCCTTCATGGTTCCCCTTGAACAGTTGTCAATTCGGGCATCATATCCTGCTATCTGCACTGGTTTTTTTGGTGTTATGATTCGTTCTTCATATCCCATATAAGTCAGATCCATTTTCATTTCCTCCCATTACGGCTTTTAAAGCTATTGTATCATCCTCTCTTTAAGAATTCATTACACTTTATGCTTCTGTATTATTCTGTATAAACCTACGGAGCTGCAGATGCAGCTCCGTAGGTTTATTGCTGATATATAATTTTTCTGATAGCAGAGAGGGAAAGGCAGTATTGTTCTGCAAGGGTTTCCATGGATCTGCCATTATGGTACTGGGTCCTGATTGTGTTATTTCTCTGTTTTAATTCCTCTCTGTACCCGGTCTTCTCTCCCCACTGTTTTCTCTGCCTGCAAAGGGCGGGTATATAGATATATTCACCCTGGATATATTGCTGCAATTCCCTGACCAGTTTATCAGGAAGAATTGTTTTTGCGTTTACATATTTCATGCTGGCTTCCTCCTATTTTTGAAAGATCAGAAGGCAAAACCGGCATTTATTCAGTGACAGAATCTTCTCCATGCAACTGTCACTGAAACCACCGGCTTTGCATGGAGCCAATCATCATTTTTTCTTTTTTTATTTGTACACATGAGATCTCCTTGAATATTTTTTTTACATTCATTTGCTATAAAAGAAACATATGATATAATTAGTGTCATCTAAATGAATATGTGAAAGAAAGGGGGAATTATGAAAATCAAGTGCTGCCCTGTGATTTTCATAATTAATTTATTATGGGGAAAGTTCCCGCTTATATGGTAGTTCATGATTTAATAAAAATGAAAATTAAAGATGGAACCTATCCTGTTTCAGAATTCCTTCCAACCGAACCAGAACTTGAAAAGATATACCAGGTAAGCCGCACCACTGTCAGAACTGCCATGGAAATTCTCAAGGAAGAAGGTCTTGTTGAAATCAGACAGGGAAGAGGTACGATCGTACTGGACTCCAGAGCAATTCAATCGTTAAACAAAGTCACCTCAGTTACAGAATGTCTACGCAAAAGGGGATTTCAAGTCCGCACCAAAAGCATGTACATTGATATTATTTACGCCACTGAAAAGCTGGGAAAAGAGCTCCAACAGGCTCTGGGGACCCCGATCGCCAGAATTCAGAGGATTCAGCTGATTAATGAAAAACCCATAGCCATAATAAAAGACTACATACCCTATGCGCTGGTTCCTAATATTGAGCAGTTCACAAACAAGTTTAACGGTCTTTATGAATTTCTGGAGCAGCAATATCATCTGGAGATCCAGTCTGCTACCGATAAAATCTTTGCAAAATCTGCAGACTTTGCAGAATCTGAGATGCTGGCAGTGCCGCCGGGAACTGCTCTTTTGTGTATCCAGAGAGTCTGCTACAGGGGTAACGAACCGCTCTTATCCGATGATATCTGCATCCTGGGCGATCAATATGAGCTTTCTATCACCTCCAGCGGCCGTTACAAATAAAATCCGTCCGGTCCTTCCTGTGTCATTCATTCCTTTCTGCAGTAAGGACCGTGCCATTTTATAGGATTATTCATCAATTATGATTCTTTACTCCCCGCATCTTTTAACTGTTCTTTTGCCTCATCTGACAGAGAATCCAGAAGAAAATTACGCCCTTTTGGTCTGGAATCCTGAAATTCCTCAGTCACTCTTTTGTTTGCTGCTTCCATCTCTGTCTTTAACTCTCTTGCTGATAACAAAGCGCATCCAGCTCCCCTTACGATCATCTGCTGCAGGCCGTCGGAGGTGGCAACGGTAATCCGGTATTTCCGATTGTTATCATGGGCAAATTTTTCAATATAATGGTCAGCTGTCTGCGCCTCTCTGGTATATACCAGATGAATATTATGATAGGCGATAAATTCTTCCCGATGCTCCTTTACCCGGTATGCGTCAAATACCGCAATGATCTGGCATTTACGGATTGCCTGGTAATTGCACAGCTGGTCCAGAAGCTTCATTCTGGCGCCATCCATATTTTCCTGTGCCATATCGGCAAGCTCCGGCCAGGCAAATACAATATTATAACCGTCCACAAGGAGATATTCTTCCCTTTGTTCTGAATGATTCATATTATAGCAGACCGGATCCCTGCGGGTCTCATAAACAGGCTTTTTTCTCTTCCATTCTGTCCGTTTCCCTCTGTTGGCATAAAAGGTGCTTTCTATAATCCGGTCGATTTCTTCCAGACTCATAAGGGGTTTTTCCTGTCCGGAAGATCCGCCCCCCAGAGTCTCCTCCGCTACCTCTGACTGGGACAGTTTTAAGAAAGGCTCCAAATGCATGTGTTTTTTTACCTGATCCCAGGGAACCACAAACCCGGCACCGTGTGAACAGAATACGGAACCGGCAGGATTGTCCAGATCACTTTCAAAATCGTAGCCAGATTCTTTCATTACAGCTTTCGGATTATGGCAGGGTTCATAACCTTTTAAGGTACAAAACAGCCTTCCCATACCTCTGGAATATGCCGATACCTCTTTCTGGTAATTTCTCATGGCGGACACCGGCGCACTGCCGGTAAGAACTGCAGCTTCTCCGTCTGTATGGGATATCTGGCAGGTTCCACACATCTTTTCAATGTCTGTCATTGCTCTTCCAACCAGATTTTCAGGCAGTTCAAGCGTAAAACCATAATATGGCTCCAAGAGTACCGACTGAGCTTCTTTTAAGCCCTGACGCACCGCCCGGTACGTTGCTTCCCTGAAATCCCCGCCTTCCGTATGCTTCTGATGGGCTTTTCCAGATACAAGAGTAATTCTCATATCTGTAATTGCAGATCCGGTCAGCACACCTTTATGATTTTTTTCCTCCAGATGAGTCAGTACAAGTTTCTGGTAGTTTTTGGCCAGCAGATCCTCACTGCATGCTAAACAAAATTCCAGACCACTACCCGGTTCTCCGGGTTCCAGCAAAAGATGGACCTCTGCATAGTGTCTCAGCGGCTCAAAATGTCCCACACCTTCCACAGGGCTTTCAATGGTCTCTTTGTATACAATTCTTCCCGTATCAAAGGATACATCCACTCCAAACCGTTCTAAGATCAGGGTCTTTAATATCTCAATCTGTATTTCCCCCATAATCTGTGCCTGAATCTCCTGTACATGTTCATCCCATACAATATGAAGCTCCGGCTCCTCTTCTTCCAGCTGGCGCAGCTTTGGAAGCATCTGCCTTGGGTCACAGCCTTCTGGCAAGGCAATCTGATAAGACAGGACCGGTTCCAGTACCGGTGATTCATATGCTTCTTCAAATCCCAGTCCCTCACCTGGCCTGGTCTGGGTAAGTCCGGTTACTGCACAAATGGAGCCGGGAGTAACTTCATTCACTGTCTCATATTTTTCTCCGGAATAGATGCGGATCTGGTTGATTTTTTCCTCCCAGACTCCATTGGTCAGGGTATTCTTTACGCTGAGTGCACCGCCGGTAAGCTTTAAGTGAGTCAGCCGGTTTCCCTGGTCATCTCTTGTTATTTTAAAGATTTTGGCTCCGAATTCATGGGAATACTCTGGTATCAGGGCATATTGGCTGATTCCTGTAAGAAGGGCTTCTATCCCCTGTAATTTCAGTGCTGAACCGAAAAAGCAGGGGAATACAGTCCGGTTTCTGATTCCCTGCCGGATGTGATCCCCGCTTACTAAGCCGTTTTCTAAATATTCATCCATCATGCTTTCGCTGCACATGGCAAGCTGATCATAAAAGCTGTCTGTATCATTCAGGGAAAAATCGATACAGCTGTCATGAAGCTGCTTTTTGACCTCGCTCATCAATCTGTCCTGATCGGCAGCCGGCTGATCCATCTTATTAATAAAAAGGTAAACAGGGATCTGATACATGGACAAAAGACGCCATAAAGTTCTGGTGTGTCCCTGTACTCCGTCTGCACCGCTGATTACCAGTATGGCATAGTCCAGCACACGAAGGGTCCGCTCCATCTCCGCACTGAAATCCACATGCCCCGGAGTATCTAAAAGGGTGATTTTAATATCTCCCATATCAAAAACTGCCTGTTTGGAGAATATGGTGATCCCCCTGGCTTTTTCCAGCTCGTAGGTGTCTAAAAATGTATTTTTATTATCAACTCTTCCTGGCTTTCCGATCTTCCCGCCTGCATAAAGAATTCCTTCTGACAGCGTGGTCTTACCTGCATCGACATGAGCCAGTATTCCTATGGTTAATTGCTTCATAATATTATACGAATCCTTTGTGCCATTCATTTCTTGTCTGATATATCATTATTATCATACCAGTTTCCCTTAATTTTGTATACGGGAAGATCACAATTCGATCTGACTCTGACACAATGTTTTTGTCAGCAAAGCTCTAAACTGCTTCAACCGCTACGCTTCCACCTCTGACAATTTCAACCGGATTATCCAGTCTCTTGTATAATAACTGCAGCATAAGATTATTTTCTTCTTCCGCTTTTATGCTTTCCATCAATACCGAATCTTTGTTAAAATCAAGAATTCTGATTCCGTATACCTCTGAAAACTGAAAAAGGAAAGCGCGGTCATTTTCTGTGCATTTCAATATTTTTATAAACATAATCTCTTTTCTGTAAATGTCAATATCTGTATAATCGATTACTTTAAAAACTTCCACCATGCGGTTCAGTTGTTTTTTAATCTGTTCAAAAAGCTGGTCATCACTGAAAAGGCTGATGGTTACCCGAGATGCCGTCTCATCCTGCGTCGCCCCTACCGTAAGGCTGTTAAGATTGTAAGCTTTCGCAGAAAAAAGCCCGGTAATTCTGGCAAGTACACCCACTTCATTTTCCACAAACAGACAAAGCCACCTTTTTTTCATATCCTTCACCTTCCTTAATTTAATATTCCATAATCATTTCACTTAACTGGCTTCCCGGCGGAACAATAGGAAGAACATTTTCTTCCGGTTCAATGATAAACTCTATTAACGTAGGGGCAAGATCATTTTTGAGAGCTCGTTTAAATGCCGCCTCGACTTCTTCTTTGCTGGTCACACGGATCCCAAACGCCCCGTAACTTTCTGCCAGCTTCACAAAATCCGGAGTATAAACAGGACACGTTTTTACAGGACCTGTGCAGCCCGCTTTGCACCGTTTTCTATACTTCAGGCAAGTAGAAGAATACCGGTTATTGTAAAACATCTGCTGCCACTGCCTTACATTACCAAGATAACCATTATTCAGAATGCAGACAATCACAGGCAGCTCCTGCACGACTGCTGTTGCCAGCTCCTGAATATTCATCTGAATTCCACCATCCCCGCAGACAGCAACAACGTGTTTCTCCGGATTGCCAAGCTTTGCTCCCAGTGCGGCGGGAAGACCATAGCCCATGGTTCCAAGACCTCCTGATGTCAGCAGTTGTTTCTCTTCATTTAACTCCAGAAACTGTGTCGTCCAAAGCTGGTTCTGCCCCACGTCCGTCACTACAATAAGTTTGTCAAACATTTCATTGATCTTCTCAATGATAAACTGGGGCGTCAGACCGGTCTGTTTCATTGCAAGAGGATACAACTTTTTTAACTCTTCCAGCTGCTTCTTCCATGCTTCGCAATTACAGGACTCCGTTTTTTGAAGCAGATGACTGATCGCTTTTTTGGCATCACCCACAATGGGGATATCAACTGTGATATTCCTTGATATGGAAGCCGGGTCTATATCAATATGGATCAGCGTTGCCTTGCTGGCAAAGGTACCCGCTTTCCCGGTGATTCTGTCGTTAAACCTTGTTCCAATGGAACAAAGTACATCGCATTCACTGATTGCTTTATTGGCTGCATAACTGGCATGGATTCCTATATTTCCTATGTATAGCGGGTGGTTTGTGGGTATGGCTCCTTTTCCCATAATGGTTGACACCACCGGAATGCCGGTAACATCCACAAGTTTTTCCATTTCTTTTCCTGCTCCGGCTGCCAGTACACCTCCCCCAACCAGGAACAGAGGTTTTTCTCCCTGTTTCAGTGCTGCCAGAGCCTTTTTTATCTGCCCCTCATGGACTGTCGCAATGGGCTTATACCCCCTGATTTCCACCGTATCCGGATAAGTATCATCACCATATGCCTGCTGGATGTCTTTTGGAATATCCACTACCACAACTCCTGGTTTTCCGGTGGCAGCGATATGGAATGCTTTTTTTATGATCTTTCCCAGTTCCTGTCTGCTTCGGACAGTAACCGCATATTTACAGATATTTCTTGTAATTCCTACGATATCAACTTCCTGAAATGCATCATTACCTATGAGATGCGTCGGCACCTGTCCCGTGAAGCATACCAGCGGAACACTGTCATAATTGGCTGTTGCTATGCCTGTCACCAGATTCGTCGCACCGGGCCCGCTGGTAACCAGACAAACTCCGGTCTTTTTGACAGACCGTGCATATCCGTCAGCAGCATGAATCAATCCCTGTTCATGACGAGGCAGAATTATCTCGATCTCACTCTGCCCATACAGTGCATCAAAAAGATCGATTGCCTGACCGCCCGGATATCCAAACAGGATATCTACTCCCTCCATTCTTAAGGCTTTTACAAAAAGCTGGGCACCTGTTATATCCATGAGTAATTCCTCCTTTTTAATGCAAGTGTTCACTTGCATTTTGTTTTTTATAAATGGCATCACCAATAAATGATGATACCACTGAATCATAATCCTGTTATTCCTGTTCAATTCCTTTTAAAAACAAAGACACACTGCCTGTAATGTACTCCTCCTGCCTGATCTTTGTAAGCTGGTCATTAAAGGAGGCTTTTAAAAAGGTAAAACCAAATGTAGAGGAAAAAATCGTCATTGCCAGACACTCATAATCAAGAAAAGGGATTTTTCCCCTCTCATGCATTGCTTCAAAATACATAATTAATGTTTCAAGAAATGCCTTCGGTATTTTTAAAATTTGGGGTCTGGTATCCTCGTAGATCTGGGGCGCCCGCAGTCCAATGGACAAGTTAACAAAATCCGGGGTAATACGATCCAGATAATTACGCATAAACATCTCCAGATCAGGCTGAAGCTCCCACTTAACATTTTGAAAAATTGCCGGTGATATATTTCCACGCCACTTTTCCTGTTCCATTCCAGTAAGGACAATGTCTTTTTTACCTTTAAATTTCCGAAAAATGGTACATTCATTGATATTGGCACGGCCTGCTATATCTTTTGTCGTTGTAGCAACATATCCCTTCTCTTTAATAAGTTCCATAGCTGCATCAATGATTTTCTGACTTGTATCGTCCAATCAGCCTTCCTCCATATGCAAGTATATGCTTGCATTCTAGCGCATCAGCCTGGTTTTGTCAATTGTTTCGTTTTTAAGCCCAGTTCCGGCTCCATGACATCTGGTATTCCACTTCTCCGTTTTCCTTATCCTCCTGTTTTTCAGTCACAAGAAACCCCTCTCTTAAATAAAAATCCACGGCACGTTTATTCTTTTCATACACCTTTAATGATAACTCGTCATGATTACCTTTCACATAATTAAGCAGCCGGCTTCCGATTCCTCCGGACTGATGGTCTTTGGAAATAAAGATTCCAGCTATATAACTGTCCATCAGACCAATAAATCCCTGTATGCTTCCATTGTCTTCATATACATAAACAGATGCCTTTGGCAGTATCTCCATTACTTCACTGAAATGGTCCTGCCAATAGCTTTTTTTAATAAAATCATGTGCCTGTATGTTGGTGTCCAGCCATAGTTCCATAATCCGGCTTAAATCATCTGCCTGAAATTCTCTTACCATTTTTCTATCTCCTTTGTCTTACTTTTTTTGAAAATAGAAAAACAGATAACTCCTTGCACAATGAGCTATCTGTTTTTTCCATCTAATTCTAATTTATACCCTAAAATTCATCCGTTGTCAAGAGAACCTCCAGCTGGGGATTTCCCTGAAGAAGCCCGACCGCATAAATTGTATTAAAACTGTCTTCAGATAAGGGAATATTGGGAATCTCTAACACGATATCAGTTGACCCGGCCGGTCTGACCTGCAGCGTTAAATTCATGGGATCTGCGGCAATATAAGGAGTAATCTGCTTAAATGCAACATTTGGGAAAATTACAGTTCCATCTGGAAGTGTAATATCCACTGCAGGTGCATCAGGAGATAAATGTATAAAACGTACCATCGCTCTCCCCTGAACAATTTCTCCATTGGCATCGGTGATGGAAAGCAGTCCGATGTTATCAGGAGTTCCCACTGCAGCCACGGTGAGCATTACGTCCCGCTCTACCGGAAGCATATTTTCAATAATAGGAGCATCCTGAGTTCCCGTTACATAAAGAGAAACTTTATAGGTTCCCTCCTGTACAGGTAAGTAATCTGTAAAATCTCCATAAGCAAGATTTTCAATAATCATCTCATCATCCACGTATATGTCAACATTGGGAGCATTGGGAACTGTGTGCATAACACGCACATAGCCTACATGTACTTCATCTGACGGTCTGGTTGTGTACTGGTCCATAACATACCTCACGATTTAATTTATACGGTATATTATATGCATAGTCAGTTTTTATGACCGGTTTTTATGCCATCATTTAAAAAAAGGCTAAAATTCTTATTCCATATAGTAAAAGTATGTTTCCGTTCCCTTCAGCTGTTTCGCCACATACATGGCTGCATCCGCTTTTACAATCAGCTGGTCAATGGTATCTGCATCGATCGGATAAAAACTGATTCCTCCGCTGATGGACAGGGGGATCGTTATGTTCTGAATTTCCACCGCATCTTTGGTCAGTTCCACGATTCTGGAGACCACAGCATTATAATCTTCCACCTCTTTCATGTCAGGCAGAAGAATGAGAAACTCATCCCCTCCATACCGGCAGACCAGGTCATTTTCCCTGGCTGCCTTACCTAACAGTCCCGCAACATGAATCAGTACCTTATCCCCAAACTCATGCCCATAAGTATCATTGATGGACTTAAATTTATTTACATCACAAAACATAAGCCCCAGCAGACTTTTATTTCTTTTTGCCTGGGCCAGTAAACTGGCGGAAACTTCATAGAACAAACTGCGGTTTGCAACTCCCGTTAATTTGTCATGGTATGCAAGCTTCTGAATTGTCTTTTCCTTCTCCTTTAATTCCTTATTGGTTTCCCATAATTGATTCACATAGGATTTCAACTGCTTAATCTGACTAAACTGACTGGTAACATTGATGAATTCCAGCTGAATAAAATGTTTTCCGTCATTTTCAATTCTGGTGACCTTCAAATTATAATGATCGGAATTATTTAACATCTGCTTGTGGATTGCACCGGAAAAGAACCGGATAATTCCCTGTTCCTGTACATCATGAAAGGCATCCAGATAATATTTCATGCCTAAATTGGGCAGAACATCAGTAATGGACTGATTCAGGATATGATACCGCTTCAAACTGGTGATATCCTCCATGTAATAATTCCAGTACATGATTTGTAAATCTTCATTTAATATGACAATCCCTTCATTGAGATTATCCAGTACCTGATATAATAATTTATTCATATAGTGATTCCTCTAGGCGGCTTATTCTTGTTAATAAATCATTCAGCGAATGAAGCGATAAATCAACAATAACTGCACCTTCAATTTCTGTATCACCAATCACAAACGTAATATATAAAATCAAAACATATAAATTACCTGTATTCTGGTAATCATATTTAAATTCGGGCAGATTAAAGAGTCTGACTTCCGGAAGTGTATATTTAAAACTGATATTCAATAGATTGCCTGTTTCCCCTATAATGCAGTTTAATATAATATTGCCAATTTCTTTTATAATATCAAAATCTACATCGTTAAAATCCATATCATCTGTGTCGGTCTGTTCTTCCTGAAGGCAGAGACTGATAAATGTCTTCATCTTTTCTGCGGAAAAAATCAGGCTTGCCTTGCCTGTATAATTTTCCTTAAATGAAAGAGTGGAAACCATAAGAGTTCCGTTTTTTTTCATCGAGATATACTCATCAATCGCATATGGTTCCGAGGAAACATTAAGGATTTTCACATTGGGCACATTCAGATGTATTTTCTGCTGAACAATATCTGATAAGATTCCTGCTGCACGTCCTACACTGATATTAAACAGCTCCTTTAAAATATCCTGTGTCATATCACGGTTTTCCATTGTCCTTCTCCTTCATAATATTACAGATAATCCGGGCTTTCTCATCAGTAAAGGGTTTATTAATAAATGTCATGATATGACGCTTTTCAATCTCTTCCCTGACATGATTCTGAACATCGGCAGAAACCACAACAATATTCGCAGACGGATCAAATTCCTGGATCAGTCTGATTAAGCTCTGCCCATCCAGTCCCGGCATCAGCAGGTCTGCAAATACATAATCCGGCCTCAGCTCCTTGTATTTTTTAAGCCCCTCCCAGCCGTCGGCAGCAAATTGGATATCTGGCTCTTCTACATATTTTCTTAAAATGCTGGCAGTCACTTTTTGTGAAAAAACAGAGTCATCTACAATTAATATTTTTATCATACAATCTCTCCCTTTCATGCAAATACTTCCGATTTGCATATCCATCTGTACCCAATACCATTATTTTCATTGTCACAGCCGACGTTATTTGTCAAAAAACGACAAAATGTGCATGGAACCTCCCGTCTGTCCCATGCACATTATTACTAATACAGCAGCCATGGAAGGCAGATTTTTATTTTAAATAACTTCTATTGATCGTCAAACCTTCCATAATTTTTTTATAATCATAATGCTGACTATTTTTACTGTTTCTATTTTAATAAATGAACACTCAAATTACAACTGAATCTTTTATAAATAATTTTAAAACTTTATACTTGACACCATTAATCTGGAAGCGTATAGTTAAAGCCAATATAGTTAGCTATAACTAACCATAAAGGGGGTACTATAATATGTCGTTACAACTTACAGGTGTAATGGAAACTTTGCTGATTACACTCTATATCCGGGCGAAGGACTCAGCCAGCCCGACATCCGTCCTTCATGATACCAAGGCTGCTGAAATGGTAAAACAGCTGGATTATGATTTTCACAAGTTTGACAGTGGCACCATGTCTTACTATGGTGTTCTGGCACGGGCAAAAATTATGGATGAGCAGGTACGAAACTATATAAACAGGTATCCGGACTGCACCATAGTTTCCGTAGGCTGCGGGCTGGATACCCGTTTTTCAAGAGTGGATAACGGTCGCATCCGCTGGTATAATCTGGATTTTCCGGAAGTCATTGCCCAAAGGAAGGTGTTTTTTGAGGAAAATGACCGGGTGGTTGATATTGCAAAATCCGCATTAGACCCAACCTGGCCTCATGAAGTGAACCCCGGGGAGGGAAGGCTTTTAATCGTTTCTGAAGGCATGCTGATGTATTTAAAGGAAGATGATATAAAAGAATTCCTTCATATTTTAACTGCAGGCTTTCATTCCTTTGATGCCCAGTTTGACCTCCTATATAAAGGTCTTGTCAATAAATCCGGCATGCATGATACGTTAAAAAAGACGAATGCCCAGTTTAACTGGGGTGTAACAAATGGCAGTGAAGTCACCAGACTCTGCCCTGATATAAAGCAGACGGGACTGATTAATTTTACAGAAGCCATGAAGTATCTGCTTCCCGGCATGAAAAAACTGCTCATTCCCATTATGTACATCACTAACAACCGGCTGGGGATGTATTCCTACCGGAAAGGAGTATAGGGAATTTATAAAAATGTACTTGAAGTATAATAAAACACTTCGTATACTGGTGTCATGGAGGTGAACCCATGCTTCGAATCGGTGATTTTTCAAAACTGACCCATGTATCGGTGCGAATGCTGCGCTATTATGAAAACCAGGGGTTACTAAAGCCCTGCTATAGAGATCCTGTTACCGGATACCGCATGTACTCTGCGAAACAGGTGCCACTTCTGCAGAAAATTGTCATGCTGCGTGAACTCAGTTTTGGAGTAGGCGAAACAAAGGAACTTCTGTATAACTGGAATGACAGCTATCTGATCCGCCGGCTGGAAGAGAAAATACAGAATATGGAGAAGATGATTGAACTGGAGAAGCAGCGCATTGAACAGATCCATCAGGCCGTTGCCCAGATACAATGCAATGAACTTAACCAGTATTGCAATGTAACCGTTAAATCAGTGCCCTCGTATCCCGTTATCTCCCTCCGTAAAAAGGTGGAAAATTATTACGAGGAAGGACAGCTTTGGGAGGAACTGATGGACTTTGTCTCCAGGGAACATATTGAATACGATAAAAGCCGTCAAAACGGTATTGCCATTTATCATGATGAGGAATATTCAGATTCGGGAATTGATATGGAGGTCTGTCTGATCGTCAGACGTTTAGAAAAGAGCAGGGGGGCTTTTACCTGCCGCACCCTTGAACCAGTCCCTAAGATGGCAGGCATGATGGTCTATGGCCCATATGAAAATTTAGCGGGAGCTTATCTTTCCTTTGCCGGATGGCTTGATGAAAACCAGCCCTGTGCCATGGGGGCGCCCACCCGGCAGATCACCATTATTGACCATCAGGATACGGATAACCCGGAAGAATATTTAACAGAAATACAGATTCCTCTTATGGAACTATAGGCCGGAAGGCGGGGCTGCAAAATAAGCAGCCCCGCCTTTGTCACATATTTTTAATAATCCACATTCCAAGGATAATCAGAAGGGTTCCTGGAATTGCAAAGGACATAAGTATACTGACTGATGCAAGAGGTCCAAATACCACCATTCCCAGCGGCATTGCCAGAGTAGATAACAAATCTACAAAGGAAAAGGTGCGCCCCATATAGTTCTCCTGTGTATGTTCCTGAATATAAGTAATCAGAGGGGTATAATAAAGTGGACTTCCGGCCCCCATCACACACATGAGAACAGCAAACAATAAAATTCCCCGGGCAGGCAGAAGCAAAATCATGGTGATGCCAAAAACCGCGGATGACACTCCGATCATCCGGAACGGAAAAAATGAACTCTTACTGTAAGCCATAAGAATGCTGACTGTCAAAGCTCCCACAGAAAATGACGTCTCCATAACGCTGAGCATCCACACCTCCCTGCCTGCATGGGAAGAAGCTAAAAGCGGAGTGAGCTGGGAGGCCGGTACCACCAGAAACTGAAAAACAGAATAAAGAAACAGACACCGTTTCAAAGACCTGGATTTCATAATATACCAGAATCCCTGTATCAGTCTTTCTTTTGTATTCTCCATCTCCTGCTTCCGATTCCATTCAGGCAATTCTAACAAAAACAGAAGCGATATACTCACTGCAGCAGTTCCCACATCAATCAGAAAAACAGCTTCCATATCCATTGCATTCATCACAAGCCCGCCAATTCCCGGTGACACAAGCTGAATCAAGCTCCAGATTCCGGTATTTAAGCTGTTTGCACGAATCAGAGCCTGTTCCGGCACAATCCGGGGCAGAATACTTTTAGAGGCGGGAAGCTGAATCCCTGCCCCCAATGAACGCAGTGTGTGAAAGAAGAAAATCCAAAAAATGCTGTCTTTGCCTGTTATGAAAATAGCAGCAAGTACCAGAGTTGACAGTGCAATCATAAAATCACTTAAAATCACAATCTTTTTTAACGGATACCGGTCAGCCAGCACTCCTCCGTAAAGCATTACCACTGCCTGGGGAAGAAAGGTTGTAAGCGTTACACCTGTCACAGCAAATGCCGATTGGGTTTTTAATGTCACATACCAGATGATGGCAAGAGAGACTATTGAGGATCCAAAAAGTGAAATCCCCTGGCTCACCAGATAGATTGTAAGCCTGTACTGCCAGGTATCATTTAACTTTCTGCTCATAAGACACCCCCGTCCAGATACTGACCGGTTATGCTGTCTGTACTCTTTCTGATCTCCTCCGGTGTGCCTTCTGCAATAATCTGTCCTCCTTTTTCTCCCCCTTCCGGCCCCATATCTATGATCCAGTCTGCCGCCTTTATGATTTCCATATTATGTTCAATAATAAGGAGCGAATGCCCTTTTGCAGTCAGTCTGTTAAAAATCTTCAGCAATCTTTCAATATCCTGGAAATGCAGACCTGTGGAAGGTTCATCAAGAACATAAAGCATGTGCTTTTTCTGTTTTGTTCCCAGCTCTCTGGCTAATTTTAAACGCTGGGATTCTCCCCCGCTTAGAGAAAGGGTATTCTGTCCCAGTTTCAGATAAGAGAGCCCGACTTCATCAAGCACAGCCAGCTTTTCTTCAATCTCCGGGATATTGGAAAAGAAAGGAATTGCCTGGGAAATATCCATATTCAGAACATCTCCAATGCTTTTTCCCTGATACAGGACCTCAAGTATCCGCTCCTGATACCGGCTGCCCTTACATTCGGGACAGGTGACGTAATGATCCGCCATATACTGAAAAGCGATTTTTATCTGCCCAAGTCCCTGGCAGTGGGGACATTGTCCGTCTTTTGAATTGAAACTGAAATGGCTTTCCTCTAATTCATACTCTGCCGCTTCCGGCTGTTTTGCATACAGAGCACGTATAAAATCCCAAACACCCATATAGGTGGCTGGCGTGGACCGGGAGGATTTTCCAATGGGGCTCTGATCCATCATACTAAGTCCGCTTATATTCTCATAGCCAGTCAGTGACTGACTGATGGGAAACGCTTTCCCCCGGCACCTGAATGCTTTTTGTAAAGCCGGAATCAGGGAGCCGAAAATCAGGGAGCTTTTTCCAGACCCGCTTACCCCTGTCAGGCAGCACATTACGTGAAGGGGAATACGGGCAGTTACATGTTTCAAATTGTTTCCTGTGCATTCTTTAATAACAAGCCATTCCCAGGGCGTTATGGGAGATGTTATGCGTTTACCCCCGCCTTCCCTTAAAAAATGGCCGGTCACTGACAAAGGATTCATCTCTATCTGGTCAACCCTTCCTGCAGCCACCACTTCACCGCCGTATACTCCTGCTCCGGGCCCCATATCAATTAAATAATCCGCACTCAGCATCGTATCCCTGTCGTGCTCTACTACAATCACCGTATTTCCTTTATCTCTTAAACTCTTTAATGTTTCAATCATCAGATGATGGTCTCTTTTATGAAGACCTATGGAGGGTTCATCTAAAATATAGGTAAGACCGGTTAATTCATTTAACAGCTGGCCAGACAACCGCACCCGCTGAAGCTCACCTCCGGATAGAGTGGGAGCTGTACGGCCAGGTGTCAGATATGGAAGACCGACCTTAATAAGATACAGAATTCTTATCCTGATTTCCCGCAGAACCTCTGCTGCCCGCTCTTTCTGCTGTTCTGGAAGGCAGTTTTCCAAAGTGGAACTAAAGTCCAGCAGTCTATTGGCAGGAAGCTTTGACAGTTCTGGAAAACGATAGCCCAAAATAGTGGTATAGCGTGCCTCTATACATAATAATTCTCCATTGCAGACGGGACAGGGAATTTTGCGCATATATTGGATCTGTGGATTATTCTCTGTTCTTGCTTCCCGAAACAGCCGGTTTATATGTGCAAGGACACCTGCCGCAGGTCTTCTTATTTCTGTATTCCGCCCTCCGGAATTATAGGAGTACCGGTATATCTTTTCTCCTGTCCCGTAAAACAGTGCATGTTTAAACTCTCCCGGCAGATCCTTCCACGGAACCTCTAAATCAATGCCCTGATCCGCTGCTATGGCAAATAATTCCCCTGCCATCCAGTTCCCTGTCGGTTTTTTCCCCCTGAGCTTCCCAAAGTAGGAAGTCGCACCATCAAGAACGGACAGATTTTCATCTTCCACAATTCTGTCAGGATCCGCCTGGTATAAAACTCCCAGCCCATTGCATTCATGACATGCGCCTGCGTGAGTATTGGCATTAAAGGAGGATACGGTAAGTTTTTCAAAAAGATGTCCGCACGACGGACAGCGGTTTTTGTTTTTGCTGTCTTTCTTCACTGGTACTCTGCAGTATGGACAATAAGGCGTACCGATTGATACAAAGAGCATCCGCAGCTGATCGGAAATCCCAGTCAGGGTTCCAACTGTTGAACGGGGATTTAAACTTCCTTTTTTCTGTTCAATGGCAATTGTGGGCGTAAGACCCTGTATGGAATCAAAGTCAGGCTTTTCAATCATCTCCTGCATCTGTGCCGCGTTTGACATGGTTCCTAAATAACGGCGCCTTCCCTCTGCATAGATCGTATCAAATGCCAGGGAAGATTTTCCGCTTCCGCTCACCCCTGTAATAACAGTCAGTTTTTCCCTGGGGATGGATATATGAATGTTTTTTAAGTTGTTCTGGCGGCAGCCTTTTATCTCCAGGAACGGTTCATTTTTTTTCAATGACAAAGGTATCTGTTCATTCTTATCAAATGACAATAAAGAAAGCTTTGGTTCCAGCAAATCCGGATCAGAAACCTCCTCCTGTTTCCCGATTTTCAATAACCGAAGCTTGGACTGGATTGCCTTCATATATTGACCAGGCATACGCTGGCATAAAGAGGACAGCTCTTTACCGGAGCAATCCGCTCTGACTGTAATTTCCGCCATTTCATCCAGTAACTCTTTTTCCTGCCTGCTTAAATCACCATATTTTTTAAGGCTTAATTCTGTCCATAAATCCCATGGAAGAAGCTCCATACCCAGCAGACTGTTAAAATCATGAAGCAGGTTTCCTTTTACAGAATGCCAGCCCTTCCAGTTTTTATTGTAACCAAACTCTTCGGGGTGCTTTACTCCTGATCTGCATTGCAGCCAGGCCTCTCCACCCAGGATATAACCTGCGTCTGAAGACATATCCTGGACATCAAACGGGATGCCGTAATATTTTCTCTGAATTTCATCCAGCTGTACATCTACCCTTACCCAGCGTTGTTCTTCTGCATAATAATATTCAGCCAGCCAGTGATCTTCATATGGCATTTCACTTTGAAAATAACCGGCAAAGCCTGACCGAACTCTGGCAGGATAGCCTTTATGTCTTAAAAAAGACACAAAAAGCAATGCGTAGTCCCGGCACATCCCAACCAGACGACGCTTGGGAGGACGAATGCAGGACAATGGCCCCGGATCAATTTCCAGCAGTTTTTCAAGCATTTGAGGTACTGTCCGCAGCAATTCTTCCTTTGCCTGATTTCTGCCAAAGGTAATGCCATAAAGCCCTCCAAGATCTCCATGAATTATTAACCCCCTGACGGTGGCGAGCAACTGGGAGGCTTCCTTTGGCAGCACTTCATAATAATGTTTTAATGAACCGGGATCAGTGATTATGCTCTGTTTTAAGAATGATATCGAATCCATTTTTCACTCTCCTTTCAAACCGACCATAACCCCTGACACCGTGTCAGAGTCAACAGAGAAATGAGAAATTGAGTTTTATCTTACTGAAAAATAAAGAAAAACCAAAATACCAAGAATAATGCGGTACCAGCCAAAAACCTTAAAATCATGTTTCTTTATATAACTCATCAGAAATTTTATAACAAGTATTGACACAATAAACGCAACCGTCATGCCAGACACCAGAATAAAGAGTTCCTCCCCTGTAAATGACAGGCCAAATTTCAATATCTTTATGGCACTTAAACCAAACATTACAGGAACTGCCATGAAAAATGTAAATTCAGCTGCAGCCGTGCGGGATACTCCAATGAGCAGCGCACCAATTATGGTCGCACCGGAACGTGAAGTGCCGGGGACAATGGAAAGCACCTGAAATAACCCGATGATAAATGCTGTGCTGTAATTGATATCTGCTATTTTTGTTACGGCAGGTGTCCGTTTTTTATTCCAGTTTTCAATCAGTATAAAGGCGGCTCCATAAAAAATCAGGGCTGCCGCAATAACACCTGGAGTCTGAAACCGGGCATCGATATAATCATCAAAAAGGATTGTCACAATTGCTCCGGGCACACATGCAATCACTACCTTTATCCAGATTAGAAACGTTTCTTTTATAAGGAAAGGTCTGTTTTTATCACTCCACTGGAAGGGAAACATCTTATTCCAAAACAAAATCACTACAGCCAGAATTGCTCCCAGCTGAATCATAACAAAAAACATTTCCTTAAAGTTTCCGCTGGCATTGATCTGTAAAAACTGATCCACAAGGAGCATATGACCGGTACTGCTGATCGGCAGCCATTCCGTAATTCCTTCCACAATTCCTAAGAAAACAACCTTAAAAAATTCTGTTGCAATTGAAGCCATTCTTATAATTCCTCCTGCTTTTATATTCTTTATTCCTTTTTCCTATAATCCTCTATTATGCAGAAATATGCAAGACACCTGGCGTAACAAAGAAAAAAAGCCCGTGACACGAATGGTGTCATGGGCTAAAAAACACGTTTTTATTTGTTTTCGTCCGTTAACTCAAATTTGGAAACCAGATTTGTCATGATTAAGGATTGCCCGGACAGCTCCTGGGCATACGCTGCACTTTCCTCTGCAGTGGCAGCATTGGACTGTACCACTCCGGAAACCTGCTCTATGCCGACCTTTAATTGAGATACTGCCTCGGACTGTTCTGAGGAACTGCCTGATATTTCATTGATTAATTGGGAAACCTCCTGTGTACTCTTTACAATCTGCTCCAGAGAATGTGAGGTTTCTAAGGCAATTTCATTTCCGTTTTTCACGGCCTCAATGGATTTTTCAATCAAAGCCGACGTATCCCTGGCTGCATCCGCACTTTTTCCTGCCAGGTTCCGTACTTCATCTGCCACTACTGCAAATCCTCTTCCGGCCTCTCCTACTCTGGCAGCCTCCACAGCTGCATTCAGAGCAAGAATATTGGTCTGAAAAGCAATATCTTCCACTACTTTAATGATTTTTCCGATCTCGGTTGATGTTTCACTGATCTCATTCATTGCTTTCACCAGTTTATCCATCTCCTGCTGCCCGCTGCTCACCTGATTCACTGCCTGCAGGGACATTGCTCCGGCTTTTTCTGCATTTGCGGCATTGGAACTGATGTGATGGGAGATATCAGAGATGGTAGCCGCTATTTCTTCCACAGAACTGGCCTGCCTTGTGGCTCCCTGGGATAACTGCTGGGAAGATTCCGCCACCTGCTCTGAGCTGCTGTTTACTTCTCTGGCGGAAACAATGATTTCCCTGAATGCATTATTTAACTGATCCGTAATCTGGTTTAACGATGTCTGTATTTCTATAAATTCACCTTTGTATTCCACATCAGATGACACGTTTAAGTTGCCGGCAGACACCTGCTGTAAAATATATGCTATTTCCTGAATATAGGATTTAAGGGAACTTATCATATCAGCAATACTTCTTGATAAAATGCCGATCTCATCCTTACTGTTATGTATATAAACCTGGCTTTCCAGATCTCCGTTTGCCAAAAGCTCCATCCGTCCGGTTATTTTCTTTATGGGGTTTGACAGGCTGTTAGCCAGTGTAAAGCTCGCGATTATGCCGATTATAATTAAAATGCCGGATGAAACCAGCAGCAGGATAATCGTATAAATGACAGAGGCGGTCATTTCCTTAAGGGGTGCTACCACTCCATAGGACCAGCCGTCGGAATTGCTCACCGGACCATATGCACAGATTCTGGCTCCTGTCTCATATTCATACCGGTCTACTCCCTTTTCCCCTTTTATCATTTTATTATAGACTTTTGCTGCATTTACCAGGGAAGAATCTGTTTTTGCCTTTTCTATAAAGTTTTGTCTTTCCTCAACCAGATTTGGACGTTTATTGGCAACGAAGGTACCTGTGCTGTCCAGCATAAATACATTACCCGTTTTTCCAATCACAATATTTTCAATAATCCTGCTGAAATAAAGACTGTCTAAAACACCGATTACCACACCGGATCCAGAGGGCAGGGGAGAACATACGTAAAATACCATCTGATTGTCCAAAGCTTCCGTAGAGGAAACAGTGGTTTTCCCATTTAAACTGTCTGTGAAAAAACTTTTTGCTGAAAAATCCTGCCCATCCAGAGTTTTATCCGTACTGAATAACTTTCCATCCGGACCGGCAGCCGCAAGCGCTTTAAACTTTGTGTTTTTTAACGCTGAATCCATGGAATTAAGCTTCTTACTTAAATCACCGGACTGCACTTCACCCATCTGACTGGCAAGACTTTGTGCCTGTTCTTTTAACAGGCTGATCTCTGCTGCCAATGCAGTGTCAGCAATTTCTCCCATTGCATTCATGTCACTTTTCGTATTTTCCGTTATACTGTAATAACTGGCACTGATTCCTGTAATCACATTGACTGCTGAGGTTGCAAATAACAAAATAAATATAACAAAAAACAGTTTGCCTTTTATTGTCTTCATATGCAGATATCCCCTTGTCGTAATATTTGAATATAATAAATATTATACATTGGAATCGGGATTTTTACAAATATTAATTTCAAAATTCGACAAATTTTGGCAAATTATTCCATAATGAAACTGAGGACATCGCGCCTCATGGAGTTTGGAGCGGAAGTCTCCGGTTTTCCTATCCGCAAAAGCATCTGTATGGTCTGACCCTGACCGGCGTATTCGTTTCTGAAATCATCATATGGCTGTTTCATCTCCGGATATTCTTCCAGCACCTGGCTCAAAGGCTGCATGGCAAGACCAAGGGTATGTCCGGTAAGAACCAGCCTGCTGTAAAGCATACCGCTGAGCACCTGGTCTGTCCGGCTGTTTCCGTTGGTGGTTATGACAGCATAAGCGGGTGTATGGTCAACAGCTGTTCTGGTATAATGAATGAAGTTTTGAGACGCACCTTTTCCTTCATTTATTGAAGGGAACATGGTGATTAATCCCTGCAGCAGATACCGTTTAAAACCGGAAGCTCCCTGTCCTTCAACGGAATAACCCCAACGGTATTTGTTCTTCTCTCTTTCATTTGCACGGAATATTGCATTGGATTCCTCCATTGCCCTGGTCACTCCGGCCTCGATCTTTGCACTTTCCATGACATAGTTCCCAATTTTATCCAGATCAGCTATTTCTGTATAAAATTTTATGGACAGCCCGTTCTCATCCGGCAGTTTAGAAAGCTTTAAAATCTGTAAAGAATCTGGAACTTCCTTCTTATAATTTCCCCGGTTTGTATCTGCCAGAAACATCCCGTTATACAGGGGACTTTCTTCCGGCTTCGCAGGTGAAAGTGTGATCTTTGCAACCGGTTTTTTATCCATGCTGCTTAATAGATCTCCTTCCTCATACTCACCCTCTGGAAAAACCGCGATATCCGTGCGGAATCCTTCCTTTTCTCCTGCCACTCTGACATATTCTAAAAATGTTCCCTGAGTGATCATCATCTGCCGGTAAAGGGGATCCACCTCTTTTGTGGTCCTTGAGCTGTCTGCATATAAGTAAAGTACCATGGGATCTGCTTTATCCAGCTTCACTTTCCACGGCTGCATATTATGGTTATTTGCTGCCAGCAGTCCGGCTGCTGCCAGCCGTATTCGCGGATCTGTATACTTTGATGCATAATTTTTATCCCATGGTTCTAAATAAGACTGCTTCATAAATCCTCCGCCAAGAATAAATAATCCAAACAAAAGCAATAAGATCAAACCGGCAGCGCTGGTAAATATCTTTAAAATGATCTTTCTGCATAACCTGAATTTCATACCCCGCTCTCCTTAACAGTAACAAGCCGGAGTAAAAGCTGGAAGCACTCTTCTAAGAATTCCTCCACACTAATATGGTGATAATTCTCCAGATACTCCTTTTTCCTGCCTCCTGCATGAAAGGCTCCTACGGTAAATGCCCATAAGATCAATGCTGTTTTCTTACAGTCCATATCACGGTTAAGGCTTCCGTCATTCTTTCCTTTTCTTAACGCTTCTGTAAGATAAAAAAGGACTTCTTCACCCAGACGGTAACACTCTTCTTTGGAATCCCCGCTGACACCGGCCTGATTCCCTTCATCCTTTGTCTCATACTCCATAATTGCCTTAAAGTAATCTTCATATTTGTCACGGAAGGAAAATAAGGTATAGAAAATACAGCGAAGCTCTTCCAGTGCACTGGCTGGTTTTTCTTTTTCAAACCCTTCTTCCATCATCTTGAGAAGCTTCCTGTAACCTCTGATCATAATTTCGAAATAGATTTGTTCCTTGCTGTTAAAATACACATAAACAGTTCGTTTGCTGAATTCCGCTTTCTTCGCAACGGCATCCATGGAAGAATTCTCATATCCGTTTGCAAAGAAAACTTTCTCCGCAGCATCAATAATGTCCTTTCTCTTAATTTCTTTCTCCAGTTGCTTTCGTTCTTCCGCTCCCAATTGCTGTACCTCCTGTAATTCCGTTATTTTCAAAAAGTAAACTTGTAGTTTACTTAATACTATAACAGTTTACAGTTTATGTCAATCCCCACATATGATTTAACGGACCGCTGCCCTTACCGATATTTAACTGGTCATTTAAAGCTCCGGTAACATACGCTTTGGCATTCTTTACGCTCTGTTCCAGGGAACAGCCATTTGCAAGGCTGCAGGCAATTGCAGACGACAGCGTGCATCCGGTCCCATGCGTATTGGGATTGTCAATGCGTCTGCCTGTTATCCATATCATTTTTTCTTTTGTATACAAAAGATCATCGGAACTCTCCGTTAAATGACCGCCTTTTATCAGGACTGCACAGTTCAGCTTTTGAAAGATTGCCTCCGCCGCTTTTTCCATGTCGTCTTTGCTTCTGATTTTCACATCGCAAAGTGCCTCTGCTTCCGGAATATTCGGTGTGACAAGAAGGGCCATAGGCAGCAGTTTCGTAATAAGCGCATCCATCGCCTTTTCAGAAAGCAGTTTCGAGCCGCTGGTTGATATCATAACAGGATCAACTACCAGATTTTTCACGTTGTATTCTGTTAGCTTTCCCACAATCGTCTCTATAATCCCGCTGTTTGAAACCATACCGATTTTAACTGCATCCGGAATAATGTCTGTAAAAACACAATCCATCTGCTGTCCTGCAAATTCAGGTGTCACATCCATAATTGATGTAACACCTGTGGTATTCTGGGCGGTCAGAGCCGTTATTACACTCATTCCATATACCTTGTGGGCAGTCATTGTCTTTAAATCTGCCTGAATACCGGCGCCTCCGCTGCAGTCGGAGCCCGCAATCGTCAAAACCTTTTTCATAAAACCACCTCCTTTGAAAGGGATAAAAGGGACTTCACTGCCCGTTTCTTATCCCTGGCAGCAAACACTGCGGAAATCACGGCTACTCCGTCAATATTGCTCCCTTTCAGCTTTAAGATATTATCCTCATTAATTCCTCCTATGGCAATGACCGGAATGGATACGGAGCTGCAGATTTCTTTTAAAGTCTCAAAGGAAACTGGTCTGGCATCGGTTTTCGTAGAAGTTTCAAAAACTGCTCCCACCCCGATATAATCTGCACCGTTTTTTTCAGCCAGAAGTGCCTGTTCTTTTGTCTGGGCGGATACTCCAAGTATCTTATCATCTCCGATCAGTTCCCTGCATTTTTTTGCCTCTAAGTCCTTCTGGCCAACATGAACCCCGTCTGCTCCCACAGCCAGAGCAACTTTAATATTGTCATTGATCACAAAAGGAGTTTTATACTTTGATGTAATTCTTCTAATCTCCTTCCCTTCGGCTACAAAGCTGTCAAAATCAAGATTTTTTTCCCTCAGCTGGATAAAGGTAGCACCAGATTCCAGGATTTCCTCCACCTGCTCATGAAGCCTGCTGCTGCCAAGCCACGTCCGGTCAGTGACCACATACAAAAGCATGTTTTCTTTAGATACATTCATACTTTGCACCTTCTTCCAGCATTTTTTCATCCAGTCTGCTCATTTCATCAATTAATAGCATACGGTATGTACCGGTGCCTCCATGAAGTTCACACAGTCTTTTATATGCCAGTTCACCGCATACCCCCATCCCGCATACAGCGGCTGCGGATGCGGGAAATATATCACTGGGATTGGCACCAACAAAGCTTCCGGCAACAGCAGAAAGCATACAGCCCGTCCCAGTGATTTTACTCATCATGGAATGGCCGTTTCTGATTGCAAACACATGGTTCTTATCCGCCACCAGATCAATTGCACCGGTAATCACAATGACGGAGCCGGTTCTTTTTGAAAATGCTCTTGCAAAGTCTGCCACGCTTTTTAAATTGTCCTCTGTCACTTTATCCGCTTCACAGGCATCTACTCCCGAGGTTCTCCCTTCTCCTGCAGCCAGAAATTTAATCTCAGATATATTTCCTTTAATCACCGAAAACGTTATCTCTTCCAAAAGCTGAAATGCTGTTTTATTCCGATATGCTGACGCCCCGGCTCCCACAGGATCCAAAACAACAGGCAGGCCGCATTTATTTGCTGTTTTTCCTGCTGCAGTCATGGACGCAGCCGTCCTCTCATTAAGGGTTCCCATATTGAGCACCAGAGCAGAAGAAATAGCAGTGATGTCACGGACCTCATTGATGTCATCAGCCATAATCGGGGATCCTCCGCTGGCCAGTATGATGTTGGCGCAGTCGTTTACAGTCACATAGTTTGTGATTGCATGAACCAGTGGTACATTGTTTCTTACATTTGTAATGATCTGTTCAAACATGTTCTTATCTCCTTTTCCTGGTTTTGAGGGAAAAAAATGAGATATGCCAAGAAAGACATATCTCATGATATTCAGTAAGAGTGGCTGTCCCTACGTTGGCATTACCCAAATCAGGTTAAACGGGTCGAAGTTCAAAACTTCCTCTCAGCCGGGTCACCAGCTCCCCAAAACTATATTGATTTTTCTCGATTTTAACACAGCAGACATCCGAAGTCAATTCAATCCGATTACATGATTGACAAAAAAATCAACCAGCTCCGGATCAAACTGCTTTCCTGCACCCCGGATCAGTTCATTTCTTGCATAAGCAGCCGGCATTGCCCTCCGGTAGCTTCTGTCACTCGTCATGGCATCGTAGGCGTCCGCAATAGATATAATTCTTGCAAACAGCGGAATATCTGTTTTGCTTCTTCCCTTTGGATACCCCTTTCCATCCCACCGTTCATGGTGGCATAAAACAATCTCTGCTATTTCCGACATATTGGGGGAGGTGTTTAATATGCGGTATCCGATTTCTGAATGCTTGCGGATCTCCTGATATTCATCTTCTGTCAGAATACCCGGTTTATTCAGCAGCGCTTCCTGAATTCCAATTTTTCCGATGTCGTGGAGCAGCCCGGCTGCCTTAATCTTCTTAACGTCACTGTCAGGCATCCCCATTTGTCTGGCCATTGTTTCGCAAAGTTCTGCTACCCTCTGGGAATGCTGTTCCTCCCTTGGATTCTTTTCATGAAGGGTGTTTAATATAATATCCAGGGTTTTGCTTCTTCTGCTGTAAGCCTCATATAATTTGTTCTGATACATCTCATCTTCTGCCAGCTTCACAGCATTCTGAACGGATAAACCGGAATCCGTTATAATGCAATAGCCGAATGAAACCGACAGCTCGATTCCATTGATGGTCTCGCCTGTACATTTTTCTTTTAATTCCCTGATATACTGTTCTGTCTCCGCTTTCTCAGTCTTTTTTAAAATAATAGCAAACTCATCTCCGCCTACACGGCTGATCAATTCCCCTTCCTTTTCCGAATCCGCCAGTATTTCAGCAAATCGTTTCAGCATATAATCTCCATATTCGTGGCCAAAGGAGTCATTTACCATCTTTAATCCGTTGAGATCGGAAAAAATAACGCTCATTGGATAATTCTCTTCCCGGTCCAGTTCTTTCGCTTTTTTATCAAAATACCTTCTGTTATGCAGTCCGGTCACCTGATCATGATAACTGATTTCTTCAATTTCCCTGATATAATTATGAGTTTCCGTTATGTTTCTGGCAATTGCAATAGCTTTATCATCAAACCATTTTACTATCCTGAGTTCATGATATTCTTTGACCTGGCCACTGGTCCATTCATATTCAATCTTCTGGTTCTCTCCAGTAAGAAAAACCTGGCTGATCAGCTCACTTCCCTTTGCCGCGATGCGGCGGGGCATCACATCTTTAATATTTTTACCGATAAACTGATCCTTTTTAAAAAACAAATGATCCATATCTCCGATGCAGTCAAGAAATACCCCTTCTTTGGAAATGACGAATACCGTGTCCGGAATGGCTTCCATCAGGGAATTTGCATATTTCAGACTGTGATACATCTGGGTTTCCCGCTCTGTTAAGATCTGATTCTGCCGGATTAACTGTTTCTGGGAATCAACATTCTCATTCAGAGACTGATTAAGCTTTTCACTGCTCTGCTTTATCTGCTGCTTCATTTCTTCAAGAGACTTTCCTATTAATCCGAATTCATCTGATCTTGTAACCAGCTCACTGCTCACTTTCTGGTCGAAGCGGCGTTCTCCAATGCTTTTTATTTCTCTTAAAATAGCGTTTACCGGACGGTCAATAATTCTGTCCGTGAGAATAAAAACAGTGAAAGACATAAACAGCAGAGAAAGACCGAAAATCCATATAAATGTGTCTGACAGCTGACGTAAAGGCTGATTAATGGAACTCTCCGGAATCTCAAAAACAATTTTCCAGCCCAGGTCATTGAGATTTTTATAATACAGGCTGATTTTTTGTTTATTCCGGTAATAGAAAGTGTTTCCATTCGCATTGGAAATGATTTCAGAAACAGCAGCAAGAAAGGACTGATTCTCCGAATCGTATACACTGCCTTTTGCCTTCACCACTGCTTCGTTTTCCGCAGCAAGATAGGTTCCTTCCCTGTTGATAATATAGGTCGTTCCGCCATAACTGGCAATGTAGTCCGAGATAAATTTCTGCATGGAAGACAGACCTACATCCACAGTTACGCAGCCGATATATGTTCCGTTTTCGTCTGTAACAGGCTGGGAACAGGTAATCATATACAAATTGGAGGTCTGGTCATAATACATGTCGGTCCAGACAGTCTTATTCATCTTTTTTGCAAGAGTGTAATAATCCTGTGAAAAGTAATCGTAATCAGAGCTGCTGTATTCGAAAGTTGGTATAATCCGGTCACCATCCCTGTACACATAGGGACCCATATATTTTTGAGACTGATCATACAGATAAGGTTCAAACCAGAATCCAGCCCCTAAAATAAACGAATTGTTTCTGACAACCGGCTCTAAAATATGAATGTAATAATCAGAAGGATGATCTTTGTACCCATGACCCGCAAACACTGCCAGAACCCGTGATATTTCAGCAGCATCATTCATATTTTTTCCGATAATATTTTTCTGTATTTCCTTTTCTGCAGATATTCTTTCACTGGTTTCCTGATCAACGATCCTCTTAGCTGTTCGTACACTTGCACTATAACTCAGCATGATGACCACACATAATACCGGAATAACGATCAGAAGCATTTTCATTCGTATATGGCTAAGCATACCATCACCTCTATCATATGTATTCTGATTCAACCCATTTATCTGTCATTCCATTCCAGCATTCTTTCAAATATTTTAATTATAATATCGTCAGGTTGTCAAGCTGAATTAAAGTTGTCTGCCACAAAAAATAATTAGCCTGTCATTTTAAAGACTAATTATTGTATTATATAATTAATGCACTGTCCGCCTCCAGGCGGCTGAATGATATGGAACCATTCACCACGCTGATTGCCGAATGTGTCATTGAAACAGAACGGGATTACTGCCGGCTGCTCAGACTATAATATAGAGTAACAAAAAATACCGAATGCAAATGCTGCATCCGGTATTTTTCGTCATTTATCAAGTCTCATCACTTTTTTAATCAGGAACCGCAAGGGTTTATAGGTAACCCCTTCCATGGATTTTGCCACCTGTGTCATTTCCTCGCTGATCTTAATATGCTGGGGACAATGGGATTCACACTTCCTGCATTTTACGCAAAGAGATGCATTGCGTGGTTCCTTCTTAATGCTGGTCTGCATGATATATTTGCCTCTGGAAGCTAATTTCCCCTCTATCTCCATATCATTATAACAGGAAAAGCAGGTTGGGATATCCACTCCCATGGGACATGGCATACAGTAATTGCAGCCGGTGCAGGGAACCTTAATTGTCTGATCAAGTATAGCCTTAACCTGTTTAAACAGGTTAAAATCAGCATCTGTAAAGGCGTTTACCTCCGTCTCGGATGCCACTCTGATGTTTTCCTTTAACATCCCCATGGAATTCATTCCTGACAGCACAACCGTAACTTCCGGCTGGTTCCACAGCCACTTAAATGCCCACTCTGCCGGTGACCGCTTCACAGGAGCGTTGTTCCAGACAGACTCCACCTCTTTTGGCAGATTCGTCACCAGCTTTCCGCCTCTTAAAGGCTCCATAACCATTACCGGAAGCCCCTTGCCGGAAGCATATCGGATTCCTTCTATGCCGGCCTGTCTGTTCTCATCTAAATAATTATACTGAAGCAGGCAGAATTCCCATGGGTAGATGTCCACCAGCCGGATAAATTCATCCCTGCCGCCGTGATAGGAAAAACCTATATTAAGTATCTGCCCCTTTTTTTTCTTTTCCCCGATCCATTCATTTACACCCAGCTTTATTAACCGGTCCCATACTTTGGTATCCGGCAGCATATGTATTAAATAATAATCAATGTAATCCGTTTTAAGCCTCTCTAACTGGGTTAGAAAAACCTTGTCAAAATCTTCATATTTTTTAATGGTGTGGGGAGGCATTTTGGAGGCAATCTTCACACGTTCCCGGTATCCTTTTGAAAGCACTCTTCCTAAGACAGCCTCACTGTTGGGATAAATATAAGCGGTGTCAAAATAATTGACTCCATGCTCGATTGCATAAATGATCTGCTTCTCCACTTCTTTTTCATCCCGGCTGAATCTCATGCAGCCAAAGCCCAGTGCCGAAAGTTCGTCCTGATTTTTGGGATTAATCCGATACTTCATTTATTTTCCCTCCTTTTCTCGGGTTCTATCCTCATTATACTCGCTTTTCAGGACATGGCAATGGTAAGATTCTTTTATTTCACCACTCCCTTTTTCAGGATAATATTGGCGTATAGTTCACTTTCGCCTGTCATAATGACGACGGAGGAGTGATTTTTTGTCCGGTCGTAGAAATCCCACTTATCGATTTCTTCAAAACAGGCAGCTCCTCTCTCGTCATGATTTGCCACAATTTCCTTATATTTGTCCCAGATCGGCGTCTTAACGTCATCTCCCGGAACCACACCCATCAGGGTAACCGGGTGATCCACATAGGTATCAAGAGGAAACAGCTGTAAGATCGCATCCAGTATTTCCGGCACTCCGTGGCCATCCATACGGATCACTTTTTTGCCGTAAGTATGGCCCGGAAAGTTTCCGTCTCCAATGGTAAGCTCATCGGTATGGCCCATTTCACATAAAATCTTTAATAACTCAGGACTGATAATGGAAGGTATTCCTTTTAACATAATATTTTTCTCCTTTTCTCAAAGAGCGCTCTCCTTATAAAGGAGAGCGCTGCATAATTAATCGTATAAGTTTTGTGAAATCTCACTGCTGTCCATATTGTCTTTGTTGTACCACTGGCTTCCTGTATCAGCATCTGCAACGGATTCTCCCTTTGCAGCTGCAACTGCCAGCTTTACAGTCTGATAACCGATTTCCACCGGAGCCTGGGTAACAGCGCCTGCCAGTTTTCCGGATTTGATTGCATCTTTAATCATGGTTCCGGAGTCAAAGGCAACTCCAATCACATCTTTTCCTAATCTTCCTAAATTCTCGTCACCAGTAATCAGACCTTCACCGGTCTTCTGGTTGGAAGCGAAGATACAGATGGTATCCTGTTTGTTTAAAATAGTCTGGGCATCGGTAGTCATCAGGGAAGCTTCTACCTTTGCAGGAACCGCGACATCAAGTATTACATCTGCTGAACTGCCTTTATCTGTCTTGGAGTCCGTTACAAACTTATCATTACCGGTGATACATACGGTTTTTCCGTCTGCTTTTATTAACTCTGTTATTTTGTCAATAAAGCCAAGACCACGGCTGATAATGGACTCAGAGGTTGCATCCTGGTTCAGCACGCCGATGCGGACACTTGTTGATGACTTTGCAATTAAGTCTTTAATAAGGGGATAGGTGTTTTCTGCTGCAACTTCTCCTGCCTTGTAATTATCTGTGGCCGCATTGGCAACAACGGCTCCCTTTGGTGCATCCGGAACACCGGAGTCAAATCCGACAATCGGAATTTTTGCATCCTGGGAAGATTTAATGCTGTCGTTAAGCGCGGAAACATCAAGCGCTGCCAGACCGATAGCTGCCGGCTTCATCTGAACTGCATTGTTCATCATCTGAACCTGCTGGGCGATATCTGACTCTGAATCCGGTCCCTGAAATTCCAGATGAACTCCCAGTTCTCCGGCCGCCTTCTGCGCTCCCTTATATACTGCCTGCCAGTACTGGGACTGAAAGCCCTTTGCCACCATGTAAACCGTCATGTCTTCCTTGCCTTTTGCAGCTGCCTCTGTGGCTGCCTGTTCACTTTTGCTTTCTGCCGCTTTCGTACTTCCCGCATCATTGGTTGATGATTTGCTTGCGCAGCCGGCAGTCAGTGATGCCATCATAGCTGCTGTGAGTAAAACGCCCCATACATTTTTTTTCATTTTATTGCTTCCTCCTGATTTTATTTATGTAATTTCTTACGAATTACACTACGCTCAGTTCTTTCTCCTGTTGCGGTACACATCTGCAAATACGGCAACGATGATGACCAGACCGGTGGCTACCTGCTGGTAGTGGGTCTGAAGTCCCACAAATGGGAGCCCTGTCTTTAATACGGAAATAATAAATACGCCGATCATGGTGCCTGCTATGGTTCCGATTCCGCCTGACATGGAGGTTCCGCCGATTACGACACCAGCAATGGCATCCATCTCAAATCCGGCTCCGCCTCCCGGCAGCAGTGTGGAATAAATGGTAGAATAGGCAAGACCTGCAATACCTGCAAATGTGCCGCTGATGATATAGGCAATAATTAAATATTTATCAACATTGACTCCGGATAATCTGGTTGCTTCTTTGTTACTTCCAAGAGATAAGATATAGCGGCCTGCTTTGGTTTTGTTCATTACCACTGCCATAACAACTGCAGCCGCAATCAGGAACAGAAAACCAGTCGGAATCAGGATTCCGCTCTCTGTTTTAATTTTAAATATAGCGCGGTACCAGCCCTCCGGATCGGAACCTGATTTCCAGGTAACTGACTGGGCTCCTGTGATGATGGAGCCGATTCCTTTTGAAAGCATCATGGTTCCAAGTGTTGCGATAAAAGGCGGAAGCCCAAGCTTTGCGACCAGAAGGCCGTTTGCAACACCGAAGGCAGTTCCGATCAGAATGCAGATAATAATCACCAGCCATATGGGAAATCCCATATTTACGCTTAAGTATCCTGCCACCAGACCGGACATGGTAAGAACTGTGCCGATGGACAAATCAATCCCGCCGGTTGCAATAACAAAGCAGATACCGATTGCCATGAATCCAATATAATAAGAGGCATCAAAAATGTTCACCATGGTGTTATAAGTTGCAAATCTGGGATTCATGATTCCGAATGCCAGGTAGATTACGATAAGAGCCAGCAGCGCCACCAGCCTCTGGGTTCCTATTGCCTTAACAAGCGGGTTATTTTTCAGTTTTTCCATTGCTGACCTCCTGATTTCTCATGGTAGCCGCAGCCATGATCCTCTCCTGCGACACCTCTTCTATTGGGATTTCATCTGTGATGCGTCCTTCACACATTACGATGACCCTGTCACTCATCCGCAAAATTTCAGCCATCTCCGACGAGATCATGATGATGGATTTCCCCTGTTTTGCCAGCTCATTCATCAGATGATAGATCTCGCTTTTAGCTCCGACGTCAATTCCTCTTGTGGGTTCATCAAAAATCAGAATATCACAGTTTCTGATCAGCCATTTGGCAATTACCACCTTCTGCTGATTTCCTCCTGATAAATTCACCACCAGCTGGTCTACGCCCGGAGTCCTGGTATTTAACAGATGAACGTAATGCTCTGCCTGCTGATGCTCCTTCTTTTTATCGATAAAGAAGCCTTTCATAAAGGAAGAGAGAGAAGCCATGGTGGAGTTTTCCGCCACAGACTTAAAAACCACAAGTCCATAGCGTTTCCGGTCCTCTGATAAATATCCGATTCCCTGACTGACTGCATCTTCCGTCGTCTTTATGTCTGCTCTCCGGCCATTGATGAAGATCTCCCCGCCATCTTTTTTATCCGCTCCGAAAATAGCTCTGGCCGTTTCTGTTCTGCCTGCTCCCATTAATCCGGAAAAGCCCAGAATTTCACCCTTTTTCAGTTCAAAGCTGACATCCTTTACCATTTTCCCGGCGCTTAGATGTTCCACCTTTAAAACCACGGGGGCATCCTCTTTTACACTGCCAGTCTGCTTGGGTTCTTCGTAAATCACCCGGCCTACCATCATATTGATGATGTCATCCTTTGTACAGTCTTTTGTTGTCAATGTACCCACATAGGTCCCGTCACGCATGACAGTTACCCTGTCCGTAATCACTTTAATTTCATCCATCCGGTGGGATATGTAGATGATACCCATCCCTTTTAAACGCAGGTCCCTGATAATTTTAAACAGCTCTTCAATCTCTGTCTCCGTCAGCGCTGCAGAAGGCTCATCAAATACAATCAGCCTTGCATCTCTGGAAATTGCTTTCGCTATCTCACACATCTGCTGCCGCCCTACCGTTAAATTTCCCATGACCTCCGATGGATTGATCTCAATATTCAGCCTCTGAAACAGCTTTTGCGCTTCTTTATTCATCATGGAATCGCTGATGAATCCTCCCTTCATCATTTCCCGCCCGATAAACAGATTCTGGGCCACTGTTAGGTGATTCATCATATTCAGTTCCTGATGGACAATGGCAATCCCGGCTTCCTGGGCCTTGCCCGGAGTGGTAAAATTCACCTCCTGGCCCTCGAATTCAATGGTACCGGAATCCTTGGAATAGATGCCTGTAAGAATTTTCATCAGAGTGGATTTTCCTGCTCCGTTTTCCCCCATCAGCGCATGGACCTCTCCTGCCTCTACCTCCAGATCTACGTGATCCAAAGCATGTACACCAGGAAAGGACTTGTCAATTCCCTTCATTCTCAGCATAACTCTGCCCACATTCTCACTCTCCGCTTCTTTTTTTGTTTTGAACCATGTGCTTCGTTCTCATGATTCCATTATATCGGAATTGAAATTTTCTAATATAGAGGATCTTACAAAAAAAGAAGAAGATTTTACTTTCTTAAAATGGGAAGAGCAGCTTCTGATTCTCATCGGTATAAATATTGTCTGCAGTAATCACCTCCGTATCGCAGTAGATATTTTTTTGCGGCTTCTTTCCCCGCACTGCTTCCACCGCAGTCTGGATCCCGATATAGCCCATATTAAAAGGCTTCTGGACAATCAGGGTGTCAATGATCCCCTCTTCCAGATACTGAATTCCTTCAATGTCGTTATCAAAACCTACCACATGCACCTTATGACTTAAATTCATCTCTTTAATGGCTCTTGCCACTCCTACTGTGGAATACAGATTCAGCCCCGCAATCAGCGTGATGTCCGGATTCGTCCTCATCAGCTCTCTGGTTTTTTCATATGCCTGGTTATAGTCTGAATTGCTGTACAGGACCATTTTAATCCTGCTTTCCTCATCCCCAAGTCCCTCTCTGAGACCTTCCTCCCGCTCTATGGCAGTGGAAGAACCTTTTACATGGGAAACCACGGCGATCTTCGTGTCAGGTCTCACAAAATCCCGCATCTTTTTCCCCATCTGCAGGCCTGCGTTCCGGTTATCCGTGCCGATGTAGGTTTCCTCTAAGTCTTTATCAAGCTTGGAATCAATCAGGATGAGTTTAATTCCGGCATCTGTCACCTGCTTTACACAGTCCGTCATTTCTGAATACCGAATGGGAGCAAGTGCGATGGCATCAGGTTTCATCTTTACTGCTTCTTCAATATATTTTTTCTGGGTTTCATAATCATTTTCCTCTTCCGGTGCCAGAATAACCAGATTGGCCTGATATTCCTTGCCTGCACTTTTTGCTCCGGATATCATGGACATCCAGAAGTCATTTGTCTTGTCCTGAACCTTGGGTATAAAGACAATTTTAACTGTTTTCTTCTCCCCGAACTCATCCAGTAAAAAAACACCGGACAGGAACAGAAAAAACAATGCAATGAACAGAATCATTAAAAATGCATTTTTATGTTTCTTCATTCAGATCCTCCATCAGCCGGTAAGGTATGGTGATGGTCACTGTGGTTCCCTCCCCTTCCTTACTGTCCACACTTAAGCCGTATCCAGGTCCGTAATACATGATAAGCCGGTCCTGAATATTCTTCATTCCCACTCCGTTATGCTTCTGGTCTGTCTTCTTCTGAAAAATAGTATCAAGAGCTTCCTTCGTCATTCCGGCGCCATCATCCATAACCTTTAATATCACGGTTTCTTTCTGCCTGTACCCGCAGATGAGGATATTTCCCTGCTCAGTTTTATACTTCAGTCCATGATACAGGGCATTTTCCACCAATGGCTGCAAAACCAGCTTCACGATAGCACACTCCATGATTTCTTTATCTACCCTGATATCAAAAGCCACTTTATCCTTATATCTCATCTGCTGGATCAGCAGATAATTTCTGGTATATTCAAGCTCCTGCCAGACCGTCACATAAATGTTGGAATTGCCGATTGCCTGGCGGAAAAATCTGGCCAGAACAGAGGTCATCTTTATAGCCTGTTCTGAATCTTCGGTTTCGATCAGCCAGATGATGGAATCTAAGGTATTATAGAGAAAATGAGGATTAATCTGCGATTGCAGCGCTTTTAATTCGCTCTTTCTCTTTTCCGCCTGCTCCTTGCTGTTTTTCTTCATCAGCTCATCAATCCGTTCCGTCATGCTGTTAAAGGAATGAGTCAGACTGGAGATCTCATCATCCCCTGCTGTTTCAATACTGACCGGCTGGAATTTTCCCTCCTGCACCTGCTTCATGGCTGCCTGCAGCTGCTTGATGGGTCTGGTGATTTTTGCTGACAGTAAGACTGCAAACAGGCTGGCCAGCAGAATCAGTATAAATGCGGCTGCTGTATACATTGTTTTCATGGTAAGTTCGTTGCCTGCCAGCTCAGAGGTATAATTCACCCCCACAATGGTCCAGCCTGTTTTTTTAGAATGGAACGGCGTATAAATCTTATTTTCTCCGTTTTCATCAATATGGGTAAGACTGGTTTTGCTGGCTGACACTTCTTTTAAAAGTTCCTTCTTTACCCCGCTTAAAATCAGCTGCTGCTGGGGGTGATAGACGATTTCTCCTTTTCCGTCAAGGATATAGACATACCCCTTATTTCCCAGGCTGATGGATTCACATAAATCATTGATAACGTCGTAATTTAAATCAATGACCAAAAGCCCCTCCACACGGCCGGTAGCCGGATTGGGGATTCCCCTGCTTAAAGTTACCACCCATTTATAATCGTCCTTTACCAGATTCTGCACGTGTGAGGAGGAAATGAGGATTTTGCTTTCTGCCATTTTCGCATCCTGATACCATTCCTTGTCCTTAAGCCGGGCCCGTATGTTTAAGCTGTCACTTCCATTATTGATAAAATATCTCCCATTGTTTCCAAGGACAGCAATGTTATAGATATCGGTCCTTGCATGGAGGATGGTCTGAAAAGCCTCCTTTAAATCCGCTCCGCTGTCTTTTTCATCATCAAAAAGATATCCGGTTATATCCCGGTTGTTCATAATTACCTGGGAGATATTTTCCATGTAGTCAATGTAGTTTTCAATATTGAAATTGACCTGCTCAATCAGCTGACGGCTGTTTTTTTCCGAATTATCCATAAGATTGCTTTTGGTAAACCGTATGGAAAAGAACAGGAACACAGTTACGGTTAAAAGAACCAGAAGGGAAAAATAAATGATCATATTGGTCCGTATACTTTTAAACCTGACTTCGATTCTCATAGCTGCCTTTCCGGTTCTTTCTCAGTCCCGCATATTCTTTTGGTGTCTTTTCTGTTGCCTTCTTAAAAATAGCGCTGAAATAATTAGCATCGTTGTATCCGCATTTTTCTGCAACCTCATAAGTCTTTAAGGAGGTGTTTTCCAAAAGCTCCATGGCTTTTTCCATCCGCTTTTTTGTCAACGCTTCCACAAAGGTCATGCCGGTATAATTTTTAAAGGCAGAGCTGAAATAGCTGACGCTGATGGCCAGTTTTTCGCATATCTCCTGAAGGGACAGACTGCAGTCAGAATAATGGCTGTTGATGTATTCCAGTGCTGCTATCGCCTGATGATCCCCATAATTACCTCTGTTGCTGTTCACAATTTCCAGTGCCGCATGAAAAAAGTCCATTACCTTTTCTTCCATCTCTGAAATATAGGAACAGCCAAAAAGTCCGGATATGATCTCCTGTTCTTTCAGGAAAAATCCGTCTTCCACAAGATTAAGCCGTTCCAGAAAATTCATGACTGCAAGGATCAGGCTCTGGTAGATCACCACAACCTTATTCCTGGTGACCCAGTTGGCCTGGCATTCCTTCCGGATCTGGGCAATCTCCGTTTTAATCTCCTCTTCCAGATTGCTTCTGACTGCAAGCACAATTCGTTTTTCCCGTTCCCCTTCACTTAATAATCCCTGGGCACTGAGCCTGTATTTTTGAAATCTGTCCCATTCATAGATTCCCGGCTCCCGCTCCAGATAAAGATATTCCTTCATTTCCATGGCCTTTTCAAAAGAAAAGCTGAGCCCGCTTAAATTAAATACACAGGTTCCAACCATGCAGTATACTGTTATCCCCATCTTCTTAAGAATGAGGTCTGCAGATTCATTGCAGATATCTGCCATCTCTTTTTTTATCTGGGAGCTGTTTTTCTTTTTCACATAAAGAAGAATCTGACCGTCATCGTCTTCGGTCACAAGCACATCTTCGCTCCACTTCTTCCGGATTAAGTCCGCCATTTGGGATATTTCCTTTTTTTCCGTCTGTTCCCGCGGGCACAGGAGAGCCGCACAATAGCATTCACCGGAAAAATCGATGTGGAATTCTTTTAGTTTATCCCCAATCTGGTCCTCATGGATCCGTCCCTGTCCCAGCTGAAGCAGAAACTGATTTTTTAAAAGGGGGTAACTCCCTTCATAATAGGTCCGGACCTGGAGATTTTCCGCTTCCCCGTCAAGGATTTTTTTTGCCTCCTTTAACTTTTCAATCAGTTCCCCTGCTGTGACAGGCTTTAACACATAGGAAAGCACACGGTATTCCACCGCTCTTTTGGCATATTCAAATTCATCGTAACCGGTTATAATCACGGTCTTAGTATGTTTCCTGTTTTCATATAAATATTTTGCCAGCTCAAGGCCGTCTATATAGGGCATGCAGATATCCGTCAGCACCAGATCCACCGGCTGCTTCTCCATAAAGCCGATGGCCTCCTTTCCGTTTTCGGAGGTTCCTGCAAGCTCAAACCCCAATGATCCCCATGGTATTCTCTGAGAAATCCGTTCTCTTATAAGAATTTCATCATCAACCAACAATACCTTATACATATAACTATCCCCTCATATCTCCAATAAGCGCTACAGTCAGTATGCGCAGTTTCCAGAAAAGAAAATAGCAATAAGGCCGGAATTTCTGAAGTTGTATGCCTGTGCTTCAAAAATTCCGGCTGTTTCTTATGTAACATTTACCCGGTTATTTTACAATAAAACCATCCTCATCCCAGAGATCATGCCAGTCGCCTGCACCTTCCCATAGAAATACCTGCCCTTTTACCAGACGGTTATTCCTCTCCAGGGTTGCAATCAGGCTCATTTCCTCTTCCGTAAGTGGATCCTCTGTCATTGCCTTTAAGTTACTTACGTATTCCATTTCATGAATGGAAAAAGGAATGGGGATCTGTCCTCTCTGACGCGCCCATTTGAGAGCGATAACAGCTGGATGAACACCGTGAGCCGCTGCGATTAGTTTCATCTCCGGTGTCTGTAAATCCGCCACATCCTCCGGACACATATCTCTCTCCGGCCTCTGGGGAGAACCTAACGGCATGAAACCGATGGGCTGGATATGATGAGCAACCAGATAATCAAACAGCTCCTTCTGCTGGAAACAGGGGTGAAGCTCCATCTCACAGGCTGCAGGCATAATGTTCATGTGAGGCAGAACTGCTTCCAGCTTTGGAATTGTCATATTGGAAATACCGATGTTGCGGATCAGTCCTTTTTTTACCAGTTCCTCACACTGACGGTAGGTTCTTAAAAATTCTTCCGGAGAAAATGGTCTGGAATCAGGATTGCGGGAATCTACATCGCAGTGGGGAGCGTGATAATTTGGAAATGGCCAGTGTATAAAGAACATATCCATATATTCACACTGCAAATCAGCAATGCTCTTTCTGCAGGATTCCTCCACTCTCTCATGCATGTCGTTCCATACTTTTGTCATTATGAAGAGATCTTTCCGTTCCACTGCCCCTTCTGAAAATGCCATATGAAATACTTCACCAATCTGATCCTCATTACCGTAGCAGGCCGCACAGTCGAACATGCGGTATCCACAGCGGATCGCCCCCGCAACAGCTGCAGACACTTCATCTGGAGTAAAACGGTCGGAACCAAAGGTTCCCATACCCACACAGGGAATCTCCTCCCCTGTGTATAATTTCACTTTTGGCACCAATGCCGGATTTACAAATTCTTTCATTGTCATATTCTCCTTCTCATTTTATAGAATTGTAATTATATAGCTCAGCCGTTTTTCTTCCCCTGGCTTTACAATTGCTGCATTTCGTTTCTCTTCAAATACATCATTCTCATCACTGCAGGTGGACAGCCCGGTCCAGGGTTCTAAAGCAAGAAACGGTCCGTCGTTGGCAGCTGACCAGATTACAAGATAGGGAAAGGATCCCATCTCCAGTTCTACTCCATGCCCGTTTTTCCTGTGGCAGAGGGTTACTTTTTTTGATTTCAGCCGGTCAAATATGATGCCGTCTTCATAAAAAAGGGAATGGGCGAGAGGAAGAATATTGCCGTCAAAGAGGATTTCCTTCCTGTGTCCCATATCAACCAGACCTGTCTTTAAGTCCGGTGTGGGAGCGGTTCTCTCTTCTTTTTCATCAAAGATAATCTGATAATCCCCATACTCCTCTGTTTGTAAGAGGGGGCAGCGAAACGCCGGATGGCCTCCGATAAAGAAGGGCATAGCCTCTGTTCCTGTATTCTTTATTCCATATGTCACATGAATGCTGCTTTCTTCCAGCCGGTATTCAATAGAGAGAGTAAAAGGGTAAGGATATTTTCCCAGCATCTCTTCATTTTCTGAAATGGAAAAACAGATGCTGTCCTCTTTTTCAGACTCCAGCTTGAATTCTTCCCTGCGGACAATCCCATGCCTTGGCATCCGGATCTCCTTTCCTCCTTTTGTGGCTGCCCTGTTATCTCTTAAGCTGCCGCAGATGGGGAACAGGACCGGAGCCTGCCCGCTCCAGTACTCAGGATCTCCCTGCCATAAATACTCCGTACCTTCTTCGTTCTTTATGGATGTGAGGGCTCCTCCCAGGGAGGTAAATCCCACTTCCAGCCGGTCATTTTTTAATAAATATTTCATTTTCAACCCCCGATTCTTGTGATTTCTATCTGCGGCAGCAACTGGTCTCTGTCCTCCAGCAGAAAGAAACCTGTTTCCTCTCTTAACGCAGAGGCTGCTGAAACAGCACTTGCATTTCTTAATATTTCTTCCATTGGAAGCTGTTTTGAAAGCCCAAGTGCAAAACCTGCAATCATGGAGTCACCGCATCCAACCGTATTTACTGCATCTATTTTGGGCACTCTGGCTCTGTAGATACCGGAGCTGCATACCACGAAGGAGCCTTCCGAGCCAAGGGAAACCGCCACGATCTCCACGCCGCGTTTATGAATGTCCGTTGCAGCTTCAATCATCTCTTCCAGGCTGTCGCAGCTTTTTCCTGTCAGCATACGGATCTCATCTAAATTGGGTTTGATCATGGAAGGAGCGGCTTCGATCCCCATCTTAAGCAGATTTCCGCTGGTATCTAAGATCACTTTTTTTCCTGCTTCTTTTCCGATCTTCACCATCTTCTGGTAAGCAGTTCCGTCAAGTCCCCTGGGCACGCTTCCTGATATGGCTATGACTTCTGCCTCCTTTACAAGCTTCTTAAAATGTTCCAGAAAATCAAGAAAATCCTCTTCCTTCACTTCAAAACCAGGTTCCAGAAATTCTGTCTGAATCTTATTTTTTTCGTCCCAGATATTAATGCAGGAACGACTCTCTCCTTTCAGCTGGTAAAATGCGCTGGTGATTCCCAAAGAGCTTAAGGCTTCTTCAATATAATTACCTGCATGGCCCCCTACAAAACCGGTTGCCACAACGCTGCCTCCTGCAATGACTGCCGGCTTTGAAACATTTAAGCCTTTCCCTCCCGGCGTATAGGAACATGTTTTCACGCGGTTTACTTCTCCCTGTGAAAAACCATCAACTACATACCGTTTGTCAATGGCAGCATTTAATGTTACGGTCAGTATCATAGGTCCCTCCTATTCGTTTACCAAAAGAATTTTTCCCTTTACCAGACCTGGTGTCTTAAAGAGCTGGAATGCTTCCTGTGCCTGACTCATGGGCATCTTCTTATAGATAAATCCGGGATCAAATTTCAGCTGTCCTGTGGCAAAGTAATGAGCAGTCAGCTTCCATTCTTTTCCAGGGAAGGGAGAGCTGTAAGACATCCAGGACCCGGTTAACTTAAATTCTTTCCGGTTCATGTTTTCCCACATGGAAGGGGTAAAGGTTAAATCAACATGGGGGGTTCCGATGAAACAGACACTGGCTTTATTGGCTGCCAGTTCAAATGCCATCTGCATGGTTGGTACCTGTCCGGCTGTCTCAAATACATAGGTAAAGCCCTTTCCTTCTGTAAGAGCCATCGCTTTTTCTTTAAAGCCCTCTTGTGTAGTATTAATTGCTTCATCTGCGCCCAGACGTTTTGCCAGCTCCAGACGTTCTTCACTGATATCAAATACAACCACTTTTTTGGCTCCGAAGATCTTCGCCCACTGCATGGTAAACATGCCGATGGTTCCGCCTCCTAAAACTGCAGTATACTCACCGCCCCGGTAGTCATTCTGGAGCAGACCGTGAAGGGCAACGGTAGAAGGCTCAAACATAGCGCCCTGCTCATAGGAAATGCTTTTATCAAATACAACCGCATTCTGCTCAGGAATTACCACATAATCTGCGTTGCTTCCCTGCTGCCTGGAACCGATAAAGCTATAGTGTCTGCAAAGAGAGAAGTTTCCATTCTGGCAGTCATCGCATTTCATACAGGGAATTAAAGGTGCTCCGGAAACCCGGTCTCCCGGCTTTACTGATGTAACCCCTTCTCCGACTTCCACCACGTCTCCGGAAAATTCATGTCCCAGAACAATGGGATAAAAATGTACTCCGTTATGCAGCACTCTGGGAATATCAGATCCGCATATACCGGATGCCCTTACTTTGATCTTTACCAGTCCGGGACCTGCCTGCGGCTCCTCATAATCCATATACCTTACGTCCTCATTTGCACAAACAACTGCTGCTTTCATGACTCATTTTCTCCTTCCTGAACCATCATATCTTTTAAATGTTCATATAAGCTTAAATATTTCCGGTAATTCCTGTCATAGATGTTACTGTCCGCCTGATTGGGAACATGATACCGCTTATTTTCCACAGTCAGCTTAACTGCCTCTTCGAAATCTTCATAAATTCCAACTCCCACTCCGGCCAGAATTGCAGCCCCTAACGTTGTGGCTGTATCGGAAGAAGGAACGATCACAGGCTTGCCGGTTACGTCAGACTTAATCTGGGTCCACAAAAGAGAATTTGCAGATCCTCCCATGGCCCTTAATACATCAACGGATGCGCCTGCCTCTGCCGCCACTTCCAGATTATGCCTTAAGGACATGGCAACTCCCTCCATGACCGCACGTATGAAATGACCTTTGGTCTTTCCAAAATCCATACCGTAATAAACGCCTTTTGCATAGGGATTCCATAAAGGAGAGCGCTCCCCTGCCATATAAGGAAGGAAGATCAGTCCGTCACTGCCGGGCGGAACGCTAGCGGCTGCTTCATTGAATAGATCCAGGGAGCTTTTCCCGGTTCTTCTGCCTTCTTCTCTTTCAAATGCGCCGAACTCCTTCTCCAGCCACCGCATGGCTCCGCCGCCTCCGGTTGTGCCGCCCTGTAAAAGCCATTTGCCAGGTACAACGTGGCTGCTTAAAATCAGCCTTGGATCTGCTTTATAGCTGTCGATGCAGATACTCATTCCGCCGGCCTGGCCTCCCTGCTCCTGGGTTTCTCCGGCATGGATTACTCCGGCTCCAAGGGTACCGCAGGCAGCGTCAAGACCACCGGCTACTACAGGGGTTCCCTCTGCCAGTCCGGACTGGGCTGCAGCAGCTTTCGTCACTGTGCCTATCACCTCATGGCAGGGGTGAATTTCCGGAAGAATCTGCGCTGGAATGCCAAGAGCCTCGCACATCGCCTGATCCCAGGTTCCGGTATGCATGTCAAAGCAATGAAAACCATATCCCTGGGAAAGATCCTGGGTCATCTGACCGGTAAGTCTATAAGCAATGTAGCTGTTTGATTGCAGCACCTTGTAAATATTCTCATACATCTGAGGCATATTTCTCTGGTACCAGATGATCTTAGCCGTGCTGTAGGAAGGCTGCAATGAATTGCCTGCCACTTCAAATATCCGCTGTTCTCCCACTTTCTCACTCAGTTCCCTGCAAATGTCATCGGCCCTGGTATCCATCCAGATGGGTGTGTTGGTTAACACACTGCCCTCTTTGTCGACCGCTATGGCTGACCAGCTCTGTCCGTCGATTCCGATTCCTGCGATTTCTTCCGGCTTTATCTGTGATTTGGAAAATATGTATTTCATCGTGCTGCAGATCACCCGCCACCACTCATCCGGGTCCTGCTCTGCCCAGCCTGTCTGGGGATAATAAACCTCATACTCCCCGGTTGCAGTTTCTAAAACGGTTCCATTTCTATCAAAAACGGCAATCTTACAGGCGCTGGTCCCTACGTCAATCCCTAATAAATAAGGTTTCATGTTTTCCTCCTGATAAAATCAGTCCGCTTTATGGTCACATCCGCAGACCAGAATACGGTTCTTAACAAACTGCTTCACTGCTTCCATTCCAACCGTGCCTAATTTCTTGGGATCAAAGGTATCCGGATTCTCTTTTAAAAGCTTTTTTCCTGCATCGGTATAGGCCACTCTTAACTCTGTGGCGAAGTTTACCTTACACATTCCTCTGCTGACACATTCTCTTACATCTTCGTCGCTTAAACCGGAGGCACCGTGAAGAACCAGCGGCACTGACACCAGCTTTTTGACTTCACTGATCCGCTCTTTGTCCAGAACGGGTGTGGTTGCATAAAAGCCATGGGCGGTTCCGATTCCAATTGCCAGGGAATGAACCCCTGTCCGTTCCACGAATTCCTTTGCCTGCATGGGATCTGTGTTGTTGTCCGCCTCTGCCTCCAGATCATCCTCCTTGCCTCCAACCTTTCCAAGCTCGCCTTCCACTGTGATGCTGCAGGCTCTGGCAGCATCAGCAGCCCGCTTGGTCAAAGCGATGTTGCTCTCAAAGTCTTCGTGGGAACCATCAATCATAACTGATGTATATCCGGCGCGGATTGCCTGGAGAACAAGCTCGTAGCTGTTGCCGTGATCTAAGTGAAGGCATACCGGTACGGTTGCTTTCTCAGCCTCAGCTGCTGCCATGGCATAGTATGTTTCCAGTGTTCCGTATTTAACCGTTGATGGTGTGGTCTGAAGCATAACCGGTGCCCGAAGCTCCTCCGCTGCGGCCACCACAGCCTTCAGCATTTCCATATTTTCAACATTAAAAGCTCCTACGGCATACCCGCCTTTTTGAGCATCCAAAAGCATTTGTTCCGATGTAACCAGTGACATATTATTTTCCTCCTTACATTGTTACGGTCATTTGGCTCTTTACAATTACCATTATACCGGTTCTGCCGGGGAAAATTAGAGGGGAACCAGACAGAAGGAGCGTCTGTATGTCGCGTTATCGAACATTCCTTGACTTGCATAAATTATGCTGATAAAGTAAGATTAAAGAAGGAAATCAGAGGGGGAAATCATGAGGACAGGATATAAGGATTTAAATATAAAAATAGTAATCGACGATACCACATTTCTGGTCTTAAACATTGTATTTGAACGGTTTCTTCGTTCCATGCCAAGACACAGCCATGGAAATAACAGCTATGAAATCCACTATATTCCCTATGGTCATGGCAAAGTGAATATTGATGACCAGATATATAATATTACTCCCAACACCCTGTACATGACAGGTCCACATGTGGAGCATGAACAGATTCCTTTCAAGAATGATCCTATGGCGGAGTACTGTATTTATTTCAAATTACAAAAAAACAGCACCCACACCCAGCCTGAGACAGATACGGTGGCTTTTAAATTTGAAAAAACCCATTTCTGGTTCGGACAGGATACTCAGGAGCTGTATCCGCTGATGCAGCAGATATTTTTTGAACTGGAACACCGGTATACGGGATATATGATTTTAGTGGAGGCCCTTCTTCAGCAATGCGTAGTTAAAATTGTGCGAAACTATGAATATAAAGCACAGTCGAAGGTTCATTTTTCTCCCTCCAATCTGGTGGACAGCAAATACATCATTGTGGAAGAGAGCTTTCTTTATGAATATGAGACCATTACAATGGAGCATCTGGCTGAACGGCTTGGCTTAAGCGTACGCCAGACCGAGCGGTTTCTGAAGGATTATTATGGAAAAACATTTCAGCAGAAAAAAACAGAAGCCAAGATGTCTATGGCAAAAATCTATTTAAATGACGCTGCCATTACTATATCGGAAATTTCCGACCGGTTGAATTACTCTTCCATTCAGCACTTTTCCTATGCATTTAAGCAGTATTACGGAATCTCGCCAAGCAATTACAGGAAGAAGAATATGATACCGGATAACAGTTAACCTTATTTTAACATATAATGATAGGAGGAATTTTGTATTGAGTCAGACCGAATACACTATATATCTTATTTAAATATTTTTTTCAAGCGGGATCTTTTTCGCAATTTTTTTCTATGTTTAATTGCAATTATTGCCATGGGGTTAATTGGAGTTGAACCCGGAATATCCGATATGTAACCTGCTATAATTTCTATATAGAGATTTAGCAGGATTTTTTTGTATAGCAATATTATAAATATGCATTTAACTTGTTTATCAACTCCTTTTATGTTTGATAATATATACTCAGACGGACAGAGGTACTCTTCTATTAACCATGTAACATTATGTTTACTGAGTGCAGTTTGAGTCCTCTGCCTTATGGGATATTGCTTATAAGCCGGATGTCGAAATCTTTATGATTTTCTTCTAATCTCGAAGCAGGTTGCAATCCATAGGGAAGTGGGGATATGTCCGTAACATCTTAGAAAGGAGATAAAGCTATGCTTATTGTTGGTGTTGATATTGCGAAACGAACTCATGAAGCCATTATTATTGATGGTAATGGCACCATTATTCAAAAACCATTCAGCTTCAAGAACACTTCTGAAGGTTTTGAAGAGTTTCTTTTAAAACTTAACAAAGTCAGCCAAGACAAAGAAAATTTCATCATTGCTATGGAATCAACCAGCCACTATTGGATTGCATTTTATTCTGCTTTATTCAGAAAAGAATACTCTGTTAAGGTCATGAATCCTATTCAATCCGATGCACTCAGAAACCTCTACATAAGGCAAGTCAAAACGGATACACGTGATTGTTTTATTATTGCAGAAGTCATCAGATTTGGTCATTACTCTGAAGGCTCAATTCAATCCACAGAATATTATGAACTTAGAGAATTATGTAGAGCACGAACATTCATTGTTGATATGTGTGCCGATCTTAAGAAGAAGGTTATTGCTCTCTTGGATCAAGTGTTTCCAGAATACGAAACACTTTTTGCTGATATCTTTGGTTTAACGTCGATTGAACTATTAACAAAATGTTGCACGCCTGATGATATTATCGAAATTCCAACTGAGAAGCTGGCTGATTTGATTTCTGTGCCAAGTAGAAAACGATTTGGGATTGCTAAAGCGGAAGAAATTAAAAATCTTGCACAAAATTCATTTGGTATCGTTCTCGGCATTGATTCGATGAAATTATTGATCCGCCAACATGTTGAGCACGTCAAATTTATGGAAAATCAAATAAAAGAAATCGATGATAAAATAATCAACTTATTTAGTACCTTTGAGTGTTACATTACGACTATTCCAGGCATCGGTCCTATATTAGGAGCAACTATTTTTAGTGAGATTGGGGAAATTAGCCGTTTTTCATCAGCAGCAAAATTAGCCGCTTTTGCTGGAATTGACCCAACCATAAAGCAATCTGGTGAATATAGCTCAACTAAAAATCATATGTCTAAGCGCGGATCACCGTATCTTAGACGAGCTCTTTGGCAAGCATCTGTAAGAGCAGCTATGTATGAGCCAAACTTGAAATGTTTCTTGGAGAAAAAGCGAGCGGAAGGCAAGCCGTACATGAATGCTATAGGTCATGTTACAAGAAAACTAACGAACATTATTTATGCTGTTTTAAGAGATAAGAAATCTTATTACGTTCGGTAATTGCATAATTTAGTTATTATAGTACTCTAAAAACCATCATTTTTGAAGGGCTTGTTAACTGCGGCCTTTAATACCACATTTGAATATTTATACTTTTGCTTTTTGAAAAATATTGTAACTTCCTCTTTACAAATATATAGCCGGCTGCA